>JAOTVB010000022.1 GCA_029863605.1 Myxococcales bacterium | reverse complement strand
TGCGCACGCCCAAGCGTGGGGTGATCGACGGAGAGGCTGCGAAACCAACCCGTTACCGAGGACGCTGGCCCTGGCACAACGTCCTCGAGCTCGCATTCGGGCTCTACTGCACGGCGACTTTGACTAGTGCGCTCGTCACGCAGAGCTGGGCGAGCGTTCCGTTCGTGCTCTTGTTTTCGGCGGGCTTCTTGTATGTGGGGTGCGTCAGCCTCTACGAAACCCTCGGGATTCGATTCCGTAGAAGCGAGGCCGAAGCATTCGGTCGGGGCGAGGGCGCCGCGTTCCGTCATCGCGACGCCGAAGCGTCGACACAGCTGCCGTCGACGCATTCGTCACCAAGCCCGCAGTCGATGTTGAGCTGACACTCAGCGAGCACTTCGCTGCTCCGGACGCACAGGTTTTCACCCTCGACGGGCGCACAGAAGCGAATGGTGGCGTCGATCCGCGCACACTGGTCGTCGGTCTCGCAAGGAGTCCGGCATTGGCCGCGACGGCAAACACGCCCCGGTTGGCATTCGTTCTCGGGGCAGAAAGTCGCGGGGCGGGTATCCGGGATGCATTGAAACTGCGAGCAGTACTCATGATCGGCACACTGCGTGTCATCGTTGCAGTTCGTGAGGCACGTCTCGTCCATGCAGGGGCGGCAGGCACCGTTCGTGCATTGCTGCGTTTCCGGACAGGGCTCGTCGATGCACGTGAGCAAGCATTGCCCATCGATGCAGATGCGGGATTGGCCGCACTCGAAGTTGAACTGGCATAGGGTGACGGGAGGATCGGGGTCCGGCTCGGAGACGAGCTGCGGTTCGGGCTCGGTCGGGTTTAAGCACAACCCGTCGATACACGTCGTGCCGATCACACATTCTTGCTCGTCCGTGCACTCGCGGATGCATCCGAGATCGGAGCAGAGCTCGCCGACCGCACAGTCGACGTCGTCCATGCAGACGGCACGCGTGGGAGCGGGTTGCTCTTCGCAAGCATCCCCGCGGCAGATAAAGCAGCCACGGTCGGTAATTGGACCGTCCGCGACGCAAAAGTACCGTGAGTCGTTGTTACAGCCGAGGAGGCCGAGGAAAGCAATAGAGACAAGTCCGAGGCGTTTCATGAGGGCTTGGACGCCACGGCTTGGGCGGTATTCATGCCCGGACGCCTTGAAAAACCTCGAATTGCATCGGATAAGAGGAAAAATCGGATGAGCGGCCACAGCAAATGGTCCACGATCAAGCGCAAGAAGGGCGCTGTCGACGCGGCCCGCGGGAAATTGTTCACCAAGGTCATCAAAGAGATCACGGTGGCGGCTCGCGTTGGTGGGGGTGACCCGGATGGCAATCCGAGGCTCCGGCGGGCCGTCGATGCGGCTCGGGCCGCGAACATGCCCGCGGACAACGTCACGCGTGCCATCAAGAAGGGCACCGGAGAGCTCGAAGGCATCGTGTACGAAGAGCTCGTGTACGAGGGCGTCGGGCCGGATGGGGCGCTGTTCGTGTGTGAGGTCGTGACCGACAACCGCAACCGAACGATTGCGGAGGTTCGCAAGATCTTCGACAAGAATCACGGTCAAATCGGGAGCGGTGGCTCGGCAGCGTGGGCCTTCGAGCAAAAGGGAATCATCCGGATCGACAAAACCGCGGCCACCGAAGAGACTTTGTTCGAGATCGCGGTGGGAGCCGGCGCGGAAAACCTCGAAGTGGACGACGACCAGTGGGTCGTCACGACGGCGCGGAACGACCTCGACGCGGTGTCGAAGGCGATCAGCGATGCTGGAGTCAACGTGGATGAGTCAGCCCTCGAATACATCCCTAACAATCCGAAGATCGTCGAAGGACGCGACGCCGAAAAGCTGGTGCAGCTCTTCGAGGCGCTCGATGAACACGACGACGTGCAAAACGTGTACGCCGACTTCGAGCTGAGCGAGCAAGCGCTCGCGGAGCTGGGTTGACCGTGCGTGTGCTCGGCATCGACCCAGGCAGCCAACGGACCGGCTGGGGAGTCGTGCAGCTCGAAGGGACGCGGCTCCGCCACGTCGCCGCTGGGACGATCGCGTGCTTGCGAGGGGCCCCATTGCCCGATCGCCTTCGGGTCATTCACGAAGGGCTTCAGCAGGTGATCGCGGAGCATTCCCCCGAAGCTGTTGCCGTCGAGGAAATCTTTTTCGCCAAGCACGCCAACGCAGCACTCAAGCTCGGTCACGCACGTGGGGTGGCGCTCCTGGTGGCGGCCGAGTCGAGCCTCTCGGTGCACGAATACCCGCCGGCGATCGTGAAGCGAACGGTGGTCGGCCGCGGCCAGGCAGACAAGACGCAGGTAGGCCGCCTCGTGGCGGCGCTCCTCGGCTTGCGCGAGCCCCCGGAAGTCGACGCCTCGGACGCGTTGGCGGTGGCGATCACCCACATCCAGGCGTTTCGATCCGGGGCTGTCAAAATAGGGACATCTGTTCAGTAAGCTGCTAGGCTCGCGGCGTGATCGGGAGGCTGAAGGGGACGATCGAGCACCGGGAGGCAGACGGCTCGGTCATCGTCGATGTCGGGGGAGTCGGCTACGAGGTCTTTGTGCCCCTGGGCTCCGGAGGTCTGGCCGCGGCCGAACCAGGTCAATCGGTGACGTTGCACATCCACACGCACGTCCGCGAAGACGCGATGACCCTCTTTGGGTTTGCCACCGCCCATGACCGAGCGGCGTTCCGAGCGCTTCTGAAGGTCAGCAGCATCGGGCCAAAGCTCGCGTTGGCGATCATGGGCGTGATGAATGCGAGCGAGCTCCACGATGCGATCGCCCGCCAAGACAAGGCCGCCTTCAAAGGCATCACCGGCGTTGGTCGCAAGACGATCGAACGCATCCTCGTCGATCTCCAGGACAAGCTCGACTTCGCCGCCGACGCCAAAACAGGTGTGCGGCTTCGTGCGATTCCGGGGGGGTCCGATTCAACCACCGTCGCAGTTGTTGGTGCGCTGGTTCAGATGGGATACAAACGAAGCGAAGCCGAGGCCGCAGTGGGGAATGTTGCGGCCCGGGATGAAGACAGCGTCGAAGTGTTGCTTCGCGCTGCCCTGTCAGCCCTACCGTGAGCGAAATGGAAGCACGCGCCAACGAGAACCTGAATGCAGCCGAACAGGCCGACGACCAAACACTCGACCGAAGCCTACGGCCCGAGCGCTTTGACGATTTCGTCGGCCAAGGGGCACTCAAGGACAACTTGCGTGTCTTCGTCGAAGCGGCGCGGCGTCGCGGTGAGCCGGTCGATCATACGTTGTTTTGCGGGCCGCCCGGGCTCGGAAAGACCACGCTCGCCTTGATCCTCGCAAGGGAGCGCGGAGTCAACCTCCACTCGGCGTCGGGTCCCGCCATCGAGCACAAAGGCCAGCTCGCCGCGCTGCTGACCAAACTCGAGCCGTGCGATGTGCTGTTCATCGATGAGATTCACCGACTGAATGTGACGGTCGAAGAGAACTTGTATACGGCGGTCGAAGACTTTCGCATCGACATCGTCAACGGCGACGGGCCGTACGCCCAAACCCTGCAGCTACCGTTGCAGCCTTTCACGCTCATCGGGGCGACTACACGGACGGGGCTCCTAACGAATCCGATGCGGTCTCGCTTCGGGTACGTGGCGCGGATGGACTATTATCCGGTCGACGCCCTTCGGGCGATCGTCGAACGGAGCGCACGCCTCCTCGGGCTTTCGATTACGGACGAAGCTGCGCAGGAGCTGGCACGACGTTCGCGGGGGACACCCCGTATCGCCAACCGACTCTTGAGGCGGGCACGTGACTTCGCCGACGTGCTATCGGACGGCACTCTCGATGGGAAGACGGCCCACGAAGCGCTGCTGCGGCTCGAAGTCGACGAGGCGGGGCTCGACCAGATGGATCGACGTTACCTCACGATCATCATCGACCACTACGACGGGGGGCCCGTCGGCATCGAAACCCTAGCCGCCGCATTGAGCGAGCCGCGAGATACGCTCGAAGACGTCTACGAGCCCTACCTCCTGCAAAAGGGCCTCTTGGCGCGCACGGCTCGGGGCCGGGTCGCGACTCGGCATGCGTTCGAGCACCTCGGTAGAGAACAGCCCACCGAGCGCCAACCAGGCCTGTTTTGAGGGGTGAATAAGATCTGCGCTTTGGCGTGGGACGCTGGTAGAGTCATCCGGTTCCCATGCAAAGCGGCTTTCAGCGGGCCGGCGAGGGCCTTCTTGCCTCGGCAGAGCGGTGGGCCCCCGACGATGCCGAGCGCTGGGGGCGCTGGCGAGAGACCCTGAGCAGCGAGCAGCGCGGCGACGTGCTGTTACCGCTTCAAGCGGCGCTCTCTGGGCTCGTGGCGTTTCGTCATCTGGAGAATCACCCGCTCTCGGTTCCGGTGTCGGACTTTCGGCCGCACCTTCACGCCGTGAACGTGGCCTTCAACTGGGCGCTCGACCTCGCGGGTCGGCTGCGACCGGACCGTTCTGGCCCACAGGGTCACCCGGTGGGCGCAGACGCGTCCGAGCCCGAGGCCTCTTTGATCGCGCTCGAGCGCTCCTTGACCGATGGCGTCCGTGTGAGCCAACGATTGCTCGAGCTTCCCATGGTCGACGCGGCCTCGTTTCAAGCGAGCTGTGATCTGTTCCTCCGAGACCTGTCGCGAAACGTTTTTTTTCGGCCGCCGGAGCCGCTCGAGTTCGCCAACGTGAGGGAGCTGGTGCGCGCCGAGAGTCTGAGCCCCACCCTCGAAAGTTGGAAGAACGACGCGGCAAAGATGACGACCTTGATCGCTTTCTTGGCGTTGGTGCGGAGTCATCGATTCTTGGGGATCGCCGATCGCCAGATTCAAGAAGACGATGGGATTTATCTTGCACACATCGTGGCGGCATCGGTTCGGCGCGAGCTTCGCACGCTGACTCGGTTTCTCTTGGTGCAGGGGGTCGAGACGCTCGCGGATGAGTTCGAGGCGAGGCTTCTGTCGCTCGGCGCACACCACATCACGGGCGCGCGCGCCGGAATCACCCAAACCTCGCGAGAGCTCCAGGAGCTCCGCGAATCGGTCGAGGCCCTTGCCATGCGGATTCACGGTAGGGCGCGAACGGCACTCGATCGGCCGTTGCCCGAGCTAGACGTCGAAGGCAGCGTGGCTCTCGAGGGCGAACGACTGCGTAATGGCATTCGTGAGCTGCGAGCCTCGGCCAAAGAGGCCGCCAAAGAGCTTCGCAGGATCACGCGGCCTGGGCCGCCGGACCGCCAGGCGGAACGGCTCGAGCAAAACCTGCACCAAGACATCTGGGCGTTCCGGTTCATTCTCCGAGCGTTCGTGGCCAAGGCTTCGGTGGCGTCGGTGGGTGCAGACTACTGGGGCGATGTCGGCAACGTCGATTTCGTCCGTGAATTCGTCAGGCACTACCGTGTGTTCGGGCCGCAGCTCGTTCGCGGGACGGACTACGCGCGTCGTGGTCCACTTGCCAGGGCGGTGAGCGACCTCGCGGCGCACGATGCAATCGGCGGGCCGAGTCTCAACTTGGCTGCTCGGGAATGTGTGTTGTTTCTCGAGCATCTAGACATCGCCCTCGAAGAGCTCGAGAGTGCTCAGCCGGACACCGCGCCTTTCGACAAGAACAAAGCCGCAGCTGAGCTCCGCGGCTATCTATCCGCCGCCAAGGAGCGAAGCGTTTCGGAGCGCGTCGCCGCCGGCGCCTTCGGCGAAGTCGACCCCGACCAGATGGAAGCCGGCTAGGCGCTCGTGTGGGGGACGGTGGGGCGGGACCAACCGACTATAGGATCCCGAAGGCAGCAAGCGCACGTTCGATCACCCAAAACGCGGCGAGGGAGCCGATCGCGTATGCAGGGATGGTGCGATCATCGCGCCACGCCGTCGGCATGGCCCCGCGGAAGGCCCTGTAGACCAACCACGCGGCGGCGATAATGCCCAACTGCCCAACCTCGAGCCCGAGATTGAAGCCGAAGAGAGCGAGAGGAATCTCGTCGGCGGGAAGGCCCGCATCGAACAGCACCGAGGCGAATCCGAGGCCGTGAAGCAGGCCGAGGGCTGCGGGCAGCGACCACGGGTGTTTCCAGACCGGTCCGTGCTCGCCGGATTGAATCTCGAGCGCGAGCACGACGATCGTCATGGCGATCAGGGCTTCCACCCACGCCTGGGGCACGGTCAAGATACCGAGAATCGAGAGCGCGAGCGTGAGGCTGTGCCCTAGGGTGAACGCGGTGACGGCGGCGATCAACCGACGATGCCACCCAAAGAGTATGAGAAGACCGATGACGAACGTCATGTGGTCCCAACCCGTCACCAAGTGCGCGATGCCGAGCGTCAGATAGTCATAGAACGAATGGGTCTCATCTTCCGGCGCGACGATGGTGAGCGATGGCGCCCGCGCATCGATGATCGAGTGATCGACGGATCCGTCAGGCCTGCCGATGCGCACGACGACGTTCACGGTCGAGTCGGAGAGGCCATCGACGCCAATCATGGAGCCGACGAGATCGGGTGGGTCGCAACGCAGGAGCGTCGTATCGATGAAGGCGGTGTTGTTCTCGGTGAGCCGACGCTCGGTGGGTCCGAGCGGCTGGCAACCTTCGGGAACGCGGGGCTCGAGGGCTTGGCCCTTCGGTCGTTTGACGGGCGCGCGCCACGTCATGGTTATCATCCCTTCGTCAGGGCCTGGCGTGAATGAAAGCACTGCGGGAGCAAGGGGATGGGCCGACGCTTGTCCGAGCCCCACGACGAAGAACGCGGCGACGGCGATCAAAAGTAAGGCGCGTCGCATCAAGGGATCCTCTCGACGTGGACGACGTAGGCGTTTCGAAGCGCTTCCATCCGCTCTTTGCTGAGCTCTTCCTTGATCTCCGAGAGCAGATCGGCGCGGACCTCGGCCTCGATGATCGTCAACGCCGGGACCGAGGATGGCTCTTTTTCGAGCACGCGAACGAAGTGGACTCCATAAACCGAAGGAACAGGGCCGCGCCACGATCCGACCACGCCCTCATCGATGACCCCGGCGAGCTCTTCTCCATAGCTCGCTCTAATCTGCGAAACCGTCGACGATTGCACGGCGCGGAGGCCGGGAAGCGGATCGCCGCGCCCCGTCGGAGCCGCGTTGCCGAGGGCTTCTAGCTGCGCGCTCATCGCAACCGCGTCCGAAGCCAGGGCTTCTCCGCGTTTGGTGCCGCTCAAGAACACGTGCTCGAAGCGCACCTTTCCCTCGCGTTCGAACCGGTCTTCATGGGCGGCGCGGTGCTCTTCGAGCTCCTCTCGGGTAGGCATTCGGTCTTCGGGCACATACGTCAGGGCTTCGCGTGCGCGGTAGAGCAGCCGCGCGCGTACGACCGGGTCATGCTCCTGCATGTTCATCTGCAGGGCGCGCTTGAAAAGCGTGAGGTCGTCGTCGCCGGTGTCCGGCTCGATGAATCGCATGTTGCGAACGAGGTGAGTGAATACGATTGGGTCTGTGCGGTACCACCCGTAACGCCGCGCCTCGTTGAGGAGGATCTGATTTCGGATCTCCTTTTCGACCTGAGCCTCGGTAGAATCGGCGGGCATCCGAACGGTGATCTCGGGCGGGTCCCCATCACGACTCTCGAAGACGATTTTGCCGGCGAACAGCAGCGCGCCGATCAGAAAAAAATGAAGGAGTGGACGGAGCATCAACTAGGGGGTTGATACCAAATCGGCGAGGTCCAGGCGCGCTCTTGGATCGCGCCCTCGAGGCGTGGCCGGCAGCACTGTCCGTCGGCGGGCGGCAAGGTCCCCGCGACGTCATTGCAAAACGAAACGCTTGTCGAGGAGGTTGGGTTGTCCGTCCGACAGCACGCCGCCTCGCCTCCCGTGAGCCCTGCTGCGACATCGTCACAGAAGGCTACGTTGAGACCGGCCGTCGGGTCACAGCAATCGAAGTCGAACTGGGTCGTTGGGTTGTCGCAGTCGTAGTTGGCGTCGACGCACTGCTGGGCGGTCCACCGGCAGGTCGGGTTCTCGATCACGCGTACGTAGTAGTAAGCGGGCTGCGTGGGGTCGAAGCTCTCGTCTTCCCAAACTGTACACAGGTCTGCGGCACCGGTGCCCTGCGGCTCGCAGGTCGCGAGGTCGACGCTGGCGGTGTTGTTCGGGTCGCCGGCGACGTAGTCGAAGACCTGAACCCGATAATCCCCTCCCTCGAGCCAGCCCTTGATGATCTGAATGCGCTGAAGCGGCGCGCTCATCGGATCCTGCTTGGCCGAGACGAGGAACTTCGGCATGGACCCGTCAGGGGGATCGCTGAGCTCGCCTCCCATTGGCACGCCTTGCTCATAACCGATTCGCGAGAGCTCTGGGGAGTCACAAAGGTCCGTAGGCAAATCCCAACCGCCAAAGACGCGCGGCACGATGCGCGGCCCGCTCGTGCCAAACACCTCTCTTCGGCGGAACGCTTCGAAGATGGCATTGCGTGAGTTCTCCTCGGCCCAAACCCCCGCCGGGCCACCCGGGTTGAGGTATTGGACGTCCGGGAAACCCTCAGGAGCAGGAAGTTCGCGATTGGGCTGGCCGGCACCGCCGTGACCAAGGAATGTCTTTTCGTTGTCGTAGCCAGGCGCAGCGATGTGCGTGTCGGTCGAGGAGATGATGCCGTGTTGAAATGGGTTCACTCCGAGCTCGAGCTCGAGCTTCATGCCCTCACCCAAGGCCCCACGAACGAAATCGCGGGGATCGGCGTCGCCGAATAGCTGCAGGTCCTGCAGGTTGACGTTGGCGAGGTTCGCATAAGGGAGGATTTCGAAGCCACAAAGCTCGTCGGAAATCGCTTGGCCCGGAAGGCACTCCGAGGCGCCCTTGTGCTGAAAGATCTCGATCACCGGCTCGAGGTCGTGCCGAAGTTGAGCGTAGCTCGCATCGAAGGGGTTTCCGTTCTTGTCGGGCCTTTCGAAGAAGGTGCCGGCCGCCAGGTTCGAGTTGTGTGGAATGGCGAGCGCATCGCAGCCCGTGTCGGTGTCGATGCATTCGTCGCGCAACCCGGCCCACAAGTCCTCGACATAGGGCTCGTCGAAATAACTGATCGGGAGCTCGGGCACGACGTCGTTGCGGAACATGACGTTGCGATGAAGGTTCGCGGTCAATGGCCCGGCGCTCCACTCATAGCCGACGAAAGAGGTGAAATCGCAACTGTCGGAGCGGTCGTAGGCGGCTTCTGCAGCGTCTTGCACCTGAGCCCAAACGTCGATGCCCGCCTCGATACATTCGGTGCCAGAATCGCCGCAGAGCGCCGGGTAGCGGGTGTCGTCGGGGGCGAGGGCGGTCAGCGCATTGAGTCGGCGAAAGACGGCGGTGATCTCAGCTGGGTTCGTGGTTCGGTATTCGATGCAGCCGACGTCGTCGGGCCTAGCGTCCGGATCGGCGGGCCGGTCGTAGGCGGGCGAGTTGGGATCGTTGCACACCGCGATGGTCCCCAAATACTCCGCGTGATCGCTCAGCATCACGAAATCGAGCCGGCGATCGGGATCGGGCGTGGCCGTCCGCAGGGGATTGCCGTCTGCGTCATAAGGTTGAACGCCGATCGGCGTGCCCTTCGCGAATGCATACGCCTCCATCGGCCCTGGGCGCGTGCCCTGAAGGTTCGCGTCGAGGGAGAGCACGGTATGAATGTGAGTGTCGCCGAAGAAGGGCTGGCGAAGCTCGTCGAACTCGGCGCACCGGCCGAGCACGTCTGGTCCAGGTCCTCCAGAGTCGCCTCCGCATCCGAGCGCAATCAAAGTGACAACGAAGGCCGACAAGGCGAAAAATAAGCTACGCGACATCGGCGTAAGGTAACGCATGTCGCCGATAGTGCAATCGACGCTAGATCTCGACTTCACCCTGAAATACGAAGCGCGCCGGGCCCTCCATTTGCACCGGTTGACCGATCTCACGCGAGGTGATCGTCAGCGCGCCACCGGGCAACCGAATGCTCAGCGGCGCACCTCGTTTGGTACGCCCCGTCTCCACTGCGGCGACCGCAGCGGCAGCGGCACCCGTTCCGCAAGCTTGGGTCCAACCCGCACCACGCTCGAGGACATCGAGGCGCATTGCGTTGCCTTCACGCTCCGAGACGAAGCCTACATTGACGCCGTTTGAGAAGCGCGGGTCATGCTGGAGCGCGTCGCCAAGCTCGAAGCGAGCTTCTCCGACATCGTCGAAGGTCACCGCGTGCGGATTGCCCATCGAGACCGCCGTGACGTGAAGGTCGTGGTTCGCCACTCGGAGCGGCTCGTCGAGCCAAGGCGCTTCGCTTCGCAACCCGATGTCGCCAGGCGAGAGTGACGCGCCCCTCATCTGCACGGTGACCGACCCGGTGCGTCCATGGCTCTCGACGCGACAGGGCTGTGGACCGGCTACGGTGTCGATGTCGACTTCGAGGTTCTGTCGCTCGGCGCGACGCGCGAGATGAAGCGCCGCACAGCGGATGCCGTTTCCGCACATTTCGGGCACCGATCCGTCGGAATTGATGACATGCATCGACGGCGCGCTCACGTCGAGCACCAACACACCGTCAGCCCCAATCCCGAGATGACGATCGCAAAGCGCGATCGCCTGCTTGGTCGTCAACTGTACGTCCCCCAAATCCTCCCGCTCGATGATCAGGAAGTCGTTCCCGAGCCCTTCGTACTTGTAGAAACGGACGGT
The DNA here is from genome assembly GCA_029863605.1 of Myxococcales bacterium. Taxonomy (GTDB): domain Bacteria; phylum Myxococcota_A; class Polyangia; order Polyangiales; family Houyiibacteriaceae; genus SG8-38. The sequence continues at coordinate 41,666 of JAOTVB010000022.1, read as the reverse complement.
CACTGAGGGCCAGTTGTAGAGCCGCATCCCGTCAAACGCTAGGCGCGAGGTTCACCGGTGAACCGGACTGCGGCGCACGGCATGCCCGGTCCGAGTCAACGGTTGAGGTAGAGCCTCAACGCACCTGCACCACGGTCGGCCGATCTTCGGGGATGGACAGAATCGCGTTCCAGCCGGCGGGGAGCACGGGCTCGGTGAACTGGAAGAGGTAGCGCGCGTCGGCGGGGGAGAGGTTGATGCAGCCGTGGCTTCGGCGTCGACCGAAGTCGTCATGCCAAAAGGCCGCGTGAAAGCCGTAGGAGCCCTTGAAGAACTGGACCCAAGGGACGTCCTGAATCGAGTAGTTCCTGGAGAGGTCGGTCCGCTCGATGTCGTCCATGTCCGTGTAGTCGAGCTTGACCCAAAGCTCGAAGACCCCGAGTGGTGTCTCGGAGGCTTTGCGGTCCTTCCCCGAGGAAACCAGAGTCGCGAACCTCGGCGTTGGACCCTCGTAGGCCACCAGAACTTGTTGGGCGACATCGACATCGATCCACCGGTCGTTCGGGCCAACACCCTCGGGCGGCGGGACGACTTGCGCCCGGGCGAGGTCCGCGGTTCTCATCCAGCCACCCTCACGGAGCTTCGTCCAGGCGCCTTTGGTGGTGTCGATCCGAATGGGCACATGGCGTTCGAGGCGGCGTTCGACGCGACCGTGCGGTTTGTCGTAAACCTTCGATGGGCGACGAGACACCCAGGCCACGTCGAGCGGCGCACCGGGTTCCAGAGCCACGCCCCTGAACGGGCTTCCGTCGACGAAGCGCACCGACGCTCGCTCCACCCAGAGGTGACGACGCGTCCGCACGAACTCGACGCCCCCATATACTTGCTCGCCGGTGACAACGATCCCGAATCCTCGGCCAAATGCCTCGATGTAGTCGTTCGCGAAGTAGTCGCTAGGGTGGGCATAGGCGCGCGTTCCGTCGACGCGGATGAACGCATAGCGCTGCGGCAGGCGCCCCCCGTCGGTCGACGGCTCGACTTTGGGACCCGGCGTGGCGGTGGACGCCCTGACGTGCTCCTCGCAAATGAAGAGACTGTCGGCGGTCTCGTACCAAACTCCGGTCGAACACCCCTTGCCGAAGACGCGACGGGAGAATGAAAGTCGTGTGCCGGCACCGATCGTGCCGCGGCGGCGGGCGTCTGGGCTCGGTGCGAGCATCACGGGAGCGCCGTCGTTGACCACTTCGATCGACCTGGCCCATGAGGGGGCTGGGACCGCGGTCTGGGCGGCGGCAGGGGTGGGCGACGACATGATCGCCGCGAGCACGCATGCAATTGCGATCCCACCCATCACTCTCAATATGGCATCACGACCCGGGAAGCATCAATCTTCGTCGGAATGACCGCCCGTTTCGCCGCGAAGGCCATATCGCTTTGCAAGCTCGCGAAGGTGGTATCGGGTCAAACCTGCCGCCCGCGCGCTGCGGCTGATGTTGTCGCCGTGCTTGTCGAGTAGTGCCTTGATGTATTGCACCTCAAAGGCATCGACGACCTTTTGCTTGGCATCCTTGAAGGGCGTCTCGTTCTCGACGAACTGCTCGGCGGTGCCACCCGGAAGAAAGACGGGCGGGGTCTTCTGAGATGCCGGCATCAGGTCTTGCATGCCGAGCTCGGTGGCATCGGCCAGGGAAACCGCGCGCTCGATCGTGTTCTTGAGCTCACGGACATTGCCCGGCCACGGATACGCTTGAAGCTTCATCATGGCATCGTTGCTGATCGTGAATCGTGCGCCCTCAGGATGAGCGCCCCTCTTGGTCGACTCTTCGAGGAACTGCTGGACGAGCGTAGGAATGTCCTCGGGGCGCTCCCGAAGCGGTGGCAAGTCCACATGAACGACGCTCAAACGATAGTAGAGGTCTTCGCGGAAGCTGCCCTCGTTCACCATCTGGCGCAAATCGCGGTTGGTCGCGGCGACGACTCGAACATCAACCGGAATGGTGCGCGAGCCCCCGACACGCTGCACCTCGTGTGTTTCGAGTACACGCAAGAGCTTCGGTTGTAAGCTGATGTCGAGCTCGCCGATCTCGTCCAGGAACAAGGTGCCGCCATCGGCATGTTCGAAACAACCTCGTCGACGATCGGCCGCGCCGGTGAAAGAGCCTCGCTCGTGTCCGAACAACGTGCTCTCGATCAGGTTCGCGGCGATCGCGCTGCAATCCTGGACGACCAAAGGCCGCTGGGCACGTTTGGAGGCACGGTGGATGGCGCGGGCGACCAGCTCCTTGCCAGTGCCAGTCTCACCTCGAATCAGGACAGTCAGATCTGCAGCAGCAACCTTTTCGAGGACGGCGAAAATCTCGCGCATCCGCACGCTGTGTCCGATCAGCTCGAAGAACTGTTCTTGGCGGCTGAGGTCGATCTCGATCGTACCCGAGCCAACCTCGAACCTGACCACGGTCTTGCCGAGCTTCAACGCAGCCCCTGGCTCGAGCCAAGCCTCGCGAACCCGCACACCCTCGACCGAGGTCCCGCTGCTCGATCCGAGGTCACGCAGCAGGAAGCCGGCCTCGCTGGCCACGATTTCGCAGTGGGTCCCGCTCACCGAGGTGTCGGTCAACACCAAGTCGCAGATCAAGCTTCGACCTATGGTCACCCGCTCGCTTGCGATCTCGAGCCGACGTCCCGATTCGGGTCCCTCGACGACGACCAATCTGCTCTTGCGTAGCTTGCGCTTGGTCGCCCTGCGATCGACAAAAATGGTCGTGAGCGCCGGGTCCTCGCTCACTCGGCATCCTTTCGGAGCGCGTCGATCGCACCCGCGTAGTCATCGGTGCCGAAGATCGCGCTTCCAGCGACCAACACGTCTGCTCCGGCTTCGACCACCGAACGCGCCACGCCTGGCTTCACACCCCCATCGACCTGAAGGTCGATATCGAGCCCGGAGTCGTCGATCATGTCGCGGAGCAGTGCGAGCTTCGCGTTCGTAGAGGGGATGAAGCTCTGTCCGCCAAAGCCTGGATTTACGCTCATCACGAGGATGAGGTCGACGTCGGGTAGGACGTAGCGTAGATCATCGGGAGGGGTATGGGGGTTCAGGGAAACTCCGGCTCTTTTTCCGAGGGACCGGATCTGCTGTATCGTCCGATGGAGGTGCGTACAAGCTTCGGCATGGACAGTGATCACATCTGCGCCCGCAGCGGCGAACGACTGAACATATTTCTCGGGCTCGACGATCATCAAGTGCACGTCGACCACACGCTTGGTGGCGGTTCGGATGGCCTTCACCACGAGCGGTCCGATGGTGATGTTGGGGACAAAGCGGCCGTCCATGACATCGACGTGGATCCAGTCGGCCCCAGCTGCCTCGACAGCCTGGACTTCAGCCGCAAGACGGCCAAAATCCGCCGAAAGGACGGACGGAGCGATTCGGAGGGGCTTCCGCGATCGTGGCACGGCAGCAGTCAAGCGCCGCAGAGCGGGCCTGTCAATGACATCCGTGTCTTGACGCTGATAGCCCCCACAATCGACAATGGGATGACGCCTCTAGGGAAGGCATACGGGCGAGAATGACCGATCAGAGATACCGCCTGATCGAGAAGCTTGAGTCAGGGGGCATGGCCGAGGTTTTCCTCGCGGAAGCCACCAGCGTTCAAGGCTTCAAGAAACGCGTCGCGATCAAGCGCGTTTTGCCGCACCTCGCATCGCACACGAATTTCATCGGAATGTTCTTGGACGAGGCGCGCTTGGGGGCCCGGCTCTCGCACGCGAACATCGTCAGCGTTTTCGACATCGGGTCGTCCGACAACAGCTATTTCATCGTCATGGAGTTCGTCGACGGGACGAATCTCAAGAAAATCATGGAGACACTGCGGCTCAAGCGCGAGCCGTTCCCGTTGAAAGACGTGATCCACATCGCGATGGAGGCTTGCCGCGGGCTGAGCTACGCGCACGAGCTCAGAGACGACGAGGGAAATCCACTCGAGCTCGTGCATCGCGACGTGTCGCCCCCAAACATTCTGATCAGCCGGCGTGGAGAAGTGAAGGTGACCGACTTCGGCCTCGCCAAGGCGCGGACGCAGCTGGAGCGAACCGACCCTGGTGTCGTCAAGGGTAAGTTCAGCTACCTCTCGCCCGAAGCTGCGACGGGCCAAGACGTCACCGAGCGCGCCGACGTCTTCGCGCTCGGAGTCTGCATCTGGGAAATGCTCGGGGGTCGACGTCTCTTTCTCGGAGACACCGACTACGAAACGGTACAGGCGGTGTCGAATGCGCAGGTGCCGTCGCTCGTCGGCGACCACCCGGAGGTCGAGCCCGAGTTCGAAAAAATCCTGTTGAAATCACTCGCGCGCGACCCCGAGCAACGCTACGAGTCCGCACGCGAGTTCGGCGACGCGCTGGCAGTGTACCTGTTTCACCACCAGATGAAGGTGACGTCCTACGACATCGCGAACCTGGTCAAAGCGACTCTGGAGCGCCAAAAGTCGGTGCCTCCGCGGCCGATGATGATCGACAACATGATTCAAGAAGAGTTGGCGCGCTTCACTTCGCTCGACAGTCCGGCCGAGACTCCTATCGACGAAGCGTCCTTCGGGTCGAGACCAAATGATCCAGGCGCTAACCCGCTCGATGCGTCGGACTTCGTCGACCCGAGTCAGTGGTTCGAAGGTGACCTCGATGTCGAAAGCGCAATCGAAAACGTACGCGACAGCGCGCCGGCGGGAGCGACGATGGGCTGGTTGGAGGCAACGGGCAAGAGCGACGCAATCGGCGTCGCGAGCACCCGGGCAGGAGCGATGGGGCCCTCGCTCAACCCGCCACCGCGGCAAAAGAGAGTAGCTGCCGAACCGGTCAAGACGTTTCGACCACCCGTAGCCGACGAAAGGAACGGGGCGCGAGGGGCCGCCGTCGGCGCGCAGGGGCAGGCGCCGGCCATGAAACCGAGTAAATCGAAAGTCGTGGCGCTCGTGCTCGCGCTCGTCTTGTTGGGCGCGGCCGGAGTCGCCGCCGGTTGGTTCTTCACGCAATAGGTTGGGTCTTCGCCTTGGCGCGAATGCTCCGGCTCACGTGGCGAAGCCGGTGATAGTCGTGCGGAGACATTCGCTTTTCGCCGAAGCGCGTCGCGAGGTACGCGTGGGTGACCTCACTCACCTCGTCAAACGCCGGGAAGCCGGAGCGCCGCAGCTTCTCGGCATGCTCGGCGGGCGTGACATCGGGCGGTCGCGCCTGGCCTGTGCGCCGAAGGCTGTCTTCGAGTGCGAGATAGAGCCGCACCGCACGATCTCGATCGGGATCCAACTGGCGGCCGGCGCGCGTTTGGCGCCTTCGTTTTTGATTCCAGCGAACCAAGAGCACTCCGACGCCAAAAATGCTCATGATCGCGACGAACCACCGCCAGTCTGGACGCAGGGGGACATGAAAGCCGCCGTGGCCCTGATCCGATGTTTCGGTGCTCAATCTCGCGGCTCGACGGTCGCCGCGGAGCGACTGATACCAGGCGGCGAAACCACGGAGAGCACGGGCCTGATCCCGGATGTTGAACTCGACGACGTACTCGGCCCAACGTACACGAAGGGCATCCATCATTTGACGAAGCTTCACCGCCATCCCGGAGGGGACGATTGAGACCTGCCGGGAGGCCGGGGTGGGATCGAAGGTGACCCACTTGCCGTCGATCAAGACCTCGACCCAACTATGCGCATTGCCGTTGCGGACGGCGTAATAGCCTCCGTATGGGTTGTAGTCTGCGCCGAGAAAACCGGTGACGTTTCGAGCAGGCAACCCGAGGGCTCGCATCATGATGGCCATGGCGGTCGAGAAATATTCACAATGGCCGGCCTTGGCCTCGAACAAGAATACGTGAAGGGGATCTCTCCCTTCGGTGTTTGGCTGCTCGAGCGAATAGCGATACCCACCGCCACCCCGCAAGAACCCTTCGATTCGCTGGGCTTTGTCGATCGGTCTCGTGAGATTACCGGCGATCGACTGCGCGAGCGCGGAGATCCGCTCGTAACCATCGGGAACCTCGAGATAGCGTACTTGGAGCTTCTGGGGGATGCGCTCTGGAAAGGCACGCTCCGAAGGACTTGCAAAGGCCTGGTACGTGAGCGGCGCGTCGAAGTGCTCGCGATACCGAAGGTCCAGGCCCGGGGCATGGACGATTTTTCGGTACCGATTGCGACCCGCGCGAACGACCGGTGGCACCTGCAAGGCCACGGTGCCCTCGGGGATGAAGAGGACCGCCTCCTCCATCGGGTCGAGAATGATCTCGTAGCGCTCGTCGTCGACCTTCGGAGGTCGATGCACGACGTACTCATCCTGGAGGCGCTGCACGTCTGTCCCGGCGATCTGAGTGCGTGACCAGCGACCCTCTCGGTAACGATCGAAGGAGGTTCCACGAAGTCGCAAACCGATCGATTGCGGAGGCTGACGTGGCATCTCGCCCATCTTCACTCGCATGATCACGGTCGGGTCGTCTCGAATCGTTCCGAAACCGCCGAGCTCCACATCATCACCGAAGCCGGCAACCGATTGGACGCGCGCTCCCAGATTCGAGAGCAGCCCAAAACCGACGCGCGGAAACGCAAAGAACATCGCTGCGGTGAGGATGAAGAGCGGAACCGCTAGCAGGGTCGTCCCTCCAAAGAAGGCAGGCGTTGCGAGCTCTCGGCTTTCAAGCTCGGCTTGTAGCATCGGGGTGCCCGCACCGTATTGAACCTCGAGCTCGCGGCGCAAGTGGGTGAAAGCGAGCATCCAAGGCATCACGATCACGAAGCCGAAGAAGATAACCGCGTAGTCGAGACCGGCCGACATGACCGTGCCCGCGATCAGATGCAAGAATCCAAGGATCGCAATCTGTTGAAAATCGGCCGCGGTCTTTCGGTGTGCGAGGCGTGAGAGCTGTAGAAAAGCGGCGTATTGGACCCCGACCGTCAGGACGGCTTCACCGCCTACGGTCCGCGCGACCTGTAAGAGGAGGACGACCACCGAGGCGACACTCCAAAAACGAGTGTAGCCGGGCTTGTCCAACAAGGGACGCTCAGCAAACCAGCTCGCTCCGAAAGCCACGACCACGAGCGCGACTTCGAAGGGACCAAAAGTAGTGCCGAGCATCAGGGCAACGAGGCCGAGCCCTGCAAACAGGTAGGTGACGATCTTGTGTGCGAACCCAAACTTCATGCGGCCCGACTCTTTCCAGTCTCGGGTGGCGAGCCAGCGCGCGCAGGACGCAGCATTGCGAGAAAATGCCAAATCGGATCGGGAGGCGCTCCGCCCAAAACGAGCGGCGATGCGTGGTCGCTCGACCGGACTTGCACCGAGACCCCTTGGTTGAGATATGCGAACGCGGCAGTGGCCACCTCGGAGATCGATTGCTCGAATTGCTCGCTCCAGGCTTCCAGGTTTCCGGCGTCGCTTGGTCGAACGTTGTCTACGAACAAGGTCACGAACAAGCTCAAGTCCTGGTCGCGCTCACGGACGACTAGCTCACCCCGGGTAGCGGTGCGTTTCCAGTGGATTTCACGGGCTTCGTCGCCATCACGGTAGTACCGAACGCTTCCGGCGAACTCGCTACCGCGGCCAGTGCGGTGCATGGGCGCCGCATCGCCCGGCATCTGCTCAAAGGGAGGTGAGGGAGCGTGATCGAGGAGCTTTGGGAAAACGACGATTTCGTCTGGCAGATAGATCGTATATCCCTTCTCTATGAGACCGAAAGGATAGCGAGTGACGACACGCACGGCGCCGAGCTCGACGAGCCCTCGCGTAGGCGCCTCAAAGCCGTAGGTGGCGCTGACTGACTCCCCTGGGGGAACGCGCAGAAAGCGCGCGGGCTGGGTTTCAACTCCATCGAGCTCGTCGACTGCTTCGACCGAAATGCTCGCGAGCCAGCGCTTGTCGTTACGGGCAGTCATCTCGATGAGCGCACGCTTTCCGGCAAACATCTTGGCCGGAAGCTTTCGCTGCATCCGAAGCCTCCAAAGGGCGAGATCGCTCAAAACTCCGCTGACGAGGAGCAAGCTCAAGAGAAGACCGAGCACCAAGTAGAGTAGGTTGTTCGCGGTATTCACTGCCGCGAGCCCCACACCGATGGTGACGAACAGGAACGCGCGGCCCTCGCGCGTCAGTCGAAACTTTCTTCTGCCCAGCCTTCGTCGAAAGATGCGCATGGGGCGAACCGATTAGAGTGGGACGGCCACGACGGTGAGTAGCTCGCGAATCACTCTCTGTGCGTCGTCACGAACCGCCGTGCCCGCGACGCCGCCGCTAACCTTGACCCTATGCGACAAGACTGGGCCCGCCAGAGCTTTGACGTCGTCGGGTAGCACGTACGAACGGCCTTCGACGAGGGCTCGTGCACGCACCGCCCGCTCAAAGCCGAGCGCGCCACGGGTCGATACGCCGACGGCTAGAAGCGGTGTGTTTCGCGTCGCAATGATGATTCGGTGAAGATAGTCCAGAACGGAGTCGTCGACGCGAACGGCGTCAACCGCCTGCTGGACATGTCGGAGCTCCATCGCCGTCATGACGGGCTCGAGCTGTTGCACCGGGTCACCCCCACGGCGATTGAGAACCTCGCGTTCGACCCCAGGGGGTGGGTAGCCAATGCTGAGCCGCACGAGAAAGCGATCCAGCTGGGACTCGGGCAGTGGATAGGTGCCGTAGAACTCCTGCGGGTTTTGAGTCGCGACCACGAAGAAAGGTTCCTCGAGGTTGTGGGTTTCGCCGTCGATCGAGACTTGACGCTCGTCCATCGCCTCGAGAAGAGCGCTCTGCGTCTTCGGGGTCGTGCGGTTGACTTCGTCGGCCAGAAGCACCTGGGTGAAGACCGGCCCAGGACGAAACTCGAACGTGCCCTGCGACTGGTTGAAAACGTTGCCACCGAGCACATCGGTCGGCATCAAGTCCGAGGTGCATTGTAGTCGACGGAATGAGACGCCGACCGACGCTGCGAGTGCACGTGCAAGGGTCGTCTTTCCAACGCCAGGCACGTCCTCGAGCAGCAAGTGCCCCCGAGCCAAAAGCGAGACCACTGCCAGCTTGATGACTTCTTCTTTACCTCGAACCACCTGCGCGATGTTCTGAACGAGACGTTGAGATAGCTGAGTCGCGTTCTCAGAAATGTGCGCGACGCTGGGTTGAGCCACTTTTGGAGCCTATCACACCGAATAGTGTGGGTAAAATATTACAATATAGTTGACCAAGAGGTCACGAGTCCCCGCTTTACCCACAGTACGAACCGAGGCTGAACACGTTACTATTCCGGGGGGTTGGAGTCCGAACGTGCCAGCGTGTCCACAGTCTTACCTGTGGATAGGGCCGCCTCGGGGTCTTCAAAGAAGAACGCCTCGATTTCCGAGCGGCGTGCATGGGCGTCGCGGCGCCCCATTTCGACGAGGGTCTGGGCGAAACCGCCGTCGAACAGGAGATAGCTCGCCAAGTCAGCGTCGGCGCCAGCGCCCACATCGAGCACGTTGATGAATGCACGGCCCAGGCTCTTCCCGAACCGAACACGATTGGACGCGAGGTAGTCCGAGGCGACCTGTCCGATGTCGACGCTCGGACGCAACACGAGGGAGCTCAAAAGACGACGTGGCGCGAGGGCGCCGCGCGCTTTCGCAGCTTGGTTGATGCGATCGAGAAACTCGGGGCCATACGCACGAATCCCGTCTTTCAAGAAGTCGTTGATGCGCTGCACCTCGAGAAGGTCGGCGTTGACGTGATCGAGAAGGAACGCGTTCAGGACTTTACCGAGCATGAAGGGAGCGCCTGGGTACTGTCCGTCGCGTACGGCACGCCGGCCGGCGACGTGAGGCGTGGAAAGGCCGACGACCAAGAGGCGGTTCATCCCGAGGTGAACGGACGGTCCCATCGGGGTGTTGAGGCGCAGGCCGCCATCGCAATGAATCTCGTCACCGATCTCCACCGACGGAAATACGAGGGGGATCGCCGCAGACGCCAATACATGATGCTGGCCGATCTTCGCTCTTCGAACGAGCGCGTGGAGGCCCAAGCTCTCTGGGATTCCGACGCCCGGTGCAGCATCGACGAAGATGACCGGCTGCCCCGACCCAACGTGCGTCGTGCTGACGGTCAGCGCCTGGAGCGCGCCGGTGCGGATGTTTCGCCGGAGCCTACGCCAACGGATGTTCCGACCCACGATCGCAGAAAGGTTGGTTGGATCGAACACGCCGCGGGACTCGGTACCTCCGAGCAGGACTCGATAGAGGCCGGCAGCCTGCCGTAGCCCGAAGCCCAACACGTCGGCGAGCTCGAGCCCCGTCCATAGCCCCACCATGTGCTTCATCGCATTCGGGACATCCTCGATGTGAGACGCCACGAACGCACCGTTGACCGCCCCAACGCTAGTGCCGGAGATCAGGTCGACTTTGGGTGGGTTCCCTTGAGCGTCGAGAAACTCGCTGAAGATGTAGTCGAGGACGCCGACCTCGTATGCACCACGGGCGCCGCCTCCCGAAAGGATCAAACCGAGACCACTCAACGATCGCCCTCCCTGGCACCCGAATTGCGGGATGCCTCGGCGGAGGCTACCAGCCGTACCGGACGGTCGACCAAACTTTGGTCCTTCAGGAGCTGGCGGATCTCGGGTGGGAGCCAGATATCATGGTGTGGAAGCCGACGAAGCGCATCGAGGAGCACCTCGGCCCGGCGCCACGGGGGTGCAGCGGGCGAGACGTAGAGCACCTGGTCGCCTTCGACGGTGCATAGGCCTCCATCGATGTGGGCCTCTTGTGGGAGCTCCTCCTCGAGAAAGCGAATCCCAAGCCGCCCGAGGGCTCGCTCCAACGCTTCGATCTGGCGCTGTAGGTCCATCCTCTGAGGGTGAACTCTGGGCTAGACCGCCGCAATCTGGTTGAGTTGGGGCCCGAGCTGATAGGATGTGAACGCCTTGATTCGCCTGGCAAAACCGTGGATTGGTGAGGATGAGCAGCGAGCTGTCGCCGCCGTTCTCGAATCTGGCCGGTTGGCACAGGGGCCTCTGGTGGAGCGTTTCGAACAAGCTGTCGCCGCGTTGGTCGGGAGAAGCCACGGAGTGGCGGTATCGAGCGGCACGGCGGCCCTTCAACTCGCGCTCAAAGTGCTCGGAGTGGGTCAGGGCGACGAGGTGATTTGCCCCGCGCTGACCTGGCCGAGCCCCGCCCACGCATCGAGACTAGCGGGCGCGCGCGTCCGATTCATCGACGTCGACCCGCACGAATGGAACGGCACGGGTGAGGCATTTGCTGCGGCGAGGACCACCGACGCGAAGGCGGCAATCGCGATCGATCAGTTTGGCAACCCGTCGAGATCGCGTGAAATCCGTGAGGCTCTCGGTGCCCTCCCGATCATCGAAGACGCCGCCTGTGCAATTGGCAGCCGCTTTTCCGAAGGCCCCTGCGGGAGCCTCGGTGTAATTTCCTGTTTCAGCTTTCATCCACGAAAGATTCTGACGACCGGCGAAGGTGGGATGTGTCTTACCGATGACGAGGCCATCGCCTCGCGACTTCGCGTCCTCCGAAACCACGGGCAACTCGCGTCCGAGATCGTCGTCCCCGCGGGAAACTTTCGGATGACCGAGATTGCGGCGGCGCTCGGGCTCACACAACTTCAAAGGCTCAATGAGATCGTCGCACGGCGTCGCGAGATCGCGGCTCTCTATCGCGACGCCCTGAGCGACGTCGTCGATCTGCAAACCACACCCGAGGGCGCCGAATCCAACTATCAAACCCTGGGCATCGTCCTCCCCCAAGGGCACAGCCGCGATGACTTCCGAGACGAGCTCCGGGCGCGCGGGGTCGAAGCGGGCCTTCTTTCGTACGCGGTTCACCAGCTCGGCAGCTTCGCGGGACACGATGAGTCACTGCCAATTGCCGAGCACATCGCCGCTCGCGGGGTCGCGCTTCCGCTCTACCCACAGATGCGCAATGCGGAGGTTCAAGAAGTGATCCGATGCGTTCGAGAGGTACTCGATGCGTGACGCCGAGACCGTTCTGGAGGTCAAAGACCTACGGAAGGTGTTTCACATCGGGTTCTTTCGCAAACGCGTGGAAGCGGTGAACGGTGCAAGTTTCCGCGTAAATCGCGGTGAGATCTTCGGGCTCCTCGGTCCAAACGGCGCAGGCAAGACCACCACGATCAAGTCGATCTTGCGGCTGATCTTTCCAACCACGGGTGAGATCCGCATCTTCGGACGGGATGCCGCCGATCGTGAAGCGACGAAGCGCGTCGGATACATGCCCGAAAACCCGTACGTCTATCAATATCTCAAGCCGATGGAGTTTCTCGACCTTTGTGGGCGCCTCATCGGAATTCCAAAGAAGGCGCGCAGCCGCCAGGCCGAAGAAATGATCGACAAGGTGGGCCTTCGGGACGCGATCGACCGCCCAATCGGAAAGTTCTCGAAGGGCATGATGCAGCGGATCGGCCTGGCGCAAGCGCTGTTGCACGATCCGGAGCTCCTGGTGCTGGATGAGCCGATGAGCGGGCTCGATCCGATCGGCCGCAAGCAAGTGAGGGACGTGCTCCTCGAGCAGCGCAACCGAGGAAAGACCCTGCTGTTCACGAGCCACATCCTGAGCGACGTCGAGATGCTATGCGACCGTGTGGTGATCATGCAGAAGGGACGCATCACCGCGGAAGGTCAGGTGCACGACTTGCTGGCGTCAACCAGGCGCCGGGTCGAGATTCAACTAAGCGGCGCTTCGCGTGCGTTGAAAGACTCGCTGCGCTCGAAGGGAGCCGTCATCGAAGACGCGGAAGGGAGGATTACGCTTCGAGCCGACGGAAATGAGGCCGTAGCCGAAATCCTCCGCATCTCGAACGTCGCTGGGGCTCGATTGGAGGCGATGATTCCGGAACGACAAACCCTCGAGAGCCTCTTCCTCTAGGCCGCGCGCAGTTAACCCGGTGGCAACCCCGCCCCAGTGGCCTTAGATCCTCACCATGTCCGTGAAGAGAGTTTCGCCCGAAGAGGCAAAGGCGCTGATGGAGAGCGAAGGCTACGTCTACCTCGACGTGCGCTCGATCCCCGAATTCGAAGCGGGCCATCCTGCCGGCGCCTACAACATTCCGATCGCGCACATGACGTCCGGCGGAATGCGCCCGAATGCCGGATTTCTCGCCGAGGTAGCGACGGTGTTTGCAAAGGACGCGAAGCTCGTCGTGGGCTGCAAGATGGGCGGCCGATCACTCCGAGCCGCGCAGGCGCTGACGCAAATCGGCTACGAAAACGTCGTCGACCAGCGCGCTGGATTTGACGGCGCGCGGGATCCGTTTGGGCAGCTTCAAGAGCCCGGATGGCAGCGCGTTGGATTCGACGTCGCGCTCGAAGCTGCGCCAGGCCGGAGCTACGACGAGCTCGTCGGTTCCCGCAAAGACGGCTGAGCGTGACCGCTAGCCTCTGAGCGCCGAAGCGAGAATGCTTGGGATGCGGGTGATTGAGGGGTCAGCGTAAAAGTACGTGAGCTTGCGCCCTAGCTCGGCCGACGTCTTGTGGTTCACGAACCAGGCGGGCTTCGGGAACACTTTGAAAGGCCCCCGGACGACGGCCTTCTGAGGCTTGTCGAACATGTAAGTGTTGTGGACGACCCCTTGGCCGGACCCGATGTCCTCGAGCGGGTGACCTGGGAACGCGCCCCACGTGGGGGTGACCAGGCCGTACGCCAAGGCTGCCCAGTGGTTCACCGCCACGCTCCCAAATCTCAGATTGGCGACCGCACGTTCGACGGCCTCGGCGATCACCGGGTCCTTGAGGGACTTCGGGTGAACTATGATCGAGGCGTTCAACGTACCCCAGCAGTCGTTGTTGGCAAACTCGACCGCTTTGTCGATGTAGTCGGCGACCGAGTCGGCGGATAGCGCCACCTCGCCGGTGAGCCCGCACCACGCTTCAGTCGTGAAGCAAACCTCGTCGGTCTTGGCGGGGTCCAGATGATGGATCAACGTCCAAGGTACTTTGCCAGGGCCGCTACTGCCGAACTGGTCGGCGTTCGGATGCTGCCTGAGGAATGCCTGCTGGCGCTCCTCCGCACCCGGGTAGTAGGGCTTTCGGTCGGGCTGCTGCTGAAGTACGTCCCGGATGGCACCGAGGAACGTCTCCCTTTGGCTCCACTGCTCATGTTGAATGATCACCCGTGTGGTCGTGCAATTAAATCCGGCGTTGTTGATGAGAGAAGAGGCCACATTCAGCGCCTGAAAACTGAGGTCGCCCTTCGACCAAGGGCCCGGGACGATGATGATCGGGCTCACGTTGCCAAGCTCGCTCGTGATCGGCTTGGTGTTGCGGGGATCGCGACTCGCCTTGCGCCGCGCGCCTTCCTCGCCAACCCCGAATACGATCGCATCGTGTGTCTTGTCCGAACCGGTGATGTGAATGACCTCCGTCTGGGAATGCTGGCAGAGGTACTCCCCTTCGGCCGCGCCTCCGTAAACCACACGAAAGTACCCGCGCTCTCGGAGCGGTGCGAAGGCCTCGTCGATGATGGGGCCGAGGTATTCGTTGACGGGGTTCATCTTCAAAATGACGACCTCGCCCTCGACGAATAGCTTGTAGAGCGCGTCCATCGGGCCGATCGACGACACGTTCCCCGCTCCGAGCACGAGAGCGACGCGGCCTTGGTGAGACGGCGCTCGGTAGAACGCGGCTTGGTGATTCGGAAGGTCATCCAGCCTGACGTCGGGGTCCATCCAGATCTCCGCTGTGAACCCTTGGAAGAGAAGCGTGTCCCAGATGTCGGTTGGAAACACAGGCGCGACCACCTGCCCGTCGGACCGAGCGAAAGCGTCTTTTGGAAGCTGGGGTGCGCCGTGTTTGGACACATCGCGTAGCGAGTCGATCAAGAACGAAAGGTTTCGCACGACCAGCGAGACGCCTGCGAGCCATTCCTCACCTTCCTGCGCGCTACCCGCGGTGAGTCCCTTGGCCTCGACCGAGGCGTCTATCCATCGTTCGGCAACCCTCACGACGCCGTCGCGCAACTCTTCGAGAAGATCGATACGCTCGCCGATATCGAGGGCGGCCCACTCCTTTTTGTGGTCCTGTAGGATCGCGAGGGCCTCATCGAGCTTCGACTTCGAAGTCGGTTCGATCCGATGCTCGGCCTCGGGGATGGCAGCTGAGCCGTATTTGGCGACGGCGACTTGGGTCACGGGGACCTCCTAGGGAGAGGGGATAGGGCCGATATCGTGGGCTCTTCGCGATTGGAGATCAAGAGCTTCTCGACTTCGTCGATCGACTCGCAAACACGCGCCGGGGGTAGGCTCCTGAGAAAGACTTTGCCATAGCCCCGTCGCCGGATCCGCGAGTCGAGAATCGCGACGACGCCCCGATCGCGGGTCGTTCGGATGAGGCGGCCGAAGCCCTGCTTCAGGGACAACGCGGCCGCTGGGACGAGATATCGCATGAACGACGACTCTCCCGCCTCCTCGAGACGCTCGCAGCGAGCCGCCACGATCGGGTCACTCGGCACCTCGAATGGGAGCTTGTCGATGATCACCAAACGAAGCGCCGAGCCTGGCACGTCGACGCCCTCCCAAAAGCTCGCGGTCGCGAACAGCACGGCGTTGCCTAGGTCACGAAAACGATCGAGCAAAGTCTGCTTGGGCGCATCCCCTTGGACGAACCATTCGTGGCCGAGCTCGTCACCGACTCGTTTGGCGAAGAGGCGCATCATGCGAAGCGAGGTGCACAACACGAATGCCCCTCCATCGGAGAGTCGGATGAGCTCTAGGATTTCTTTGGCTGCCACGTCGACGTACTCCGAGGAGCGCGGGTCTGGAAGATGGGAAGGCGCGTAGAGCGCGACCTGTTCTCCGTAGCGAAAGGGGGATTCGACGACCTCTTCGCTGACTTCGGTTTCGATGCCGAGGCGCTGCTTCAAGAACTTGAAGTCCCCGCCGGTGGTCAGAGTAGCGCTCGTGAACACCACGCAGGGCACGCGAATGTGGAGGCGCTCACGCAACAAAGGAGCCACGTCGATCGGGCTCGACCCCACCGAGCGTGCTCGTCCGCTGCCCTGCGTCCAGCCCACCTGGCCCGGAGCTTCGAGCGAACCGAGCGCGTCTCGCATCCTATCGGCACGTCGCGCGACTTGAAGGACGCTTTCCCTGACCGGTCGGGCGTTTCGGCAGGTCGCCGAGAGCTCGGCGAGCGCGTTGTCGAGGGCAAAGAGGTCCTTTTCGGGGATGTCGGCGGCCGGCAGGGGTTCTCGACCACCATTGGCATCGCCCGGTAGCGCCATGAAAAAGCTCGATGTCTGCGCCAAGATCGCATCGAGCATCCTCGACTCGTGACCGGGCTTGCCCCGGCCTACGAGAGCCCCACCAGCGTCGCGCACCAGTCGCTCGACCATCGCAGTCGACAAGCGAGAGCCGAAGAACGACGTGGCGGTGTCCTCGATCTGATGAGCCTCGTCGAAGATCACGGCATCGTAGTCGGGAAGCACCGAAGCATGCCCCGTGTCGCGCAAGGCGAGGTCCGCAAAGAACAAATGGTGGTTGACCACGACTAGCTGAGCCTCTTCGGCGCGACGCCGTACCCCGGTGACGAAGCAGTCCTCGTAGTAGTCGCAGCGCGCACCGATGCGGGTATCGGAGCCGCTCACGACCTTGGCCCAGATCGGGTCTTCTTCGGCTACCGACGAAAGCGTAGCCCGATCACCGGTTTCGGTGGCTTCGACCCAAGTGCGCAGCGTCGGCAGCGACCGAGCCAAGCGGGGTTTGGCAGCATCGGCGCTGTGTAAGAGCTCATTGTATCGCCGAAGACAGACGTAGTTTGCGAGACCTTTTACACAGGCGGCGTCGATGTCGACATCGAGATGACGCCTCAGGGCTGGAAGGTCCTTTTCCATGATTTGGTCTTGAAGCGCGCGTGTGCCGGTCGACACCAGCACCCTGCGTTGGCTCAGCACCGCCGGAATCAAGTACGCCCAGGTCTTGCCGGTACCGGTCCCGGCTTCGATGAGGAGGACCCCATCGTGCGAAAGCACTTCTTGCACCGCCCGCGCCATTCGAATCTGTCCAGGACGGTGCTCATAACCAGCAACACCGCGCGCCAACGGGCCGGTAGGTCCAAGCAGATGACCGGCATCCATGGGCGTCCTCTAGCACGTGACCCTGCCTCCGCGTGGGCGGCGCGCTATAGAACGCCCGATCGTGATCCCGATTCGCGACCATAACCACACCCGGCGGACCCCTATCGTCACGTGGGGTCTCATCGTCATCAACGTGATCGTCTTCGGCTGGAGCCTGGCTTTCGACGCGCCCGAGGCCGAGACGCTGGTGATGCGCTTCGGGGTCATCCCCGATGTCATGGTGCACGGAGACTGGGGGCTTTCGCGGAGTGAAGGCGGTGCGCTCGGGAGCTTGGTGACGCCCTTTACCAGCATGTTCTTGCACGGCGGGCTGCTCCACGTCGGCTCCAACATGCTCTTTCTCCACGTCTTCGGCGACAACGTAGAAGACGTGCTCGGGCGCGGACGATTTCTCGTTTTTTATGCGCTTTGCGGCCTTGGTGCGGCGGCTGCGCAAGTGCTGGTCGACACGAGCAGCATGGTGCCGATGATCGGCGCCTCAGGAGCGATCTCGGGCGTCCTTGCAGGATACCTGATGCTGTTTCCGCACGCGCGCATCGTCACCCTGGTGCCGATCTTCATCTTCATTCGTTTCATCGAGGTCCCCGCCGGGATCTTCATCGTCCTATGGTTCGTCCTTCAGCTCGTTCTCGGCTACCTGTCGCTCGGGATCCTCGCCGAAGGTGGCGGTGGGGTGGCCTGGTTTGCCCACATCGGAGGCTTCCTAGCCGGGCTGGTTTGCATCCGCTTGTTCTACCGAAAGCCTAAGGCGAGTCGGCGGCGGTCGTTTCGGTAGTGTTGTCAGGCGCCTCTGCGGCCTCGGCTTCGACTGGCTCGGGAGTAGGCTCGGCCTCGGCGGGTGCGGCTTCGACCGGCTCGGGATCCTCGTTCGCCGGCTCTTCGGCTACCGGCGCCGGAGCGACCTCCGGCTGAAGCTCCACGGTTACCGAAGTCACCATGCGACTGGATTCCTCGCGGAAATCTCGGCGACTCAAGCTCTTCGAGGCGGTTTGATAGCCGTCCTTCGAAACGGTGATCGTGCGTGCGCTGAGCATCGATTTGAATCGCATCTCGCCGGGCGTGGTGACCTCGCCGCCGCCGACTGCAGTCGCGCGCGCTCCGGGTGGGTCGCTGACGACCATGACGTAGTACGGGAGGGTCGGAAGGGCGAGGCTCACCGTGGAGCTTCCCGCTTGCACCGTGACCTGCTGAGCCTTTGGTAGGTACCCGCGGGCTCTTGCCAAAAGCGAAACCTGAGTGCCTGGCTCGAACTTCAGTGTGATCGGCGTGCGCCCGGCCGGCTTGTCGTCCACGCTCACGAAAGCACCCATCGGTCGTGACCGGATGACGAGCTTGGCGAGCGCATCAGCGGCGGCTTCGGCGGGCTCGGCTGGAGCCTCCTCGACCGTTGCTTCCGGCTGCTGGGCTGCTTCCGGATCGGCTTGTCCCTGTTTCTGCGCGACCATCTGGGGAACCTTGAGTGTTTCCCCGAAGACTTCGATCTCGTCGCCGATGTAGGGTGCCGCAAGCTCTTCCAACTGCTCGACGATCCCGAGCTTCCAGCCAGCCACACCTGCACCCGCCACTACGGCGAGGACGATCACGAGGAAGAGCCAGCTAGAGCCCCGCATTCGGCCCTTGGCAGGGTGCTTAGCTGCCGCGATCGAGCCTCCCGGGACGGGCTCGGTTGGAAGCCTGAATGCCTCGGCGGGGATGCCGATCCCCTTGGGCAGGCCGGCCGGTGGCGGGACGGTTTGCACCGCTGGGTCGAGCAGGCTCGGATCGAGGAACTCACCGGGCGCAGCCTCGAGACCCGGAGATGGACCTAGCGATGCGGCCATGTCCGGGCCGAACAAGTCGGGAACTTCGCTTTCGAGGCGTGATGCCGATCCTCGGGACGGCACCACGGGTGTTGGGCGCCGCTCCGGAATGAACGGCACCGCGCTCGCACCGGCGACGACCGTCGCGTCGGCCTCGGGGTAGTCGTGAATTCGCGTCGTCTCGTTGTCG
The DNA here is from genome assembly GCA_029863605.1 of Myxococcales bacterium. Lineage (GTDB taxonomy): Bacteria > Myxococcota_A > Polyangia > Polyangiales > Houyiibacteriaceae > SG8-38. The sequence goes on along the minus strand of JAOTVB010000022.1, from coordinate 22,614 downwards.
AGAAAATCCTCTTCGGCATCGAGCTCTTCGAACGGCTCAGCCATCGCCTGGCTCACGCTGCCGTTGCTGTTGCCGAACGCGGACATCGCCCGTCGTGACGCTGCCTCCGGAGCTGCTTGCCGCTTCGTCGTCAAAGGCTCGGGGCTCTTGCCGAGCGCCCCGCGTGCTGCCGCAGTACGATTGGCGCCGATGTCGTGGCTGAGTTGGCGCGCTCGTCGTGCACCCGCTTGCGCCTCCCGGGTCGCTGCCTCGCCGGCACCACCCTCCTCGAGCGCAGAAGCGAGAAACTCGCTCACGTGCCGAACTTTGGTCCGGTCGTCTGGAACCGGGGTCGAAGCCGCAGAGGGAACGGGTGTGTCGATCAGCTGTCCTCGTTCGCCCTGCTCGTACACACCGGGGCTCTCGCGGCCTTCCGCGATCCGCTGAACGAGCGCCCGCGAGTCGGGGTCCATCTTGATGAACTTGATACCCATGCCAGATGGGTTGTGCGCGTCCGCCTCAGATGGATCGCGACGCCAGACCACACGGCCCACCCCGTGAATCAAGGTCGACTGATCCTGAAGCAAGAACTCGAATTTGAGCAAAGTACCCACCGCCAGCGGCTTCTTCGCTTTGATGAATACACCGCCTCGGGAAATGTCACTGCTGTAGCGTTCGATGAAGTCCTGGAGCGTAGAGCTCTTGTAACGGATCTTCAGCGAAAGCAGCGTGCGCTTGTCGGTGCGTGCGTCTGCCATTCGTGTCGTCTATTGCCCCCATCTCAAGACTAACGAGCGTTTCGTAAAGCAACAAACGTTTGGCAGGAAAAACGACGTTCACTCGGGGGTCGGCTAGAGCGACAAGGCTGCACGGAATTCGCGAGTGGCGCCTGACGTAGTCATGAGTCGCACATCGCGGTCGAGCGGAATCGCCAGGTTTACACCGTGAAATTGTGCAATCCACTGGCTGGTGGAGCAGTGACTGACCGTCGCGTACTGGACGGAAAAACCGGTGCGAAACACCTCGCGTAGCGCGTCGGCAAATGCGCTGGCACTGGAATCGATGATGCGGTGAAGCGTCGAGTGGGGTGGTCGGAGGGGTGCTGGAATCGCGACCGTGAGCGTGCACGCGTCTGCGAGGGCATCGGCTTCGACTTCGATTTCGAGCACGCCGGCGCGCCGTCGCGAAGAAACCTGTGCGGCGCGATCCCACGGAATGAGCGTGCCGCCGGTTTGGGCGAGCAGTGGACCGTAGGTTGATTGCAGCTCGGGTGCGACGGCGATCAGAGGTGTCATCGCAAAGCTCCGCTTTTCGAGCTCGGGGTGCGGGACGCACAGCTCGCGGCTTTCGTGGGGGCCCCGGTCATCCCACAAGAGATCGAGGTCGAGGCTCCGAGCGCCCCAGCGTTCGGTGTTCTTTCGGTCACGACCGAGGCGTCGTTCCGTTCGAACGAGGACACGCAGGAGCTCGATGGGGGCGAGCGCCGTCTCGAGACGAAACGCGGCGTTCAGGTAGGGTGGCTGCGGCGGGCCAAGGGGCTCGGTCTCGTAGAGCGGAGAGACGGCCGTGACTTCGATCCCCTCGCGTGCATCGAGCAAGGCGCGTGCGGCTCGAATCGACGCTTCACGCGATCCGAGGTTCGACCCTACACCCACGACTGCAATGCTCAAATCCCGCCCCTCGAAAAAGGGGACTGTCCCCTTTTTTGGCGGTTGCGCAATTGGGGCAGTGCGTGGTTGTGGGGGTGCGGGAACACGGCTAGGTTCCGCTCATGTCGGAGATGCCGCTTTTCGAGCGGCTCGAAGAGCAGGAGCCGGGTGACGGCGAGCGCGTTTTTCGGGTGAGCGAGATCAACCGAGCGGTGCGCCTCACGCTCGAGGACAGCTGGCCGAGCGTGCTGATCGAGGGCGAGCTTTCCGACGTGCGGCGGGCCAAGGGGCACGTCTACTTCACGCTCAACGACGAGGAGGAGCCAGCCCAACTACGGGGCGTCATGTTCCAGTCGGACGTGCGGCGCACGAAAACGCCGCTCGACGACGGCGCCCGGGTTCGGTTTCGAGGAAAGCTTTCAATGTACTTGGCCCGGGGTCAGTTTCAGCTGATCGCCCGGTCGGCGAAGCCCGCGGGGGAAGGCGACCTCGCCGCCCAGTTTCGGCGGCTTCGAGACAAGCTGGACGCCGAAGGACTGCTCGATCCTGAACGCAAGCGCTCCTTGCCGCAGCTGCCACGGGTGGTTGGCGTCGTCACGAGTCGCACGGGAGCGGCACTTCGAGACATCATTCGGGTTGCGTCAGAACGTTGTCCTGTTCGGCTGGTCGTCGCCGACTGCCGGGTCCAGGGTGATGACGCGCCGCGAACGATCGTATCGGCTCTCGAGCTGGTGCAGCGGGTCGAAGACCTCGATGTCGTCATCGTGTCACGGGGCGGCGGGTCTGCTGAGGACCTATGGGCGTTCAACGACGAGGGGGTGGCGCGAGCAATCGCCGACTGCCGCGTGCCGGTGGTGAGCGGAGTCGGTCACGAGGTCGACGTGACGATCGCCGACCTCGTCGCGGACGTTCGGGCAGCGACTCCGTCGAACGCTGCCGAGATCGTCGTTCCGGAACGCGGGGCTCTCGTTCGCGATCTACGCTCGCTCGAACGCCGGCTGAGTCAGGCGCTCGACAACCTGGTCGGAGGTCTCCGCCTTCGCCTCGAACGACTGCTGCGGCCGCTCTACGGTGCGCGTCGTGCGGTATCGCCTATCCGAAAACAACTTCTGGTGCTCCAAGAACAACTCGGACACGCGGAGCGCGCCAACATCCGACGGCGACAAGGCGACCTCGCCGAGCTTCGCCTACGGCTCGGACGCCACGATCCACGCTCGACACTCCGGCAGGATCGACTGGCGCTCGGCGCTCTGGCGGCGCGGCTCCGGGACGCGGGCCGGTTACCGATCCAGCGACGGCGCGAACGGCTCGTCGCTTTGACCGTCGCCCTACAGGGACGCGGAAGGCCGCTCGTGCGGGAGGCGCGAGCTTCGCATTCGGAGGCTTCCGCGAGGCTCGACGCGCTCTCTCCGCTGCGGGTTCTCGAACGAGGCTACGCGATCGCCCTCCACGAAGAGACCGGCCGGGCGATCCGGAGCGCCGACGAAGTGAAGCGCGGAGATCGCGTGCGGGTCCGGGTGTCCGACGGCGAGTTCGGTGCCGAGGTGAAAGGTAAGACGTGACCGATCCGATCCGGCTCGGAATATTCGGCTTTCCCGTTGCGCACTCGAAGTCGCCGGAAATGCATCGAGCGGCGGCACGCGCGCTCGGCATTGCACTCGAGTACGACCGCTTCGAGGTGGGGCCGGACGACCTCGCTACGGAGGTGAAAGCAAAGCACGACGAACGAATCGACGGGTACAACCTGACCGTGCCCCACAAGCAGGCGGTGATCACGTTGCTCGACGACGTTGTAGCTGGCGCACGGGCCATCGGCGCCGTGAACACGGTGGTCCTAACCGATGACCGATACGTCGGTCACAACACGGATGCGCCGGGGCTCGTTCGCTCGCTCGAAGAGGCCGAGGTTCGCATCGACGAAGCCAGGGTGGTCATCGTCGGCGCAGGGGGCGCGGCGCGAGCTGCGGTCGTCGGGCTCGCCGATGCGGGCGCAGCGGAGATCGCAGTGTTGGCGCGAAGGCCGGAGCAGGGCGACGCACTGGTCGAGTCATTGGTGGGTTTCGTCGAGTGCACCCTCGAAGCAGCGCCGCTGAGCGAAGCGGACTGGCATTTCGATTCGGCCACGCTGGTGGTTCAAGCGACGAGCGCGACCCTCGGATCGAACCCGCGCGCCAACGAGTTTGCGGCGATGCTGCCGATCGATGCCTTGCCGCCGGACGCTGCCGTGGTGGACATGGTATACGAGCCGCTCAAGACGGCGGTATTGATGCGCGCGGAGGCACGCGGTCTGAAGGTCGTCGATGGGTTGGGCATGCTGCTTTACCAAGGTGCGATCGCCTTCGAGATGTGGACGGGGTTGCCGGCGCCTCTCGAAGTGATGCGTGAGGCTCTCCGCCACTGAGCGGGGTCGACATCAACGGCGAAGAACGATCATTCGGCCTCGAGCTCCGCGACGCCGAACATCTCGGCGGCATGAACGAAGACCAACTCTTCTGCTTCCATGATCGGCTCGGGTGACGCATCGATCCCGAGCGTGCAGTCTTCGATCGCGAAAAACTGCTCTGACTGCATGAGCTCGTCGGACACACGGACGCCTTTGGGAAGCGGGAGGGTGCCCATCACCAGGCCCCCGTCGAAGAGACAAGCGACCTCATGCCGCACCTCCTCGCTTGGCTCCTGAATCCCGAGCGTCACACCTTCGCCGGGAACCACGACGAACACGGCTTTGCGCTGGAGGGCCAAGAACGGAATCGTTCGCGGCTGCTCGGGCAGGCTCACGTTCGTCATTCGAAAAAACGCTTCACCCCCGCTCAAAAATGGCAAGAGCCCCATGCCCTCCGGAACATGCAACGTCCCGATCACCCATCCGGTGGGCGTGAACAGTCTCACCGTGCTCTTCGAAGGGGACACTCTCCGCGCTCTAAATACCCGATACTGGACGACTCCTGCGAGAAAGATCGGAGCTCCCGCCCGATTTTAGGGGATTGTGGGGGTGGAGAGTGTCCCCTCGACGTGCTTGGCGATGGTTCGTCGGTCGACGCCGAGGGCACGGCCGGCGCTCGTGTAACTCCCTGTCCGCGCATAGGCCCAGGCGCTGTATGCCGCAGTCACCTCGTCGAGCGCCGCATCGGTGTTGCGCATCTTTTCGAAGAGCCCTTCGAGCCCTTCCGATGAGCCCGAAAGCGCGGGCGGCCCATAACGGCCATGTATGAGCACGTTGCGCACGCATTGCTCGAGCTCGCGCATGTTCCCGGGCCAGAGGTACTCGAATCCGACGCTTTGTTCGATGCTGTGCATGACTTCGTCGACACTGCTGGGGTCCGATACGCCGAGATTGCGTTGAACGAGGACAGTCACGAGCCGCTCGAGCTCTCCACCGACATCGCTCGAGAGCTGCGCGCAAAGGGACGGCGTCCGAATGATGTCGGCGCAAAGCCGGTAATAGAGGTCCTGACGAAATCGTCCGGCCGTCATTTCCTCGGATAGGTCGCGATTGGTCGCGGCGACGATCTTTCCACCAAACGACCTCGGCTCCGTGTCTCCCAAACGATGGAAGGCGCGCGATTGAAGCACGCGAAGGAGCTTCACCTGCACCTCGCCGTCGAGCTCCCCAACCTCGTCTAGAAACACCGTATCCGACTCCGCCTTGCCCTCAAAGTGGCCTTTTCGGTCGGTGCTGGCACCGGTGAATGCGCCCTTCTTGTGACCAAAGATCTCGGATTCGATGAGATTTTTCGACATCGCGGCCAGGTTCAACGGATAGAACGTCCAGCGGAAATCTCGGGTGAAGCGCTGCCGTGCCTCGTCGAATGGAATGAAGCTCGATAGGCCGAGGGCACTCGCGACGAGCTCTTTGCCGGTGCCTGATGGGCCGAGGATCAACGTGCTGACTTCATGCATGCGGCCTTGGAGGTGACCGAGGTAGCGCCACACGTCATGGGTGAACAGCGACTCCCACACACTCGCACGAAGCCTCGCCGCTGCCGTAGAGGTACCGAGGATTTGGTGAAAGACGAAGTGAAAAGCTCGCCGTGTTTGAAAGAAGATAGCAAACAGGTCTGCGGGAGAGCTCGCCCAACGCGGCGGTCCGACTCGCTCGAATAGCGCGTGGAAGTCGGCTCGAAAGTCTTCGTAGAACGCAACACCGGTGGGCGTAGGCTCCGTCGTGATCCAATCGAAGAGCCTCGTTTCGTGGCGATAGTAGAGAACGTACAGCGCGACCCCCCGGATCAACTCGAGCTCGCGGTCAGTTGGTTTTGCTCCGGTTGCGAGTCTCGATTGTGCGCGCGCCATTTGACGCTCCGCTTCCTCTTGAATGACCGGCAGCACTGGGTCTTCGAGTGGCCAGTCGATCGGCCGATTCCAAAGGACCGATCGCGCCGCTTCCTCCCCGACGATGATCGCCTCGAGCTCGGGGCGCTCAGGGCCGAAGGGATTGCTGAATCCGAGCTTGCCGATGGCGTCGAGCCGCGCGGCGGTATTTGAGTCAAACATGTACATAGATTGTACACCATATGTACACTTTATGCCCTAAGCGTGGACGCAGCCCATATTTTATCGAGTAATTTCAGCAAGTTCCGGCTTGGCACGGCCCCTGCTCTAGCAGTCCTCAGGAGGTTCCCATGAATCGAGTGAAGCGTTGGACGATGAGCGTGACGAGTTGGGTCGATGGGGTTCTTGCGCAGGTCGAAAACCACGAGGCCACGGTCAACTCGGCGATCGCCAGGGTCCGAAGGTCGACCGCGCAGGCCCGGGTGCAGCTCCGGCGGGTCGAGCGAGATCAGCAGGCGCTTCGGGACTCGCTCGTCAAGGAAGAGGAAGCGGTCCTCGCCTGGCGACGACGTGCCAAGGCGGCCCTCGACGATGAAAAAGCGCTCGAGTGCCTTCGCCGGCGAAAGGCGGCGGAGCGCCGTGTCCTCACCTTGCGACAGCGGCTGACCGAACAAGAGCGCGCGCAGAAGGAGCTGAGTGGAGGCATCAAGCTTCTGCGCGGCAGGCTCTCCGAGCTCACCGAACGGAAAAACATCATGCGCACGCGACAGTCTCACGCCGAAGCGGCCCACGGGATGACGAGTGGCGCGGGCCCCATTGGAGACCTCGAGGAAGTGTTCGACCGGTGGGAGTCTCGCGTGGGCGAGATCGAGATCGCAACCGACTACGTCGAGCCGATCGATGCATTTGAAGCGGAGATCGACGACGAAGAAGAGAGCCGCGCGCTGCAGATCGAGCTCGACGAGCTTCGCGCGGAACAGGAATAGGGGGCTTCATGGAAACTCGACTTCAACAGCTATTCCAAGGCCTGCGCTTGTGTGGCGCCGCCATGATCATCGCCGCGGCTGGCACCTTCTTGGTGCAAAGCTGGGATCAGGTGGGCGATGTCCGTCGGTATCTCTGTTTGCTCGCGATGACCGGAGCCCTTCCCGGGCTGGCGTATCTGTGCGGCATCCGGCTCCGCGAGAGTCGAAGCGCACGGGCGCTATTGATCACGCTCCTCGCCCTGGTGCCCATTCATGCCGGGGTGCTCGGAGGATTCGTATTTTCGCAGTTCGGGGCCGTGCACCAAGCAACGACAAGTGTGGCGCAATGGGTCGCGCCAAACCGCATCGCCGCGATCTTGCTGGTCTTTGGCGCCGTGGCGGTGCTGGTGCCGTTCATCTGGAGCGCGTTCCGCGTGCTCGGCCGCGAGCATGCGAGGGTTCTCACCGCCACGAGCCTCTTCGCGCACGGCCTATTGTTGATCCCGGATCGAAGCGCGCTAGCCGCGATTCTCGTGGTGATTCCGATCCTCGGAGCGGCAACCTGGTGCGGCTTGCGCGTGAAGCCAAAAACGGCCGAAGCCAAGGTCGCAGTCGGGTCGTTGGTCGCCCCGGCGATCCTCGTCGTCGCACGACAGGTGTTGTTCTATGACGTTTCGTGGGCGTTCTGGGGGACGGTGCTGGGAGCCTGTGCGGTCGCGCTCTTCGCGCTCGGCGAGAACACGGGTGACCGAACCCTGAGTCGGTTCACCGTCGTGCCAACCCTCCTATCGGTCGGCTTCCTTTGGGCGGACGCCAAGCTCTCCGTTTCGGTGGGAGAGTGGTTCCTCGTGTACGGGCTTCTGACCGCCCTGCCGCTGTTAGCGTTTGCGTGGAAGAGCCGGTCCTCGAGGAGCTTCTTCATCGCGACCGCAACGATCGTCAATGCGACCTTGGCCGGGTTGGTGGTGCTGTTTGCCTCGAGTCCTTGGGCTTCGTTCGAAGCGATCGCCCTCGGCCTCGGATTGGCGAGTTACGGCTTCCTGTTGAGGCGGCGGCTTGCCCTTTACTCGGGTATCGCGCTCACAGCGCCCGGGTTCATCACGGAGGTCGCCCACGCGATCGAGGTCTTTCGACCGAGTGGCTGGCTCGCGCTCGTGATATTTGGGCTCGGGCTGGTGGTGCTCACCGCCTGGCTCGAGCACCGGGCCCGCCAGGTCGCCCCGCCCGAGGCTCGCTGAGCTCGGTGCCAAAGTGTCCGCGGCCCGGGCGGCGTGGATGTCACAATGGCACGTTTCGGTTGGAAATCGCACCACGCACGTCCCGAAATCACTGGTCAATTCCGGGCCGAGGTCCTGGCACGACCTTCGCATTACCGACAGATGTCGTGCGCCGAATGGGTATTCACATCCTCGTCATCCTCTCTCTCGTGGTCGTGGCCGCGGTGGTTACCGATGCCATCGTGGTCACCGACCGCGAGCGAATGGAGGAGTTCGTCGAGTCGGTGACCGGCCGCGTCTCCGACGCCCGAATCGACAATGCCCTCAGCTACGCCGATCCGTCGAAGGTCACGATGGAGCTCGTGCACGACGGCCGTCGGCACCGGTACGATCACGGGAACGCGAGCGCCCTCAAGCCGGACGCGCGGAAGGCACTCGCGTCCCTCTCGGGCTCGAAGCTCTACCTGATTCAAGAGAACATCTCGCTCGAGGGCGAGCGAGCGCGCATCGCGCTCCGACTTCGGACCAACGCGGGTTTCGCCAACACGGTGTTTGATCTGCGGCGCGAAAATGATCAGTGGCTGTTGCGCCGCGTGACGGTCAATTAGAAACACAGGGCTTCAGGGCCCACGCCGCGAATGCGTAGGAGTTTATTTCGCACGCGTTCGCCGCGCACGATCGTAACGTTGGACTTCGGCACGCCGAGTGTCTTGGCGAGTAGCTTTCGCAGCGCGTCGTTGGCGGCACCCTCGACCGGCGGTGCGGTGAGGGCAACCTTGAGCTTGCCTTCGTGAATACCGATGATCGCGTTTCGGCGGGCTCTTGGCGCTACGCGCACTTCGAACGTCACCGAATCGTCGTCTTCTTGAATGCGTAACCCGCTCATCGGTGCAAAACCCAATCGACTTGACGCCTCCGGCGAACCCGGCGAGATTCCGCCCGATGCATCCGATACTCTTCAGTATTCCAACTCCGTGGGGTGCCATCCCGATCTACTCCTACGGTGTCATGTTGGGAAGCAGCCTCCTCTTTGCTTGGTACTTCCTCATGTACATGGGGAAGCGGGTCGAAAACTTCAATCGCGAGCTCCTCGCGAGCTGCTTCACCTGGACCGCTGTCGGCGCCATCGCAGGCGCTCGCCTACTTTACGTCTTCACCAATCTCGACTCCTTCGACAGCATTGTTTCCTGGTTTGACCTTCGTTCCGGCGGCTTGGTTGCCTATGGCGGTTTTCTCGGCGGTTTCCTGACAGCCTGGGCCTTTTGGCGAATGAAGAAGATCCCGCTTCTGCCATTTGCCGACCTTGCCGTCCCCACCCTCGGGTCGGGTCTCTTGATGACGCGCATCGGTTGCTACCTGTACGGGTGCGACTACGGCCGCCCACTCGGCGCTGACGCACCGGGTTGGCTCGCACGCGCCGGAACCTTTCCAAAGTGGGATACTGACGCGTTCCCGGTGTTTGCCTGCGATGGGACGATCTCGGGCGCTCCGGCCTACCAACACCATCTCGAGCTCTACCCCGACGAAATGGTCGGCCGCGTCGCCTCGCTCCCCGTCCACCCAACGCAGATCTACGAATCGACTGCTGGGCTCTTGCTGTTCGTCTTCGCAGTCTGGCTGCTCCTTCATCGCAGGTTCCGCGGGCAGGTGTTTCTATCTGTCGCGGGTCTCTACGCGCTTTGGCGATTCCTCATCGAATACCTTCGCGACGACCCGGAGCGGGGCTTCGCGTTTGGCTTTTCGACCTCACAACTGATCTCGCTCGCGGTGATCCCGGTGTGCATCATCGCCTACGTACACCTCAAGAAGCGAGCGGCTGAGGTAGGAGATGTTCAGCTGCCCGAATGGGCGCTCGATTCCGGTCCACAACCCGCGGCACCGACGGAAGCCGCGACGGACGACAGGCCGGCGAAATACAGGCCTAAGAAGATCAAGAAGAGGAAGTAGCCGCGGGGGTCCCGGTCGGGCCTATCGTTCCGGCAATTGCTGCTTGGCTCGATTGAAGACTTCGAGCACTCGTGGAGAGGTGCGCACGCTGTCGAGCTCTAGGTTGGGTTGGAGTGAGAGCGCCGTCCGGAAAGAGGCTTCAGCCAGGTCGGCGCGCTCGAGCGCAACATAGGCGACCGCGAGCTCTTTCTGGATGGTTACGATCTGCGAGGAGGTGGGGCGCTGCATCCCGAGCATTCGATTTGCGAGCGAAACAGCCTCTTCGAAATGTCCCGTCTGCACGTGCTCGATGAGATCGGGGAGCAAGGTTTCGACCTCTTGTTGCACGGCGCCAGATGCGCCGCCTCCCGATGCCTGCAAGAACGCCTCGCTCGCCTCGCTTCGCCCGTCCCCGGTGAGCCGCAAGTCGAACAGAGGCACCAATACGACTCGACCTCGTTCGATTCGCGCGCCCGGGTTGAATCGGCGGAGACGCTTCAGCGCTTGGGTGTCGTCTTCCAGGTAAAGATTTGCGATCTTCGCGAGGGTCTCGCCCGGAGCGACGACGTGACGCAATGGATAGGGCACCAATAGCTCGGCGCCCTCATCGGGCTCGGCACGACGGCTTGCATCGTTGGCCTCGATTAGGGTCTGCGCACGATCCTCGCTTCCGTAGAGCTTGGTGGCGATCGACCTCCACGTGTCGTCCTGACGCACCTGATAGAACGCGACCGTCGGGATGAAAAGCCAGCTCCCCGGAAGTAGTCCGGCAGACCCGTTTCCCCGCAGCCGATTGGCCTCCCGAAGCACGCTTTCACGCGTGGGATCGCCGTAGTAGCGCTCGGCGATCGACGCGAGGGTGTCGCCCTCCTGAACCGGATGCGTGTAAACGGCCTGTGCATTCGCGACGGACACCATCGCGATCCACAGCAAAACGCTCAACGGCAATGGCGCAGCTCTCATGGCGAGCTACTTCCTTCACCCGTAGTGATCTCCTCCGTCAATGTTGCCCGGTCGTGCACCGTGTTCCCGGCTTCGATGAGCACTTCGTGCTCGATCGGCACGAAGTACGGGTTGATGTACTTCACGTAGTGGCGACCGGGTTTGAGTGGAATCGCCCGTGCTGCCGGCGTCGTGAGCACGCGCTCGCCATCCACGTGAACGTGCGCCCATGGATCGGCGCTCACCTTGAGGTAGCCTGCGTTGGCGGGATTGACGAAGCCCGGACCGCCGCCCACCGCAGGACCCGACCACCGACCGCTCGCCGCTTGCACCGTGAGCCCGGACGCCAGAAGCGCGAGCAACACCCATGCCTGTTTCTTTGCGATTTCCCAGAGGAAGCCCCCGTTACGACGGCTGGCTCGGAGGACGCGAGGCGCTACCGCCGAAAGCACTTCGTCGGTCTGCTCGCCGGTCATGACCCCGATCTCGTGAAGGAACATGACGAGCCTCGCACTGTGATTCATCGGAACGCGGGGTGCGAGAAATTCAGTGAGATCGTCGATCAGAGCTTGAGTGGTGGGATAGCGATTGGCTGGCATTTTCTGGAGGCAACGCGCCATGATCCGCTCGAGCTTCCGGGGCACTTCCACACCGAGCTTTTTGAACGGCTCGTAGCGATCGAGCCGAATCTTCTGCATGACGGTGCGCGATTCGTCTTCGACGAAGGGCTTGCGGCCGGTGAGCATCTGGTAGAGGACGATCCCGACCGAAAAGATGTCACTCCTGAAATCGAGCTTGTCCCCGAGAATCTGCTCCGGGCTCATGTAGCTGGGCGTACCGAGCCCGGTGCCGGTCTCGGTGAGATCCCCGAAGCGCTCGTGGCGCGCGATCCCGAAGTCCATGAGCTTTACGTCGCCTTGCATCGACACCATGATGTTCGCCGGCTTGATGTCGCGATGGATGATGCCGCGGAAGTGCGCGTAATCGAGGCCGCGCGCGAGTTGCAGCGTGATGATCGCTGCGATGTCGGGCGGAAGCCGCGGTGAACGCTCGAGAAGGTCGTAGAGATCGATCCCGTCGACGTACTCCATGATGATGAACATCGAGCGGCCGTCCTTAAGGAAGTCGATGACATGCAGGATGTTCTCGTGTTGAAGCGAGGCCATGAAGTTGGCCTCCCGCTCGAACCGTTCGGCGAACTGGCTGTCGATTGCGATCGATGGTTTCAGCGCTTTGATCGCAACCCGACGATTGAGCGGCTCTTGGATCGCCTCGTAGACAACCGCCATGCCGCCACTTCCAATTTCGCCAAGGACGCGACAGGTTCCGATGCGTTCTACCATCGCGATCCATCAGCCTAGGCAGGGGGTGGGGTAGTGTCAACGAGCGCTAAAACCGCGGCGAAAACCGACACTTAGGGCGGAAATCAGGGAATCACGCAAAGCCCGCGTTCAACCCGGTCAATGCCGCCCCGACCATCGCGGATCACGAAGTTCAAACGCACCACGCGGCCCATGTCGTTGGGGAAGTTCGGGGGCGCCCACTGGATGATTGCGGAGCGCGCGGGGTCGGAAATGAAGGAGAAACTGGACTCGAACGCGCCCCCGTCCGCAAGCCAGCTCACCTGGATCTCCTCGGTGATGAACACATCGTCGACGAGGTATTGCTGAAAGCTCTCGCTGGTGGCCTCGAGCTGAATGATCGATATCGAGCCATCGGCGCGAGGCAGGACGGAGCGATCTTCGACCAAGTCGGCGCAATCGGTATTGGATTGATCGCGTGGCACCTCCTGATCGAACGGTGGCGGCCAAGGGTTGCCGTTGAGGGTCACGTCCGCGATGGCTGGGTTGAGATTTGGGTTTTCAGGCTGATCTTCGATCGGGATCTCCACCGAGATGAACCGGCCTTCGTCGTCGGGATCTTTGCAGGGTTCGAGAACGTCGATGTCACCCCGCACCAACCGAATGATCGCATCGAGCTCGGCCGGCTCCCCCTCCGCACAGATGGCGCCCTGCAAGACGACGCTCGTGGCCTCCGCTGCGTCGAGCTCTTCGGCGCTCGGAATCTGAAAACGCGCAATCGGGAACGCCAACGGATCGTCGGGCGGCACTTCCTCACAGCCTTCGCAAGGGATCACGTTCTGGCAAATCGGAGTTTCCAGCACCGAAGGCGCGGGAATGCAGGCGACGAGTCGCCACTGAAGCGGCGGAGGGCTAAGCGGTGGAGGCTCCGGAGGCACGGTGGGCGGGAAGCCGCGGTCGATCACGAGGTTCGACACCTGGACCATGTCGCCGGGGTCTGGATTGGCCCTGCCCGGCTTTCCGTCGATCTCAACGAGCGCGCCGATCTGCCGGAGATCGACGACCGCCGAAGGCGGAAGGAAGCTCTCCGCACATGCACCGATCAGCAAGAGCCCGAAGATCAGACGGCGCTTCATAGTGTCCCCCTCAACCCGAGGGACGGGATGATCGGAAGGCCGAGGAGCGGGGTGCTCTGGCTGAAGTCGTAGTTGTAGATGAGGCCCTCTTGATTCTGTCGATTATAGGTGTTTCGGATGTCGAGAAAGAGGGCCACCTTCCACTTGCTGAAGATCCACTCTTTTTGCACCCGGAGGTCAAGCTGGTTGAAAAGCGGGTTTCGAATGCTGTTGATCCGCCCGTCGATCGGGATGTAGAGGTCGCTCAGCGCATCGTAGACCGAGCCGACGACGGGAGTGTTGGGGTTGCCGCTCACGAGTCGAAACAAGGCGCCGATCTCCCAATTGCGGCGAAACTTGTAGATGAAAGAGGCGCTCAAGATGTGCGTCTGATCGAAATCGAAGAGGCGCCAGGGCTCGTTCGGGCCGTCTTTGCGCTCGCTTCGGGAGATCGTGTACGAGAGGAAACCGAAATACTGCCGGCCTTTGGGCGGCCGAACACTGATCAAGAGCTCGGCACCATAGATCCGACCGATGCCCCCCGTGACGAAGAACGGTGCTTCCCCGTTTTGGGTGGGCACCGGTCGGTCCCACAAGTACTTGTAGAAGCCTTCGACGTCGAGGGTCACGCCCGGGAATGCGTCGTACTCCCAGCCCGCACCGACATGGACCGACTGAATCGGTTCGAGAGTGGGGTTGCCGATTGTCACGTCCGACTCCTGAAACTCTGGCGGCTGACTGTAGATGCCGACGCCGAGCTTGACTCGCATGTCGGGGCGCACGGTGAAGATGGTGGTCGCTCGGGGATCGAACGAGAACGCGTCGATCTCGCTGAAGTAGTCGAGGCGAACGCCGAGGACAAGACGGGTGAGCTTGCCGAGGTTGAGACCGGATTCGAGGTACAATCCAGGTCGGAAGACCACCGTGTCCACCAGTGCAGTCACTTGATCTTCGATCGCCAGTGAGCCCTGCTGACTCCCTGCGCCCTCCGAACCACCCGGCGGTGGGCCCTGAAAAAAGAGGTCGACCGGGGTCAGCGACAGGTCTGCGCCGGCGATGAGCTGTACGCGCTTGTTGACCTGGTAGCGCCACTCCGCACGCGAATAGGTTTGGAGGAATCGGCCTTGGAGCTGGAAAGCATCGCCGATCCCGAAGTCGATGTTGACCGGTCCGATCTCGAACGCGATCGACTGTTCGGTCTTGTCGCTGATGCGGCGGGCCCAGTCGATCTGGTTGTTATAGAAACGGGTCGAAAAATTGCCGTCGCCTCGGATCGACGGATCGTCGCCCGCGGCCTCTTCGAAGAGGAGCGCGAGCCGATCGTTCGAGCCATAGGAAGTGAAGCGCACGCGGTCACGTTTGGTAGGCCGGTAGACAAGCTTGAGCTGATAGTCGTAGTACACCGGCGCTTGACGCACACCGACGTTGGCGTCGTCGGGGATGAAGAGCGGAAAGACGAGATCGATCAGACTTCTTCGAAAGCCACCGGACATGCTCAGCTTGTCGGTGAGCGGGCCTTCGGCAGTGATGAAGGTGTCGATGAACGAGAACTCTGCGACACCATGAAGCTTGTCGACGGTAGGGTCGCGGGTGGTGACTTCGAGGATGCCGCCGGTTCGCCGTCCATATCGCGCTGAGAAGTTGCCGGGGTAAAAGTCGATCTGCTCGAGCAGGTACGAATTGTAAACGCTGATGATACCGCCGAAGTGGTAGATCAACGGAACCGGAATGCCATCGATGAAGGTTTCGCTGTCTGTGGGAGCCGAGCCGCGAATGATCAGCAGGCCGAGCCCAAAGGGCGCGCGCGCCACGCCTGGAAGTAGCTCGACGGCGCGGAGAGCATCGCCTCGGGTGCCGGGGATTCGGGTGAGCTCTTCTTTGTCGATGGTACGCCGCACGACCTCGCGCGGTGGAGCATCGACGACGGCGGTTTCACCGAAACCAGCGTAGGCCTTCCTTTTCGCGCCGCCGAGCCGATAGATGACCTCGGTCACCTCCCCTGCTGCGATGGCTTCGTCGGCAGTCAAGTCACCGAACTCGCCGCCGAGGATATTGATCGTGTACGTGCCTGGCAAAAGGTCGGTAACCACGAAGGCGCCATCGGAGCCGGCCACCAACTCACGAACGAGCTCGCCATCCTCGTTGACGACCTCGACGCCCACGCGCCCCGCGGGGCTATCGTCTTCGGCGAGACGCACCGTGCCCGAGAGCCAGCCCTGGTTGATCGGGACCGGCGGCACCTTCATCTCGAACACGTAGCGATAGCGAATTCGTGACGCGATCGGCTCCCAATCCTGGCGTGCGGGCTCGAAGAGAAACTGGCGCGCCGCCGAGAGCGCCGCCGCATCGAAAGCCTCGCCCCCGGACTTCGCGACCAACGCCTCGGTGACCGCACCGGCTTTGTCGATGGTGAGAAGCAGCTCGACGACGATCTCTTCTCTCGGCTCGGCACCCGTCGGGGGATAGGCGGCCTCGACGAAGCGGATCAGCTTCGGCGGGGTGACCAACGGCTTTTCTTCAGCCTCTGGCTCAGGCTCCCGGGCACGCTGCGCCAACGCTCCACTCGCGAGCGCACTTACCAGGACCAGCACACCCGCGAAGCGAAGCACGCTTGCAGCATACGGAAGACCAAGAACTCGGACAAATCGAGCGAAAATCATGATAGCGTCCCGGCGCCATGCGTTCTTTCATGCTTCGAAGCACTTCTCTCCTGACATTCTTAGTCGCGAGCCTCTCGGGTTGCGGAACCGATGGCGGTGATGCAACGCCGGCCCAAGCTTGCGAGCAGGCTGTACCGGAAGCGACCCGGGTGTGCACGACCGAGGTCAGCACAGCGATTCGCTCTTGCTACACCGAGACCAACGCCCCATGTGCAGCTGACGACGCGGCCACCGCAAGTGCCCTCAGCGCCCTCGAGCAAACGGTCCAGGCAAGCTGCACCGATGAAGACACCGGAGCGCTCACCGTCAACGCGCTCCTCGGACGACTACAAACGTCCTGCAAGTCCGAAAGCGTTTCACTCGCGTCGCGAACGTTTGGCGGTCCGCAGGGTGCGGTTTGGGCCGGGTCTCCGTCGGGCCGATCGTGCCTCGAGCAAGCGCACACGCGCGCAACAGCCTTGGTTGATGCCTCCCTACTCGGGCGACGAGAGTGTCTCGCCGCGGAAACCTGCAATGCAGTCGCGCTTGCCGATGAAGAAGAGGCGATGACGACCGCGGCGGTTGCCGATGTCGAGGGGGCGTGCCCTGGCTTGAGCGACCTGATCGCTCTCGACCCGTCCAAATACGTCGCGCACGCCGTGCACCAAATCGATTGCATCACCGCCACGACCTACGCCGACACCGCACCACTCGACGTCTCTTGCGGGCCGACCAACGCAGACCCGAACCTTCCCCGTGGGGAGTATGCGCAGGTCATCCTCGACGAGGAAACCTATGGTACGCGATGTGGAGACGGGAGCCCATTTGCGTTTCAGATCCGGCTGGCGCCCGAAGGTGAGCCTCTCGATAGAATCCTGATCGCGATGGAGGGCGGGGGAGTCTGTGTGTTCGAAAACGATTGCGCCAATCGTCCGGCCGACCTCTTCGAGGCGCTCAGCGACGGGGCCCCCGAGTCGGGTATCATGTCGAATGACCCAGCTGTGAGCCCGTTTGCCAACTGGACCAAGGTGTTCCTCCCCTACTGCAACCAAGATGTCTTCATCGGTGGGGGTGCGACGAGCGAGTTCGATAGCATTACCGTGCATCGCTTCGGCGCGATCAATGTGCGCGCCGCGGTCCGGTACACCCGAGATGTCTTGTGGGCGCTCCTCGACGAGGAAGGCGGCGACGGCTACCGGCCCGACCAAATCGTCGCGATGTTTGGAGGCTTTTCGGCCGGTGCCTTCGGTACGATCTACAACTATCATTGGATGATCGACGACCTGCAGTGGCCGCGCACGACCGGATTCCCAGACGCGGGGCTGGCGCTCGATAGCGGCGGCCCAGTCAGCGTTCGGACCCTCGGTAACCTCTTGATCGCCGGCGGCCCGCCGCTCGGCTGGGCGTCGCTCGAATATTTGCCTCCCTATTGTTTCGCCGGGGATTGCGCGGTCGGTCCGGAGCTTCTCGAGGCTACCGCGCCCCGACTCAAAGCGGTGCCCGAGCAGCAGCTCTTGATTCTGTCGAACCAGAACGACAGCACGCAGGTTGGCACGACGTTTTTCGAGAGCACGCCCGCGTGGATCAATGCTATGCGCCAGTCGTATTGCGACACGCGGGACTTGAGCGGGGTCAACTACTACCTGACGACGGTGTCGGAGAGCGTGCACGTGATCTCGCCGAACCCGGCGCTCTACTCCGGATCGGTCGCAGGCACGGTCATGAGCGACTGGCTGGCCGCCGCGATCTCGGATCCCGACGAAGTCCAAAGCAAGGTCGAAGAGGGTTCCCTCGTCGCCGACATCGAAGGGGTCGAAGCGTTCCCCTGCGAGCTCTAACCGCCCGGAGCGCTCAACGGGAAGAGCGGACGGCTTTCAACCAACCGCCGGTGAGCACATACATCGGAAACCGGTAGAACTGCTCCGAGAGGATGCGCTTGGCAAAGTCCCCCGGGCCGTCGAATGGAAGCGAGGGATTCGACTCTCGATTGTGACCGATGCGTTGGAGCACCAACGACACCCCGATCGCCCCAAGCCCGAACAAGGCGCCGAGCCAACGTCCCGCGATCACCCCGCTCACCGCGAGCCACGCGCCATAGATGAACGCGGGGACGGCGACGATGTGGATCAGCATATTGCCTCGGTCCTGGTGGAAACGGGCGTAGTCTTGGTCCATGGCGGGAGGATACACCGAGGTTGGATTTGCGTCTCGGACCGGTTGAATGACCTCGTGAAGGAAGTGCTTCACGCCCGAATCGCGTCGTAGCCTGTTCCACGCAAGAGGCGCTCGTCGACAGTCACCAAAATCAGTTGATAGACGCTTGCCGTGGCGACGATGAACCGGTCAGCCGGGTCGTCGTGCTCGAGGTCGACCTCGCGGGACAGCAGCGCGATTTCGTGATTGAGCGCGGCCTCACCGATGCCGCTCGCCGCAAGCGCTTCTTGAATCCAAGGACGCGAGCCGGCGTCGACCTCGAGCCTGCCGCGCTCCACGAGAAGGCTCGTCTCCCAGACCGAAATCGGCGAAAGCCAAAGCGTCGCTTCGGACGCCGTCAGCGAAGAGCGAGTCTTTTTGCGAAGGCGACCGGGCTCGAGGAGGCTCCACAACCAAACGTGGGTGTCGAGCAGATAGTCTTTGCTCAACGAAGCGCCTCCCAGTCATCCGCCGCAATCGGCTCGACCAAGTCGCCCGTGATGCGCCCCCGTCCCGCGAAAGACCCGAGCCAGTCCGGTTCGGCCTTCGCAGGTGAAGGAGGATGAACCTCCGCAATGCGCTCCCCACGACGAGTGATCACCACCGGACGCCCGGTCTTGTGAACGCGCCGCAGGATCTCCAAGCACTTCGCTTTGAACTCGGAGATCACAATCGTCTCGGTCGGGTCGTTCACGGGCAGAGTCTAACGCCCTATATGACCATAGTCAACGACTATAGTCGACTGTGATCGCCGCCTCGCGCTTCTTCCAGGGCAGCCTCTAGCTGTTGTGACGCGGGGTCGTCGCGGGTCTGTCACACGACTGTCACATCCAGGCCGCAGAGTCGGGTCGATTGGAGCAAAGCATTGAAAAAAGCGAGTCAAAAGCATTGGTTTCTCTTCATTGCGGTCGCGCTCGTGGCGACTGCGTGCACTTCGCGCCGAAGCGAGCCGGGCGATGAACGCGCTACGAGCGCAGTGCCCTCCCAAGCGAGCTCAACCCTGACGATCAAGGGCTCGGACACGATGGTGATCCTCGCTCAGAACTGGGCACAGGCCTTCATGAAGGCGAATCCAGGGAGGGTCGTTCAAGTGTCGGGCGGCGGCTCGGGCACCGGTGTTGCCGCGTTGATCAACGGCACAGCGGACCTTGCAAACGCAAGCAGGCCCATGAAGGACAAAGAAAGGAAGCAGCTCCGAGACCGGCGCGGCGGCGAGGCGAAGGAGTTTCGAGTCGCGCTCGATGCGCTCGCGGTCTACGTGTCGGCCGATAACCCGATCGGATCGCTGACCATCCCGCAGCTCAAGAAGATCTTCCGAGGCCAAACCACGAACTGGAAGGACGTCGGCGGTGAGGACCGGGCCATCGTCCTCTACAGCCGCGAAAACAACTCGGGGACTTACGCCTACTTCAAAGAACACGTTCTCGACAACGAAGACTTCGCGGCGACCGCACAGACCCTCCCAGGCACCGCAGCGGTGATCAACGCCGTGAGCAAGGACAAGGCCGGCATTGGATACGGCGGAATCGGCTATTCGGAGGGGGTTCGCACGGTCAACGTTGCAACGGCAGGTGGCGATCCGGTCGAGCCAAACATGGCAAACGCCACAAGCGGAAAGTACCCGCTCTCACGTTTTCTGAACGTCTACAGCGTGGGCAAGCCTTCCGGAGTCGCCAAGGAATACTTGGACTTCGTCCTATCGAGTGATGGCCAAAAGGTTGTCGAGGGGGTCGGCTACTATCCGCTTCCGACGGAAGCAACCGCGGCATCGAGTGACTGAACACGTGGTCGAGGGACCTGACGGCGCCAAAGCCGTCGAGGCTGGAAGACGGGTTGCGTTTGGTCCGCGTCAGTCGCGGTCCAAGCTCGCGAGCTCGTTTCGCACACCGTTGTGGCACCGCGTTGCCGAGAAAACGATCGCGCTCCTCGCGTTAACGGCCATCGCCGCCATCGCGCTGATCTTCGTTTTCATTGCGCGCGAAGCGGTCCCCATGTTCTGGGAGTCGGATTTCGCACAAGAGGTCGAGCTCCAAGACCTCTTCTTTGCGAAGCAGTGGCACGGCTACGACGAACCCGTGTACATCTGGCAGCCCGTTGGCGAGCCCTCCAAGTACAACGTGATTCCCCTTTTCGTTGGATCTCTCAAAGTGACTCTGCTCGCTATGCTGTTGAGCGTCCCGCTTGGCATTGGTTGTGCGATCTTCACGGCCATGTACGCGCCGAGGAGATTCCGCGAGATCGTGAAGCCGATCATCGAGCTTCTTGCCGGCATTCCTTCGGTCGTGCTCGGGTTTTTCGCGCTCATGGTCATCGCGTCTTGGGCCCAGGCCACTTTTGGTTTCCATTTCCGTTTGAATGCCATCGTAGCGGCGATCGGCCTCGCCCTCACGATCGTGCCGGTGATCTTCACGATTTCAGAAGACGCCTTGCAAGCGGTCCCAAGCACGCTCACCGAGGCAGCGCTGGCCCTAGGCGCCCGGAAGTACCAAGTGGCCCTTCGCGTCGTCCTTCCCGCGGCAATCCCTGGAATCGCCGCAGGTGTCGTCCTCGGGTTCGGCCGCGCGATAGGCGAGACGATGATCGTGCTGATGGCTTCGGGAAACGCGGCGATCATGGAGCTATTCGACTTCACGACGAGCGTGCGCACGATCACCGCCACGATCGCAGCCGAGCTCGGTGAAGTGGCCCAGGGCGATCCCCATTGGCGCATTTTGTTCTTGCTTGGGGTGATGCTGTTCGTGGTGACCTTCGTGCTGAACCTCGTGGGGGACCTGATCATTCAGCGCCTCCACCAACGGGTGACCGCATCGTCATGAAGTACACGAAGAAAGACTGGCTGCTCGGAGGACTGACGGGGCTTGCCCTGGTGGTCATCCTGCTGCTGCTAGGTGTGCTTCTGGGTCAGATCGTCTGGCATGGCGCTCCGGTGATCAGCGTAGAGTTCCTTACCGAACGCCCAGGCGCCGACATGATCAGCGGTGGAATTTGGCCCGCGATCTATGGAACGGTCTTCATGACTCTGCTCATGACTCTCGCAGGGGTGCCCATCGGCATCGCGACGGCGATCTTCCTGAGCGAATACGCCTCGCCACGTTCGCGGCTTGCCAAGTTGGTGCGTATCGCCGTAAACAACCTTGCAGGCGTCCCCTCGATCGTGTTCGGCCTCTTTGGGCTCGGCTTCTTCATCATTTTCGTCGGCGGGGGGATCGACTCGCTTCTCTACGACGACACGACTCCGGTCTGGGGGAAGCCTTCGATCCTCTGGGCGTCGTTGACCCTCGCGATCCTGACGTTGCCAGTCGTGATCGTCACCACCGAGGAAGCCCTTCGCACCGTGCCACGCGAGATTCGCGACGCCTCCTTGGCGCTCGGCGCAACGCGTTTTCAAACGGTCTACAAGATCGTCCTTCCAAACGCGAAAGGCGGAATCCTCACCGGAGTGATCTTGGCCGTGAGCCGTGGCGCCGGCGAGGTCGCGCCGATCATCTTTTGTGGGGCGGCCAACTTCCTGCCCTACTTGCCAACCGATCTTCGCGACATGTTCATGCACCTCGGGTACCACGTCTACGCGCTGGCTACGCAGTCGCCGAATGTCGACGCCGCACGACCGACGCTCTTTGGCACCGTGCTCGTCTTGCTCGTGCTGACGTTCTCGCTCAATCTGCTGGCGGTGATCATTCGTGCTCGGTCGCGAGCCGCCCTACGAATATGAGTGACCCCCAAAAAGCCAATGTCGATCATGCCTCAGGCGTCAAGATGGAGACGCGTGGCGTCAACGTCTTTTACGCGGACAACCATGCGATCAAGGACGTCGACCTCGATATCCTCGACCGTAGTGTCACTTCGTTGATTGGCCCCTCGGGGTGCGGCAAGAGCACGTACTTGAGGGCACTCAACCGGATGAACGATACGATCTACAGCGCCCGAGTCGAAGGGCGTATCCTCCTCGACGGCGAAGACATCTACGGCAGCGGGGTGGACCCGGTCGAGGTTAGGCGTAGGGTTGGCATGGTCTTCCAGAAGTCGAACCCTTTTCCGAAATCGGTCTTCGACAATGTCGCATTCGGCCTGCAGATCGGCGGCGAGAAGGACAAGGACCTAATCGCTGAACGCGTCGAGGAGTCGCTCAAGGGGGCGGCGCTATGGGACGAGGTCAAAGAGCGCCTGCAAGCGTCGGCGCTCGGGCTCTCCGGCGGCCAGCAGCAACGATTGTGCATCGCACGGTGCCTGGCGGTGTGGCCCGAGGTGATCCTGATGGACGAGCCCGCCTCTGCGCTCGACCCGATCGCGACTGCCAAGATCGAAGAGCTCATCCGCGAGCTTCGCGAGCAGTACACGATCGTCATCGTGACCCATTCCATGCAGCAGGCCGCGCGCGTCAGCGACTATACGGCGTTTTTCTACATGGGAGAGCTC
>JAOTVB010000050.1 GCA_029863605.1 Myxococcales bacterium | reverse complement strand
CGCATATACCCAATTGGCTTTGGCTGCCGGCATCACTTTGACCGGCCCGGCCGTCCAGCCCCGTTCAAACGCGGTGCGAAACCGCCGGACGTTGCGTCGGATCTGGTCTTCGGAAAAGACGAATAGCGGCGACCCAAACCGTCGGACCAGCTCGGCAGCGGCTAACTCCTCGATAAATAAGGCGCCGTCGCGATTGCTCAGGCAGTCATCGATGCGTGTGCTCGACATAGCTCTGCTCCTCCGAGTTGGAACTAATACATGAATTGGCGGTTCGCGCTAACCTGCCCGTCTACGATGCTTCGCAGGTCCGATCGCGCAATTGAAGTGCTGAAGGAGAAAGTAGACAGGAAGGCATTTCGCGCAATCGGCATGCTAAAGGACCTCTCGGTAGGAGTCCTGATGAACAGAAAATCACTTCAATTGCTCTGCTTGGTCCCCGCTCTTCTGGGCTTGGTCAGCGCGTGTGGCGGTAGTGGGGGTGGTCACGACGGCAATATGCCGGGGACCTTACAGCTTTTGCGGACCTCCTTCGATGCCGCCGAAGGGACAATCGTCAACATCCGAGTCGCCCGCAGCGGCGGTAGCGATGGCGTCGCAAGCGTAGACTATGCGACCGTTGACGGAACCGCCATGGGAGGTTCGGACTACACCCCGGCGAACGGCACGCTCACTTGGCCTGATGGTCTCTCCGGCAACCTCACAATCAGTATCGCGATCACGGATGACAGCTCAATGGAACCGACCGAGTCGTTTACGGTGACCTTGAGCAATGTCTCGGTGGCAACACTTGCCGGCGAGTCATCGGCAACCGTCAACATCGCAGCCGACTGACGGTGCTCCCATCCATATTCTCCCGCCGACATCCGGCTACACCGGAGCGATGCCTTCAAAAAAAGCAGTCGAAGTCGCCAGTCTCCGTGACCATCACCATTCTGCCGTCGATTGTGTACGTAAGCTCGAGGCTGAATGTGGCGCCGGAGCAGAGGCTGCTGCAGGCTCCCGACGGGATCACGTCCGCACTAGTCTTCCGCTGCTCCTGGCTACCGGCGCCGCCGCTGAGACTGATGGTGGGGTTGTCGACGGTGAGCGTCTGCATGACCGTGGACGATCCGTTGACCGTCAGCTTCGCATCCGACAGTGTCGCCGTCGAGCCGTTCGCTCCGGTGACGTTTGCGGTCCAGAACGCGATGATGGGGTCCGGGTCGACGACGGGCATGCAGTTAGCGAAAACGGTCAGGCCGGTGATCGTGACGTTGCCACCATTGGTCGCACTCTCGCCGCAACCGAGCGCCAACATCGCTACCACTAACGCCACCCTCGCCATGCGGGAGGTTATAGCACCCTTTCTGCGGCGATCCGCCGATTTGAGTGCACGGAGGAACACCAGCGGGAACTCGGAGCGCCAGCTGTGATCACCTGCGCGACGAACGACTCACGGCTTTCCAAGCTGTCTAGCGGCGAGCGTCCAGTCGTCGGCTTGCCCCGTTGTCTCACAGGGCTCGCTGGCCCATACCCCACGCGATGCGCCTGCAAACTCAACTCCTGATCTTCGCCATCGCGTTTGCCGGCTGCGGCACCGGAGATCGAGACGGCAGATGCGACTGCGATGTTGGGGAGGCTTGCATCGAAGGCACTTGTATCCCGCGCGACCGCCCTGAAATGCTCAGCGTGGCTGCGGGGGCCTACACCATGGGCACACCGCTCACTGAATCGGACCGCGACGAAGACGAAGTCGAGCACGAGGTGACGATCAGCGCGCTCTATGCCGCCAAGATCGACGTGACCCAAGCCCAATACGAAGCCATCATGGGCGAAAACCCGTCAATTCTTCACCTGCCCCACTTGCCCGGTCGAAGGCGTGAGCTGGTTCGACGCAGTGAGGTACGCGAACGCGCTCTCCACAGCCGAGGGCCTCTCGACTTGCTACGTCATTGAAGGAACCAATGTGTCCTGGCCACTCGGTCCCAGCTGCGAAGGATATCGCCTCCCGACCGAATCTGAGTGGGAGTACATGGCCCGAGCGGCGTCATCCGAGGCTCGCTACGGTGAACTCGACGACATCGCTTGGTACGCCAGCAACTCACCCTTCAGCACGCAGCCCGTCGGGCAAAAGGAACCCAACGTCTGGGGCTTCTTCGATATGTTGGGCAACGTGTGGGAGTGGTGCTGGGATGGGTACGATGAGTATCCCGACGGTCCGGTCGAGAATCCGATCGGCGCCGATGAAGCGATTCGTCGTGTGTTTCGTGGCGGCAGCTGGGCCGAAGATCAGAGCTTCTTGAGGGTCGGGAATCGCAACCGTGCAGATCCCGAAGTCTCCGGCAACCGCATCGGCTTTCGCGTGGTTCGCTCCGACTTACCGTAGCCACGCGGTTGGGCTCCCTTTGCAGGGACGAGCGAGTCTGCCGTCCCGCGAGGGGGGTTGGTCGATTTGGTGGACACGGCGACCGAAACGTTCAAGCTGGTTCGCCGTTGACCGTCCCCGCCCGCGCGCTAGCTTCAAGAGGCGATGGATACCAAGTTGCCTGTCGGTTGGGTCCTGCTGTTGATTGTTGCTCTGATCACGGTGTGCACTCCGGGCGAGGCAGATTCGCCGGGGAGCAAAGCGAATTCGCCGAGCAGGCCACGAGGTCCGGCAATCAAGTGGGATGAAAAAATCGAAGTCGCCTCAGGCGATGCATTCCGCGGGCCCTGGCGCATGAATAAGTCCAAGTTCAACTTCGTCGACGACCCCACCGTGGCGATCAACAAGCAGGGCTATGTTGGCGTTGCCTGGGCAGATCATCCCAAGCTGGATGTTTACTTCCAGCTTTACGCGCCCGACGGAGAAGCGCAGCTCGAAGAGCCGGTCAACGTTTCCGCGAGTCCGAACATCTTCTCCTGGTTGCCGCGCATGGTGATCACATCCGATCACCCGATGAAGGTGTATCTCCTCTGGCAGGAAATCGTCTTCTCCGGCGGCTCGCACGGCGGCGAGATCTTCTTCGCACGGTCAACCGATGGCGGGAAGTCCTTCCGCGGTTCCGTCAACCTCTCGAACACCACCGCCGGTGACGGCAAAGGACGCCTCACAGCGCGCATTTGGCACAACGGGAGTCTCGATCTCGCCATGAGCCCGCACGGCAATCTCTACGCCGCCTGGACCGAATACGAAGGCCCCTTGTGGTTCAGCCGTTCCACCGATGGGGGTGAGAGCTTCTCTGATCCGTTGCGTATCGCCGGCGGGAACGACACCAATCCCGCGCGCGGCCCCTCCCTGGCCGTCGATGACGACGGGACCATTTATCTTGCCTGGACGGTCGGAGAGGAGAGGGCCGCCGACATTCGTTTCGCGAAGTCCGATGATGATGGCCGGTCGTTCCGCGAGCCGCAGATTGTCTTCGAAAGA
>JAOTVB010000001.1 GCA_029863605.1 Myxococcales bacterium | reverse complement strand
AAGTCTGCGGCTGTGGGGGGAGTTGCGTCGCAGTTGATGGTGTATTCCACCACCTGAATGTCGAACGCAGCCGGGGCCGTAGACCCGCCGCCAGTCGGTATGACGACGTTCAGTTCGGTGTTGCCTGGGGCGGAGTTTGGGGAACTCCCGCAGGCAGCGATCAGCAACGTCATGCAGAGGACTGCGAACGAGCGTCCGCGGGCCTCAAGTGGTGGCACGGGCATCCTTGGATGACTAACCCGCGTCGGGTTTCGATATCAAGAACAAAAGCCTTGGGGTCTCATGGCTGACACGCGTACGGCCAGTCCTATGTGAGCTACCTCACAGAGGGGGGTTTTACAAAAACGTGAAGAGCAACGCGGGGTTTGGCGTTTGGGGCGTTGTGGCGCAGCGGGTGCGCTGCCCGATCAGAGGATGCCGAACCGCCTCTCCAACTCGACCGCAGCCCTCTCGGTATCCCACTGCAATCGGCAGACCTCGAGGTTGGGATAGCCACCGGGCTGTGCCAACGACAAACACCGGAAACTGCTTGCGACAGCGTTAGCGGACCACGACAGCCCCGCGTTTCGATGCGTTTCAGCGCACCAAATTGCGGCATACGTAATTCTGCACTCGGTGCGTGTATGGCGAAATTGGCGTTGACCAATCCGAGAGCTGCTTTCGAGTCATCTCCGGCTCGTTTGACCGCAGCGCGCGCCTGAACAACGGTGCGTGAGTTGTCCTGCCCATCGTTTCAAACGAGGCGCCTCTCACTCCTTCGCGATCAACGTGGTCATCCCCACCTCGATCGCGAGCCCTGAACCGGAAGAGAACTCCTCCCAACGCACGCAGACTTCTCGTTCCAACTCGCGCCGTTGCTCGTCGGTTGCTTGTGCCACGGCAAAGGCCAACGGAGTGCTGTGAATGTACTCCCACATGAAGTTCTTTGCGCTCGGTAGGTGTAAAGGCTTCATTGCTTGGGTCACGTCGACTCGTTTGAAGCCGGCATCGCTTGCCAGCTGACGGACCTCGGTGGCGTCGTTGAGCGAGAACACCGCGTGCACGAAGGGTGCTGCCGCCGGATTGATGTGCTTGGTGAGGGCGTCGGCAAAGTGTTCGAAAAGGGGTGGCGTCGGGCCTGGAACGTTGAGCACGACACGACCGCCGGGCCTGAGCACCCGGCGCATCTCCCGGAGCGCGTTGAGCCGGCTCGGGATGAACTGCAGGCTCATTTGGCACAGGACGACGTCGAAGGAATCGTCGGAAAGTGGAATCGCCTCGGCGCTGGCTTCGTACCAATTGATGGCCGCGGTCTTGGGTGTAGCGGCCCGTGCTACGGCCAGCATGCTGGGGTTGACGTCGAGCCCGGCCACCGAGCCGCCCCTTCCCACTTTGTCGGCCGCCATGCGGGTTACGACGCCTGTGCCGCAGCCGACGTCCAGCACGTGCTCGCCGGGGTTGAGCGCCGCAGCCTCGATGAGGTCTTGGGCTACCGGGGCGCCGATGGCCGGCACGAAAAAGCGTTCGTAATTCTCCGCAGCATTTTCGCTGTAGGTCTCGTCGTAGGCTAGTTGGGACATGGCGGTCTCCTTTCGTCCGGGTTGAGGTTCTGAGACCAAGCCTAGACAACAGGC
This sequence comes from Myxococcales bacterium, assembly GCA_029863605.1. Classification (GTDB taxonomy): domain Bacteria; phylum Myxococcota_A; class Polyangia; order Polyangiales; family Houyiibacteriaceae; genus SG8-38. Next base: position 675,981 of record JAOTVB010000001.1, on the reverse strand, counting down.
GGGAGGCCCACATCGCGAGGATCAACCATGTTTCGGAAAAAACCGGATAGTCAGAATTGACTAGGTCATGCCAGGCCGTGCTTGTGAGCGAACGCCGCCGCTGCGGTTCGCGATGAAACCGCGAGCTTGTTGAAGAGGTTGCTCACGTGGCGTGCGACTGTGTGCTCACTGATGTAAAGAGCTTCGCCGATCTGGCGGTTCGTCTTCCCGGAGGCCAGGAGCGCTAAGACTTCCCGTTCGCGCTCGGTGAGTTGGCTCGTGGGCCCGGTGGCCAAACCGCGCATCTCGGCGTCAAGCAGCTCGAGGGCCGGCGACGCGCCGAGACGCTCGAACACGGTTCGTGCAGCGTCCAGGTGGCCACGCGCCGTGTCTTCATCTCCAAGCTGTCGGCACGCGCGCCCGATCAGAGCTTGCACTCGGGCCGATTCAAACGAGGCTTCGAGCTTCTGCCAGGCCTTCCAAGCCTCGCGCAGCGTGCCCAGCGCCGCGTTTGCATCTCCTTCGGCCAGGAGGACTGCGCCCATGGCCTCGGCCGCAGCGGCTTCCAGGAACGGCGAATTGCTTTGCTCGGCCACCCTCGCGAGCTCGTCGGCTCCGTCCCGTGCGCTCTTGATTTCGTTGCAGGCGAGCATGATCTCCACGTAGGGGCGGAGCACTTTGGTACGGGCCAGGCCTCCACCTGGGCCCTGCCCGTCATCCGACTCGTTCACGACCCGCCGGATCGCCGCCGCGGCTGCGTCCCCCTGTCCTTCGGCGAGTCGCAGCAACGAAAGCCCAGGCTGTGGCTCAAAGCCAGCTCGCACGGCCTGTTGGTACGAATCGTTTGCCGCTTGGAACTCGCCGCGCAGTCGGTGGAGCTCGGCGCGCTGATAAAACGCACGACCTGGCGATCTCTGCTCGCGTTCTTTGTACCAATCGCAAGCGCGCTGGGCCTCTACGCTGGCGTCTGGCCATTCTCCCTTCAGCTGGAGAATCTCGGAGCGGTGGACTAGGCACTGTCCCCGAAACGCAACCAAGTCCGGCTGATCGGAACACCATGCATCGAGTGCAACCGTCCATTCCCGTGCGCGCTGCAGGTCGAAAATACGCTGACAGGTCAAGATGACGGCGCAGTAGACGATCCCCGCGGCGATTGGAGAGACCGCGCCCGATATGACCGTCGCCATCGCCTCGTCCAACGACGGAACCCCTTCTGAGACCCTCCCCATTTCAACGAGGGCTTGGCCGCGACTCAACAAACCAAAAGCAAGTAGATCCGCATCGCCGTGGCGCTCGGCGAGCACGACGGCCTCCTCGAAGCGGGCTGCCGCCTTCCCGGGCTCGCGACCCATCTGCAGAAGCCCCGCAATGACTTGGGTGAGACCTTGCTCGGCGGAGTCCGGGTGCTGTTTCAGCCCTCGTTGGGTGCGCGCGAGCCAACCCGCGCTCCTGCCTCCATCGCCGCTCAATAGAAGACTCAGGCTGAGCCAAAAGCCGCATCGCGCCGCACGTTTTGGCTGGCCACGCTCGCTGAAGCGATGATGGGCCTCGGTCCAAGCATTCGTCGCGGCGGCCTCGCGCCCGGTGAGGTAGGCGGCGCTTGCCAGGAGCTCGAGATCCGTCGGCGGGAGTGGCGACTCAGCGGCGGCCTTGGATAGCTGTTCGTAGGCTTCGCGCCATCGTCGATCTTCAAAGGCCGCTCTTCCCGATTCCAGTGCTTTGGCCGACGCCACGACTGTGGTGTTACCACGAGGAGGGAAACGCGTCGCCCTTGAGCCTGCCCTCGGGCTGCGGTCCTCGCGATAAACAGCAGATCGCGATTGCCCCCCTTTTTAAACCCGTGAGGCCTAGAGGTAGGCTTCGCTCTGACGCTCACGCTCAGCCGGTCGAATTGAGCATCGAGACGCTGTCGTGGTAGTCCGTGCCTTCATGATGACATGGGTCGTGCTGTTCGTTGCACCTGCTCTGCTCGGACTGGTGCTGGTGCGTTGGGGAACGCGGTGGGGGTCGACTGCGCAAGAGCGGGCTCGAGAGATGCCGGGGGATGCGTATCTGAATGGCGGCCCTCGGGCCCGGGTAACCATGACGCGGGCGATCTCGATCAACGCACCTGTAGAACGAGTTTGGTTTGGGTTTGTCAACTCGGGCGTGGCGCGGGCTGGTACAGCGTCGACTGGCTCGACAACGGGCGAAAGACCTCTGCATGGCACATCGTATCCTGGATTCCCGAACCTCGATTGGGTGATGCAACGGCAATCGGCTATCTCCGTCACGTCGATGCGGGACGCTCGCTCGCCTGGTGGCACGATGGCGGCAACTTCGTCGGATCCCGGGCACGGATGGTGACCTGTTTCGAGCTCTCCGCTCAAGGCCATGGTACGCGCCTCGTCAGCCGCATCTCAGCCGACGCGAGCGGACCTTCGGCTCCCGTTGCTCTGCTGGTATTCAGGGTGATCGACTCGATTATGGCGTGCCGTCAGCTGATCGGCCTCCGCGCTCGAGTCGAATACTGTGAGGAGAACCGCGCTGCTCTGAGAGATCCCGAAACCGGAGATCGCGATCAATACCAGCTCCTATGAGATCCTCTATGCTCCCGGGGGAAGCGCGGGAGTCCCTGGCAAGGAGAGCGGTGCGCACCGGCGAAAAGTCGCTATCGAAGACGAGGTCCTCAAAGGGGGAGACTAGAGCCTTTCGAGCGCACGTCAGCCTGCGAAGATCTTCAGCGCGACAACGATTTGGGCCGCGAAGCCAGCGAGAAAAGCGAGCGTGCGAACCCCGGTGATCCCGAAGGTGAGTGCTGGGAAGTGCACCAGGCGTGCCCAGAAGTAAACTTGAGCCGCGAGGAGCACCTGGGAATCGTCGGCCCTGCCCATCGCTTGCGCGACGAGTACCAGGGTCGCGAAAACCGCTAGGTTCTCAATGGCATTGTAGTGGGCTCGCCTCGCGCGCTGCGCCCACAGTGCCTGCTTGAGCACCTCCTCGGGATCCACGGGTCGAAGTGCCCCGATAATCCCGAGAGACATCATTCGCTCGAGAATGTACGGGACCCAGAAAAGCGCCGTCATCAACGCGGTCGCAGCGAGCCATTGTAGTGAGGTCACGAGGCGCTCCTTTCCTAGGCTTGGACGCCGCCAGGGTCTCACGGTCCGGAGCAGTTGAAAAGGCCCGTGCCGACCCGGAAGAGTGCCGTCTTCACGCTTGCCAAATGATCGTCCGATCCGTAGATTATTTCTAAGGCGTGGCACTGGGCCCGCCTTATTTCCCGCCCGGGAGCGAACGCCTCGGGCCGATAGGAGTCGACACATGCATCCGAGTTTCTATTACCGATGGAAGCGTGCGCAGGAAGATCCCGGCGGTGAAGACCGGGCCTGGGCATGCGGCAGAGCCAGCTGGCGGCGGCACAGGCGTCCCGAACCCCGTTCTGCCTATCAGGCCTCGGACTTCGGGGTCCGCCGGCCACTTCGCTACATGGCCCACAAGCTCGATCTCGACGACGAGCAGATCGACACCTTGGCCGCGATCTTGAATGTCCTCAAGACCGAGCGAGCACAGGCCCGCTTGGATGAGCAGCGCAGCGTCGCCGGTGTGGCGGACGCGATCGAAGGCGAACACTTCGACCAAGCCGCCGCGGCCGAAGCACTCACCGCGCGGGTAGCGGCCGCCGAGCGACTCAAGCAGGAAGTCCTGACCACGTTGGAGAAGACCCACGAGATGCTGGATCCGGAGCAACGCAAGCGACTGGCGTACCTGCTCCGATCCGGTCAGCTCACGATCTAGCTCATCGAGCTGTCGAGCCTCACGGGACGAGCTCACCGATCGGTGAGCTCGTCTGAATATTCCGATCACCCCAGGTAACCACAGGCACGCCAAAGGCTTGCTGCAGCGTCAAGGCGGCTCGTGACGTCGAGGACCCGGCGCCTCGGACGTGAAGGCCTGTGTTGAGCCGCCCCCCTGCGGATCCAGCGATCAACATGGGGATGTTCTTTGTCCCGTGGTCCTTTGGAAACTCGGTGCCCGAATGCGCGAATACCGCGGTGTTGTCGAGCAGGGTGTTGTCGCCCTCCTGAATGGAGTCGAGCTGCGTCAATAGGTAGCGCCACGCGTCCATGGCCTTGATCACGAACCGCTGGCTCAACGGTTGATAGCCGAGCGCCGGATCGACGAACTCATCGTGGGTCAGGCGGTGGTAGCCGGTGGACTCCCCCTCGAAGCGAACGTCGGTGAAGATCCTCCAAAGGTTGATGTTGAACACGCGGGTCTGGTCGCAGGCGAGGGCGATCGTCAGCAGATCCACGAAGAGGTTGTGCGTGTCGATGACCTGGGTGATCTCCTGCGCGAGGTTTTCGCCGCCAGGCTCATTGGGCATGAAACAGGCCGGAAGGTCCGGCGGCTCTCGGAGCAAGACGTCGAGCTGGTTCTCGAGTTGCCGGATCGAAGTGAAGTACTGGTCGAGTCGTTGTCGATCGTGGCTGCCGAGCTCGCTCTCGAGCGCCTTCGTCTGGTCGATAACGCTCGAAAGGACGCTTTTCCTCACCATCACCGCCGGGTCGGGCACGAATGGCTCGTCGCCACCGACTTGGAAGCCGGTGCCAAACACGCGCTGATAAAGCGCGATCGGGGAGCTTTCGGCAGGTGAGGGTGTCCCAGCGCTTTGTGCGCTCCACGCGGACCCTTGGCCGTCTGCCGTCACGTCCAGCACACGAAAACGGGTGGAGGCACCGATGATGTTTGCGATTTCGACGTCGAACGTGGAGCGGGGCACGTCGGTCGGGCTCGTCGGCGCCTGCCCGGCGAGCGTTACCGTTGGTGGCGCGTAGTGCGGGTGATTGGTCTCTCCGTTGAGCGGCGTATCGAAACCCGTCAGGACCGAAACTCGGTCTTGAAAGCCGTCGATACCTTGCGCGAGCTCAGGCGGTAAGTCGTATCCGCTGCCCTCGGTCGTCGGCACCCACCGAGCGGGGTTCATGCCGCAACCCCAGAACCAAGTCCCAAATCGCGCTGGGAATGCCCCCGTCTGTGCGAGCGCAGTTCCGTGGTTATTGAACAGGCAATCGAAATAAGGAAGGCCGACGGACACGGCCGCACCACCGATCATTCCGTGGAGCACGCGCCTGCGGCCGAGTTTCTTGCTCATGCTCCTCCTTCCTCCGCTTCGGCCTCGCGGGGGCCGGAAGTGGCGCGGAAGCCATGAGTCAGGGCGATGTTCTCCATCAATCGCACGAAATCGTAACCTCCGCTGTCAAAGTCGGCTTCGAGCGCTTCGAGGACCTCGTTCTCGCTGATCGCGGGAAGTCTTCCGACCGCATACATGTAGAGCTTGAGAACCATACAGGTCGTGAGACGCGGGGCGTTTCGAAGCGCCGGATAGAAACCCGTGATGTCGTCGTACTCGGTCTCGTCGATTTGACCGTAGGTCTCGATGGTCACCCCGCTCTCTTGGGTCCGAAACTGACCGATCGCGTCGAAGTTCTCGAACGCGAGACCGATGGGATCCATCAAGTCATGGCAGACCGCGCAATTCGGATCCGAGCGGTGGACGGCCAGCCGCTCGCGCGCGGTGTCCCCCAAGCCACTGTTTGGCTCCAGTGCCTCGAAATTGACGTTGGCAGGTGGTGCAGGGATCGGGGTGCAAAGCAAGGAATCCAAAATGAACTCGCCACGCAACACGGCCGACGACCGAGCCGACCGTGCGTGCAGCGCCAAGAAGCTCACGTGCGAAAGGATGCCGGCGCGTGCCCCTTCCTGTGGAAACTCGTACGCCTCCCAGTCTTCGGAGACGGGAATGCCATAGATTGGGCCCAAGTTCTTCGTCATGAAGGTCTGGCGCGTGGTGAAGAGGTCGCGATAGTCAGCCCGCCGAGTGAGCAAATGATCGACGACAGTACGAAGGGTCTGCTCTTTGGCATCCTCGATGACGCCCATCGTGTATTGCGGGAACGCGGACGTGTCTTTGGGGGCGGTTTCGAGCGCGTCGAGCTCGTAGAGATCGTTGAAAAGCGCGCGAATGCCTTGCCCGAGTCGCTCGTCATTCGACAGAAGACGTTCGAGCTGCGCGCGGTAGCCCTGATCGGTATCGAGCTCGCCCGCAAACGCGGCTTCGAGCAACTCGGCATCAGGGGCGCTGTTCCACAAGAAGTAGCTGAGCCTCGAGGCAAGCGTCTCCGCGGTGAGTTTCCGCCCGGCAGACTCACTCGTTGAGTTCAGCGGATGGGCGCGCTCCTGAATGAATAGGAAATCGGCGGAAAGCAGCCACGAGGCCAAGACCGACTCCAGCCCTCGGTAGAAGTCACCGAGCTCCTGAGTCGCCTCACGCGCCAGAGCGACATAATCATCCGCTTCGCCCTCCCGAAGGGCGCGTCGAAGGACGCGCGGTCCAACGCCCACCACGAATTCGGTGGCGCAGGCGTCATCGGCGTCGGTGGGGGACTCCGGCATACAGCCGAGCAACCGCCCTCGCCTGTCTGGAGACAGCACCTGGCTGGCGACTTGCCGCGCGGAGCTCTCATAGCGCTCGAGACCCGCGGGCGTGATGGTTGCAGCATTCGCCCCGAGCGAGAGCAAGCCTTCCACGCGCGTATCGACTTCGGTCGGTGGAAAAAACTGGAGGTCGGCACCGAAAAGCGAGTGCATCGTCGATACGTACTGGTTCTTCGTCAGGCGCCGCATCGCAATTGGGCCGGGAACGTAATCATCGAGGCCGGCTGCGGTCGAGTCCGGGCCTGTCGAGGGTGATCCCGTGGTGGAACACCCGGCCATCGTTAAGGTCAAACAAGTCAGAATGAAAAGCGTCCCGCGCATCCGCAGCCCTCAGTTCGCTTCCTCGAAACCCGTCAAGAACCCAGAAACCGAAACGGTCCTGAAAATCATCGATGTCATGTCGCAGCTCGTTCCGTCCGAAGAGCCGTCTGCCCACATCTCTGCGGAGCACTGTAGCTCTCCATCGTTGGCCCCAATCGCAAGGACGATGTCTCCGATGGTGTCGATCATGTTGTCGTTGGACCACCATCCCGCGAGGATCGAATCCACCTCGATGACGCCTTCGCGGATTTCGGTGAACGTGGCGCGGATCCTCGCACCCCGAAGCTCGAGCACGCGATCGAAGACGATGATGAGGTCGATGTTGCCGAGGGTGAAGTCTGCGGGCTCTGTCGTCAGAACGCCGTCGACGATTTGACCGCGAAACGTGGTCTGCCACTCGGGGTTCGGGTCGATTGGGACCGAGCTTCGCGGGATGATGCGTCCGTCGGTTCCACGGAGCGGAACTTCACTCGTCGGGGCCACGAATACCTCAACGCTGTCGTCGTTTTCCAGGCTTTCCACACCAGAGAGCCGTATGCCAAAGTTGATGAGGCCCTCGGATGGCGCGTTGGCAAGGACACCACGAGCTACCTGGTCGGGACGAATCGGTCGGATCATGTCGATGATTCCGAGAAACCCGTAGTCGACTCCGGACGAGCCATCGATGCCGGTATAGTCAGCCTGCGCGCAAAGCCCGCTATCCCCGGTCGACACGGCGTCGTCCAAATCGAATCCGTTGACGACGACGTCATCGAAGAGAAGGGGTCGATAGGTCGTGTTGTCGGTGATGGTGTCGAGCCCGCAAAGATTGGTCGCGTCCGTGTCTGACTCGCTCAAGCCCTCCGGGTAATAGAAGTTGAGCTCGGTCGCGAGAAAATCGTAGACGCCCTCCTCCACCGTAGGCGCAGGGATCGTTCCGCCCGCGCCTCCGGTATTGTCGCTGCTGGTCGTGCTGTCACCACATGCGGCGAGGACTGCGATAAGAAGCAGCGCTGCGGGCTTTTGCGCCTGTACGATCACCGGTCCTTCCAAACGGTGTCAAGGCTAGCACCCGTGGGCGGGAGACCGTCCCCTTTTCTCAGCCATGTTCTCCGCGATGACTTAACCCTCGAAAAATGGGGACTGTCGCCTCTTTCTGGTTCGGTTAGGATGGCTGCGATGGCGGAGCTCGACGGGCGAGAAGCGGTCGTGACCGGAGGGACTGGGGCGCTTGGGACCGCTGTGGTCGGGCGGTTGGTTTCGGCGGGTGCGACCGTCCACGTGCCGGTGTACGCCGCCGAAGAGCTAGAGAGGTTCCCGTATAGCAACCACGACGCTGTGAAGCTGCACGAAGACCTCGACCTCGCGGTCGAGAGCGACGTAGCCAAGCTGTACCGCGCCGTCCCTTCGCTCTATGCAAGCATTCATCTCGCGGGCGGGTTCGACATGGGGCCTATCGCGTCGACGAGTCTCGATACGTGGGAGCATCTCATGCGACTGAACGCGACGACCTGCTTCCTTTGCTGTCGTGAGGCCGTGAAAACGATTTCTGAGCGGGACGGCCGCATCGTCAACGTTGCCGCGAGACCGGTTCTCGTCCCCACAGGACAGATGACGGCGTACTCGGCTTCGAAGGCGGCAGTGGCCGCCCTGACGCTTTCACTGGCCGACGAGCTTGCCGGTTCTTCGATTTGGGTAAACGCGATCGTGCCTAGCATCATCGACACGCCCGGCAATCGTGCCGCCATGCCGGACGCCAACTTCGACGCGTGGCCCAAACCCGAAGAAATCGCGGAGACGGTCGCTTTCTTGGCATCCCCGCGAAACGCAGTGACCCGGGGAGCCTTAGTCCCGGTCTACGGTCGAAGCTAGAATCGGACGGTGCCTGCATCTTCGCCCACGCGCATCACGGATTGGGACAATCCGAAACTCCCGCTCCCCTTTTGCATTCTCAACGCAGCGAGTGGATGACCCGCCCGGCGTCATCGACTATCGACTCGAGGACTTGGGGCTCGACCCCGAAGAACGGCGAAGGGCTTTGGCTTTCTATCGTGAACGCTTCAACGTACCGGAGGATTACAACACATGACGGCCCGAACTGCTTTTGTCACTGGCGCTGCGACTGGCATCGGAAAGGCCCTGATCGAGAAGCTCGACCGAGAGGGCTGGCGTTGCTTTGCAGGGTACAACCGGCAACCCCCAGATACACTGCTCGACGTCTGTAGCGATCGAACCACGGCGGTTGAGTGCAACGTCACGGATGATTCGAGTGTCACGAGTGCTCTCGGCGTGATCAATGACGGTATCGGTGACGGCGCCCTGGACCTTCTCGTCAACAACGCCGCGACGACTGGCGGGGCGGGCGGAGGTGTAGAAAACGTGGACATCGACCGGTTCAAGGCTCTGTTCGAGGTGAACTTCTGGGGCCCGATCCGCGTCACGCAGGCGGCCCTCCCCTTCATCCGGCGGAGCGACCAGGGGCGAATCATCAACGTGGGGTCGGCGTCGCAGTACCTGACGATCCCGATGGGCTGCTCCTACCCGGTCACGAAAGCCGCGCTACGCCGGCTCACTCAAGCGCTTCGGGCCGAGATGAAACCTTTCGGCATCGAAGTCGCCTGTTTAGAGCCGGGCGGGGTGAAGACCCCGATGATGGACATCACCGATGAACAAAAGGCAGAGCTTTGGGGGTCCTTTCCCGACCATCTGTTGCCCGAGTACAAGGCGCACTTCAAATTCCCCGGAGATGCCATCGAAGCCGCTTTCCCGCTTTGGACAGCGGAAAAATTCGCGGATCGCGTGTACCGTGACGTGGTCCGAGCCAAACGACTGAAGCCCAATTATCTCATCGGTCCTGGCGTCTGGGTGCTTCCTGTCATGAAGCGGGCGATTCCCGAGGCTGCCCAGGAACGAATCTTCGAGCGCATGTTCCGGCGCTGAACCCACCGAGGTACCCATGAGTGAGAGAAAATTCGAAACGACCAAGGCCTTTCGCGATCTGATCGACACGATGCGGGCGCTCGAAGAAACATTTCTGGCAGGCGAGCGAGCGGTTGAACAAGACGTGTCCGTGATCGAGGGCTACCGTTGGATCTTTTCGCTTTTGCAGGTGGGTTTCGATTGCTACGTCTGGGCAGACAAAGATCGACCCCATTTCGTCGACATCGTCGGGCGCTACAAGAAGTGGGGTGGCGACAATGCCGACGCTTATTATCAGTACGCACCGCTCGACCCCAGACGCACATACCGCGTTCACCTCGACGTGGGCGACGCCGTGTATCTCTCGCTGAGCGTCTACGAAGGCCCGGACGATGGCCAACCCGCTGAAGGTATCGTCGGCAGCCTGCACTTGGGTGAGATGGAGGCGAACCCGGACGGAAGCTATGACATCGTGTTGAGCGCGGACGAGCACCCTGGGAACTGGATCCGGCTTTCGGAAAGCTCGAACGCCGCGATCACGCGGGACTATCTGGCCGACCCCGTCAGCGACGACCGAGCCACATGGACCATCGAGGCAGATGACCCACCCACGACCACACGGATCACCGACGAAGACATGGCGCGGCGGTTTCGCGCGGCAATGACGTGGATCAAGGAGCAAGGCGAGATCACACCGGTGCCGCCCATCGGCGAACCGAACACGATGATGGAGCCTCTCCCGATGGGCGCGATCACCTACGGCTGGGGTGCAGGCGACGCGTCCTATGGGATGGGCAACTACACGCTCGAAGACGACGAGGCACTAATCATCGAGGGGACCTCACCCAAGTGCCCGTTTTGGAATCTGTGCATCTGGAACGAGTTTTTGCACACCTACAACTATGACTACGAGCGGGTTTCGATCAACGGCCACCAAACGGTCTACAACGACGATGGTTCGTGGACGATCGTCATCTCTGCCAAAGACCCGGGCCATCCCAACTGGGTCCGGACTCAAGGCCACAAAAGTGGCGTGCTTTGGGCGCGCTGGTTCCTTCCGGTGGAAACCCCTGCGCAACCGAAGACCCGTGTGGTCAAGGTGGCAGATGTAGTCAATGTGACGTGACTATAAAACGGGGTAAAGAATCGATGATTCGCAAATGAATGTTTGGCTTAACATAGCCCTGCTGTGCGCGACGTCCGTCGTCAGTTGCGCCACCGCGACCATGCCTCGCGACACGCTGTACCAAGTGTCGGTGGTCAATGCGCTGCCTGCGAAAGATTACAAAGGGCAGGTAACACTCGAGGAGCTCTTGCGGCATGGCAATTTTGGTCTTGGAACTTTCGGTCGGCTCGATGGCGAGATGATCGTGCTCAATGGGAGAATCTATCAGGCGAAGGAGGACGGCACGGTCGAAAGGCCACCGCTGACCGAAACCACCCCGTGGGCAGTGATCACTCGCTTTCGGACCGACTCTCAGCTCAGTATCGACCATCGAATGACGATCGAAGAGCTCCAAGCAAAGATCGACGCGGACCTCGACAATCTCAACATCTTTTATGCGCTCCGACTCCAGACCCGCATTGCGATGATCACCGTTCGATCCGTCGACGCGGAGACCATAGTCCGTCGATCCCCCGTCAGCGTTGCTGGGGCGCAGAAGTCCCGGACGCACGAAGACATCAAGGGAACGCTCGTCGGCCTGCGCTCCCCGTCGTACATCGGCTCGATGAACGTCACCGGGTACCACTGGCACTTCATCAGCGCCGATCGAGAGGTCGGAGGCCATGTAGTCGCTGCCGAGGTCGACCGTGGCGCGGTCGACGTCGACCACATTCGAACCTGGGAGGTCGTGCTGCCCGAAGGGAACGATTTCGGCACCCTCGACCTCGGGACCGATCGCACCAAAGACCTCGAGACTGTCGAAGAGCAACCAGCCCCCGTTCCATGAAGGCAGCGCCACCATGAATTCGACTCGAAAGATCGGCTTAGAGCCCGCACAGATGCTGCGCCTGGCTGCTGAGGCATTCCGGGGACGGATATCGATTCCCTTGTCGCTCTTGCGAGAGTGGGCGGCCCGGATGTCCGGCAAGGCTACGATCAGCCTCGAGCCTTCGAGCCCGGGCCTCCGCGTCCGGGGTGAGGCCCGCGCACTCGGAGCTCTGGTTTCGTTTGGCCTTCGGGTCGACGCGGAAGGCGTGCATGTAAAAGGGGATGAGCGGACGATTCGCTTCACGTTGAGCGAGGTCGAGCTATCGACCCCCGACGACGCACCTGGACCGCTTGCCGATGCGATTCGCGGTGGCGCGATCGACACGCGGAATCCAGCAACGCTCCTGGGCAACATGATATCGCTCCCCGACTTCATCGTGGAAGCGGAAGGCCGAACGGTCGTGATCGACCTGATGCGCATCCCGGCGCTCGCCAAGGACCAACGAGTGCACACCGCCATCGCCGCGGCGACGAGCTATCTCTGCATCAAAGACATTCGCGTCAGCGAAGGCTCGATCGATCTCAGCCTCGCGTTACTGCCCGGAGGCCCGAAGGAAGCCGCGCTCAGCACGGCGCGGGCCGCCCTCATGCCTGCGGTCCGCTATCTTTGGCCATCGGGGGGGCCTCGCGCATGAGCTTTCTTGGGCAGTGGAACCCGTTTAGTCGGCAATCATGGGTGTCTCGAGAGCAAGAGTTTCACGAGATCGCCGTTCGCGCCGTGGATGGCTACGACAATTTCGGGGATCCGAGTTATCTCCAAGGGCTGCGGCGCCTCCTCTTTGCGTACGACCACGAGGCGCGCTTTCATCGAACGGGCAAAATAGTCGCTGCTTATCAAACCGTGGGTCTGCTGGCGAGCCGGCTCAGGACCCAGCGGTGGTTCGACATGCGTCCCGACTCGGCCAACATCGAGATCGAGCGGCCTATCATCATCACGGGGATGGTACGCACCGGAAGCACCGCCCTTCACTACCTGATGGGAGCCAATCCGGACATGCAGTGCCTTCAATACTGGCTCGGGTTGCACCCACAACCTCGCCCGCCGCGCGCCAGCTGGGAAGCCGCAACTGACTTTCAGCATGCGCGCATCGAGCTCGACATGATGTATCGGGCCGGCAAGAAGATGCTCGAGCCTATCCACCACATGACGCCCGAAGGGCCCGATGAGTCGGGTCGCATTCTCGGGCTCGGATTCAGCGACGACCGGTTCGAGGTCGTATCAACGGTGCCAACCTACTCTGAATGGTATGCCAACACGGTGCACCGCGAGACCTACGCGCTGCACAAGCGGACGATCCAACTGCTCGGATCGTACGACCCCTCGACACGCTGGCTACTGAAATACCCGGTGCATCTTCGAAACCTCGATGCGCTTCTCGAAACATATCCGGATGCCTGCATCATCTGGACACACCGTAACCCAGCCGACGTGTTGCCATCGTACGTGAGTCTCTGCGCACATTTTCGATCGCTCTTCGAGAAGACACCCGACCGGCCGCGCATCGCGCTCGAGCAGAAAGAAGCGTGGGCGCGAGCCGTGGAGCTCGGAATGGAGCTGCGAATAGGTCGCGAGCACCAGTTTCACGACATCTACTTCGACGACTTCATGGCAGACCCGGTCGGGGAGGTGGCCAAGGCGTACCAGCACTTCGGTCAGCCTTTCTCTGTGCAAGCGAAGGCGGCGCTCAAGGCGTGGAGGGAGACACACAAGCCGGGGCAGTTCGGCACGCACAACTATGAGCGTGATGATTTCGGGCAATCGTCCAAGCAGGTGCACCAGCGCTACGCAAGCTATCTCGAGCGGTTTCCCAAGGTGCTGGAGAAGAGAAGGAGGGCCGCGTGACGAAACGGGCACGAGACGAGCGCCCTCTCACCGACGAGGCGCCCGCGATCCGAAGGACCCGCGAGGAGCAACGACTGATCGAAGAGGCCGAACGGATCTTCCCGACTGGCACCCGCTGCCTCACTTTCGATGGAGAGCTCAATTTCTGCGTCGGCAGAGCAAAGGGAAGCCACATCTGGGATGCGAGCGGCAATCAATACATCGACTACCTGCTCGGGTCTGGGCCACACCTCCTCGGCCACGCACACCCCGCAGTGCTTCAAGCCCTCGAAACGATCGCCAAGAACGGGACGTCGTTCTTGATCATCAACGAAGACGCGATTGCCCTCGGCAAGAAGATCATCGAGCACGTCCCGTGCGCCGAAATGGTGAGCCTTCACAGCAGCGGCAGCGAGGCGACCTTCTTCGCGCTGCGCCTTGCCCGCGTCTACCGAAAGCGCGACAAGATCCTGAAGTTCGAGGGCGCCTACCATGGGATGCACGACTACGCTCTGATGAGCAATCAGTGGACGATTGGCACGCCGTCCTTCCCCAATGCCGTTCCAAACAGCCACGGCATCCCGGACGTGCTGAGAGAACAAGTGTTGATCGCCCCATTCAACGATTTGCAAACGACCGCCGAGATCATCGCCAAGCATCACGATGAGCTCGCCGGGGTGATCCTCGAGCCCGTGCAACGAACGTTTACGCCAAAACCCGGATTTCTCGAGGGTGTCCGGGAGATCACCGCGAACTACGATATCCCATTGATCTTCGACGAAGTCGTCACCGGGTTCCGCATGGGTCTCGGCGGTGCGCAAGAGGTATATGGCGTGACGCCCGACCTTTGCGCCCTTGGCAAAGCGATCAGCGGAGGCCTGCCGCTCGGCGTGCTCTGCGGCCGCAAGGACATCATGGCGATCGCCAACCCGAGGAGACGTTTGCAGATGCTGCCCTATTCGATGCAGACCGGGACGTTCTCTTCGAACCCCCTTTCGACCGGAGTGGCGTGTGCCGTGATCACCGAGCTCGAGAAGCCGGGCGTGTACGAGCGCATCGAAGAGGTGGGCACGAGGCTGATGGTGGGGTTGACCGATGCTATTGCGAGCTCTGGGATCGAAGCCTCCGTAACAGGTATCCCGAGTGTGTTCGAGATTTGGTTCACGCAGAGCGAGCCGTTCGACCATCGCTCGGGAGGACAATCCGACTTCTACAAGAACATCCGCCTGTCCGATCTCCTTCTACGACAAGGGGTGCTGAAGGCAGCAGAAAAGTTCTTCGTTTCGGCGGCCCACACCGACGAAGACGTCGCGAAAAGCATCGCGGCGTTTCACGTCGCTCTAGACCAGCTCGCGAAAGAGGTTTCATGAAGCGAGTCCTCGTCACCGGCGCGTGCGGCAACATTGGCGCGAACGTCATCGATCTTCTGGTGCAGCGGGGGTACGCGGTCCGTGGAATCGACCTAGACACGCCCAAGAATCGGCAAACGGCAGCGCGATGGAAAGCCGACATGGAAATGCGGTTCGGCAACATCTGCAACGATGCATTGATCGCCGAGACCGTCCGTGGGACGGATCACGTCATCCATCTCGCCGCGGTCGTGCCTCCGGCGACCGACGTCGACCAGGCGCTTGGCTATGCGGTCAACGTGGTCGTTACGCGGTCGATCATCGCCTCATGTGAGGGACAATCGAGGCCACCCCGCCTCACTTTTACGTCTACGGCAGCGATTTGGGGGCGTAACGACGAGGTCGAGGGGCCCCGCCGCGCAGAAGAAGAAATCTCTCCGAGCGATAACTACACGCGTCAAAAGGCAGAATGTGAGGCGATGATTCGGGCGTCAAGCCTCGATGCCGTGATCTTTCGGATCGCGATGACGCCCCCGGTCGCCCTTGCCGCTCTTTCGCCATTCGTGTTCGACATGCATCCAGACATGCGCGTCGAGTTTACGCACCCCGAGGATCAAGCGCTCGGTCTAGTCAACTCGCTCGTCGTGACCGAGCAGGTCGTCGGAAGAACCTTGTTGCTCGGGGGCGGTGCGCGTAATCGCTACCGCTACCGCGAATGGCTCAACATGGTACTCGATGCGGTCGGCATGCCTCCAGCCCCCCGATCCGCCTTTGGTGATGCGCTCTTCTTGACCGACTGGGTAGACTCTGAAGAGAGCCAAGCGATTCTCAACTATCAGCGACACGACTTGCACTCGTATCTCGACGAAGTAAGCGCCGAGCTCGGTCCGGCTCGCCACCTGGTCAGGCGAATCGGGCCTGCGCTGAGCCCGGTCGTTCTCGCTTACTCACGTCACCAGGCCACCGTTGAAGGAAAGCCAGCCCGCCTGCCCGACGCGTACCGAGCGATGACCACGATTCGCCGAGGCCTCCGGGCAGCCAAGAACTACCTCTGACATCATGGACGCAGAAGCTCTCACCACCCATCACGTTCTCGACCGAGTCCTCGATGACTTTTCCATCCCGCGCATCGAAGAGCGGCTGCCTCGCGATTTCTTCTACGGTTTGGGGCTCAAATTTCCACAGCAGTACGCAATCGCCTGCCGCGACGTGGCGGCCTGTGTCCGAAGGGCGGAGGAGCTCGGGGCCGGGCCCTTCCTCCATGCCACGTTGGCTGCTCCGAACTGGATCGAAGAAGGTGAGCTCCGCCGCGATTGCAGGCTCGAGTTCGCGCTCGGCTACGCCGGTGACACGCAGATCGAGTTCTTGGGGCCCGGCGAGGGTACCGAACACTACGCGCGCGCGCTGGTGAACACTGATGTCGCCTTCCATCACGTGGGCATCTACCAGAAAGGCATGGAGCGGATCTCCGACTCGCTGGAAGATGCAGGGTATCGAACCGTGGTTCGCGGTGGAGTTTCGCTCGACCCCGCCTTCAAGATCGACTTTCGGTACTTCGATGCCCGTCAGGAGCACGGCGTCTACTTCGAAGTGCTCGACTTTCAGTGTCTAGGCTTCGAGCTCTCGATCGAACCCATCATCCGAGGCCATGCCGCACTAAAGAGGGCGCTGTTCCCTTTTTCGAAGGGTTGAGTTTAGGTGTAGGCTTCGACGAATGACGGGTCGGCGGCAAAGCGGGCAACGTGGTGTTCCTCGTCGCCGAAAAGGGCGTTCAGCGCGTACATTCGTTTGAAGTAGAGGCCGATGTCGTGCTCGTCGGTAGCGCCGATGCCCCCGTGCAGCTGCAGCGATTGCTGGGCGACCCAGATACCGCCGGTGGCGAGCTGGTATTTGGCAGCCGAGACATCGCTGCGGCGGGCGTCGTCGTCGTCGTCGTCGGCGCGCACCATCGAGGCCATCGAGATCGAACGAAGGAGCTCGACCTCGGCGTACATGTCGACCGCTCGGTGTTGCAAGGCTTGAAATGACCCGATCTTGGCGCCGAACTGCTCACGTGTGCCGAGGTAGTCGATCGTCATGTGGAGCATAGTGGTTGTGATGCCGACGGCCTCGGCGACGGCTCCTGCGGCGGCATAGTCGATCGTCCTGTCCAGCACCGCGGCGCCCGATCCCTCCGCGCCGAGACGCGCGTCTTCCGTGACGATGACGTCCTGAAGCTCGACGAATGCAGCCTTGTGGCCGTCGATTGTCTTGGCGACGGTCACAGTCAACCCCTTTGCGTCGCGGGGCACGACGAAGAGCGTCACACCACCGGGCGCCTTGGCGGAGACGATCAGGTGGTCGGCGTTGTGACCGTTGAGCACCCAGACCTTTTTGCCCGAGAGCCTATAGCCCCGTGCGTCGGGGGTCGCGGTGGTCCCGACTGCGGTGACGTCGTGCCGGCTCTGCGCTTCCGAATATGCCAGCGCCAGGGTCGTGTCGCCCTCGATCATGGGCGTGAGGTATGCTGCGTGCTGCGCGTCGTTTCCTGCGCGAAGGAGGGTCAGTCCCCCGAGAACCACCGAGGCGAGGTAAGGCTCAGGCACGAGGGTGGTGGCTAGCTTCTCCAGCACGATCGCGCATTCGACGAAGCCGCCGCCAAAGCCGCCAACCGATTCGGGAAACGGTACGCCGAGCCAACCGAGCTCGCCCATGTGCGTCCAGACCGCGGAGTCGTAACCGACATCATCGTCGCGAAGCTTACGAAAGCGCTCGACGGGGGACTCGTTCTTCGCGAAGTCCGCCACCGTCTTGGCAAGCATTTGCTGATCTTGATCGAGCTCGAAATCCATTTGGGAAACTCTCCTGAAGTTCGGGGTTCTCAGCTGCTGGGAAGCTGAAGGATCATCTTCGCGATGACGTTACGCTGAATCTCGTTGGACCCACCGTAGATCGTCGCGGCGCGCTCGTAGCAGAAGTACGGCCCGATCGATTCTTCGACCGCCGGCACCACGTCGTGGTTGTACCAAGTGAGCGAATTCTCACCCATCACTTCCATGCAGAGCTCGGTGATCTCCTGGATGAGCTTCGTCCCTACGAGCTTCAGGATCGAAGACTCGGGGCCGGGCATTCGACCTTTCTGCTGCTCGGCGAGTGCGCGGTAGCTGACCATCAAGTGTGCCCGGAACCGCATTTCGAGGCGGGCGATCTTGGCACGCCATACGGGGTCTTCGAGCATGGGGCGTCCGTTGACCAGCCTGGTAGCGGCGATCCTTTTCAGCTTGACCAGGGTGTGCCGAGAGGGCCCGATCATCGCAAGTAGCGTCCGCTCATGGCCTAGCAGCGCCTTGGCCATGGTCCAGCCGTTGTTGATCCCACCGACAACGTTTTCCTTCGGCACCTTCACGTTGTCGAAGAACGTGTCACAGAAAGCTGGGGTGTGACCCAGGGTGAGCATCGGCTTGACCTCTACTCCCGGGCTCTTGAGGTCGATCAGCATAAAGGTGATCCCCGCCTGCTTCTTCACCGATGGATCGGTACGTACGAGGCAGAAGATCCAGTCAGCGAACTGCGCATAACTGGTCCAAGTCTTTTGGCCGTTGACGATGAAGTGATCTCCGGCATCTTCGGCGGTGGTCCGTAACGATGCGAGGTCACTTCCAGAGCTCGGCTCCGAGTATCCCTGGCACCAGAACTCCTCCGCGCTGAGGATCTTCGGGAGGAACCGCTTCTTTTGCGCGTCGGTGCCGTGATTGATGATCAGCGGACCGACCATCGAGAGGCCAAACGACGAAAGTTGCGGCGCCCCAGCCATTTCCATCTCCTCACTGAAGATGAAACGCCGCGCGGCATCCCAGCCGGTGCCCCCGAACTCCTTCGGCCAGTGGGGGGCGACCCAGCCCTTCTCGTAGAGGATCCGGTGCCACTCCGCCGAGTCTTCTGGAGTGAAATGCCCCTCCCCGTCTGCCTTCTCGCGCATCTCCTCGGGCATCGCCGCCTGAATCCAGGTGCGAACCTCCTCACGAAACGCTTCTTCTTCCTCGGTAAACGTCAGATTCATACCTATATCACTGACACGAAGTCGGGCCCCGCACCACAGTGCTGGCGCGCCGGGAGGGGCTGCGAAGTAGCAGCGTAGGCGACCGGTGTGTCTGCTGTCCGTCGCCATGCGGCCGCCCAGAGGATATTGTCGCTCCGAGCCGTGCCCCATCTCGATGATATCACTGGAAAGGTCGTACGCCTGCCGCAGCTCCTACGGTCGCGGCCGCACAATACGCTCGACCGACTCGGAGCCTACGAGGATCTCGCCATAGAAGATCTCTTTCCCGCACCTGCCGAGGTTCCGGTGGTTCGCACCGAAAGGCGATGGCGCTTGCCGGGCGTCGAGAGCGAGGATCTCATCTTCGACTCGCTCTACGAACCGATCGAGCGCCACTTCAGAGAACACTACCACCGCCGGAAGCGACGCATCCAAACCGTCTACGCGCGACGCATCCATCCGGACAACACTTCCGGGCGACCTCGCGTGCTCTACATCCACGGCTACATGCAGCCCGAGTCCTTGTTCGAGGAAGTGGGGCTCGTTACGACCATGGCCCGCATGCTGAATGTCGAGATTATCCAACTGCAGCCGCCGTACCACGGGCGCCGCAAACCGCGAGGCTCGCCCTATTCGGGAGAGCTCTATTGGACGGCCGACGTGGTGCGCAGCGTCGAGGCGATCCGCCAGACGCTGTTTGACGCGCGGACTCTGCTCTCGGTCATGCAATCTGAGAAAGACGGGCCGGTCGGCATTGCGGGTTTGTCGCTCGGGGGATCGCTCGCTGCGATGTTGACGTGCATGGAGTCTCGTTTCGATTTCTCGGCTCCGATCATCGGCCACATGGACATGGGTGCGCTACTTCGGGACGCGCCCGTGCTCGGCGCAATGCGAAAAGACCTCGCGCACTTTGGTTGGACCCATGAAGACTTCGGGAAGTTCTTCACCAAGATCGGCTGGGATGAGTTGAAGTCCGTGATTCCGAGCGAACGGATCATGCTGGTCGCGGCGCGTGACGATCACTTCTTCCTGAGCTCGATCGTCGAACGAATGTGGGAGCAGTGGGGCAAGCCAGAAATCCACTGGTACCCGACCAGCCACATGGGTTTCATCCCGTACGTGCTAGGCGCGGTCGGCCACCTCCGTCGCTTCGTCGACCGCCTCTATCCTGAGACCACTGGGCCGTAGCCGGTTCTTTCGGCGTCCTACCCTTGACCAGGACTGACGGATTGTCGTAGCCCCACCTCATGGAACAGCCTGCCAACCGTCTAAGCCGCACTATCGATAAGATCGAGCAAGTCGCCGGACCCTTTCGTTCGGCAGCCGTGACCATTGCGCTCGGACGCACAGTGAAATTCGTCGGAACGGCCGGACTACGCGTCGAAGAGCTGTCTGCGGAACGCGCGGTGGTCAGTGTGGCGAACCGCAAGAGAGTCCAGAACCACATCGGCGGTGTCCATGCATGCGCCATGGCGCTGCTCGCCGAGAGCGCAACGGGGTTCGTGGTCGGAATGAACATCCCCGACTCGGCGGTGCCCGTGATCAAGACGATGAAGATCGAGTATGTCAAGCGCGCCTCCGGTGGACTCCGAGCAGAAGCCACTTTGACCGAAGAGCAACGCCGGTCGATCGCGACCGAGCCCAAGGGTGATGTCTTGGTTCAGTGCCGGGTTACCGACGAGGCTGGGGTCGAACCTATCCAATGCGAGATGACCTGGGCTTGGGTACCAAAGAAGCGCGGTTAGCTTCGTCAAAAGCCGAAAGGTTCGCTCTCCCATCCCCATGACGCATTGATCGCGATGCCTAGATGCCGAAGGACGGTCGGTGGCACGGCGGTGTGCCCGGGGCCTGGAGAAATCGTGGCCCCTCTTTGCGTGGCACCGCCGGACACGATGAAGGGGATCGTCCGCTCTTCAGCGCTCTGGCCCCCGTGCATTTGCTCGATCCCGCCGTGGTCAGTAGTGACGACGACCAGCCAGTCCTCGCGCGCGTACGTGGGTCGTGCTCGGACGGCATCGAGCACCTGGCCGATCTGGGCGTCGACTGTCTCGACCGCTTGCACATACTCCGGAACCATCGGCGAGAAGCCGTGGAGGTGCCCTTGAAAGTCGGGATTATCGAGATGGATGAACACGACATCGGGTGTCTGCGCCGAAAGATGGTCCACGACCGCGTCCGTGACCATTGCGTCGCCCTCGAAGGAGTCATTCGCCTCGGGCGAAAACTCCTCGTCCGCGTCCCCGGGAGCCACGATGTGTTCGTTGATCGGACCCCAGGTCACAAACGACGACAGATACGCGTCTGGCATCTGCTCGCGGATACGGCGAAAGAAATGTGGATACTCGTCGAACCGCGAATCATCGAAGGCGCTGGAGGTGTTGCCAGCAACTCCATGCTTGTCGATCCAGACGCCCGCAAGAATGCTGCTCCATCCCGGCCCGCTAAACGTAACTTGCTCATTGGAGGTGCCGAGCTCGCCGCCGGCAAACGCGTCATAACTGACCGCCCCCTCAGCGCTGAGAGCGTCGATATTTGGCGTAGAAGCTTCGCGGAGGGCATCGACGCGGACACCATCGACGCCGATCACGAGGGCGTGCTTTGTCGGCGGCGGCCCATCTCCGCTGCATGCCAACGAAAGCGTCAGCAGGAGAGTCGCAACGAACCTGATCCGCGTCATGAACCATCACCCTACCCCGGTGAAATCCCGGTGTCACTGGCCCGCCTTCTAGCTCTCACTGCGTTGAAAATGGTCGCGGAGCGCCGCGTTGAGCTCCGCGGCTTCTTGGAACGTGACCCCGTGACCCGCATCGTCGAATCGCAGCACTTCGGCGTGAGGAATGCGCTTGGCCAATCGATCGGTTTGGGTTGGCCGGATCAAGATGTCTTTGCCCGGACGCACCAACAGCGTTGGCAGATCGATCTGCGAAAGCCGGGATTCGGTGCGATGCCGCCACACCGCCTGAAGGTGGCCAAGTATGGTTCGCAGCGAAGCAGGCTTTCCGAAGCGCTCGTTCATGTGGGCTTTGAACGCGACCGGGTCGATGCTTCTCAGATAGTCGTCGGGGTACAAGAGTCGGGGCACCGATCGTAGACGGGTCTCCTTACCTCCGAAGAGGCCCCGCAGGAACAGCCACATGCCCGCGAGGGTGGGAAGTGACCCGAATGGCACGCCTCCATGGGTCGCGATCAGCGTGAGCGTCCGACATCGGTCCGCCGCCGACAGCGCGAGCTCTTGCGCGATCATCCCGCCCATCGACACACCGACAACATGTGCGCGATCCCAAGAGAGGTCATCCATGATTCGGAGCCCGTCGCCCGCCATCGACCGAATCGTCGGAAAGAGCGGGCCTCGCTCACTGTCACCGACACCGAGATGGTCGTAGTGGCAACACAGATGATCGCGCTGCAACTCATCCACCTGCGGCGCCCACACGCGTCCCGACATCCCAAAGCCCATCACGAATAAGACCGGCGTCCCCCGGCGTCCAAAGACCCGATAGGCAAGGCGAGGCTCAGTCCCAGTCAGGGCATTGGCGCGGACACTGGCCCCATCGCTGCCCCTGTCGCTGGCAGTAGCGGTGACACTGTCGCTGAACCCTTCCACTTACTCCTCGTAGTACCTGACCGTGGGGTACGCCAGGCCGATCGAGTCGTTCGCTGCAAAACGTTCGAGGATGTCCTCCCAAATCTGCTGCTCCGTCCCGCGGCGCGTTTTTGGCTTCGTCATGTAGCGGATCGTCAACAAGACCCCACTCTCGCGAACCGACGTGTAGACGATCGGCGTCATCTTTCCCGAATAGATCAGATAGCGTGAGGCCGCTCGGCGGACCTGCCGCGCCGCCTCTTCGCCGACGGTGAAAGCTTCGGCATTGATGATCTCTTCGAGGATCGACTTCGCTGCTTTCCAATCGCTTTCAAAAGTGATCAGAACGGGGATCTCGTGCCAAATGTACTCGAATCCGCGAGTAAAGCTCGCGGTGCGTTCGCGCAAGACCTTGCCGTTCGGAACGTGCATGATCCGACCCGTGCTCTGATCGGCGTCCACCCAGTTCCCGATCTCCAGCAAGCTGAATTGAAACAAGCGAATATCGATGACATCACCCGCGGTGCCGTCGATTTCAATGCGATCTCCGACCTCGAAGGGACGGCGAAACACGATGAAGAAGAAGCCAGCGATGTTGGCCACCGTGTCGTGCAACGCGACGGCCAGACCCGCGCCCAGAATGCCCGCGAATGTCGCGAGCGATTCCAGCCCCGAAAACCACATGGGAACCAGGACGAGAAGCATCAGCACGCCGACCGCGGTCGTGAAGCCACGGCTCCATCGATAGCGCTGAGCGACGTCGGTGACATTCTTTCGAATCAGCCGGAGGACGACCGAGCGGATCAACAAGAAGGCGAGCACCACGAGCAGCGTGCCCAGCAGCTTCAGCTGCGTCGCCGGCATCATCCCGAGCCACACTCGGCCTTCAGTTAAGAAGTCTTCCACCGGAGCAGCGTACTGGCATGTCGCGTTCAACGCGAGTTGTCGGAGGTTGGCGAGCCGCTAGCTCTTGAGCCCTAGCGCCTGGCAGATCTGCTCCAGAACGGCAGCTTCCTGTGTCCGCACCCGGCCATCCGCCGCAATGGCGATCTCGGCTCCGCTCCGAACGAGGGCACACTGCTCCGCGTTGCCCTTGACCTTAGCCACGCAATCGAGGGCTTGGAGTCGGCCACCTTCGGGGTCGGCGATGAGCGACTCGGTCAAGTCGCGAAAGGTAGTCTCGAGGGCATTGAAGTCGATGCCGGAGAAGACGTCTGCCTTGCTTCGAAGGAGCTCGACAAAAGCCGCGACCTCGGATCTCGCAAGCTCACCGTCCGCGGTGGCCACCAACGCAAAGGCCCCTGACAGCGCGCGAAGAAGATCACCCGAAACGGTTGCGTTGAAGCGACCCCAAGTCGCGGTGGCATATGCCACACTCTCGTCTGGACCCATCGATACCTCCCGGGTTCGTGCGTAGCCTAACGCGTTCCCGTCGTCAGCTCCAGCGGGACCCCAGGAAATTCGCGATCTTTTCGATCGCCTGATCCGCTTCCTCGATGGCGCCGACGCTGCTCTGGAAGACGTGCCACATTCCGTCGTAAATCTCGAGTGTCACGTCGACGCCGGCCGCTTGGCATTGGTCGGCGAGCGCGGTCGCGTCGTCGATGAGGACTTCGTCGGTTCCCACCTGGATGAGCATCGCAGGCAAACCTTTGTGATCCGCGAACAAGGGCGAGCATGCAGGATCGTCGAGGGGCCGACCATCCAAGTAGAAAGCGGCGCATCGCTTGCTCCAACTCGTCCGTATCATCGGGTCAATTTTCGCGTTGTCCGTGCGCGAAGGCGAGTTGCAATTCAGATCGGTCCACGGTGAAATCAGGACCACCGCAACCGGTTGGGGCAACGCTTCGTCTCGAATCGCAAGCGCGGTCGCGAGCGCCAGGCCGCCGCCGGCGGAGTCTCCCGCGAGCGCGATTCGCTTGGGTGACGATTGATGGTCAAGCATCCACCGATATGCGTTGAGCCCATCCTCGAGGGCGGCTGGATGAGGATGCTCGGGTGCCAAACGGTAGTCGGGCACGTACACCGAGGCTCCGGCGGCTACGGCCAGATGCGTCACGAGGCCCTTGTGAGTCGACGGGCTGCCAACACAATATCCGCCGCCATGCATGTACAACACCGATCGTGTGGGTCGTTCACCTCGGGGCCGCGCCACCAGGGCTCGGACGTCACCCATCGAGATCCATTCGGTCTCGGCGTCGGGTGACGGGGAGTTAACGTTGGCGACCAAGCGCAGCCATGCACGTTGAAACACGACGGGCCATGGTGGCCCGAGGAACGGCTTCAGGCCGTAACGCGTCGCGGTGCGAAGCATGGCGGAGGAAATTCTCATTGACTTTCTGTTCTCTTGGCTCGCGCTGCCCCTCACGAAAGAAGAAACCGGCCGACCCCCCTCTTAGCGCAAACCTTTCCAAAGGAAAACACAGGTGAACCGTTGACGAAGACATGCTCGATTCCAGCGGGAGCCCCGGTTCCGGCCTCGCCGGGACGGTCTCGTATCTCGTCCCAGTCGAACACCACCGCATCGGCGGCATATCCTTCTCTCAAGAGCCCTCGCTCGGCGAGCCGAAAACGATCGGCCGCCGCGCCCGTCATCTTGTAGACGGCGGCCTCGAGCGATAAGCCCTTCCGCTCTCTCGCGTTCCGAAGGAAGCGCGGAAAGGTCCCGTACGCCGCGGGATTCTGGTGGCCCCCAGGCTCTGGCCATGAATCGCTCGCAAAGATGGCGGCCGGGTGCCGCATGAGCCTTTCGACGATTTCCTCGTTGTAGTAGTCGTGAAAGAGCACCCGCGCTTCGGCGTGACTCTTGTCGAGGATGTCGAGCATGACCTCGAACGGCGATTTTTCGACCCGTGAGGCAATGTCAGGGAGGTACATCCCGTTGTACGGGTCGTACTCGGAGCAACAGGCGTTGGTGATCTGAATCTGCGGATAGCCAAAACCGGCGAGTCGAAAGCCAACCGTAGCCTCGAAGCGAAGTCGCGCCCGCGATCCGACCTCGTGAAGCGAGCCGGGCATGCGCGCCATGAACCACTCCGGCAGGAGGGTGTTGAGCAGGGTTGCCCCGCAAGAGTACGGAAACATGTCGAACTTGACGTCGACCCCGTCGGCGATGGCCTCATCGAAGAGGCTGATCGCGTCATCTACCGTTTTCCAGGCCTGCGAGCCGACGAAGATGAGATGCGAAAACTGAAGCCTCACGCCTGTGCGACGTGCCACGCCCAACATGTCCTCGATCGCCTTGAGGTTGTGCGGACGCCCGAATGGGATCATCGGATACGTGCCCGAAAACGAGGAGTAGGCCTTGGCGTGTACGCTGAGCAATTTGTCGTGTCCCTTCACCAAGCGCGCGACCTCGTCGAGCTCGTCCACCTTCGCGAACACCCCAGGCTTGTACTGAAGGCCGAGCGACACCCCCGCAGCCCCTTCGGTCATCGCATCGTCGAGTAGGCCCAGCATCTGCTCGCATTCTTCGGGGGACAGGGGTCTGGCCTCGAACCCGGATAACGAAGTGCGCGCCGCCCCATGACCCACGAGGTGGAGGAAGTTCTGGGTCAGTCCCAACTCCTCGAGGACGCTGCGGTACTCCGCAAAGCTGTTCCAACCGCGCGAGCCCCGTCCGGCTTTGAAGAGTGAGTTTTCGATCAGATGCCGGTGCGGCGAGGTCGGCGCGAATCCGAAAGGGCTGAAGCCACAGTTGCCGGCCACGAAGGTGGTCACCCCCTGAGCAACGAATGAGTCGAAGTGATGTGGATCGTCGCTCGCAGAGAAGAAGTCCATATGTGAGTGAGCATCGATGAACCCCGGTGCAATGACTTTGCCCGTGCAGTCGATCTCTTCTGGTCCGATTGGCGACACCGCTCCGATCGTTTGGATCTTCCCGTCTGCAATCAGAATGCTGCCGGGCCGAGGGCCCGCTCCGGTCCCGTCGACGACGAGACCCCCCGAAAGCAAGTATGTGGCGCCGGTGCGCTGCATGCCGAGTCGACCGGGATCGTTACCCCAAAGACCTTCCGCCCTCAAAGCCTTTCGCCGTGCGTGCCGGCGCCGCCCTGGCTATCGTCCTCGCGTCATGAGCACCGCGACGCGAGATCACTTTCGAATCGTACTCACGGGCGGGCCGGGTGGCGGCAAGACCACCGCGGCGGACCTCTTTCGACGAGAGATCGGGGAGCGCGTGGTCATCGTGCCGGAGACGGCAACCATGCTCTTCGCCGGGGGGTTTCCAAGGGTGGACGAACCACGGGCCCGTTTGGCCACGCAGGGAGCGATTTTTCACGCCCAGCGCGCCCTCGAGGACATTCAAAGCGCGCTTTACCCTGGGCGCATCCTGCTTTGCGATCGCGGCACCATCGATGGCGCGGCCTATTGGCCGGAAAGCACACCGGTCGGCTTCTTCGAGAGCGTTGGCACGACACTCGAAGCCGAGCTGGCCCGCTACGACGCTGTCCTCTTCTTCGAGTCGGCCGCAGTGGGCGATATTCAGGTCGAAGGGGGTAATCCCACGCGCACGGAAGACAACGCCGAAGCACGCCGACTCGATGTCCACCTTCGCCAGCTTTGGTCAAAACACTCGAATTTTTGCTTCGTTCCGCATTCGACTTCGTTTTTCGCGAAGCTTCAGCAAGGACTCACGGAGCTCCAGAAGATCGTGGCTGCCAACGGCCTTCTTGAGCCGGATTCTTAGTTGGCCACGATAACCCATCTATACTACGTCTCGAAGTGATGGGGACATTCGCACTGACGAGCCGGTCGCGCTCGCGCCTCTGTGCTTGGGGGGTGGCGCTTTCAGTACTGATCGCAACCTCGTCGGGTTGTATCAGCCAGATGCAGGCAGACATCAAGGCCAACCAGGAACGCCTCGACTCGCTCGAGGCTGATCTCGAAGCGAAGCGCAAAGAGCTCGAGGAAGCCCTCGAGGAAGCGAGCCGCATCTTGCGCCGTAACAGCGCCGACCAAGGTTTGCAGATCGAAGAGATCATCGATCGGCTCGCGGTCATGGAGGGGGAGATCGCCGAGCTTCGAATGGAAAGCAGCGGTCTATCGCAGGAACAGCTGGCGAAACAAGCCGAGCTTCAGCGAAAGCTCAGCGAGATCGCGCGCGCCGCTGGCATGGACGTGCCTCTCGAATCGAGCCAAATCCCGGACAACAAGAAGAAACACTGGGAAGCGGCGGTCAAGGCCCATCGAATCAACGATCATTCGTATGCGCGAGCACTGCTTCGGGCGTACGTCGAGCGCTATCCCAATGACCGCAACGCCGACGACGCGCAGTACATGGTTGGCTCGAGCTACTTGAGGCAAGGGCAGCCTGCGGCCGCGCTCGGCGAGTTTCGAAAAGTGATCTCGACCTATCGTAAGGGCGACGTCCTCGACCAGACCCTCTACGACATGGCGCAGGCATTCCTCCAAGTGAGGTCGTGCAACGACGCCGAGACCGCCCTCAAGGCGCTACTCAAGAACCACAAGAAATCGCCACTGTTTCCGAAGGCCAGAAAGCAACTTCGTGCGGTCCGCGAAATGGGCCGTGCCGAGTGCGCCGATCGCTAACGTCGGAAGCGTGCTGGCGGGCCTGCGGCCTCGGGCTTACCCCACCGCCGTCACCTACCTGTCAAATAGATCGGGGAAGACCACGCGCGCTCCTCGTTCACGGAGAGGCAGTCGTCATCGAGGGCGGTTTGGTAGCCCCCGAAGCAGGGTTTGCACGCACCGTCTTTACAGCGCAGGAGACCCGCGTTCACGGCCGGGGTCGGTTCTTGGATCGCACGCACGTAGTACAGGAGCTCACGTCCTGATACGCCGTACTGCGGATCTTCGAACTCGACCTCACAAACGTCGGCGCCTAGTGGGCAAGGGATGGTGAGCCACGGGTCCTGGATCAGGTCTTCGACGGACTCCGCTTCTCCCATCTGGCGGCCTATCCGAACGACCTCGATGCGGGTGATTCTTCTGCGGTTGTCCGACGGGTTGTAGCACTCGCCCGCACAGATCTGTTGGACACGGTCGTTGCCGAGCGCCTCGACGACACTATCCGGACAACCCGGCACCTGCTGAAAGGCCCCGGCAGCCCTCACCCGAAACTTCGGTGTCCCCTCGAAAGCGAGCTGACTCCCCATCGGGACCCGCTCGTCACCGGCGTTGATCAGATCGAACCACAGCAGGATCCGATCGCCCGAGGTGCCGTAGACCTCGCGAGCCGAAATGGCGTTCCAAATCGCATCTCGGGTGCGCTCGGGCGCATGGACCGCTACCAAACCGCCGGTCAGGAAAAACGACGCTTGGCGTTCGAGCCACACCGCTTGAAACGGCGGCTTTGACGCGATGTCTTGGGCAGTAACCGCCACGGACTCGACCGTCTTTTCGGGGGCGCCAAAGACCAGTCGCTCCCATTCCTCGCTCACCGGTCCCCGGGCATCGCTCATCTTACGCCGCTCGAGCTCTTTGTAGCCGGTGCCCGGTCGGGCCGAGTGGTTGTCGCTCGACGCGATGAAGCCGAGGGTAGTGTGCCGCGGTGAATCAGGGTCGTCGAAATTGCCCCGCGCCAGGATGTACTGGACCGCGCCGCCGGGCCGGTAGAGGAAGCTCGGATTGAAACAGTCGGTGCATTGTCCGCAGTTGCCCCACTCGGCGAGGTCGGTCCCCGGCAACGTCACGTGTCCGGCCGTCCCCGCGTTGAGGTAGTTACGCCGGGCGGCTTTCACGCGGCCCTCGCATTGCTCAGAAGAAGGCTCCTCACAACGGCTGCGCACGATCTCACCCGCCCGCCAACAACAAGCCTCGAAATCTTCCGTCGGTGCAGGGCAAACCGTGCCCTCCGTACCCTGCTCAACCGCGCGGAATGGGCGGTACTCTTCGGAGTTGCCGTGCCCGGAAAAGACCTCGACCAGGCGTTGCCACCTCCGATCATCTTGCGCCGGCGCCAGCTGCTTGTCCCAGACGTAACCGCGGGGCGTATAGAATCCCCAAGTCGTGCCGTGTGGAATTACCATCGCCTCGGACGCCCATTCGTCGAGCTTGTGAAAAAGAACCTCCGGCGTCCTGGCGAATTCACGACAGTCAGGCGGCAACTCGGGAGAGGGGACACCTTGGGGACAGTCCGGCACCGAAGCGATCTCGCGAACATGCACCGTCACATCGTTGTAAGGCTGCTGATTTGGGAAGGCGCGAAATGGAACGCGCGCGTTGACGAGGAGTGTTTTCAAGTCGCTGAAGGCGCGCGAGGCAAGACCAGGGGCTGCGATCGGCCGAGCGGGAAGTTGGCCGTCGCTGGTTTCCTTGAAGATCACGTTCTTGTGTCCGTAGTGGTCCTCGGGCGTCAGTCCGATCTGAGTCCACTCGAACCCTGTGAACGCGACTAGGTCAGGTTGCTCGCTGTCGTCTACCCCATTGCACTGGCGAATCGACTCCTTGCCCATGGCCCACGTGCGCCGGGTGAGCGCCTCGGCGTGGTCGGTAAGCGCGTAGAAATCGAGCTGAGAGCAAAAGCGGGCGAAATCACACGCGTCGGCAGGGGGATGAACGCCCTCTCCACCCATGAGGGGCAAGCTCCACTGAAACGCATCGACCGACAGGGTCGTGTGCACGTGAAGGTCGCCAAAGAGAATTCTGCCCCCGGAGTCGCCTGAGTTGCGATCCCGCGCAGCTACGATGTCGGGATCCAAGGGTGCTGGAGTGACATCGCCATCGACCTGAAGATGACCGCGCCACAATACGAACCACAACACGAACACCAGCAATCCTACAATGAGGATCGCGCCCAACAACGCGCGCTTTAGAATAACCATGAAGCCGGCAGCATAAAGCGCGAAGCTCTTCCCGCCAACAGGCGCGAAGAGCAGCTACCGGTGCCAGCGAACAGTCTCGGCGCCGCCCGAGATCACCTGATTCTGGTCGAGCCCATCCTGGCCGGACAGGTAGACTCCCGAGCCGCCCCGACGGTTCGAGGTGAACGCGATGAGTCGACAATCAGGCGAAAAAGCGGGGTCTTTGTTGTCACCCTGCCCCTGGGTAAGCCGCCGATATTCCTGGGTCTCGATGTCGACGATGAAGATATCGAAATTCGCATCGCGACCGCTGAACGCGATGAGGGGCTGCTTCGGGTCCATGCACCAGACCGGGGTCTGGTTGTGGCCTCCACGGAACGTCACCCGCTTCACGTCACTGCCATCGCGATTCATGGTGAAGACTTGTGGGCTCCCGTGGCGGTTCGACACGAACGCCAGCTTGCTCCCCGGACCGCAGGTTGGGCTCACGTCGATCCCGCGGCTCTTGGTCAGCCGTCGCACGGCGCTTCCATCGAGATTCGCGCTGTAGATCTCCGAGTTTCCCTGCCGCGAAGACGTGAAATAGACCCGGTCACCACAGATCGCCGGCGCCATGTTGATCCCTTTGCCGCCGATCACGCGCCTTCCGCCGGCCCGCGCGTTGGTGATGAACATACCTTTGGTAGAGAGCCGTGTGTACCAGATGGTGCCCGCACCAAAGGACGGAAGCATCGACACCCCGCCGCCGCTCGAAACGCGCCGAACACCGTAGCCATCCATGCCGGCGGCGTAAACGCTCTTCCTCCCGAGCCCGAGCTTGCGCGCAAAGGCGATCTCCGTCCCAAAGGGGCCGCGGATTCCGGTGACGATCCCGATCACCTCATTGGCAAAGTCGTGCATCCACTTGCGGATTTCGTCAGGGCTGCCTTGGTAGGTTTTCCGCAGGGCTGCCGTTCCCGCGCCGGTCGATTGGTAGAAACGAAGCTCGACGATGACGTTCGAGCGCCTGCTGGAGATCGTGCCCTTGATGACGCCGTTGGCACCGAGCACCGACCAAGAGTCGAGATCGATGGCGATGCCTCTGCTGACGAAGTCGTGACGGATCGCACCTGGACCGATGACGCGGAAGCCTGGCATCAAACGGAAGTCGTTGCGAAGCACGTCGGCACCGCCGACCGCATGAATGGCGGGTTCACCGACCAGATCGGGAATGCCGATTCGGAAAACCTCTTCATCAGCGGCGTCGATATCGACGACGATTTTGTCTTCTGGAAGCGGCGGCGCGTCATCCTCGCTCGCCGCGGGCATCGCGGCAAAGACGACGGGCATGAGCACGAGCGCACAGAGCAATGACCCCCGAAACCTTCTATGTGCCGATGCTGTCAAAGCCATGCTTCTCCCTCATTGAAAATGACGTCCGAAAAAACGCAACGAGATCGTATTTCCAAGAACCTGTTTCGCGATCGACGCGGGTGGAGTGGGGAGCTCGGCGCCTTCAGCGTCATCCACCCTGCGACGAACGGCAGCATCGAAGGATTCATTCCCGCTCGGCCGTGTGATTTCGTAGCCCTCGACCCGTCCGTCTTCTGTGATCGAAAGCTCGAGGACGCAGGTGAGCTTCTGGAGCTCCTCGGTCGGAATGCTCGTGGGGGTTCGAAAGCCCCGGCGGAAGTACGAGTAGAGCTTGCCGATGTAGATCTCCCGATCGGTGCCGGTCGCCATCGTCCCTTCCGCGATGCCCTCCGGGTCACCTTCGAGCTCCGGGCCCTTCGATAGATCAGAGATCGCGCCCGCGCGCTGGCCAAGTTGCGAGAGAAGATCGTCTTGTGGTTTGTCGCGCTTGTCTTTCGGCTTGGTCATGCCCTTTTCCGCTTTGCCGATGGGCACCGGTGCTACCGGATCGGACTTTGGCGCTTCGGGAACGGGGGCTTGCTGGGGAGCCTCCGGGATCTCTTTGCTCGGAAGTGCGCGCGGCGGCTTCTTCTTCCCGAGCCGAACGAACCGCGTCTCCATGACCTCGATCGGTGGAGGGGGTAGCTCAGCCGTGGACGTGCCGAAGACCGATTGCATCGCCCCGAGCAGAAGGGCGCTCAACAGCGCGAGCAACGGGATCGCTACGAACGCACCAAACGCAAAACCAACCCCGCCCACGATTTCGATGAAGGTGGGCCGCTCGGTCTCGAAAAGACAGAGGGTCCGCCAGTCGGTCGCTCCAGCGGTGGCCATCCTATCTCGGCCTTCGGTTTACGGGATCGGTGACGAGACCCATTTTCCCGATCCCAGCCTGGCGCACGAGTGCAAGGACCTGCGCGACCACACCGTACGGTACCTGCTCGTCGGCCTGGACGAAGACTTCATCAACGCTTCGAACGCGTTCGTCGGTTGCGAGTCGTTCTTTCAAGACGTCGAGCGAGACCTCTTCTTCAAAAAGGAAGATCCGCTGATCGCGTTGCACCGTGATCAGCGGGACCTCTTCGTCGATGTCCATTCGGGGCGCTTCGGCCTTGGGCAGCTCGACATCGACACCGGTGGTGAGCATGGGCGCCGCAATCATGAAGATGATCAGGAGCACGAGCATGACGTCCACCAGGGGGGTCACGTTGATTTCGCTGAGCGCGCTTCCCGTGCCCCCGTTGTTGTTCGAAAACGACATTCTCTACTCCACCAGCAGATGCCTGCGGATGATGTTGAGGTAGTCGCTCGCGAAAGCCGCCGTCTCGCTATCGACGACACGGATGCGTCGAACGAAGTAGTTGTATGCCATCACCGCAGGAATGGCGGCAGCGAGGCCGAGGGCCGTCGCAATGAGCGCCTCAGCGATGCCTGGCGCGACGACATCGAGACCTGCGCTCTTCTGACCATGAATCGCGATGAAGGAATTCATGACGCCCCAAACGGTTCCGAATAGGCCGATGAAGGGCGCGGTGGACGCCGTCGTCGCCAGGAAAGACACTTTGTTCTCGAGGCGCGTTAATTCGGCGCTCTGGGCTCGCCGAAGAGCGCGTTCCACGTTGTCGACGTCGGCTTTGCCGGGGCGCCCCGTCCGCGCGATGCGCGCGAGCTCGCGGTATCCCGCGCGAAACACGGTTGCAATGGGCGAACGAGTGTATTGTGCGGAGCGCCCGTGGATCTCGTTCAGCGACTTCGCGTTCCAATTGCGAGCCTTTTCCTCCGACCAGAATAGCTCGAGAAAGCTGCGGCTCTGATCGGTGACCTGCTTCAGGCGGATCCACTTCGCGCCGATGATGTAGAGGCACATCACCGCCATGAAGACGAGAATGACCATGACGAGCTGCACGACCGGCGAAGCGCCGATTATGAGCTGCCATGGATTGAGTGACTCTGGTGCGCTCGCCTGGAGGAACACTGAAAGCATCAACGGTTATCCCCCACGAGCGCCCCCCGGCGACTCAGTTTTCAGAAGCGCTAACGTTCCGGTCTCGCGCCCAGCCAGCCTCGTCGGTGCCGGTCGCCATCTCTTCACCGACCGAGGTGACCGAGATCCGGCTTCCGTCCAGCCCCAGCGAGACCAGATACCCACGGACCGCCTGGCCACGACGTTCACCGAGGGCGATGTTGTACTCTTCGGTGCCACGCGGATCGGCGGCGCCAGTGAGAAGAAGGCTCACGTTGGTGTTCTGCCCTCGATAGCATTCGACCGCCTCTTGGATCGAAGTGCGCGAGGCACTGTCGAGCTCGGCTGAATCGAATTCGAAGTAGACCGTCTCGAAGGCGCACGGCTCTTCGATGGGCTCGACCTCGACTTCGGGCTCAGGCTCGGGCATTTCAGAGCCGGTCGTGTCTTCGACTTCTGGTTCCTCAGCGTCCTTCTTGCAGCCGACTACCAGCACCGCAAAAAGGGTGAGGCACAGCACGGCCATCAGAGGTGAATTCAGTTGTCTCTTCATGGAGTTTCTTCCCCTTCCCCTGCGCACAGAGGTTACGAGCGCCAGTCTAGTCGCCGCTTGAAACCGCGCAATTTTCGAGTGACTGCGCGGGGTTAAACGGCTTACTTTTTCCTGCCCTAAATACGCGAAGTCATTTGCCGCGGTCAAACATGTCGCCAATTGTAAGGCTCGCGTCTAGCCTAAACCGAATGAACCTTCGAGCTATTCCCTTAATCGTCGTGCTGACGGCCTTCGGCTCGGCCTGCGGAGGATCATCCTCGCGACATTCGGTCACCCCGCCTCCGTCGGGGCTGCCCGATCCCCAAACCTACGCCGCCAGGATGGACGCCAAGGAGCGGTACTGGTGGCAACAACCCGAACGGGTGGTCGAGCTCCTCCGGTGCGCGCCCGGCATGACCGTGGTCGATCTCGGCGCCGGGACGGGCTACTTTCTGCCGTATTTGTCTAGCGCCGTAGGGCGAAGTGGCCGGGTCCTCGCGCTCGATGTCGAGCGGTCGATGGTCGATATCATCTTCCGACGCGTCGAGCGTGAGCGTCTTTTCAACGTGAGCCCTCGGCTGGTGCACCCTGACGATCCCGCCCTCACTCCGCGGTCGGTCGATCGAGTGCTGGTCGTGAACACGTGGCATCACCTGACCGACCGTGTGGCCTACGCCAAGAAGCTCCTCGAGGCCTTACGTCCGGGCGGTCTGGTGCTCGTCGTCGACTTCGACGAAAATAGCCCGGAGGGGCCGCCCGTCGAGCTGCGACTGTCGCCCAGCACCGTGGTCACGGAGCTCGAGTCGGCAGGGCTCTCCACCGAGTTGCTCGGCGAGTCACTCCCCTACCAGTACGCAATCGCCGCCCGAATCCCCGAGGCGTCTAGCCTCTGATCCGCACACTAGCCGCCAGTGGCGCGGCGGATCGCATGCCCTAGCTTGAAGCCTGCGGCGGTGGCGGCCACCCCGAGGCGGCTGCGGTGAGTCCGCAATCGGGTGGCCAGCGGCGTACGCGCCGGAAGCGAGATCCACAGTCGGAGCAAGTGCCTTTTTCGCTCGGGCTCGGGGAAGTCCTCGTAGTCGGTTCGCGCGTGGAGGATGGTGTGATTGGATAGGAGCTGGATATCCCCAGGCTGCAGATCCATGTCGAGGTAGAGGTCGGACGACCCGGCGATCTCGTTGTAGAGGTCGAGGATGATGCGGTCTTCCAAGGACAACAGGGGCTGTCCGCGGAATCCGACGGCGGAACGAAAGTAGTCGGTGTGATAGAAAGTTCGCAAGTGGTCGCCGTCGTAACGGCAGGGCCGAACGGGGAGGTACTGCACACCCCCTTCTCCCTTGGTGTCCATCATGAACGGCTGGTACAGACGATCCACCGCATTGGGCCGGCGACGAACCAGCTCGTTGTAGACCGATACCGAGCTGACGATGCGGCTTTGCCCTCCTCGTTTGGCCTTTTGGAGGCAAAGAAGCCCAACCACATCGGCGGCATCGCAATGGAAATTGATGTTGACGCGAGTGCGATAGTGGCGCACCAACTCCGGGCTCTCCCCGGTGTCGATGACGTGCCCGAGAAGATCGCCTTGCGGGTTTTGAGCCCCAGGAGTGCCAAAGTGAAGCCCAAAGCACCAAAAGAACGTTTCGGCGTCGTGCTGTGACCACCGGGTGACCGGCACACCGCTCAAGACTTGAAAGCCGCGCCCCGTCGCGACCTCGCCACGCCAGCGATCGATCTTGTGCGTCAATGTCGGAAGCGGAAAGTCCTCCCGGGATAGCTCCCGTGTCGCTTTGCCGCTGCGCCTGCTGGTCGCGAGTGCAGCGTCCAGCTCGGCGACGTCGGCTTCGGTAAGTCGCTCGCGCCAGTCGTCACGACGTGCCATCTCACTGCCCCTCCATGCAGCCCCAATGGACAACGGCTCGCGCAGAACGCCTACCTGCGGCCTCGCGAAATAGTGAATTGTCTGGGCAGTGAGGTTTTTGTACACGGCGCGGTGGCGCCTATTGTACGGCTTCGATGCGGGCAGGCACGTGCTTGTGCCAGGGTGTCCCCGCAAGCCAATCCCGATCCTCGCTCGCGGTGAGCTCATTGGGCGCGATTCCGGTCTGAACCCGCTCCCCCCCGTCGTCAGGGTGGTCGAGGCCAAGCCCATTCGGAAGTGATACGTGGCCTGGTTGCATCATCCCGGACACCTCGACGGGCACCTCCACGGACGCCCGCTTGGTGGTAAGTCGAACCCGATCGCCGTCGGTCACGCCGAGTTGCACGGCATCGTTGGGGCTCATGCGGAGCGAACCTTGGGCGTCTTTCTTTCGCCAGGCGGGGTTGCGCAAGATCGTGTTCGCGGTGAACGACCGACGCTCCCCCGCGGACAATACGAACGGAAAAGCGTCATCGCCAGTACCGGCTTCCTGAGTGCGAAGCGAGCCGAGCGCGTCGAGCAGCTCGGGAATGGCGGCATGGAACTTCCCGCCCGCGGTTTTGATGCGCTTCCAGCTCTCATCGTATCCATCCACCGAGTAGACGATCCCTGAAGGACTCTCGAGGATGGCATCAAAGAGTCGTTCTGGTGCCTCGAATCCTTTTCCTTCGAAGCCGGCGCGCCGAAGCGAATCTGGATACGCGGCCGCAAACCGATGCGCGAGGCCCCAGACGACCGCTCCCGGCTCTAGACCTTTCGGAAGACGCGGACCGAGCGTTCGATAGAGGATCACCGGCGCATAAGGCGCAAGCTTTGGATTGGTGAGCACGGTACCAAAGAAGACCGGGATGAAAGCTTCACGGCTTTGCGCGGCCGCTTCGTGCAATGGGGCAAGGTCTTCTTCAGTGTACGCACCAAGTGCCTCACACAGTCGCGCATGAATCTCCGGCTCGGACAAGACGCCATCGGGTGGGTCGAAAAGCGGATGCCTCAAGTGAAAGTAGTTCTCCGGAAACTCGAAATTGAAAAAGGTTGCCTCAGCTTTTTCGTACTGGGTGGGCGTTGGCAATACGTAGTCGGCCAGCCGGGCGGTTTCGGTCATCGCGATGTCGATCACGACGAGAGTATCGAGCGTGCTCAGCGCCTCACGCATGCGGCGGCTGTCGGCCAGTGAATGGGCAGGGTTCGCACTCTCGACGATCATCGCGCGGTATCGTTTGGGATGATCGGTCAAGATCTCGTCGGCGATCACGTTGCAGGGGACCAAACCGGAAATGACGCGAGCACCGACGACCGGCGTGACCTTGTCTTTCGGTGAAGGGCCCGCGATCTTTTCGAGGCCGCCCGCGAGGCTGACCAGGGGTGCTGGAACGTACTGGGCGCCCTTCTTCCCGAAGTTCCCCGTGAGAAGCCACAAGAGCTTGTTGAGGTAACTGCTCAACGTGGAGTGCCGGTTCATTTGGATGCCGAGGTCCTCGAAGACCGCCAAGCTCTCGGCCTTGCCAATCCGTCGCGCCGCTTCGCGCACCAGTGCCTCGGGGACGCCCGACCTCTCGCAATATTCCGAGATCGGCACTTCCCCAAGCGCCGCCAATACGGGTTCGTGGTCGTCGACGTGCTCTTCGAGCCATCTGGACGCGATGAGATCCTCTTCGACGAGCACCGCTCCCAGAGCCGCGAGGAGCCATGCGTCGGTCCCAGGCTTGACCTGGAGGTGGATGTCGGCGAGCTCGGCCGTTTCGGTGCGACGCGGATCGATCACGATCATCGCGCGCTTGGGATCCTTGGCGATCGCCTTGAGCGTGACGCGCGCGCGCGGGATGCTGTGAGACTGCCAAGGATTCTTCCCGACGAACAGCGCGACCTCGCAATGCTCGAAGTCGCCTCGAACCGCAGTCCCCATCAACCGACCATTGACCCAGAACTCGCCGGTCTTCTCTTGGGCAAGCGCGTTAGACCGATACCGCGAACCCATGGCTCGCCGCGTTGCCGCGGAGTAGGCCGCTGGAAGATGGTTACCCTGCCCGCCGCCACCATAGTAAAAGATCGTATCGCCACCGTGCTGATCACGCACGGCAGACAGCCTCTGCGCCACCTCCCGAATCGCGGTGTCCCAATCGATCTCTTCGAATGTCCCGTCGGGCTTCCGTCGAAGCGGCGAGGTGACCCTGTCGGGCCCATTTTGGTAGTAGTCGAGTCGGTGCGGCTTCTCGCAAGCGTATCCTTGAGAAGCCGGATGTGCTTTGTCGCCGCGGATGCGCGTGAAGTGCCGCCCCCCTTCGCCCCCCAGTTGAACCTCGAGGCCGCAGTTGCACTCGCACAGAATGCAGGCCGTTTTCTCCCAGGACCCGGCCATAGGAAACCTTTCTCGTGAATGGATGAGGCGGCGAATGAAGATTCTAGTCGTTGCGTTCCTGAAGCGTAAGCCACAATCCACCTGCGATTGGGCCGGGGGCCCTGCAAGCGCTCAGGCGGAAAGAGGGACGCCGAATTGGGTGCAGTATTCCGAGAAACGCTCGCGGATCTCGCCGAGGTCGAGATCGAAGTCCCCAAGCACGTACCGATGCACGCCCCGGCTTCCTCGAGGATTTGCTGCCAAAAAGGTAGCCATCCGGTCGCGAGTCTCGTCGGTGAAGTCAAGGCCGAAACTGTCGTACGCTCGCCGAAGGAGATCGACCGGGTCGGCGAGAGTGTCTTCGAAATAGGCGTCGAAGAACTGGGTCGGTTTATCACGATGCCGCCGCCTTGCTTCGGTCGCGCGCTGCAACGCAAGCGTCCACATGTCCATGACCTGCCGACCGATCCGTTTGGGATCGAGCGAGTCCGAGTTCATCGACCGAAAGGTGTAGAGGAGGCTCGCAAGGGAGGGCACGACCTTGGCAGGATCCCGGTGCGTATGGATGATCTGGGCATCTGGATAAGTCTCGAGAATTTCGTCGATCGCGGCGAGGTGAGCCGGGCTCTTGAGGACC
Organism: Myxococcales bacterium; assembly: GCA_029863605.1. Lineage (GTDB taxonomy): Bacteria > Myxococcota_A > Polyangia > Polyangiales > Houyiibacteriaceae > SG8-38. The sequence goes on along the minus strand of JAOTVB010000001.1, from coordinate 637,001 downwards.
CAACGATCCTTCATGTACTTACTCTGCAGGTGCTGAAGAAATCGCTTGTGAAACGCGTATGCTGGCAGAACGTCTTGTCGCTCGAACCAAGCCTGGTAGCCCGGGACGTTGAAGGTCGATTGAAACTGCACGCTCAGGAATTCGTGGGCTCGAATCGGCACACACTCTTGCGGTAGCGACGCACCGAACTCGTGAATCGCGGGCAGGGTCGGAAGCAGGCGGTCGAGATTCTTGAAGACCTTGACCGCGTCTTGGATTCGCGGGTCCGTGTCGTACGTAGCAGCCTCCGGCGGAGGGACCGGCCACTGCACCTCCCAACTCAACGGCGGGCGATTGCGCGCATCCTGCGAAAGCAGGTTGAACAAGATCGTCGTTCCGGTCCGGGGGAGCCCCACGATGAAGACCGGTCGTTCGATGACCTCCTGGTCGAGCTCCGGGTGCGCCAGACGATACTGCTGTAGGCGCAGCCTGTTCTCGAGATAACCGAGAAGCGTCTCCCGACAGCTCAAACGACCGAGTGTGGTGAGCTCGGCTTCGCATTCGAGCGAATCGAGCAGGACCGACATCCCTTCGCGAAAGCCCTCGCCCCCAAAGTCGTCGGATCCGGCACGACGAATCGCGGTGCTGAGGAGGTTACTCTCGTCGAGCGAGGGCCACTTCATGCCCAGGGCTTTGAAGCCGCTGCCAACGCGATTGAGGGCTCGGATCCCGAGTGGACGATGGCGTGGGGGGAGCGGCATGACTTCGCGCTTGACTCTGCGGCGCGGCGGCGTGGTAGCACGCAACCATGAGCAGGGTAAAGAGACGTTGGGTGCGTTGGGCTGTGCCACTGGCCCTGGCGGTCGTTGCGATCTGGATGGTAAGCAGTCGGCAGACCCAGAAAGCGCCAGGACCTCTGCCACCCGCGGTCTTGGCCAAAGGCCCTCCCGCCTTTCGCCAGTCGAAAACCGAGCTGGGCTTGAGCCCTCAGTACATGCAGAGCATGTGGCCGGCGGGGCATCGCGATAGCGCCAACACCGACTTCGTTCCGACGACTCTTCGAAGCGACTACCAGCTCGACAAACACGTACTCGAGGGCCATCCAATCTTCTGGGCCCCGACGATCGGGATCGACGGAACCTCTTACGTCGTCACGGGGGCGCCGCCCGGGAGCAGCCACCTTTTCGCGATTTCCCCGGACGGCGAAATCCTGTGGTCGGCTCCGCCTCAGGAGTCGCTTGCGGACCTGGACTCGTTCGCCATCATGAACGCACCCACCATCGATGCGGCAGGGGATCTGTACGTCGGGGATCGCAACCAGCTCTGGGCGTTCAAGCCCAGCGGCGACGTGAAGTGGGTCGTAGACCTCGAGCCCCATGGCGTCGATTGGGGCTTCATGACCGTAGTGATCAGTCGGCAGAACTATGTCGGCGGCGTGACGACCAACGGTAAGGTGTTGTTCTTCTGGTCGCACGATGGCGCGCTCGCAATGCCCCCGCTCGACCTCCCGGGCGGCGCGGGCCCTGCACCTGAGGACGAAGCGCCCGACGGCCTCTGGAAAGGTTTGATGGATCCGGACCTGATCCCATTTCTGTTCAACCTGATTCAAGGTTGGGAGCTCGAGGTCGCGAACACACCCGCGCTTCATCCGGAGACCGGCCGCCTTTACATCACCGCCGCCGGGAAGACACCCGACGCGGGCATTCTCTACGGAATCGACATCACCGACGATGCGCTCACGATCGCATTTCAAGCGCCAATGGGTGGCGGAAGCGGGACGAGGCCGGCAATTTCGCACGATGGCAACTCGGTCTACGCGGTCGACGAGCTCGGGAGAATGATCTCAATCGACGCCCACACCGGAAAGCGGCAATGGCAAAGCGACGAAGGTGGAGGCGGCTCAGCATCTCCTAGTGTCGGCGCGGACGAGACGATCTACACCCCCTATCAAGACCGCATCACGGCGTTCACGCAGGACGGCACGGTTCGGTGGGAAAAGAGCTACAGCGACATCTGCAAAGAGCGCCTGCCGAAGTTGGGTGGTGTCTGGCGTTTCGTCTTCTCGGAACCGGTAGCGTTCATCGACAGCATTCTCACGGTTGGACCACGTAGCGGGTGGATGAACGTCGTCTGCGGTTATCACCTGCCGAAGATTTTGTCCCGAAGCGAACGTACCCGGGTGCCGGTCCCTCGAGAGTCGCTGTTCGTGACGTTCGATCTCGCCGATGGTACGGTCGTTGGAGAGCCGATCGTGCTGCCTGAAACGAGCGAGGGCTTCATCACACCCCTCACCAACCGAAACGCAGCGGTCACGACCTCGGGCGCGATCAGCTCGATCTTCTACCACACGGTCAATCGCATCCTGCCGGAAGAGCTCAAAGTCGCCGGGCCGCCAAAGGCCGGACTTCTGCTATTGAAGCCGAGGTGATTGAGCTTCCGTCGCGGTTGGTCTTCTACGATGGCGTGTGTGCCATGTGTAATGGGATCGTGAAGTGGATGCTGCGCATCGACGACGCGCGCGTGTTCCGTTTCGCCTCACTTCAAAGCGAGACCGCCGACGAAGCCAGAAAGGCGCACCCCGACATCCCTGGCGAGCTCGAAACCATGGTCTACGTGCGTGACGGCGACGTGTTTTTGCGATCCCGAGGCGCGTTCGAGGCGATGCGAGAGGTCCCCTACCCTTGGAAGGCCCTCTCATGGCTTCGGGTGCTCCCGGTGTGGCTGACCGATTTCTTCTACGGACTCCTCGCCAAGAGTCGCTACCGGGTGTTCGGAAAGTACGACCAATGCCCGCTGCCACCCCCCGAACACCGAGCCCGCTTTTTGCCGTAGCCGATAGCCTGAGGGGCTCCCCATGTAAGGATCTCTCTCACCCATTTGGGTGTCATGCTCCCCATTGCTACCTTGTTGGGATATGAGGGCTTGGGTTACTTGGCTTTTCGCGGTCTTGGCGATCGCGATGGGGTGCGAGGGCGCGATCGGGACAAAGGAGCTGACGGGCGAGCCGCGCTCCGTCGACGCTGGGGTGCCACCGATCGACCTGCCAGATGCCAGCATCGAGCCGCCGATGGATGCAGGGATGAATCCGGACGCGGGAATGAACCCGGACGCAGGGCCCTGCGCGAATGGTCCGTTTGCGACTCCGCTGCCCAACTGCCAGCCGACGCCTGTCCCGAACACGGGCGACTCGCATGCGGACTGCGTGGCGCGGATCAATCAGTTCAGGTGGGACTGCCAGTGCTTGCCGCCTCTCGCGCGATGGGAGGATGGGGAAGCCTGCGCAGATGGCAATGCCGAATACGACAGCATCAACGGACCACACGCGAGCTTCACCGATCAGCCCTGTGGCTCAGGCGGGCGAGCTCAAAACGAGTGTCCAGGCTGGGCCTCCAACGAACAGGTCATCGACGGCTGCCTCCAGTTGATGTGGGATGAAGGCCCCGAAGATGGCGACCCGAACACAGTCAACGGCCACTACATGAGCATGTCATCCACGTCGTTCACCCAAGTCGCTTGTGGCTTCTACACCACGCCGGGCGGTCAGGTGTGGGGCGTTCAGAACTTCGACTGAGGAGCTTTAATGTCTTTTGCCAGAGTGTTGCTTCCCCTTTGCGTTTTGGTTGTTGCGTGTGGCGGTGACGTGTTCGGGGATATCCGGGGTGAAACCGGGGGAGCGGGCCGCAACCCGACTTTCGAGGCGGATTGCAGCGATGGCCCGCTCGACGCTCCGCTCGCGAATTGCGCCCCCGAAATGCTCGAGAGCACGGGCGATCCGGCGCTCGACTGCGTCAATCGCGTCAACCAACTTCGGTGGGAGTGTCAGTGCTTGCCACCGCTTCAGCGCTGGACCGAAGCGGAGAGCTGCGCGAACCAACATGCCGAGTATGACAGCACGCGAAACGCGCACGCTGGCTTCGTCGATCAAATCTGCTCGCCGGGCGGTTGGGCACAGAATGAGTGCCCGGGTTGGGGCTCGGTCGCACAGGTGGTGTCTGGCTGCTTACAGGCGATGTGGAACGAGGGACCCGGTCCATGGGGCCCAGACCACGGGCACTACATCAACATGACCAATCCGGACTACAGCATGGTCGCCTGCGGATTCTACGAGACGGGAAGCGGCGACGTCTGGGCGGTCCAGAACTTCCAGTAGCGACTCGGCGAACTACTCGGTGGGGGGCGACCACGCGGTAGCGGCTAGGTCTCCCTCTTCGAGACCTAGCCAAATCCGAAGCTGCTTCATCATGAACTCGGTGCCCTCTCGGGAGGAGAGGTCGACGCGATAGGTATTGATGTAGCGAACGCTCTCTTGCAGCCACTGGTCCCAACCCTCTTTCGAGACCTTCTCGTAGATGAACTGGCCGAGCTCGTTCGGGAAAGGCGGCCGCGCGAGGCCGGGGAGCTCACGGTCGAGCTTGATGCAGTGGACTAGGCGATTGGGATCCGCTTCGGGCATGGTTTCTCCGACGGAACCTAGCACCGGCGCGCGCGGTGGCTACCCCAGAATCCGAAAGAAGGAACGCAACATCTGATAAGTGAGCCCCCACACCAGGCGCCCGTCTACGTCATAGGCAGGGAAGTCGATGTGCGTCCCGTGCCACTCGTAAGGCCGCACAGCATCCACTTCGCCTCGGTACAACGGAAGTAGCGGCGTCCAGAGCGCCTCGGCAACCTCGCGATCGTCGACACGCAGGGGGTACTCGCGATGAACCTCAAACACGAACGGGCGGATCACGGTTTCCTGTGGCTTGCCTCGCGCGATGGCCTGGAGGTCATCGAGTTGACCGATGTGGTTGGCCCCGATGGCGAGGTCGAGCCCGACCTCTTCGCGCGTTTCGCGTATCGCAGTGTCGAGCAACGACGCATCCTCGGACTGCTGCCGGCCTCCCGGAAAGGCCATATGGCCGGACCAAGGATCACTCGGATGCTCCGCTCGCCTTATGAAAAGCAGCTCCGGGCCCTCACTCGCGTCGCGCAAGAGCACCGCTACCGCAGCCCACTTGTCGTGCTCCGGCAACTCCTTCGGCGCGCGTTCCTCGAGCACAGTCCGCACATCTGGCAACCCAAGAACCGTCACCCTCATTCGCTAGCCCTACCCCCCATCCACGTCAACGACCCCGCCTCTAGTCGAGGATTTCGTAGCGGAAGTCTTCGATGACGGGATTGGCGAGGAGTTTTTCACACATGGATTGGATGTGGGATTCGGCGGACTCTCGGTCATCACCGTGAAGCTCCAGCTCGATGAGCTTACCCACGCGAGCGGACTTCACTTCTTCGAAGCCGAGCGAGCGGAGCGAGCGTCGGACTGCATCGCCCTGTGGGTCGAGGACCTCCCGCTTGAGGGTCACGTAGATATTGGCCTTCATGCTGTCTCCAAACCGAGGTTCTTCGCGATGCGCGCAAGTGGGTCGGTCGTATCCGGCTCGAAGGGGACGCCACGGATCTCGTCGCAAGCCTGGATGTAGCGACGTGACGCCTCGACGCGAACTTCATCGGGAATCGTCGGAACCGGGCCGTCGCCTTTATAGCCCTTCCCTGCGAGCCAGCGGCGGACGTATTCCTTGTCGAAGCTCTCAGGGTCTTCGCCGGCATCGAAGCGCGCTCGGTAGCTATTCGCGTACCAAAAGCGGGACGAATCCGGGGTGTGGATCTCGTCTATGACGACGATCTTGCCGTCAGGCGTCTTGCCGAACTCGTATTTCGTATCGACCAAGATCAGACCCCGCTCGGCGCAGACTTTCTGGCCGTGCGCGAACAACGCCATCGCGTAACCAGCAGCCTCATCGAAATCGGCTTCGCTGATGCGACCCATGGCGAGGATTTCCTCGCGCGACACCGACACGTCATGGTCTCCGTGTTCGGCTTTGGTGCTCGGCGTGAGAATCGGGTCTGGGAGTTTTTGGTGCTTTTTCAGACCGTCGGGCAGCTCGTGACCGCAAAACACGCGGGTTCCTTTGCTGTAGTGCGTCCAAATGCTGGTCGAGGTCACGCCGGTGATGTAGGCGCGGACGACGTATTCGACTGGAAGCGGCTCGCATTCGATGCCCACCATCACGTTCGGATCCGGCACATCGATGACGTGGTTTGGCACGACGCTGGCGGTCTCATCAAACCACCAAGCGGCTAACGAGTTGAGCACCTGACCCTTGTAGGGGAGCGTTCCGAGCACCCGGTCGAACGCGCTGATCCGATCGGTGACGACGATGGTGCGCTTCCCGTCCTTCGTGTAGTTGTCGCGGACCTTTCCTTCGTATCGGTGCCCCAAGCCTTCGAAGTTCGTTCCGTCCAGGGTTCTCGAAAGGCCCTCTCGTAGAGTCTCGATCGATACGGTCATCTCAGTCCCCTCCCAAGACGCGATCGATGATCGTGTCTACGTGCGCCAAGGCGCGGTCCAAGTCGAACTCCCGGTCGATGTCTTCTGCGGTGAGATGCTTCCCGATTTCGGTGTCGGCGTGGAGGAGCTCTCGAAACTCCCCCTGCTCTTCGAAGGCCTTCATCGCGTTGCGCTGGACGAGGACGTACGCGTCTTGTCGCCCGAGGCCCTTGTCGACCAGCGCGAGGAGAATGCCCTCGCTCGCCCAGAGCCCTCCGGTTTCGTCGAGGTTTTGCTGAAGCCGCTCGGGGTACACGACGAGGTCGGCGATCACACCCCGAACCCGATCGAGCATGAAGCCGAGGGTCGAGGTTGCGTCGGGGAGCATCATCCGTTCGACCGACGAGTGGCTAATGTCGCGCTCGTGCCAGAGCGCCACATTCTCCAAACTAGGCACGACGGCAGCCCGCACCACGCGTCCGAGGCCGGATAGATTCTCGGTGAGGACGGGGTTTCGCTTGTGCGGCATCGCGCTCGACCCCTTTTGGCCCTTTTTGAAGTGCTCCTCGGCCTCCCCGACCTCGGTCCGCTGCCAATGACGGACGTTGGTGGAAAAGCGTTCGATGCCGGCTGCGATGACGCCTAGCGCAGACACGTACGCCGCGTGACGATCGCGGGCCACCACCTGAGTCGCAGCTGTCTCCGGCCGCAATCCGAGCGAACTGAGCGCCTCGGCTTCGATGGCGGGAGTGAGGTGCGCATAAGTCCCGACGGCACCGGCGATCTTCCCGACGGCGATCTCTTCGCGCGCCACCATGAGCCGAGCCCGTCCGCGTCGAAGCTCGGCGTAGTGCCCTGCCAAGATGAGACCAAAGGTCACGGGTTCGGCATGAATCCCGTGCGAGCGTCCGATGGCGGGGGTCCTTCGGTGCTCCTCGATTCGACCGCGAAGGGCCTCGAGGACGGCGTCCACGCGTCCGAGGAGCTTGTCGGTCGCCTCGACGAGCAAGAGCGCAAGCGACGAATCGAGCACGTCCGACGAGGTCATTCCGCGATGCAGCCAGCGCGCGGGCTCACCCGCCAAGCCCTCGACATGAGTCAGGAAGGCGATGACGTCGTGCCGTGTGACTTTCTCGATCTCGTCGATCGCAGCGGGGTCGATCTGGTCTCGAAAACCGCTGACCTGGTCGGCTGTTCCGGCAGGCACGATCCCGGCGCTCTCCATGGCGCGGCAGGCGGCGACCTCGACGTCGAACCACGCCTCGTACTTGCGTCTGGACGACCAAAGACCTCGAAAATCGGACGGTGTATAGCGGGGAATCATGTCGGCGCGCGGAAACTAGCAGACCCCAAGCCCGCATGCGACCGGGTTCGGTTAACCCGTGCAAAACGGAGACTGTCCCCTTTCTTTAGACGCGGAAGTTCCAGGCTTTGAGGAGCTCGATTCGCTCGCGCATGTAGTCGTCGACGTAGGCGCGATGCACGGGGTCGACCACGTACGCGTCGACGTCTTCGAGAGTGTCGAAGCGGACGACCAAGCTCAGGTCCCAACTCTTTTCGGCTGGCTCGTCCGCGGGGACGCCAACGCTGATACTTCGAACACTTTTCAACGCGCCGAGGTCCGTTCGCGTGCGTTCTGCAATCTCAGCGCGGGCCGCGTCGTTGCAGTACTCGCTTTTCAACTTAAACAACACGATTCGCTCGATCATGCTCTACCCGATCCCCACCAAACCACAGGCGATCCCCGCGAGGTGCGGAACCGCGGCGCCAAACATCGATGCGGTCTCCGAGCTGGCGTTCCCTTGCAAGCTACGTTTGTAGACACCTTGAGCGATCGCGGCCAGCCGAAAGAGCGAAAACGCTTTGTAGTAGGCGAGGTCAGGTACGCCGCTGCGCCCGGTGAGCTCGCAATACCGAGCCACGAAAGCTTCCTCGCTCGGGATACCGGTCGCGTCGAAGTCGACACCCAACAGCCCACCCGTCTTCGGAAGTACGACATCATACAGCATGCAGATGTAGGCCAGATCCGAAAGTGGATGCCCGAGGGTGGACAACTCCCAGTCGATGACCGCCAGCGCGCGCGGCTCGGTCGGGTGGAAGATCATGTTGTCGAGCCGATAGTCACCGTGGACGAGAGTGGTCGCGTCGTCACCTGGAATGTTCGCCGACAACCATTCAATCAGTCGATCCATGGCCCCGACGTCAGCCGTCTGTGAAGCGACATACTGCTTCGTCCAACGCTTCACCTGCCTTTCGACGTACCCGCCGTGTCGTCCGTATTCGGTAAGCCCAGTCTTTTCCAAATCGACGTTGTGAATCGCGGCGAGCACCCGAATCAGCTCTTCGTAGATCGACGCTCGCTCGTCACGATCGACCCCTTCCACCTGCGCTTTCCAAAAAATTCGCCCCGGCACGAACTCCATCACGAAAAACGACGTCCCGATCACCGAGTCGTCCTCACAAAGCGCGTACATCTTGGCCGTCGGAACGTCCGTCTCGTCGAGCGCCCGCATCACCGTGAACTCCCGGTCGACGGCGTGTGCCGATGGCAGCAGCTTGCCTGGAGGTTTCTTCCGGAGCGCATATTGTCGCTCGCGATCAGCCAACCAATACGTGGGGTTCGATTGACCGCCCTCGAACTGACGCACCTGCAACGAGCCCGTATACCCATCCACGTGCTCCCCGAGCCAGACGTCGAGACGCGTTTCGTCGAAGCGATGGACCTCGCGAACGGCTCCAGTGTTCTCGGGGGGCGTTGGCGCCATCGGTTCTTGCTTTCCTGAGGATCGGAGCCTATCACGCCCAGCCCGGCCCGCAGGCTCTCGATGCCTTCTTTGGCTCGCCAGGGACTCGATGGCATTGAGCTAGGGTCCCAACGGAGCTAGGTTCATCCGGTGAGGTGGGTTCGAATCCCTCGGTTGAGCTTTCGCGGCTTCATCGTCGCCAGCGTGCTCTTGTGCACGGCGCAGGTGACGCTTGGCCAAAAACCCAGCCCGACCGGGTACCGACCGGCGCCGAGCGCGAATGTGCCGAGCGACATTCAGCCACTCCCGCTCGAGGCGCCAGCCGGCAGCGAAGTGGTCGTCATCGGAATCGATCGCACTGTAGAGCTGGGGCTCGCTGCTTTCGTGCGACGCGCAATCGAGACACACCCTGATGCCGTTGCCATCGTCCTCGACGTCAACACGTTGGGCGGGCGTGTCGATGCAGCGATTCAAATCCGTGACGCCCTCCTAGACGCCGCGCCGCGCACCGTGGCCTACGTACATCCCCGTGCGATTAGCGCAGGCGCTCTCATCGCGCTCGCGTGTGATAACGTCCTGATCAGCGAGGGCGGAACGATCGGTGCCGCAACGCCGATTCAAGCGGGCGGCGGACAGGCCGAGGCCGTCGGCGAGAAAATGGTCTCGTACATGCGAGCCGAGATGCGTTCCACAGCCGAGGCCAACGGGCGTCGCGGCGACATCGCCGAAGCGATGGTCGACCGCGAGGTCGTAATCAAAGGGATCGTCAAAGAGGGCAAGCTCCTGACCCTCGACACGGACCGGGCGATCGACCTCGGGATCGCTGATGCCAAGGCGGCCAATCTCGATGCCGTCATGGAGGCGCTGACGCTGAAGGACCCGGTGATCGCACGCGTAGAACTCAACTGGGGCGAAGAAATCGCACGGTGGCTGACCGAGCCGACCGTGAGCGGTTTGCTTCTTTCGGTCGGCATGCTGGGGCTCATGATCGCGTTCTACACGCGGAGCGTCGGGCCGTTCACCATCGCGGGTTTCCTGTCACTCGCGTTGTTCTTTGGTGGCCACGCAGTGGTTCATCTCGTCGGGTGGGAAGAGGCGCTCCTCTTCGTTGCCGGCGTCGTGTTGGTGGTCGTCGAGATCTTCTTCGTGCCCGGCCTCGGCGTCCCTGGCGTGCTCGGTCTCATCTTCGTCATTGCATCGCTGGTGCTCGCCCTGATCGGCATTCCGATCGACGTGTCTTTCCGAACCGGCATACTCGCCGACGCGATGACTCGCGTCATGTTGTCGCTCTTGGGCGCCTTCGTGCTTGCGCTGGTCGTCGGTCGCTTGTTGTCGAGAAGCGCGATGGGCCGAGCCCTGGTCCTCCAGGAAGCCGAAACCGGTTTTCTTTCCGCCCCCACCGCATCGGATCTGGTAGGTCAAATCGGTGAAGCGCTCACCGACCTTCGGCCCGCGGGCAAGGTCACCATCGCGGGGGAGCGTCACGAGGCGACCAGCGAGCGTGAGTTCATTGCGCGAGGCGCGCGTGTCCGGGTGATCGGGCGGGACGGGCCGGCGCTGATCGTACGACCCGAGGATGAGTCGTGACCGCGGTTGTAGTCGTCGCCGTACTGGTCTTGGGCCTGCTTCTTCTGCTCGCGGAAGTCGCTATCGTGCCCGGCTTTGGCGTCGCGGGCGTCTTAGGGATGCTCGCACTCGCCGCGGGAGCGATCGCCGCATGGACGGAGCTCGGTCCGTTTTGGGGCACCGTGACTGGTGGAGTTTCGATCGTCGCGGCCGGCGTGATGCTCTACGTCATCCCCAAGAGCAGAGCCGGACGGCGGATGGTTCTCGAACACAGCCAAGCAGAGGCTGTGTCTCAAGAAGATCGCAGCGATCTCCTGGGGCGTCGCGGCACCACAGTCACTCCTCTTCGGCCTATCGGTCGTGTTCGCTTCGGACACGACGAAGTCGATGTCATGACCGAAGGCGAATACGTCGAGTCCAATCGAGAAGTCGAAGTCATGACGGTGGAAGGCCCACGTGTCGTCGTACGCACCCCAGATTCAACGTAGGAAGGAAATCCCATGGTCCCATTCTCAGTAATCGGCCTCGTTTTCGTTGCAGTCCTCATTCTGTTCTTCCTGTTCGTGTGGGTGATCCCCATACGTCTCTTGATCGCGGCATGGTCGAGCGGCGCGTGGGTTGGCCCTGGGGAGCTGATCGGGATGCGGCTGCGTCGAGTGCCCCCGGGAAAGGTCGTCAACCCTCGCATCGCCGCGGTGAAAGCGGGGATCGACCTGCCGACCAACACCTTGGAATCTCACTACCTGGCCGGAGGCAACGTAGACCGCGTCGTGACCGCGTTGATCAGCGCTGACAAGGCTGGCATGAAGCTCGGTTTTCAACAGGCGGCCGCGATCGACCTGGCAGGTCGTGACGTGCTCGACGCGGTACAGACGAGTGTCAATCCGCGCGTGATCACGACGCCGAAGATCACCGCGGTGGCCAAAGACGGCATTCAGCTGCTGGTGGTGACCCGGATCACGGTGCGCTCCAACATCGATCGACTGGTCGGAGGCGCGACGGAAGAAACCGTCGTCGCACGCGTCGGCGAGGGGATCGTTTCGACGATAGGTTCTTCGGCGAACTACGCCGAGGTCCTCGAGAACCCCGACACGATCTCGAAGAACGTTCTCGCACGCGGTCTCGACAGCGGCACCGCATTCAACATCCTGTCGATCGACATTGCAGACGTCGACGTCGGCACGAACATCGGCGCGAAGCTGATGACCGAGCAGGCCGAAGCGGACAAGCAAGTCGCTCAGGCGCGCGCCGAGGGTCGACGGGCTCTCGCCGTTGCAGCAGAGCAAGAGATGCGGGCCAAGGTCGAAGAGATGCGCGCGCACCTCGTCGAGGCAGAGGCGAAGATTCCCCAGGCGATGGCCGACGCGCTCAAGGAGGGCAACCTCGGAGTCATGGACTACTACAACCTGCGCAACGTCGCCGCCGACACCGATATGAGGGATGCGATCAGTAAGGCGACCGGAGGTCCGGACGATGAAAGTCAGCCCTAGGGCGCCGGTCCCCCGGGAGGCGCTGCTCGCACAGCCGCGACGTTTCGTTGCGCGACTGGTGCTCGCGGAGCTGCTCGCCAAGCGCGGCGCTGGTCCGCTGGAACGGAAGGCGCTGATCTACGGAAGGCGCCCCAAGCGCTGAAAGCTGATGGAGGAGCTTTTCAAAGACTGGATTGGCGCGATTGCGGTACTGGTCTACCTCCTCTATCCGCTGCTGAAACGCTGGCTCGATCGACGAAAGAAGACCGAACCGCGTTCGGCGCCACGAGAGCCTGCGGAGGCAAGCGCGCCTCAACGCAAGCCCAGAGCACCTTCGAGGCCGGAGCCTCCTTTTCGCACTCCTCCTTCTCCCCCCGCTCGGCCAGCAACGGCGCCTCACGCACCCGAAGGCGATATCATCGCGACGACCCAGGCACGGGCAATGCGGCTTCGGGAGCAAGCCACGGCCCTGCTCCGGCGCGCCGAGGGCGACCCGCGTTTGATTCGCCTGGTTCGAGCGCTCCGCGACGACTTACTCGACCGGCTCGCCGCCATCGACAGGTCTTTGGCCGGCAAGCCCACGGTGTCGACCGTCATGCAGGAAGCCACCGTGATTCAAGGCCTTCAGCAGCTGCTGCGGTACCTAGACCGGATGGCGGAGCAACGATTGCGCGGCTCGGCTTCGATATTGGGCGACGCGGACGCCATGGCGGACGCCTGTTACGCGCCCCTCCTCGAGCTCGCAAGCGCGCATGGCCTCGGCTTGCGCACCAGCACCCCCGTCGTGGTCAGCGGCGACTGGGCCTTGTCGATCGTACCGCGCTTTGCGTCGACCCGTGTGGCTCCGCTGAGAATCCCGAGGGGCTTTGGTCGTAGCCTCTGGTTGTGGCCTGCGATCGCTCATGAGATCGCGCATGACCTCTACTACAGCGTCGACGGTCTCGAGGCAGATCTCCATGACCGTCTCGGCCTACCGCAACGGCTCTCCGCACCTAGCTCCGAGCGCGAGATCGATCCGGGGTGGCTTCGTCAGCTCTTTGGGGCTTGGCTTGCCGAAGTCTTTGCCGACACGATGGGCACGCTCATGCTTGGCCCCGCGTACGTCGAGACCATGCGACGCGCGTTTCGCGACCCCGACTCGGCGCACCGCACCTCCGCGATCTTTGCGGGCGACGGCTGGATCGACGAGCACCCCCCTGCACGCCTGCGCCTCTACATGGCGAGCCGGGTATTACACCACCTGGGCCGGCACCAGGAGGGCGACTCGCTCTGGGCGCGTTGGGAAGCCGAGCATGGCGAGGTTGGTCTTTATTATCTCCCGCTCGCCGGCCGGTGGGTAGGTTTGTCCGACGAGTCCTTGCACGCACTCGCCGACTCGATCGTCGACACCCTGCTCGGGCAGTCGTGGCCGGAGCTCGCCGACTTCCAACTGATGAACATCCCTGGGTTCGCGTACTTGCACGCCGAGCATGCCGAGACTCAGCGATTGCGCGCCCAGCTGGCGCGCGGAGAGACGGTTCACGCCGACGTTCGTTGGATCATGGCGGCCGCAGTTCTCGCCGCTGCGGAGCAACCCGCCTTACACGATCCGATCCTCGCGGCTGCACGCCTTTCGATCATCGGGATCGGAACCGAAGAAAGACGCGCGCAAGAGCCAAAGGCCGTCCGCCCTCCAACCGGTGCGATCGGCGACACTCTCGTCGCGTCCCTTCGTCAGCCAGGGGCGATTCGAGAGGCGATCATCCTGGGCGAGGCGATCCGTCCCTATCATGCACCTAGATGGCGTTGAGCCATTACTGTTCAATCAGGCATGCGTCTACCGCTCAGAAGAGTCGGAGATCGGCGCGGGTGATAGTCGCGCCCGTTCGGCGCGGGGGTCGAGGAGCGGATTCTTGCGCAGCTGGGACACTTCTTTGGCGGTGTAGCGCGGGATGGGCGCCCTTCCCGTGAATCGCTCGAGGAGCCAGTTCATGAGTGCCGCGAGCCTTTCGTCCGACAACGGGGCTTGCGCAACGCCTGGGACCCGAATCAAGTAAACGCGCGTCCCGCTCGTATCGCTCAGCCCCGAGATGCCGTGAAGCGAAGGCACGGTCACCGAGCCGGAGCCATTCAGCTGGTGGCAACCCGCACAGTTGAGGAGGTAGTCGTGTTCCACTAACGAGTCCGCCTGCGCGCCCGAAGCGGCGAAGCAAAACACCAAAGCCAGCCGGACGCGCTTCATTTCTCGGGCTGCGCCTCTTTGGCAACTTTCACCACGAGTGCGGTGGAGCAGTTGTAGGTCTGAAGCTTCGCGCCACCGCACCAGTTGAGGTCGTTGTTGCGATACCAGTGGTAGAGCGGCCGTTCGCCTTCGTTTCGGTTACACAGGCAGCGGCCGCAAATCGTCTTTCCACAGCAATCGTTGTACGAAATGATGTAGTCTTGGCCGTCTTTCGGATTACGACAGGTGCCGATCCACGTCACTGGGGACATCTCGGTCCCCGGAGGGCACGCGCTGTGGGAGCCGCCACAACACGTGCAGAGAAACCCATCGATCGCACAATGACGCCAGTATTGGCAGCTGGATGGGTCTCCTTCGGCCCCGGCGATCCCATCTGGGGATGCTGCCCTCTCGGCGGCGCGGGCAACCGGGAGCAGCGGCACGGCGGCACCCCCCACGAGCACCGCCCCCAAGCGGGACACCCAACTTCGACGCGAGACGCGGCGCGCAGATTCTCGCGTGATTCCCTCAAACCAATTGTCGAGTCGACTCATTTGGCCTTCTCCTCGAAGTAGTCCTGAATGGACGCGACTCCGTAGCGTTGTGCCTCGAAGAGGCTCTCGAGATGCTCGCGCGTGTTGACCAAGCCCTGCGCAGCAACGACGCCGTTTTTGTCGATCAACACCGCGTACGGAAGCTTTCCCACCCCGTAGGTCATCCCGAGCTCCGTCGAGAGAACGTATGGAATGCCCTTCGGCGCCTCCTCGTCCGCGAATGCGATCTGCTCTTCGAGCTCGCCGTCGCTAGCCAAGACGACACGCACACGCGGCACCTCGGCTCTCGCTACGCGCTCGACGGTGGGCAGGAGGGTCTTGCACACGGGGCAACTCGGGGAGAGAAAGAACAATAGAGTCTGGGTCTCGTCTTTCGAGACCCCTCCCACTCGGACCAAACGGTCTTGCAGGTCGGTCAGGACCATCTCGGGAGCCGGTTCGCCAACTTCGATTTTGGCGTGGGGCGAAAGCGCACCTGCTGGTGTGATGCGCTCGTGGAGCACGCCGATTTGGCGGACGAGCGCGAACACCGTGACCGCAAGGCCGACAACGATCAGCCAAAGAATGATATTCGAGACGACGAGAGCGTCGATCATCGGCTCCCCCCTAACGTCGACATTTCGCCGAGCCGTCGAAGCGAGCCCCAGAGAAGCGTTGTGACGGTCAGGACTGCGACGGCCGTGAACCCGTCCATCCAGAGCAGGGGGCGAGCCCCGACCGGGAGGTGCACCGCCGCGGCGGCAGCGATAAAGACAGCATTCCGAAGGAGCAGCGTCTCGCTGAGCGGAACCCGTGCCGCTCGCCCAAAGCAGCCGCAGTCGATGTCACGGCGGCCGCGAGCGAGATTGATCGCGATCGCAACACTATAAAGAACGAGGAGTACCGCGGCTCCGAGGGCGGCCGGACGGTACAAGGGAAGGAGAAGCGAGACCGCGATGGCGATCTCCAGCACGGGCAGCCCCCTGGCAACGCCCTTTCCGAGCCAAGTCGGGAGCAACCGATACGCTTCGAGCGTCGATGCGAAGCGGTCGCGGTTTGAAACCTTGTGCCAGGCCGCCGTTGCGAAGAGGAGCGCCAACACACAGCGAAGCGAAACCGAAACGACCGGATCGATCATGGCACCACCAAGAGTACACCCGAGAGACCGACCTCTTCGAGGTCACGAAGATGCTCGCCACTCACGGCATCGAGGACGCCGACCGCTCCGAGATCCGCATGGCGCACGAAGAGCAGGGGCTGGTCGTCTTGGGTGACGACGATGCTGTGCACGCCCAAATTCGGGAGCAGAGCCCGGAGAAGCCAATCGACGAAGCCGCCTGCCTCGATGCCCATCTGCGGCCGAATGAAAGGAACGAGCACATTGGGCATCGAAAAGGTCTCGATCTTTTCGCGCGTCCCCGCGTCCCAGACCCAGACCTCGGTGCCTGGGTCCTTGTGCGAGCCAGGACCGCCTTCGTGTACGATCGAGTAGAGGCGCCCACTCGGTCGGTGGTAGGTGAGATATTGACCCCCACCGACCCGCCAATCGTTTGCGCGTTCTTTGTCGCTGAAGAGCGACCACGGCGCAGCGGGCACAGGCGCGGCCCCCGAGAAATCGATCTCGTGGAGCTGTCCGCCAAAACTGCTGAAGAGCCAGCTCGTTCCCTTGCGGGTGCCCTTTTCGGAAACCGGGTCGGCGACCACATCGAAGAAGGGAGTGCTCCTCGTGATTCGCTCTAGCTCGCCTTGTTCCGTCAACATGACCAACACGGCCGTCCCGTTGCCACAGAGCATTCCAAAACGCTGAGGCCCTGCGGGATACACGCCCGCACAGCCCGCTGTTTGAATCTCGCCGATGAATTTTCGCTCCGCGAGGTCGACCACCGAGACCGAGCTCCCGGGCGACTGGTTGAGCACGACGAGGAATCGCTCGCCGTCGAGCATGTCGACCAGGGCGATCCCAGTGCCCGTGTCGCCGGCGCGCGGCGGGATCTCGACCTCGCCTTTCACTTCCAGGGTGCGGGCATCGTAGATGAACACATAGTCTTTGCGCTCACCGTGATGGCCGCGCGTGTAGATGGTGTCGACGGCGTAGATCTCCGCCCGCTGTTTCGACCACTGGGGCGCTTTGGGTGTGATCGTCATTCCGCTGTCGATCAGCCCCAACATGGCGCCAGCGGCACCGTCAAACAGAGCGGTTCGGCGGAGCGCTCGGTCCGGAACCCACACCCAGTGAGGGCCAACTGCTTCGGGCAGGCTGGTAACTTGTCCGGGATCATCGGGCGCGACCTCCGCCTGCGCGGTCGGCGCAAAGGCGACCAGCAGCGCCAAGAGCCAGGTCGGTCTCCAAGCCGTGACCCCAGACGTCATTGGACGGTGTTACCTGATCCGGTGCCTCATTGGCAATGGGCGGCGAGGCGAACGCATGGGGCTACCGCCTTCGTCTCGCGGTGCTAGATGGGAGCCCATGCCCCTTGCCGGCTTTCACCCTGCCGTGGCTACCTGGTTCGACCGTACCTTCGGCGAACCGACGCCACCGCAGGTAGAGGGCTGGCCGGCGATTCGGGAGGGAAAGCACACGCTGATCGCCTCGCCGACGGGTTCGGGCAAGACGCTGGCCGCGTTTTTATGCGCGATCGACGGCCTCGTTCGCCAAGGTCTCGAAGAAGGGTTACCCGAACGGGTGCAGATCCTCTATGTGTCCCCGCTCAAGGCACTGAGCAACGACATCGAGCACAACCTGCAGGCCCCCCTCGAGGGCATTCGCGGCACACTAGAGGAGCTCGGGTTTGGCGATGTCGACATTCGAACGGCGGTGCGCACGGGAGACACCCCGTCACACCTACGAACGAAGATGGTGAAATCGCCACCCCACATTTTCGTGACGACCCCGGAATCGCTGTACATCTTGCTCACCAGCGAAGGCGGGCGGCGAATGCTGTCCGATGTGAAGACCGTGATCGTCGACGAGATCCACGCAGTCGTCAGCAACAAGCGCGGCTCTCATCTGTCTCTGTCGCTCGAGCGACTTCAGGAGCTGGTGGGTCGCGACATCACCCGAATTGGGCTGTCCGCGACGCAAAACCCGATCGAGCAGGTGGCCCACTTCTTGGTCGGCGCCAACCAGTGCGCCACCGACGACGATGAGCCGGCCTGCCGCATCGTCGATGTCGGCCATCAGCGAGAGATGGATGTCGCAGTCGAGATACCGGGCTCGCCTCTCGAGACGGTCATGTCGCTCGAGGTGTGGGACGAAATCTATCAACGGCTGGCCGCGCTGGTCGAAGCGCACAACACGACGCTCATCTTCGTCAACACACGCCGACTTGCCGAACGGGTCACGCGACATCTCGGCGAGCTGCTCGGCGAAGATGCCGTGACGTCCCACCACGGAAGTCTGGCCCGCAAGCACCGACTCGAAGCCGAGCGGCGCCTTAAGTCGGGAGAGCTTCAGGCCGTCGTCGCGACTGCCTCGCTCGAGCTCGGGATCGACGTGGGTGACGTGGACCTCGTGTGCCAACTTGGGTCGCCCCACTCGGTCGCAACTTTCCTTCAGCGCGTGGGGCGCTCGGGCCACTGGCACGGCGGAACACCTAAAGGCCGGCTCTTCCCGCTGAGCCGCGACGATCTCGTCGAGTGCGCGGCGCTCATGCGTTGCGTGCAAAGACGCGAGCTCGATCGAATCGAGATTCCCGAAGGCCCACTCGACATTCTGGCGCAACAGATCGTCGCCAGCGCTGCCGCGAAGGAGGAGTGGAGCGAGGACGCGCTGCTGGCGATGGTTCGGCGCGCCTGGCCCTATCGGACCATCGACGAGGAGACTTTCGGGCAAGTCGTTCGGGTGTTGTCCGATGGCTTCGCCACCAACCGCGGGCGCCGCGGGGCTTTTTTGCACCGTGACGAGGTCAACGGTCGGATTCGCCCGCGACGAAGCGCCCGGCTCACGGCAATCACCAACGGAGGCGCGATCCCCGACACGTTCGATTACGAGGTGCGGCTGGAGCCCGAGGGACTTCGGGTGGGCACGTTGAACGAAGACTTTGCGATCGAGAGTATGTCCGGGGACATCTTCCAGTTGGGCAACGTCTCGTACGAGATTCTGCGTGTCGAGCCGGGGGTGGTCCGGGTAGCTGACGCCCGGGGCAAACCGCCGAGCCTCCCGTTTTGGTTTGGCGAGGCGCCTTCCCGCGCCGACCTCTTGTCGACCTCGGTCAACGCCGTGCGCGAAGGCGTCGAAGCGCGCAATCACGAGCTCGCCACCGTGGTCGATTGGCTCCAGCACGAAACTGCGATCGGGGAATCTGCCTCGAGGCAGGTCGCCGAGTACCTGCTGGCCTCGCGCACGGCCCTCGGCACGATGCCCACCCGCAACACGATCATCCTCGAACGTTTTTTCGACGAAACCGGCGCCATGCACCTCGTCGTCCACGCGCCCTTTGGCAGTCGAATCAACCGAGCCTGGGGGCTCTCGCTCCGCAAGCGCTTTTGTCGGAGCTTCAACGTCGAGCTTCAAGCGGCGGCCACCGAAGATGCGATCGTACTCTCACTTGGCCCGACGCACAGCTTCCCACTCGAAGACGTATTTCGCTTCCTTCGTGCTGACAACGTTCGCGACGTGTTGATTCAGGCAATGCTAGACGCCCCGATGTTCCAGACACGCTGGCGTTGGAACGCGACGCGGGCCTTGGCAATCCTTCGATTCCGCGGCGGCAAGAAGGTGCCGCCGCCCTTCCAACGCATGCAAGCCGACGATTTGTTAGCTCTGTGCTTCCCCGACCAAGTGGCTTGCCTCGAAAACGTCGCAGGTGATCGAGAAATCCCCGATCACCCGTTGGTCCACCAAACGATCGAGGACTGTCTTCACGAGGCCATGGACATCGAAGGCCTCGAGGCACTTCTCGAGCGATTGCAGGCAGGCGAGCTGACCTTGCTGGCCCGGGATCTGACCGAACCCTCGCCCCTCGCGCAGGAGATTCTCAACGCGAAGCCATATGCTTTCCTCGACGACGCCCCCCTCGAGGAGCGACGGACGCAAGCCGTGATGTCGCGCCGCTGGCTCGACCCCTCCCAAGCGTCGGATCTCGGAGCGCTCGACCGCGCAGCGATCGACCGCGTGCGCGGAGAGGCGTGGCCCGAGCCTCGTGACCCGGACGAGTTGCACGACGCGCTCCTGATGCATAACTGCTTCACCGACGATGAGGCTGGCACGGGCGAATGGCATGGCTGGCTCCGCGATCTCACGGCGTCGGGACGCTCAACCCGTTTCATCGCAGGCGAGCGCGCCTTGTGGACTGCTGCCGAGCGACTCCCGTTGGTGCAGGCTGCCTGGCCCGATGGAAGCTCCTCATCCGACGTGATGGTTCCCGAGCGGTACCGGCTGGAAGCCTGGACTCGAGACGAAGCGGTCCGCGAGGTCGTGCGAGGCCGTCTTCAAGCGTCGGGTCCGGTTCGCGCTGGCTCGCTCGCGCGCTTGCTTGGGCTCGAGCCGGACTTGGTTGATGCGGCCCTGGCAGCGCTCGAAAGCGAGGGCTTCGTCCTTCGAGGCATGTTCTCACCCGAGTCGACCGAAACCGAATGGTGCGAGCGCGGCCTGCTGGCCCGAATTCACCGATACACCCTCAAACGACTTCGAAAAGAGATCGAGGCCGTCACCGCCGCGGACTTCATCCGCTTTCTCCTGAGTTGGCAACATGCAGCCCCCGACACCCGCATGGATGGGCCCGAAGGTCTGGCCGTCCTGGTGGAGCAGCTCGAGGGCCTCGAAGCGGGGGCCGCAGCTTGGGAATCGGACATCCTGCCGGTACGGATGGAAGGCTACGATCCGAGTTGGCTCGACAGTCTGTGCATCTCGGGACGCGTGACGTGGAGTCGTCGCACGCCTCCCATGGGGCGAGCATCGAGCCCCATCCGGACCAGCCCGGTCGCGTTTTCCCGCCGCGAGCACGCGCGCACCTGGCGCTTTCGACCCGTGAGCGAAGAACCCACGTCGAGCAATGCGACGACCACGCTAGAGATGATGCGCCGAGCCGGCGCGAGCTTTTTCGACGACATCGTGCGCGAAACGGGGCTCCTCCCGACACAAACAGAAGAAGCGCTCGGCGAGCTCGTTTCCCTCGGGCTGGTAACTGCCGACGGCTTCACCGGACTTCGAGCTCTATTGGCACCGGATCCGAAACGACGACGGCGAGGCCGGCGCGCGGCAGCAGCCTACAGCATGGAAGCGGCCGGTCGGTGGACCGTCCTGCCCGATGTACCGGAAGATCACGATGTCGAGAGCGTGGCTTGGACCCTTCTCCGCCGTTGGGGCGTCGTGTTTCGGCGACTCCTCGATCGCGAGGGAGATCTGCCTCCGTGGTATGCCCTCCTTCGCGTCTACCGTCGTCTGGAGGCGCAGGGCCGCATTCGAGGTGGGCGGTTCGTCGCCGGGTTTGCAGGTGAGCAGTACGCCCTTCCGGAAGCGGTCACTGCGCTGCGCAAGTCCCGCCGCAAACCCAAGTCCGGTGAGCTCATGTCGATCAGCGCGGCGGACCCGCTCAATCTGGTCGGCATCTTGACCCCAGGACACCGAGTCCCCTCGACACCGAAAAACCGGATCCTCTTTCGAGACGGCGTTCCGATCGCCTTTCACGAAGGAAGCGAGACCCACTTCTTGGAGGATCCGGAGGACGACCGTTGGTCGCTGACCCAAGCGCTCCGCCGTCAGCCCGTTCCGCGTGCGGTCCAGGCGTATCTCGGAAGCCGCCCGTAGCATTCAATGCGTGCGCTCCGCTCCGAAGACTGGTGGTCGGTATGGTTGGGGTTCGCGATCATCGTCGCGGTCGCGGCGGGTTGGGTCGCAGCCGTGCCCAAAGTGACGTCGTGGGCGACCGATCCCGCCGAGGCCTGGGCCGGCTCGTATGGAGCTTTGCTTGGGTTGGCCGGCATGCTCGTCGGGATCACCTCCGTCGCCGTCAAAGCCACGGGCCACGATCTCGCGCGATATATCCCGGGGGCACTCGTCGTGTTCTTGCTTGCGGGGCTGGCGCAAACGATCGGCGCGCAGAGCGGCCTCAAGTCGTGGGGGCTCGGGTACGCGCTTTGGGCCTTAGGCCTCGGGCTGCTGATCTCGAACACGATCGGCGCGCCACCATGGCTCGAAGCCGGCTCTCGCTCCGAGCTCTTCATCAAGATCGGGTTGGTGTTGCTGGGAGCAGAGCTTCTCTTGGGGCGTATCGTCGAGCTCGGCGGGCCAGGTTTGATGGTCGCGTATCTCGTCACCCCGGTGATCATCCTGCTGATGTGGAGCTTCGGGACGCGCGTTTTACAGATGCGCTCGAAAGCGCTGACCATCATCATCGCGTGCGCGACTTCGGTGTGCGGCGTGAGCGCGGCTGTCGCGGTGGCGGCCGCAGTCCGTGCGAAAAAGGAAGAGCTCACCTTGGGCATCGGGCTCACGATGATCTTCACGGTCGGAATGATGGTGGGGATGCCCGCTTTGAGCCGCGCGCTCGGACTCGACCCATGGGTCGCGGGCGCATGGATCGGCGGCACCGTCGATTCGACGGGCGCGGTGGTCGCTGCCGGCGCAATGCTCGGGGACGACGCCGAGCAGGTCGCCGCCGTCGTCAAAATGATTCAAAATACCATGATCGGTGGCATCGCCTTCCTGATCGCCCTCTACTGGGTGGCCAAGGTCGAACCCACCGAGGGCGGGCGCCCTTCGGCCAGCATTCTTTGGGAGCGTTTTCCAAAGTTCGTTTTGGGGTTCCTGCTTGCGTCCGCACTTTCGTCGTTCGTGTTCGTGCCGTTGTTGGGGTCGGACAGCACCGAAGCGATCACGAAGGTGACCAAGGGGTTTCGCGGCTGGTTGTTCGCAATGGCGTTCGTTTCGATCGGCCTAGAGTCGAATTTCCGGCGCCTCACCGAACAGCTCGTCGGGGGCAAACCGATCCTCCTCTATGCGGCGGGACAATCGGTCAATGTCCTCCTGACTCTACTGGTGGCATGGCTCGCCTTCGGGGGAGTCCTCTTCCCCTCGCCGAGCTGAAGTTTCGGTCCTCGCCAACAGTCGAGCCGGTGATACGCTTCCGAGCGACCGATGACCGACCCGCTAGAGAAGTGCTTTTCCGAGGCGAAGATCAACGGCCTCACCTTGCGAAACCGGTTGATCAAAGCAGCAACTTTCGAGGGCAAGTGCCCAAGTGGCATCCCGACGAAGGCGTTGACCGAGTTCCACGAGCGGATCGGTCGGGGCGGTATCGCAATGACGACCATCGCGTACTGCGCTGCCGAGGCGGACGGGCGCATCCACGAAAACATGATGTACATGCACGAGGGGATTCGCTCCGAGCTCGAGCATTTCATCCGCACCGTGCACGCGACGGGAGCAAGGGTTTCAGGCCAGCTCGGCCATGCTGGAGGCTTCACTAAGAACCGAGAGTTCCAAGGGAAGCATCCGCTCGGCCCGTCAAAAGGGATGAACGCCCTGGGCCTCGCGTACGGCCTTCCCCGCATCGGCGCGATGACCAAACAGCAGATCGGCGAACGCGTCGAGGTCTTCAGCCGCGCAGCCGCCTTCATGAAGTCCGTGGGCTTCGACGCCATCGAGATTCACTTCGGGCACGGCTACGGGATCAGCCAGTTCATAAGCCCCAAGACCAACAAGCGCACGGACGAGTACGGTGGCTCGCTAACGAACCGAATGCGGTTCGGCCTCGAGGTCCTGGCGGCCGTGCGAGAAGCCGTGGGCGACGACTACCCGCTCCTCGGCAAGATCAGCATGACCGATGGCGTGGTGGGCGGCGTCACGTACGAAGAGTCCGTAGAGATCGCCGCAATGCTCGAAGCGGGCGGTTTGGACGTCATCGTTTGCAGCGGTGGCACAAGCAGCATGAATCCCATGCTCCTGTTCCGAGGAGACAGTCTCGTTCCGGGCCTCGTCAAACACGAAAAGAACCTTCTAATGAAGATCGGCATCAAGCTGTCGGCACCCGTGATGTTCAAGAACTATCCCTACGAGGAGACGTACTTCCTCGAGCATGCGCAGCGAATACGCGATCGGGTGCAGTGCGGGGTTTGCTACATCGGCGGGGTGTGCACGAGCGACAGCATTCGCCGCGTGATGACCGGTGGCTTCGATTTCATTCAGCTGGGTCGCGCCCTGATCTTCGACCCGGACTTTCCGAAGCAGGCCCAGGCGCGCCCCGAGTACAAAAACGGCTGCAGTCATTGCAACCAATGCGCAACCCTGATCGAAGCCCCCGGCGGCATCTACTGCGTCGAACGCCCCAACAACTTCGCCTAGCAGCTCCCTACTTCTTCTTGTTCAAGAACCGGCGAATCGCGGCCTGAGCCGGTGGCTCCTGGAGCATCTTGCAGAAGATTTCCGCTTCCTGGTCGATCCGTTCGGCGATCGCCCCGGTTGGATCCTGCCGCAGGAGTTTCTTGGTTTCTCGGACGGCGACGACCGGCTTCGACGCCAGCAGCGCCGCTCGCTTTCTCGCAAATGGCAGAAGCTCGTCCCGTGGAACAATGCGACTCACCAAGCCGGCGCGTTCGGCAACTTCCGTGTCGAACGCCTCGGCGAAGTAGAGGAGCTCGCTCGCAAGTCGAAGGCCTGCGCGCTCGGGCAGGAGCAGCGTCGACGCGGCCTCTGGCACGACGGCGAGGTTGACGAAAGGCATGAGGAACTTGGCACTTTCGGTCGCGTAGACGATGTCGCAGTGGAGCAACATCGTCGTGCCAATGCCAACGGCGAAGCCATCCACAGCCGCGATGAGGGGCTTGGTGAATCTGTGGAGCGTGTGCATGAACCGAATGGCGATGCTCTGTGCGCTCGTCGGTGGATTCTCGAGGAAATCTCCCAGTTCGTTTCCGCTCGAGAAATTTCCACCTTGCCCATAGACCAACACGACGGAGACAGCGTCGTCGGCGTCGACCTGTTCGAGAAGCGCACGGAGATCGGCATACGTGGAGGCGAGGAATGAGTTCTTGGTCTGTGGCCGCGCGATCTGCACCTCGCAGACGCCGTCGGCGATCGCGACTATCAAGTCTTCACTCATCAGCGCCAGCCTTACCAGTCGCGCAATGCGCTGTCATCCACCCAGTCCTCCTGCTACGGTCTGCGCCGCTGATGACAGACCCCGTCGCGAAGCTCGTCAAGATCGACCACACCATCCGCGGCATCGAGACCGATGCATCCTCGACGGTCGGGCCTGGTTGGATCGCGCGAATGCTCGAACGCGTGCGCTGGTCCGTCTTCGGGCTCGAGACTTTCGCCCTTCGCAACCGGGTCGTGGGCGGCGTCGCACGGGCTAGCGCCTTCGAATACCTCGAACCCCTTAGGGCGGACGACGAAGTCGAGATCGCCACGTGGCTCGCCCGGGTCGGAAATACGAGTTACGACTTCGGTCACGCGATCAGCCGGCTGAGCGATCAAGCGGTGGCGGTCAGAGCGAGGGTCACCGTCGTGCACATCGGACCGGATGGCCCAGCACCAGTCGGCGCAGACCTGGCGTCCACGGTTCTCGACGAACCGGTACCCCCAGCTGTCCTCTGGCAGGAAAGCGAGCGTCGATCCTCGTGGACCCGACAGTGGATCGTTCGACCGAGCGATCAGGATAGCTTTCGCCACGTGAACCAGGCTCGCTACGTCGACTACATCGACGACACGCGACAGCTCGCCTCGATGGCAGGAGAGGCGGCTGGGATCGAAGGGCCTCTCGAGTCGCTTTCGGTCGAGTACCTCCGCGAGACGCATGCTGGCCAACTGGTACGAATGCAAACTTGGGTGACCGGCGATGAAACCCGGGCCTTCGAGCTCACGGAGCCCGAGACCGGCCAAGTCCATTCCCGAGGTCAAATTCGCAAAGGTCCCGCGTCGCAAGCGTTGATCTAGATCCTCGTCACGACGGCCAATTGCGACTATCCTACCTCCGATGTTTCCATCGCCTGGTGGCGCTCATCCTCCGCCGGACGAACTCTTCGCCGGGCGCTACGCGGTCGACGGCCAGTTGCCGTGGGGTGGCCTCGTCTCGTATTACCGCGGATCGGCGGAGGGAACGCCGCTGATCATCTGCATCTTTCCGATGGATGTCAGTCGCTCGCGCGTCGCAGAGGCCGCTTTCTCGCAGCTCACGCAGAGCCTCGGCCGGACTCGGTGCCGCTCGGTCCCACGCGTGCTCGACGCGGGCATCATCGACGGCGTTCCGTACGTAGCGTTTCAAGACACGCGAGGGACCCCTCTATCGGAGGTACTGCGCGACCGCAAGTTGCCTTCGGCAGGCGTCCTTCGGATCGCGACCGCCGTGCTGGAGGCGCTGGAAGCCACGCACGCCCAGGGCCTCGTACACGGCGACCTGACGCCAGACAATATCGTCATCACACGCGAACGCGACGGCGCGCTAGGGGCCCGCGTGATCGGGACGGGTGTCGTTCCCCTGCTCCGTGCATGCCCTGAAGCGAGCGCGCATGCCGCGCATACCGGCTCCGGAAAACACGCCGTGGCATACATGGCGCCGGAGCTCATCGGCACCGGGGCTTTCCCGCCTTCCGCAGACCTCTACTCGGTAGGCGCTCTGTTACACCACATGGTGCTCGGCTCCCCGCCAGTCGGTTGGGAGACCGACGAAGGTTTCGAAGACATCCCGGGGCTCCCGGACGTGATTCGTCGCGCCATGGCCAAACGCCCCGAGGGCCGCTATCCCGATGCGACGTCCATGTTGGCAGCGCTCGGGTGGCTCGAGGTCGAGTCCGCCAAACTAAACCCACAGACCCAGGACATCGCCCCGTGGATGGAGTCGTCGCGAATCGGGTCGATCCCGGTTCCGACCCTGGCCTCCTCGTTGCCCCCCGCACACGTGAGCAGCAACCACCCGGCTGGAACCGTGCTCAGTGTCTCGGGGCCACGGCTGAGGCCGAATGCGCCGATCGTCGTGCAGGACGAGACCTCGGAGAACACCCGTCACTGGGTACGAATCGTACTCCTGCTCTTGCTGTTGGGCACTCTGGTGTTCTCGGGCTACTGGTGGAATGGGGAAAGGAGCGCTAACCAAGAAGCTCTGACTCCCGAGCTCGTCCCGGCGGAACATGTCGAGTAGGCCACCAGACCCACAATCCACCGACGAACAGCTGATGGATGCCTACATCGATGGCAACGATCAGGCGTTCCGACTCTTATTCGAGCGTTACGCGCCGATCCTGCTCCGGTTGACTCGCCGGCATCTCCGGTCCGACGAGCTCGCCGAGGAGATCGTGCAACAGACGTTTTTTCGACTCCACGGAGCCCGCAACGACTTTCGTCGAGGCTCGAAGCTCAGGCCTTGGGTGATGACCATCGCGATGAATCTGGTGCGAGAGCACTGGCGGCGAAAGAAGCGTCGCAAAATGACCTCGCTGGAGGTCGAAACCCAGGCCGCACCAGAAGCCGAGCTCATGCCCCTCGAGATTCGGCAGCGCTCGCAGCTCCTGCATGCAGCCCTCGAAAAGCTCCCAACGAGCCAGCGGGAGGTGGTCGAGCTCCATTGGTTCCAGGAGCGCCCCTACGCCGAGGTTGCAACGATCGTGGGCACTTCAGAGGGCGCTGTGCGCGTCCGCGCACATCGTGCGTACGCAACTTTGAAACAATTACTAGTTTCGGAAATACGTGGTGATGAATGACTAAAGGCAGCGACAGAGCAGGTTCGGACGACGGTCTGGGCGAACGGCTGCGCGAGCTCGACTCGGCGAGCGAAGCAAACGATCGCGAGCTCATCGATCGGATGTTCCAAAACGTGAAGGGTCAGTGCAGCCACAGCGACAAGACCATCGCGGGGTTTTTTCGAAGCCGGTCGACGAACGTGCGGCGACTCATCGTCTTGGCCGTGTTTGCGGTTTTGGCCGTTATCGGCTGGTACAACTTCCCCCTCGTCAACGAGTCCGTGCGCACGGGCCCCTGGGCCGCAACGCTCGCGGTCTTTTGCATTCTTCTCGTCGTCGCCATGATCATGGTGACACGCCCGGTACATCAGCCAGAGCTTCCGCGTTGGCAAGTCGTATGCCTCGTCTGCGTCGCGGTTGGGGCCACTGTGCTTGCCGCCTTTTGGCCGGCTGCAGGCGCGCAGGCGATCACGCACGAACACACGAGCCGAATGGTGGCGGGTGCATGCATGGGTTTTGGGCTCCTGCTTGGCGTTCCCGTCTATGCATTGCTCCGGTTGGTCGATCGAGGAAACGCTTTTGGTAGCTTGATCGCGGCGTCGGCTGCAGGCCTCGCGGGGAACTTCGTGCTGAAGGCTCACTGCGCGATCGACACCACCGGACACGTGCTTCTCGGGCATGCCTCGGTCGCCGTTTTGTTCGTCGTCGGTTTGGGCTTGGTTCACTACTGGATTCCGTCTAAATAGACGGAAATTGATTCGACTCCTCGCCATCCGGAACACAAAACAGGCTATGCTTCCTGGCCCGAGGAGGGATCAGTGAGCGAACAGCTGCGGCGCGACTTCAACGACAAAGGCATCCGGAAGGTCAGGGTTGGCGGCTTCGACATCGATGGCGTCCTGCGCGGTAAGTACATCAGCTTGGACAAGTTCTGGTCGGCCCTAGAGAAGGGCTTCGGGTTCTGCGACGTGATCTTCGGCTGGGACATCAACGACCAGCTGTACGACAATGCCAAGGTCACTGGCTGGGACACGGGCTACCCGGACGCGCTTGCCCGCATCGATACATCCACGATGCGCGTCTTGCCCTACGCCCCAGACACTGCCGATTTCTTGATCGACTTCTACACACAGGAAGGCCAACCCCATCCAGCCTGCCCTCGAGGTTTGCTCAAATCGATCAACCAAAGAGCCCTCGACGCCGGCTTTCGCAGCAAGTTCTCGGCCGAGTTCGAGTTTTGGGTGTTCCAAGAGACTCCGGAAACGCTGCACGAGAAGGGGTTTCGCGACCTGCAGCCCCTGAGCCCAGGGATGTTTGGCTACTCGTGGTTGCGTCAGGGACAAAACCAACTCCTAGTCGACGACATCTTGGACACATGCGCGACGTACGACATCGACATCGAGAGTCTCCACCCTGAGACGGGTCCGGGCGTGTGGGAAGCCGCTCTACGCTACGACGACATCGTGTCCGCCGCAGACAAAGCAGCGCTCTTCAAGACCACGCTAAAACAAATCTGCGATCGACATGGTTACTCCGTGACATTCATGGCGAAATGGAATCCGGACCTGCCGGGATCGAGCGGGCACATCCACCAAAGCCTCTGGGACGCGGGCGGTCAGATCAACCTCTTTGCTGCGGCCGGGAGTGACACGCTGAGTGCAACCGGCCTTCACTACCTCGGCGGGCTGGTCACGTTGGCGCCGGAGCTCACCGCGCTCTACTCGCCATTCGTCAACAGTTACAAGCGGTACGTGCCCGGGGTCTGGGCTCCCCTCACGGCGTCTTGGGGAATCGAAAATCGCACTTGCGGGGCAAGGGTGATCCTCGGGCCAAGCGACCACGCCGCTCGCATCGAGTTCCGGCAGACCGCGGCGGACATCAACCCGTACATCGCCATGGCGACGTGTCTCGGCTCCGGGCTCTACGGCATCGCGCAAGGGATCGCCCCACCACGCATGACCTCGGGCGACGCAACCCAAGAGGTGGATCCATCACTCGCCCTGCCGCCGACACTAGAAGCCGCAGTCGGCCTGCTCCGCGAGAGTCAGTCGGTCCACGATGTCCTTGGCGAACATTTCATCGACCACTATATCCGCACCAGAGACTGGGAGTGCCGCGAGTATCGCAAGTCCGTGAGTGAATGGGAGCTCCACCGGTACTTCGAGTCCGCATAGAGGGACAGACGATGTTGAAACGCCTTTTTTCGGAACGCCCTCTTCGGTTGCCTCACATCAAGCCGTACGTTCCGCGTCCAAGCGATCCCTCGATCTTCTGGTTCAACAGCGAGCGCGGCGACATCGTCTCGGACGTGGTCAATCGAATCTGCGGTGCGCATGAGACCGATCGATCACGGCTCGAGATAGCCCTCAACGATGCGGCGTTTCACGAGATTCGACGCCTCGAGCACCAACGCGACGAAGAAGCGCGAGACCGGCTCGGGTATTGGCGTTCGATGATCCGGCGCATAGGCAAGATGGACGATGCTGAGCAGCGGCAGGCGCTCCACACAATCGTGTCCAACATGGCACACGACGTGGCAGGCAACTTCGATCCTCGCGTCTACCGCTTCGCGCGCCAAGCGATACCACGACTGGTCGCGGGGGTCATGGAGCCGAGGCGGTTCGCCAGCAGTTTCACTGCACCTCAGTCCGAGGTGCTCAGCCGAGTGTTGCGCGTCCAGGGAGACATCGACCACCTCCAATATCTTCAGTCCGAAGGGAGCCTCGTTTTCGTTCCCACCCACTCGTCGAATCTCGACTCGATCGTGCTGGCCCAAGCGCTCGAGGTATCCGGGTTGCCACCTGTCGTATACGGAGCCGGCAAGAACCTCTTCACTAATCCGATCATCAGCTTCTTCATGCATAATCTCGGCGCGTATCGAGTCGACCGGCGCATCCGTGTGCGGCTCTACAAAGAGGTGCTGACTCTCTACTCCCAGGTGATGATCGAGCGAGGCTATCACTCACTTTTCTTCCCCGGAGGCACGCGAAGCCGCTCCGGAATGATCGAGCGGCATCTGAAGCTCGGCTTACTCGGTTCCGCTGTGGAGGCCTTCACGACCAATCGCGTGCGGCGCGTCCAACGACCGGTATGGTTCGTCCCCACGACGATCAACTACGCCCTAGTGCTCGAAGCGGAGACGCTCATTCGAGACTGGCTCACCGAGGAGGGCCAAACTCGCTACATCATCGAAGACGATGAGTTCTCCCAGATCGATCGTTGGGTTGCGTTCTTCCGCAAGGTGGTGGGGATGCGGGGCGCATGCATCATTCGCTTTGGTGAACCGATCGACCCGTTCGGAAACGCGATCGACGAGAAGGGGGCATCGCTCAGCCCAGCAGGTCGCAACATCGATCCAGGCGGGTACGTGGAAAGACGAGGCACGCCTGTCGTCGATGCAACTCGGGACGCCGCCTACACGCGAGAGCTCGGAACCGTGCTCGCCGAGCGGTATGAGCGGGACACCGTCTTGATGAGCACGCAGGTGGTCGCGCACGTTTTGTATCGTCATCTCGTACAGGCAACGCCCGGGATGGACCTTTTCGGTCGCATGCGGCTCCGGAGCGAGGTCAGCATCGATCGAGAGGTCGTTCACAAGGACCTCGGTGATGCTCGGGAGAGGCTGCTTGCGCTGGAAGCGAAGGGCGAAGTTCGGGTCAGCGACGTCGTCCGCGAGGATTCGCCAAACGAGCTGCTCGAAGCCGCCCTTCAATTCTGGAACGGTTACCACACCTCCACCGCAGCCAGCTTGGATGGCGATCGCGTTCTGCTCTGCGACCCGTCGCTGCTCCTCTACTATCAGAACAGAATGGTGTCCTTCGCCGACCGCATCGCTGACACCGATCAGATGGAAGCCGCCTGCGAGATCGAAGCGCTGGGGGTTCACCGATGAGCTTACGGGTCGGCGTGGTCGGCGCGGGCGGGTTTGGACAGGCGATCGCCAGCGCGGCCGTGCGCCAACGGCACGACGTCGTGCTGTGGAGCCGACGAGAACGATCGCTCCCAGACTCGATCCGGCCGTCGACCGCGATCGACAACATGGAAGATCGCGACCTGATCTTTCTCGCGGCGCCTGCACGGCACGCAACGAGTCTTGCCGATCAGCTCGGCAAAGTCGTCGACGGTCGGCACTTGATCGTGCACGTGAGTCGCGGTCTCATCGGTGCGGAGCTCAAAACCATCACCACCGTGCTTCGCGAGCACACCGCAGCGCGTCGCCTTGGCGCCCTCGCCGGCCCGCTAGTACCCAACGCGCTTGCGGAGGGACGACCGAGCGGCGCCATCCTCGGAACCAGGTTCCCGGAAGTGACCGAGATGGTCCGAGAGGCGATCGGCGGCTCCGATCTCCGAATCTACGACACCACGGACGTATTGGGCGTACAACTGGCTAGCGCCACGGTCGGCTTTCTGACGGTGGTGCTCGCTTACGCGCAAGAGACCGGCGTCGAGCCAAGCACCCTGGCCGTCTTGGCGACCCGCGGGATGGTCGAAATCTCACGCATCGGTCAGGCACTTGGTGCATCCGAGGAAACCTTCATGGGGCTTGCCGGCCTCGGTGACTTGATCGCGGCGGTGGCCGGCGACGAGCGAGCCGAATCCCTCGTCGGTCGTGCGCTGGCACGCGGTGCAGAGCTCGCGAGCGCGGTCGCCGAAGCGGGTGCGTACGTCGAGGGCATCGAAGTCGCCCAGAACATGATCGAGCAGGCGCACAGGCTCGGCTTGGAGACTCCGATCTCCTCGGTCTTCGTCGAAATTTCCAGCCGGCGCATGACCCCCGAAGACGCAATGCACGCTCTGATGGAGAGGCGTGTAGGCCCAGAATGACGGATACCGAGAACCTGGTTTTGTGGAGCTTTCCGACCCGGGTCGTCTTCGGCGGAGGCGCAGCGAGGCAGTGCGGCGTGGAGGCCGTCCGGCTTGCAGGTCACCGGGCGCTCTTGGTCGCCGACAAGGGCATCGAAGCTGCAGGATTGCTCCACCCGATTCGCAGCGCTCTCGATGCGGCCGGAATCGCTCACGAGTCAGTCCTCGACATTTCGTCGAACCCGCTCGAATCTGAAGTGCTTGGCGCAGCACGTGTGTACGACACCTTCAAAGCAGACATCGTCATCGGCGTTGGTGGCGGAAGCGTCCTCGACGTTGCCAAGCTCGTCCGGCTCGCGGTGACTCACCCCGCGCCATTGGCTCGATATGACGACGCCATCGGTGGAGGCGAAAAAATCGTTGGCACGTTGCCACCGATGATCGCGATCCCGACGACCGCGGGCACTGGGAGCGAAGTCGGCCGAAGCGGGGTCGTCACGATCCAAGCGACCAACCGCAAGACGGTCATTTTCTCGCCGTTGCTGATTCCTGACGTGGCGATTCTAGACCCTGGGATGACCCAAACGATGCCGCCCTCGATGTCGGCAGCGACGGGAATGGACGCTCTTACGCATTGCGTGGAAGCCTATTGTTCGTCGGGTGATCACCCGATGGCAGATGCGATTGCGCTCGGAGGGATACAGCTGTGCCATCGCTCGCTCCGCGCCGCCGTCGAGGATGGCGCGGACCTAGGCGCACGCGGCGACATGCTGAAAGCCGCCATGATGGGCGCCGTCGCCTTCCAAAAGGGCCTTGGCGCATGCCACTCGCTAGCGCATCCACTCTCCGCCGAGCTCGGGATGCATCACGGCCTGGCCAACGCGATTTGTCTGCCCGCCGTGCTGGACTTCAACCGAAGCGTCATTCCGGACCGCATCGCCGAGATCGCGAGACATCTCGGCGTGCGAAGCGACGAGGCCAACACGTTGTCCTTCGAGTGCGCCGGCGCGGTCCGGGCGTTGCGGCGCGTCATCGGGCTTCCCTCGGATTTGCGTTCCCAGGGCATCGCCGAGAGCGACCTGCCGCGGCTCGCCGCATTGGCTTTCGCAGACCCGTGTCACAATCTAAACCCTCGGAGTTGTTCACAGGACGACCTGCTCGCGCTCTACAAGGCCTGCTTTGACGATGCATAAGCGCCGCCGCAAAGGGAAGCTCGAATCGCTCGGAAAGCTCCTCAAGAGTGTCTACCCCGCCCCCGACCAGCTCGAGGCCGCGAGAGCGTTCGCCTGGTGGAGTCGGTCCGTCCCGCCACGCGTCCTCGAGCATGCGCGGCCAGTCAAGCTTTTTCATGGTGTCTTGATCGTGCATGTGAGCTCGTCGGTCTGGGCCAACGAGCTCCACTACCTCGGCGAAGATCTCCTTCAACAGATCCGCAAGCACGTGCCTGACAGTGGGATCGAGAAGCTACGCTTCAAGGTAGGCCCCCTCCCCGACCTCCCAAAGCGCGCGCGACCGGCTCCCCCTGCGCCCGAACCCGTCCGTCTTGCCGCACTTCCCGAGGAGCTGGGTCGTGCGCTGAGCCGCATCCAAGACGACGACCTCCGACGGACCATCACCGACGCGGCCACCATCAGCCTCGCCCGCACCCGCAAAAAACCCTAGGCGATAGCGTGGGGCGGTGGGGCAGGACAGACTGCCGGGCCGCAGGCCCGACCGGGATCAAAAACGGGACAGTCCCCTAGCGGTGGGCGCGGGCAGCGCGGACCATCGCTTCAAGTATCAGTGCCGCGTCTTCTGACTGGAATCGCGCGCAGATATCTTCCGGCAGCGGAAGCGTGACCGCTCGAAGGCGCGTCTCGGTCAAGTGGGAGAGGCTGACACCGAGCTGGCTTGCGATCCGGTGCACGAGGTCGACCCCCGGGTCGGCGACCTCCCCGCTCTCAAGCCGGGCGATCGTCCTCCGTGAAACACCCACACGCTCGGCGAGCTCGTGTTGACCGATCCGGTCGCGGAGCTCCCTGAGAATCGGCAGGTTGGCGGAAATGACATCAATACTGGCCATAAAGAGACAGTATCGTCATGTGCTGACCCCAGCAAGGACATTATTGTCTGCGGGCTCCGGCTGCCAGCTCGGCGACTAGCGTTCGCACGGCCGAGAGGGCAGCCGCTGAGCTTTCAGCCTCCTCGATCACGCGCACGACGGCGCTGCCAACTACGACCCCGTCGACATGCCGAGCCACGGTCGTGACGTCTTCCTTGGTCTTGACCCCGAACCCGATCGCGATGGGCCTGTTGAGCTCCCGCTGCAGCGCTCCTGCACGCTCGGACGCGCTTGCGAGATCGGTGGCCTTCGAACCCGTGACCCCCGTCATGGACACATAGTAGAGGAACGAAGTGGCCGCTGCGGCTGCCTCGGTCACGCGGTCTCGGTCGCTGGTGGGCGCAATGAGCGGGACGAAGTCGAGACCCTTTTCGATCGCAGGCAGCCGTAGGCCGTCGCTTTCTTCGGGCGGCAAGTCGACCACGAGAAAACCATCCGCGCCTCGGGCGGCGGTTTCTTCGACTAATTTCTGTTCTCCATACGACAAAATCGGGTTGTAGTAGCCGAACAGCAGGATCGGCACGTTGGTGCGCCGACGAATTGCGCCGATGGTGTCGAGCACTTTCGCGAGCGTCGTCCCGGCCGCCAGGGACCGCTCGCTCGCTCGCTGAATCGCGGGCCCGTCCGCCGTCGGGTCGCTGAACGGGACGCCAAGCTCGATCACGTCGGCTCCGGATTCAGCCGCGGCAACGACCAGATCCTCAGTCGTGCGAAGATCCGGATCGCCAGCACACACATAGATCACCAGGGCAGCCCGATTCTCTTTCTTCGCCTTCGCGAAGGCGTCGGCAATGCGACCCACGAAGCTCAGCTCCTGCTCTTCAACTGTGCCAACACGGTGTCGAGGTCCTTGTCGCCCCGCCCGGAGAGACAAACTAGAATGTCCGCATCGTCCCCCACCTCTTTGGCCACGGTCGGGAGATACGCAAACGCATGACTGGTCTCGAGGGCAGGGATGATGCCCTCGGTGCGGCAGAGTTGCTGGAACGCGTCGAGCGCCTGTGCATCGGTGACCGCACCGTAGGTGGCGCGCCCGATGTCTTTGAGCCATGCGTGCTCGGGGCCGACGCCGGGGTAGTCGAGGCCCGCGCTGATCGAGTGCGCCTCGACGATCTGTCCGTCCGCCGTTTGGAGCACATAGCTCTTCGCGCCATGAAGAACTCCGACACCCCCGGCACAAAGCGGCGCTGCGTGGCGGCCCGTAGCGATTCCGTCCCCGGCAGCTTCCACACCGATGAGCCTCACCGACTCGTCGTCGATGAAACCCGCAAAGATCCCCATCGCATTCGAGCCCCCGCCCACGCAAGCGACCACCGCATCGGGGAGCTTGCCGGCCTGCTCGATCATCTGCGCGCGCGCCTCTTTTCCGATAACCGCCTGAAAGTCACGGACGATTAGAGGATACGGGTGTGGACCGGCGACGGACCCCACGCAATAGTGGGTCGTCCGAACGTTGGTGACCCAGTCTCGTAACGCCTCGTTCATCGCGTCCTTGAGCGTCGCCGACCCGGACTTCACCGAGTGCACTTCAGCGCCGAGGAGCTCCATTCGCCGGACGTTGGGAGCCTGCCGTCGAACGTCCTCGGCCCCCATGTACACTTCGCAGGGAAGCCCCATCAGAGCGCATGACGTGGCGGTCGCGACACCGTGCTGGCCGGCGCCTGTCTCCGCGATGATGCGGGTCTTGCCCATGCGCTTGGCAAGCAAGATCTGGCCGATGGTGTTGTTTACCTTGTGCGCCCCCGTGTGGCACAGGTCCTCGCGCTTCAACCAGATGCGCGGCCCCACCTCCTCGGTGAGCCGCGACGCAAAATACGTCGGAGTCGGCCGTCCCGCGTAGTGGTGAAGCAATGAGTCGAGCTCTGCTTGAAACGCCGGATCGCGCTGCGACTCTTCGTAGGCGCGCGTGAGCTCATCGAGCGCCGGCATGAGGGTCTCCGCCACATACCGCCCGCCATACGGCCCGTAACGCCCGGGAGCTGGTTCA
This sequence comes from Myxococcales bacterium, assembly GCA_029863605.1. Lineage (GTDB taxonomy): Bacteria > Myxococcota_A > Polyangia > Polyangiales > Houyiibacteriaceae > SG8-38. Next base: position 600,694 of record JAOTVB010000001.1, on the reverse strand, counting down.
GGGGTTTGCATGAGGCGCGGAACGTAGCGCAGGACGGGTGGAAGCGCACCTTGGACAGGTTCAGTGCCACTGTCGGTACCGGTGGGTTACTCGACGCGCTCCACCGAGTAGTTGATGCCTTCGAACTGGGTTTGGGCGGGGTCGCCGTAGTCGTAGACGTTGCTCATGTCAGCAATCTACATGACGGCGTCTTCGCCGGCTGGCCAGCATTCCGAGAACCCAGATCATGGCTAGGAGATCACCTGCTTGATCACTGCAGGGCCTGACGCTGCATGACGAGAACCGCTCGCTCAACGTGTACATCCCGCCCGAAAGCACGATCGTCGCCGGGCTGCAGCGTGTTGATCGTGGCCTCGATATCATCGCCCGGTCCACCGGTGAACACTTCCGCGCTCACCATCGACGGCTGCCCGAGTCCCGCAAATATGAAAGCCGCGAGGGCAGCGGCGGCACCTCTCGAAGTCCCCAAACCCATGGTTTCACCGTAACGAAGATGACGTGGCACGCGCAAAGTTGGGGTAGAGCCGTCGTGACGACTACGTTTGGTTGAGCCATTGGGCGATCTTGCGCACCACCGCCCTTGGGCCCAAACGCACGGTGAACGCCGAGAGCCAATTCATGAACCCCTCGATCGCCACGACCTTGCCTTTCATCATCGACCGGTAGGCGTGGCGCGCGACTTTGTCTGCCGGGGCAGCGCCGAGCCTGAACAAGAGGCTCTTTGCGTTCCCAGCGGTGTCGGCGAAGTTGGTAGCGGTTGCCCCGGGGCAGTGGGCGGTCACGGTCACGCCCGAGCCCTTCACTTCTTCGGCAACCCCCTCCGAGAAAAGGATCACGAAGGACTTGGTCGCATAGTAGACCGACATGTCTGGCCCCGGGAGAAACCCCGCGGTCGACGCAATGTTGAGGATCCGGCCTTTGTTGCGAGCCAACATGCCCCGTAGAGCCAAGTGAGTGAGCGCCACGACGGCATCGATGTTCACGTGGAGCATGTCCATCTGCCCGCTGAGCGGAAGCTCCGCAAACGCGCCCCTCGCTCCAAAGCCGGCGTTGTTCACGAGGTAGTCGAGCTCCAAGCGTTTGCTTCGCAGCGATTGGAAGATCGCGGCGGGGGCCGACGGCTTCGTGAGGTCAGCCGGAACTACGTGCGCCGTGATTCCGAATTCGGCTTCCAACTCGCTTGCCAGGCCTCGCAACTTGTCCTCACTTCGTGCCACCAGAACGAGGTCACGACCGTCCGCTGCAAAGATCTTCGCGAGCTCTCTGCCGATGCCCATCGACGCACCGGTTACCAAAGCGACCTCTCTGTTGCTCATTGGATCTTCCTCCTCACGATTCGATTGGCTGCCAAGACGAGTCGCTGGCCATTATCTCCGAAACGCGTTGTAATGACAGATCGTAACGGGTAACCCACTTCGACCCACCACCTCTCCATAGAGGGTTTCTGCTAAACGTTCGCGATTGGATTCAACTCGGGCCACTCCTGCGCCGAGCAACTAGGTCGAGGATGCCTGTCCCCGCAACCACGGCCCCGAATGAAAAAGCGCCATGAGGATGTACATCACCCACATACTGGTCAGTGGTGATCCCGCGTGGCCTTGCGGGGCGAACGCACAAACGAGGGCCATCCCCCCAAATGCCGGCGTCGCGGCGAAGCGGACGAAGCGGGAGGCGAAATCGCGAATAGTCATGAGGACACCAGACTTCCGAGTGCGGCTAAGTTGATAGGCCACCCCTTGCCAAGCCCCTCGGCGACTGTGACGTACACTGAACTGTCGTCGCCGTCGTCGGAGGTGCAGTCCTCGTCGTCGCCGGTTGCGCAGAAGCGCAACATGGAAGCGTGGCCGACTTTGGCCTTGAAATCGTTGCGCATCAACCCGACACTACACCCGGCGCGGCGCGAGCCGCAACCCATCCTCGAGCTCGTGTCGATCGGGAACTGACCGGGAGGCTTTGGAGACCTCGGAATCCCTAAGTGTGGACCCGCACGTTCACCCCACCGTCTCCACGCTCGCGGCTAAGTCCGTAGCAGCCTGCGAAGTAAGTCGGTATAGTCCCGCCCGGTAACGATTCGTGAAGCTTTACCGTCGAACGTTTTCTAAGCTGAGTCTTCTTTCCGGAGCGGGAGCACTGGTGTTGCCGGCGTGCGATGGCTCGCCGCCGCCGACTCACACTGAAGCGGCTCGCCTCTCTCCCAACGAGCGCATGATCTTCGAGCGTTTTGCCGAAGTCTACATCCCAACCGAGGGGACGAACCTGAGACCGTTGTCCGAGGTACCCTATCTCGATAACATCGACCGGATCCTCGCCTTTCTCGACGCGCCGACGCTCGATGAGTTTCACACGGGAATGAAGCTCTTCGACTACGGGTCGTTCGTCGTCGGCCTCTACTTCGCGCGGTTCGCCAACCTGAGCCCGGAAGACAGGTTGGAGTACATCCGCAGATGGTACGCCGGCGGCGAAACGCAACGCGCGATCGTCGGCCTGATCGATAAGCTCGTTGCTCTGGGATACTGGCAAGACGTCGAGGCCGCGCGTCGGGTCGGCTATCAAGGCCCCGTTTCGGATGAAGCGAAGATCTTGAAGCTCGGAAACGCGCCGATGCCCATTGCAATAGCAGAAGATATCGAGGCGCCGTGACGGACCCATCGACCGACATTCCTCCACCGGTCCCCGTGCTCAGGGTTCAGCAGCCTGCGGACATGCCGGACCGGGGCCTCAAGCTCGATGCCGACGCAGTGGTGATCGGCTCAGGAGCCGGTGGCGCGGTCGCGGCCTACGAGCTCAGCCGCGCCGGCGCAAAGGTCGTGGTCCTCGAGGCGGGCCCATACGTGAAGTCGCAGCAGTTCACCGAGCGCCTGATCGAGGCGTTCCACACGCTCTACGAAGAGGGCGGAAACCAGGTCAACAAGAGCGGCGACCTGGTTGTTCTCCAAGGTAAGTGCGTTGGGGGCTCGACCGTCGTCAATGCCGCCGTGTGCTTTCGGGCGCCCGACAAAGTGCTCGAAGCCTGGGGAGAGGACCACGGCCTCGACGATCTATCGCCTGAAGCGATGGCGCTGTACTTCGAACGGGTCGAGAAGAACCTTCGCATCCACCCGAACGGCCCCCATGAGATCAATCTCAACGGCCGCCTGATCATGGAAGGCGCCAAGAGGGTCGGGATCCCTGCTGCCCCCGTCTCGCGAAACATCGCGCATTGCGCGCTCACGGGCCATTGCCTGTCGGGTTGCAAGACCGATCGCAAGCAATCGATGCTGGTGACGTACCTTCCATGGGCGAGCGAGCTCGGCGCTACGATTCTGAGCGGCACTCGCGCCGAAACCTTCGAGGTGACCAATGGCCGCGTCACTCAGGTCAACGCGGTCGCAACCGACGCCAGCGGCAGCACGAAGCCCGTCGCGGTAAAAGCCGGGTTGGTGGTCGTCGCCGCGGGCGCAGTGCAAACACCCCTGCTCTTTCAGAAGAATGCGATCGGCAATAGCAGTGGCCTCATCGGGCGCAACTTCGCGTGCCATCCCTCGACCGCAATGATTGCGGTGCACAAAGATGACATCTATGGATGGCTCGGCGCCACCATCACGACCTATGCGGGGAACATCGAAGATCCGAAGGAGGGAAGCTTCCTGCTCGAGGCGGGTTTCCTCGGACCGATGTCGCTCACCACAGGCTCGGGTGGGGGAGTCGGACGCGAGTACACCGACTTCATCCAAAAGAGCAACAGGTTCTTGGCTGCGGTGACCCTCATCCACGACCACAACGTCGGTCGCGTCTACATGGAGAACGGGCGCAAGCGCATCGACTACGACCTAGACGATCGCGACTTTCCAAGTCTTCAGGAGGCCTTTCGTAACGCCGCGAAGATTTACTTCGCCGCGGGTGCCGAGCGTGTGTTCCTACCGACGACTCGCCGCACGGTCATCGAAAGCCCTGATCAGATCGACTCGGTCATCAACTCACTCGAAAACGGGAAGCACCTCTACAAGCTCGCCTCATACCACCCACAGGGAACGATGCGCATGGGGAAAGATCCGAAGAAGAGCGTCGTCGGCCCAGACGGCCGGATGCACGATCTCGACAATGTCTACGTCGTCGACGCGAGCCTGTTCCCGACGACGCTGCTGGTGAACCCCCAGGAAACGATCTACGCGATGGCCAGCTATCTGTCGGACCGGATGCTCGCAAGGGCGTGATCGGCGGGTGTGTCGGGGCTGTCGCCGGCTACTTGGCGTTCTTGACTCTCGTGAAGCACCAGAAGCCGCCGTCGGCTTTCGAGAGGCGCCAGCCGTCTTCACCGAGGCCGCTAAACTGCGCCGTCATGGCGTCCGCGGCCTTCTTGCTGGTCCGCTCGCTTTGATGAACGCATTTGTATTCGTACTTGTGTGCATGGTGCCAGCCATGACCCTTGGCCGCGCAATGCGGGCACGCTTTGGCCTTGCCGCAGGTCGTGCATTGAGAAGATTCGGCACCGGTTTGCGATTGCACGGTGGCGCCGCTGAATGCGAACCACATGACGCCAGCGGTCAATACAGAAGCGAGAAGAGCAAGACGCATGATTCCTCCTTGGAGTGAACAGCGAGCCTAACACGGAGAATCAGTTTGCAGAAAAAGCCGTCTTGGCCGCGTCGATGAACGACCGCACCAAGTCCGGGTCTTTTCGCCGTGGCTCCGATTCGACCCCCGATGCGACGTCGACGCGGAACGGATTCACCGTCTCGATCGCCTCGGTTACGTTTTTCGGATCGAGCCCGCCGGCCAGGGTCAGCTTTCGCTGCCGGGCTAGCTCTGCGGCAACGGTCCAGTCGAAAGTGCGTCCGGTGCCACCAGGAAGCCCCGGGACACTGGCGTCGAGCAGCAGGTGTTCGCCGGGGTAGGTGCGGGCGAGCTCGATCGCAGAACGATTCTTGACCCCGATCGCCTTGTAGGCCCGCGGCAAGAGCGCAGCGAGTTGCTCCGGGCTCTCGTTTCCGTGCAACTGTGCCCATTCGATCCCCGTTTCCGCCAGGATTTCGCGGATCTGCGCAACGCTGAAGTCGACGAAAACCCCGACCAGTTGGACGCGATCCCCAGCGGCTTCCACGATGGCCCTAGCGGTGGCGACATCGATGCTTCTGGGTGACCCGGGCCAGAAATTGAGACCAATGGCGTCTGCACCCGCCTCGATGCAGCGCAGGGTGTCGTCCACTGTGGTCAACCCGCAGATCTTGACCTCGGCCATGATCCAACATGGGCCGCAAGAGCGGGGTCGCGCAACATGCCTGAGGGCCCTTGCGGATCGGCTCCAGGCGCTTTAGAACCCGGAGCATTCGACCCCCAGACCATGGGCGCTTGGGGCGTTGCGGGAGTAGACTCGACGATCGAGCATGGAAACATCTGCCGCCGCGCGCGTGCATCCGAGTCCGCGCAAAATCTTAGACTCTGTCGTAATTCGCTTTGCCGGCGATTCCGGTGATGGAATGCAGTTGACAGGTAGCCAGTTCACGACCGCGACGGCCATGGCTGGAAACGATCTCGCGACGTTTCCCGACTTCCCAGCGGAGATTCGTGCACCTGCGGGAACGACTTACGGGGTTTCGGGATTTCAGATCCACTTCGCCGCGCATGACATCCGCACCCCGGGTGACGCGCCCGACGTGCTAGTTGCAATGAATCCAGCGGCGCTGATGGTGAACATCGACGCGCTCGAGCCGGGTGGTCTAGTCGTAATCAACACCGGCGCCTTCAACAAGAACAATCTGGCGAAAGCCGGCTACGAAGAAAGCCCACTCGACGATGGCTCGCTCGACCCGTTTCGGGTCTTGGCGATCGACATTACGAAGATGACCCTCGAATCGGTCAAGGGGAGCGGGCTCGGCTCGAAAGACGCACAACGTTGTAAAAACATGTGGACGTTGGGCCTGATGTACTGGCTCTTCGGCCGCGAACGAGAGTCCACTGTCAGGTGGCTAGAAAAGAAATTCGCCAAGAACCCGAAGGTCGCTGAAGCCAACATCGCGGCCCTCAACGCCGGACACATTTACGGCGAAAACGCGGAGTTGCCCCACGGTATCGGGGCGTATCAGGTGCCAGCCGCTAAGCTAGAGCCCGGCGAGTATCGCAACATCAGCGGCAACGAAGCGACCGCCTGGGGCCTAGTGACGGGCGCAAGGCTCGCGGGTCTCGAGATCGTGTACGGGTCGTATCCGATCACGCCGGCGTCGAACCTGTTGCACAACTTGGCGCGTCTCAAGCAATTCGGCGTAACGACCTTTCAAGCAGAAGACGAGATCGCCGCCGTGTCGGCAGCAGTCGGTGCGAGCTTTGGCGGCGCGATAGGCATCACGGGGACATCGGGTCCCGGCGTTGCCCTGAAGTCAGAAGCGATCGGGCTCGCGATTGCAACCGAGCTCCCGTTGGTGATTGTAGACGTTCAGCGCGGCGGTCCCTCGACTGGCCTGCCCACCAAGACCGAGCAGTCCGATCTCTTTCAGGCAGTCTGGGGTCGGAACGGGGATGCACCGTTGGCAGTGCTTGCGGCTGCAACCCCCGGCGACTGCTTCTATATGGCGGTCGAAGCCTTACGAATCGCGGTGAAGTACATGACTCCGGTCATGCTCTTGACCGACGGCTATCTCGCCAACGGCGCCGAGCCGTGGCATCTCCCGGACATCGACGCGCTCGAGCCCTTCCCCGTCAAATTCCACGAAGACCCAGAAGGCTTCATGCCGTTCATGCGGGACAAGGACTCATTAGCCCGCGTCTGGGCGATCCCCGGCACTCCAGGCCTCGAGCATCGGATCGGCGGGCTCGAGAAGCAGCAGGACACTGGGCACATTTCATATGATCCGGCGAACCATCACATGATGACCAAGCTCCGCGAGGCGAAGGTGCAGCGGATCGCAAAAGACTTCCCAAAGGCCGCGATCGACCAGGGCGACCCCCGCGGCGACATGCTCGTCGTCGGATGGGGTTCGACATACGGCGCGATCAGCCAAGCGGTGCGCATGCTTCGCGAGCAAGGTCGCAAGGTTTCGCACCTTCATCTCCGCAACATTTGGCCGTTGCCCGAGGGGGTCGGCGACCTCCTTCGTTCGTTCGGCAGTGTGTTGGTTCCCGAGCTCAACAACGGCCAGCTGGTGAAGCTGCTTCGAGCCGAGTACCTGGTCGACGCCGAAAGCCTGACCAAGATTGCCGGGCAACCTTTTCGGATCGGCGAGCTCGTCGAAGCGGTTGAAGAGCGGCTGAATCGGAGTCTGCAATGAGCCCGAACGCACCCAAGAAAAAATACACGCGCAAAGACTTCTCCTCCGACCAAGAGGTGCGTTGGTGCCCCGGCTGCGGGGACTACGCGATCTTGGCCGCGGTCCAAAGAATCTTGCCGGATCTGGGTGGGACGCCGGAGAACACCGTATTCATCTCAGGCATCGGCTGCTCGAGCCGCTTCCCCTATTACATGAATACGTACGGGTTCCACACGATACACGGACGCGCGCCAGCCATCGCGACTGGCCTCAAGCTGGCCAATCCCGAGCTCGACGTATGGGTCATCACCGGCGATGGCGATGGCTTGAGCATCGGCGGCAATCACCTCCTTCACGTTTTGCGTCGCAACGTCGACCTGCAGATCTTGCTCTTCAACAACCAAATCTACGGTCTGACGAAAGGCCAATACTCACCCACGTCGCAGGTCGGGAAGGTGACCCCGTCGAGCCCTCTTGGGTCGGTCGATCAGCCAGTCGTCCCGGCGCGCTTTGCCCTGGGTGCCTGCGCGACGTTCGTCGCCAGAAGCTACGACACGTCGAAGAGGCTCCCCGAAACATTGACCGATGCGCGCAAGCACGACGGCGCAGCCTTCATCGAGATCCTTCAGAACTGCCCCGTATTCAACGACGGGGTGTTCGATCTGATCACCGACCGAAAGACCGGCCCGGCTTACCAGCTTTGGCTCGAAAACGGACAGCCGATGCGATTCGGCGCCAACGGTGAAAAGGGCCTTCGCATGAATCCCGAAACCCTCACGCTCGAGGTGGTGACGGTGGGGGAAGACGGGATCACCGAGGCGGATATCGTCATTCACGACGAGACCAACCTTTCGCTCGCGTGGATGCTCACCGATCTTCCGGGCGTCGTGGCACTCGGAGTGCTCTACCGACAGCCGGGGCCGGTGTACAACGAAAGCGTCACGAAGCAGCGTGAGCTAGCAAAAGAGCGCTTCGGGGAGCCGGACATAAAGGCCCTGCTCCGCACGGGCCACACCTGGACCGTCGTCTAGGTGATAGCGTGGGGGAAGTGGAGCGGGACCAACTGAGGCCGCAGGCCGTCTAGAGCGCCTCGTTCACGATAGGGAGCGTCAATATGATCCGGAGCCCGTGGGGCTCGCAGGCGGCGGCGGCCACGTGACCTTCATGCCGCTCGGCAAGGTGTGCAAGCTTGGTGAGCTCGAGGCCGAGTTTTGGCCGTCGACCGAGCTTGGTAAAGGGAGCGAACAAGGTGGCAAGCTCATCGTTGGTTGGGCTCGGCCCATCGTCCTCGACCGTGAGCATCGCAGCCTGACCGAGGATACGGGTAGCGACCTTCAACGACGTGGGCGGTAGCGTGGCGGACAGGAACCCGGCGACACTCAGAAGCGCATCCTGCGCGAGCCACACGTCGAGGCGAACCGCTGGGTCGACGATGCTCAGCTCCGCATCGACTGGCGTCTTCAAACCAGACACGACTTGATCGGCCAAATCGTTGAGCGAAACCACCCGCGCACGAGGTGCGCCGTCAGTGGCAAGCATCGAAAGCTGCCTCATTATTTCGCGTCCTTCTTCGGCCGCATTGCGCACCTCGACGATGTAGCGCTCGACCGCCTCCGCGCTCGAAAGATTCTTCTTGACGAGGTGGGCGTTCCCGATGATGACCCCAAGGACGTTGTTGACCTCATGAACGACCCCCGTGGCGAGATTACGAGCCGCCCGCATTCCTTCTGGATGCAAAATCCCCTTTCCCGCCCGCTCTCGATCGTCGTTATCTGCCTGGCCCATCTCGATCACAACTCCAGTAGTTTCTTGACGGCTCGAATCACACGGGGAGCTTGGATCGGTTTCTCGATGTAAGCGTTCGCTCCAAGCGCCATGGCACGATCGCGATCGTTGGGCGCGTTTTCGGTCGTGATCACGACGATCGGCGTATCGGCGTGACGAGGGTCACCTCGCACGTGCCTAACCAACTTCAGCCCGTCCATCACAGGCATGTTTACGTCCGTGAGAACCAAGTCGAATTGCTGCGAGGCCAGTACACGAATCCCCGAGAGCCCATTATCGGCCGTGACGACTTCCATCCCGGGAATCCTGAGGAGGGACTCAGCCAGCATGTTACGCATGGTCTGGGAGTCTTCGACTACTAGGCAGCGGTACTGGCGCATGGCCAATTCATCGTACGTTAGGGATGAGGCCTTCTCAAAGTTCACGCCTCATCCGTGTCGGGGCGGGTCAGATCGGCGAGCGTGTCCCCCAAACCCCAAATCCCCAGAGCTCGATGGCTGACCCCCGACCGTCGTGCGGCCAAAGGCATCCCCGATACCACGGCGGTCTCAGGCGCCTCGATAAACACCTGACCATTGCGTTTGGCGATCTCGCAAACACCGAGAGCGCCGTCATCCCCCATGCCCGTCAAGACGACGGCAATGGCCTTATCGCCAAGGACCCGCGCAGCCGACTGAAAGAGCTGATCGACCGACGGCACGTATCGGACGCTAGGATCAGGAGGAACGACGCGGAGCGCCGGACCACGATCAGAAGGCACGATCTCGATGCAGCGGCCACCTGGACAGACGTAGGCGTGTCCCCTGCCGAGACGCTCGTATTGTTTGGCCTCCGAAACTTTCATGACCCCGCACTTGTCCAAACGTTGCGCGAACGTATTCGTAAAACGTGGGGGCATGTGTTGCGCGATCACAATTGCGGCGTCCAGGTCGTCATGGAGATGACGGAACAAGGTGACGAGTGCTTTGGGCCCTGCTGTGGAGGCGCCGATCACGATGACTTTGCTCGGAACCCGGCGGATCACCGAGGGCTCTCGGTGGACCCGCCTCGAACCGTTGCGCTCGAGATTCAAGTCGAGCCCGCCCACGGTCGTCCGACGAAGAGCCAGCGGCGAAAGCTGCTGCACGACCCGGACCTTCTCTTCGAGTTGTTGACGGAGCCGCTCGAGCGGAGCCTCCCCACCATTTGGTTTGGGCAAGAAGTCGATGGCCCCGAGCTCGAGCGCTCGAAAAATGTTTTCTTTGCCGTAGTGCGCGGAGATGACCACGACCGGAAGAGGATGTCGGTCCATCAGCAGGTGTAGAAACTCGAATCCATCCAGACGCGGCATCTCGAGGTCGAGGGCGATGAAATCTGGCGGCTTGGCTTCGACCAAACGGAGCGCCTCGGCACCATCCCGTGCCACATCGACATGGGAGATGCCCTCAATCTCACTCAGAATCGCTGCGATGGTGCGGCGATTGAGCGCCGAGTCGTCCACCACCAAGGCATGCAGCTTTTTCATGTCAGGGCTTTCTCGGCGGGAGATCGGTGTAGGGAATCGGTCGACGATAGACGATGTCGGTCGTGAGCTGCGCGATCTCGAAGGCCGTGCTCGTTTGAAGGAGAGACTCGCTGTGCCCCAAGAGCAGATAGCCTCCGCGCTGGAGCCGTTGGTAGATGGTATCCAATACCTTGCGGCGTGATGCGTCGTCGAAGTAGATCAAAACGTTGCGGCAGAAGGTGACGTCCACGCGTCCCACGATCGCCGCCCGCCTCTCATTCATGAGGTTCAGGTGCCCAAAGTGGCACATCGCCCTAATTCTGGGGTGCACCTGCTTCCCTTCGTCCGTCGAGATGAAGTAGCGTTCGTAGTCGGGAATCATTGCCCTGAAACTCGCCGACGTGTAGGTGGCATCGCGAGCCTTGCGCAACACGCGACGTGAGATGTCATTGCCAAAGACCCGAACGTTCCAGCCCTCGAATAGCCCCGACGCCTCGATCAGCATGCCGATCGTATAGACTTCTTCACCGCTCGAGCATCCGGCGCTCCAGACGTCGAGACGCTTGGAACCTCTCGCAAGCGCCCTCGCCCGCACCGTCGGAAGGACCTCGTCGACGAAAGCACGCAGCTGGTAGGCCTCTCGAAAGAAATATGTCTCGTTCGTGGTGAGAACCTCGGCCGCCCTTTCGAGCTCCGACTCGGCGTTCGGATGATAACGAACGTATCGGTAGTACTCGGCGAAATCTTCGATGCCGAGCTCCCTGAGTCTTTCGCGCAGACGGCGCTCGACGATGTACGCCGAATCATCCGCAAAGTAGATGCCGCAGAACTGGTTAACGTAGTCGCGGAGAAGTCGGAAGTCCCTCAGATCGAGCGTCGGCCCTACGTCATGAAGCAAGCTCACGTCAACCCCCGAATGGCAGCCCGCTTTCGATCGCGTGCCGCACCATCGCGTCGGTTTCGTTCGCTAGCGCCTCGGCGAGAAGCTCGCGACTCCGGTCGGTGCCGAGCTCCAAAAGGAGCTTGATCGCCAGCATGCGGACGTGCCATCCCGAATGAGAAAGACCACGACCAATCAGGGTTTCGGCGTCACGGGTGGGGAGCGTGCGAGCAGCACGGAGCCCCGCCTGAAACACTTCGTCGTCAGGTTGAGCGAGAGCCTCTTGAACGGCGGAGGCAACCTGGCAGTCTCCCAGCCAGGACAAGGCATCGATAGCCGCGGCAACCACGACCGGCTCTTCGTCTTGTAGCAGTGCGCGAATCTGAGGAATTGCAGCGCCAGCGTCCCGTCGCCCGAGCGCAAGCGCCGCTTCTGCACGGATGGGCGGAAAAGGAGAATCAAGTGCGGTTTGCAAGGGTGGGTTTGCCTCCGCGGTGCGCATCTTCCCGAGTGTTCGGACCGCCGCGATTTGGACGTCGATGTCCTCATCCACGACCGCGTATCCGATCAGCTGCGCGACATCCGTTGCATCGGCCATCGCCAGGGCTTGTACCGCGGCCCTACGTGTGCGCGCTTCTCCACTGTGCAGCCCCTGTTTCAGTAGCTCGACCGCACCCTCCGAACCGATACGCGACAACACGAGTGCGATATCGGCGCCGCCGGGGCCTTCGAGATCCGCCCGTGCAAGCGCCGCCTCGACGGCATCGGGAACGCGTTTGGCTAGCGCTTCGAGCGAGCTCGTCGCCGCAGCCCGAACCAGATGGGACGAGCTGTTCAAGCACTCCACCAAGGCCTGGCAGTCTCGCGGGTCGCCCCACCATCGGAGGCTTTCCGCTGCAGCGGCACGAACAGGATCCGATCCCTCGATGAGGTCACGCTCGATGACCGACCGAACTCTGTCCCGGGTTTCGACCGCAACCTCGTCAGCGCGTGAATAGCTCAGCTCGGAGGCAAGCTCGAGCGCGAGCGCCCATACACGGGGCTCCGCCCGCCGTTGCAGGAGAAGCGGCTCGACGAGACTCCCTCCCCATTCTCTCAGAGCCGCGAGGGTGTCCGTGCAGGCGACGTCGTCGGCAACTGCTTGCAGGACGGCTTCGAGCGACGACTCGTCTTTGCATAGAACGGACAGATAGGCAGCCGAGCTCCGGGTCGCGGTGTCGCCGTGGAGTAGGCCTTCGTAGAGTGCCTTGCGAAACGATTCGTCGGACGCACTCAATCGATCCACTAACGCGTCGCGGTGCGATTCGGCTTTGTCCACGAGCTGTCCAATCGAGCGAATAGAGGCGGCGGAAGTCTGGGTAGAGGCATCGGTGGCGAGCTCGAGCAGAAACTCCAGCGCCTGAGGATCGCCCGTACGGCCCAGCAACTCGGCGGAGATGCGACGCACGATCGCGTCCTCGACCGCAGGGCTCAGCTCCCGCCACGAGATTTGCGTTCCCAACCGAGTGAGCCCCTCGACGATCGAGATGCGAAGAAAGAGATCGGGCGTCGCAAGCTGTCCCTTGAGAAGCCCTTCCGCGCGTGCGCCACCGATACGAACAAGCGCCTCGACCGCTGCCGCGGCGGCGTTGGTGTCCGAGCCACGGAGCACCGTTTGCAAGTGGTCGACCATCTGCGGATCGCGGGTCTTGCCCATCGCCTCGATCAGAAACTTGCGAACGCCCGTGTCCGACGCTTGGCATGCCGCAGCGAACTTGTCGGCTGCGCCCTGCCCTATCAACCCAAGCACTTCGATCGATGCGTTCCGCAGACCGATGTTGTCGGTATCGACTAGTCGAGCCAAAAGAGCGTCGATCAGCTCGTTTCTTTGGTCGCTCGCCGCCGCCAGCGAGATCGCTTCGCGACGAACCCGCCAATCTATATCGCCTAGCGCATTGACGATCTGGGTCAGCGGCGTCCCGGCGGGGCGTAGACTGAGGGTGTGGACGGCGCGCCGCCGGACGTCTGGGTCGGCCGAATGAAGCGCCCTCTCGATGTCATCGCGCCTCATGGACCCTCCGGCTGCAGCATGGACAGCTCGCCAGGGCCAAGCTCCATTGCGGGCTCTGCGAGTCGGTCGGCGTTCAGCAGGAAGACCAGTCCACTGGCATGCTTGTACGCGGAGGTGATCCCGCGCGCACGATGACGCTCGTCGAGGACGGGAACATCACGTTCGCCGTGCTCTGCCGACGAAAATACGTCTAACACCGCGTCGACGACGATGGCGATGAGCCGGTGCGAGCTTTCTACGATGACCCATTTCGTACGACGAGTAGGCTCTTGTCTCGGAAGATCGAAGAGACCTCGGAGATCGACGACTGCGACGATCTCGTCACGATAGTCGGCGACGCCCAGCACGAAGTCGCGCTCGCGTGGGAGCTCGACGATGGAAAGTGGGTTTACGATCTCCCGGATGCGCGAAACTTGGAGCGCATAAGACACCGACCCGACCTCGACCCGAATCAAGTCTTTGGCGAGAGTTCCACTGTAGGCTCGGCTACTGCTCACGTCATTCTCCAAGAAGTGACACTGGATCGATCAGGATCAGCATGTCATCGGAGCTACCTGCAGGTTGGTTTTGAACTCGTCCTAAGCCCACGACGTAGTCGGAGAGGTCCGCGCTCATGGCGCTTGCGTACTCGATCTGACCGGGTTCCAACCGATACACCTGAATGACGCGATCGACCGCTACCCCAATGAGCTCTTGACCGTTGTCGACCAGCAGCACGCGACCAGGAAGCTCATCGTGGCGAACCTCGAGATTCAGCAGCTTCGCGAGGTCGATCACGGTAATGATCTCGCCGCGAACCGAAATCACACCGAGAAAGTGGGCCGCTGCGCGTGGGACCTCCGTCATCGGTGGTGGAACCAGAATCTCGCGAATACAAGCCAGTGGGATCCCATACGCTTCGTTGCCAACCAACACTCCGAGCACGGCCACCGCACCGGTATCGCTGTCTGGCGCGGGCGCCAGCGTCGCCTTCTGTGCGGCACTCATGGCCGGCTCTCCAAAGCGCGAAACGCATCGGGCCCTTCGAAGTACTCGGTGAACAAGGAAGGCGCATCGAGCATCAGAGCCACCTTTTGGTCACCTAGGTCGGTCGCCCCGGCGAAGCCACGAACTGAAGACAGGCTCTTGCCGAGCGACTTGATGATCACGTCGTCCTGGCCGATGAGCTCGTCGACGACGAAACCGAGCTTGCGGTGGCCCATGGATGCAATGACCACGAACCTCCCCTCCCGACCGCCGGACTTTCGGAGGCCAAAGAGCTGCCCCAAATCGCAGATCGCGAGCGTTTCCCCGCGAAGCGTGATGACGTTACGCCCGTGGATCGTGTGCACGTCATTCGGGACGTAGGGAACCGCCTCCTGCACCGCAGTGATCGGAAACGCAAAGGTGCGAGCCGCGACCGTAACGATGAGCGCCCGGATGATCGCCAGCGTGATGGGGAGAGTGACTGTGATCTTCGTCCCCGTGCCTTGCTCGCTCGCGATCGTGATCATGCCACCAAGTCGAAGGATGTTGGTCTTGACCACATCCATCCCGACCCCGCGCCCAGACATATCGGTCACTTCCGAGCGAGTGCTGAGCCCGGGAAGGAACACTAGGTCGAGCATCCCCTGGCGAGACAACTCCTGACTGGCCTCTGCAGTAAGAAGCCCGCGTTCAATGGCCTCGTCACGAAGCTGGTGTGCGTTCATCCCGCCTCCGTCGTCTTCTACCTCGATGACGACGTTGCTCCCTTTGTGGTAAGCGTTGAGCGCAAGCGTGCCCTCTTCTCTCTTGTGCGCACGTACACGCGCCTCGGGCGACTCGATGCCATGATCGATGGCATTGCGGACCAAGTGCATGAGCGGGTCGGTGAGTTCTTCGACGATGAGCTTGTCGACCTCGGTGTTCGCACCGGTGACCACGAGGCGCACCTGCTTGTCGTCCTCCCTCGCGGCCTGGCGTACGATCCTCGCGAGCTTGTTGAACACCTGCCCGAGGGGCACCATGCGAACATCGAGGATTCCCGTGCGAAGCTCCAGGAGCTGGCGCTCGAGGCCACGACCGATACGATCGAGATCCATGCTCGATTGGCGGTGAGTCACGTCGTTCTTGAAGCTGTCCACGATGCGGTTCACGGCGCTCCGCACCAGAGCAAGCTCGCCAACTACGCTCATCAGGTGATCGAGCTTGCGGATGTCCACACGAACTGAGTCTGCGACCGACCGAAGGGAGGCTTGGCCCCCGTCGTCCTCCGACGGCGGGCGCATGCTCAGCACTGGGATCGAGGTGCGTCGCGGCGGCAGTGTTGGGAGATGGGTCCGCTCGGCGATCGCTTCGATCGAACCGTACCGACTCTCGAAGTGCGCGTTGAGCTCTTCTTCCGGCACGCGAGCGGCCAACAGCACGACCAACTCGATCGTGTCGTCGTTCCCGCCCTCCATGCTGGGCAGATACGTGATGATCTCGGCTTCCTCTTGGGCCTTTTCCCGCAGAGCCTCGATCGAGTCGTCGATGGACATGAGCTTGAAAGACGCACGAAGTCGGTACAGGCGAAGGCCTTCGCGGATGCATGCCCGCAATCGGTGCTCTTCGTATTCGGTCAGTACCCCGAGCACGGCCGGGTCGATCGCATATTTGTCGATGGGATCGCCGTCTTCGACTTCCTCTTCGATGCCGATGGACCGGATCGCTGCGATGTAGTGCTGGACCCCCGCTTCCTCCTGAGGTGACTGCGGATCCTCGAGAGTGAGGAGGCTCTGGAAGCGCTCGATGGAATCGAAGAGGATGTCCAGTAGGTTCTGGCCAATCGCCGTCCTGCCAAGCCTCAAGTCATCGAGGAGGTCTTCGAGCGCGTGGGCGACGGCACCAACGTGCTTGTAGCCGAACATACCTGCGATGCCCTTTAGGGTATGGACACTTCGAAAGATCTCGTTGATCAAGGCGGGATCGATGCGTTCGCCGCGATGATGGGCTTCATCGAGCAACAACAGGTCGCGAGACAGCGCCTCCACGAGCTCCTGAGCCTCAGCCAAGAATTCCTGTTGGACATTGTCGCGAGGATCACTCATCCGGAGACCCCCTCAACCGGCGCGAGAAGGCGCGATACGAGATCGCGAAGCTCCTCGACCGTGAATGGTTTCTTGAGAAACGCGTCCGCGCCGAGGTCGACGCCGCGCTGCGAATCGATCCCTCCTGCCTGCGTGCTGATCAAGATCTTGCGTGCCCCCTGCTGCCGAGGGCTCTTATTCATGAACGACAGCAGCTCGAGCCCGTTGATGTCGGGCATGTTGACGTCGACGATCACCACGTCGAATGCGTGAGTGGCCAGGATCCGAAGAGCTTCGAATCCAGTTCCGGCCTCCTCGACTCGAGCAAAGTTCGCGTTCTCCAAGGACGCGCGGACGAACGCGCGCACGGCGCTGCTGTCATCGACAATTAGAGCGTGAAAAGCCAATGGATCCCCCCACGCACAGGGTAACAGAGTCCTAGGGGGCCTGGAGGGCCTACACCGGCTCTACTGTCGCCAAAAAGCGCGCTTCTTGGGATCTCCCTCGACGCAGGATGAACATGTGCACAGCTCTCGCAGGAAGCGATAGCTGTAGATTCCGGTTTGGTGACCGTCGCCCCACACGAGGCGCAGCGCGTAATTGCCAACTTGCTGAATGTCTTCGAGATCGAGGTTGCCCCCCTCCACGAACCGGATCGGGCCCTCGTGCCCCTGGCAGTGCGCGCAGGGGCAATAGCCTCGCAATAGCTCATGCGGGTAGATCCCAGCATGGCCATCCCTCCAGTCGATCTCCAGCACGCGTGCCCCGCGTGGCGCCCGCAGCTCAACGGGCTCCGGGGCATCACTCACGTTGCTCGGCCTTCCCATGCAGCCCGGGCCGTAGAGGTGCGTTCGAGCACGGAAGACGTGGCGTGATTCGCGTCGAGTAGAGTGAGTGCCTCGTGAATCTGCACGCGCTCCGTGTCCGGCCATGGCTCATCCGGAAACTCCGAGCTCGCTTGCACCATGGTCCATCGACGCAACGCTCCCGTGCCAAGAACGAGCCTCCCGCCACCGCACGCACGACATACGATACCTCCGCGTCCCGCATCAAACGAAGCCGAGCGCCCTACGGGAGGACTCTTCCCGCAAATGACGCAACGATCGAGCGTTGGGGCAAACCCGAGGAGGGCTAGCACGCGGATGTGGAGGGACACGAGCGCCTCCTCGGCGGGCGCACCTGAGTCTAGCGCCGCCAGGAAACGCACGGCGGCGTCGAACACGGCAGGCTCCGGCTCATGGTCAGGCACACGCTCACGAATCACGGCCAGTGCGGCGCCCGCTGCCCCAATCGCGGTGAGGTTGCGAAGAATGTTGAGGAAGGACTGATCGACCGTCACGCGCTCCAGATGAGCGAGCTCACCACGCCCTCGGTGAAAGTACGCCTGCATGACGACGTACGGTTGAAGCGCGCCGCCAAACCGACGCTGGCTCTTTCGCGCACCGCGGGCGAGAGCTGCGATCTTTCCTTGGTCCTCAGTCAGGAGTGTGACGATTCGATCGGAGTCACGATAATCGACGGAGCGTAGGAGTAAGGCTCGACTCTGTCGGGTTCGACTTGGCACGGCTGAAGAGAGGATAGCTCAATCGGTTCGTTCTGTGCAGGCGCGCGCCGCACCGTCACGAACGTTGCAACGATGATGGCAAACAAGGCCGCCGTCGTGATGGCCAAGAGCCAGACATAGCTTCGGTCACGGGGAATGCCCGCAAGCGGCGGCGTCAAGGTGGGTTTTGGCTGCTGCTCGTCGAAACGGGCCAAAACCTCGTGTGCGTCGATGTCGACGGCTGACGCGTATGCCTTGATGAAGCCTCGCACGAACACACCGCTTGGTAGCTCCTCAAACCGATCATCCTCGAGCGATTCCAATGTTCGACGAGGAATGCGCGTGGTGCTCGATACCTCTTCGATGGAAAGATCGCGAGTCTCGCGCTCGCTCTTGAGCAGCGCGCCGATCGAGTGACGCGTCACTTGGTGACCTCCAGTAAGCTTTGGCACATTCGCCCGTCATTCGTGTAGGGCCCGAGCTCCACGCACCGCTCGAGATCGGCTACGGCGTCCTGATGATGTCCGAGGTGCGCTCGGACCTCCCCACGCAAACGCCACGCACCTTGCAACTGCGGGCTGTCCTTGCACGACTCATCCGCACCAATGGCGCTGACGAGCGCTCTTTCCGCTTCTCGCCACTGCTGCATGCGTGCAAGGGCTTGCCCCATCGTAAAATATCCGACGCAAAAGCGTGGTTGGGTTCGCACGGCCTCCATCGTGGACTTCACTGCTTCTTGATATTCCCCCAGCTTGAATTGTGCCAGCCCTAGATTTCCCCACGCAAGATGTGGAGCTGCGTTCAGCTCGTCCAAGGCGGACTCGCGCAGTGCGACGATGGCATCGTCGTAGCGCTCGAGCTCGATCAGACAAAGTCCATAGATGTTGCGGGCTTCAGCAAGTGTCGAACCGCCGCCTTTCTGCTTTTCGAGGAGCGCAATGGCAGTGCTCAAATGTTCCTCTGCGCTCAGGTACGCCTGGCGTTCCATCTGAATGAAGCCGAGAAGCAGCTCCGCCTCGGCATTGTTGGGATCGAGCTCGAGAGCCTTGTGCAAGTGTTCGATGGCGCTCGCGGTCTGGCCCTCGTCCCGAAGACTGGCCGCCAATTGGAACTCCCGAAACGACCGCTCGGCGTCGGGGGTGCCCGCCGCAGACCCCGTTGCGCACCCCATCGCCAGGCAAGCCAGCCACATCGTTCCCCACCTTCCGATCACGTAAGGCATTTACTTAGCACGGGGACGCTGGTCAAGGGTGTCGGATTACCGACAGCCCAGCGGCTGCTATTGCGCTAGGTGGCAGGCAGCCTCGTGGCCCTGAGCGAGGGGGCGCAGCTCGGGTGCCTCGCGATCGCACAGGCCTTTTTGCGCGATCGGACAGCGGGGGTGAAACGCGCAACCTGTCGGCGGGTCGAGCGGACTCGGAACGTCGCCCTCCAAAAGGATACGCTTTCTTCGGTCGGAAGGATTAGGCTCAGGCACTGCGCTCAAAAGGGCCTGGGTGTAGGGATGACGCGGGCTCTCGTAGATCTGCTGCGCCGTGGCGAGCTCGACCACGCGCCCGAGGTACATGACCGCGACCCGATGACTCACGTACTCCACGATCTGAAGGTTGTGTGCGATGAACAAATAGCTCAATGCGAGCTCCTCTTGGAGGTCCTTGAGCAAGTTGACGATCTGCGCCTGAATCGATACGTCCAGTGCACTGACAGGCTCGTCGGCAACGATGAAGCTCGGAGAAACCGCCAACGCTCTTGCAATACCGATGCGTTGGCGTTGACCACCCGAAAATTCGTGAGGGTATCGG
The DNA here is from genome assembly GCA_029863605.1 of Myxococcales bacterium. Classification (GTDB taxonomy): domain Bacteria; phylum Myxococcota_A; class Polyangia; order Polyangiales; family Houyiibacteriaceae; genus SG8-38. The sequence goes on along the minus strand of JAOTVB010000001.1, from coordinate 580,902 downwards.
CGCATATGCTCTGGCCGCAATCCAACACGCTCGAGCAAGGAAGCGACGCGCTGCTGGGTTTCTGACTTCGAGCTGACGAGCCGGTGTACACGGAGTGGCTCGGCGAGCGCCGCCTCGACGGTCATGCGTGGGTTCAACGAACTGTATGGATCTTGGAAGATGATCTGCATCTCGCGACGAATGGGGCGGAGGGCCGTTTGCGAAAGCTCGGTGATGTCCTGTCCCTCGAAGTAGACAGTACCGCTCGTCGGCTTATAGAGGCGAAGGAGTAGCCGACCCAGGGTGCTCTTCCCGCATCCCGACTCACCGACCAAGCCCAGCGTCTCGCGCCGCATGACACCGACAGAGACTGCGTCGACGGCGCGAAGCTCCGCGCGACCTTTCCCCAGACCGCGCGCTGGACCTCGAAACGACTTGCTCAGTGATTCCGCGCGAACCACGACTTCGGCGCTCATACTCGCGCCTCCGCGTGAAAGCAGGCCACGTCGGTCTTGCCATGCAGCTCGAGAGGCGGCTCTTCGACCCTGCACTCCGCAGTGGCCAGCTCGCAGCGATCTCGAAAGCGACAGCCCTCGGGCAGAGTCCGCAGATCAGGAACGATGCCCGGAATCGTGTGCAGGCGTGAGCCGCGGTTGTGGACGCCAGGCAGGCTTCGCAATAGACCGCGGGTGTAAGGGTGGCGCGGGTCCCGGAAAAGCGCCTGGGCCTCGGCATGCTCGACGATCTTCCCGGCGTACATGACCGCGATCTCGTCGGCAAACTCCGCCATGACACCGAGATCGTGACTGATGAACACGATGCTCATCCCAAGCTCTCTTTGGAGTGAGCGAAGCAGATCCAAAATCTGGGCTTGAATGGTGACATCGAGCGCCGTGGTCGGTTCGTCGGCGATGAGCAGTCGAGGCTGACAAGCAAGCGCCATCGCGATCATGGCACGCTGACGCATTCCCCCCGAAAGAGTGTGAGGATAGGAATCGACGCGCTCGTGCGGTGCCGGGATTCCAACGAGGTCGAGAAGCTCGATCGATCGCGCCCGAGCGGCTCGACGGCTCACACGTTGATGCAGGCGAAGAGATTCGATGATCTGCGTACCCACCGTGTATACGGGATTGAGCGATGTCATCGGCTCTTGGAAGATCATCGAGATCGCGTTTCCACGGAGGCTACGCATCTCGCGTTCTGGGAGCGACAGAAGGTCGCGCCCTTCGAAGACCGCCTCACCTCGTTCGATCACTCCAGGTGGGCTCGGGATCAGGCGCATGATCGACAAAGCGGTCACACTCTTGCCGCATCCGCTTTCGCCGACGATGCCCAACGTCCGACCCGGAAACGCATCGAACGATACATCGTCGACGGCACGGAGATAGCCTTCATCCGTCTCGAAGGCCGTGACCAGGTGACGCACGCGGAGCAGCGGTTCGGTCATGCGCCGTTACCTTAGCACTAGACCGCGAGAGCTCGCCTGTTCATGGGCAGGTCGCAAGTTCGAAGGCCATCCCGGGGCTCGGCACCTGGTGGAAGGCGTCGGGTGGCACCTCCGGGTTCAAAGAGATCGACTTCACCCGAACCTGGGTATCGGCGCCGTGCACGCGGTCCACGAAACGAATGTTCGTCGGGAATGCTTGGCCATCGACGGTCGTGTAGTCGTCGTAGGTGGCCTCCCACTGGAGCTCTTTATTGCCTGCCCAGACGCTTGATTTGCGGAGGGTGAGGCGCTGCGCAGCTGCGGGCTGGTCGCGGTCCCTGTCGTCGACCGAAAACTCAATGTCTTGAGTCGACCCATCCCGGGCTGAGATCGAAACCACGTAGTTCCCGTCCAGGCATTCCATGCGCTGCTCGGAGATTTCGATCAGCGGTGTGTCGCCCGTCAACAATCGAAGGACATTTTCTGCGTCGACCTCGATGCCGAGGAGGCGTGCGATGTTTCGTGGGCATGTCGGTCCCTGCACGAAGACGTTCTCCCGCAAGTCACTGAGCTGAAAGCTCTCACCATCAGTGGTCAACACCGCGGCCGGCCCGAGCTGCGTCATCACATCGAACCGCACGCTCCCCGGCCGTTCGAGAAACATCAAAACGGTGCCGCGAATGCGGCCCCGGTCGGCCCATTGCGTCACCCGCGCCTCTGCCTTGAGCGACCTCCACCCCTGCTGGCGACCCACGTGCTCGGCGAGCGCCTTTGCGGGATCGGTCCGCGTCTGAACGGGGCACGCCGGCACCGACTTGCAGCTAGCGGCTACGACCGCCAGCGCCATGACCGCGATGAGCCGCCCACGGGCCACTAGTCGTTTGGCGCTCCCATGTCGATCCACTCCGCCACGACGTTGATGGTCGCATCGGGAATCGATTGGCCTCCAGTGGCGATCGGCATCTCGGCGCCGCACGTTTGGATGGCTCTCATCTTTTGGATCATGAGCGAGCCAGCCGAGTCGTTTGGCACGACGACCGTCCCTTGGCCCTCACACTCGCCCTCGGCGGACGCGGGCACGTCGAACACCGCTGCATGCGAGTCGAACGCCCAATTGCTGGTGTCCATCGGATCAACACCGGAAAGATCGAGGGCGGCCAGGCCTTCAGGGCTCGCCCCTCCGGGGATCATGCCGCTGGGATTGTCGGGATTCTGATCGACGTTCGAGTTCGCAGGCCCGTGACAGAGCAAACAACTCGTAAAGATCAAGCTCTCGTAAATCGAGCTCCACGTGGGATCCGGAAGCGCACCTTGGGGGCCGGTATAGACGCAGGTTTCTCCGTCGATCGTCGGGCATGGCGTCAACTGAAGCTCTTCGCTCGGAGCGAGCTCCGTCCTCGAGACGATCGGCGCCGCACAAGCCAGCCAATTGCGAACGATTTCCTTGGCGCGAGCGATCTCCCCGGTCTCGTCCGACCCGAACGAGGGGACCTGCGAGCCATTGGGTCGAAACCATGGCGTATCGTCGCGAACGCGAAGCCCCGCTTCTCCCGGCGGCATCGCGCCGTTGCGGATTTCGGCGATCATATCCCCGGCCCAAGAGTTGGTGCGACGGTGATTGCTGTCGAGACGCTGCAGCTGCTCGCAGTACGTCGACTGCGCGTCGCCGTCACAGCTTCCGGGGTCGGCACAAGCTGGATCGACCGCCTCATTGCATGCGAGGGCCAGGTCGAAATCGAGCCCTACCGGCACACCAAATCGGTCGGACCGTTCGGCGGCCGTCGAATGGCAAAACTGGCCATTGCCACATGACGACTGGACGAGCGCTTGGCCTTCGTACATCGGAAGGCCATCGGTTCCGCGATACGCTATGTCGAGAGCGGCCGGACCAGTGATGACGCGCCCCTCATCGGTGCGGCCATCCAAGTTGCATTCGCCGAGGTCGCGGTCACAGCCGACTAGCAAGGTAAGAGCGAGGGGGATGACATAAGCAAGGTAGCTGCGCATAGGCATTCCGGCGACAAATTGGGTCGGCTCTTCCGTCGAGTCAAGTGAGTGGCCGATGCCTTGTCACGCAGCCGAGCGAAGGTGCCCGAGGCGATCCCGAAGCTTCTGACGGGCCCGGAGCTCGAGCTGGCGAACTCGTTCTTTGCTGACGCCCATCTCGCGTCCCAAGGCTTCGAGGGTGCGCGGCTCGGGCGCCATGAAGCGCGCCTCGACGATGCGCTGCTCCCGATCGGTCAGGCTTTGCATCGCCGAATCGAGCTCCGCCCGAACGTGATGGATGGCCTCGGCCCGCGCCATTTCCTCTTCCGGTGTGAGCTGCTTGTAGCTCATTCGCTCGAGTGGGGTGATGGTATTCGATACGCTGGCATCGAGCGACATGTCGCCGCGTGTTAGCAGCGGCCAAAGCTGCTTCGCCCGCGTGAGCGGCATCCCGCTTTCCTCGGCGAGCGTTTGGGGTGAGTCGACCGACATGCGTCGAAAGGCACGCATTGCCCGACGCTCCGTACGCGTACTGCCGAGTCGCACGATGCGATACGAGCGGACGACGTAATCGCGAATCTCCGCGCGTATCCAGTAAGCGGCATACGTGATGAGGCGGCAATTCTTTTCGGGGTCGAACTTTGCTGCAGCTTTGAGGAGGCCCAGGTTGCCTTGCTGAACGAGATCCTCCAGTGGGACACCCCAACGCCGGTATTCGCGCGCGATCGAAATCACGAACGGCAAGCTCGATTCGACCAACCGGCCGCCAGCGGTGTCGTCGCCCTCTGCCCAGGACTTCGCCAGGACCTTTTCAGTTTCGCGATCGAGCACCTCCACCCGTTTCAACGACGAGCGGTAGCGGTCGAGGGTGTTGGGAGTGATTTCGGAAGCCATATGTGAGCGACGTTGCACTAACCGTGCCGCCATTTCATCTGAAGCAAACACGGAGGATCCGCCGAACGTCGCCAACCGGACGCGGCGATTTGCCGCATCGGGACGCCGGTTCGCCGCGGCGACATCCCCGGCCGATGATGGTCGCCCGACGCACAAAAACGCTGGAAAATTCCGTGCCAGCTTTGCTGGTGGGCGGAGGTATGCTAGTTTCGAGTCGTGGACGTTGTCCTTCGCAAAGTTGGCCGCAAGCCGGGTCGAGCTGTGGTGGGGCGCCTATTGCGTCCCCCCCGCAAGGGGTCGGTCGTGGTCATCGAGTTCGCCGACGGCTTGCACGAGTATGTGACCACGCCGGTGAAGCGCGTTCTCCAGCTTTGCGGTCAAGACACGTATTACCTGCAGACGGCGAACAGCAGCTACCGGCTCGAAGTACGCTCGAGTGAGTCGGGCGTCGTCGATCACCCTGTTGCGAACTGAGCCCCTTTCGACATCATCTCGCCGAGCTTCGCGATGAGCTGGTCGAGGACGGTTTGCAACACCGCAAAGTCGTTCTTCTTGATCTCGCTCGACCCTTCGTCGACGTAGAGCGCTCGGTTGAGCTCGATTTGAACGACGTGCCGCCCGCGCCTAGGTGCACCGTAGTGCTGAGTCGTCCAACCGCCCCGATACGGATCATCGTGCTTCACAGTGAAACCCGCCTCACGAAAATGAGCGTCAATCAGGTCGATGATGCGGCCGTCAGCGGTGGAACGACCATGGGTTCCTGGTACGACGTCTGCGCGTGGAACGGGTTGACCTCCAAAACGTCGACCTTCGGAAGGCATCGAGTGCGCGGCCACCACGACGACGTGGCCGTGCTGTTCTTGAATTCGTGACGCCACATCGCGGAGAGTTCGATGGTAGGGCTCGTAGTAGCGCTCGAGCCTCTGAGAGAACTGATCGACCGTCAGTGGGGTGCGAAGAAGGGGAGTCCCATCGGTGCGTGCACGCCAAACCACACCTCTCGCGGGAATGTGTCGAGCCTTCGGGTGCCGGGGCACGGCGGCTGAATCGACATCGTCGGGCCCGCGGTTGAGATCGACCACGTAACGCGACACCCGCGAGACCAGGAGAGTCGCACCAAAGGTGGGCGCCCGAGCGTAGAGCTGATCGACGTATAGATCAGAATCGCGCAAGACGGCCAGCGGAGAGGCATCGAGCTCGGGCTCGACCTCTGTCGGAATCCGCAATCCCGAGTGAGGGACTTCGACGAGCACTGGTCTGGGCTCTGTTAGCGGCTGGGTCAGTTCGACGAAAGTCACGGGTGGCTCAAGCGCTGAACGATTCTCGGAATGGCATCTGCGAAGGACTCACCTTGGTCCGAACCAGGCCGCACGCAAGCCCAAGATAGAGCGCCCGATACACCGGCTCGAGATCTGCCCCCGAGTGGCCTTCTCTCGCAACCAGGCCTCCAAGCGTTGCATCCCCCGAAACCGACTCGAGCACGCTTACCCATTCGGGGTCCAGCCGAAAGGCCGCGAGGGGCGGACCGTCCTGGCAGCGCTCGACCACGCGCTCCCGCAACGGGTCGAGGACCGATTCGATTTCTTCGAGATGGGCTTCATTCGCAGCGTCGCGCAAGAGCTCGTATGGATCCTGCCCGAGCGGAAACGTCTCTTCGTGGCTCCGGGCACCACGAACGAACGCCCACTCGCCACGCCTCCAGCGAAAAGACTCCATCAGACGGCCCCGCACCTGGTCGGTGATCGCTCTGAAGAGCTCGACGGGACGAAGGATGCCGAGCCCTACCAGCGCATCCCCGAGGCGCCCGCCGTACTTGGGCAAGAGCGCCAACGCCATTTCGATCTCCATGCGAAGACACCGTCCAGTGGCGACGAGGTGCTCGCCGAGAAGCTCCGACTTGTCGGTAGACGCGACGAACTCGGGCCGCCCAGAAACAAAGTAGATCTTCTTTCGCCGATTGCGCTGCCACAAATGGAGCACGCCGGTCTCTTGCTTGATCACGATGTCGTAGACGACCGGCAAGAGAGTGGCCGCCCGGAGCTGCCCCTGCTTCTCTGCCTGCGCGAGCTCTTCGAGCTTCCATTGCAGGCCGGGCGACGTCACGAACCGCGTGAGCTCCGGAATCCGTGTTGCATCGAGATACGTACCATCGCTCTTCGCGATCTTGCTGCTTCTGCTGTCGATGACCCCGGTCGTGATGAGCTGGATCAAACGCGGGTAGCTCATCGGTCCCATCTCGCTGCCATCGGGCAGTTGTACTCGGTAGATCGTGGGCGAAGTCGTCGCCTGAGGGCCGATGAGCTCTTGGCGGGCGTGGTGCATCAAGTCGCTATCGACCAGGGAAGGCACCGCGGCGCCGGGCTCGCGGACCTCGGGAGCGTCCCCTTCGACGAGCTCCAGCTGAGAAAGCAACCGCGCGAGGCGATCGGGTCCATGCCCCATGCCCCTTCGCCGCATGATCTCGGCGCAAGCCTCCGCAAAAGCACCGGCAGTTGGACGCTCAGCTGGATCCTTTTGCAAGCCCCGAAGCACGAGCAGCCGAATGTCCTGGGGGATCCTCCGTTCGCACCGTGCAAGCACGCGAAGATCCGCATCACGGATCTGCAGCAAAACGTTGAGCTCGCTCTCTCCCTGAAACAAAGGTTCGCCGATCAGCATCTCTGCGAGAACCGTCGACAAAGTGAATACGTCACTCTTGCCCGTGAGCTCCTTTCCGAGCACCTGCTCGGGCGACATGTACCCGAGCTTGCCTCGGACTTGGCCATCCTCGGTGGTGGGCGCCCGGCTTCGGACTGTCGCGATCCCGAAGTCGGTGAGCTTTACGTGGCCGGTTCTCGTCAGGAGGATGTTGGCTGGGCTGACGTCCCGATGCACGAACTCGAGTGACTCGCCCTGGTCGTCGACTGCATGATGGGCGTAGTCGAGGGCTTGGGCAGTCTGGCACGCGATGTGGAGCGCCACATCCCAGGGGATGGGCGTCTCGGGCGGCCCGGCGCGGAGCAACCGACTGACGTTCGACCCATCGACCAGCTCCATGACCAGCACGAGGTCGTCACCCAGGGTGCCGAAGTCGAACACCTGAACAATGTTGGGGTGTTCGAGTTGCGCCGCGAGGCGTGCCTCGTCGATGAACATCCAGACGAAATCCGAATCGCTCGAAAATTGAGGAAGAATCCGCTTGAGTGCGACGCGCTTCTGGAAACCGTGAAGTCCCTCACGCCGCGCAACGAAGACCTCGGCCATTCCGCCCGTCGCTAGGCGACGCTCGATGTGGTACGGCCCGAGTAGCGGCCGCTCTTCGCTCACACATCCCTCCGTTGGTGACCGATCCCATCAATATAAGCGCGTTGGGCACCGGATGTCAGGTTACTCCCCCTGACCGCAGATTGCGGTTGCAGCGAGAACGGAACACTTGGGGCTCCGCTTCGTCTCTGTCTATCATACGAATGTCCACTAGGTACGGGGGAACCATGGGGATTGTTCGGAAATCCGCGGGCGCGAAAAAATCAAAAGACCCGCTTCTCGGGCAAGTGGTGGCTGGCCGATATCGGCTGGAGTCGCAGCTCGGAGAAGGCGGCATGGGCGTCGTCTATCGCGCACGACACGTGCTCATCGATCGCGTCGTCGCACTGAAGCTCATTCGGCCAGACCTACGCGGTGAGACGCACTTGCGTGCTTGGATGGTTCGCGAAGCGCGTGCCGCCAACCGAGTCGACCACGCACACATCGTCGACATCCACGACGTGGGCGAAACCGAAGATGGCGAGCTGTACCTTGTGATGGAGTATCTAATAGGAGACTCACTCTCATCACAGATCGCCAAAGGCCCAATGCAAATCGCCCGCGCGGTAGACATTCTCGAGCAGATGACTGCGGCGCTTGCACGTGCGCACGATCTCGGAGTCGTGCACCGAGATCTCAAGAGCGACAACATCATGATCACCGGGCGTGGCGGTCGTAAAGACTTCGTGAAGATCCTCGACTTCGGCCTTGCGGCGCTGACACGCGACCCTCGGCTTGCACCGAAGGGCGCAGTGTTCGGAACGCCCGAGTACATGTCACCGGAGCAGGCTCGCGGTGAAGACGCGATCGCGTCGAGTGATCTCTATGCTCTTGGCATTCTCTTCTTCGAGATGCTGACCGGGCGACTGCCGTTCCGTTCCGGAAACCGGGACGAGCTCCTCGAAATGCAGCGCAAGGCGAGGGCACCCAGCCCAAGCAAGTACCGGGCGGACATCCCGGAGGCGGCTGAGCGGATCATCATGAGGCTGCTCGAGAAAGATCCGGCCGATCGTTTCCGCGATGGACATCATCTCAAAGAAGAGCTCAAAGAGATGCAGCGCGCCCTCCCCGCTCGGACATGGGATTCTCCGACGGACCTGGCCCCCGCTGCGCCGCCACCGCCGCCCCCCGCAAGGGCCCCTGGTGTCGTCGAGTGGAGCCGAACAGCAGCCAACTTCTTGCGCGCGGTCGCGCGGGCCTATCCGGACGGGGACGCCCCGAAGACAGTTCAGAATGCCGCCGACAAGATCTGGGAGATGGCTTCGCGCGCGTCTCGCCTAGAAGGAGAGCTCGAAAGCCACTCGAAGAAGCTAGAGACCATCGAAAAGCGGGGACGAGCCCTGCGCGCAGAGATCGGTCGTAAGGTTGAAGACCTAGCGGGCGAGGAGTCGCGCGCCCTCCGAGACGCTTCGGCCGAACGAGACGTGCTGAGCCAATTCGTTCTGAAGCGAAAGAAGTCGCAGCGCGAGCACAAAGCTGCGCAGGCGGAGGCCCAAGCAGCCGGAAACGACATCAAGGCCGTTCGCAAGGCTTACGAGTCGCTCGGCGCCGCCCGTGCCGAAATCGAGGTCCTCGACGGCGTGGCACGGGACTATGAAGTGCGTGCTCGGAGCAAAGAAGACGCGGCTGCCGAGCGTCGGAAACAGATCGAACAGCTGCGATCACAACTCAAGCGATACAGTGAAGCGCTGGAAAACGACCTACAGATGGGGCGAGAGCGCATCGCGAGCCGAGTTCGCGAAGCGCTCGAGTACGAGAACGCTTTCGGCGAAGCTTCAGACCTGTTGCTCGATCACCTGAGGGACAAGCCGGAGTGCAGAGAGCTCCTCGAGGACATCGACAAACGGCGCCAAGGCCAGGACCCCGACGACAAACCATCGGAGCTCCAAGAGCTGATGGAAAGACACGTCGCCGCCCGATAGGCATGGACAGTGTCACCTTAGCGCCTAGGTAGCCGAGGTCGGGCTCGAACCGACACGTCCTTGCGGACACCGGATTTTGAGTCCGGCGCGTCTGCCAATTCCGCCACTCGGCCAAAGGAGCCGCGACTATAGCAGGCCCGCCTCGAGGCGCATTCCGGGCGCGGCTTGTCGCAGATCGACGGGTTCGCTAGGCTCGCAGCAATCGGGAAGGGCTACGACATGACGAAGACTGCGTTTCTAGGATTAGGCCACTACGTACCCTCCAAGGTCGTCACCAACGACGACCTCGCACAGATGTTCGACACGAGCGACGAGTGGATCCAAAAGCGCACGGGGATCAAGGAGCGTCACTACGTCGAGGAAAACGGCATCGGGGCTAGCGATCTCGCCGTGCCCGCAGTCCAGATGGCGTGCAAGAACGCGGGCATCGACGTTTCCGAAATCGATGCGATCATCTTTGCGACGCTTTCGCCGGACCACGAGTTTCCTGGGAGCGGCTGCTTTCTAAACCACAAGTTGGGGCTCGGTGGGATCCCCGCGTTGGACGTGCGCAACCAGTGCAGCGGCTTTCTCTACGGTCTTCAGATCGCCGATGCTTGGATCAGGTGCGGGATGTACAAGCGCGTGGCCCTGGTCGGCGCCGAGGTGCATTCCACTGGCCTTGATTTCAGTGACGAGGGGCGCGACGTAACCGTGCTTTTCGGAGACGGCGCAGCGTGCGCGATTCTGGGCCCCACCGAAGACGAGGACGCCGGTCTCATCGACGTCGAGGTCCATGCCGATGGAAGCGGTGCCAAGGATCTTTGGATCGAAGCACCGAGCAGCTCTCACATGCCGCGCATGACTCACGAGATGATTGACAACCGTGCGATTTGGCCGGCAATGAACGGGCGCCACGTATTCCGTTGGGCCACGGCGAAGATGCCCGAAGTGAGCCGATCCGTGCTCGAACGAAACGGCATCTCCGTTAAAGACCTCGACCTCGTCGTCCCACATCAGGCCAACAAGCGCATCAACGAGTTCGTGGCTCAGAAGCTCGAGATCCCGCCTGACAAGGTCGTTCACAATATCGAGAAATACGGAAACACGACTGCCGCCTCGATTCCTTTGGCGCTGAGCGAAGCGATTCAGGAGGGGCGCGCGAAAAAGGGCGACCTCGTCCTCATGCCCGCGTTCGGGTCGGGATTCACTTGGGGGGCTGCGCTCGTCAGGCTCTAACGGCCCCGACGGCGGCGGGTGATGAAACAACGAAAAAGGCCCGCATTGCCCAAAGCCGACCGCGTCGCCGTGGTGCTGAACGGCAATGCGAGACAGGTGACCGACGAGTTGGTCGAGAGCTTCGACCAAGTCGTCGGAACCGGAGACTTATTCCTGTCGAAGAGCCTCGGGGAGGCTCGAAACATCGCTCGACACATCGTCCAATCCGGTTATTCGGTCGTGCTCACCGGAGGTGGTGACGGGACTTTCGTCCAAATGGTGACGACGATCACACGAGAGGCCATGGAATGCGGTCAAGAGCCCCCGCGCTTTGGCCTATTGAAGCTCGGGACTGGAAATTCATTGGCATGGGCACTCGGTGCAGGCACGAGTCGAAAGGGAGTGTTTGCGGACCTCGCTAGGCTTCATCGTGACAGCGGCCACAAGGACCTCCGTCTCATCGAAGTCGAGGACTTGCTCACCCCCTTTGCCGGAGCTGGTTTTGACGCCCTCGGTCTCAAGCACTTCCACGACGTGCGAGCGATCATGCGGCACTTGCCCTGGGTCGGAAAACGCGCGACGGGCGCAGTGTCGTACGCAATTTCGATTCCGGCATTGACCATTCCAGAGCTTGCGCTCCGCCCACGACTCAGAGTTCGAATCGTCAATCGCGGAGCGCCCGCACAAGAGCTCGACCAAGATGGCCATCCAACCGGGCGCTACATCGAAGCGGGCGAAACTCTCTTCGACGGCGACTGCATCGCCGCCTTGGTGTCGACCATTCCGTACTGGGGATTCGGGTTCAGGATTTTTCCGTTCGCTGATGACCTACCCGAAGACCGCTTTTGTCTGCGAGTCGTCGCGGCCCACCCGCTTCACATCGCTGCACATATGCTCAGCGCTTGGAAGGGCACCTACCGCAATCACAACCTGCACGATTTCTACGCAGAGGATGTCGTTTTCGAGTTTTCGAAGCCGACCGCCATCGAAATCGGTGGTGATCCCGGGGGGATGACCGAGTCGATGCGAGCGCATCTCCACCCGAATCCCGTCCGAGTCGTCGACTACAAAGCCCAGCTCGACAGCTGAACGAGCACCACCCCACCTCGGGGGCGTCGGTTTCGGAAACATCGGTGAATTTCGTTACCTTTCTCTCAGTAAAGCTGTAATAATACAGGCATACCGATGCGGGGGAAGACGACTTGGACGATGCTGACGGCCGCGGTCGCAGCAGCTGTATCGCTGGCTTACTCGGGGGTTTCGGCGGAAACCGTCGAGGGCTCGGTGCGATCGACCGGTGGGCCGACAGAGGAGCCGAGCTCGACCAAGGACTACTACTGGAAAGTGTGGAACGGCGCGCTGCCCGAACAACCTGCGGCGGACACCAACGACAGTTTGTTGGCGGTACTCACCGGAAAATTCACCGGACCACCGATCGGCTGCACGTTCAGCTTCAGTGGCGGTGCGCTCGATCCATCGACGATCGCGGCACGGTCAGGGACGACGGTGCGGGTCGAGAACCGCGACGCGTTTACACACGAGCTTTCCGTCGACGGCCTTCCAGGGTTCACACCGCTCGAATCGGGTCCCGGAGCAGTGCGGGCGATCCCAGTCCCCGCAGGCGGTCCATGGCGCCTCGGTGATCTCTATTACGGTCACGTCGACGGGTACCTGCACTCGATTCGTGAGCTAGTCGCGTGCGCCGTGGTCTCCTCGAGTGGGCGATTCCGCTTCGATGGTGTGCCCCCCGGACCCTACTCGTTGAGGATACTGCAGGGGACAGAGCAAGTCGCGAGCCGTCGAGTGACGGTGCCCGCCGGCAAGACACTCCGGGTCGATGCGCTGACGCTGAAGAGTGGGGGGAAATAACCGATGTTGTCGCGTCTTTGGTACTTGGTTCTCGCCGTAGCTCTGGGCGTTGCATTGGCAGGCGCCTTTCTCAACAAGTCTGCAGCAAGCCGAGAGGTAGAGTTTCAGCTGGATGAGCAGTTACGCCGCGACCGCGTCGAAGCCGAGCTCTGGCTGCGACTGGATGCTCGACTCCGCCTCGACGCCCTCGCAGCGCTCGCAGTGGAACCCGAGGTTCGGCAGACACTTCGCAACTCGAGCGGCACGCGTGGCACGCCGAGTCCGAGCGTGCGCAAGCGACTGAGTAACAAGCTCAATGTACTCAACAGGAAGCTCGAAGAGGGCAAAGGAGACCTGGTTTTCGCCGTTGACGTGGAGGGTGAGGTCGTAGCGACACTCGACAAGAACGACGTGAGCGAGCAGCGGCTCAACAAGATGCCGCTCGTCCGAGATGCTCTTCGGGGGTTCATGCGCGATGACGTGTGGGTCTACAACGGTGACGTATACCGGATGGCGGCCCGACCCGTGTTCGACGGCGGGCGTTACGTAGGCGCGATCGTCCATGGCATGGCTGTCGGAGACGACCTAGCCAGGCGTCTCGGTGAGAAGCTGCCGAACGCGACCATAGTGTTCTTCTTCGGCGACGACGTGATCGGCGCACACACGGGGGGCGCGAACGCTCCCACACGCAGCGAAGTGAAAAACGCCCTTGCTGGAGTCGTTGCCAACATGTCCGACACCGAGGGCACGGTGGAGATCGACGAACGAAGTCGGGCGATCGCGTCACCCATGCGAGGCGACGCAGGGCACGCGCGGGTCGGCTACATGGTCGGACGGAACGGAAGCCGCGCCGGGCTCGGTGGTCTATTCGCCAACACCTTCTCGGAGGATGTTGCATCACTTCCGTGGTGGGCAATCATCGGAATTCCGTTGGTGCTCCTCGCCCTGGGGCTTTTGCTGCTCTATTTGGAGCACGACAAGGGAGTCAGGATTTTGGGCAAAGCAAGCTCGGCGCTTGCGAAAAACGAGATCAGTGGGCTCCCGGCTGGCGAGCTCCGCCGTCACTACCGCAAGATCGCGGAAAACATCAACACTGCGCTGTATGCCGGCGTAGGCTTCAAGAAGGACGCCCACAAACGCGCCTCCGTCGATCTGGACGACATGCTGAGCTCCACGCGTGGCAGCGCGGACACGGGCTACTTCGGGTTTGGGAACGAAGCGCCCACGGCACGGCGCACTTCAGTCGACGAAGCGGATCAAGTGGCCGACGGCAAGACCGTAGTCACGAAGCCTGGTGCGCAGGCTCAGCCGGGGGCGGGCGACGGTCCGAAGGCAAACGGAGTACCGAACGCGGGGGGCAAGACCACAGCGCGCCCCAAGGATACTCCGACTGCGCGGCCCAACGGCGCTCCGACGTCGAGACCAGATCGCTCGCAGTCGTCACGCCCACCAGCACCAACGCCCCGGCATCGCCAGGCGCCGGCTGCAAGAGCCGAGAAGGATGTGACGCCTCCGCCCGATGATCCACCGACTCGCCCGCGCGCGATCGTCGACGAGCACGACGAGTTCGACGAGTTCGACGATGGCTTCGGCGATACGGAGCAGTCGACGCAGGTCACGCACATTCCGAAAGAGCTGCTCGAGCAGTCCGGCCCGGGCGAGCAAAGCGAAGAGGCTCACTTCCGCGAGGTCTTCGACGAATTCGTCGCCACACAGAGGGAGTGCGGCGGTCCTGTGGCCGGCCTCAGCTTCGACAAGTTCGTCAGCAAACTTCATGCCGCTCGCGAGCAGGTCATGAAACGGCACAATGCGGCCTCGGTTCGCTTCACGGTGTACGTGAAAGAAGGGCGGGCAGCGCTCAAGGCGAGCCCGGTCAAGCTATGAGTTGACCCCCGGTAAGCCCGGCTCTACCTTGTCTCGAGGTCCCTCTGTTGTGCAGGTGAGGAAGGAGTAGAGAATCCCTGACTAGGTCGAATTGGGAACTTCAGCGTATGTGGTGTGCGGACCCGGCTAGCTTCATCGGGGTGCCTTAAGCGTACGGTATCTGTTCCCACCTACTAGAACGGTAGGGATTCGACTCGACATAGATCCCACGGCACGACGGTCAGGACTATCTTTGGGGGCCGGCTCGAGAGAGTCGGCTCTTCTTTTTTGGGTCAGCATCAGGGCTCCCCGATGAATGGAGAGATGCCGCACCTTGCATCCCATCTATGCTAAGTGGCGCAGGGATGTCTCAGATGTCTAATCGCAGCTGGCTCTGGCTGGCAGCGTTCGCGCTTGCGAATGGCACTTGTCTCACCTTCGCCCCGTCGCTGAGCGCGCAGGCCCCCCCTCCGAAGCCCGAAGCGCCTGCACCCGAGGAACCGCAGGAATCAAAAGAGATCTCCCTCGCCGACTTCGCAATTGAGGCCAACGCGGTCGACGACCGCCTGTCGCAAATTCAAGCACGGATCTCCCTGATCGATGTGGTCACCGAGGTGAACGGCGAGCTGGACGCGATCGAAGCCGAGGTCGCCGAGGTTAGCGAAAGTTTCGAGGCACTTGCCACCCGCCGAGCGATGAGCTCCGAGCTCAATGTCTTCACCGTTGGGCTCGAGGCGCTGAGCGCGCGAACCGACAACCAGATCGACCGGCTCAGCGTCTATTCCGTCGAGCTCGAGAAATTGTCGACTCAGAACGATCAGGACATCGAGCGTTGGACTCAAGCCCTTCGACGCGCGCGACGACCGTCCGTGCCAGAATCGGTGCGAAATCGCACCGCCTCGATCCTGCAGGGCCTACGCTCCGGCAGAAAAGAGTTGGAACAAAGATCAGACGAGGTGCTCGCGCTTCAATCGCGGGCGCTCGATGTTCGCGACAAGGTTCTGGCGACCCGGCAGGAAGTCAAGATCGCACAACGTGAGCAGGTCGACAGCGTCTTTGAGCGGCAGGATCCCCCTTTTTGGGAAGCTGACACCATCTCGGACAAGGGTGCGGAACGGGTGGGCTATGAGATTAGCCTCTCCAGGACGGCCGTCGCCGACTACCTGCATGCAAAGCGCGGAGTCCTGTTGCTGCAGCTGTTCCTCGTGCTCATCCTCGGATGGCTCCTCGTGCGGGCACGAGCGGCGTTGACCGCGCGGATCGACAGACGGCAACAGGCTGGCGGCACCCCCTGGGAGGACCGAGCAATGGAAGCGCTTCGGCATCCATGGGCTGCGGCGCTCTTGTTGGGCATTGCCTCGGCACGCGTCTTCGATCTTGGCCGGACGGTCGAGATCATCATCTTGACGTGGGTGGTGGCGCTCCCGCTCTGGTTCGTGGTCTACAAGGAGATGGTACCCGCCGCGTTCCGCAAGCCGCTCGTCGGGCTCGGTTTGCTCGGGACGCTTCACATCGTGGTGGCCTTGGCCTCCGACCGCTCTAGCATTGAGCGTGTCTTGTCGTTCGTCGAATTGCTGTTGACGTGCGGCGGCGCCGTTTGGCTCATTCGGTTCTTGCGCGACGTCGACGTCCCGAAGCGGACCCGGCAAGGATTTTGGTTCTCTGTGACGAGTCTTTGGGCGAGGCTTGCTCTGCTGATCGCCTCGATCGGCGCGGGCGCGACCGCGCTTGGTTACACCTATTTCGCGACGGAAGCCGCGATTGTGACGGTGATCGGAACGATCTTGGCGACCGCCTGGATGGCAGTTGGGCGAATAGGCGAAGCCGTTGTCTCGACGGCGGTGTATTCGGGTCGAGCGGATGCCTTCCGCATGGTCCGCGCGAACCGGGATGTGACCTCGCAAACGTTGAGTCGCATCATACGTCTTCTCGCCACGGCCATGCTTGCGTGGACGTTCGCTGACGTGACGTCGGTCTGGCGGCCTGTTGGACGCTGGCTTGGCCGCATTCTCGCCGCGGACCTCGGACTTGATTTTGCCACGACCGGGGTCACCTTTGGGGACTTTTTCGCCTTCTTCATCATGTTGTGGGCGAGCTGGGTGCTCGCACGCTTCGTCAGCTTCGTGCTTCAAGAGGAGTTCTTTCCTCGCCTGCGCATGAAGCAAGGTGTGCCTTTCGCGCTCACCACCTTCACTCGCTATGCGATCATCGCGATTGGCTTCGTGGCCGCCATTTCGATTCTAGGCCTTCCGCTCGACAGAGTGACCATCGTTCTGAGCGCTCTCGGGGTCGGAATCGGGTTCGGTCTTCAAAACCTCGTCAACAATGTCGTGTCCGGGTTCGTTCTATTGACAGAGCGGCCCATTCGGCTTCGCGATAAGGTCCAGATGGGCGACATTCTCGGCCACGTGAGTGACATCGGCATTCGCGCGAGCAGGATTCGCACTTTCGATGGCGCGGAGGTGATCGTCCCCAATGGGGATTTGATCTCCGGGCGGGTCGTCAACTGGACCTTGTCGGCCCCACAACAACGCGTGATCATCCCAGTGGGCATCGCCTACGGGACCGACCCAGCCCAGGTCCTCGCCATCCTGAGGAAGGTCGCCGACGCGCATGAAAGAGTCTTCAAAGCCCCGGCGCCGTTGGCGCTCTTTCGCGGTTTCGGTGAGAGCTCGCTCGACTTCGAGCTGCGCGTGTTCATGGACCCCAAAGATGTACTAGAAGTGCCCAGCGACTTGATTGTAGCGATTAACCAGGCGTTGACGCAGGCCGGGATCGAGATTCCATTCCCGCAGAGGGACTTGCATCTACGTGGTGTGCCAACAGGCCTCATCCCTGGCGCTGACACTGGCGCTGACGACGGCACCGACGCCTAGCGGAGGACCGAAACCCGCTCACGCGACCAGAGGTGGCCCACAGCGAGCGTTGCGATTTTTCGGAAGTGAGCGTTCCGGGGGCGTGCTGGTTGGCCCGGGCCCTACGCTCGGCGCGGGTGCAGAGGGCGGCGGTGCAGCACGGGGAGAGTTCGCCGGCTGCTCGGCTGGGATGGGCTTCGTCGCAGGTGATGCTCGTGTCGGCGTTGGGCGGGGCGAGGGCATCGAAGACGTGCTTGCAGGCTCCATGCTTTGGCGCGGTGCGTCGGCGGGGTGAGTGACGCCAGCCTCACACGCTGCCATGACCAGGCACGCGAGCACGGTTACCGTCCACGACATCACCCTCGTCATCGATCGCCTCCTCCCTGGAGGCTCACCCGTGGCCTAGTGCTCTGTCAAGGTACGAAGTCTGGTCGTCCTGGTGTCACTCCCAACTCCTGAAGCTTGGAAGAGTAATGCGCTGCGGCCCGCTCGCGGCCGAGCTGGCGATTGTAGTTTCGGAGCAGGACTAGGATCTCCAGATTGGCCGGGTAGCGCATGTGTATCTCGCCGAGTGTTCGGAGCGCGGCGTCTTGCCTGCCTTGATCGAACTGAGCCACCGCGTAGACGTAGCCGAACCGAATGCTTTCCGGACGGAGCTCATGAGCGCGGGCCAGGTGCTTCGTCGCTTCCGCATGTCGGCCGAGGCGAATGAGGGTGAGACCCAATGCGTACTCGACCGAGGGTTGGTCGGCAGCACTTCTTTTCGCCTCACGGAGCACGGTCTCGGCATCGTCGTCGCGACCGAGGCTTCGGTAGAGATCGGCGAGGTTGACGTACGCCGCGGTGAACGTCGGATCGGTGTCGATGGCCTCTCGAAGCATCACTTCGGCCTGCTTCGGTTTGCGCTCGACGGTCGCGAGGTATGCGAGGTCGACTAGCCCTTCACCGCGGTCGGCGTTGAACGCACGGGCATCCTCATACTCGGCCTTGGCTTGGTCGAACGCCTTGCGATCGGATGGCTTCCAATCCCGAGTGTTGCTGCCAAGCAAGGCGGCTACCGCCTCGATCCGGACGGTGCGCACGGGATCATCGAGGAGGGTCACCACGACCTCGGGGCGAAGGTCGGGGGGCAAGTCTCTCGCTGCAGTCGCTACCGAGCGACGGACGACCGGACTCGGGTCACTCGAGGCCCGCATCAGGAGCGCCGGCAGAGCACGCGAGCTCAGGTTTCGAAGCTCGAGGAGCGCCGTGGCACGCACGATCGCCGGAGCGGAACCAGCGGCCACGAGCTCCACCAAACCTGCCTCGGCACCGGGTTGTTGATGCCGTGCCGCGAACAGCACCTCCGCAAACTCATGGTCCGATCGCGATTCGAAGTGTTTGGCGATCTCTCGCTCCGCCCACGCCGTGGTCTTCTTCGAGTGACAACCCGTACACGAATCCGGTGCCCCGACGCTGGCCGAAAGCCCGGGGCGAGGAAGCTCGAACCGGTGGTCTCCGCGATCGTCGATCACCATGTACGTGCGCTTGGGCATGTGGCAATCGGTGCAGAGGCTTCCAGGCGTTCCAGGTTCGTGAAAGGAGTGCTGAGGGCTATCGAATACTTCGGCCTTGTGGCATCGGGTACACAGGGCATTCCCCTCGGCGCGGAGGGTCGCGCTGTGCGGCTCGTGGCAGTCGCTACAAACGACGCCCGCCGCGTACATTTTGCTCTGCAAGAACGATCCGTAGACGTACACCTCGTCTTTGATCTGCCCGTCATCGAAGTAGAGATGCTCATCGAGCACCGCGAGGCGATAGCGATTGTGGTAGCCGCCATGTTCGCCACCGAGATCGGCGCGACGCGAGTGACAGGGGGCACAGGTTTCGAGCTCGTCGCTGGGCGACCCCGTAGCGAGAACGGCGATGTCAGCGTCCTCGACAAAGCCCCATTTGCGCTCCCCGAACGCCGGGAGGCGACGATCAAACCCGGTGGTTTTGGCACGTCGTTTCGCCTTGGCGAGCTCGATGTGCTTCGACCCAGGCCCGTGGCACGCCTCGCAGCCGACGTTTACTTCGAGGTACTCGGTCGCATAGCGCTTGGAGGCGCGATCGTAGTTCTTCTTTAGCGCGGTCGAATGACAATCGGCGCACGCATGGTTCCAGTTGTAGCTCGGGCCCGTCCAATGAAGCGGATCTCCCGGTTCGATGTATTCCTCGGGCTGCAGGTGGAACCAACGCTGCCCGCCGCGCTCCTTTGGGCGAGTGTCCCAAGCAAAAGGGAAGGCCTGCAGACGGCCGGGCTCCGTCTCGACCAGATATTGCTGAAGCGGCGCAATGCCAAACGCGTACTCCACCGGAAAGCGAGTTGGCTTGCCATCGGCGTCGACCACCTCCACGAAAAACGCGTCGCCTTCGCGAACGAAAATTGCGGTCTCGCCATAGTAGCGCGCCGTCGTTCCGCCGAAATCGCCGAGCACGGTATCGGACGTCGCGACTTGCATCGCGAGGTCGTGATGCGACCCCATCCAGTCCTCGTGCGCCTTCTCGTGACAGGACGTGCAGGTGTCGGTACCCGCATACTCCGGAGCTGCCTCCACCGCGGGTGCAGGGGACACGACGACCGTCTCCTCCTTCTGCTTGCAGCCCAACGAAAGAGTGGCGAGCGCGGCACCCAGGAACACGATTCGCTCGCCTCTCATCACGAGCGTGTCTAGCGCGTATCGGAAGATCGAAAAAGGGGACCGTCCCCATTTTCTCGGGATATCATGTGGCATGGCCATCACCACCAGCAGCGCGGTGCGTCTCGTTCGATTCTTGGTGGGAATGTTCTTTCGACGCGTTGGGGTGGCCGGCATTGAACACGTGCCGCAAAGCGGTGGGGGGATTCTGATCGCATGGCACCCCAACGGGCTCGTCGATCCGGCGCTCATCGTCAGCACGTTTCCGAGGCGAGTGGTGTTTGGCGCACGTCATGGACTGTTCAAATGGCCGTTCGTAGGCCAGCTGATGCGCGCCCTCGGCACGGTTCCGATCTACCGGGCTGTCGACCTCGAGGACGCGGACGATGAAGCGCGGCGCAACGCCAATCGGAAGAGCCTCGATGCGTTGGCCCAAGCGGTCTGCGACGGACGCTTCGCCGCACTCTTCCCCGAGGGCGTGAGCCACGATGCCCCGTTCTTGCAGGATCTCAAGACCGGTGCCGCACGACTCTACTACCGCGCGAAGCAACTCAGCGATCCGAACGGAGTGCCACCGGTCATCATCCCGGTAGGCCTACATTATGACGACAAGACATCGTTTCGTTCGGACGCTCTCGTCGAGTTCCATGCACCGATCGAGTTGACGCCCGAGCTCGACGAGCCGATTCCCGATGACGACGACGAGGTGCTTCGGGCTCGAAGCAGCGCGCTCACGGCAGAGCTCGAGCCGATTCTGCAAGAAGTGACGCATGCCACCGAAAGCTGGGAGCTCAACCGACTGATGGGCCGCGTGCGCTCCCTCATGAGGGCAGAGCGCGCCAAGAGGGCTGGGGCGAATCTGAAAGCACCCGACATGGCCGAACGCACCCTCGGGATGGCGCGCGTGTGGAGGGCGTACTACGACCTCGTGAAGACCGATCCACAAGCTGTCGAGGCCCTGTTGGACCAGGTTGCCGCCTACGATTCGGCGCTCCGCGAGGTCAAACTAGAGGACGATGACCTCGACAAGCCGCCGCCGATCGAGTCGAAATGGATTCCGTTCCTCCTCGGGCTTCAAGCGGCAGTCGTATTCTTGGTGTTTCCGCCCGTTCTGTTCCTGGGTTTGCTGATCAACGTGGGCCCTTACTTCGTGACCAACCTGGCCTCGAAGCTCGCCGCGAGGCAATACAAGGACACAGCGACCGTCAAGCTGCTGGTTGGGATGATTGTCTTCCCATTGACGTGGTTGACCGCCGCCTTGCTCGTTGGGCTCGGTCAGATCCAGCTTCACGAATCCTTTTCAGGAATCCCGCGTGCCCCATGGGCCGCCGGCGTCACGACGTTTTTCATTGGCGCCTTCGGGGGAGCGCTCGCTCTGATCTATCTCGAGTTGGTCGACCGGACCTGGACGTCGATCAAGATCCGGGCGAAGCGAAAATGGGGCGCAACGATCGTCGAACAGATCTCCCGGGAGCGCGCGGTTCTGTTTCAAGCGCTCGAGGAAATCAGTCAAGGGCTCGATTTGCCAGGGCGAGTACGCGATGACGGCCGAATCAGCGCGACGCCCGGCTTCGCCTTGGACCCGGACGATATGCCCTAGCCGCCTCGCCCTTTCCAGGGGGTGTCTTCGACCCCGGCGGCGTGGTTGGCGTAGCGGGCCAGCGTGAACAGCAGATCGCTCAGACGATTCAGGTAACGAAATAGCTCGCCGCGCAGCGTTTCCTGCGCGCCAAGCGCGACGACTCCGCGTTCGGCACGTCGGCAGATGCATCGCGCAAGGTGGAAGCGGGCCGCGCTCTCGCTCCCCCCTGGCAGGACGAACGACTGCAGTGCTGGCGGCCCTTCTTCGTACTCATCGATCGCTCGTTCGAGGGTTCGCACTTGGGCTTCTTCGATGAGCGGCAAACCACCCTTCTCTTTGCGGGCCGCGGTAGACCCGAGCTCCGCCCCCACTTCGAAGAGCTCGTTCTGGATTTGATTGAGGAGCGCGTCGAGGTGGGCGTCGGAAACCGCTACGCGCGCCCAGCCGATCGCACTGTTGAGCTCGTCGACCTCGCCGTACGCGTCAACCCGAAGGGAGGCTTTGGACACCCTGGCGCCACCGAAGAGGCCGGTCTCGCCCGCGTCGCCTGTCTTGGTGTAGATCTTCATGCGTCGGTCCCTTCACTCGAAAACCGGTCCCCGACCTGGATCCCGCGTCCCGTGGTGAACGCTCGGGCATCCACTCGCTTGCGTCCACTTTCCTGAAGCTCTTGAAGCTCGATCGTGCCTTCCGTGCAAGCGACAAGAATGCCTTCGGGGTCGAGGGCAATGACTTGCCCCGGGGGCGCCCCTTCCGGATCGAGCGTCGAGCGCTGCGTGCGATACACCTTGATGCGGCGCCCCCCAAGCATGGTGAACGCCCCGGGCCACGGATTCATCCCGCGAATCTGATCATGCACTTCGCGGGCTGACCTGTTCCAGTCGATTCGGCCGTGGGCCTTGTCGAGAAGCGGGGCCATCGTGGCCTCGGCATCGTCCTGCGGTATTGGCATGAGCTCGCCAGCCACGTACTGCGGAAGCTTCTCGCGCAAGAGATCGGCTCCCAACTTCGAAAGGCGTTCTCCCAAGCTCGCCGCATCATCGTTGCGTTCGATCGCGGTCGTCGCCGTGGCCAAGATCGGACCCGTATCCATGCCCTCGTCCATCTGCATCAGCGTGACCCCAGTCTCGGAATCACCGTGCACAATCGACCATTGGATCGGCGCCGCACCCCGCCACCGCGGCAGCAGCGACGCATGCACGTTCACACAGCCCGTTGTCGGGGCGTCCAGAACCGCACGGGGCAAGATCCGACCGTAAGCGACCACGACGCCCACATCCGCGCTGAGCTCGCGTAGGCTGGCCGCAAACTCGGGTGTCCGGACCCTCTTCGGCTGCCAAACTTCGAGGCCTAGCTCGAGAGCGCGCCGCTTTACCGCGGGTTGTCGGATGGACAGTCCCCGCCCCGCCGGTCGGTCTGGTTGGGAAATCACCACGGCGACGTCACTGATCTCGTCCAGCGCTTCGAGGCAGGGCACCGCAAAATCGGGGCTGCCGAAGAACACCGACCTCATCAACCGCTCACTGCGCGGCGTCGACCGCGGCCCGTTTGGTCATCGCGCGATGCACGAGGCGGCGGCGCAACACACTGAGATGATCGATCATCAACTTGCCGTCGAGATGATCGTTTTCGTGCTGAATCGCGATCGCTAAGAGCCCGTCGGCTTCGAGCTCGAAGGGCTTGCCGTCGGGATCGGCGGCGCGCACTTTGATGCGTTCGGCGCGGTCGATGTCTTCGCGGATGCCCGGGAAGGACAGACAACCCTCATTGAAGGTGGTGTCCCCTTCGGCTTCGATAATCTCCGGATTGATGAAGACGCGAAGATCACTCGGCTCGTCTTCCCCAGTTGCGACGTCCACGATGAAAAGTCGCTTCGAAATCCCGAGCTGGGGAGCAGCCAAACCAACCCCCGGAGCGGCGTACATCGTCTCGGCCATGTCCTCGATCAACTCGCGCAGCTCGGCGTCGAACTCCTCGACTTCCTTGCCGGGATTGCGGAGACGTTTGTCTGGGTAAAAGAGAATCGGGCGAATCAACGGGAAACCTCCGAGGAGCTGGCCGCTCAACACCTTGCAACGACAGTTTTTTTTTAGCGCCCGGGGTGGCCTACCGCAAGATCCTGGGCGAGTTGACAGGCACGTTCCACTAGAACATGTTCTATTTTCTCGCGAACACCTTAGCAGGAGGAGCGCCGTGATGGCGGAGTGGGATCGTACGGTCGATTTGCTGGTCATGGGAAGTGGAGCCGCTGGAATGAGTGGGGCGGTCCGGGCGCACGACCTGGGTCTCGACGTACTCCTGGTCGAAAAGAGCGAGCTCTTCGGCGGCAACACAGCGATGTCGGGCGGCGTTTGCTGGGTGCCGAACAATCCCGGCATGGCAAGGGAGGGCATTGCGGACTCGGATGAAGAGGGCTTCACGTACCTCAAGCACATCACGAAGGGTGAAGTCGCCGATGAGCGGCTCTGGTTGTACATCCGCGAAAGCAAACGCGTGCTCGCCTACCTCCATGAAAACACCCACGTGCGGTACGTTCCGCTGACGAAGTACACCGACTACTACCCCGAGGCGCCCGGCGGCCGATCAGGCGGTCGGTCGATGGACCCCGTGCCATTCGACGGCTCGAAGCTCCGGGAGCAATTGATGCAGCTGCGAAGGCCGCACCCTCAGTCACAGATCCTAGGCAAGTTCGGCATCACGGCCAGGGAAGCGCAGGCCGCGATCGGAGTCGGGTTCCGCACGATGCTATTCATGGCATGGCAAATGATTCTCTATTTGCTTCGCTATCCGAAACGAAAGCGATGGGGACGTGACACCAAACTGTGCGCGGGAAACTCGCTGATGGGGCGCCTCCTGCTTTCACTCAACGAGCGCAACATCCCGGCTTGGCTCCACACTAGCGTCGAAGAGCTGATCTTCGAAGACGGTCGGGTCGTAGGGGCGATCCTCGATAAAGAGGGCAAGGGGTTTCGGGTGAAGACCAACCGAGGCCTGCTGATCGCCGCTGGCGGCTTCTCGCGGAATCTCGAGATGCGTCAACAGTACCAACGCCAACCGATCAGCACCGAGTGGACTGCCGGTACCCCATCGAACACGGGTGATGGGATCCTGCTCGGCCAAAAGGCCGGCGGGACGGTTGGCTTGATGGATGAAGCTTGGTGGACCCCTGTGTCACTGGTTCCCAAGTCGCCCTATTCGTGGGTGCTCGTGGTCGAGAAAAGCCTACCCCACGGCGTGTTCGTCAACCAGGATGGGAAACGGTTCACGAACGAAGCCGCTCCCTACATCGACGTGGTCAATGGAATGTACGAAGACGTCGCCAAGACGCAGACAGCGGATCCGCGCTGGTATCACATCTTCGATGCCACGTATCGAAGGTCGTCGATCGAAGGCCCAATCGCCCCAGGCAAGGTCATGCCCGACACGCAAGTGCCCCGCCGGTACCGCGATGGAAACTACCTCTTCCGCGCAAACACGCTCGAAGAGCTCGCCGAACAGATCCGCATACCCGCCGACTCATTGAAGGCCAGCATCGCGCGGTTCAACGAGAGTGCCATCAAGGGCGAAGACCCGGACTACAACCGCGGATGGAGCGCGCAGGATCGCTACTACGGCGATCCGCGCGTAAAGCCGAATTGCTCGCTTGGCCCCGTCGAGACCGGGCCGTTCTACGCAGTCCGGATCTATCCAGGTGATCTCGGCACCAAGGGAGGCCTCCGCACCGACGAACACAGTCGCGTGCTGAAAGAGGAGGGGGAGCCCGTTCCCGGACTTTACGCTGCAGGCAACTCGACCGCTTCGATGATGGGTCGCACGTACCCAGGCGCGGGCGGCACGATCGGTCCAGCCCTCACATTCGGCTTTCTCGCTGCGGAAGCCGCAGCGACCCTCCCCCTGTCTTCCACAGAAATTCCTCGTGATTTCCAGGGCTTGAGCGTTTCAAAGAGTGGCCCTTAGAGAGGGTCGATGTCGAGGGAAGCGCGAGCCGGAGCGAGGCCTTCGTCGATCTGGGCTGCAAGTTGGGCCGCTAGGAAGCGGAGGGCTTTTCGGTCCGAGGACTTGAGAAGAAGCCGGTAGTGGTAACGCCCTCGGAGCCGCGCGAGGGGAGCCGGTGCCGGGCCCAACACTTCGACGATCCCGTCGCGAACAGTGTCGTGTCGACGCGCGGTCGTAGCGAGCGCTTGAGCGGCACGGCGGGCGTCGGCTTCGGCGCCTGCATGAATGCGTGCGCTGACGAGGCGGGTGAAGGGAGGATACCCGACCTCTCGTCGAGCTTGAATCTCGGCAGCGTAAAAGCTTTCGTAGTCGTGTTGCGCGGCGAGACGGACCGCCGGATGGTCTGGTTGATAGGTCTGTAAGATGACCTTGCCTGGCGTGTCGGCGCGTCCTGCCCTTCCCGCAACCTGCGCAAGCAATTGGAACGTCCGCTCGGACGCGCGAAAATCCGGAAACCCCAAGCTCTGGTCGGCAAGGACGACACCGACGAGCGTCACCCTTGCGATGTCGTGCCCCTTGGTCACCATCTGCGTACCGACCATGACGTCGACTTCACCATCACGCAGGCGGTCGAGAACTTCCTCGACGCCCGCGCCGGTAGCGGTGTCGCGGTCGAGCCGGGCCACCTTGGCCTTCGAAAAACTCTCCTTGATGGCCTGCTCGAGCTGTTCGGTGCCAATGCCTAGCCTGTCATATTTCAAGCCTCCACATGCCACGCATGGCACGGCGACTGCCCGCTGAAAGTCACAATAGTGGCAGCGCAGCGCACTTTGTCTTCGGTGCTCGGTCAGGGCGACACTGCAAGCGGGGCACTCGGCGACGGCCCCGCACGAAACACACCGCACACTCGGCGAGAATCCACGTCGGTTGAGAAACAGAATGGCCTGGAAACCAGATTCCAAACACTGTTCGAGGCCGTGATGAAGCGGGCCCGAGAGCAGTGGATGCCCCGTCGGCCCGTGACGATGCCTCCGCAGATCGACGATCTCCACCTCCGGGAGTCGCTGCCCGGTCGCGCGTGTCGGCAGCGAGAGGAGACGGATCTTGCCCTCCGTCGCGCGATGATAGGTCTCCATCGAAGGTGTTGCGCTTCCGAGCACGCAAACCGCCTGAGCATATTGGGCTCGAAGCAGAGCCATGTCCCGGGCGTGATAGCGAAAACCGTCGTCCTGCTTGAACGAAGGGTCGTGCTCTTCGTCGACGACGATCATCCCGAGATCGACGACCGGTGCAAACAACGCCGAGCGTGCGCCGATCGCGACCCGAACGTGACCACGGCGGAGCGCCTGCCATGCATCGTCACGCTGCCGGCCCGTGAGCCCGCTGTGAAGCACCGCGATCTCATCTCCAAAGCGCGCGCGAAAACGTCCCACGAGCTGCGGGGTCAGCGCGATCTCGGGCACGAGCAGCATCGCGCCACGACCGCCTTTGCGAACTTCGTCGATCGCGCGGAGGTAGACTTCGGTCTTACCCGAGCCGGTGACACCATGGAGCAGGAATGCATCGCTCCCGTGCCTCTCGAGGGCCTGGCAAATCGCGTCTATCGCGAATCGCTGCTCCCCCGTCGGCGTCGGTGGTTCGTCGCGTGGGACGGGAGCACGAAAAAACGGGTCGGGATTGGCTTCGACCTCTTCGAGCTCGACGAGGCCCTTGGCCGCAAGCGCCCGGATGACCGCACGCGGATTCGCGTGTGTGCACCGAAGCTCGTCGAGAAAAAGCGATTGCCGACTCGCAAAGCGCTCCATGACCTCCCGCTGGCGGGCCCCGAGTCGAACGTCCGAGGAGTCCTTTCCGGTTGCCGTGATCTTCCAGGTCGTGCGATGGGCGACGCGCTGCCCTGGAAGGTGCTCCTCGGCTTCGAGAAAACCGTCGTCACGGAGTCGGCGCATCGCTCCTGTAGGTAGCGCCGGCGCCGCTGCCCGCAGCACTTCACCGAGCGGGTGCATATAGTACTTGGCGGCCTGCTCGAGAAATCGCAGCAACTCCGGTGTGAATACCGGCTCGGCCTCGAGAAGCCCGGCCACCGGCAACGCTCGCTTCACGCCTTCGGGCATGTCGGCCCGCGAACCAACCACGAAACCCGGAAGCTTTCGGCGGTGGAACGACACTGCAACCCGCGAGCCCTGGCTGAGCTTCCCGACCAAACCCTCGGGTACTCGATAAGTAAACACTCTGCGAATCGGTACCGGAAGCGCCACTTCGACGAACGCCGCGACGAGCGCCGCCGTGGGGCCTCCGGCCGAGGTTCTACTCTGACTTGTGCTCGACGAGAGTTCCATCGGCTCGAAACTTGCCGCGACGCCTGTCGGGGTCGCGAGAATACACGGCAAACGACAGATCGTCACGCTCGCCATCGGCCAATCGATGAACAGCCGCCATCGCGATCATCGCAGCGTTGTCGGTACACGATTTCGGCGGCGGCACGAACAGGGTGATCCCGTTCTCGTCGCAGGCTACTTTGGCGCTCGCTCGCAAACCACGGTTGGCTGCGACGCCGCCAGTGATCACCAGCTGGTCAATTCGCTCGCGCTGGCAGGCAAGCAGTGACTTACGAACCAGGCTTTCGACGATGACACTTTGAAACGATGCACAAAGGTTCGCGAGCGTCTGTTCGTCTTTGGGAACGCCCGCTTGCTGCATGTGACGCGCAAGCGCTGTTTTGAGCCCGGAAAAGCTGAAGTCGAGTGTCTTTCGTGACGCCATTGGGAGCGGGAACGAGAACGCATCCGCTTGCCCAAGAGCGGCCAGCCTGTCGACGATCGGGCCTCCTGGATAGCCGAGACCCAGAAGCTTGGCGGCCTTGTCGAACGCCTCGCCGGCCGCATCGTCCCGGGTTTGGGCCAATAGCCCGATATCCGAGAATCCTTCGACGCGATAGAGCGCGGTATGGCCGCCGCTCACCAGCAGGCCCACATACGGCATCTTGGGCACAGGCATCGGTTCGCGGCCTTCAGGGCGTTGGAGATAGATGGCGAATAGGTGGCCGTCCAAGTGATTCACGCCCAACAATGGCTTATCGAGGCTCCAGGCGAGCGCCTTGGCGACCTGCACCCCCACCAACAACGATCCGACGAGGCCGGGGCCTCGTGTGACCGCGATCGCATCCACGCCAGCTAGACCGCCGGGGATGCCCGAGAATGCTTCGTGAATGACCGGAATGATAGCCCGCATGTGGGCGCGCGAGGCTAGCTCGGGGACGATCCCGCCGTAGGGCCCGTGCGTTGCGATCTGGCTGGCGACCACGTCCGCAAGCACTTCGCCCTGGTCGGTGACCAGTGCCGCCGCCGTTTCGTCACAAGAGCTCTCAATTCCCAAAACGCGCATCACAGCGGCTGCCGTCCGAGAGAAAAGAAACCGAAGAAGTCGCATTCTCCGGCGTCGAGCTGAGTGCAGTCGCTCGGGTCGCAAAGCACCAGGCCGGGGCCAGCGACGATGCGAATTTCGATCGATCCCCCGCGGATCAGTGAGAGGAAGACCATGGCATCGCGCCCGGCCAAGGGACCCGATTCTGGCCTCGCGACGAACATGTAGTTGCGGAGCCGCCCACCGCCGGGGAACTCGTAGAGCCCGAGTTGGTCATGCTGCAGTGGGGGGATGGGAAGCAAGGGTGTGTTGTCGAAAGTTGCGCCGCAATTCTCGCCGCGTGTGCTGATCATGCCTGGGTCATCGTAGACGCCGAACGGGTCGAACTTCAGGTCCAACGTGGCGCCGAAAGGGAATCCGCGACGAATGAAGGAGCAGTCGATCCCGTCGGGGCAGTTGTCGGGATCATCCACGCCCACGATGGAGCCCCTATAGATCTCGCCATCGCCGGTAGCGAACTCGCCCAGCGAGTCACATCCCGCCGCGGCGACGAGCACCCAAAGCCACCAACCATGCCGCATGGCCGGAATCATAGGCGACGTTAACCTACCCTACCACCACACTATCGCTTGGGTAATCCCGGTCGGGCCTACGGCCTGTCAATTGGTCCCGCCCCGCCGCCCCCACGCTATCGCCTAGATGCTGGCGCGCAGAGTTTTGCTGGCCGAGAGCCAACGGCGATAGCCAGGTGCGTCACCGGCTTGCGCGGCAAGCGATGCAGCATCTTCGTAGCGATGCTGAGCATCGCGAGCTCGGCCGGCGAGCTCGTCGATCGAGCCAAGCATGCCGACTGCCCGCGCAACGAGGCTCAGCGAGCCGGTCCGCCGGCCGTTTTCTTCGACCTGCAATAGCTCGCGCGCCGCGCCTTCATGATCTCCAGCCGCAGTGAGCGCATCCGCGAGCTCCAGAGTGGTGCGAGCTGTGGTGTACTCGGACGCCCCTACTTCATCAAACAGCTCGAGCGCTCGACGATAAGCATTCGCGGCGTGTTGCGGGTCCCCCTCGATCCGACGAATACGGCCGATTGCGACTTGGAGGTGCGACTCGACTTCGGGCTCGACCCCGGCAACCAGCTCGAGCGCCTGTCCGAAATGACGCATGGAATCTCGCGGTCGGTCGCGCCGGGCCGCAATGCGCCCGAGAGAAAGCAACATGCGAGCACGGTCCGCGCTCCTGGGCGTCGTCAGGTCCAACGCCTCGCGAAGGACGCCATCCGCACCAGCGGGATCCCCGGAGCGCGACATTGCTTCGCCGAGCTTGCGGCTGAACGTAGAGATCGCGCGATCGAGCACGGTGTCCCCGCTCTCGAGAGTCTCGCGGCGAGCGAGCTCGAGAGCCCGGCGATACTGGAGCACCGCGCCCAAGTGATCTCCTCGGGTCATGGCTGCGTCTCCGGCCCGCTCCAGGATCACCAAGCTGCTCACGGGATCGACGCCACGAAATGCGTGAAGGGCGCGAATTTCCTCCGGGGCACGGAGCTCGCTGAGCGCGCGGTAGGCACGCCGATGAAGGTCACGCCGCGCCTCGGCCGGTATCGAAGCTTCGACCAGCTCCGCGATGAAGGGATGCACGATGCTCGCGCGCGAGCCGTTGAGTTGAACGATCGAAGTGCCTGCAAGCTCGTCGAGGCCCTCGAGATCATCGTTCCCCATCACGCTACGAAGGGTATCGAGCTCGGAGGTGCGACCGAGCACTGCCGCCGCTTGAAGCAGCCGCTGCGCGCTGACGTCAAGCCGTTCGATGCGTTGCAGAATCGCATCCGCAAGGCGGGGCGGCGGGCCGTCGTCGGGGGACATGCCGAGAGCCTCTAGCTGTTCGAGGTGGAGCGGAAGAATGCGGCCCCCGATGGCGTCGGTGAGCCGATGGAGACCAGAAACCAGCCGCAGCTGAAACGAACTGGCCAAGAATCGTTGTGCGTCTTCGGATGCGAGCCCCTCGAGGCGGATCACCTCGTTGGCAGGAACCTCTCGATCGTCGTCGCCCGCCGTCACTAGCAGGACCGGCTCCGTTCCGAGCACGCGAGCTAGCTCTATCACCGTCCGTTGAGTCAACCCATCACAATAAGGGAGGTCGTCCACGATCAACATGACCCGGCCGCTCGTGGCGCGGCCCCTCGCGCGACGCACACCGCAAGCCAAGGCTTCGGCTACCGCGCCGGTACGTGATCGACCGTCCCCGCCAAAGAGCCCGGCGGGCTTGATGACCTCGTCGACGCCCGCGCTCGCCAAGGCAGAACCAAGCTCCTCACCCCGGTCCACCATCCTCTTGAGCTCGGAATCATCGACTTCCAGAAGCTCTGTGAGGATCGTTCTCACCGCTGTATACGGAACCGGAGCACCCGAGGGGTGTGCTCCCGCCCCGATGACGAGGTCTCCCTCCCCCGCCGCAATCTCTGCAATTTCCGTGAGGAACCGAGTCTTGCCGACGCCAGATTCTCCACAGACGTGCAACCAGTGAGCTCCTTGGGACGCGGCGTGGCGATGCTCGCGAACAAGCCGTAGCTCGGCTTCGCGCCCTATGAAATCGCGCTGGGAACCGAGCGGCGGATAAAAAGACGGGCGCAGCGATCGATGGGTTGCGTACGACGGGGCCTCGCTTCCGAGGCGCGCACCGCACTCCCCGCAGAAGTTCTGAAGGAGCGTGGCCGGTGCGCCGCAATTGGGACACGGAACGACGGACGTTCGCTGCACACGGAGCTCATCGAGGGCCTCCCGGAGCGATTGCTGCATGTCGCGGGCCTTCTGGAACCTGTCGTTGGCATCTTTGGCCAGCGCCTTCATCGTCACGCGAGCAAGTCGGTCGGGAATGGCCCGCTTCGGGCTCGCTACGCGTGGATCGGGGATTGGGTCGTTGAGATGGCGAAGGACGACCCGTGTCGGTGTATCGTCGATGTACGGAAGGTGCCCAACTAGCAGCTCGAAAAGCACTACGCCGAGCGCGTAGAGGTCTCCCCGCCCGTCGACGTCATCCCCGCGACCTTGCTCGGGAGACATGTAATCGGGCGTTCCGCAAACCAAGCCGGGCTTCGTGATCGAGCTTTCGCCCCCCACAATCGTTGCTAGCCCGAAGTCGACCACTTTGACGAGGTCGTCGCCGGAACGAAGCGGGCGCAGGATGATGTTCTCCGGCTTGAGGTCTCGATGGACGATACCGAGTTCGTGGGCTTCGCCAAGCGCATCGAGGCTGTTGATCAGGATGTTGCAGATGCGGTCTACCGCGAGCGGGCCTTCCTCGTGCATCACGAGCGCGAGGTCCTTTCCACTCAAGAACTCCATCGCCAGGTAGAGAATGCCGTCGTCGGTGCGACCAAAGTCGATGATGCTGACGCTGTTAGGGTGGTTGAGTCGACTGGACGCTCTCGCCTCCTGATAGAAGCGCGCTACCGTTTGCTCATCGCTGAGGAGATGGGGGTGGATCACCTTCACCGCCACCGTTCGCCCGAGCGTCGACTGCTCGGCTTTGTAAACGCGCCCCATGCCGCCGACGCCGACCACCTCCTGCAACAGGTAGCTGCCGCCGACAATCCGGCCGATCAATGGGTCCGAGGCCCCCGATCCACCGCCTTCGTCCGCCGGTGCCCCGCACGCGGAACAGAAACGCGCGCCGTCTTCGACCGAGGCGCCACATTGTACGCACAAGTGCACCCGACCAGCATATCCCACCACAAGCTACGCTCAAACTCGGACGACTCTGCTGAACACCTGGCCGGTTCTACCGTGCGCCTTCGTCCATCCGCCGCATGGCCTCGAGCAGTAGATGTTGCGCCGGAATCCCAATTCGGTCCTCGATCGGATCCATGTTCGGATCCAGCGCAAAATCGCCATCGGTCAAGCGCAGAATTCCGTAGACGGCCTCCGCTCCCGTGAGGTCGCCGAACACCGCGTCGTGGATCGAGCCGGCCTGAAACATCATTTCGCCCTCAAGACGCCCGCTTCGGACCTTGAGACGTCCGCTTTTTCGACCGTTGGCGAGAATCTGAATGACATCGGGAAGCGCCATTTCCTGAAGCGACCCCGACACCCCACGACCGCCCGGCTTTTGACTCCGCGCTTCCTCGATGATGCGACCAGCTTTCGCCGCCACGACGGCGGCCGAGGCCGGTTTGACGACGTAGTCCGCGGCCCCGAGCTCGAGCCCACGGTTCACCGACAATTGGTCACGCTTCGCCGTGAGGAACATCATCGGCACCTTGTGACCGTTGTCGCGTATGCGCGTCAACAGCTCGAATCCATCGCCATTCGTCAGCTGCACTTCGCTCACGACGATATCGAAATTCTCGGCCTCGAGCCGCCTGAGCGCGGCCGTCGGCTCTCGTTCGATCGTGACCTCGTAACCCCGCTCGGCGAATCGCACCTCGAGCACCGAGGTTTCTTCGGGATCGGGATCGACGATCAACACGCGGTTGCGCGAAGCTAGCAGCTGTGTCTGCATCCCGTCGTCGAGAACGATGTGTCGGAGCCAATCGACTACGGCTGGGTCGAAGGTCGTGCCCTTGTGAAGGTCGAGGAAGTCGCAGGCGTCCTCTGCCGCCAGCCGACGACCTGCGGCGTTTTGCTGGCTCTGGGTGAGGTCGACGTAGCTTTCTGCCACGGCCAAGACCCGCGCTCCGAGAGGGATGTTCTTGCCGCTGAGCCGCTCGGGAAAGCCGCGCCCATCGAACCACTCGTGGCGATGCCGCAGCGCATCGACGGCAGTTGTTGGAAGCGCAACGGCCTCGAGAAACCGGATCGGCGCCGTGTACGCTCTGCGCGCCAGCTCGCGTTTGGTTTCATCGCTGGCCACGTCGAGCGGAGTCACGTGAGACTCGTTCGAGACCCCCACATCGTGGAGATAGGCGGCGATCAAGATCCCCTGGACCTGTGGCTTGGTGAGTCGAATCCGGTCCCCGAGCTTCTCACAAAGTCGCGCCACGCGTGTGGAGTGGCCCCCGCGATCGCGATTGAGCTGTTCGATCAATGTCACCAGCACGTTGAGAGTCTCGAGGTAGACCTCTGGCTCGACCTTGAGATCGCCGCCCTCCGCTGCCGCCGAGAGCGCCTCGATCATCGTGGCGTTTCCTGGTTGCGTCTCGAGAGGTGACTCCGGCGCGGCCACGTTGGGCGCGTGGTCGTTCGCGGGCTCCACATTGGCTGGCTTCGCGGGCTCTCGGTGCACGAGCAAGCCGTCCTTTTCCTCGAAGACTTGACCCCACCCCGGCACGGGATCGGACTCACGCGACGTCCGGACCTCGCGAGAGGAGGCACCGCTCAGCAGCATTTCGAAAGGACGGTTGTCTTGGTCGTAGTGCTTCGCAATGGCGGCTCGAATGGCTGCCTCGCGGGCTACATAGATCTTGATGTCGCGCGCTTCGGTTGCGAAGAGCATCTGCTGGCGGACGTCATCATCGGTGACGTCTGCGGCAACGACGGAAAGGGTACGCGAAGCCTTGTCGAACAAGATCGGAAAAGCGGTGAGCCGTTTCGCCAGCTTGCGAGGGATCTTCCGAATCAGTTGAGGGTCGACCCCAGCCTTCGCCAGGCGCTCGGAGCCCACAAATCGAGTGTGGTAGAGGTTGGCGATGTACTTGAGAAGCTCTGCCTCGCTGATGAGCCCGAGCTGAATCATCGCTTCCTCGGCCGTGGACTGCGTCCGCTGAGCGTGGATCATCACCTCGTCGTACCGTTCAGGTGGAATCCTGCCCTCCACCACGAGGCGATCGAGAATCGCCACCCCGCGGGTCCGGGCCGCTTGTTCCTGTTGAGCCCCCCGACTCATGCTTCTAGTCTAACGTACGAAAAACGCCGACGCCCCACTTCCGGGCGCCATAGGGGCAAATAGACAAGAATCCGGGGGCTGCTAGAGTCTGGCCTCGTGAGGGGACGGCTGGGAACGTGGCTTTTGGGAGGCCTGATGGCGACCGCCTGTGCCACCACCGGGACGCTCCAAAACGGTGTCTATGAGGGCGCCCGGGCGAGCTATCGCATCGGCCCCGTCGGGCCTGACTGGCAAAGGGTCTCCGTCAGCGGTCAAAACGACCTCGCATGGCACAACTCCTCGAAAGAGGCCGTGATGCATGTCGACTCGAGGTGCGACCCATCGCTCGACATTCCGCTCACTGCGCTTCGCGCCCATCTGATGATCGGTTTCACGAAGCGTGAGATCATCTCCGAGGAGACGATTCCGATGGACGGGCGTGAGGCGCTTCGT
The DNA here is from genome assembly GCA_029863605.1 of Myxococcales bacterium. Lineage (GTDB taxonomy): Bacteria > Myxococcota_A > Polyangia > Polyangiales > Houyiibacteriaceae > SG8-38. The sequence continues at coordinate 545,863 of JAOTVB010000001.1, read as the reverse complement.
ACACGCTTCACCGCGAACCTCGATGGGGTCCCTCGTGAGATGCTCATGCAGATTCTCAAGAAGGACGACTGCGTATACGACTTTGCTCTCATCACGCCGCCAGGACCCCCATTCGAGGAAGCCCTCGGGGACTTCGATGCGCTCGTCGACGGGTTCCGTACGATCTCGGAAAAGTCATGACGTCAGCACGACCCTCGGCACGACCAGGAAGCTTCACAGGGTGGGCCGACTCTCGGATTCGCCAGCTGCGCACCTTCGTCGAGGAGGTGGGCGGTGCGACCCTTCTCGCGATCCGTACCTTTCGCACGCTGTTCACCACACGCTTCGATACACCCGAGTTCATCTATCAGATCGAGCAGCTCGGTGTACGAAGCATCGCCATCGCGGCAGCGACCGCCATCTTCGTCGGAATCGTGATGACCATTCAGTTCGCGGTATCGATGGAAGCGTTTGGTGCCAAGGACACCTTAGGGCGTGTAATCGGAGTTTCCGAGGCACGTGAGCTCGCTCCGTCACTCACAGCGCTCGTCGTCGGGAGCCGCATCGCGGCAGGTATGGCCGCCGAGATTGGTTCGATGGCGGTCACCGAACAGATCGACGCCATTCGCGCGCTCGGCGCCGACCCGATTCGAAAGCTAGTGGTGCCGCGGATGGTGGCTGGGATTTTGATCATGCCCCTCATCACCTTCATCGCGTTCCTCCTCGGAATGCTGAGCTCGATGTTCGTCGCGGCATTGTCCTACGGCATTCCGATGGAGTTCTTCTACTCGACTGCGATCGATACGCTCCGCATCAACGACTTTGCCAGTGGCGTCTTCAAAACGCCGTTCTTCGGCTTCTTGATCGCTCTTCTCGGCTGTTACTTCGGCCTTCAGACACGCGGTGGGACCGAAGGCGTCGGCCGCTCGACCACTCGAGCGGTGGTGGTCGTCTCGATCAGCATCTTGATGGCGGATGCACTTCTCACGCAGATTTTCGTGAGCATTGGCACCCTCTAGCCGGAAATCAGATCCAAAGGGGGCGGCGAACGTCCAATACGGCATGGCACGGCAGCTTTTCATGGGGGCGTTCTTCATCGCGTGGGGGCTCTGCGCTGCATGCTCGGGGCCCCCGGTGCCCTTTGGCGATGCGATGCAGAGGGTGTCGAGCCCGTCTCTACTCTCCGCGCCCTCGACGATCGATCTCGAGCGCCTCGCTAAGACCGACGATTGTGCGGGGTGCCATTCCGACGTCGCATCGCATTGGATGCATAGCGCACACGCCTATGCGTCGTTCGACAACCCCTGGTACCGGACGAGCGTCGATGAATTTCGGGAGCACCGCGGTGCAAAGGCGAGTCGGTTCTGCGCGGGATGTCACGACCCTCTCTTGCTGTTGTCCGGTGACATCGATCGGCAGGTGAAGCCTGAAAATGAGCTCGCCTACGCCGGGATCACCTGCTTGGTCTGCCACAGCGTCGAATCGACCCGGCCGGACGGAAACGGGAGCTTCACCCTCACCGATCGACCCGTGTTGATTCCCGACCCGGCCGTACCTGCGGAGATCGAAGCGCATCGCGAACGCCTCGCCATGCCGACCCTCCGTTCGGCCGCGTTGTGCGGTTCCTGCCATCGGTCGTTCTCCGGGCCTGCGATCGGAAACGAACATCACCTGCCCGGCATCGATGATCTTGGCGACTGGAGCGCGTCCGCGTTCGCGGGGTCGGTTCCCAACCATTGGGTCGCCGTCGCAGAGAGCGACTGCCGGGGTTGTCACATGACGCCCGAGCCGGCGTCGACTGGAGACCTAGCCGCAACCGATGGGCTGGTGAGCGGGCATCGGTGGGCGGCGTCCCATACGGCAATGGCGGCGCAGTTGCCCGATCGCGCGCAAGGCGAGCGCGTCGACGACACGCTGGTCGGTTCGGTCGTGATCGACATTGGCGCCACGCGCGTCAACGGAAAGAGGGTTCTTTTTCCCGAGGAGGCCGCGATCCGAGGTGGCGAGCACGTGGTATTCGACGTCGTGTTGCAGAACGCCGGGGTCGGGCATCGTTTTCCCGGGGGTACTCGCGACATGCACGACGTATGGGTCGAAATCGACGTCCGCGACGCCTCGGGTCGGCTGCTCGCGGTTTCCCGCCCTTCCGAAGTCGACAACGACGACGTGTTCGTGCTGCGGTCGACGATGCTCGATGCGTCGGCCGACCCAGAGATCCTGCACCAGGTGCATCGCTTCGCCACCCCGGCCTTCGACCGAACCCTGCCGACTCACGATGCACAGATCGTCCGCTATGAGCTTACCGCGCCAAACCGTGCATCGTTGCCGCTTCGCATCGATTCGCGACTGATGCACCGAAAGCACAGCCGTCTGTTTCAGCGCGCAGCGTGCGAGGCAAGCCGCACCGAGCGAGGCAAGGCCTTCGCGCACTGGGCTCAGCTCCTAGGCAAAGTCGCCCTCGATCCGTGCAATCGCCAACCGCTCACGGTGATCGCGAGCGCCACGGCGTGGATGGGGAATGGTGCGACGGACGAAGTTTCGCTCGGCGGCGCCGCACGCCCCACGGTCGAGCGACTTCTCGACCAGGCGCTTGGGCTGTTACGCGGGACACAAGAGCACCTGGAGCTGACGAAGCCGAGCCTACATCGTGCGCTCGTTCTGGCGAGTGCTTCGAAGTCCAAAGACCTGATCGCGCGCGTCGAGCTCCTCTTCGCGCGCTTAGCCTCCGTGCAGGGCCGGACCGAAGACGCGGTTGCGGCCGCCCGACGTGCCGAAGCGCTCGTGGGCCCCCACCCAGTGTTTGATCGCGTTCGGGGTGATGCTTATGCGCGGGTCTGGCGATGGTCGGAGGCGGCAGAAGCGTACCGTCAGGTGGTGGAGGCTTCTCCCGGAGACTGGACCGCATGGCGTGCCCTGGCGCGCGCTTACGGGAGCCTCGCGGACGACCAGAACGCGCTCGCCGCCGCGGAGCTCGGACTTCGACTGGCACCTCGCGACGAAAGTCTTCTCCGGAGCCGATCGCTGGCGCTGACCAGCCTCGGGCACCCTGACGCCGCTGTGGCAGAGGAGGCGTGGCTCCAACATCGCACGCCCGATTCAGCCCCAAAGATGCTGGCAGCCTGCGAACGCGACCATGTGAGGTGTCGCACGGACCGGCAACCAATACCCCAATATACCCTCTCACCCCCTCCCAGAAAGGCGATTCACGCGACCGCCAAACTTCGGTAAGATGAATCGATGGCGAAGCAGTATCAGAAGAAGAGCGCCAGCCGGAAGAAGCGAGGTAAGGGTGGGCACGGCCCTTCTCGCAACACGGTCGGCGGCCAGAGCACGGGCGTCATGGGCGGGATGGTCAGCGGCTTTCGACGCGCAGTGGGCTCCGAGGAAGCCAAAGGCGAGCGCAAAGGAAGCAACCTCCTTTGGACGGCCATCCTAGTGACCGCGGCGCTCGCGATCATCGCCTGGAACTTCGCCCGCTAGCGCTCAGTCGCGAATCGCGCGCCACCTGAGCCAATGGTCGGCGAGAACGAGCGCAACCATCGCCTCCGCCATGGGAACGAAGCGTGGCAAAAGGCAGGGGTCGTGGCGGCCGGTCGTCCGAATGGTCGTGGCGTCCCCGTCGGCAGTCACGGTGTCTTGGGCACGAGGAAGGCTGCTCGTAGGCTTTACCGCCGCACGCACGACGATCGGCATCCCACTCGAAATGCCACCGAGCATGCCCCCATGCCGATTGGTGCGGGTCCGGACATTGCCCTGCGCGTCGGTCTCGAAGACGTCGTTGTTCTCGCTGCCCTTGAGCGCAGCCACGCCGAAGCCCGCGCCGTACTCGACGCCCATGACGGCTGGAAGACTGAAAAGGCCTTTGCCGAGGTCGGCCTTGAGCTTGTCGAACACGGGCTCGCCCAAGCCCGGAGGAATATTGCGTGCGACGATCTCGGCAACGCCGCCGATCGAGTCCTGGGCCTTGCGCATCTTTTCGATCAGCTCGATCATACGCGCGGCAGCTTTAGGATCCGGACAGCGAACGATGTTGGGCTCGCCACTGGGAAGCGTCTCCACCTGTTCGAGCGTCACGGTCTGCGGGATCTCCGCTTCGATGTGGCCGATCCGCGTGACGTATCCGACCACTTCACCGCTGAATGAATGGGAGAGGAGCTTCTTCGCGACGGCCCCCGCCGCCACCCGCACCACCGTCTCGCGAGCGCTGCTCCGTCCGCCACCGCGGAAGTCACGGCGTCCGAATTTGGCATCGAAAGTGTAGTCAGCATGACCCGGGCGATAGACGTCTTTGATCTTGGTGTAGTCTTTCGGGCGTTGATCCTGATTGCGCACGATGATCGCGATCGGAGTGCCCGTCGTCTCGCCATCGAACACGCCGGAAACGATCTCGGGGGTGTCCGGTTCTTTACGCTGGGTGACGATCTTGCTTTGCCCCGGGCGACGTCGATCGAGGTCACCCGTGATGTCCGCTTCCGATAGCGGGATCCCCGGCGGGCAGCCGTCGATGATCACGACATTGGCGGGGCCGTGACTCTCGCCTGCAGTGGTCACGCGGAACGCTAGGCCGAACGTGCTACCCGGCATCCCGAATCATCCTTTGTTCCCCGCCTGTCGCCCAATCGCGCGACCGACAAAGAAGGGCCCCATCTGCTCGATGTATTGCGACGTCTGCACCGTGCCACGCATCGCTTGGACCACGTGTGAAAGACGATGGAGGTTCGAGCCGACCAAGCCGATCACGAACTCGTTGTCATTCGCATCGAGACCGTGGCACGCCAAACGGACGTCGTGGGCGAGGTCTTGAGCACCATATGCGCGCCCGATCGTTGCGTGCTCTCGCAAGATTCCGCCCTTTTCCTTGCCTGCGAGCTGCTCGAACGCACCACTGCGACGAAGCGGATACCAGACTGCCCAATTCCAGTCGTGATTGAGCACGGTTTGCTGGGGTCGGTCGATCAACCAAAACTCGAGATCTTGCTCGTAGCCACTGCTGTAGGTTCGGCCGATCATCGTGAGCTCGGGCCGAAGCACCCAATCGCGAAGAAGCTCCGCTTCGAAAAGCGGACGCACCGAATCGACGAAGCGCGCCGGGTCTTCGGTGAACGTCAGAAGGCCCACACCACGCGGATCGTTGGCATCGGCGTAGACGACGGACGGCACGCCGGCTGCCCGGACAGCCTCGATCAAGGCATCTTGGTTTTCCGAGATCGAAGTCCCGGTTGGGATCTGAAACACCAGCAGCTGCATGAACAAACGCCGGTCCATGACCTGAGGCTCGCCGTCGCGTGCAGCGCCACGCTCATGTACGTCGATCGAGGAATCACCCATGGAAGGTCTCATAGCGCTTTTACGGCCGCTCTGCACAGTGTAGGCTAGCCGCTCGCGAGGGAGACTATGCGGGTTTTGAAGGTGCTAGCAGCGGTGCTGTTCGTCGGCGTGATCGTGGTCGCCGGAGCGGCCTATTTCATGAGTGAGCCGAGGCCGGAAGGACAAGACGCGCCAGAGGCAGATGAGTTCGCCCACAAGATGGAGCGGGCCGTCAACAAGGAGGCCTGGGACCGAACGGGAGCGGTGCGCTGGTCTTTCTTCGAGGAGCATCACTACGTCTGGGACCGAAAGCGCGATCTGGTCGAGGTTCGCTGGGGCGACACCCGGGTGCTGCTCCGAACAGGTGACAAAACCGGGCGGGTCTGGGGCAAGGATGGCGAGGTCACCGGCGACGACGCCGAGTCGGCCCTGCAGACGGCATACAGGTTCTGGGTCAACGACTCCTTCTGGCTGAACCCCGTCGTGAAGGTTTTCGACCCCGGCGTGAAGCGCGAAATCGTCACCGAGGAAGACGGCGAGAAGGGACTGCTGGTGACCTATACGTCGGGCGGGGTGACGCCAGGGGATGCCTATCTCTGGTACGTCGATCAGAATGGCTTGCCCGTCAGGTGGCGCATGTGGGTGAGCATCATTCCCGTCGGCGGAGTTTCGATGACATGGACGAGTTGGACCGAGCTGAGTACGGGCGCTCTAATCTCGACCGAGCACGAGGGCTGCCGGAAGATGATCACGTTCATTACCAACGCCGAAGGCACCGAAGACCTCGAAGGGTTGGGCGTCAGCCCCGAGCTGTTCGACCCTCTCTTTCAAGGCTGACGGCGCGCCACACTCAATACTCCGAGGACCACCAGCACGGCGCCTAGGACGCTGAGGGCGTTCGGGAATTCGCTGAAGATCAGCACTCCCCACGTGTAGGCGAGCACGATCTGCAGATAGGTCATCGAAGATGCGCGTCCGGCGGTTTCGAGCTTGTAGCCCTTGGTGATCTCGATCTGGCCGAGCTGCGCGGTCACCCCGATGCCGAGCAGCAGAAGCCACTCCCACCCGCTGGGCATCGCGAGCCCCTCGACGGCGAGGATCGGAAGCGATGCAGGCCCGGTGATCAGGGGAAAGTAAAAGACCACCACGAGGTGATGCTCGGTCGCTCCTAGACGGCGGATGATCACGTATGCGATCGCGGAAAAAATCGCGCCAAACACACCGATGACGACCGCAACCGGGTCGAGCGGCGTGCCTGCGGTGAACAGGAAGGACGGCTGTGCCACGAGGACCACTCCGACCATGCTCAGAGCGGTCGCCGCAACATCGATCATTCGGAGCGGCTCGTGGAGGGCGAACACCGCGATCAGGGCTGCGATCATCGGGTTGCAGAACTGGATCACGGTCGCGTCCGCCAGCGGAAGATGCGTTACGGCGTAAAAGTAGCAGCTCAATCCGCCAAACCCGGCCAGCCCCCGCCATACGAGGAGGCGCTTGTTGTTGCCCCATGGGTCGATCCCGAGGCTTTTGAGCGCCCACCAGCTCATCACCAGGGTCACGACGACGCGAGCAAGCACGAGCTCCATGGTTGGGAGGCGTTCCCCCGCGAGCTTTGCAAAGACGCTCATGACGCTGAAAAACAGCGAGCCGACCACCATGTGCCGCAGCCCTTGCGAAAGGCCATGCCAGGGTCGAAGGAGGAGCGACACGCCGCGGGTTGTGCATGCAAATGCGCGGAGTGCAACCTGGTGATAGGAGAGACGCATGAGAATACTCACCAAAAGCTTTGCGCAGGGCCTGTTGGTTCTGGCGCCGGTCGCCATCACGGTTTGGGTGGTCGTGTTCACGGTCACCAAGCTCGACCAATGGCTGAACGCTCCGATTCCCGGCCTCGGCATCCTGATCGCGGCGGTGGGGATCACCTTCATCGGGTACCTGACCGGCAACGTGGTCGGCAGCCGGCTCGTCACGTTCTTGGAGGCGGGGCTTCAACGCGTGCCGATCATCAAGCTGCTTTACAACTCGCTTCGGGATCTCTTCGGGGCGTTTGTCGGAGGTCAACGCAAGTTCGACAAGCCGGTCGCCGTCGAGATCAATCGCCACGGGCTGAAAGTCCTCGGGTTCCTCACGGGCGAGCGTTTCGACGACCCGCACCTCGCAGGCCACGTATCCGTCTACTTACCGGAGTCTTACAACTTCGCGGGTAATTTGATCGTTGTGCCCCGAGAAAGAGTGCACCTCTTGGACGCGGACGGCGCAGAGTTCATGGCCTTCATCATGTCAGGCGGCGTTACCGCGATGAGCGCAGCAAAGACGATGATAGACGGAATCGAGCTAAATCAGGGGCAGTGACGGTGTCAGCGTCAGCGACCGGCCGGGGTCGGGATTAGCCCTTCTTCGGGAAGTACAGGCTTACCGTTTCTGCGATGCAGGCTGGCCGTTCTTCGCCTTCGACTTCGACCGTCACCCGTACGATCGATTGGATCCCGCCCTTGGCCTCTTCGACCGAGATCACCTCGGCGCCACCGCGGATCCTCGAACCGACTTTCACGGGAGCCGGAAATCGAACTTTGTTGGTGCCGTAGTTGACCGCGAACTCGAAGCCACGCACCTCGACAATCTGCATCAGGAAATTGCTGACCAGGGAAAGGGTCAGATATCCATGGGCGATCGGCGCCCCAAAAGGCCCCTTCTTCGCACGCTCGACGTCGACGTGGATCCACTGGTGGTCTCCCGTGGCGTCGGCGAACTTGTTGACGCGGTCTTGCTCCATCTTGAGCCACTCGCTGTACCCGAGATGCTTGCCAACCATGTCCTTGAGGTCGTGGGGGGATTCGATGATGACGGCCATGGGACGGAGATTAGCCGGTCTTGAGGCCAGTGCCAGCGTAGCGCTGACGCTGACTCTGACGCCGTGCTAACCTGGAACGTTCGCGGAGAGTCGGAGGTCGTCATGAAGTGGCGCGGTTATTGGATAGTCCTGTTCGCATTGGCCGTCGGATGCGGTGAGAGCCAAGGCACGGCTGCTGACTCGTACACGGTGAAATGGGGTCCTACCGCGGTGCCCGCCGGGACCGAGTCGACCCAGTGCGTCGTGAAGAGGCTCGGGAACCCTGGCGGTACGTTCATCCACGAGATTCACAACGTCCTCGGGGCGACGTCGCATCATTTCATCGTCTACAAGGTCAACGATACGGTCGAGCAGTTGGAGCCACGGCCGTGTCAGCCGTTCCTCGACGTGCTCGACGACCCTCCGCTGATGATCACACAGAAGGCTGACGATTTGCTGACGCTCCCAGCCGGAGTGGCTTATCAACTCGAACCGAACCAGATGGTCCGCCTCGAGCTCCACTACATCAACGTGAGCGCGGCCCCGCAAATGGCGGAAGCCACGTCAACGTTCATCCCGATGCCCGCTGATGAGGTCACCGACGAAGCCGATGTCATGTTCATGGGCGACATCGGCATCGTGATTCCGGCACAGAGCACAGCAACAGTCGGACCCAGATTCATTCAGGTGCCCCCCGCATTTCATGGCGTGAACTACTTTGCGATCACCGGTCACGAGCACCAGTGGGGCACCGATGTCTACGTCGAGACGACCGCTGGATCAGGAATGCCCGGTACGCCGGTGTACGACGTCTTCAACTTCCGATGGGACGAGCCTGAAACGGTCAAGTACGACTCGCCCTTCACCATCCCAGACGGCGGCGGCTTCAATCTCACCTGCGAATGGAACAACCTCAGCGACAGCGTGGTTACGTTTGGCACTGGCGTAAACGACGAAATGTGCTTCTTCTGGGCCTACTACTACCCGAGCCGAGGGTCGCTAGTCCTCTTCTAGCCCGCACGAAACTACAGCTCGATGAACGACCTGACGGTGAACTGGTCCCCGTCGAATCGATACTGGAGCTCGTAAATCGGCGCGTTCGCGTCGTCGGCATCTTGGACGGTCATCGTGATTTCGGTGGCGTCGGGAAGCTCCACCCAACGACCGCCTGCGATCAGCTCGCGACCCTCCGAGTTGGTCAAGATCGTCCAACGATTCAAGCCCGCGATCACGATCACGTCTCGCTCGCCAAAGGAATTAAGTGAGAACTTCAGCAGACGAACCAGGCCCTGCGACTGTTGCAGCGTGCACTCTTGGCCCGCCAGGAAGCCGAAGCTGGAACAGGGTCCCCACCCCGACGAAATCGGTACGTGACCGGCAACCTCGATCTCGCCACTCACTCGGGCAACCCGATGGTCGACTGTAACGGACAGGTGGCGTCGCCACCGGCCGGCTTCCAATTCCACAGCGCCCGGGCGCATGGCACCTTCCAACCCGAGTTCACGGAGGCGTTCCTCGAGCTGGCGCTTTGGGCCATCGAGGATCCTAGATGAGATGCATCGCATTGCTGATAGCCACGACGGAGTTGTAATCGCTCCCGCGTTCGTATACTGATCCGAGGTACCGAAGGGGCCTCTTCTCCGTGAAGTAGCTGTCGGAGCGCCTATCCCTCCGCAATCTCGGCAGGCCGCTCCCCGATCAACTGGAACGACTCGCCGTAACGCTTCAAGAGCTCGAGGGCCTTGTCCATGTCTTCGTAGGTGTGGCCGCGGGTGACATTGAGGCGGAGTCGCTCTTCCCCCTGTTTCACGGCCGGGTACATGATCGGCACCATCAGAACGCCGTTTTCGAGAAGCGCCACGTGCATGAGCATCGCCTTCGTTTCGTCGCGGAGCATGAGAGGCATGATGTGGGTGTTGCTGTCGCCGAGGTCGAATCCGATGTCGGTGAGGCCCTTGCGCATGTAGCCGGCTTTCTCGTGAAGCTCGCTGACGAGAGCCTCGCCGTCGGCCTCGAGCATATCGAGTATCGTGCTCGCAGCGGCAACGATCGGAACCGGCAACGAGGCGCTGAACAGAAACGACCGCGCGTTGTGCTTGATGAGATCGATGACGTCGGACTCGCCCAGGAGAATCCCGCCGATGCCGCCAAACGTCTTCGAAAAGGTGCTGATGACGACCGGAATCTTCCCTTCGAGGCCATACTTTTCGATGATGCCGCGCCCGCCCCGTCCGAGCGTTCCCGTGCCATGCGCGTCGTCACAAACGATCACGGTGTTCTCGTGCTGGGCACATACCTCGACGAACGCTTCGACCTCGCCTTCATCGCCGTCGAGGGAGTAGATGCCTTCGATCAGGACGAGCGCGTTCTTGCGTTCACGTTTACGAAGCACCCGGTCGAGCGCCTTGGCGCTATTGTGATTGAAGAAGCGGACCTCTGGAGCGCGCATCGGCGTGCCCGCCGCGAGAAAGGTTCCGTCCAAAATGCAAGCGTGGCTTAGGTTGTCGAGGACGATCGTGGTCTCTTTGTCAGCAAGCGACATGATCGTCCCGACCATCGCTTGGTAGCCGGTCGTGAAGATCAGGCAGCTCTCGAAGCCGTACCACTTCGCTAGCCGCGCCTCGAGCTCGACGTGCTCCGTCGCGGTGGCCTGCACTCGCGACGAGCTGAGGCCACATGAGAACTGATCGACTGCAGCTTTTGCAGCCTCTTTGACCTTCGGATGATTGGTCAGCCCGAGGTAGTCGTTCGAGCTGAAGTTGACGATTGGCTTTCCGTCGATGGTCGTATGGAGCCCGCCCGATTCGAAAGGTCGGAAATAAGGGTAGATCTGCTTCTCTTGCGCATCCCGTACCCGCCCTAGGTCGGCCGCTGCCTTGTCAGAAATCCAGCTCATAGCGTTCGGCGCCGTTTATGGCGCGCCTTCGAACCCGTGCAAGGTACCGTAATTCCGAGTGGACACCACCTTCGAAACAGGCCGACCGGCCAGTTTTCAAATGCTTGACCAAGATCGCGAACCCACGCATAACCGGGCGTCATGCCGGATCCCCTCAAAGAGGAACTTCGACAGATCATCATCGAGATAACGGAAGTCGAAGAGATCCCAGAGGATACCCCGTTTGCGGACCTTGGAATCGACAGCATGATGGCGATCGAGATCGTGGCCGACATCGAGAAGAACTACGACGTCACGATCGAAGAAGAGGAGCTAGCCGAGCTCATCCACCTCAAGGCGGTCTACGAAAAGGTGAAAGAAAAGTTGGCGTAACGGCGTGGTCCCGGTCCACCCCCGCATTATCGCCTACTTTCCCCGCCCAAAAATCTTCGAGCCCGGGGGCACCGACTTGGTGAGCCACACGTTCCCCCCGATGACCGATCCCTTGCCGATCGTGGTGTCGCCCCCGTGGATCGACGCACCCGCATAGATCGTGACGTCATCCTCAATGGTCGGATGCCGCTTGCCCCCGTGCCCGCTGCCGATCTCGCCGCGCGAGACGCTGAGCGCCCCGAGGGTGACTCCCTGGTAGAGCTTCACGTTGTTTCCGATGACCGCGGTTTCGCCTATCACGACGCCAGTGCCATGGTCGATGAAGAAGCTTTCGCCGATCTGTGCGGCCGGATTGATGTCGATGCCGGTCTTGCTGTGGGCGTGCTCGGTGATGATCCGCGGAATCATGGGGACCTCTTCGAGATGGAGCTCGTGTGCGATTCGGTACGCGGTGATCGCCTCGATGCTCGGATAACTGAACACCACCTCTTCGATCCCGGCTGCCGCAGGGTCGCCCTGGTATGCCGCTTGCACGTCTCTGTTGAGAAGCCGCCGAAGCTCGGGAAGCCTCGCGAAGAGGCGCAGGACGACCTCCTCGCTCCAGCCTTCGGGACGGACACCGCCAAGCCGCCCGATGTTCTCTTCGTAGCGTACCGCGCGGTCGATCTGTTCTACCAAGATGTCTTGGGCAGGATAGACGTGTTCGCTGATCGCATGGCGAAGATTGGTCCGATTGAGCGATCGGGTGCTGTAGAAGCCCATGTAGAGGACGGGCTTGATGTGATGAAACGCGGTGATGACGGCCCGCTTGTTCGGGAGCGCCGCGCTGTCGAGGTTGTTGATGTCGGCATCGCCGTCGCCGTCGTAGGACCGCGTGATGACGTCGATCACGTCCTCGAGATCTTGATGACGCTTTGGTCCTCGTTCCGCCATGACTGGTTTATGTGTAGCATGGGAGCCCCGTCAACCGCGAAAAGCGGGGGTTAAGTGCGGAGCCAACCCTGCTCTTCGTAGAAGCTGACCGCGTCCGCAAGGGACTCGCGAAGAGGCCGAATCGTGTACCCGAGCTCTCGCTGCGCTTTATCGCGTGAGACGACGGCATTCGACACGCTTGCTCTAAGGATGTCCCCGGTGAGAAGCGGGTCTTTCTTGGCGAGGGCGCTACCGGCCAACGCGAAAGGAAGAATCACCCAGCCAAACCAAAGCGGGAGCGCGCGCGTGGGGACTTTCTTACCGGTGAGCTCGCCGTACAGGGAGACCATCTCCAGGATCGGGATGACATCCCCGGTGAGGAAGTACCGCTCACCTCGTCTGCCCTTGTCGGCCGCCGCGATCATGCCTTTGGCGACGTCTCGGACATCGACGTAGTCGCTCAATACATCGAGCAAGACCGGCACTCGCCCGAAGTACATGTCGAGCAAGGCCGCGCCGATCATCGAGGGCTCGTAATCGAAAGGACCGATCATCGAGCCCGGGTTGACGATGACTGCGTCGAGCCCCTTTTCGCAGGCCTCGAGAACAATCGTCTCACCAATCGCCTTCGAACGATGGTAGTCGCACTTCTCGTTCAGGGCGAGCGGCCGTTCTTCGGTGAGTGGTTGGTCGAGCGGCTCACGCTCGACTGCGTGATGCGAGCTGGTGTGCACCACTCGTAGCCTACGCGACAGACACGCTTCCACCACGATACGGGTGCCATCGACGTTGATCGTGTGCATCATCGGGTCCTTCTTCGGCCGAAGGTCGATCTTGGCTGCGAGGTGGTAGACGACGTCCGAACCCTCGACTGCACGCGCTACATCCGCGGCATCGAGGACGGACCCAGACATGAAATCGATGTCCAGACCCTCGAGAGACCGCGGCCTCGGACCGGGCTCGAGGACTCGCGCCTGGTGACCGTCCGCGAGCAACTGTCGGACCAAGACATTGCCGAGGCGTCCACCACCTCCAGTGACTACTGCGAGCACGCGGCGGAGTGAAACACGTTTGTCCGAGGCGTCAACCCGACTCGGAAGCATCGAAAACGCGACCAACCAGCTCCTTTGCCTCGCGCTGGATCGACGCGAGGTGCTCGCGACCGATGAAACTCTCGGCGTAGATCTTGTAGACATCCTCGGTGCCTGATGGGCGCGCCGCAAACCATCCATTGTCGGCGGTGACCTTGAGGCCGCCAATGGGCGCGTCATTCTCAGGTGCGCGGGTCGAGACTTGCCGAATCGTCTCGCCGGCTAGTGTGTCGGCGACGAGGTCCGATTCGCTCATGGCTTTGAGCGCCGCCTTCTGTCGCGGGGTCGCCGGTGCATCGATTCGTTCGTAGACTGGGTTACCAAAGGTTCGGGCGAGCGTTTGATAGCAGTCGCCCGGATCTTGCCCGGTTACCGCTGTGATCTCCGCTGCCAGGAGGTTCAACAAGATCCCATCCTTGTCGGTCGTCCAAACGCGGCCGTTCTTGCGAAGAAAAGATGCACCCGCGCTTTCCTCGCCGCCGAAGCCGTACGAACCGTCGATCAAACCGTCGACAAACCACTTGAAACCAACCGGAACCTCGGCAAGCCGCCGCCGAAGGTCTCGTGCAACCCGATCGATCATGGCACTGCTGACCGCGGTCTTCCCGACGGCGGCCTTCGAGCTCCAGTTACGCTCGGTGAACAAGTAACTGATCGCCACACTCAGATAGTGGTTTGGGTTGAGCAAGCCCCAACTTTGCGTGACGATCCCATGTCGATCGAAGTCGGTGTCGTTCGCAAACGCGATGTCGTACTGATTTCGCAGGTCCACGAGGCGCGCCATCGCATAAGGAGACGAACAATCCATCCGGATTTTGCCGTCGTGATCGAGGGTCATGAACGAAAACGTCGGGTCGATGACCTCGTTGACGATCTCGAGCCGAAGACCGTATCGTTCGGCAATTCGGGGCCAGTATTTGATGCCCGCTCCCCCCATCGGGTCGACTCCGATACGGAGGCCAGCATCCGCAATCGATTTCATTTCCAGCACCGTGTCGAGGGCATCGACATAGGGCGTGAGGAAGTCGTAAATGTGCGTCGAGTCGGCACGGAGCGCTTCTTCGTAACTCGTCCGTCGGACGTGCTGAAGCCCGGCAGAAAGCAATTGATTCGCCCTTTGCTCGATCCAGTCGGTGACATCGGTGTCCGCGGGGCCGCCATGTGGGGGGTTGTATTTGAAACCGCCATCCTCGGGAGGATTGTGTGAAGGAGTGACGACGATTCCGTCTGCGTCCCGCTCGCTGGCTCGGTTGTGCTCGAGAATTGCAAACGACACGGCTGGAGTCGGCGTGTAATGGCCTTCTCGCGCGATGCAGACCTCCACATCATTCGCTGCGAGCACTTCGAGCGCAGTCCTCGAGGCGGGTGCGGACAACGCGTGTGTATCTACCCCGATGAAGAGAGGCCCGTCGATCCCTTCGGCACTGCGATAATCACAGATCGCTTGGGTGGTCGCGAGGATGTGCACCTCGTTGAAGCTGAGTCGAAGAGAAGAACCGCGATGACCCGACGTGCCGAAGCTGACTCTATGCGCCTGCTCGTTGGGGTCGGGCTTGCCTTCGAAATACTCGGCGATGAGTTCGTCGACGTCCACCAACATTTTGATAGGCGCCGGTTGTCCAGCAAGCGGGTGCGCAGGCATCGCCGAGCATGTAGCAGCCCACCGACCGATTGACGAAGGCCCTACTTGAGCCTGGCCGGGAGCTAGTTCGTACCCTCGCCCATTTGTTCGGCGAGGTATCGGTCCTTTCCGATGGTCTCGACCAGGTGAAGCTGTGCCTCGAGCCAATCGATGCCCTCTTCCTCTTGGGCGAGGATGCTCTCGAGGAGCTCGCGTGTCCCGTTGTCGCCCTTTTCGCGACACAGAGCGATGCCGTCATTCAGGCGCTTGCACGCTTCGAGCTCTAGCTCAAGGTCGACTCGATGCTGCTCGACAGGATCTTCACCGACCTTCACTGGAAAGAGCCGCTGCATGTTGGGCGTGCCATCGAGAAACAGAATCCGTCCGATGACCGAGTTTGCGTGCTGCATCTCTTCGATCGACTCCGAGCGCTTTTTTTGAGCAAGCACGTGGAAGCCCCAGTCCTCGCACATCTTGTGGTGGATGAAGTACTGGTTGATCGCGGTCAGCTCCGAGGTGAGAACCTCATTCAGCACCTCGATGACTTTGTCGTTGCCCTTCATATCGCTTTCCTTCACGCGAGCATAGGTACGCGTCACCCATGTCGCAAACCCTATGGATGAAGTTGAAAGGCGATATCAATTCACGAGCGACGCCGCGCTTGCATCGTCGTCTCGACACTGTCGTGCGACTCGATCAAACGGTCGATCAGGGGACGACAGCCACCGCAGCTGCCACCGGCGCCGCAGGCTTCACGCACCTCGTTCCCGCTACGCGCACCATCGGCGACGCATCGTCGAATCGTGGTGTCGTTCACGGCATGGCAGTGACAGACCAGCATGCTTTCTTTATAGCGCCTAGAAGTTGAAAATCAAATTCAATATCGCCAAAAAACAGCGCCGTGGAAATTTTGTCGTCTAGGCCTATTCCGCTGCATTTTCGGGTAGTTCGACGCTTCCGGCGGGGGAGTCGAGGCCCCGATCACCCGGGGCGAGCGCAGCCAAACCCGCGTCTCGAAGGAGGTCGAGGTCCGATTGATGGTCCGGGTTGCCGGTCGTGAGCAGCTTGTCGCCGAAGAAAATACTGTTGGCGCCCGCCATGAAGCACAGGAGCTGTGCCTCTCGGTTGAGCCCGCTCCGGCCAGCCGACAGTCGAACGCGCGCCCCGGGTATCATGATGCGCGCCACGGCACACATACGGATGAGCTCGAGCGACCCGACGGGATCTCGATCCCCGAGCGGCGTGCCCTCCACCCGGACGAGCGCGTTGATCGGCACGCTCTCCGGCTGCGGGGAAAGATTCGCGAGCGTCACCAACATCCCGACGCGATCGTCGATTCCCTCGCCCATCCCGATGATCCCCCCTGCGCAAACCGAGATGCCGGCCTCGGCTACACGCTGAATCGTCTGAAGGCGATCTTCGTAGGTGCGAGTGGTGATGATCTCGCCGTAGAACTCCTCCGAGGTATCCAAATTGTGATTGTACGCGGTGAGTCCAGCATCCTTCAGC
Organism: Myxococcales bacterium; assembly: GCA_029863605.1. GTDB lineage: Bacteria > Myxococcota_A > Polyangia > Polyangiales > Houyiibacteriaceae > SG8-38. Next base: position 529,346 of record JAOTVB010000001.1, on the reverse strand, counting down.
TGCTGGGTCTGTTCGTCGTCGAGCATGCCCAGAGTGGCGCACGCTTCGAGGCCGAGATCGCGTACGCCTCGAACCATGTGCAACACGCGATCGAACTGTTCGCTACCCTTCTTTGGGCTTCGCCACGCCGCACCCATGCAAAAGCGACTTGCCCCGGCTTCCTTGGCTTGACGGGCTTTTTCGAGAACGTCGTCGACGTCCATGAGGCGCTCGGCCTCGACCCCGGTGTCATATCTGGCGCTTTGGGGACAGTACGAACAGTCTTCTGGACAGGCGCCAGTCTTGATCGACAGAAGGGTGCATAACTGAATCGCATCGGGAGGCTGATGCTGTCGATGCACCGTCTGCGCACGAAAAAGCAGCTCGGTCAGCGGCAGATCGTGAAGCGCGCGGGCTTTCTTTCGGGTCCAATGGCGGGCCTCGGTCATCTGGGGCGATGTCTTAGCCTCCCGACGCGTAGACACGCAAGGTGAACCCTTTTCTTCGCCATGAGCGCCTTGAAAGGGTCGAAACCCCCGCGTAGGGTCCGGAAATCTTGTCCGAGACTATCGACTCAACACTGGCGGCTGTGGCTGCTGTCGCACCGATCGAACGCGCCCGGCCGATTCCCCTCGGAGCAGTGCCCCCTCTGACGTGGATGGCCGTTGTCGGGTGTGCCGGCGATTTGATCATCAACCGCATCCTGCTTCGGACATGGGCCAGCGATCTGTCGCGAGAAGCGTTCCTGCAGCTCGAACGCTGGGGCACCTTTTCCCGAAACCTGGCTGTGGTGAGCGGGCTCGTCGCGCTCTCGTTTTGTCTGTCCGCGTATGGATCGCGCAAGAGCGAGCTTCCCCTGTCGGCGCGTATCGGAATCATGGGCTTCGGTTGGGCGCTCATCCCGATCGTCGTCATGATGACCTTCCTGCCGCTCGCGTGGACACGCGTCGAGCTCGTGTTGGTCATCGCAGGTCTCGCGCACGCCCTGATTCTCTTGCTGATCCTGGCGGGCATCCACTGGCGCTCGACCAAGGCGATCTCGAGTACGCTTGCGCTCTTGCTGGTGGCATATGTCAGCGGGATCGTTTCGTTGATCGTGACTCTACTCGGCGGGCGAGCACTATGGGAGCATACGGCGCGGCTGGCCTTTGCTTTTCGTTGGTCGGGCGAGCTTGCGTTCCTCGCCGTTCCGATTGCGGTGGGCTTCGCGGTTGGGATCCCCTGGCGTGGGGCCCGAGGTAAGTCGACACTCGTCCTTGCGACGATCGCTGCATTGGGAGTTGCAGCCGGGATGGTCGCCTGGCGCAACTCAGTCGGAGGCGATCTGACGAACCTGTTCTACGGTGCGTTTCGGCTCGACTTCCTGGCGGACAAAAACGCGATTGCCTGGTACGCGGTCCCGCTCAGTATCGGGTGGGCAGTCACCGTCGTCGCGACTCTGTCCAAAGATCCGACGCTGCGACAGGTGGGTGCGGCCCTCGTGTTGCTGTTGTGCACGGGTTACGCCCCACGCACGCCAAGCGCGTTGGTCATGTCGGTGCTTGCGGTCGCCCTTGTGTCGCGCGCCGCCGTCGCGACTGCGTTGCGCCGCAGAGCGGCCGAGTGAGATTCCATCGGACGCCAGTCAGCCGAGCTTCGCGACGGCTTCGCTGATCCGCTTGAGGCCCTCGCGAATCACGTCGTTCGAGGCAGCGTACGAGATCCGCACGAAGCCCGGTGCACCGAATGCGGTGCCTGGAACGACCGCGCACCGCGCCTCTTCGAGCAAGTAGCCCGCAACGTCGATGTCGGTTTCGAGCGTCTGGTCGCCCGCGCGCCTTCCGATCAGGCCCTCCATGCTCGCAAAGGCATAGAAGGCACCCTCCGGCAGCCGGCAGGAGATCCCATCGATCGCGTTCAGCCCCTCGATGATGATGCTTCGGCGCTCCTCGAACGCCTTCCGCATCGCTTCCATGGGCGCCCAAGGGCCTTCGAGCGCGGCCAGTGCGGCATATTGAGCAACCGCAGCCGGATTGGTGGTAGCTTGGCCCTGGATCTTGTCGCAGGCCTTCGCCACGTACTCGGGCCCGAGCATCCAACCGATGCGCCATCCAGTCATCGCAAATGTCTTGCTGACGCCGTCGACGATGATGATGCGATCGCGAAGCTCGGGCGCGACCTCGAGAATCGACTTCTGCTCGAAGCCTCCGTAGACGAGTTGCCCATAGATTTCATCGACGATGATCCAGAAGTTGTGCCTCGCCGCGACATCGGCAAGCTCCCGAAGTTGTTCGCCGGAATAGGCGGCACCGGTGGGGTTCGAGGGTGAGCAAAGGAGCAGAGCCTTGGTCCTCGAGGTGATCGCCGCACGCAACGTGTCCGGGGTCATCCGAAAGCCCTCGGCCTCGGTGGTTTGGACGATCACGGGAGCGGCGCCCGCAAGACGTACCTGCTCCGGGTAGCTGACCCAGTACGGCGCCGGGATCAACACCTCGTCACCTTCGTCGTAGAGGGCCAGCGCCAAGTTGAAGAGTGTGTGCTTCGCCCCGATCGATACGACGACGTCTGTGGGATCGTGAGAGATACCACCGCGTCGCTTCGCCGAGGTTTGGCAAATCGCCTGGCGGAGCTCGAGAATGCCGCGTGCCGCGGTGTAGCGGGTCGCTCCCTGATCGATGGCCTGCTTGGCTGCGTCACGGATATGGGCCGGCGTATCGAAGTCGGGCTCGCCCACGCTGAACGAAAGCACGTCGATGCCCTGTGCCTTGAGCTCTCGCGCGCGCTGGGCGACGGCGACGGTGGCTGAGGGTTTGACGGCACTGAGCCGCCGAGCGACCGGGATGCTTTCAGTCATGCCGCGGGCCTAACACCGAAGGGCCGGCACATCAACGCACCGAAGACACGTTCGATGCCAAGAAGCGCAGATCTCGCTCTAGGTCGGCGATCCCGTCGTTATTCGCACGGTAGTAGCCGCGGACCTGGGCTCTCTCGTCGACCAGCACGAAGTGGTTGGCGTGCATGATCGCTTCGGTCCCAGGCTCGTCGTCCCCCTCGGCCAGCCCAACCTTGAAGCCGTTCAAGACCACCTCGCGGATCGCCTTCTCCTCGCCCGTGACGAACCGCCAATTGGCTTCGGAAAGCTCGTTCTTGGCCATGTACGCTTTGAGGACCTTCGGCGTGTCGTTTCTCGGGTCGACACTCACCGACAGAAACTGGGCATTCGGGATGTCTGAAAGGCGTGTCTGGAGGCCCTGCATGTGAGCAGTCAGCCTCGGGCAGGTCGAACGGCAATGGGTGAAGATGAAGTCTGCCACCCAAAAATCCCCCTCGAGAGTCTGGCGGTCGAAGGCCTGGCTGTTCTGATCGACCAGGGTGAACTCGGGAAGCTGGCCGAGCACGGGCGGTGGCTCGGTCTTCTTGGAGCACCCGACAATCAGCAGGGAGAGGACGAGTAGGAGTACGGTCGTTTTATAGTGCATCGAGGATGAGGGCCGCGAATAGCACGGTGAGGTAGATGAGGGAGGCGACGAAGAGCTTCCTCGCCCAAGCCTTGTCATCGGACGCCCAGAACCCGCGAAGCGACTCCCCGAAGAACAACGCTCCAGCGACGACGGCCGTCGATAGATAAATGGGACCAGCCAGACCGTACGGAACGAGCAGGAGCGAAACCGCCCACACGGCAAAGCTGTACATCGCAGCCTGGACCTTGGCCGACTGGAGGCCCCGCACCGAGGGCAAGACCTTGAGACCAGCCCGCTCGTATTCGTCCTGGCGAAAGATCGAAATCGCGATGAAGTGAGGGATCTGCCAGAAGAACAGGACACCGAAGAGGACGAGCCCCGGAGCCTCGATCGTGCCGCTGACGGCTGTCCAGCCCATCAAGGGCGGTAGCGCGCCCGGAATGGCGCCGACGAAGAGCGCGGTGGGCGTCCATTGCTTCATCGGCGTGTAGATCGCCACGTAGCTGAGCAGCGCGACGAGACCGAGGAAGCCCGTCATCGGATTCACGGCCAGCCAAAGGACGGGAACCGCGAACGTCCCCATGCCGACACCGAGCAGTAGCGCCCATACGGGGGCGAGCCTCCCGTCTGGAAGCGGGCGATTGGCGGTTCGGGCCATCAGCCGGTCGCTGTCACGTTCGAGATAGCAGTTGAGCGCGTTGGCGGCGCCAACGACCATCCCGGTCGTCACCAGCATGACGGTCATCGTCAACACGTCGAGTGAGCCAGGCGCGAGCCACATGCCGCCGGCGGCGGTCACGAGGACCATGAGCGTGATGCGGGGCTTGGTGAGCGCGATCAGATCACGCATCGTCAGCATCATGGTGGCTGGTCGAGTCGCTGCGGTCATGGCAGTTCCGGCCGGGAGCGGGCGCGCACTGTGACGCTCTGCCCCACGGCGGTCAAGCTCCCTAGGAGCACCGAGTAGGGTCGGCTCGGTAGGGGGTCAAGAGCCCGGCCCGAACGAGGCCCAAAGCGCGATCGCGCCGGCCGCCGCAAGCACGATCCCGACGCCAAGAACCACCCACGAAGCCTTGGAGCGCCTTCGAGCGCCTACCGACCGAAGCGGCGCGGCCGGCTGGAACGGGCTCCCCATGGACGCCGCGGGCGCAGGGGTCGGCAGACTGATCGGCCCGAGCCCCTCCCGGCTTTCGCGAGGCTCGAGCACCGCCTCGAGTGCGATCGCGAATTCGGCCGCGGAGGCATATCGCTCCGCAGGGTCCTTGGCGAGCGCCCTCATGACCACCTCCTCGAGACCTGGTGGGAAAGAGGCTTCCGGACGCCGCTTGGAGAGCGGAATCGGGGTCGCATTGGCGTGAAGCTGGATATATTCGATCGGCTGCTTGGCATCGAAGGGAAGCTTCGCCGTCAGGAGCTCGTACAGGATGATTCCGAGCGAGTAGATGTCTGAGCGCGCGTCGAGAGTCTTACCGTGCGCTTGTTCGGGGCTCATGAACTCGGGCGTCCCGAAGACCATCCCCTGTTGCGTGAGCACCATCGAGCCAGGGCGCATCTGTCGCTCGGTAACCTTGGCAAGACCAAAATCGAGCACTTTCGGAAAGTCGCGAATACCCCCCTGCGTCGTGACGAAGACGTTCTCAGGCTTGAGGTCCCGGTGGACGATACCGGCCTGATGGGCCTCTTCGAGCGCACCACATACTTGCACCATGATCCGGATTGCGCGCTCGGGCGCCAGCGCGCCCTCGGCACGGACCATCTGGGCGAGATTCTGCCCGACCAAGTGCTCCATCACGAAGTAGCACGCGCCGTCGTCCAACTGACCGTACAAGAAGACGCGGGCGGTGTTCGGATGCGAAAGCTGACTCATCGCCCGCGCCTCGCGTCGGAATCGAGATACCAGGTCGCTGCGTGAGAGGTATCGAGAGTGGAGAATCTTGATGGCGACATACCGATTCATGTCCGGCTGCTCGGCGCGATAGACGGCGCCCATCCCGCCCTTCCCGATCTTCTCGACGATGCGGAACTGGCCGGCGACCTCTTTGCCCATGTACGGATCGCTCACGACGTCAGGTTAGCACTCGAGATGGAGAGCTGTGAGGAAAGTGCGAGCGTGACGAGCGTGATCCATATCGCGTCGGCAATGAAAAGGTGGATGAGCTGCAGCCAGACGGGCGCCAACAACGCCACATTCACGAAACCCACTGCTATTTGGATCAGCGACAACGCCCCAAGCCATAGGCCCGCAGATCGGTTCGAGCGATCGGCGCGGAGAAACAGGCTTACGAGCCAAATGAGATAGCCCGAGCCCAGGATGGCAATGACCGGGTGCCACAGGCGCAATCGGAGAAAGATGTGTGACGATGGCGAAAGATCCTCGCGAAGGGCTTCAGCCAGGCTCTCCGCTGGGAAAAGCGTGTCCCCCAGCGCAGCGACCGCTCCACTCACCCCGGCGAGAAGAAGCAGAGCGGCGGCCCCCCCGAAGAGTCGGCGACTCCGTGTGTCGCGAGGCCAGCGCACTCCCCCGTCACGCCAAGCGCTGAGGGTCAACCAGGTCAGCGCTCCGAGAAGGAGAAACGTGTTGATCAAGTGCGCCGACATCCAGGCCGCCCGCGCCGACGAGGGATTGTCCGCCACCATTCGAAACAACACCAAGCCGGCCCCGACGAGCGCCTCGGTCGTCATGAAGAAAAAGCTCCAACCAGCGGCTGCTCTCGTGGCATGACCGCGGGCGAAAAGACCGCAGGCGCCGAGCCACATCGCCAGGGTTCCAATCCAAGCAAGGCCGGAAGTCACCCGGTGAGTGAGCTCGATGATGGTTTTGGTGGAAGGTGCGACCGGAAGCGCGACGCCGTTACAGAGCGGCCAGTGATCTCCACAACCGTCACCCGAAAGCGACGCGCGTACGTAGGCACCCCACAACACGACTGCTACCGTATATGGAAGCAGCGCAGTTGCTGCGACTGCAAAGTGCCTTCGAAACCGCACCGCGGTACGATGGAGTCGAACTCAACCCTGGTCAACGATCACGAATCGCATCGTGTGGTCGGTGCTTCCGCGGCGATAGTCGACGACGAGGTCGGAGGCGGTCCGGAGCTCTTTCCAAATGGCCGACGCGTGTTCCGGACGTGAGATCGGCTTGCCGTTGATGCTCGTCACGATGTCACCCGGGCGTAGGTCGAGCGACGCGTAGGTCAAGTCTCCCGGGAAAAGCTTCAATATCCGGAAACCGACGAAGGTGCCCTTATTGAACTCGGGCTTGATCTCGACGTTGCCGAGGTACCGTCCAAGCCCCTGGTCGAGCACGCGGATGAGCTCGTGTCGCCGGATGACGCCAGACGTCACCCGCGGGAACTCCTGCATCAGGTCGCTCTTCGGCGCTGGCTTTTCGCCCGGCAGTGGCTCGTTCTTTTCTTCCCACTCTTCGTCATATTTCGGCTGTTTCTCGGCCGGCTCCCATGGGGTTTCCTCGCCACCGGAAGTCTCCCAGGTCGAATCGCCCATCATGTCTTCTTGCAGCTTGCTCTTTTGACATGCCGCGAAAGTGACGAAGCCCAGCATCAGCAACACGGAAACTACGAAGCGCATCATGGAGACTCTCCTCGAAGGGCTGCGACCTCGGCCCAAATCGCTTCGGCCACGCCCTCGATGTCATGGTTGGCGTCGATATGACGAATTCTATCATCAGGGAAAAGCTCGTCGATGGTCGAATAAAACGCAGCCAGCTCGGCCTGCATGGCGTCGGTTTCGTAGAGCTCGGGACTGCCGGAACGAGACCCACGCCGGCCGGCGGCGACCTCGGGCCTGACGTCGAGAACTAGGGCGAGATCGGGCCGGCGGGCTTGTCGATTGAGCTCGCGCACCCAGCGTGCGGCGTTGGCACCGCCGCCGCTACTGACGGTCTGGTACGCCACCGAGGAATAGTCGTACCGATCGCAGATGATCGATACGCCGTCGCTCAAGTTTGGCACGATCTCGGCCTCCAGATGGTCGAGGCGGTCGGCGGCAAACAGAGCCGCCATCGTCGCCCAGCTCGAAGGGTGAGCTCCATGATGACCAGGCACGACGATGCGACCGGTCAGGACTTGCCGGATCAACATCCCGACGGGTCCGTCGCTCGGCTCACGGGTGATGTGAACCGGCAAACCCTTGGCGGTGAGCCGGTCGCCGAGCCGCACGCACTGAGTCGTGGTTCCGGAGCCATCGATACCCTCGATCACGATGAATTGACCTTCGATCATCGTCTATCCTCTTTGGTGCTGCCGAACTTGAAGGTCGCACCGAGCTGCGCGTAGATCCTCGAGTCGGGTCGTCCGCCTCCAAAAACGTCGCCCAGCACGCGTCGCCGATCCCCCGCCACGATCCCCTCGACCTCGAGCCATACGTTCCACTTTCGCGTCACGACGATCTCGAGCGAACCACCGAGGCGCCCGCGAACGACGTTCTGCCGGGAGCTTGCCACGACTAGATCGCTATCACTACCCGCGAAATCCCAACGGTCGCTGTTGAAGTCCATCGCCATCCACATCGAGAACGCGCCTCTTGGGGGGAAGTGTAGGCTGAAGATCGCATCGAGGTTGATGAAAAAGTTGTTTGCGGGGTGGCTGTTTCCCATCAAGTCGCGTTGCGCGGGTCCGACGCCGCCGCCGATCTGAAGATCTCCGCCGACTGAGAAATTGTTGCCGATGCGCCAGCCTGCCTTCGTCGTGATCGCCACGTCCGTCAGCCGCCCGAACGTTCCGACCCAAAGCCCGATGTCGAGAAATTTGGTGAGCCCTGTGCGAAGGTCCAGCGAAGCCAGCCAAGGCCACCCGGCCGAGAAATCGAGGGCCGCGACTCCGACCGGGACTGGCGCACCCGCGTGAGCCACGGTGTTGCGAAGCGCATCCTCGCGCTCGGCCTGCTCGTCACGGGCTTCTCCGCCCACCGGCATGCTCACAGGCGACAGGATCACTTGGATGACGCGCACTCTCATAGACTTTTCGAGCCGAATCTGCTCGGTGTGTGTGTGATAACCCTCCGCCCGCACTTCGACGCGGTGGCTACCCGCAGCGAGATCGCCCTCCCAGGGAATCGGTCCGAGAAGCCCCCCGTCGACGAAGAGCTGAGCATCGGAAACGTTGCTCTCTACCCTGACCGGCACTCCCAACGGTAAGAGCTCGGCGTAGATCTCACAGTTTCGCCCCTGGCCTACCGAGCACGTGCGGCGAACCTCGCGATAGCCTGGTGCGCGCACTACGACCGTATGCGTCCCGCGCTCGGCGGGCTCGATGGTCACCGGCGGGGCGCCATAGTCTTCCCCGTCGATCGTGATCGACGCGTCGGGGACGTTTGCGCGGATCAGAATGCGCGCGACATCTGCGCTTGCCGTCGTTAAACGAATTGATGCCACCCTCTCCCGACCCGCAACCACCGTCACCGTTTGCTCGACGGGCTCGTAGCCTGGGGCTCGCGCGATGACGACGTGCTCGCCGGGCAAGAGCCCACCTTTTGCGGCGGGAGATACTCCGATATCGGCTCCGTCGAGACTGATGATCGCGCCGGGCACGTTGGTGATGACGCGAAGGCTTCCGAGGTCGGGAGCGATCCGGATCGAGGCATCCAAGGTGACCCGCTGGTTCGCAGTGATCGTGACCGTCTCGGCAAAGGGCTTGTAACCATCGCCGGGGCTCCTGATCTCGACGAGGTGCTCGCCGACCGCCAGTCCGTCGACCACGAGCGGAGTCGCTCCACGCTGTTGTCCGTCTATGAAAACTGGCAGCCCCGTGACATCGGCCGTCACTAGGAGGGAACCCGTCTTCGCCTCCTTTGGCTGCAAGATTACGGGGATCTTCAGAACTTGGCCGCTCTCGAGGTCGACCCACTTCGAAAATGTGACGAAGCCGCGCTTGCCGACTTGAACCAAGTGTCGCCCCGGCACGAGTGTCTCTCGAAGTGGAAGGTTTCCAGCGGGCTTTCCATCGAGCCTGATCGAGGCTCCCGAAGTCGCCTCGTCTCCCGCGGTGATGACCACCACGCCGGGAGCGGTTTCCTGTGCGCCGGCGCCGTCGGCGGCGGCGGCGGCGGCGAGCAGACCGATCACGAACACAATCCGCACCAAACCATCGACGCTGGACAACCGTTGCATAATTCCTCGGACGCGCGTCGCTTGGGCGGATTCACTCCCAACCCAAGCGCCACGCTATTGTTTACCTCTACCCCTGTGCACTAGGTAAAAAAGTGACCGATTCGATCATTGTGCGGTCTCCGATGAGGCGAGAATTTTCGAGGTCGAAGGATCAAGGGGCGAGAAACAAGACTTCGTAAGGGTCGGGCTCCGGCACCTCGTCCGCCGTCACTCCGAGCGGCGGCAGGATACGCGGCAGAGGTGGTGGATCTTCGTCTTGCTGAAAATCGAAGTGCTCGAGCTCGGCAAGCCCATAGACGAGCGCTTCAGGGCCGATGCGTTGCCGCTTCGCCATGTGTTCGAGGAGTCGTCCCATCTTGCCCCGGATGCTTCTCGTGAGCGCGTCACGCTCGTAGTAAAGGTGGTAGCGCTTTGGGGACGGCAGAATGCAAGCCAGGAAAGCCGCCTCCGCAGGACTCAAATCACTCGGCATACGCCCGAAGTAGTGCAACGCCGCATTCTTCAACCCGTAGATACCTGGCCCGTATTCGATGACGTTGAGGTAGAGCTCGAGAATCTCGTCCTTGCTGAGTGCGTTCTCGAGCCACCACGTCAGAATCACTTCTTGTACCTTGCGTGCGAGGGTCTTCTCGCGGCGTAGATAGAGGTTCTTCGCGAGCTGCATCGAAATCGTGCTGGCTCCGACCACGTAGCGACCTTCTTGCAGGTTGCGGACGAGCGCATCTCGGATGGCCCACGGGGCAAAGCCGCCGTGGTCGTAAAACCGCGCGTCCTCGTGGCTGATGACGGCCTCGATCAGAAAGGGGCTGATGTCGACGAGAGGGACCCAGGCAGGGGTTTCGGGGCCCGTCACCATCGTGAAGATGCTCTCGTCGGGCTCGACGGCCTTGTGTCGGAACGGCTGGCGAAAGCGTTCGACACGGACCCAGCGCGGGATTCGCTCGAACTCGCAGAGATCGCGAACGCGGATCGAAAGCTCGGCGGCCTCCAGATCGCGTGAATCGAGAGCGATGTGGGCGAGCGCGCTCCAGTTACCCGACCACGCAAAGCCTCGGAGGTCGCCGAGCACGTCCCGGGGGATGGCGCCGACGACGTCATTGCAGGGGGTGGGCGGCAGGCTCGCAGTGAGATCGGCTCGATAGTGCTCGGTCGTTCGTTCTAGCTCCCCGTTCACCAGGACATGCGCATCAGCGAGCCGAACGCGAGCCTGCTCGATCACGAGTCGGCGCTGGGCCGGAAACCAAGCACCCTCCCCCCGTAGATCGAAACCAATCTTCTCGATGGGCTCCGGTGCGATGCGCTCGGAGAACAACGCCGCATTGCGGAGCGCCGCTTTGCCCTCGATGCGAACGCGATCGGGCGAATCGGCGCGGAGACCGATCTCGGCTGTCACAGTGCCTGCCTCCGCGTCGTAAAACGGAACAGCAGGAACGAACGGGGCGACTAGGGCAAGCGAGATGCCTCTAACGATGACGTTTCCCTCTGCCCGAGCTTCGCTTGGTTGCACACGAAGATCGACGTTGAGGGCTCCCTCGTTCGACGTCTGTCCGCCCATCAAGAGTCGGAACCAGCCGTCGCCGCTGCCGGTGAGCTCGACCGCGAGGTCCTGCACGCGCTCGACGCGACCGTCAGGCGTTTGACTCTCGACCGCGAGGTTGGAGAGGTTGATCTCCGGTTCGACGCTCAGGCGTGAAAGAAAACGCGGTCGTGCGTCGTGGACGGCGTCGGAAGCCGGCGCCGCGGCGTCATCGGGCTTCGGGGCAGGCCGCGACGCGCGTATCGCCTGCAATGCTTCGCGAATTCTCAGAGCTAACGGCTGGTTTCCGCCCACTGCGTCGCCTAGCCACCGAACGCTTGCACCGTCGACCGAGAGCTCGCGCAGCACCCATGTTTCGTTTTCGCGATGCAGCGAGAACGTCGTCGGACCGACGCGTGCATGATCGCCGCTCGCTTCCCCGATGAGAGTCTCTGCGATCGAGCTGCGCAACTCATTCGACTTCTTGCTGAGGTCGATGTCGCGCATTTGCACGAGAGCGCCCTGCCGATCGCGAACCCGAACCGTGAGGTCGGTCATTGCGTACTCACGTCCCTTCCCAGTCGAAACCGACGTGGTATTGGACGAACTTCGACGAGGTGCGAGTCTGCTCTCGAGCTCCGAAAGCGAGGCCTCGATACCGGGATGACCGAGGTCGACCGACACGTCGATCCCGTCGGCGTGTATGGCGTTCACTGCGCGCGCCCCCAAAAAGAGCGCTCCGATGGGACTCACCCGCGCATTGACGCGATCGGCGCGTACGACCAGCCCTCCACCGCGACCGCGAAGCTCGACATCCCGCAACTCGACACCGCGCAGACCCAGGTCGGCCGCGGCGATATCGACGTCGAGCCCAAAGCGGTCGTGGATCAGCTCCGAAGCTCGGGCCGCTGCGTGGCGTGCGCCCCACGTCCAAATACCCATCGCGAGGATCGACACCAAGCCAACCGCGACTACCCATGCGCGCCGCTCGCTGAGGAACCGCAGCATCCAGCGGGAGTATGCCGCTTCTACAAGGTGAAGCCTAATAAAGCTTTCGACTGTCGATTTGGATCGTGACCGGTCCGTCGACGCTGGATTGCACGAGCATCATCGCGCGAAACGTCCCTGTTGCCACGGGCAAGCCTTTGGCACGCAGACCATCGACGACTGCGAGGTAGAGCCGCTCGGCATCCGCCGGCTCGGCCGCACCGTCGAACGAAGGGCGCCGCCCGCGTCGGACGTCGCCAAAAAGGGTGAACTGCGAAACGACTAGAACCGCGCCGCCTATTTCGATGACCGACGACGACATTCGCCCTTCGTCGTTCGGGAACACGCGAAGCCCGGCGATCTTGTCGACGGTGTAACGAACGTCACCCGCCTCGTCTCCCTGCGCTGCACCGAGGTAGACCAAGAGGCCACGGTCGATCGACCCGACGATCGTACCTTCGACGATCACACTTGCTTCGTTGACTCGTTGCACCACGGCGCGCATGCGGGCTTGCGTAGCACAGTGTGAATCGTCTTGCCCGATCGGAGCAATGCTCAATACTCCTCGGGATGAAACCGGTTGTGGGGCTGACGGGGGGGATCGCGTGTGGCAAGACCACCGTCGCTCAGATGTTCGGCGACCTCGGCATTCCGGTGATCGACGCGGATGTTCTCGCGCGTGAAGTCGTCGAGCCTGGAACGCCAGGTCTCGCGCGCATCGTCGAGGCGTTCGGCGAGGACGTGCTCGATGCGCACGGGCACCTGGACAGAAAACGACTCGCGGACGTCGTGTTCGAGGACGAACAGGCAAGGGGGAAGCTCAATGGGATACTGCATCCATTGATCGGGGCAGCCGGCGCTGAGCACATCGCCAACCTTCAAGACAGCCCGGCTCCGTACATCCTTTATGAGGCGGCGCTTCTGGTCGAGACCGGCTCTTACAGGGCTTTTTCGGCGCTAGTCGTGGTCAGCGCGGACGAAACCGTGCAAAGGGCACGCCTGGTGGAGCGCGATCACTCCACGAAAGAAGAGGCGGATGCCCGAATCGCGTCTCAGCTGCCGCTCACCGAAAAGACCGCGGTAGCCGATTACGTAGTCGTCAACGACGGGGATCTAGAGACAACGCGCTCGCAGGTCGTGACGGTTCATGAGAAGCTAGTGTCGCGCTTCAGTCAGGAGGGATCGACATGATGGGGGGTTCTGCAAGGGCTGTGTTGGTGACCGGGTTTCCGGGAAGGCAATTAGCGGTGCATCTGGTGCGCGAGCTTTGCCGAGACGAGCGGCTTTCGATTCACTGTCTCGTCACGGAGAGCCAACGAGAACGTTCGCTCGACCTCGTCGCTCAGTTGCCTGCATCGGCGCATTCACGCATCTCGCTGCTGATCGGCGACCCACGGGCGCTCGACCTCGGGCTCAGTGGGGAGGAATTCCGGACGCTAACCGAACGGTTGGGGGTCATTCACCACTGCGCCTGCATCACCGACCCTGCTGGAACGAAAGAAGAGGGAGCGGGCAACCTAGCAGCGACGGCCGAAATCCTCGAGCTAGCCGAAAGCTCGCCTCGGCTGAAGCGACTTGTGTGTTGGTCGAGCGCAATTGTTTCAGGCAATCGCGAAGGCTTCGTCATGGAGGACGACCTGAGCGAAGCCGAGGGTTTTCGAAATCCGATCGAAGAATCACTTTACAAGGTCGAGCTGATGGTCCGCGAAGCTGCCGAAGAGCTGCCCGTCGTGATCATCCGCCCGGCGCTCTTGGTGGGGGACTCGGTTACTGGAGAGGTCGAGGACCTCAACGGGCTTTATCTCTTGATCCGCTTCTTGTTGAGCGCACCCGACGACTTCCGCATCCCGGCGCCCAGTCGCACGGGAGTTCGAATCAGCGCGATCCCCGTCGACTACGCCGTGAAAGCTGGGCTCCAGATCGCCGCTGACGACCGGTCGCTCGGTCGCACGTTTCACGTCGTCGACCCGAAGCCGGTGACGGTGCAGCACGCGCTCCAGCTATTTGCCGAGGCAACGGGAAAGCCGCTTCCGAAAGAGCACGACCCGCTCAATCTGGCGACGGCTCTGTTGCGCGCGCCCGGGCTTCAGCGTTTCACCCACACGACCCGCGCCTTTCTCGACCACCTGAAGGCCGACGTCGTCTACGACGACCGCAACGCCCGAGAGCTCCTTCGCGGAAGCCGAATCACCTGCCCCCCACTCGACAGCTACGTGGACCTGATGGTGGAACAGGCAAGGCGCGGCCCCGGCAAAGCGACTGTCACGCCGCGCCGCTAGTTGTCAGTGCCAGCGCCAGTGTCTGTGTCAGCGCCAGTGCCCGTGCCCGTGTCCGTGTCCGTGCCCGTGCCAGCGTCAGTGTCAGTGTCAGTGTCAGTGCCCGTGCCAGCGTGGGTGCCAGCGTCCTCGCCGTTACCTTCCGCCTTCCGCTTCTTCTTCTCCTTCTGCTTCTGTTGGATCTGCTGGGCCCCCTTGCTAGCAACCGAGATGGCGCCGGAAATGTAAAGCACGACGGCCGCGCGCGTCGCTTGCGTGCGTCGGTACGAAACGACATCCGCGTTCTCGTCGAGAAGCGCCGCAAGCGCGTCGCCCTTGCCAAATAGCCCGATCGCTCCCACCGTGAACCGGTATCCCTTTGTATCGACGCCTATCGCCACGGAGGCCCCCCACATATTGACGTGGTCCGGGGTGTACTCCTGCGAAGTCTCAGGGACGTCGGGGGCCGCTGAAAAGTTCGTGAAGAGGCCACCGGCGACCACGGCCTTGCCGAACTTGTGTTCGGCCCCGATGGAGAGGTTTGGGGTCCACCGCCGCGCGATCGATGACGAGAAGTAGACCCCCGAACGAACATCGGTGTTCTCGAGCTCGGCGGGTCGCCCGAACAGCGTGCCGTCTTTCACGGGGCCGGTTACGGCCGCATCAAATGAAAGCACGGTCTTTTCGTTGATCTGGAAACCAAAGCCTGCGCGGAGCTCGAACGGAATGGGCATTTTCGCCTTGATGCTACCGGAGTCGAAAAGGAAGAACGTCGGTTCGTCGGGGCTGATGTCGGTGGTGATGCGACGGAGAACATCACCCTTCTGCTTCAGCGGAATCCCGGGCGTCTGAAGCATCATGCCGATCGCCCATTGGGAACTGATTTGGTGTAGCCAGCCCAGACGCGGGACGAAATGGTACGCGCGGACGCCGACCGAGCTGCTCGCCGTCACCGAGTCCCCACCCACGCGAAGACCGGTTTGCTCGTCGAAGGTGCCGCCGATGGCGATGCCGATGTCTTCCCCGTAGCCGAAGCTTTGGTCCGAAAGAAAGATCGTAAAACCGACGGCCGATTTTTTGGTCACCTCGGCAGCGAACGAAACACCGTACCAACGGGACCGGTAGTTGTTGTCGACACGAAGATCCACACTAAGGGTTGGATTGTTTTCGCTGGTTCCGACATTCAGTCTGTTGCGTGCGACCTCGACCGTACTG
Source organism: Myxococcales bacterium (assembly GCA_029863605.1). Taxonomy (GTDB): domain Bacteria; phylum Myxococcota_A; class Polyangia; order Polyangiales; family Houyiibacteriaceae; genus SG8-38. The sequence continues at coordinate 513,830 of JAOTVB010000001.1, read as the reverse complement.
TAGCCGAGGGCAAACCGATGGTCGTCGCCGAACTTCTTGGGCCCCAACTTGACCGCCGTTCCGACGAAGCGTGGCAGGGCTGTCGTGCTCGTGGTGTCGAAGGTCTCGTCTAGCTCAGGCGAATCGAAGGCGTTCTCGATCTTGTACTTGGTGAATACGATCGAGGCGAAGCTTCCTTGGAGCATAAAACGCCCGCCCCGAACCAACCCAGCGGGATTGTAGTAAGCGGCGGAAGAATCGTCGGCGACTCCGGTGAAGGCCCCGCCGAGACCTGCCGCATGATCGCCGATCGGGATAGAACGATAGTACAAGGCCTGGGCCTCTACGCGAACCGGCAGCGCGCCCAAAGCGATCGGTACTGCGAGGAATAGCGATACCCGAAACGGCCATCCCCCCCCTCCCCCAGGGTTCACGTTCACGCGCACTAAAGCGTTATGACCAAGAGTGAGACGATAATAAAGTCCCTTTTTTTGCACCGGGCAGCGCGCGGCCGATGACGCCTCGACGAGACCGTGGCATGATGCGCCCCATCTTGCCATCAGGGAGACAATGACAGCGCGTCGCGGAGTGGGGGTTCTTGCTTGGGCGGGCTTCATGACGGCGGGGTTCGCGACGAGCCAAGTCAGCGCGCAGTGCACCGAGGCCGTGTGCAATGCACAAGTTGCTGGGGGTTGCCAAGAGACTGTCCTCTGCCCTCTTGGAGGTGGTTTCTGCGGGGCCGTGGACCCAACAGTCAACAATTGTTACATCGGCACCTCCGCGACCGCTGCGATTGTGATTCTCGATTTCGCCGGTGGTAATGACTGTGTCTGCGGAAGCGGTTTTGACGACGTTATCGACGTGGGAACCGGCGACGACTGGGTCTTTGGCGGCGATGGCGTCGACAACATCACTGCCGGTGCCGGCGCCGATGTCATATTCGGGGATGGTGGCGACGATGACATCTTCGGAAATGACGGAGACGACCTGCTCTTCGGAGGCGACGGCCTCGACACCCTGGAAGGGGGCGCCGACAACGATACGTTGTTCGGCGGGGCCGGCGCGGACATTCTGCGGGGCGATGGCGGTGACGACACGCTCAACGGTGGCGCTGAGAACGACACGCTCGAAGGCGGTGACGGAGCGGATAGCCTCATCGGCGGCGCAGGTGCGGACATTCTGCGGGGCGATGCCGGGGACGATACGCTCAACGGTGGCACCGAAAACGACCAACTGTTCGGCGGACCCGGCGCGGATAGCCTCACCGGCGGTGCCGGGGACGACCCTCAGCTGGACGGTGGCGACGGTGACGACACGATCGACGGCGGCGACGGTGACGACACGATCAACGGCGGCCTGGGCAATGACAACGCCAACGGCGGCGCAGGGGAAGACACAATCAACGGCGGCGCAGGGGAAGACACGCTCAACGGCGGCGACGACATGGACATCATCAGCGGCGGACCGGACGATGACGTCCTGAACGGAGGCGGCGGGCCTGACATTGTCTACGGAGAGGGTGGGGACGACACGATCAACGGCGACGGCGGCAACGATCGCCTCGATGGCGGCGTGGGTGGCACGGACGAAGTCAATGGAAATGCGGGCACGGACGTGTGCCTCAACTTCACCACGACGGACTTGAGTTGTGAGCTTCTCACGCATGCGACCCTCGAGTCGTTCGCTGCGTTCGAAGAACGAGGCTCGGTGGTCATCCGATGGTCGACTTCGTCTGAAACGGGCACCTTAGGGTTTCGAGTGCTGCGGGAACAGGCGGGCGAATGGGTGCCGATCCACGACGGCCTACTTCCGGGATTGCTCGCCTCGCCGCAGGGAGGCATCTACGACCTTCGCGACGACGGGGCGCAACCCGGCCAACCTCAACAGTATCTCGTCGTCGAAGTCGACATACAGGGAATCGAATCGGAGCACGGGCCCTTCGACGTCGTACCTGACTCCGAGGGCGAGAGCCTCCTGAGTGAAGCAGTCAGATACGGTCGCGAACCTCACGCAACGGCTTCCGTGGGACCTGTCCAAAAGTCGCTCGAGGCTGATAAGCAGAGTGCGGGACAACCGGTGGCGCTCTACTTTGGCGTCGAGCGCACTGGCCTCCACGCCGTCTCCGCAGCGGAGATCGCCACTGGGCTTGGGGTCGACGAATCGGAAATCCGAGCCCGGATCCAGGCTGGTGAGCTTCGACTGACCGAGGGCGGACAGAGCGTGGCATGGACGGCTGCCGATGATGGTTCCGAGCTCACCTTCCTCGGGGTCGAGCGTGAGAACCTTTACACGACGGAGCGTTTCTATCGTCTGTCGTTCGCACCCGGCGACACGATGTCCGAGCGCTCGGTGAGCCCGGACACGATCACCGAGGGTCTCACATTTGTGGATACCGTGCACCTCGAGGAGAACCTCATACCTGGCATCCTCGTCGCGCAGGATCCCGACGAAGACTATTGGTATTGGCAGCTGGTCACTGCAAGCCCCGACATTCCGACCGACGCGGAAACGTCTTTCGCCCTCGAGGACGTCGAAGGTGGCGGCAGCGTTCGCGTGCGTCTCCACGGTGTGTCGTACGACCCGCACTCGGTCGAGGTATGGGTCAACGGCACATTGCTCGGCACCACTCGGTTCCTCGGCCTTCAGGCACATGAGGCCGTGTTCGCAATCCCTGACGGCTTGCTCGATACCAACAACAGACTTCGGGTGGCTCCCAGCGAGCCCAGCGACAGCATGTTCTACCTCGACGCCGCCGATGTCACCTACATGCGTGGCTACAATACATCGTCTGAAGCGCTTCGATTCCGCGCCACGCAAGCGGCATCCGTGGAAATCAGCGGCCTCACAAGTAGCAGTACGCGGTTCTTCGACGTGACCGATCCTCGCCAGCCATCCGAGTTGGTGGATGCCGTCATCGGGGGCTCGGGGGCTCGACTCGCAATCGAGCCGTCGGTCGAGTACTTCGCGGTCGCGCCCGGCGAGGTGCTTCGGCCGAGCTCGACGTGGACTGACGTCGCCTCCGACCTGCGGAACGTCAACAACCGCGCTGACTATTTGATCATTACACCAGCCGCTTTCATCGACGAGGCAGAAGAGCTTGCAACCTACCGAGAGACCGACGGGTTCATGGCCAAAGTCGTCGAGCTTCAAGACATCTTCGACGAGTTTGCCAACGGCTCCCCGGATCCAAACGCGATTCGAGAGTTCCTGCATTTCGCCAACGAGACTTGGACGACTTCACCCCGCTTCGTCGTGCTCGTCGGCAAGGGGTCCTTCGACTATCGCGAGATACTGGGGCCTGCTGTCAACTTGCTACCCCCGATCTTGGCGCTCACCCATGGAGGCATCGAGTCCTCCGACACCAAGTACGCCGACTTCCTCCGGGATGACGGAGTGCCTGACGTCGCGATCGGCCGCCTTCCCGTGACTTCAGGCGCGCAGTTGAGCGCGATCGTTCGCCAGATCATCGACTACGAGGCCGCGTTCGACACCATTGGCGACGGCATCACGCTGTTTGCCGACGCACCGGATCCCCAGGGCGACTTCGCTGCGCTGCAAGATGACCTCGCTGCCCAGCTGCCGGGCATTTGGGAGCCGACGAGCGTGTATCGGTCAGAGTTCGAGGACGTGGAGGCGATGCGCGCTGCGTTCTTCGATGCGGTGAGACGGAGCCCACGTGTGGTCAATTATTTTGGCCACTCGGGCATGACGACGCTCGGAAAGAACGAACCGTTGCTCGGGGTCGCCGACCTCGAAACGATGACAATCGGCGGCACTCAGCCGATCTTCGCCACAATGACGTGCTCGGCGTCGCGCTTCACAGTCCCCGGCGTGGTGTCCCTCGGAGAAGCCCTCCTGGTCGACGAGGAAGCAGCCATTGCGGTGTGGGGGCCCTCGGGAATCTCGGTCAACGAGTCTGCGGCTCTGCTGTCGAGCGCGTTCCTGAGCGAGCTCAGCGCCGGTCGCGAAACGCGTATCGGCCCCATCATCAATCGTGCATTCAGCCAACTCGAAGGCGTCGAGGGCAGTCGTGACATGGTCGAGATGTACCATCTCCTCGGTGACCCTGCGCTTCGCGTAGCCAAGGGAGCTGCGCCACCTGATGGAGCTGGTAACGATGGCGGCAACACGCAACCCCCAATCGACCCACTCACCGAGGGCGGCTGCTCGGTAGGGTGGACGAACAGTAACACCGGCGGCGCAACCCTACTCCTAATCGGGCTAGCCCTCCTAGTCAGACACCGTAGACACCGGCGCTGACACTTTCGCTGTCGCTGGCGCTGACATTGCCACTTTCGGTGTCTTGCGCTGTGCCCGCACGATGATTATGAATAGCTTATCTTTCAAGAAGTCGCTCGCGGCGAAGGTGGTGGTGCACTCGTCAGCGCATCCTCTTTTCCATCATTTTCCCAAAACTGTATTTCGATGAGTCTTCGTCTGTGCTTCATTTTGCTGGCTGTCACTTTCGCCTCTCTTGGCTTCGTTGGTGGAGCGGTTGCGGAGCTTTCCGAATACACTCTTTTTGAGACCGGTCAGGTACGACCGCTGGCGATGTCGCTCGACGGAACGCGTCTATTTGCGGCGAACACCCCGAACGGGCGCCTCGAGATTTACGAAATCGTTGGCGATGGCCTCGCCTTCGTAGAATCAGTGCCGGTTGGTCTCGAGCCCGTGGCGCTCGCGGCTCGTGACGACGGCGAAGTGTGGGTCGTCAATCACCTCTCAGACAGTGTTTCGATCGTCGATGTTTTGGCCGACCCACCGCGCGTCGTACGCACCTTGCTTGTCGGCGATGAGCCGCGTGACATCGTTTTCGCCGGTCCCGGGAGAAACCGAGCCTTCATCACGACCGCGCACCGAGGGCAGAACAGTCCCCACCCGCGCGGCGACTACGACGTCGAAGGAACGGGCCGCGCCGACGTTTGGATCTTCGATGCCACCACACTCGGAACATCGGTTGGAGGGGATCCGCTCACGATTCTAACTCTGTTTGGAGATCGGCCGCGCGCCTTGGCCACAACGCCCGACGGCTCCACCGTGTACGCTGCGGTGTTTCGTTCAGGGAACCGCACGATGACTGTCGGTGAGTTTTTGGTTTGCGACACCGATGAGACCAACGATCCGTGCATCATCAAAGACGTCGAATACCCTGGGGGCTTGCCTTTCCCAAAGACGAGCTTCGACGGGACCCGGAGCCGCGAGGCTGGGCTGGTGGTCGGCTGGAACCCGTCGACCGAGCAATGGGAAGACGAGCTCGGTCGAGATTGGAGCAATGCCGTCCGCTTCACGCTTCCTGATTTCGATGTTTTCGCCATCGACGCCAACGCGAGCATCCCGGTCGAGGTCAGCTCCATTTCTGGCGTCGGTACCGTCCTTTTCAATATGATCGTCAATCCGGACAACGGAAATCTTTACGTCACGAATACCGAAGCGGTCAATCGCGTTCGTTTCGAAGGCCTTGGCGAGTGGGTCTCTGACCTCGGTCCGAAGGAGTCCGGCGACCCGCCGACGGTGCGCGGCCACATTCATGAAGCGCGCGTGACCGTAATCGATGGCGCGCTCAACGCGAGCCCCCGGCACTTGAACAAACACATCGACTATGCGGCCCGGCCGCAGCCGGCAGGAACCAAGGATCGCAGCCTGTCCATACCCCTCGAAATGGCGATCACCAGTGACGGCAATACTCTCTACGTTGCCGGCTTCGGGTCGAGTGCGATTGGGATCTACGATACGGCAGCACTCGAGAACGACAGCTTTATGCCCGATGCGGCCAACATGATCTCGCTGCGCCGTGGCGGTCCGAGTGGCTTAGTGCTCGATGAGGTACGCAAGCGTCTCTACGTCATGACGCGTTTCCAGAATTCGATCGTCGTGATCGACACCGAAACGCGCGCCGCCGTGCAAACGATCGCCATGGAGAACCCCGAGCCAGCGTCCATCGTCGACGGGCGTCGATTCCTCTATGACGCGAAGCTCACCGGCAGCAACGGCGAGGCCTCGTGCGCGAGCTGTCATGTGTTTGGCGACATGGACGACCTCGCGTGGGACCTCGGCGACCCCGACATGCTTCCCGCAGACAACCCCAACCCCAAGCCCGCCGGATGCAGATTCTGTCTGGGCGATCTGAAGCCCTTCGACCCGCTCAAGGGCCCTATGACCACCCAAAGCCTCCGTGGTCTGGAAAACGCCGGCCCCATGCACTGGCGTGGTGATAGGACGGGCGGCAGCGATGGCGGCGACCCGCTCGACACGAATGCGGCCTTTAACGCATTCAACGTCGCCTTCCCCGGTCTCGTCGGGCGCGACGAAGGAGCGCTCGATGAGGCAGACATGCAAGCCTTCACCGATTTCGCGCTCCAGATCACCTACCCTCCAAATCCGATTCGGAGCCTCGACAACTCCCTCCGCCCCCCAGAGCAGGCTGGTTTCGACCTTTTCAATGGCCGGGTTACCGACATCGTCGCCAATTGCGCTGGTTGCCACACGGTCGACCGAGAGCTCGGTTTGTTTGGAACTGACGGGGGCTCGGTGTTCGAGGGTGAAGCCATGGAGTTCAAGGTTCCGCACCTTCGGAATGCGTATCAAAAAGTTGGGATGTTTGGGATGGCTCCCTATCCGCGCTTTTCGGGAATCGACACGGCGTTCACCGGCGATCAAGTTCGAGGCACGGGCTTCCTCCACGATGGAAGCATTCACACCGTCACCGACTTCCTAGGCTCGAGCGTGTTCAAGGGCATCTCGCAGAGGGACCGAGACAACCTCGAAGCTTTCATCATGGTCTTCGAATCGAAGCTCGCTCCCATCGTCGGCCAGCAGGTGACCTTGACGGACCAGAGTGGGCCAGATTCTCGGGTGCGCGTCGACCTTCTGATCGAGCGGGCGGGTACGCCGTTCGTCATGCCCGAAGAGGGTACAGCGACCGAATGCGATCTCGTGGTGACGGGCGTCGTCGCGGGTCTCCCACAGAGTTGGCTGCGCCGAAGCAACGGCTCGTTTGAGAGCGAAGATGGTGTCGCTTCGGAATCCGAGTTGCTCGCCCTTGCCGAGATCCCCGACCAGCCACTGACTTTCACCTGTGCGCCTCCAGGCTCGGGTCCGCGGATGGCCGGCGTGGATCCCGAGGGCGGTGCTGGCGGCTCAGGCGGAAACGGCGGATCCAGCACGGGCGGCGGCAACGGTGGCTGCGGATGCTTCGTCGGCATAGGGCCGCGCGAACGCTCATCGGGCGTTGCAATGGTCGCGGTAACGCTGCTCGGCCTGGCGATTATGCGACGTCGGCGCCAAACACTGTTTTCGAGGAGCAGGTGACGCAGACTACGTCCCTGCAAGCGTCATCGACGAGACCCGGAACGTGGGCGACGTGATAGCCGTCCTGTGGTCTAGGTCGTTGGCCACGGCGTCGATCCGTTGCAGGATCTGGTCGAGGTTCAGCGAGATCGTCACCTCGGAGACAGGCTCGCAGAGCTCTCCGTCTCGAATCAGAAAACCCGATGCGCCGCGGCTGAAGTCTCCCGTCACTGCGTTGAAGCCAAAGCCCATCATGCCGGTAACGTAGAGACCATGCTTAGTGTCGGCGATCAGCTCGTCACGCGATTGCGAGCCCGCCTCGAGAACGAAGTTGCTGGTCGAAGCCGAAATTCCCCCGGCTGGAGAGCGCGAGGCGCTCGCTGTGCTCTTCAGGCTGAGCTTTCGGGCGCTGTACGTGTCCATGAGGTACGTTTTGAGCACCCCACCCTCGACAACCACGTTGCGGCGCGACAGCAACCCTTCTCCGTCGAACCCTCGCGAGCCCGGAGCACGTGGCAATAGTGGATCGTCGGCAATCGCCACGAGATCGCTTGCCACCTTCGAGCCAACTCTGTCGACGAGATAGGAGCTCTTGCGCCAGATCCCACCGCCGAGCACGCAGCCCGCAAACAGTCCGACGATCGACCGAGCCGCGTCTCGATCGAACACCACGGGAAGCTCTTGTGTCGGAAGCTTGGTGGCGCCTAGCTGAGCAATCGTGCGACGCGCTGCCTCTGCACCCACTTCGTCGCTGTCTTCGAGGTCGGCGTAGTGTCGCGAGGCTGACCAATAGTACCCGCTGCGCTTCTTGCCTCCTTCGTCGTCCGCCACCGGATTGACCACGATCGATGCATACGTCCCACGGTCGCTTCCGGCGAAGCCACCGCTGGTCACGAGCGCACTGAACCCCGTTGCGCGGCTAAAGGTCGCCCCTTCGCTGTTGGTGATGCGCGGGTCGAGCTCAAACGCAGCGCGCTCCCCGCGTAGCGCCCGTTCGAGCGCTTCGTCGGCAGCCACCTGGCTCACGGCGTCGTCGAAGGTATCCAACGCAGCCCACTCGGCGGACGACGAGAGCTCGGAGGGATCCGGCGGCCCAGCAAATTCATCCGCCTCGCTGAGTCGGGCGAGCTCCATGGCATCCTCGATCAGCGTGCGTTGCCCCCCTGGGCTCAAATCGCTGGTGTACGTCGAGGCAACGCGTTGGCCGAGCATCACGCGGAGGCCTAGCGCGCGCGACCCCGCTTCCTCGACGAGCTCTGGCTCACGCATTCGAACCTTGACCGAAAGGTGCGAGCCGTCATGGACGCTGGCTTCCGCAACGTCGGCGCCCGCCCCGAGTGCACGCTCGACGACAGAACGCCCGAGGTCGACTAGCGATGTCGGATCTTCGCCAGCGGTCTTGGACATCAACCCGTCACCTGCGTACCCCCGACCGTCATCGAGGAGATCTTGATGGTCGGACAGCCGACCCCCACGGGCACGGACTGTCCTTCCTTGCCGCATGTCCAGATCCCATCCGAGACCTCGAAGTCGTGCCCCAGCATCACGACTCGACGCATGGCCTCCGGGCCGTTGCCAATCAGGTTGACGCCCTTGAGTGGGGCGGTGATCTTGCCGTCTTCGATGAGGTATCCCTCGGTCAACGAGAACACGAAGTCCCCGTTCGAGATGTCTACCTGTCCGCCCCCAAACCGTTTGGCGTAAACCCCTCGGTTTACACTGCCGACGATGTCCTCCGGCGCGTCGTTCCCTCCAAGGAGCATCGTGTTGGTCATGCGCGGCATGGGATGCGACCGAAAGCTCTGCCTCCGGCCGTGCCCGTCGGGGGTGGTGCCGAAAAAGTCAGCGCTGTGTCGATCTTGCATGTAGCCGCGGAGGATGCCCTCTTCGATGAGCACCGACCGCGTCGGAAGCTGACCCTCATCGTCGACGTTGATCGACCCACGCGAGCCCTCAAGCGAAGCGTCGTCAACGACTGTGCAAAGCGCGCTCGCCACCTCTTGGCCAACCTGATCGGTATAGTTGCTCGTCTTCTTGCGGTTGAAATCCGCCTCGAGCCCGTGACCGACCGCCTCGTGGAGCAGGATGCCACTATCGCCCGGCGCCAACACGACGTCCATCTCGCCGGCGGGAGCCTCGCGGGCATCGAGCATGACGAGCGCTTGGCGTACAGCTTCATTGGCGTGCCACTCGGGACTGGTCTCTTCGAAATAGTCGAGGCCCACCCGACCGCCGCCGCCAGACGAACCCGACTGACGTTGGCCCCCGTCTTCTACGATGACGCGAACACCGAAACGAATCAGAGGCTGTCGGTCACGCGCCATGTGACCGAGGCTATTTGCGATCAGGATCTCTCGAACGCTTTCGCTGAACGAAGCGTCCACCCGCACGACGCGCGGGTCGCTCTTGCGTGCCGCGAGGTCCGCCCGCTCGAGCAGTGCCTTCTTGGTGGCGCCGTCGACGTCGAGCGACTCTTCCGCCACTGGATAACAGTTTGGCGTACCGCGCAGTGCGACTTCGAGCGGCGCGACCGGCCGGCCTCCGGAAGCGATCTGGGCAGCGGTCTCGGCCGCTCGCTTCATCGTGTCGTAAGCGAAGTCCTCGCAGTATGCGTAGCCGGTCGCATCGCCCTTCATGACCCGCACCCCGAGCCCCATCGAGACCGCACGGCGAGCGGACTTCAAGATCTGTTCGTCGTACACGTAGCTTCCGCTCACGGAATACTCGAAGAACAGATCGGCGTAGTCGCCTCCCTGGTCGAGTGCTACTCGTAGAAGGCGCTGAGCGACATCCCCGTCGATCGCGTGAGAGCCCCCTTGGCCAAACGGTGCATGGTAGCGGCCTGTCATCGACTGAGAGGGACTCTAGGGCCCGGGCCCTCGACTGGCCAGCTTCTAACGATCCAAGAACTGAATTACCGCATCGATGATGTGGGCCTGGCGCGTCTCCCCGAGCCCCGCGAACACCGGGAGCGCCAAGACTTCCTGGCTGGCGTGTTCCGACACGGGAAGTGACCCAGCCCCATAGCCGAGGTGGGCAAAGCATTCTTGTCGATGCAATGGCACCGGGTAGTAGATGGCCGTCGCGATCTTGCGTTCGTGGAGGTGGGCTTGAAGCGCGTCGCGCTGTGAGGTGCGAATCACGTACTGATTGTAAATATGACCTTCGAACCGTCGCACCGGAGTGCTCAACACGCCGGGGTCGAGCCTCGCAGCCGTGAAGGCCGCGTCGTATCGACCGGCGTTCTGGCGCCGAATCGACGTCCATCCTTCGAGAGCGGGGAGCTTCACCCGGAGGAGCGCGGCTTGAAGCGCATCGATGCGAAAGTTCCCACCGACCACGGAGTGATGGTACTTCGGCTTGCTTCCGTGCGCGCGGATCACACGCGCTTTGTCGGCGAGGTCGGCGTCGTTGGTCGTGACCAAGCCTCCGTCGCCAAAGCCTCCGAGATTCTTGGATGGGAAGAACGAGAAGCACCCGTAGGCCCCCAAGCCACCGACCGGACCTACCGGGCTTTTGGTACCGATCGCCTGCGCCGCATCCTCAATCAAGGGCAGTTGGTGCTTGGCCGCTATCTTCCTCAGTGCACGCATGTCGCATGCTTGCCCGAAAAGGTGCACCGGTAGAATCGCTTTGGTGCGTTCGGTCATTGAAGCTTCGATCTGTTCGACGTCGAGATTGAACGTGTCCGGTCGGATGTCGACGAACACGGGCGTAGCCCCGACTCTGGCAATGCATCCTGCGGTTGCGAAGAATGAAAAAGGCGTCGTGATCACCTCGTCGCCCGCTCCGACGCCCAGCGCCATCAACGCGACGAGCAACGCGTCGGTTCCACTCGACACGCCGATCGCGTGTTCGACGCCGATGTACTCAGCGACTTCTCGCTCGAACGCCTCGACCTCCGGCCCGAGAATATATCGTCCCGAGCGAATCACCTCGGCGGCCTTGTCGATCAGGCGCTGCATCAGCGGCCCGTTTTGGGCCGCAACGTCCAACATCGGTATTGGCTCCTCAGGCACGACTCTCCACGCGCTCGCAAGAATCCTGGGTGATTCGATATCGGTCCCCGCACCGCACACACACTCCGTCGCGCCCGAGAACGTCTCCACACCGACACGCCCATGCGGTCCGGCGCGCGGGATTGCCGACGACGACCGCATGGGGTGCGACGTCTTTGGTGACCACGCTTCCAGCGCCGATCAAGGCGTATTCTCCGAGCTCGTGGCCGCAGACGATCGTAGCGTTGGCACCGACCGTTACCCCTCGGCAAACCTTCGTCGGCGCAAATTCGTCTTTTCGCTCGACGTGCGCGCGCGGGGTCAACACGTTCGTGAAGACGCAACTCGGCCCTAGGAATACATCGTCCTCGATTGTTACGCCGGCATATACTGAAACGTTGTTTTGAATCTTGACCCCGCTGCCGATCCGCACGCCGCGGCCAACGAACACGTTCTGGCCGAGAATACTTCGCCCTCCGATGCGGGCGCCGCGCGACACGTGTGTGAAGTGCCAGATGCAAACGTCTTCGCCGATCTGTACCTCGTCGTCGACGATGGCGGTTTCGTGAACGAAAGGCGCAGCCATTAGCGACCTCCGTCGAGCTCGATGCGCGCACCCCCTCGAGCAAGCGACGCTGCGCCGCCCTCGAGGGCGCGCACGACCTCGAGCCCCGATTGTCCATCGGCGACGGGCGCGTTCCGAGTCCGCACGGCATCGAGGAACGCGGAGCACTCTCTTCGAAGCGGCTCCGCCATCTTGAGGGCGGGGATGCGAATATCCCCCGTCCGAATGCGAACGCCCTCTTCGTAAGAAAGTGTTGCGGGAGGCTCGACGCCCTTGTCGAAGACCGCGAGCTTCTGATCGGCGGAAGTGTCGTCGAACACTGCCATCTTTCGATCGCCCACGACCGTGAGCTTTCGGATCTTGTGTGGGTCGAGCCAGCTCACGTGAAGATGAGCCATTCGCCCTCCTGGATAGTGCATCGTGGCGAAGACGACATCCTCGACACCGCGCTCGGGCTGAAGGTAGCACGATCCCGTTGCGCTCACGGCTTCGGGAGCTGAACCGAGCAGATAGTTAGCGACCGAGATGTCATGCGGGGCCAGCGACCACCAAGCGTTCTCGTCTCGGCGCACCACACCGAGGTTCACGCGTTGGGCATAGATGTAGAGGACGTCCCCGAGCTCTCCGCTTTGCACCAGCGTCTTGAGTCGCTCGACGGCGGGGTGATAGAGAAGCAGATGCCCAACCATCAAAATGCGTTCGTTCTGCTCTGCGAGCGAGCACAGGGACGCGGCCTGAGCGCCGGAAAGGCAAAGCGGTTTTTCGACGAACACATCGCGGCCCGCTACGAGCGCAGCCTCGGCTAGCTCGAAGTGCGATGGGGCGTGCGTGGCAATGACGACCGCCGACACGGAGGCGTCGGTCAGGACAGCATCGACGTCCGGCACCACGGAAACGCCCGGATACGTCGCGGCCATCATGGTGCGAATGGCTTCATCGCGATCGCAGATGTACCGCAAGTCGGCGGCGGGCAGGGCTGCGTAGTTACGGACGTGGTTCTTGCCCCAACCACCGGCACCGACGACGGCAACCCCAATTGCTCCGCTTCGACTCAAGCCGCCCCCCTGATCATCGACAAAGCTTAGCAGGGCGGGTGCACTTCGAGAAAACTCTCGCGGGAGACGTCAACGAAGCATCGACCTGCACTCGGACACGAAACGCCCCTTCCCGAGCTTCACGCAGTTCAAATAGGCCTGACGCGCGCCCTGACGGTCGCCTCGATCATGGCGCGCGGCGCCGAGGGTCACCCAGGCGAGGGCATTCGATGGGTCGATTGCGGTCGCTCGCTCGGCCAGCTCGGCTGCTTCACGGACATGTTGCCGACCGAGCTGCAATCGTGCGAGCTCGGCCAACGCGTCACTACCCTGCGGATCGATCTCGATGGCCCGCCGATACGCGTCCGCGGCACGCGAGCCGCGCTTCAACCGACGCGCAAGCTCGAGCTGCGCCTCATAGGTATCCTCCGCCCCAGTCTTGGCGTAGACCGGAGGGGGGCCGGTCTCTGCCGCTTGCACTGCTTCTGACGCTGCCTCTGCTTCTGCCCGTGCCGCCGCCTCCGCCGCTGTCTCCGCCTCGGCCGCTGTCTCTGCCTCCGCCGCTGTCTCTGTCGCTGCCTGTGTCACCCCTTCGCCCGCCTTTTCGCGTTCCTCAGATGACAGCGTGTAAAACAAGGCCGCAATCCCCAAGGCAAGCACGGCGATCCACACGAAACGCGCCGGATTCGGAACCCGAGCCTCCTTGGGTACTCGCGCGGCCCCCGGAATGGTCGGCTGAGCGGCGGGGCTCGGAGCTGGCGGTTTGTCGAAGACTTGTTCGTAGGTGAGCGGCGGCGGGTCGGCTTCCGGGGGTTCACGGTATTCGAGGATTGCGTCCCTGTGATTTTCTTCACCACGATCGCCCGCCACGTCGATCACCTGGGCGCGCGGAGGCGTCGACCGAACGAACGGGCCGGGGGGCGGGTCCGAGTCGATAACCTCGATCGCTTCGGTGACTTCGGGGTCGTCCAGGAGCTCTTCGAGGGTATGGTCCCACCGACCGACTTCGACAGTCTCCCGCGTCGTCTCGTCGCTGAAGCCCGCAAGTTCTGGAACCCGACCCGCCCAATTCAAGATTGTGCCTCCCCCCTGCACGGCCTGGAAGCCCTTGGGCGTGCCCTTTCTGTAACGCGGCGCGGGCGGCGGAGGAGCAGGCGCCCAGCCTGCCGAGCCCGCACCCGATCCAGGCGAAGGCAGTGACTCTGGGGTCGGAACCAAATCGGATGGCAGCCCGGAGGCTGACTCGCGCTTAGGCAGTGACGGCGGGGCCGGTACGGAGATCGGCATCGACGCTCGCTCGGAGAATGGCGCCAACTCCGTCTCGGGTAACCGACCAGGCGCAGGGATCGCGATCGGAGTGAGCGTTGGCTCCGGGCCAGGCCCCGGAATCGTGTTCACTGGTGCTTTTGGAGGCATCGAGGAGACCGGCATGGCCACCTGCGCGAGGATCGGAATGCTGTCCTTCACCTCGCCGACCTCCCGAATGATCCCTTCGAAGTAGAGATCGACGACCTTGCGAAGCGCTTCTACGTGGTTGCCTCCGTGGGCGCGAACGGCCTCGCCGATCGTCCGAACGCCGTCGATCAAGCGCACCATGGCGTTCTGCTCGTCGGGAGTTTCATGAAGGCGGTCGCGGAAAACATCTGCGTCGACTTCGAGCACCACGTCGAACGGGGGAAGCAACTCGGACAGGCGGCTCCACTCGTCGAGCCGCCGCATGCCTTCCATCAGCAACGCCTGTGTCGTTCGGTGGACAGTGCGCTCGACCAGGCTCACCCGTTGAAACTCGAGGTCGAACGTCCCGTCGCGCCACAGCAGCAAGCGGTAAACCGCGTCCTCTCCGCCGAGATCCTCGACTGCAGCGTGAATCACCGCCCCCGAGTCGAAAGAGATCATGCCCTGATCGCCATCCGTCGAGGCGAGGCTCAGCACACCCGACTTTCGGCTCACATCGATCGTCTGAAGCAGGTCGACCACGCTCATCTCCGACAGCGACCCGCTGAACCGGGTCCTGTCGTCGCCTGTGCGCTGGGCCAGACCTTCGCGCGCTTGTCTCGCGAGCTCGAGTCCAACCCGCGCGACGACCTCACGGATGTAGATCGGCTTCGTCAGATAGTCCTCAACCCCGAGCTCGAGCCCACGAATCTTGCTTTCGATCGACTCGTCACTCGACAAGAACATGAACGGAATGCGTGCCCACTCGGGGTTCTGTCGGAGCTGCTCGACGAATTCGAAGCCGCTCATGTCGGCGAAAGCCGTGTCCGACAGAATCAGGTCTGGCTTGTTGGTGTGCAGGATCTCGAAGGCCTTCCCAACACTGGGACACCCAGCCACGTTGTAGCCTGCATTACGCAAGCTCACTTCTAGCACCCGGAGGCTGCGGGGATCCGCGTCGACGACGAGAAGGTTTTGCTTGGTCACTTGTCAGTGATAAATTGAGATGGGCACAATGAAAAACGCTAAATGCTTGCTAGGCGTGATCATCGGCGCAGTAATCGTGCTCGGCGCCTGCCAAAAGCAGAGCACTAATATGGCGTTTGAGAGGCTCGACCCCGACTTTGGGGGCCTTCAGGGTGGCAAGAGCGTGCGGGTCCTCGGCGACAACATCCGGTTGGACATCGGCTACTCGGTCCTTTTTGGTCAGCAAATCTCCCCTCAAGTGTCGATCGAAAGCGATAAGGCCTTGGTCGCCGTGACGCCGCGCACGATCGAGGCAGGCCGCGTGGATGTCGTGATTCGGACTGACGATGGCTCGGTCTTTCGGATTAAGGAAGGGTTCCAGTACGTCAATCAGGCGGGGAACCTCCTCAACCAGCCCGACGAGCCCTGAGCAGCGTTCCCTCACGAGCCGCCATCCGGGTCGACAGACACGTCGGGCCCTGCATCGGTTGCTGGAAGGCAGACCCCGAATAGACAAACGAGCCCCGTCTTGCACTGATCTGTGCGCGTGCACGGCTCGTCGACGTCCTTGGGGGTGATGGTTGTCCCGCAGCCGAGCAGCGCGAGCAGCGCGAGCGAAAATGCAAAACACGATAGGCGGCGCACCATCGCGGCTACAATAGCCCAGCTCACGATCCGAGACCACGCCCCGCAAATCAAACACTGCTAGGCTTCGGCCGTGGACATCCGCGTCCTGATCACCGAGCTTTTCGAGAAGCTGAGCCTCATCGCCACCGCGGGCCTTCTCGGCGTCCTGGTGCCGCCGCTTCGCAATCGGCTGCTCGGCGTCGGGCGACCTCGAGATATCTGGGTGGCAGTCGTGTTTGGGCTGCTGTTGTCCCTGTGGGGCTCGACGATGGGCTTCGAGTGGCTTGGGCATCACCTGAATCTGCGAGCCGTGGGAATCATGATCGCCGGCATTCTCGGCGGTGCTCGGGCGGGCGCTCTCACCGGTCTTTTGGCGGGCTTGTTCTTCGTCGCGCGCGTCGCGCCGGAGGCGGGTGTCTGGGCGCTCGGGGCTTCGATTCTCGATGGATGGCTGGCCGGTCGCATTGCAGAGCGCAAGGAGCGATGGTTCGTCGGTTGGCGCGCCATTCGGGCCGCCGCGCTCATTCAGCTTGCGAGTTTGACCATCGTCGCCCTCGGAATCGGCATGTCGGGTGGCAACACCGCGGGCGCGCTTCCGTCTTTGACGGCTCAACTGCTCGGCGTGGCGGCCGGCGTCGCGCTTTGGGTGAACGTGGCGCGCGTCGTGCTGGCGCGGGAGGAGCAAGCCGTCGCTCTCGTTGCCGCTCAAGCGGCGGCCAATGAGCTCTCGCTTCAAGCGCTGAGGAGTCGTCTCGAGCCGCACTTTCTATTCAATGCCCTCAACACATTGCGGGCAACCATTCGAACGGACCCCGATCGCGCACGTGGGCTCGTTTCCGATCTGGCCGACCTATACCGATACCTCTTGCACCATCCGCGTGACGCTTCACTCAGCAACGAGATAGAGCACGCCTGTGCGTACTTGGCGATCGAGCGGGCGAGGCTCGGCGAAGAAAGGCTCGCTGTCCGTACTGCGATTGACGACAAAGTCCGCGACACGCGCGTCCCCGCACTCCTTCTTCAACCCATCGTCGAGAACGCGGTCAAACATGGCATTACCCCGAAAGATGGTACCGGCACCATCACCATTCGCGCGAGGGACCTCGGTGACCTCGTCCGCATCGAAGTGGAGGACGAGGCAGACGGCCCGACCAGCCATCCTTCGACCAAGGGGTCCGGCCTGGCACTCAGCACGTTGCGCAAGAGGCTCGAGAGGCAGTACAACGGAAACGCAGCGCTTCGGCTTTCGCCCCTCGAGCGCGGTACTCTCGTGACCGTGGACCTTCCCAAGTTATCTGCGGACGTTGGAAAGAACGCATGACGTTGCGAGCGATCGTCGTCGATGATGAGCCGCTCGCCCGGGACGAGCTGAAGTTCCTGCTCGGCCAGTGTGAGGGCGTCGAGGTCGTCGGCGAAGCGAGGAACGCGAACGAGGCCCAGGCACTTTGCGTGGACCAAGAACCGCATGTTGCGTTCCTCGACCTCCGAATGCCGGGTCCGGACGGGGTGGCGTTGGCCGAGAGCCTGATGGCCAAGGCGCCGCACCTGAAAGTCGTCATCGTGTCAGCGCACGACGAAGGCGCCCTTCGCGCCTTCGAAGCGCGTGTCGTAGACTACTTGCTGAAACCCGTCCGGCTCGAGCGGCTCCGCCAAGCCGTGGACCGGGTTCAGGACAGCATCTCGAGTGGCCCGAGCACGCACGAGCGTCTCGATCGCATCGCCGTGCGCAGGCGCGACGCATACGTGGTGTTGGAGTTGAGCGATGTCGTCTACTTCGAGGTCAAGGACGAGCTAGTCTGGGCCGTCACCTCCACCGATCGTTTTTCAATCGAGAAGACGCTTGCGACACTCGAGGAAGAGCTCGATCCGGAGGTCTTTTTTCGATCGCACCGAGGCTTCATCGTCCGGCTCGACCGCATCCGGGCGATCGAGCCCGTCGGTGCCGGTACCTACCAACTGCTGCTAGACCACCCCGAACAGCCCAAAGTTCCCCTGGCCCGTGAGCGCGCCAAGAAGCTCCGAGAACGCATCCCTTTTTCGGGTTGAGCCGAACGAAAGCGTTGAGTCGTGCAGGGCGTTGGTGCTACATCGGTGCGCATGCGGGGAAGCTCGAAACTGGTACGATTCTCTCTCCTGGGTGCTCTTGCTGCGGCGTTCACCCTGTCGGGCTGCAAGAAGGAGCAGAGCTCGTCGAGCGCGAACGACGTCGTGCGCCAAGAGCCCGGTCCATCCGGGTTGATGACGGTAGACGGTATGTACACGTACGTCGCCGACATGGGGATGTTCGAGGATTGCGCCACCGGGGAGAAATTGCCCGTTGCCACCGAAGGCGACAATGCAGAGCTGGAGCGCGCCTACGCGAGCTCCGGGGTGGAGCCGGGCTCACCGCTGCTCGTGACGGTCGATGGGCGCCTGGACCTGCGCCGCAAGGTTGACGGCTCGGGTAGAGACAACGTTCTCATCATCGAACGTTTCGTTCGCGTGCGACCGAGAGAGACCTGTGGGAGCATGACCCCGGTGGCACTCGAGAACGTGGGGTGGACTCTCCTCGAGCTCAACGGCAAGCCGATCGTCGTCACCTCCGAGGCCACGGCACCGTACCTCGAGCTCAACGCCACCAAGAAGAGCGCTTACGGGTTTGGCGGATGCAACCGCTTCTTCGGGTCGTACGACACTGCGGAACATCAGGCGCTCACGTTCAGCGCGATCGGCGCAACGCGTATGGCGTGCCCCAAAGGCATGAATCAGGAGCAGGAGCTCCTCACCGTGCTTGGGGAGACGACCCGATACGAAATCGAGGGATCCAAGCTTCTACTCTATGGCCACGACACCGTCGTGGCGCGGTTTCAGGCGCGCAACCTGTTGAAACCAGATTAGCTAACCCCAACTTGCACTGGCGCCCGCACCGAGAATATGCGAGTGACCGACCCATGAAGATTGGAATCGCGCCGATCAATGTCGGTGGGCCGGAGACCGCCGAGCGCATGATCGAGACCGTGCAGTACGCCGAAAGCGCGGGGATCGAGTCGGTGTGGACTTTCGAGCACGTCATCGTGCCCACCGAGTACGAATCGGTGTATCCCTACGGCAGGTCCGGAAAGATGCCGATCGCCCCCGAAGCTTGGTTGATCGATCCGCTCATCTCACTTGCTCACATCGCTGCTGCCACCACCACGATTCGCATTGGCACCGGGGTCAACATCTTTCCCCAGACGAATCCTCTTCTTTTCGCTAAACAAGCGGCGAGCCTGGATGTGCTGAGCGGCGGCCGACTCGAGCTCGGGCTCGGCATCGGATGGCTCGCTGAAGAATACGAAGCCATGGGCACGCCGTTCGTGCGGCGCGGCGCGCGATTCGACGACTATCTCGAGGCGGTGAAGAAAGTCTGGAGTGGCGAGGTCGTCGAGCATCGAAGCGAGCTCCTATCGTGGCACGACTTCAAGAGCTACCCCACGCCGATTCAAAAGCCACACCCCCCGATCCTGATCGGTGGGACGACCAACAAGAGCCTTCGTCGGGTCGTCGACTCCGCGCAAGGCTGGTACGCCCCAAGCGACTCGCAGGAGCAACTCGAGGAGGGCATCACCGAGTTGAGACGGCTTGCAGCCGAGGCGGGACGCCCGTTCGACACCATCGAGGTGTCGGCGAGTTGGCGGGTGAACAAACGTCCAGATGCGCTTCCGGCATTCGAAGACCTCGGCATCGAGCGTGCCGTCGCGTTCCTGAGCTGGGCAGGTCAGTCAGACCCGCGCGAGGCGATCGACGTGATCGCCTCGCACGCGGGCCTTTGACCCGACGCGCACCATGATCGCTACTGAAAAGCGCCAGCGATACAGGTACCCCAATCGATCGCTTGACTATTGCAGTTCTGCGTCATGTCGTCGCATTCGTTGTCCTCGAGGCAATTGAGGTACGCCTCACCTTCAGAGCCACAATCGTCGTTGAATTGAGGTATGCTCTGATTGCAGCTCGAAACGCACTGCTCGAACTCCATGTTCGTCGGGTCGACGCCTTCGAAGGCGCAGGTGCTGCCGCAGATCGCCTCGCACGTGGACGTCGCGGGGCCATCGCCGCCACCACCCGTAGCGCCGGTTCCGTTTGTCGCGCCGGTCCCGTCACCGTCACCGTCCCCTCCGCAGCCCGTGATTGCTAACATCGAACCAAACACGATTGACAACAGAATCCGCCGCTTCTTCATCCTCAATGCCTTTCTCGCCGCCTACCGAGCAGCGCTAGGCCTCGAGGGCTACCACCTGGGGACGTTTTGGTACAGCCCTTCTGGTTCTGAAGGGCCGCAGCAGTATCAAAGTGGATTCGGGGCGCCTCGGCATGCCCGATTCCCCGCCTTGACGGCCCCAAACCCCGCGCCCATACTCCGGCCCGCTTTAGGCAGAGAAACACCTATTTTGAGAGAGATTTAGCGCGAGACACGCATGGCACTGACCGCCGACAGAAAGTCCGAATTGATCGGTCAATTCCGCACTCACGAGAAGGACACCGGGTCGCCCGAGGTCCAGATCGCGATTTTGAGCGAGCGGATCACCTACCTGACCGAGCATTTCAAGACGCACAAGAAGGACCATCACTCCCGCCGAGGCCTATTGAAGCTGGTCAGCCAGCGCCGACGGCTCCTCGACTACGTCCGTTCGCAGGACGTGGAGCGATACCGCAAGATCATTTCAGAGCTCGGCATTCGGAAGTAAGCTGAGCCCGGGGGCGTTGCCCCATTAGATACTTGGCAGCCTTCTCGTGGAGTCGGGAGTTCGCTCTTCGCTTCGATGGTTCGAGCTCACACGTCGAATCCTGGAATCGGGGACCGAGACCCGCTCTCTACCTGAACGCTGACCACTGGCGCGGATGTTCCGCGCGGAAGGCAAGAGAGCGATGATAATCAGAGAATCCGTTCAAGTTGGTGACAAGACGATCACCATCGAGACCGGCCGTATTGCGAAGCAGGCGGCCGGCTCGGTGTTCGTGAGCTGCGGCGAGACCATGGTCCTCGTCACCGTATGTGGAAACAAAGAGGCCCGGCCGGGTCAGCCGTTTTTCCCACTGACCGTCGACTACGTCGAGAAGACCTACGCCGCCGGCAAGATCCCGGGCGGCTTCTTCAAGCGCGAAGGCAGGCTCCGCGACAACGAGGTACTGACGTCCCGGTTGATCGACCGTCCCTGCCGTCCGTTGTTCCCTGAGGGGTATATGGCCGAGACTCAGGTCATCGCAACCGTGATGTCAGCGGACGCGATCAATCCCTCGGACGTGCTCGCCATGGTCGGCGCTTCGGCGGCGATTCACATCAGCCCACTTCCCTGGGCAGGTCCAATCGCTGGAGTGCGCGTAACGCGCGTAGACGGAGAGTTCGTCGCAAACCCGACGTACGAAGAGATTGAAAAGGGCGACTGCGAGCTGATCATCGCAGCATCCAAGGACGCCATCGTCATGGTCGAAGGCGAATCCAAAGAAATGTCCGAGGCAGACATGGTCGCCGCCATCCAGTTCGGCCACAAAGCCGTGCAAGGAGTGCTCGAGCTCATCGAGAAGATTCGAGAGGCGGTGGGCACGGAGAAGTGGCCTTTCGAGACTCCGCGGCGCGACAACAAGATCGAAGCACGCGTCAAAGAGGTCGGCCTCGCCAAAATCATCGAGGCCTGCAACATCGCGGATAAGCACCCGCGCTACGACCGCTTCAGCGAGATCAAGAAAGAAGTCGTTGCGGATCTAGCCGCGGAGTTCCCGGACCACGAAGGTGACATCAAGGGCGCCTACGAGGCTCTCCGTTACGACACGATGCGCGCCCAGGTGCTCGACGAGAAGCGCCGGGTCGACGGTCGCGACTATAAGACCGTGCGACCGATCAGCATCGAAGTCGGTCTCTTGCCGCGTGTTCACGGCTCAGCGCTTTTCACTCGTGGTGAGACCCAGAGCATCGTGACCAGCACGCTCGGTACCCGTCAGGACGAGCAGAAGATGGACGGCCTCATCGACGACTACTGGAAGCCGTTCATGCTCCACTACAATTTCCCCCCGTACTCCGTGGGCGAGACGAAGTTTCTCCGCGGCCCCGGTCGGCGCGAAGTTGGTCACGGCAATCTTGCTGAGCGCGCGATGACGCAGCTTCTCCCCTCGCGCGAGGAGTTCCCATACACGTTGCGCATCGTCTCTGAGATTACGGAGTCAAATGGGTCGTCGTCGATGGCCACCGTTTGCGGTGGAAGCCTCGCGATGATGGACGCGGGCGTTCCGCTCAAGGCGCCCGTCGCCGGCGTCGCGATGGGTCTGATCATGGAAGGCGCTAAGTACGCTGTTCTGACCGACATCCTCGGCGACGAGGATCACCTCGGCGACATGGACTTCAAGGTGTGCGGCACTGCCAAGGGCATCACCGCCATCCAGATGGACATCAAAATCGCTGGCTTGAAGCAGGAGATCATGAGCGAGGCGCTCGATCAGGCGCGTGAGGCTCGGCTTCACATCCTCGAAAAGATGAACGAGGTGCTGGCAACGCACCGTCCGGATCTTTCGCAGTACGCGCCGCGAATAGAGACCCTCAAGGTCAAGCCCGACCAGATCCGCGTCGTCATCGGCCCCGGCGGCAAGATGATCAAGGCGATTACGGATCAGACAGGCGCCAAGATCGACATCTCCGACGACGGGACGATCAGCATCGCGTCACCGGATGGCGAAGCGCTCAAGAAGGCGATCGCAATCATCGAGAGCCTCACGGTCGAGCCCGAAATCGGAGCCAAGTACAAGGGTGTCGTTCGACGCGTCGAGAACTACGGTGCGTTCCTGGAGATCGCTCCAGGCAAGGATGGGCTCCTCCACATCACCGACATGGACTGGGGCTTCGTCGAAAAGGTCGCTGACGTCATGGACCTCGGCGACGAGGTCGAGGTGATGATCAGCGACATCGACCGGGAAGGTCGCATTCGGTTGTCGCGCAAAGCCTTGCTCGAAAAGCCCGAGGGCTACGTCGAGCCGGAGAGGCGCGAGCGCCGTGAGGGCGGCGGTGGTCGCGGGCGAGACCGAGACGGTGGTCGCGGGCGAGACCGGGACGGTGGTCGCGGGCGAGGTGGTCGGGATCGAGACCGCGGCGGCCGCGGTGGCCGAGATCGCGATCGCGGTGGCCCCGGTGGCGCACGCGCTGGCGGCCGGGATCGAGACCGAGGCCGGGATCGAGACCGAGGCCCGGAACGGGAACGAAGCCCGGAGCGGGGTCGGGATCGAGACCGGGACGGCGGCGGCGACGGCGACGGGAGCCGTGAGGGCGAGAAGGCTCGCGAGCGCACCCGTGAACGAAGCGAGTAATGGCCACGCTGCGCGTCCTTAAAATGCGCGCCACCGCGGTGCTCCCGCGTTACGAGTCGAGCGGTGCGGCGGGGATGGACCTCGCCGCCTGTCTCGAAGCTCCGATCACGATCGCGCCGGGTGGCCGGGCACGCGTTCCAACAGGCTTGCGCATCGCCCTACCGCGCGGTCACGAGGGTCAGCTGCGGCCGCGCTCTGGCCTTGCAGTGCGCCACGGCGTGACGGTCCTCAATGCGCCGGGGACGATCGACGAGGACTACCGGGGTGAGCTTCAGGTTCTCTTGATCAACCACGGGTCTGAGCCATTTACCATCAGCCATGGCGACCGCGTTGCTCAACTCGTCGTTGGAACCGTGACGCACGTCGACGTCGAGGTGGTCGACGACGAAGCCCATCTCGGCGCGACGGAACGAGGCGAAGCCGGATTCGGTAGCACCGGGCGATAAAGGGGGAGACGATCCCGGTGGGGCCTGCGGCCCGTCAATTGGTCCCGCCCCACCACCCCCACGCTATCGCCTAGAGTGCGCGATCCATCAACTGCGCGATAGTCGTCTTTGGCGCGGCACCGACGTGTTGTGCCACAAGCTCGCCGCCCTTGAAGACCATCAGCGTCGGGACTCCACGGATGCCGAACTTGGCGGCCATCCCCGGATTCTCGTCGATGTCGAGCTTGGTTACCTTCACCTTGCCGACATACTCGTCGGCGAGCTGGTCGATGAGCGGCGCAATCTGCTTACACGGCCCACACCAAACCGCCGTGAAGTCGACGAGCACGGGAGTGTCTGAGCTCAGAACCTCCGTGTCAAAGTTCAGGTCGTTGACCGCGTGTACGTTTGGACCAGCCATCTGTGCTCCTCTTTGGGGTTCGTGTATCGGAGTAAGTAAGGACGCGACGTCGGGTTGTCAACGTCCAGCTGCCCCTGACTACCGCCCAAAACCCGCGCATGGTAGGCTTTTTTGTGGGCTAAGCCACGCGCGTGGAGACCAAGTTAAGACCATGAAAAGCGGCCTCTTTATCGCCACCGCAACCCTTTACGGGATCGCATGCATCCTGTACCTCACGCTTCTGACGCGTCGCTCGGGCTCGATGCGACACCTCCCCGGCATCGTGTTCGTATCGGCTCTCGGCGCACACCTCGCGTTCCTGTTGTTGGAGGGGCCCCCGCCGGGCGACATTCCGCTGGCCGACATGTCCCAAATTCTCAGCATCTCGTCATTGGGGATCGGAATCGCATTCCTGGTGGCCTCCTATCGATTCGATGTCACTGTCCTGGGTGCGTTCGTCGTTCCGGTCGCACTCATGCTCTTCCTCGCTTCGGGTCTCGGAAGCAGTTACGCCCCCGTTTCACCGCCCGTTGAAAACGCGGTGCTCACCCTTCACATCGGCGCAAACATCTTGGGACTGATCGCGTTTGCGCTCGCGTTCGGAGCGGGCGTCGCTTACGTGCTTCAAGAAGCGCTCCTGCGGCGACGCCAGTTGAGCGGGGTTTTCCAACGCCTCCCCTCCCTCGATATCCTCGACACAATCGGGCTGCGGGCGGTGCTCACCGGGTTCCCACTCCTGACGTTCGGGATGGTCACCGGCACATTCTGGTTGCTGCGAGCCGATGGCTCGGAGTTTTACATCAGTCAGTTGCTTGGCCTGCTTGCCTGGGTGATCTTCGCGGCCGTGATCGTCCTGCGCGTCGCCGCGGGCTGGCAGGGCCGCAAAGCAGCGCTTGGCACGATCATGGGCTTCGTCTGCACATTGCTGGTCTTAGCAGGTTACGTCCTACGCGCGGCGGGTGGGAGCGCCTGATGCGCGATTTCTTAGTCGTCGGTTTGTCGCATCGGACCGCGCCGGTCGAGGTACGCGAACGCCTAGCGGTTGCGCCCGAGCGACTGGAAGATGAGCTCAGGGAGATCGGGGCGAAGGGTAGCTTCGATGAAGCGCTGTTGATCTCGACTTGTAATAGAGTCGAGCTATACGCCACCAGCGCAAATCCCACTGAAGCGATTCGAAGCGCGAGGCACACGCTTGCGAGCCGCCTGCCCGATACCGCGTCCGAAGATGTCCTCTACACCGAGCGCGGCGTGGCGGTCGTACGCCATGCATTCCGCGTTGCCTCGAGCCTCGACTCGATGGTGGTTGGCGAGCCGCAGATCCTCGGGCAGGTCAAGGAGGCTTACGACGCGGCCAGGAGCGCAGGTACCGCTGGCACACTGCTCGGTCGCTGTTTCAGCCAAGCATTCTCGACCGCGAAACGCATTCGTAACGAAACCGGGATCGCCCAAGGCACCGTAAGCGTCAGCTCGATTGCCTGCGAGCTCGCAAAGAAGATCTTCGGCAACCTCGATGGCCGGCGCACACTTCTGTTCGGCGCCGGCGAAATGGGAGAAGCGGCAGCTCGAAGCCTCCGTCAAACCGGAACACGGCTTCACGTCATCAATCGTAGCGAGGAGCGCGCCGAGACGCTTGCGAGCGCCTGCGGGGGTCGTCCTGTGCCCTACGAACGACTGACGACCGAGCTCGCCGAAGCCGACGTCGTGATCGCCTCAACCGCAAGCACCAAGTTCATTCTGACGCCGGAGCTCATGAAGGGAGTCGTTCGGAGCCGCCGGCACCGACCGTTGTTCATCATCGACATCGCCGTGCCCCGTGATGTGGACCCGCGAGTGGGCACGATGGACAACGTTTTCGTTTACGACGTGGACGACTTACAGCAAGTGGCCGAGGAAAACCTCGCCGTCAGGGCGCGCGAGGCGACCCAAGCCGAGCGTATCATCGAAGAGGAAGTCGAGTCGTTCTTGACGTGGCGCCGGTCGCTCGAGCTGGCGCCCACGATCGTCGCCCTACGAAAACAGTTCGGCGAGGTCGCAGCCGATGAGCTTCGACGAGCACTCGGCCGACTCCAAAACCTGAATCCGTCTGACCGCGCGGTGCTCGAAGCCATGGCGCGCTCGTTGGTGAACAAGCTGCTGCACCAGCCGATGATCGAGCTCAAGGCCAGCGCGACCGATCCGGACGGTGCCCAGTTGATCGACACGGTGCGTCGGCTCTTCGCGATCACCGAGGATGACAACACCGCGACGGAAACGTCGATCGAGGTCGGTGACGAGGCCAACGTCACGCAATTGACCGCCGCCGCATCGGGCTCCACAGGCGAATCCAAGTGAAGCTCCGTATCGCTACGAGAAGCAGCAACCTGGCTCTCATTCAGACTCGCTGGGTGGGTCGGGAGCTTCAGAAGCTGTTCCCCGAGCTCACGATCGAAGAGGTGCTCGTAGTCCCCAAGGGAGATCGAATTCAGGATCGTCCCCTCGCTCAGGTCGGTGGCAAAGGGCTGTTTGTCAGTGAAGTCGAAGCGGTGGTCGTCCGAGGCGCGGCTGATTTTGCAGTCCACTCTCTCAAAGACGTCCCGGGCGACGTCCCGCTCGCGGAAGGAATGGGCATCCTCAGCGTTCCGGTGCGAGAGGACCCACGGGACGTGCTCGTTACGGTGGACGGCACCGACCTCGCATCCCTTCCGCGGGGGGCCCGGGTGGGCACCACGTCACGAAGGCGGATAGTGCAACTTCAGCGGAGGCGTCCGGATCTCGCTTTCGTCCCCATGCGCGGCAACATCGACACGCGCCTGCGTAAGCTTCAAGAGGGGCGGTGCGACGCAATCGTCCTCGCGGCCGCGGGCCTATCGCGTGCTGGTCTGCTCGATCGGGTCCCCCACGAGGTGTTGTCTCCCGACCTGTGTCTTCCTGCGGTGGGTCAAGGAGCCCTCGCCATCGAAGGCTCTCTCTACGACGACTCCTTGCGCCAGCAACTGAGCGCCATCGAAGATTCGATTGCACGCATCGAAGTCACGGCCGAACGCGCCATGCTTCAAAAGCTGGAGGGGAACTGTCACTCCTCGATCGCAGGGCACGCTACCATCGCGGATGCCCGAATCAAGCTCGAAGGCCTCGTAGCGTCGTACGACGGCGATCGACTGCTCACCGCAACCTCAGACGCTTACATGGAGCCCGGCTCGCCCAATGCGATAGAGCGCGCGCACGCTCTGGGTGAGGAAGTGGCTGAGCAGCTGTTGGACCGCGGCGCAGGGGATCTGATTCGCCAGGCGGCCCTTGCCGCCATACAGGGCCAGTTGACGACAAACTAACGCTATCACCTAAGGATGCGTCGGACTCCGTTGATGGAGCGTTGCAGCCAGACGTCTGCAGGCCGATGACCCGCGCTTGCGACGTAGAGCATCTCGCCCTCGAGGCGCATGGTGCGAACATCGATGTTCTGACCGTCGAGTGCCCTCGGCATCGCGCCCTCGAAGTCCGAGTCGTCCACCAAGGGCGCAACCGCGCCCAAGGCCTCGCACAGCGATTCGTCGCCCGCGCCCGCGACGAGCAGCCCATTGTCGATGGCGACGACCACGGCCTCGAGCGCGCCATGAGTCCTCGAGTGCTCGAGTTGAAGGCACAAAGCGAGGTACGGGTCTTGGCTTCGTCGTGCGCGGCGTTCATTCATGAGGGAGCTCCCACTGATGTAGTCAAATGTAGCCTATTGTGCTCCTTCCTAGGGGGCAAAGATTCTACAAAATCCAGCGATTTCAGGGAGATCGACATCGCCTATAGGGCTGCTAGAGTCGGCTGCGATGAGTCTCGCGGAGGTGCTTGGCAGTCACCGCGTCGTAGTGACCGTGGGCAGCGGCGGCGTCGGAAAGACCACCACGGCCGCCGCGATGGCTGTTCATGCTGCCATGGAGGGCCGCAAGGTCCTTTGCCTCACCATCGACCCTGCCCGTCGGCTGGCGAACAGCTTGGGCCTCGACGAGATGACGACGAGCGAGCAGGATGTCCCTCGCGCGCTCTTTCGAAGGTATGGGCTCGACTGTGAGGGCGCTCTGTCGGCCATGATGCTCGACACCAAACGCACCTTCGACGGCCTGGTCGAGAAGTACGCCTCGGACGACGAAGCCCGCAACCGCATCCTAAACAACCAGATCTACCAGTACGTCGCGAGCTCGCTGGCGGGCACGCAGGAGTACATGGCCATGGAGAAGCTTCATGAGGTTCGCAAGGACGAGAAGTGGGACCTCGTGGTGCTCGACACCCCGCCAACGTCACATGCAATCGACTTCCTCACGGCTCCTGAGCGGCTGATCGACGCGATCGATTCGCCCGCGATGCGTTGGTTTCTCCAGGTATTCGAGGGAGCGGGCAAAGCGGGTTTTGGCTTGGTCGGTCGGAGTGCAACCGTCCTTTTGAAAGGGATCGGCAAAATCACGGGGCTCGAATTCCTCGAACAAGTTGCCGAGTTCGTGAGCGGGATCAACGAGCTGTTTGGCGGGTTCAAAGAGAGAGCCGAGCAGGTGTCGGATGCATTGAGGAGCCCCGAGGTAGCATTCGTGTTGGTCACCAGCCCAGACCCCCTCGCTATCGGAGAGGCGCGGTACTTCAGTGACAAGCTTCAGGATGCTGGCATGAATCGAGAGGCTGTGGTCGTGAACCAAGTCCACACGCTGATTGAAGAGCCTCGCCTTTCGACCGCCGAGCAGGTCACGGCCCTTCGAGAGGTCTTGCCCGAATCGATCGATGCGGCGGCCATTCACCCGCGGCTCGAGCTTGCGCTTAGCGACGAAAGGCAGTGGGCCAGCGCCGATCGGGCGCAGGTCGAACGATTGAGCTCTCAAATTGGAGAAGACACACGAATTGTCGAAGTGCCCGCATTCGACGAAGATGTGCATGACATCGCAGCGCTTGCCAAAGTAGCTTTCTATCTGACGTCCACTGCCCAAGCCTGAATCATGCCGAACAGACAACAAGCCCCGTGGAGCGCGATCATATTGGCCGCCGGTGAGGGCACCCGGATGAAGAGCAGCCGTCCCAAGGTGCTTCACACGATCGCAGGCCGTCCGCTGATATCTTGGGTTGTCCGAACCGCCTTGGGGGCGGGGGCTGCAAGATGTCTGGTGGTGGTCGGACATGGGCGAGCAGAAGTCGAACACGAGCTCTTGGAGACATTCGGTGCCCGGGTCGAGGTCGTGCTGCAGCCCGAGCAACGCGGCACCGGTGATGCGGTCCGTTCTGCTCTGGGGTTTGACCCTACGCTCTCGGGCCGGCTAGTCGTCCTCTACGGCGATTGCCCACTCATTCCAGAGGGTCTCATCCATCTGCTCCTCGATGCGTCGCGCGCAGCGAAGGCAAGCCTCGGATTAGCCACTTCGACCCTGGCTGCGCCAGAGGGCTATGGCCGCATCGTGAGAGATGCTAAGGGGGCCGTCGCCCGGATCGTCGAGGATCGGGACTGTTCCGATGAAGAAAGGAAGATCAAGGAGGTCAACCCGGGGTTGTACGACATCGATGCTGCATTCCTGCGCGACGCAGTTGGGCAGCTGACCTCGGACAACGCCCAAGGTCAGCTGTACCTCACGGACGTGGTGGAGCTCGCCGCGAGCCGCGGAAATGTCGCATCCGTCGCGGGCGATATGGCTGATCTTATGGGCGTCAACGACCAGCGCGACCTCGCGATTTGCGCCGCGCGGGCCAGACGTCGGATCGCAGAATCCCTCGCCGAAAACGGTGTTGCAATCACCGATCTCGACACGCTCTACGTCGACGCGGATTGCGAGGTCGAAGGCGGTGCATCGCTTGGCGCGGAAGTTCATTTGCGCGGAAAGTGTGTCGTTCGCGAAGGGGCGTCGATCGACGTCGGCTGCGTGTTGACCGACGTAGTGGTCGAGGCCAACGCCGTGGTATTGCCGTACAGCGTGGCGACCGCCTCGTCGATTGGCGAAGGGGCCAGCGTTGGGCCGTTCAGTCATCTTCGCCCTCAGTCCGAGCTTGGACCCCGCAGCAAGGTAGGCAACTTCTCTGAAACGAAAAGGACGACCCTCGGCGAAGGCTCAAAGGTCAACCACCTCGCTTACGTGGGCGACGGCGTCATCGGCAAAGGCGTGAACATCGGTGCCGGCACGATTTTCTGCAACTACGACGGCGAGCAAAAGCACACGACCGTCATTGGTGATGACGTATTCATCGGGAGCGACAGCCAGCTGATTGCGCCGGTCACAGTGGGGCGAGGCGCTTACATCGCTAGCGGAACAACCGTCACCCGTGACGTGCCCGAAGATTCGTTGGCTGTTGCGCGAGCTAAACAGGAAAACAAGAAGGGTTACGCGGCCCGCCTCCGAGCCCGCCTCCGACGGAAGAAGAAGCCCTAGCCGGCCCGGCTAGAAGCGGATGGTGAACGAGCCGCCGGTGGGGTTCATGCTGAAGTCGAGTGCGGGGCCTTCCTCATGGGTGTCGTAGTACTTGCTCGAGCACGCGATGCCGCGGTAGCCCTCCCAGGCGGTGACGGCGCCACGGGGCGCGGTACCGGCCGCAAGCCCAGCGAGAACTGGCGGGACGATGAACATGCCCGCGGTCAAACCCCGGCTTTGGCCTTTCCACTGGGCGGCCTTGACCGAACCGCCCGCCACTCCGAAGACGGTCGCTCCCAAGAAACCGAGTGGCCCCGCGAGAAGCTCCTGAACGTCGTTGGCGTTTTGAAGTGTCTCGGTGGCGTATTGCAGCTTGGCGCGTCGCGCTTCCTCCGTACTTCCGTCTTTGCGACCGATGCGTTTGGCGCCCCATACGTCGGCGGCCGGAAGCACTGCGTGGACCAATCCCGAGAAGTAAAAGCCCGCGGCGAGATAGGCGTAACCAAACTTGTCCCACTGCTTGTTCTTCTGTGCGGCATCGACCGCCAGAAAAGTCGCGCCACCACCGAGGCCGAGAAATATCGACATCCAGGTGTATCGCCATGCGGCAGCGTGCTTCTTGCCGTCGCGAAGATCATCCTCGATCGTGCGAATCCGGTATTTTACCTCGTCGTCGGTGAGCTCTTCGATGCAACTAAACGCGTCCTGCGAAAGAGCGGTCCGCGGAGGGGTCAACGCAGCAAAGGCGAGCGCAAAACCGACCAGCAGCGCGACGAGGTTCCCTTTTCGATGATGTACAACCACAACCTACCTCGTTCATCAGGTGGCCGGGATACTACGCAAAACCGGCATTCACCGCGACAGTGAACCGCAGTGGGACCCACTTTTTTCTGGGCAAAACGCGCTTGGCGAGTGTAGTGATCCAGTCAGACTAGA
This sequence comes from Myxococcales bacterium, assembly GCA_029863605.1. GTDB lineage: Bacteria > Myxococcota_A > Polyangia > Polyangiales > Houyiibacteriaceae > SG8-38. Next base: position 482,530 of record JAOTVB010000001.1, on the reverse strand, counting down.
CAGGTGTGCAAGCCACGCAGCTGCTCCCGGCGCCGAAGCCGGCTGCAAACCTCGACTGGATCCCCCAGGGCATTATGCTGGGGATCGTGGACAGCGTGCTTTTTAAGGTCCTTATCACAGTCGTCGCGCTGTCAGTGCTCATCATCATTCATGAGGGGGGTCACTATCTCGCAGCCCGAGCCTTCGGCATGCGGGTCCTCCGGTACAGCATCGGTTTTGGCCCGACGTTGTTTCGGTACCAGCCGAAAGGGAGCCCGACGGTTTTTCAAGTCGCCGTCATCCCGTTCCTCGCATACGTGCAAATCGCCGGGATGAACCCCAATGAGGAGGTCGATCCAAACGACCCTGAGCTCTACCCGAACAAAAGTTGGTTTGCTCGTGCCACTACCATCGCCGCTGGGCCGCTCGCCAATTACCTCACGGCATCGTTGATCGTGTTCGGGCTTGGCGTGACGAACACGCTGCCGCCCCGGCAACCCGCGGAACCGATGCAGGTGGCCCATGTCGTGCCTGACTCCCCTGCCGCGAAAGCAGGTCTGCAAGAGGGGGACGTCATCGTCAAGGCAGACGGGCAGGAGATTCAGAACGTCGGCCAATTGATCGACGCGACCGCACCCCGTGCGGGGCAGCCCACCGAGTACGTTGTCGAGCGAGCGGGCCAAGAGCTGCCTCCGTTGACGATCACCCCCGCCGATCGCGGTGGAAGAGGCCAGATCGGGGTGAGCGCGCAGATGACGCGCCTCTATGAAAATCTCAGCGTCTGGGAGTCAGCAAAGCTGTCGATCGTGTTTCCTTGGCAAATGACGGTGATGCAGCTCGAAGGGCTGGCCGATATGGTGCGGCGCCAGAGTACGGAGGGCATCGGCGGTCCCGTGATGATGGGCAAGATGGTCGCCGAAGCCGCCGAAGCGGGCTTACCGGCTTTCCTGTGGATTCTGATGTTCATCTCGGTCGCGCTAGGGATGTTCAATCTCTTGCCGTTCCCTGCCCTCGATGGCGGTCGCCTGATTTTTCTCGGGTACGAGATGGTGGCGCGCCGAAGGGCCAACGAGCGGTTCGAGATGGCGGTCCATGCCTTTGGCATCGTCTTCCTCCTCGGCGTCATGCTCTTGGTCACCTACCGCGATATCTTCGGCTGAAGATCCCTGGCGCCGCGTGGTGGTGCCTTTTGGGATGCCTTTACGAGACACGTCCAAGCCGCTAACTTCCCGCGATGCGACCGGATGTAATCGTCGTTGGCGGCGGGGTCATGGGCTGCAGCGTCGCCTATCGACTCGCGAAAGACGGCGTACGCGTCTTGGTCTTGGAAAAGAGCGTACCGGGCGCCGAGGCCTCGTCAGCGGCAGCCGGGATTCTCGGACCGTCGGTCGAGTCGTTTGGAGACGCATTTGCGCTTCAGTTGGGGCGACGCAGCCGTGAGTTACACGCGGAGCTCGCCGACGAGCTCGATGAGCTCTTTGGCATCGATGTCGGGTTTCGCCGTTGCGGCGTGATCAAGCTTGCTTTCGACGAGGCCGACCAAGTCGAGATCGACGCTCAGGCTTCGGCGCTCGGGGTGAATGGTGTTCGTTGCGACGCATGGACTCGCGAAGAGCTCCTTGCTGAGGAGCCGTCCTGTAATCCAGAGACACACGGGGCGCTGCACGTGGCCGAAGACGCCCAGATCGAGCCCAAGAAGCTTCTTTGGGCGGTGGCGCTCGGCGCCGAACGCGAAGGGGCGGTATTTCGCACGGGCTCGGCGGTGCGCAACATCGTCTTGGATGGCGGCCGAGCGCGCGGCGTCAAAATCGACGGGGAGGTCATCGAAGCCGACCGCGTCGTGGTCGCGGCGGGCAGTTGGACCACCCTGATCCCGGGGATTCGACTCGACGCCAACACGATCTATCCGGTCCGCGGTCAAATGCTTGCTACCCACACGCGGCCCCCGATCTTTCGACGTATCGTGTTTGGCGCGGATGGCTACGTCGTAACGCGTCCGGACGGACGGGTTCTCTGTGGCTCCACCGAAGAGCACGTGGGCTTTGCGCGCGGCATCACCTTCGGCGGAATGGCCAAGGTCATTCAGACAGCCCGACGGATCGCGCCAGGCCTAGAGAACGCCGCGATTCGAGATCACTGGTCGAGCTTTCGTCCCGGAACCCCGGACGGTTTGCCATTGGTTGGCGAAACTCACGTCGAGCGGTTGTTGCTCGCGAGCGGACACTACCGAAGCGGGATCCTGCTCGCTCCTCTCACAGCGGAGCTGATTGCCGAAGCGATCGCCGACAAACCAACGTCGAGAGAAGCGGAAGCGCTTTCGCCTCGTAGGTTCGAGGAAACGGACTAATGGTAGCGACCCGCGAGCACATGGTCGCCGCCAACGGCCTGCGACACCACGTCATCGTTTGGGGTGACCAGCCGGTCGACGTGATTGTCTGCCACGGCTTTCTCGACATCGCTTGGAGCTTCGATGCAGTCGCACGTGAGCTCGCCGCGGCTGGTCATGGGGTCGCGTCCTTTGATTGGCGAGGCCACGGACAGACCGAATGGATCGGTGCCGGCGGCTACTATCACTTCCCCGACTACGTGCTCGATCTAGAAGAGTTGATACCACAGCTCGCCAGCCGTCGAATTCACCTGGTCGGTCACTCGATGGGGGGTAGTGCGTGTGCGATGTATGCTGCGGCTCGGCCGGAAAAGCTGCGTACACTGTCGTTGATCGAGGGCATCGGCCCGCCGGAGATGGAGCCACGAGATCCGGCCAGCCGTCTCCGTGCATGGCTCGACGGCGTCTCGAAAGTGCGCCAGAGAAATCGTGCACCGATGAAGGACGAAGCTGCGGCGCTGAGGCGGATGCGGGCCCAGAACCCGGAACTTTCGGATGAGCTCGGTCTCTTCCTCGTGTCGAAGAGCACGACAGAGGTGGAAGGGGGCCTGCAGTGGACTTTCGATCCGCTGCACAAGACGTTTTCGCCTCGACCGTTCGAAGCCGATCTGTTTTTGCAGACCCTAGAGGCGATCCCGGTTCCAACTCTGATCGTCGCGTCTCAGCGAGGTCTCCGGCTCGCCGACGAACAGGAACGCATGAGCAAGATCGCAAACCATCGCTTCGTAGAAATCGCTGGCGTGGGCCACATGGTGCACTGGTTCGAGCCCGAACGGTTGTCGTCCGAGCTCGCCACGTTTTTCTCCGAGTGTGGTGCTTGACCAAGTCGGGACGGCGTGAAACGCTGCCGGCCCATGCGAGGCTGTGTACTGGGTTCAGTCGTGGTGATCGGCGTGTTTTCCTTGCAGGCGCTTGCGGAGGATGCACCTCCGACGGAGGACGAAGCACGACGGGCGCGAGTATTTGCGACCGTTGGCGACGTGAAGATCACGGTCGGAGAGCTCGAAGACAACATCAACGCGCGCTCGCCATACCCACGAAGGCGATTCGAGGATCCTGAAATTCTTCGCAGATTCGCCGACGACCGCGTCAAGTCCGAGATTTTTGAACAGGGTGCCAAGCGCCTCGGCTACGCGGAGGATCCGGATGTTGTGGCGTTTCTCGACCGAACGATCATGCAGTTGTTCGTCCGGGAAGAGATCGAACAGGCACAGCAGACCGAATCGATCGCCGACGAGCAGGTTGCCGCATACTATCACGAACATCCGGAGGAATTCCGAAGGCCGGAGATGCGACGAGCACGGCACATCCTAGTCGGCACTAGACGAGAGGCCAGGGAGATCATCGCTGAGATCGAGGCGGGGACAAATCAGACGTTTGCTGCGATCGCCAAACAACGGAGCCTCGATACCGAAACCAAGCTACGTGGCGGCGACCTTCTCTACTTCACGAAGGAAGGGCGCATGGTGGGCAGCGATGACGACCCACCGGTGGACGCAGCGTTGGTGAGGGCGGCCTTCGCGCTCGAGAAGAAAAATGACATCAGCAAGAAGCCGATCGAAGTCGGCGGCGATAAATGGAGTGTTCTCCGGCTGACCGCAATTCGCCCGGCGAGGGTCGAGAGCCTGCAAGACGCCAGCAACGGCATCCGGCGTCGTTTGTGGCGCGAGGGTCGGAAGGCCGAGCTCGACAAGCTGCTGAGCGACCTGAGGACCGAGCTCCAGCCCAAGAGCTACCCCGAGCGCATGGACGCGATCGTCCTCGACGCCCGCACCGGGCCGATCGAAGCGCCCAACCAGTAAAAACCGTGGGGCAAACTCGATACTTGCCAAATTGCGGGTGCCCAGCTACTAAATGAACGTTCATTCAGTTGGCAGCGAGGGAGCCATGACCACTACTTTTCAACCCTTTCAGGAAGAGCACCACATCTTCCGCCAGCAGGTCCGTAGCTTCGCGGAAAACGAGCTCGCACCGAAAGTGGACCAGTGGGAGGAGGAGGAGCTCTTCCCCAATTCCGTGTTCGAGCGGGCTGGCGAGCTCGGCATCCTCGGTGCCCACTACCCCGAGGACGTCGGGGGCGGCGGCGGCGATTTCTGGATGAGCGTCGTGAAGTCCGAGGAGCTGACCCGTTGCGGCGCGGCAGGCGTCACGATGGGACTACTCGTTCAGGCGGACATGGCCACACCGGTCATCAACGATCTCGGCAGCCGCGAGCAAAAGGAAGAGTTCCTGGCGCCAGCGATCCGAGGTGAACGGATCGCGGCAATCGGTGTAACGGAGCCAGGCGCCGGATCCGATGTGGCAGGCCTACGAACGACCGCGCGGCTGGTCGGCGATGAGTACGTGATCAATGGATCGAAGACCTACATTACGAATGGAACCCGCGCTGATTTCGTAACCTTGATGGTCAAGACCGACACCGAAGCAGGTCATAATGGGATTTCGATCATTCTATGCCCCACCGATGTGAAAGGTTTCAGCGTTTCGAAGAAGCTGAAGAAGGCCGGCAACTGGTCGAGCGACACGGCTGAGTTGTTCTACGAGGACGTGCGCGTACCAAAACGCTATTTGCTCGGACAGGAGGGTATGGGCTTCGTGTACCTGATGCAGAACTTCCAGTCGGAGCGACTCGTCGGTTGCGTGAGCGGGCTCGAGGGGTCAAAGCTCGCCCTCGACCGATCGGTGCAGTTTGGCCGAGAGCGCGTCGCGTTCGGAAAGCCGTTGATCAAGCGCGAGTACTGGCAGCAGAAGTTCGTCGATCTATACACCAAGTACGAGGCAGCAAAAGCGCTCTCCTACAAAGCGTGCGCTGCCTACAACGAGGACAAGTACGTCAACAACCAGCCCCTCTCGATGGAAACGACGAGAATCGTCTCGATGGCCAAGGCCTACGTCGGGGATGTCACCGGCGAGATCATGGACCAATGCGTGCAGTTCCACGGCGGAATGGGCTACCTCGAGGAGCTGTGGGTCGCTCGTGCGTGGAGAGATGCTCGCCTGTTCCGAATCGGCGGCGGCGCGACCGAGGTCATGCGATATGCGGTCGCGAAGATCATGGGTTTCTAGGGATCATCAGTCGTAGGGCAGTGCCAGCGTCAGTGCCGGTGTCAATGTCGGCGCCCGTGCCTGTGCTGGTGCCCGTATGATATTCTGTCGGGCATGGAAGTGGGATCGCTGGGGATCTGTGAAAAGCACGAGTTGCCTCTCGACGCCCGTGGGGAGTGTGAGCTCTGCAGGCTGAGTGACATGCCCTCCAAGGAACCGCCATCAAGAGCCGGCCGTTGGCTCGGGCTGGCCCTGGTCGTGTTGCTGCTCGGTGGTGGCGCCCTGGCGTTCGCCGCATTCTCGGACCTGAAACCGGCGGCGCCCGAACGCGGCGTGCCGGCCCGCGGAGTATCGGCACCGGCCGTCGCGACTGCCGCACCCGAGCCGCCCCGCACCGAGCGCACACCCTCGTCGATTCCCTTGCCACCTGATCCCCCGACTTCAGGGCAAATCGAGCTGCATCGCGTGGAAGTAGCTCCGCCCCCTCCGACCCCCGCCGAAGAACCAGCCCAACGCCCCATCCCCGAAGAAGACGCAAAGGCTGCATTGAGCCAAGTTAAGATCGACATGTACGCCACCCAATGGTGCGGCTCGTGTCGACGCGCGCGCGAGTATCTGAGCTACAACGACATCACCTACACCGAGTACGACATCGACGAAGATGAGGCAGCCAAAGAGCGGCTAACCAAGATCAATCCGCACACCAGCATTCCCACGTTCCAGATCGACGGCTTCGTCCAGATCGGCTTCTCCCCCGAGAATTTCGAGTACAGGCTCAATCAGGCAGTGCGTAAGCGCCTCGACTGACTGTGGCAGTGCGAGTGTCAGCGTCACCGCTCCGGTTCACCGTTGTCGCTACTGCTCCGCGATCGCGTGTTGCACGCTCTCCCAGGAGTCCGTGCTGCCGATCACGTCGACGATCATCACCGCCTCGGCGGCCGAGACGTTGTCGTGCTCGGGGTTGCTGATATCGAGCCAGGCAGCGATGCGACGTGCCACGGCCAAGCGGGTCACGAGCTCGGCACGCGCTTTGGCGAAGCTGCCGAATGGAGTCCATCGAAGCGCCCAGACTTCGTCAGCGAGCCAATCACCAAAGACTCGGTTCGGCGGCTCTGGGGTGGCGATACGGCGTTGGGCTCGCTCGAACGAGGAGGCCCATGGCCGATCACGCTCTGTGCGCTCGCGCCGGTCGATCAGGTAACCAAGGGCATCCCCGAACCATCGTGCGGCCGCCGCCACCCGCGACGGCCCGGAGAACTCACGGAACTCGTCGGCCACTTGTGTCCAGGCGAGGCGCTCGAGCTTTGGGAAAGGCTCTGCGGCAAGTCTGCGAGCGAGGTTCTGCCCCTCGACGAGGGACTCGATGACCGCGCTCTCACGTCTTTCGTATTCGCTGAATGGGACGGATTCGGAGTTCGACCAGGCGATGGGTTCTTCGACGGCGTGGTCCGGTTTGGGCTCCGCGTCGCTGCCGAGGATGCAAGGCCGCGCGGCATCGACGCTCACGGGCGCCCGAGTCCCAAGGGTTCGACAGGGACATCGATGTTGGGTCGTTATGCGTCCACCGGTGGGAGTCGCGGTCAGGCCGTACGGAAACTGAATGCACGGGCTCGGCTTCATCTCTGGGCCGAGCTTGGCGTGGAGCGCACACCCGCCTTCACTCCAGAACACGCACGTTCCGGTATCACTCCGCATCATCAACACAGCCGCATCCTCGTCCTCGTGACGATCGATCGCTTCCTCCGAAATGCTGGCGAGAAAGACGATGTCTTCCTCGTTCAAGGGGCCGACCGCATGGACATCACTGCAGCAGAGCCCGTCTCCTTCGCAGGAAAAGCGTGCGCCGGTGCGGAGGAGCATCGGCTCGCGCTTCGGCCGTAGCAGCGTCATACCTGTTCCGAAAGAGGCTTTGTCGCGAGGTAGAGGACCTCCATCCCCGGCCTGACCAGCTCGTCATTCGGGGGGTTCACGCGCTCCTGACCGGTCGTGGGATCGCGCACACCGACCACCAAACAGCCGTGGGTGGCGCGCATCTTTTGACTGAGCTCGGCGAATGCAATGGGAGCCATGATATCTTTGGGAAACGCACCGACGTAAAGGTTTTGATGCCCAGCGAAAACCACGCGGCTCGTCGCATCCGCAATGCCGGGATATGAGACAGCGTGCACGAGCAGCGAGTACCCGACGCGGCGGGTTTCCACGACCTCGTCCGCTCCGGCCGCCCTCGCGTGCTGCACGTTCTCCGAATCGAGAACCTCTGCAACGATGTGCACGGGCTTCTTACGCCTGGCCGCCAAAGGGCTCTTACTGAGATGCGAGCGAATCGTAAACGCCGTCAGGATCGTCGCGGCATCGGCTTGCTGTGGCTTGATCCGCCGCGAGCCTGTGATGATCACGTTCGCCGACTCCGTGATCCGCGCCTTTGGGAGCTCACTTTCCTTGGTCGGATCACCCTGAACCCACATGAACTCAGGTGGAAGCCCGCGAGGTCGTTCGTAGGGGCCGAAGAGGACGACAGGTTGATCGTCGGTGTTGATTGCTTTGATCAACACGTCGAGTAGCATCCCGCTGCCCATTTCATAGCCGCAGACGACGATGTGATTGACATAACCGCTCATTCGGAACTGCTCCTCTCGGATACTGAGAACTGCGTGCAACAAACTGTGACCTACGATTCCCGCGAACAGCGCCAATGTGAACATTCCGCCTACCATCATGGCGCCGCCGATGAAGCGACCAAGCGTGGTCACCGGGGTGATGTCTCCAAACCCGACGGTCGTGATCGTGACCAATCCCCACCAGAGGCTGTCCCCGATATTGTTGATTTCGGGGTTTGCGCCGCGCTCCACGAGGAAGAGACTGATTCCGCCCAGAATCGTTTCGGCGCCGAGCACTGAAAACGCGAAGGTGAAAAGAAGGCGGTCTTCTTGGAACGCTCGCATGACCCCGTAGAACGGGTTCGCATACTTGAAGAGCCGTGCCGTTCGGAGCAGGCGCAAGAGTCGAAGCACCCGAAGACCGCGGAGAGCGGGGACCAGCGCAAGTACCGTCAAGATGTCGATCAGCATCATCGGCGTCAGGGCGAAGCGGATCCGCGCCACAATTTCCGTCCGCAGACGCCCAAGAGGCGACTTATGGAATACCTCGAGCTCGGGTGGTCGATACGTGAGGATTCGAAGAGAGACCTCGACCGAGAAGAACGAAAGGATCACGCGATCGAACCCCTGGAGGACCACCTCCCCCCGGGAACCCACAGGAAAGAAGGGTTCGATGATCAAGAGAATGATCGAAAGGACGATCAGGGACCAAACGAACGTCTCCACGACGCGGTACGCAGGAAAGCGAGGTTCGTGAAACGCAGCGTGCAGGAAGTCGCGCACGGTCATGCCGGCCGAGAATTAGGCGCATCGCCGCAGGTGTCAACTACCGGGCTGCGAAGCTGGCGCCCTACTGCGCAGCGACCGGCGTGTCCTCGACCTCGTCGAGCTCGATGGCATCCGCAAGAATCTCCGCGATGTCGCGTTGCCCGATCTCTTCATCCTTGTCTAGTTTCTTGAGGCCGTCGGTGAGCATCGTCATACAATAGGGACAGGCGCTAGCGATAGTCGTGGCGCCCGCATCGACGAGCTGGAGCGTGCGCTTGTTGTTGACGCGCTCTTCGCCCTGCTCTTCCATGAACATCTGCGCGCCGCCTGCCCCACAGCAGAGGCCCTTGTTGCGATTCCAATATGGAACCTCAGTAAGCTCGAGCCCCTCGATCGATTCGAGTATCTGGCGCGGCGAATCGTAGACCTGGTTGTAACGCCCGAGATAACAACTGTCGTGGTATACGACTTTACCCCTCACCGCCTTCGACGGGACCAGCTTGCCCGCGACAAGAAGCCCGTTGAGGAAGTCACTGTGATGAACCACATCGAAGTGCCCCCCAAAATCGCCGTACTCGTTACCGAGAATGTTGAAGCAGTGTGGGCATGCCGTGATGACTGCCTTCTTTGACACTTGGTAGCCGTTGAGAGTCTGGACGTTTTGCTCCGCGAGCATCTGGAAAAGGTATTCGTTCCCTGCGCGCCGGGCCGGGTCTCCAGTGCAGGTTTCTTCGGTCCCGAGGATCGCGAAGTCCACACGGGCCTTCTTCAGTAGCTTGGCCACCGAGCGAGCGACCTTCTTGGCGCGGTCGTCGTAACTCGCCGCGCATCCGACCCAGTACAACACTTCGGCGTCCGGTTTGTCGCTGAGAAGGGGAATCTGCAGCCCGTCGGCCCAGTCGCCGCGGTCCATCGAGGAGAGGTTCCAGGGATTGCCATTGGTCTCGATGCCGTTGAATGCCCCTTGAAGCTCACTCGGGAACTCGTTTTTCATCATGACCTCTTCGCGGCGCATGCCGATGATCTTGTCGACATAGGAGATCATGACCGGGCACTGTTCCTCGCAGGCGCGACACGAGGTACACCCCCAGATCACGTCGGGGTGCAAGATGTTGGGAATCAGATCGACCACCGTGTCCCCGACGAAGTAGCCGCCTTCGGGGGCTTGAGGAAAGGTGTGAATCGGCTCTTCGCCCGAGCTGGTCGTCGGCATTTCGACTGCACCATCGCTCGGTTCCGCCACCAAAGCGTCTTTGCCAAACATCGCTTGCTCGGTAGCGTACAAATGGTCGCGCAAAGCAAGCGTGAGGTGCTTCGGGGAAAGTTTCTTATTGGTGATGTATGCTGGGCAGTTGTCGCTGCACCGACCGCACTCGGTGCAAGTGTACAGGTCCATGATGTGTTTGTAAGTGAGGTCGGTGAGCTGCTTGATGCCGAGCGATTCCTCGCGCTCGACCTTGCCCTCGAGATCCTCGACCTTGGGCAGAGCATTGGGGCGTCGATCGTAGGCGAACACGTTTGGAATGACGGTCAAAACGTGGAAGTGCTTCGAGTACGGCAAGATATTTAGGAAGATCAGCACGAACGCAGAGTGCCACCAGAACCCCGCGTGCTGGAGTGCCCGAACCACAGAGTCGCTTTCGAGGCCGGACAGGAGTTGCGCCGTGATACCCCCGAACGGCTCCCACCAACCGGCGTGAATCGGCTCACCAAACGCCCGCGAATCCAGAACGAGCGAGGAGCCGACGTAAAGGAAGTCGGCCAGCATCATCGTGATAATGATGAAGAGGATCAGGATGGGCTCGGTGAAGACATACCGATTGACTTGATGGCCGAGTGTCATCCTCGGCTTGTCCTTCACGGCTTTGGGGTCCCCGCTGTCGTAGCCGCGCTTGACCCAGCGAAGATAGAGAAATGCTACCGAGCCGACGATCGCCGCAAACGCCGCGAGCTCCTTGACGAAGGAATAACCCTTTCCGATGATGTGGCTTTCGCTCAGCACTCCCCAGAAGTCGAACCCGGATTGAAAGCCTCGGCCCCACAACATCAAGCTGTTCAACAACAGGACCTGGAAGGCGATGAAGATCCCGACGTGGGCAAAGCCCGCGAGGGTGTAGTTGGGCATCCTCTTTTGGCCAAAGGCATACACCAGTGTCGTTTTGACCCGATCGAAGATCTGCTCCGAGTTCCACGCGAAGCGCGGGTCGGGAACGCCCACCTTGACCTGCCGTAGTCGCCTGTATGCCGACCAAGAAAACAAGCCGAGCGTGCTTGCCAACAGCAACGTCATCCAAATCGGTCCCATCGACTTCTCCCTGACCTCGAGCGCGAAAGCAAAGCTAACGTAGGCGCGCGCTGCGCGAAGGTCTAGGGGCGCAACGCATCGAAGTCAACCGGCGTCATCGCTGCAGCCGAGCCTCTTTGGCCCCTTTCGATTATGATGCGAGGGTGGGCCGTGCGGTATCGATAATTCTGTTGGGAGTCGCTGCGTGTACGCCCCCTCCCCCGCGCACCATCCCCAGGGTCGTCGACGGCCTGGTCGAAGAAGGAGCCTTCGTCTCGCCGTACGCGTACGAGTGGTTCATCGAAGGAGAGGTATCTGCCGCCAAGGAAGAGCACGACTATGCAGCCATCGCGCTCGAGACCGCGACCGCGGCGCCGTCGGAGGATGTGTTGCTCATGACGCGTCTCGCTGAGGAGTACGAGAGGAGTGGTGCTTCTCGACGTGCGGATCGGACGCTGGCGTTGGCGCGGCGCAGCCACCCCAGATCGGCGCTGGTCGACCTCACCGCGGGGCAAATCAAACGACATAGGGGCGATCTCGATGGCGCCCTGACATCGTTTCTCGAAGCCAAGCGGCAGGCTCCAAAGTGGGAAGAACCGGTGATCGCGTTGGCGGAAACGCTTCGAGCGCAGGGACACCGGCTCAGGGCCAATGCGGTGCTGATCGAGTACATCACCGTGACCCACGAGGCGAACGCAGAGGGTGCCCGTCGCGTCCTCGTCGACCTCGCTCGCGGAGGGGGCGACGCGGAAACGTTGCTCCGTGCGGTCTCCCTCGGCGAGGGATCGAACGGGGAACGCAAGACACTCATGGCCGCGCAGCTCGCGTTCGATACGGGTCAACCCGCGCTTGCCGCACGGTTGTTGGCGGAGACGGTCAGTGCACCCGAAAACAGGATGCTTTGGCTGCAGGCTCTCATGGCGAGCGGCGATCGGAAGACCGCGCGGGAATTCCTCGGGAGCGCCAAAAGCGACGAGCTGGGCGGACCAGTCGCCCATGCAGAGCTCTTCATCGATGTCGACGAGCCTGATCGGGCGCTCGACGTTCTGAGAACTGCCCCGAGCTCCCCGCGCGCGGAATACGCCAAGGGGATGGCGATGCTCGAACGAGGCGACTATCTCGAAGCTTCACGCGCTCTATGCATTGTCCCCATTGGAAGCTCGACATTCGAAGCCGCGCGCATCGCGTGTGCAAAGTCCTCGGAAGTTCTGCGACGGACGGGGGCGGCTGCCGAAGCTCTGAGTCTCGCGCCTCACGACTCACTCGCTGTGCGCGTCAGGCTTGCGGAGCTCTATCTCGTGCAAGGAGACCTCCGCGCTGCGCTACGACTTTTTGACGCTAGGCTCGCGTCCGATCGGGCCGCAGTCGCCACCATTCTAGAGCGCGCGGGACACTACGAGGAAGCCGCAGCCTATTATGCCACCCTGGAAGTGAACGCATCCGCTGATCCGCGCACGCACGCCCGCGCTACCGCCGAACGCTTGGCGGCGCGCAGGGCCTATGGTCTCGCGACGACGATTCTCGAGGCCTGGACCACGAGTGCGCCTGCCGATCTCTACGCGCGGGTCCGCTTGGTCGAGCTCCTCAAGGAAGCGGGCCAACCGAAGACGGCAGCCGAGAGGGGCCTCGCGACCTTGCCGTTCGTTGACGACTCACGTCTGCGTGCACATCTCGTCTCAATACTCGCCGAATAGGTCCTGAATGCGGACGTCGAGCGCGGTTGCGATCTTGTACAACGAGCTGATCGAAGCACTCGATTCCGCGCGTTCGATTTGCGACAGCAATGAAACACTCAACCCGGTGCGGCGCGCCATCTGTTTGAGCGTGAGGCTCCGGTCCTTCCGAAGCCCTCGGATGGTTTCGCCGATGACACGGTGAAGATTCTCTTCGGGCGTTCGAAGAAGACCCTTCTTGCGCATGACCCGGTCGAGGACCTCGCGAAACTCGTCTGGGTTGAACGGCTTTTTGAGGTAGTCGACGGCATCGAGCTTCATCGACTGAACGGCCGTGTCGAGGGAGGGATAGCCGGTAAAGATCACCACCGCGACATCGCTGTCGACCTTGCGGATCTGCTCTAGTACCTCGACGCCACCAAGACCGGGCATCATGAGATCGAGCACCACGAGATGATAGCCGCCGTCTTTGACTTCATCGGGCGCGTCCCTGGGCTCGGCAATCGTGGTGACCTCGAAGCCATCCTTCGTGAGGAAGGTCTCCATGAACTCCAAGATCGCGGGATCGTCATCGACGACGAGAACTTTTACCGGTGGTAGCGCCTTTGCCATTGTGCCTCCGCCAAGAATTTTATCTTTAGTGTTCGATTCTAGTCGGGGCGAGAGGATTTGAACCTCCGACCTCACGGTCCCGAACCGTGCGCGCTACCAAGCTGCGCTACGCCCCGTATTTCAAGCTCGGCGGAATCTAGCGTTGTGGCGGAGAACTGTCAACGAGCTATCCTACATATACCCACACCTGAATTTGGTAGGCATCAGCCCAAGGCCCGGACCCGGGAACCCAAGGGCCGAAGTCAAACGGCGGACTCGATGCAAAGGGCAATGATTTCGAACCGAAAGAGTGCGAGCTCGCGAGCTCGAAACCGGACAGATCGGCGCGTTCAGCGACGCGGGTTCCTTCCTCGCGAAGGGGCGAGCAGACGGCGAACAGGAGGGTTCCTCCAGGCCTTACTCGGGCGGCGGCGTGCTCGAGGATGAGCCGCTGGGTCTGACCCATCTGGGCCGCATCGTCAGAACCGATACGCAGTAAAATTTCAGGCCGACGGCGAAGAGTCCCGAGGCCGGTGCATGGCGCGTCGACTAGGACCCGATCGAACAGCCCGGAGACGTTGCCGGGGCCCATAGTCCAGTCCACGCAGGCGCGCTCGAGCGACGGCGCGTTGAGGCGAAGGCGCTCGAGCTCGTCCGGAATCTGTAGGAGCTTGTGTTCGTGGAGATCTGTGGCGACGACGGTGCCGGAGGGCCCGACGGCCTCGATGAGTTGCGCGGTCTTTCCTCCGCGCCCCGCGCAAACATCGAGCACGCGCTCCCCTGGCAGAGCCCCGAGCAGCTCGCCAACCAGCTGCGCGCCCTCCTCCTGCACCGCGAAGTCGCCTCGCACGAAGGTCTCCAACGCTCGAAGATCGCCGCCGCCGCTCACGCGCAGACCCCGGGAAGAAAGAGCGGTCGGCGCGACTAGGGCACCAGGTCGAGCAGCGCGGATCGACGCTGCGACCTCATCCGGATCTGCGTCGGCGCGGAGGCGAAGATCGATGGACGTCGCGTCCTCTTCCAGCCTGAGAAGCGCCTCAGTATGGTCAGCTCCGATCGAATCCTGCAACGCCCGATCGAGCCATGGGGGCACGACGAGCTTCGATGGAAGCTGCGGATCCTGGGGGCGCGTCGCCGCGATCTTTCGAAGAATTGCGTTCGCAAAGCCAGCGACGCGCGTGCCCCGTTTTTCGCGGACGAGGTCGACCGTGTCATTGACGACCGCATGAGAAGGCACGCGGCCGAGATGCAACAGCTGGAATGTCCCGCCGAGCAACGCTGCGTGCGTCCAAGCATCGACGCGCAGAGGACGGCTGGCGTGCTGTTTGATGGCTGCGTCGAGCGCCGGCAGGACGCGCAGCACACCGTAGACGATTTGGGTTGCAAGCGCGGCATCTATACGACTCGATGAAGAGCGTCGGAGCTCGGCATCGAGCGTTGGCGCAGCCCAGGCATCGTCGTGCTCGATCCGATGAAGAACTCGGGTGGCGATCCGTCTAGCTGGCGCAACCACCAGCGGAGCTTACTCGCGTGGCGAGGCTGGGCACGGGCATTGGAGAGCCGGCCTGGCGCGTGATATCGTGACGACCGTGGGGAACGCGTCAAAACGACCGCGAAAGCGAAAGGCGAGGCGATGAGTGCCTTGGTGCTGGTCGCTGATCCGGATCCATTCGATCTGCGCCTGCTACACGAAGCGTGCGAGGCGGCAGGGTATGACGTCGTGACTGCGGCCGATGGGCCCGAGGTACTCGCCATGGTGGCTCGGCGACAACCCGATTTGGTGATGCTCGATGCCAACATGTCGCAGGTGAACGCGTTCGAGATCTTGCGCATCCTGAAGGCCGACGCCAGCCTGCAGAACATCCCCGTACTGCTCGTGACCGACGAGGGTGATTTGGATTCGCGTCGCCGAGGGATCGAGCTAGGGGCCGAAGACTACCTGACGCGACCCTACCGTGTGTTCGAGATCCAACAGCGCGTGCGCAACGTGTTGCGCGCTACGCGGCGGGATCGACTTGGGATTCCGGAAAGCACGCCGCCTGCCGACCAGCGCGACCCAGTCACCGGGGCCGGTACACCCTCGCAGCTCTTGATCAGTTTGGACTACGAGCACACCCGTGCGGAGCGGTATGGACATCCGCTCACGTGCATGGTGGTGCGTCTCGGGAACGCGAACGCGATCGCCGAAGCAAGCGAGGACGGCACGACGGATAAAGTCATGGCCCTGATCGGCGCTGGGTTGCGGGGATGCATTCGTGCTGTCGACCATCTCTTTCGGATCCGGCGCGACGAGTTCTGCATCTTGCTCCCCGAGACCGACGGCGACGGCGCGATATACGTGCTTCGCAGATTGGAAGGGCAGATCGAAAACGGCGAGCTGTGGGGACAAGCGGTCACACCCCGCCCCGCTATGGAGATTGCGGTGACCAGCACACCTGCGACTACGGTGAAAAGCGGCGACGATCTTCTCAAGCAAACGCGTCACCAGCTCGAAGCCCGCAGGCCGACTCAAGGCTCTGCCTAGAGCGCCGAGGCAAACCGGACGACCCAAAGGACGACACCGCAGCCCGCCACGGCCAACGCCCATCGATCCAATGAGAGGCGGTCGACCGTCGCCGCGAAGGACCAGCCGCGCACGATGGCCAAGACGCTCATCGGAACGGTCGCACACACGATCAGAAACAAGACCAAACCAAGCGGATTGGACGTCCCTGCCAGCCACCATTGTCCACGAGCCGCGTAGGCGAACGCCGTGGTGAGCCCGCAACCTGGGCACGGGGAGCCCGTGAGCGCGAGAAACCCACATGGAGGAAGACCCAACTGCGTGTGGGTGCCGTAGCCCCTCGGGTCGGGCTCGATCCACGCGGCCGTGACGAGGACGGCAAACCCACCGGCTGCCAAGCTCGCCCACAGGAGGCGCTCTGCAACCGAGGGGGAGCGGGTTGCATCAGATGGCATCCGTCTCGCGCCAATTGATATTTCGCTCGAAGCGACCGTCGGTGTGAATGACACAGGGCACGGTACAACCAGGCTCTCCGATCGTACGGGCCACGTCCAGTCCGACGGGATTGGTGTTGCCGGCCGCATGATCCGCATAGTGGGCGTGCAGGCATTTTACGCCTCCCGATGAGCCACCGACTCCACCACTCGGTCGAGGATGTACCCCAGGCGACAGCGACGCATCGCGTTCGCGTTCGTATCGGGCGTGCGCAGAGGCCAGTCGTGCCGCCAGGGCTTGGTCCACCTCGAGCTTGGCCTGGGCAGCACGGACACCGCCTTCCGCTTCGAGTCGAGCGATTCGACGGTGGGCGAGCGGACAGGTGAGCCAGTAGCGCGTCGGGAACGGCTCGCCAGTGTCTAGGATTGGCGGCACCGCCGCGACGATGGGCAGGCCCTGGTTGCAGCGACGAAGCACCGTCGAGGTCGCACGCAAGGGGCGACCAATCTGCAGAGCAAGAACATCGCTGTCTTGCTCGTCCCGGGTCATGAGATTCGCATGCGGTCTTTGACCTCGGTCCAAAAATCCGACTCACCGACGACTTCGACCATCATCACGGCCTCGGCGGCCGCACGGTCCGCTCGCGCACCCGAGCTCTCGAGACGCGCGCAGATGTTTTCTCCGACCGCCAATCGGGTGGCAAGCTCCGTGCGCGCGAGATTGAAGTTGTAGTCGTCCGCCCACTTGAGAGACCAAACCTCGTCGGCCAACCAGTCGCCGAAGACGTCGCGGCTGCTCTGCTTCTTGGTGGAACGAGCCTGTGCACGATCGAAGGCCGGCGCCCAGGGTCGGCCTGGAGGGCGTGGTTCATGCCCGTTTTGAAGGGTCAAGATCGTGTCTCCCACCCAAGCCATCGCCACCCCAAACTGCGTGCCATCGCGGGCGCCGATGAATTCGGTTGCTTGTTTTTCCCAACTGCTCCCGTGGAGCTTCGGGAAGGGTTTGGCATCGAGAATGTCGAGCAGCGCTTCACGACCTGAGAACCGGCGTAGGTATTCGGCTTCGATCGATTCCCACTCGGAAAACTTCAGCTGCTTCTTCGCGCTCAGCGGGATGCGCTTGATCCGTCGATCGGCGACTGGTCTCTTGCTGCCGTCGCAAATCGAACTTTCGACATCCTCTGGGCGCAGCACTGGTCGATCTCCCATCGTTCGGCAAGGGCAGCGGTGCTCGGTGGTGACGCGGCCACCGCGAGGCGTTGCGACCAGACCGAGCGGAAACCGACGACATCCGTCTGGCTTGGCTTCGAGCCCCTTCTGAGCGTGCACCGAGCAGCGCTGATCAGACATGAGGAACACGCACCCGCCGTCCGCTGCCGTCTTCAGCATGTAGTCTTCGTGGTCGTCATCCCAACCGGCCGAGCGGCGATCGATGCGACGCATCTCCGCCATCTCCTTCTTGGTAAGCGGACCGATCCCGTGGATATCCGTGCAGCACAAGCCATCGCCGAAGCACGTGTAGCGAGCCCCGGGACGCACGAGCATCGGTCGAACTTCGGTTCTTTTCTTCTTGTTTCCAGCCATGGTCAACGGGAGCTCTCTGTTAACCCCTGGGAAAAGGGGACTGTCCCCTTTTTCTGGGATATCATTTGAGGGATGGCAGCGAATCCGTCACCGCTCGTGGGGTACAACACGAACGTGCGCCATAAGGGAAACCTCTACCACATTCAAACCGAGGATTCCGGGGTGAAGCGCCCGCACGTCATCACGCAGCTTTTTGCGGATGGCGGACGCATCATCGCGTCTGAGAAAACCTCGTACGAAGAACACGTGGGCGCCGAAAACCTGGGTGTGCTCGTCAAGAAGCTCATGCAGGAGCAACACAAGCGCGTATTCATCGCCCTTCGTGACGGGATTTATGACGAGGATGGCGACGACAAGAGGGCCGAAGGCCAAACGGCGGACAAGCCCGGCATCACTACAGAGGTGTTGGAGCACGCGGCCGCTCGACTCGTGGAGGGCTCCCCGAGCTACGAACGCGTGCGACCGCCTTCCGGCACCAACCGCAGGGTGTCCGAGCCGGCTATGACTCCGTTCGGGCACGACGTGCTGACTGAGAAGACCTTGGACGAAGTGATCCTCGCGTATCTCGCACAGGATTTGGAGACCGGCACCTGAGCCTCCACCGGCCAGATCCCGACTAATGATGGGCGATCTCCGCAATCGGCTGCTTAGGGTGCTCCAAGATCCGCGGATCGCCAAGCTGTTGGGAGATCCTCGAGCCCAGAAGGCGCTGCTGCAGGGGCTTCGCTTCCGCGGTCGGGTTCAAGAACAGATCGACCAGCGCTTGGAACGCATGGCGCGTCGGTTGAATCTGGCGACCGCCCGAGAGGTGCGCGAGCTCAAGCGTACGATTCGAGGCTTGGAAGAAGAGCTTCGAGACAGGACCTCGGGCCAGTGAGCTAGGCCAGAGCATCGATTGCGCTGCTACTCGTTCACCAGCACTTTGTCGCCGCAGACTTCGGCCAGGACGGCCCGAAGGCGCTCGCGCAGATTCGAGCCCTTTTCGACGAAGTGATGAATTCCGAGTTGATGAAGTAGCTGGACGTCGTGTTCGGCGGCTCCCGCGCTCACCGAAATGATCGATGAGCTCTCAGCGAGCCCCTCGCCTTTCAACTGCATACAAAGCTCCACGCCATTCATCCGCGGCATATGCAAGTCCAGAAGCATCACATCTGGTTCCGCCTCCTGGACTGCGCTCAGGGCTTCTTCCCCGTCGTGAGCGACGCGAACGTCGACTCCACCCATGATCTGATGAACGTAGAAGGTGAGAATCCGTGCGAGGTCGCGGTCGTCATCGACGATCAGCACCGAGGCCGGCGACGCACTTTCCTTCGGAGGAACATCGGTATCGGGCAGATCGCTTCGACCACGCTCGTCGCGAATCGCCCGCATCTGCCACGCGACAGCTTCTGCGCTTTGAATACGCACCTGAGGATTGTGATTCAACATCTCGTGAATCAGCTGACACAATGCAAGAGGGCAATCGGAGCGAAGCTCGGCCAACGCATTGGCTGGGCCCCGTTCATGCGAAGCGAGTATCTCGCGAATCGTATTCCCCAGATAGGGTCGCACACCGGCCAAAAGCTCGTAGGCGATCACGCCCAGACTGAAGATGTCGGAGAGATGCCCATTGCCGGACTCGGCAGTGCTCAAGATCACTTCCGGTGCCATGTAGGGTGGCGAACCCGCGACCGTCTGCTTGTTGTTCACGTCGAACTCGGGCAGCACCAGCCCAAAGTCCATCAAGACGACACGATGTGACGGTGTCAGCATGATGTTGTCCGGCTTGACATCGCGGTGGACCAAGCCCGCGCGATGCACGACGCTCAAGCCTTCGGCGACTGGAAGTAGGATCTGCACCGCTTCGGCCGGGCTAAACCGCTGGGCCGCGCTCCAACGCGTGACCGCGTGTTGCGTCATGGAAACGCCGTAGATGCGCTCCATCACGAGATAGTCGATCCCCCGATGCTCGCCGAGCGTATGGACACTCACAAGGCTAGGATGTTGGAAGGCGGCCAGAGCTCGTGCCTCATTGCGAAGCGGCGGTGTGAGCGGGTTCGGCCACGCCGCCTTGATGGCGACTCGGCGGTTTAGAAGATGGTCGTGGGCTTCGAAGACTTGCCCCATACCCCCGCGTCCGAGCAGCTGCATGATCTCGTACACACCGTCGAGCAGCTCACCCGTTGCGAAGATCCGGTTTTCTCCATCGATCTGATGGTCGCTTGCAGCCACGGCTCGTCCCCTCATATCCCGCATATCAGTATTTATATACTATATTGATGTCACTGTAATATGCAACTCTCATAGGTCGATAGCCTGGGTCTCAAAGCCCTCGAGGGGAGCCCCGAGGAACCTCGATGCCGCGGTCGCAAATTGCCCAGGTAGATCGGTCACGAGGACCCGCAGCGAACCGACCCCGGCAGGCTCGTTGGGCCGAACCTCGAGCAGGGAGCGAAGCGCGGACGCTGTCGCCTGCGCGCTGTCGACGATCGCCACCTCGTGCCCAAGAAGCTCGCGAGCTACCTCGTGGATGGTCTCCGACAGGAGTGGGTAGTGCGTGCAGCCGAGAACGATGGTGTCGACATCGGCTTTTACCAAGGGTTGAAGATAGCGCTTGGCAGCCAACGTCGGCACCTCCCCGGTGACCCAGCCTTCTTCGGCCAGTGGAACGAGGAGCGGTGCCGGCTGCGCAAACACACGAATCGCCTCGTTTTCCCGGTGAATCGCACGCTCGTAGGCGCCCGAGGCAACCGTGCCAGCGGTGGCGAGGACTCCGATACGACCGCTGCGAGTCGCTCGGACTCCGGCGCATGCACCCGGCGCGATAACGCCGATGACGGGGATCGACAGTTGCTGTTCGAGCGTCTCGAGGGCGAACCCGCTCGCTGTGTTGCAGGCGACGACGAGAAGCTTGATGTCGAAGCTCATCAAGCGGTCGGCGCACGCCAGCGCATAGCGAACCACTGTACGTGCACTTCTGGTTCCGTAAGGGACGCGCGCGGTGTCCCCTAGGTACACGAGGTTTTCGTCGGGAAGCGCCTCGCGGACAGCACGAGCCACCGTGAGCCCGCCTAGGCCCGAATCAAAGATTCCAATCGGCTTTGCCACCGTGCCCCGTGTGGGGCAACGTTACACAACCATCCCGAAAGGGCCACCATTCGAGGCGTCTCTGGTAGGCTGGACGAGTATGGCCACGCTGGCACTGATTTCGACAGATTCGAGTCTGTATGACGAGGTCAAAAAGGCTCTCGAGGGAAGCGAGTGGTCAGTCGAATGGCTCGAGTCGAGCGCTATCGACGATGCCGCAATCGAACACGACGTCGTAGTCTTGGATGCGGGGCATCCGTTGGCCGGTCGCTGGCACGCGCCACGCGGAAAGTCTGTCCTCTTGGTTCTTGGTACAGAGGGAAGCACTGAGAGGTTCGATGAGCTCGTCGACGACCTCGTCTTTCGAGGTGCGCCAGCCGCAGAATTGCTCGTGCGGCTCGAAAGACTCCGCACCAGGACACCCCTCGAGAATCTCCGACGGCGTCATCTCGATGCCTTGGCCTCGGTCGCGCGAGGCGTGCTCGTCGTGGGACCTGACCGGCGGATCGTTTTCGCCAACCCTCGAGCCTCCGAGATCGTAGGATACCGCGAAGAAACGATCGGTGGGGAGGAGCTGGCGCGGCTGGTAGCCAGCGAGGATTGGCCGCGCATCCTCGAGGCGCTTGAGCGTCGAGAGTTGGCACAGGGGATGGACATTCATCTGATTCGTCGCGAAGGCGCCAAGATCCTTTGCAGCTCTTCGTTCGCACCGTTGCTCGACGATGACGATCACACGGTGATCTCCTTCGAGGACGTGAGTGAGGAGCGCAAGACCGAACGCGAGTTACTCAAGACGATGGAGTTCCTTGGCTCCCTGATCGACGCGAGCGTCGACGCGATCATCGCGACCGACATGGAGCAACGCGTGGTCCTGTTCAACCCGAGTGCCGAGAGGATCACTGGCCACCATGTCTCGGATGCCGTTGGCGTATTGACGCTCGAGCACCTCCTCGGGCGAGGAGCCTCCGAGTTAGTGACGCGAAGACTGTTGACGGAGGGTCACGGAGGTGATGGGCGGCTCGAGCCTACGATGCTCGAGCTCGTCGACGTCCACGGAGCGCACATTCCGGTGCAGCTATCGGCTTCACTGATCTACGAGCACGGTCAGCCGTCGGCCATCGTGCTGATCTTCGCAGACCTCCGCGACCGAATTCGCGTCGAAGAGCGACTCGCGGAAGCGCAGAAGAAGCTTGCTTTCACCGAAAAGCAGGGCGTGCTCGCCGAACTGGCAGGGACAGCAGCTCACGAGCTCAACCAACCTCTCACGAGCATGATGGCTTATGCCGAGCTTCTGTTGCGTCAGTCCGAGGCAGGCTCTACAGGCGCAAAGGCAGCAGAGGTGCTGATCCGTGAGGCCGAGCGCATGGCAGAGATCGTTCGCAAAATCGGAAAGATCACGCGGTACGAGACGACTTCGTACGTGGGTCAGCAGAAGATCTTCGATCTCGATCGCGCCGCAGACGCGCCGAGCTCGGACCGGGGACCGGAGGGGTGATGGACGATCCGGCTCCAAAGAAACCGCGTCGCCAACAGAGTTTGCAACCCAGGATCTCGGCTGTGAAGTCGATCGTCAACCCGCGTCGACGGACCGAAGAGCCCACGATACCCGCAATCCTCGGGGCGTTGAACCAGGCGCAGGACGAAGCCGGGGGGGTTGCCACAGACGAAAACATATTGCGCGCCTATGTACATGCACTCGAAAACCTCTATCCGAAAATCCGGTTCGCCATGCGCCTCGCACGACAGGGGGCGGCCGAGCCTACCGCAGTGGTACAGACCGCCACCCATCACATCGCGACCGAGGCGCTCCATGCCGTCACGATCACCGAAGCAGGGCTCGTCCGAAGCGGTCTTTGGGAGGCGGCCCCGGCACTAGGGGAGATCACCCTTCAACGGACGTACCAGCCGATCCTGGAAGCGCCGCCTGACGACGCGCCCTTCTCGGACGGGTTCGACGCCCCCCTCACTCGGGGGGGGGAGGTAATCGGGGTCCTGCTTGCAGAGTTCGACCGTCGCGAACCCCTCCCTGCGAACCTCGAAACCGCAGCCGTCATCGCAGCCAGCCAGGCGAGTGCCACTCTCGAGATCGCGAGCCGTCGTCGTGAAGCGAGCCATCTCCGCGACTATGTCGGCAAGCTTCTCGAGCACGCCAACATCCCGGTGCTCGTCGTCGGGCGCGATCGAGGTGTCCGTGTCGTCAGTAGCGCGTTTGCCCGAATCACCGGCATCGCGCCTGACCGGCTGATAGCGAAAGACCTCTTGCAACTCGCCCCACAAAGCGAGCGTGTGCACCTGCTCTCGGCCTTCGTTGGTGCGTTGCGCGGGCGCAACGTCGCCCCATTCGAGCTTCAGCTCCCCAGAGCGAAAGGAGGGTCAGCACGTCTTTCGTTCAAGCTCGCACCGATCTTGGATTCTGAGGGGCGCGTCGCAGGAGTGATCGCGATCGGCCAGGATCGCACCGAGGTTCGAGAGCTCGAGGGGCAAGTCATTCATGCAGAAAGGCTTGCGACCCTCGGCCAACTTGCAGCGGGCATCGTGCATGAGATCAACAACCCGCTCACAAGTATATCGGTGTATGGCGAGTACTTGCTCGGCAAGCTCACCCGAAGTGGCGCCGAGTCGTCCGACCTCAAGCGAATCGAGCGGATCTTGCGAAGCTCGGACCGCATCATGTCATTTACCCGCAACTTGCTGACCTACGCTCGACCCTCCAAGGAGGAGGCGCGCGAAGTCGCAGTCAACGAGATTATCGGCGAGGCGGTCGACTTCTGTGACCACCTGATACGAGAGTCGAACATCACCGTCATCCCTGACTATGCGGAGGGCCTCCCCCGAATCCAAGCGGTCCCCGGGCAACTTCATCAGGTGTTCGTCAATGTCATCACCAATGCTTGCAACGCGGCTGGCGAAGACGGCGGAGTCGTGTTGATCCGGACCCGCCGCCACGGCAACGATCAGATTGAGATCGTGGTCGAAGACAACGGCATCGGCATCCCCGAGGGCCACCTCGAGCAGGTCTTCGAGCCGTTCTTTTCGACTCGCCGAAAGGGCAAGGGGACGGGGCTCGGGTTGTCGATCGTCAGGAACATCGTCGAACAACACAAAGGGCGAATCCAGATCGACAGTAAGCCGGGCGAGCGCACGACCGTCTCGATCGTCCTGCCTTGCCCAGCAGAAGGCTAACACTCAGTGATTATTGCTCTTTTGTCGAAGCACTCGCGGGTTGAGCGACGGGGGCCGGAATCAACCGTACCGCTTGCCCGTTGAGGCCCCATATGGAGGTCATGCTCATGACTCAAAGCAAGGTCCGGCGCCGCAGGGTCGCCATGCTCGTCACTGCCGCCATGGCCGCGGTTCTGGGTACCGCGTACGCTTCCCCGAAGAAGGCCAGGGTCGACGAGGAAGCGCTGTCGAGAGCGATCGCGTTCGAGACTGCGCTCACCGGGGTCGCCGAGGCGGTATCGCCATCGGTGGTGAGCATTCAAGTCGAGGTGACTCGGCCCCAGCAAATGGGCTTTCCGATTCCGTTCTTCGGAATGCCCGACCGGGGCGGCATCGTTCGAGGGGGTGGCTCCGGGGTCATCCTGAGGTCTGACGGGTACATTCTGACGAACAATCACGTGGTTCGTGAGGCGACGCGCATCGACGTCAGGCTCCAAAGTGGCGAGAGCTACCTTGCGACCCTGATAGGTGCCGACCCGCCGAGCGATCTCGCCGTTCTCAAGATCGACGCCACGGGACTCAAACAAGCCGCTTTTGCCTCCTCACAGGATGCGAGGGTCGGCCAGTTCGTGATCGCCATCGGATCGCCGTTCGGGCTCGACTACACGGTGACCACCGGAGTACTGAGCGCGAAGGGTCGAGGGGGCATTGGCGCCAACGAGATCGAGGACTATCTGCAGACCGATGCGAGCATCAACCCAGGCAACTCGGGAGGCCCGCTGGTCGATCTCAACGGAGATGTTCTCGGAATCAACACGATGATTATCGGTCGCGGCTCGGGGATCGGCTTCGCGATTCCGTCTGAGATCGCTCAGCGCGTAGCCAAACAGTTGATTCAGCACGGCGCGATGAAGCGTGCGTGGCTTGGTGTCTCGTTCCAGGAGATCACGCCGGAGCTCGCCTCGCATTTCGGGGGTGACTTCGATGGAGGCGCTTTGATCAACGCGGTGGTTCCTGAAGGCCCTGCCGATAAAGCCGGTTTGAAGGCGGGCGATGTCGTCGTGGCTGTCGGCGATACCAAGATACGAGAAGGCCACGACTTGCTCCGGACGGTGTTGCGTCACGACGTGGGCGAGCGGCTCACGCTGAAAGTCTGGCGTGGGGCCGACACCCGGAAAGTGAAGCTGGTCACCGGTGAGCGACCCACTGGAGATGACGCGCAAGCGAAGCCGAAGGGCTCCGATAGCGGCGACACCTTGGGCCTCTCCTTGCAGGAGATCACACCGATGCTTCGACAGCGCTTTCGATACGAGGGGGAAGGACGGGTGTTCGTGAGGGGAGTGCAGCCGGGTTCGGATGCCGACCGGGCGGGGCTGCAACCTGGAGACATCATCTTGCAGGCCGACCAACGTCCCGTGCAGTCCGCGCAAGACGTACAGCTCGCGCTGAAGGACGGCAAGGCGTTGCTCTACGTGGAGCGCGAATCTCGACGCTTCTTTCAGTCGATCGGTCGCTCGAGGTAGGCGTTAGCGGGCGATCGTGAGCTCGATCGCGGGTCCGCGGGCCTCCACCCTGTAGGCGGGATGGCGCCCCGCAACGAAGCGGATCGTGAGCTCGGAGAAGTCCCCTCGATTGAGGATCCCGGCATGCTCCACATCCGGGTGTGCAGTAGCGATGGGACCTGCCCGAGAAAGGGAAAGGCTTCCGGGGATCATCACCGAAAAGCCGTCATCCTCGACGAGCCCGTCCATGGCGGTCACTGGGTTGCTCATTCGAAGCACGTACTTTTCGCCGCCCGGCACTTGTTCGGCGCCAAAGGCCATCCCTCGCACCCGCTCAGGCGGCAAAGGCACCGTCGCCGACGCTGACTCGGTCACGGACGCTGTCGCCGGCGCTGCCGTCGCGGCTGACTCTGACGCCGACGCTGCCTCTGACGCTGACGCCGTCTCTGCCGCTGTCTCTGCCGCTGACGCCGTCTCCGTCTCTGACCCAGACGCTGTCGCCGTCCCAGACGCTGCCCAAAGGTAGATCCCCCACCCCGCCATCACGATGCCGAAAGCTAGGGCGGCGATGATCAGATATCGCCTCCGGGTGCGTCGAGAATTCTTCAAATGCGCACGAGCGGCCTGGCTACGCGGAACCTGCCTACGACGCGGTTTGTCATCGAGGCGGCCTCGTAGCGCCTCGACGAATCGCGCCAGCACCGTCGCGCTGCGACGCGTGGTCACCGCAATCGACGGGATCATGTCGTGCTTGATGGCTTTGCCCACGCTTGCGAGCGAGCTCGAAAGCTGGTCTGATGCTGCACGCGCATAGTCGCGAAGGCGCTCCGTCGTGGTTCTCTCAAGCGACCCCTCGGCGGTGGAGTCGTAGCGAACGATGCGCGGCGTATCGTGGATCCGAGCGCTCGAAGTGCGCCGGTTCGGCCGCGAGGCCCTCGGGGCGTCATCCGGAAGCGTGTCTCTGTCCAAATCTTCGGACGCGGACTCGGCCGTCTCCTCGGTCTCGTAGCCGATGTTGAGCACGAGCTTCGGCGTCCTTTCGTCGAATTTCAGTTCGACCGCCTCGAGGTGTCCGCGGCGACCGGCGGTCTCGTTCTCCACCGCGCTTCCGATGGCAAGGAACGGAAGGCTCTGCTCGACGGCAAGCTCGGTGTCGGTCTCAGACGCGAGCTCTGCGACTATCGGCGATCCAACGCCGTCGAGCCTCAGTCGAACAGACGGCGCCTCAGCCGAGCTGCGACCCCAACGCTGGATGAGCGCCTCGATCCGGGTTTGGTCCTCGTCCGAGAGTCGAGTGAAGCGAATGCCGAACTCGCCGACCTGCGGGCCGCTATCGTGCGCCCAGACGACCCGGCCCACCATTTGAATCGGTGCTCCACCGATCGGGCTCTCGAGCTGGCACCGAAGAGTCGACCCGACCTGCGGAAGGACCGATGCGCGCATCGAGATCCCACCCGGACCTACATTGAGGCCGTCTGCTTCGAACTCCTCCTCGTGGAAACCCTCCGGGTACAGCCTGATCAGAACCTCGTCGAGCGGCACGCGCGGAGGTCGAGGCGCTTGGTAATAACCGACGGATGTATTCATCGAATGCCTCTTGGAGGCGACACGGAAGCCGCCCCGTCTCCTCTGGTCCCAAAAGTCCGGCGAACCGTCCACTTTTCTGCAACCCGGTTCCTTGACCGCATCGCGCTCCGCCCCCAGCCTTGGCGGCCACGATGGGCGTGCGTATCGCTGTGCAGTCGCTTTGGGCGAAGGAAGAGCCTTCTACCTTCGTCTACGAGTTCGCCCAGTCTCGAATAGTCATCGGTCGTTCGCGCAGCGCAGATGTTCAGCTGCCCCACTTGGCCGTGAGCGCGACCCACGCGACGATCCGCACAGAAGATATTGGGTACATACTCATCGACGAAGGTTCGACGAATGGAACGCGTGTGAACGAAACCCCCGTAGTCGCGGGACGACCCAAACCCCTCCGAATGCAAGACACCATCGACATCGGCGGCTACCAGCTCACGATCGACGTCGGTGTCCCGGTGGCGCAGACGATATCGGCCAGGCTCACCACCGAGTACGCGCGCAAAATGCTGGCAGAGCAGGACACGGATGGGCAGAGGTCCGTGGAAGCCCAGCTTGAGGCGATCCAAAGCGGAGCCGATCAGTCGGTCCAGCTGCTGCCGATCCCGAAGACATCGCCGAGCAACCCGCCGCCGCGGACGTCAGCCCCGCCCCCCGCACAACCGACGCAGGAGCGATCTCGCATGTCGACAAGCGAATTGGTGGTCTATTCGCTGGCAGGGCTCTTGCTCGCAGCAAGCGTCGCGGTGATGGTCTTCCTAATGCGTTGAGCGGCCGTACTGACGCTGGCACTGAGACTGTCCTACGCGTTGCGCATGTAGATCAAACGGAGCCCTTCGAGCGTCAGGAACTCGTCGACCTCATCGATGGTTTCGCTGTCTGGCTCGATGAGGGTCGCCAAGCCACCGGTCGCGATCACCGCGACCTCGGTCTCCATCTCCGATGCGAGTCGTCGGACCAGGCCATCCACCAGGCCGACATAGCCAAAGACGATTCCCGCCTGCATCGAGTGAACGGTATTGCGTCCGATGGCGCGTGGGGGACGCGCGATTTCACTTCTCGGCAGCTTGGCAGCTCTCGCGAACAGGGCGTTCGCGCTTATCTGCATCCCGGGAGCGATCGCGCCCCCCAAGTACTCGCCCTTGTTGGAAATGCAGTCGAACGTGGTGGCCGTGCCGAAATCGACAACGATCGCGGCCTGTTTGACTCGCTCATATGCGGCTACGGAGTTGACGATGCGGTCGGCGCCCACCTCGCGAGGGTTTTCCGCAAGCACTGGCATTCCGGTTTTGATGCCGGGTCCGACGATCATAATCTCGTGATCGAAGGCGCGATCCACGGCTTCGGTGACGGTGTCGTTGAGCGACGGCACCACGGACGCGAGGATGCTTGCGCGCACCTCCGAGCGCTCCACCCCGGCCAATTGCAACAGGTTGAGCAGCAGCACGTGATACTCGTCGCTCGTCCGACCTTTGCAAGTCTCGATGCGGAAGTCGTGAACGAGGCGGTCACCATCGTACAGGCCGAGCACCATGTTCGTATTCCCAACGTCGACGACGAGGAGCATTTACCGCGGCCGAAGAGACAAGGTGAGTTCGAGGAGGTCACCAAACGTCTTGGGCCTCGGGAACTCGGGTTCGTCAGTCGCATACACGATTGGCTGACCTGTTGGTGCGACGCTTTGAGTCCGAATGGAGTCCGGCCGACGTGCAGGCGATGAGCTTGCGGCGCCAGGAGCGCCTGACGAGGGCCTTGGAGGCGTACCCGAGATCGACCTTGCGGGAGCGCCCGAACTGGGACTGGCAGACCTCGCACGCGGCTCCACCGACAGCGGCCGCTCCACTCGCGGTGGCTGCGACGAATAGCGTGTCGGGCTGTCCATTGCGGGCGAAGTGTCGGGTTCAGGCAGGGGCGCGGAGGGCAACTGGGTTGGGAAATCGCTCGAGACCGGCAATTCGATGGCAGCCGGTGGAGGCGTCGCTGGGGCTGCTTCCACCGCGGGGATCGCACCTGAAGCCGTGCGGATCCGTTCGATCACGTCGGCGGCCTGGGTCGCCCGCTCCCCGGGGCGCTTTGCGCGTACTTTGTCGAGAAGTGACTTCAGTCGGTCTTCGCGGTCACTCATGACGCCCTCTTCGGTTGCAACATGCCTACGATCGCGGGCAAGTCAGCACCGTCCTTGAACCAGCCCCAGACAGTCTCGGCGACCGCGAAGTCAACCATCACGAACTTGGAATCCCCGGTGGGCACGCACGACACCTGCCGCTGGGAGATCTCGGAAAACATGCCACCCAGCAGCGCTGCGGCCCCGAGGTCGTCCTGGTCGAGCTCGGGCTTGTCTCGAAGAGCGATGACGAGTGCCGCGCCCCAGCGCTCGAACGTCAAGCGCCCCCAACCGAAGAGTGCTGTAACGGCCGATACGTGGCCCAACACGGCATCCGGACTGAGAACGGATGCAGGCCGATCGAGACCGCTCAACACGTGATTTCCCAGGAGCTCGCCCAACCTACGAAGCGGTGTCAGGTCGCCATCGCGCGCTGCCGCCGCCACCAACGAGGAAAGCACTGTCTCGCTCAGCACGATGACGCGCTCGCGCGTGCGAGTACGGATGGTTCCCCCACTGAGATTGAACTCGTAGAAGCCGCCGGGATCGAAACGGCCGTCGTGCATAGATAACCTCCCCCCTGATGTAGAAGGTTTAGCTGGATCGTGTCAAATGGCACGGATGAAATCCAAGGTCGTCGTCCTAACCCTGGCGATCGCCTCGTCCGCGGCAAGCGGACAGGCGGAGGACGATCTGCTGGGAACGGATGACATCGCAGAGGCGATCGTCTCGATGACCAGGCCGGTCTGGACGGGGCCTAGAACCCCAGGGCCTGCGGAGGTGACGCGACCGAGCGATGCATCAATCACGATCCGCTCGACCTCGGCTCTGCTGGCGGTTCATGGGGGACCGGGCGTGGCACCGAAAACGATGGGCCGGGTCATGGAGGCCCTCGAGTACGCCCGATCCCAGCTCGAGACGATGGGTTGGCCCTCCCCTGTGCCCGACGCCGACCTCGGTGGCGGTCCGGAGCTCGATTTGTATCTCAGCCCAGCGCGTCTTCCTACGGCCGCCCATTCGGATGGGGCGGTCTGGTGGACGTATCTCGACCGTGCATCGGCGTTCGCCGTGATCGATCCCGAGACCCCCAACCAAGCGATCGAGGCTTGTGTCACCGCGGCGTATGCCGAAGCGCTTCTCCTCAGCATGGACCCAGCCGAAGCCAGAGCATGGCGACGGGCCACCGCTGCGTGGCTGACGTGGGTGCTGACCGGCCGCTTTGGTTGCGAGGACGCGGTCTGGGAACAACAGGCAGAGCCGTATCGCTCGTGGGTGAGAGGCGGTGCCGCAGAGGGGGCAGGCGGTGCGCTCCTGCTCGCCTATCTCTCGGCAAGGCACGACGATGGCGATTGGCGGTTCGTCCGAGATGCATGGGAGCTCTCGAGTCAGCGCACGTGGGAGGGCGATGGCCTACGTGCCGAGCCGGACCTTTGGGCGGCCATCGAGACCTCGGTAGAGCGAAGCGGCGACCGACTCCTCGACAATATCGAGGAGCTCGCGGTGCTCCGCTGGTTCGTGGGGAGAGGGAAGTCCAAAAGCGTCCTGATCGCCGCGATCGACAGCGACGCCCAAGTCCCAGCTTCGCGCCACCTCAAGCGACTCCCGACGCGAGCGAGTGCCACCATTGCGCTGAGGCCCTTTGGCAGCGCTTACTTGATTCTCGAGGGCTCCGCCTGGACGCCTGGTGAGAGCCTTCGGGCATGGATGAGGGGAGAATACGGTGTCCGGTGGTCGTTCGTCGCCGTGCAGCTCGACGAAAACGGAACAGAGCTTCGTCGTATCGCTGCGCCGCACACGGGCCCTACTCCGACCGCCTACATTCCGATCGAGCTCGACAGTCGAACGCGCCAAGTGCTCTTCGTGGTCACCAACCTGTCGAGTCGACTTCCAGACGCGGACGAACCGGAAGTCAATCAGCGTTCATTCGAGCTGATCGTGGACCGTGCGGAAAACTAGCTACGACTTCGACGACGACGACGACGACGACGACTGCGGGGTTCGGCGTCGTAGAGCGCTTCGCTCGGCTCGTTGGCCCATGCTGGAATATCCTCTCCGCGGGCCATTCGATCGAGGGCGAACAGAGTCGCAGCATCCGCAAAGTATTCGCGTCGTGCGATCGATTGAACGCGTCCGGCGCGAAGGCGGCGTTGCGCCATGGTGAGGAGCCGGATTCGATCTTTGAGCCTGCGCGGAAGAGAAAGGCGCAAGGAGAACTCTCGGATAAACTCTTCGTAGGCGACCGGAACGTCGGTCGCACCTTCGAGCGCGTCGTCGATTGACCCCTGGAGAAGGGCAGCGAGAAGAACGGCGTCATTCGGGAGCCGATCCTCGGCAGCCAATGCATCGACCGCTTTCAAACGGCCAAAAGTAAGCGTGGCGCCTTCGGGGTCGTCGTCGAGAAACGACGCGACCTCGGGCAAAACCTCGCTCAGGACTCCCACGTCCCAGGCGAGGAAGACCGAACGCTGTGCAGCTCCACCGCGAAGGAACCGAAGAACTTCTTCGAGCACACGCGGGGCAGCAGCGCGCCGCAGATCCGCACGGTGTCGAACCATGGCATCGTAGACTGCCGGATCGAGGCCCATGTCGAGGCGCGCGCTGAACTTGATCGCGCGAAGGATCCGCACGGGATCCTCTCGAAACCGAACGTTCGGATCGCCGATGGTGCGAAGGAGATGTTCCTCCAAGTCGGCGACGCCGCCCACGAAGTCGATGACCTCCCCGCGCTCGAGGTCGTAGAAGAGCCCGTTGATCGTGAAGTCGCGGCGAATCGAGTCTTCGTGCGGCTCTCCGAATACGTTGTCGTTGGTGATGAGCAGGTCCTCATCCTCGCCATCGACGTCGGCGTTGCGGGCCGGAATCAATCGAACGGGCTCGGGCCCCGCGCACAGCGGGATCTTCTTGGCGATCTTCGGCTTTATGACTTCGTAGTGTTGTGAAGGGTCACGACGGAAGGTCGCCACCTCGATGACTTTGCCACCCGAGAACAAAACGTGAGCGAGCCGGAACCGCCGGCCGATCACGCGGCAGTTACGAAAGAGGTCTCGCACCTCGTATGGCCGCGCGCTGGTCGCGAGGTCGAAGTCTTTGGGCTTGCGTCCGAGCATCAGGTCACGCACGCCGCCGCCGACCAGATAGGCAGTGTGCCCGTGCCGATTGAGACGCCGAATGACTTTCGCGGCATCCGCGTCGAGCAATCGACGTGGAATGGTGTGCGCGTAGACGACTGGTTCGGGGGGCTCTGCATCGAGAGCGCCCGGGTCGCCTCCCCGACGGAAGCCAGGATCTAGAATTTGGGTCATCGAATACCAAAGGCCACGAGGGCCAAAGAAGTTTAGTTACCGTCTTGTAGCAATAACCACGGCTTACGGCAACGTTCGCGCGGTGCTAACGTCGTGGCCGGAGCGCGTACCGTGAATGAGCTCGAGCAATTGGCAGGCAGGGTCATGGTTTGCGGCTTTCCCGGCGTCGAGACGCCCCCGGAGATTCGTTCGTGGTTGGCCGACGACTCCGTAGCGGGAGTGATCCTCTTCAAACGCAACATCGATGACCTTCAGCAAACCGGCGAGCTGATCACGTCGTGCACCGAGACAGAGGATCCCGCGCTGCCAGTTCTGGTTTGCGTCGATCAAGAAGGCGGTCGGGTCGCACGGTTTGGCGATCCTATCGTGCAGTTACCCGCGATGCGTAAGTTAGCCGAAGCAGCCGACCTAGGGCTCACTACAGCGGCCGGCACCGTCCTTGCGCGTCAGCTTCGGGCGCTCGGCGTCAATCTCGACTTCGCGCCTGTGCTCGATGTGGATACGAACCCTCGAAACCCCATCATCGGCGACAGGGCTTTTGGCAGCACGCCCGAGGTGGTGATCGAGCATGCGTTGGCGTTTGCCGACGGCCTGCACACCGGCGGTGTCCTTTCTTGCGGCAAGCATTTCCCGGGGCACGGAGACACCGATGTCGATAGTCATCTCGCCCTGCCGATCCTGCGACACGATCGGGAGCGGCTCGAGGAGGTGGAGCTCTCTCCGTTTCGAGCCGCCGTCGGCCGGCTCCCCGCCTTCATGACGGCCCATGTGGTCTTGGACGCTTTGGATTCGGTACCTGCGACGATCTCATGCCGGGCGATCGTCGAGCTCCTCCGCGACGACCTCGGCTATGGCGGCGCGGTGTTCACCGATGATTTGGAGATGAAGGCGATGAGCGCGCTCTACCCCATCGAAGAGTCAGGCCTTCTTGCGATCGAGGCAGGGTGCGACATCCTCTTGGTCTGCTCCGACGTCGAAGCGGCGGGAAGGTTGCGCGAAGCCCTCGCCAAGGAGGCCGGCCGACACCGAGCGTTTCGTCAGCGGCTGGAGGAAGCCCGATCCCGTGCCGACGCCCTCCGCCGACGCGTCACCACGCTGCCACCTCCCATGACACTCGAAAACGCGCTAAGTCACCCCGAAGCCCGCGCTCTCGAGGAGCAGCTTCAGCGATTGGAATAAGTGCAGATCTACGGCGACACTAGCGACCTCAGCCCCTCGGAAACCAAGGCGCTTCAGCGAATCTACCGAAGGCGCGTCCCCTTGGACCGATTGACGACTCCAGAGCTGACGCGGGCGCTAGTGGGCGTCTCACATGCGACTGGCCGGCAGGTGGGGGTGCTGGTCGACCGCCGGGGCACCGTGCATCACGTCATTCTCGGCGACGCGTCGAAGCTCATGTTACCCGATGTCGGTCGACTCCGCGCCGGTGCCGGACGGCTCCGCGGGCTGCGCCTGATCCATACGCATCTCCGAAACGAGCCTCTCAGCCGCGACGATCTCGTCGACCTCACCCGCTTGCGCCTCGATCTCATCGTTGCGATCTGCCTGGCGCCCGGCGAAGAGCGAGCCCTTTGCGTTTACTACGGACACAACTTTCCAGTGCCCGAGGGCTCAAACGAACCCCCGTTTCAAACGTTTGGGCCAATTCCTTACGCCAAGGCGCGAGACAACCCCGCTGCGATCATCGAAACGCTTGAGCAAGAGTTCGCGCGAGCCGCGAGAGCCAGGGGGGTCGCGGCAAAGGATGGTCGCGCGATCCTAGTGCATGTGTGCGACAAGCGCAGCGCAGGCCAGGCCGAAGATTCACTACGAGAGCTGGAAGAGCTGGCTCGGACAGCGGGAGTCGACGTGGCCGATCGTGTGCTTCAGGTTCGGGAGCGCGTCGATCCGCGGTACGCGCTAGGACGCGGAAAGCTCGAGGACCTAGTGATTCGCGCAATGCAACTCGATGTGGAGACGCTGATCTTCGATCGCGACCTTCGTCCCGCGCAGGCGAATAACATCGCACGCATGACCGACCTCAAGGTCGTCGATCGCACTCAGTTGATTCTCGACATCTTCGCGCAACACGCCGAGAGCCGGGACGGCAAGCTCCAGGTCGAGCTAGCGCAGATGCGGTATCTCCTCCCCCGCCTCGGCCAACGTGACGATGCGTTGTCACGGCTCACCGGTGGCATCGGTGGACGCGGCCCAGGTGAAACGAAGCTCGAGGTTGGTCGTCGGCGCGCACGGGAGCGAATCACGCGTCTTCAGTCTCAACTCAAACAGCTTGGGCGTCAGAGACGGCAGCGGCGTTCACGGCGCCAACGAAGTGGCACGCCGACCGTCGCGATCGTGGGCTATACCAACGCAGGCAAGAGCACTTTGCTCAACTCGCTGACGGGAAGCGACGTGATTGCGGAAGACAAGCTGTTCGCGACGCTCGACACTCGGTCCCGCAGCCTGCTGCTGCCCTCGGGGCGCAATGTGATCTTTACCGACACTGTCGGCTTCATCCGCGATCTTCCGAAAGACTTGTTCGCCGCGTTCCGAGCTACTTTCGACGAAACGCAGGACGCGGACTTGCTCCTGCACGTAATCGACGCCTCCGATCCCTGCAGGAACGAGCACGTCGAGACGACCGAAGAGCTCTTGGTCGACCTCGGCCTCGAGCGGGTTCCGCGAATCCTCGTGTTCAACAAATGCGACCGCCTCGAAGCACCCGCAGCGATGATTCAGAATCGCGGCATCGCGATCAGCGCCATCGATCCGAGCTCCTTGGGTGCCCTCAGAGCCGAGATCGACAAGCGTATCGCGGTGTCGAACCCGATCGCGAAGGCACCCGAGCCTACTTCTTCACAACCGGCTTGATGCCGACCTTGCCGTCTTTGACGACGACCTTGAAATCGATGCGCTTGCCTTTGTGCTTGCGATCGAGCTTCGGGACCATCTTCCTGAGGCTCTTGGCGACCGTTTCGTAGTCGATCCTATCGGTGCGCTCGTTGTTGCGGCGCTTGGCGTCGACGTAACTTTCGTAGATTTGGCGCATGCGAGCGTCACCAGGACCTTTGGAGCGCGGGGTGATCGGTGGTGGTGCCCGTCGTTTCGGCGCAATCGCCGGACTCGACGTGTCTCGCTGGGACACGGGTGTCCGCGGCTTGGGCTTGCCAAACGTAGCCGTCGCCTGGTTTTGGGAGGGCGCTGGTTTCGGTGCAGGTGTGCTCCCCGGTTTCGCAGGCGGCGTCGTGTCTTGAAGCAGCTCGTCTACACGGTCACTTGCGTCCTCGATGAGCTTGTCGACGTTGACGTCTTCACTGGGGTCGAGCTCGACTGGACCGGTGCTTCCCCGGGCTCGTTCTTTTTCACGGTCTGCCCGTAACTCCTCTCGCCGACGTCGAGCGCGAAGCAGATCGCGTCTGTAGGTGCCTTCTTCGATCTGACGTCCGATGCGCCGCCAGTACGTCTGAAGTGTCGTGTAGCGTTGGATGAGCGTCTGAAATCGAAAGCGGAGCGCCGTGTTGCGTGGCTTGATCTTTCGAAGCTCGTGCAGTGCGCGGTCGAATTGTTTGCGGGGGATCTGCGGCTCGATGCGTTCAATCCCCTGGAACCACTGCTCGTAGAGGTGCTTGATGCGCGAGAGCTGTATCTCGGCATCCGACAACATGATCTCGAACTCTTTCGGTGTCATGGCTTGGCCATCAGAGAGGCGTAATCTCCAAATTGTCGAACCAGAGGTCCGATTGCCAGTTATTGAACCCAAAATGATCGTGCCCGCGACCATGTAAAGGGTTGGAATCGCTCATTTGCAGCAGAACCTCGCCGTCAACCCATACCGAGAGCTTCGCGCCGACGCGCTCGATCCGGAAGTGATAAATCCGTCCGGCCTCCACTTTTCGGGGCGCGCCCTCCACGCGATCGGCGCCATGCTCATCCATTCGGGCCAAGACGTTTCGGGAGTTGTTCCATCCACCAAAGATGATGACGTAACTCGTAGCCTTGTAGCTGTCGGTTTTCGCGAATGACGCGCCGTCCCCGTAAATCTCGACCTTGATGTCCCCATCTGGAGTCTCGCTGCGAACGTCGAACTCGACCCGCACGTCGCGTGGCAAGGTTCGCAGGAGCCAAAGCGGATGGTTGCGCGCGCCCCGAACGTGAAGCTCACCCCCCTCGATGCGCCAATTGCCTCCCGTCTTCTTCCAATCTTTCCCGAGCTGAGAGCGCTCAAAGCCGTCCGTGTACCCCGAGCCAATCCCCGGATCGCCCTGAGGCGTGCAACCCACCAGCACGAGCAACGCCAGGGACACTATCGCTGTCCCTGACCCTGTCCCTGTCCCTGGTACTGTCGCTGACACTGTCGCTGGACTCCTCCCTCACGGATCGGTGCAGCCGTCTTCGTTTTCATCCCGCCCCTCGATGGCTTCCTCGTTGGGGCATCGGTCATCGGCATCTGGGATGAAGTCGTTGTCGTTGTCGGGATCCATGCACCCGTCCGCATCTTCGAAGCCGTCGATGTCTTCGGGGAGCCTCGGGCACTCGTCTCGCGAGTCCGGAATCCCGTCGTTGTCCATATCGTTGCTCTTTGGAGACCAAGAAAAGCCGAAGATCGCCCGGAAGTTAGGCTGACCGAGACCGCGCACGAGACCACCGCCAAAGGCGGCGGTCATCGTCACGTCTCTCTTCGTGTAGCGAACGCCGATGTCGCCCTCAAGCGTGTTGGTGCTCCGCCCTCGAAAGCTGGTCGAACCACGAAACTCGAGCAGGCCAAACAAATTCTTGGCGGGCGGAATCGGCGGCTTCAGCGAAAAGCCATAAAGCATCTCTTGGCCGAGCTCGGTGGCTGCGACGTTGCGTGCGTTCACACGGTATCGCCACCCGAGCATGAGGCCAGCCCCCGCCCCGATCAGGTGGAAGTCCGCGAGCGCCTGGAGATCGAAGGAGAATTGACTTTCGCTTGCGTAAGAGCTCTCGCTGCCGATTGGAACCGGCATGGTCACGAGCAAACCGAGGCCAGGGCCGTCCGGTTTGTTCTGGATCTTTTCCGTCTTCTTGCCCACGAGCCTGATCTTGGTGGTAAAGCGCGGATCCTCCACTCCAAAGCCGGTAAACGACGTCCGACCGTTGAGTGGCATCGAGGTGTCGCCGTCTTGGTAGAGTACCAGAGGCACCTCCAGAGCCAGCGACCATCTCCCAAACAGCCCGAGCTGGAAAAGCAAATCCGAGGTGAGTCTATTGTCGATCGCCGTCTCGGTCGTACCGTCCGCGAAGCGAACCCGCAGCGGCTTGTTTGAATACCAAGTCCAGAGCGCGAGATTCCATCGCAAATGGCCGGGTGTGGCGCTCCCCTGAATTCCGAGAAAACCAAAGCGGTCGAGGCTCGGGCGAAAGCGTTCCACGTTGACAGCTTGGGCCGACGCCCCGCCGGTTGAAGCGAGGGTCAGGACGAGGAGCAACGCGGAAGCAAACCGGGCCATGCAACCTAGCTCGGAGCCAGCAGGTGAGAGGCGTGGACGTTCTTGAGCGCTGCAAGCATGCTTTGGCGAACTCTTGGCGCGCGTTGCTCGAGATCGTCGAGCATCTGTTTGACCTGTTGGCGCCAGAGGTTTTTTTGGGAGCCGCAAAGATTACAAGGCAAGATCGGAAAGCTCATGTCCTCCGCATATGCGGCAAGGTCCCGCTCGGCGCAGTAAAGCAATGGTCGAATGACCATGTTGCGGCCGTCATCGCTCGCCAACTTGGCGGGCATCGCACTCAACGAGCCATTGAACATGAGATTCAGCATGAGGGTCTCGATCGCGTCGTCCCGGTGATGGCCGAGCGCGATCTTCGTGCAGCCGAGCTCTTGCGCGAGGTTGTAGAGAATCCCACGCCTAAGGCGCGAGCACATGCTGCAATAGGTCTTCCCTTCGGGGATTCGCGTGGTCACCAGCTGGTATGTGTCTCTGTGGATGATGCGATGTTCGTAACCATGTGCGCATAGCCAGGCCTTTAGCGGTGTCCCATCGTAACCGGGGTGCCCTTGGTTGAGATGCACCGCGATGATGTCGAAGGCGACTGGCGCCCGTCGCCGCAAACGCCCGAGGAGATGGAGAAGGGCGTAACTATCCTTGCCCCCGCTCACCGCCACCATCACCCGATCCCCCGCCTCGATGAGCTGAAAGTCCGCGATGCAGCGCCCCATTTCGTGCGCGAGCTGCCTCTCCAAGGGATCCAGAGCCACGCCGGATGGGTACTCGCCGCACGGCTGGGCCGCAAGGCCCGGATTAGCTTCGTCGGCGAATCGCGACCGCACGCGCGTGGGCTTCGAGCCCTTCGAGCCGGGCGAGCCCCTCGAGGAGGTCGGCCTGATCGGCGATGGCCGCCGGCGAGTAGCGAATGAGCGACGAACGAATCACGAAATCATAAACGCCCAGCGGCGACGAAAACCGGACCCCGCCGCCCGTCGGCAGCACGTGGCTCGGCCCGGCAGCATAGTCACCTGCAGCCTCGGGAGTATGGTAACCGAGAAACACCGCACCCGCGGCTCCGATCTGCTCGAGCAGACTGTCCGGGTCCTCCACAGAGAGGCTCAAGTGCTCCGCGGCCAGTACCGTCGCGACGCGACCCGCCTCGGTCAGGTCGCTTGTGACAAAGGCGTAGCCGTTCTTGGCGACTGCCTCCTTTGCGATCGCCTTCCTCGAAAGCGATTCGAGCTGCCGTTCTAGCGCGGCATCGACCGCCTCGGCCTGGCTTCGAGACAACGTGACGAGAAGCGGGTAGGCCGCCTCGTCGTGTTCGGCTTGCGACAACAGGTCGGCGGCCACCACCTCGGGGTCCGCTCCCTCGTCGGCCACCACCAAAATCTCACTCGGCCCGGCGATCGAATCGATGCCGACCGCGCCGAAAACGAGCCGCTTGGCGCATGCCACATAGATGTTTCCGGGCCCTACGACCTTGTCGACTTGGGCGATCGACTCCGTCCCGTACGCGACGGCAGCGATCGCTTGCGCGCCGCCTGCGTCGACCACTTCGGTCACACCAGCGACTTCGGCTGCTGCCAAGATCTCCGGGGTTGGATTGGGCGTGACGAGAACGATGCGCTTTACACCCGCCACCGCTGCTGGAATGGCCGTCATCAGAACTGTGGACGGATATCGGGCCTTGCCGCCAGGTGTATAGACGGCAGCGGCAGCGATCGGGCGAACGCGTTGTCCGAGCTCGATACCATCCTCTTCGTAGCGGAAGCCTGGCTCGCGCTGATGTTCATGGTAACGACGGATACGCTCTGCTGCGTCGGTCAACGCTTTTCGAATGGCAGGGTCGACGCGCCCCGCCTCGGCCAGCCAGGTCTCCCGGTCGAGCACGAGCGTTTCGGGGCGACGCCGGTCGAATCGTTCGCTGTACTCGAGCACCGCCTCGTCGCCCCGGTCGCGCACCGCTTCGAGAATTTCGCGCACGTCTGGCTCGACGCGCGCGAGATCTTCTGTGCCGCGACGACTCAAGGAGTCGAGTGTAGCTTCGTAGCTAGCCTGCCCTCGTTCGTGGATCGCGAGCATTTGCTCTTTCTAGCGGGCCGCAGGACGGGGTCAACCGCGCGAGCTTGCCCTTTGGTCGGGAAAATGCTCAGACTTCGCCGACCGTGAGCGTTCGCCTCTACAACACCCTGACCAGCCAAAAGGAGCCATTCGAGCCTCGAGAGCCTGGCCACGCACGAATCTACGTCTGCGGGCCGACCGTCTACGACTACGCACATCTCGGTCATGCCCGCTGCTATGTCGTCTACGACGTGCTCGTCCGTCACCTCCGCACCAACGGAATGCGCGTCACTTACGTCCGGAACATCACCGACGTCGACGACAAGATTCTCAAACGTGCCTCGGAGTCAGGAACGGAGCCGACCACGCTGGCCGCCCGATTCGCTGAGGCGTATGCCGAGGATATGCACCGCCTCGGCAATCTCGACCCCGACGTTGAACCGACCGTGAGCACACACCTTCAAGACATATTCGATTTGGTGGAACGACTGATCGACCGGGATCACGCCTACGTATCGGACGGTGACGTGTACTTCTCGGTCGAGTCGTTTCCTGAGTACGGCAAGCTCAGCCACCGCAATCTCGAGCAGATGAGGCTTGGGGCAAGCGAGCGGCTGGACGAGCAACAGACCGCCAGAAAGCGACATCCCGCCGACTTTGCATTGTGGAAGAAAAGCGCCGAGGACGCCTGGGGTTGGGATAGCCCATGGGGTCGGGGCAGGCCGGGCTGGCACATCGAATGCTCAGCCATGTCAATGAAGCACCTCGGCGAGACGCTCGACCTCCACGGCGGGGGGCTCGACTTGGTGTTCCCTCATCACGAAAACGAAATTGCACAAAGCGAGGCCGCGACCGGCAAGACTTTTTCGCGGTGCTGGATGCACAACGGTTTCGTCGAGGTCGATAAAGAAAAGATGAGCAAGAGTCTCGGGAACTTTTTTACGGCTCGAGACCTCTTCGATCGCATGGAGCCCGAGGCGATTCGGTACTTCATGATGACCGTGCACTATCGAGCGCCTCTCAACTTGGACTGGACGCTCGACGACGTTGGCAACGTGACCGGCTTTCCGCAATTCGAAGACGCGGAGCGTCGTGTGACCTATCTTTACAAGACCAAACAACGGCTCCTCGGGTTGCCACCGAAGCGCATTGCCGACGGCGGAACGTCGGGGGCGGCAGAGATCCTAGGTTTCTCAGCGGCGCTGAGAGAGGCGCTCGACGACGACCTCAACATGCCCGTGGCGCTGGCGAAGGTGGCCGAGTTTCTCAAGGCCGTGAACGAGCTTTGCGACCAGGCGTCTCGAAAAAAGGGCAAGGCGTCAAAGGAAACGGTCGACCTAGCCAGGGCGGGCTTTGCCGCGCTCGAGGCCGAGCTAGGGTTGGGGGCGCAGGCCGCGGACGAGGTCCTCCGCCGAATCCGGGACCGCCGAGCGGGGGAACGTGGGCTCGATGCCGCAGAGATCGAACGGCAAATCGCGGCGCGTACGGCGGCACGGCAGTCGAAGGACTTTGCAGAAGCTGACCGAATCCGCGATTCGCTCGCAGATCAGGGTGTCGAGCTGCTGGACGGCCCCGAGGGGACCGGCTGGACGATGACCGACTGATGAAACAATCAGGGGTTGGTCCCTCACGCAGCCACTAATTAGGGTTTTTCGCGGGGCGGTATCAACCTCGATCTGTCGCTCGCCGCCCGGTTATGTCAATCTGTTAGTTCTTGGAACACTCGTTGCCATCCTCTGTTCCCAAGCCACTCGCCGAAGGGGCGTTGAGCGCTACACCTTTCGGTCACGTTCTACTGTCGATTCAGAAAAAGGGACTTTCAGGCACGCTCGCGGTGTGGCCGGACGACGACCAACCCGGACAGGATCGCATTCTGTTTCGCAGTGGCGTGCCCGCCATCGGGCGCTTCATCGAGCCGGTGGCGAGCTTGGATCGAGGGTTGCTCACCATCTTCCCCAGGGAGCGCGGCCCCTACGCATTCTACGAAGCCGATTTGGTCGGTGAGGGCGATGGGACGATGCGTGGTTCGGTCGACGTGCTCGAAGTCATCGCCACCTCGCTTCGAGGCGATGTCCCGAAGGACGCGATGACTCGGGTGATTCGAAAGCTGGGGGACGAGCGACAGCGGGTCAAGAGCGGCGCGCCACTCGCGAGATTCTCTCTGCAGTCGAACGAAAAGGCGTTCGTCGAGCTGATGCGCGCGGAGCCAGCCACGGCCGCGGTTCTGATCGAACAGTTCGGCGATCCCAAAGTCGCAAGACGGATGCTCTACCTGCTCGCAATCACGGAGAGCCTCGAAGTGTATCGGCCGATCTCGCGCCAGAAGTTGAGAGCCGTATCGCCTTCGTCGCAGGGGGATCGACCCTCGTCGCCCCCCTTTGGGAGAAGGGCGTCATCGGGAAGCACGACGCCGCCGAGGATGCGCCGCTCTTCCCCGCCGGGCCGTCGCGACTCGAACCGACCGGGCGGCGATTCGGTGCTCCCAACGTCGATCAGCAACCTGCCACCTGCGAAAAGCCTTTCCGGGGAGATCGTCGCACCGCGCCAGATGCCACCGCCACCTCCTGCGGGTTTTTCTGACGAGCATCGGAAGCGCTGGGAAGAGGTGGTGCGCGTGATCAGCATGATGGACCGCCAGAACTACTTCGAAATGCTCGGCGTCAAAGAGTCGGCAGACTCCAACGAAATACGCGGGAAATACATGAAGCTCGCCAAGAAGTGGCACCCCGACCGCCTGCCCAACGAGCTGTCGCCCTTGCGACCGTGGGTAGAGGA
The DNA here is from genome assembly GCA_029863605.1 of Myxococcales bacterium. GTDB lineage: Bacteria > Myxococcota_A > Polyangia > Polyangiales > Houyiibacteriaceae > SG8-38. Next base: position 439,710 of record JAOTVB010000001.1, on the reverse strand, counting down.
GATCTTCCACCTATTCACGGTGGCGCGCGACACACTAGCGAACGACAAGTCTCGTGTGGACTATCAGAAGACTGTCATGCAAGGGGGTGGGACCCCAGAATCCGAGCGAAAGCTCAATGTAATGGTCGAGTCCGCGATCAACTTCCAGAAGGTCGACGTGCTTGTGAAGCGGCGACGGTACGACGAGGCGCTACGGATCTGCGACGAAGTCATGGAAGTCGTTCGCAAGGAAGCCGACTACCCAGCCATGAAAGCGTGGGTCCTCATGCTCAAACACGGAATCGAGGACGACGAGGTCGCCGACGAGATCAGGTCTCTGCTCAAACAGACCTTTCTGCTCAACACCGATCACGTGCAGGGCCACTTCGTACGCGCCCACTTCCTCAAGCGGATGGGCAAGCACGACAAAGCGTTGAAGCACTTCAAGAAGGTCGCCAAGCTCGACCCGAAGAACCTCGAGGCGATCCGCGAGGTCCGCATAGGCTCGATGCGTCAATCGAGAGGCCGTTCGAGCGCACCACCCGGCAAAGGCGGCAAGCGCCCAAGCATTTTTGGCAAGCTCTTCAAGAAGTAGAATCGACGATCAACCGGCGATGCGGCCTGGGTCACCGGTTGACGCAGTTTGAGTAGATTGACGCTGGCGCTGACAGTGACGGTGTCGCTGATGTGGTGTTGGCCGCCGGCGGGGTGGCTTGCATCCACCAGCACGACCACGCCAATAGCGCGAATTCACTATCCCCTCGGTTGGCACGGGCCCTGCACAACCCTCGTTCATGGAGGGCCCTCGCGAAAGGTTGGCTCGCCTCGGCGTCACAGCGCTCGCTGACGTCGAGCTGCTCGCCGTCCTTTTAGGTACCGGCCGCGCTGGCGAAGACGTCACCTCGTTTGCCGCAAGGATTCTTCGCCGCACCGGCGGTCTGTGGGCGCTCGCTCGTTTGACCCCAGCGGAGCTCGAGCACATTGGAGGCATCGGTCCCGCGAAAGCATCTCGTCTGGCCGCCGCCTTCGAAGCGGGCACGCGCGCCCTCGTTCCCCAGGAGGCAACGGCACCGCTCACCAACAGCGAGGCGGTCTTCAAACGCTACGGAAAGGCGATGATGAACAGCCCTGTCGAGCGCTTCCTGGTGGTTTCGGTCGACGCGAAGAACCGGCCTGGGGTCGAAAGGGAGGTGGCCCGCGGAGGTCGAATGAGCTGCCAGGTCGATCCAGCCGAGGTCTTTCGAATACTAGTCGCGGATTCGGCGTCGGGCGCGGTCTTCATCCACAATCACCCCAGCGGAGACCCCGACCCGAGCCCACACGACCTCGCGCTCACCGAACGCCTGGTCGCCGCAGGCACTCTGCTCGAGATCCGCATTCTCGATCACGTCATCGTCGGGAGCGGGCGATACACCAGCCTCCGAGATGCCGGGGTCTGGCCGAATACACCAGCAAAATCAGATGCTTCCGTTGCACTTTGCCGATCAGGGGGCGGCTTGACACCCCCCCGGGCCCGTGCTTTCTTCCGGCACTCTATTTTTCGGGAGCATGGTCGTGAAGCGGACCTATCAACCACATCGTAAGCGCCGTCTTCGGACACACGGGTTCCGCGCACGCATGAAGACCAAAGGTGGTCGGAGTGTGCTCAACGCCCGCCGCCGCAAGGGCCGGAAGCACCTGACCGTTTCCTGCTACAAGAAGTAGCCGAATCGGTGCGAAGATGCGTGGTGCATCTGGAACGGGGGGTGGTCCGAGCAGCGGAGGCCAAGGCCTTCGGCGCGCCGATCGACTGAAGAAGCGCTACGAGTTCAGGCAAGTACAACTCACCGGACGGCGTATCCACACACCTCACTTCCTCATCGTCCTCCAACCAAATTCTCTAGAGAACACGCGACTTGGGATCACCGTGACGAAGAAAGTGGGCAACGCCGTTCAAAGAAACCGCATCAAGCGTGTGGTGCGCGAGGTCTTTCGGCGAAACCGCCATCTCTTCCCACCGTCCCACGACATCGTGTTCGTCGCGAAGCGGGACGCGGATGCCGTCGGTTACGACGCACTGTTGAAAGAGCTCCGGCGCGCCGCCGTCAAGCTCAGAGAGGGCGGGGCCGAACGATGATCAGGGCGTTCCTTCTCTTCACGATTCGCCTCTACCAAATGACGCTGTCGCGACTGATCGGCCCCAGTTGCCGGTTCGAGCCTTCGTGCTCCCACTATTCCGCCACATGCATCGAGCGTTTCGGGGCGGCGCGGGGTTCGTGGCTGGGCATCAAGCGCATCGCTCGCTGTCATCCGCTCAACCCAGGAGGGTTCGACCCGCCGCCGCAAGTCGAACGGCACCACCACGAGGCGCATCATGGCTGAGCGCAAACAACCGCCGATCCTGTTGTTGGTGCTCCCGGTCGCGGTCCTGGGCGTCGTGTTGGGCGTGCAGTACTTCGCTCCCAACCAGACACAGACCGACGAACCTGCGGTCGACGGATCCACCGACCAGGCCGAGACTGCACCCACGCGAGCCGGCGTGGACCTTCCGGCGGCCGAGGCGCGGGCCCGCCTAGGATCGGAAACGACTCACCAGCTCGAAGACGATCGTCTCGTCGCCTCGTTTACGAACTTGAACACGGGGCTCGTGAGCCTTCGCGTCAAAGGCGACCGCTACCTCGACGAAGAAGGCAAGCCGTTCGAGCTCGTCACGACAGACAAGGAGCGGTACCTACCGCTGAGGCCCAATTTCACTGGTATCGCAATACCGCCAACCGTCCGGTGGACCGTGGTCGAGGCTTCCAAACGAAAGATCCATTTCCGTTGGTCGGGCGACGGCGTCACGATCGACAGACTCTGGGAGCTGGCCGAGCCGCCTTATCAGTTCCGCTCGTCGGTCGAGGTGCACAACCAGCAGGAGACCCCGAGACAGCTCGGGTTTAGCATCACGTCGGCTCACTACGTTCGCAGAGAAGACGAAAAGGGAGGCTTTTTTGGGCGCCCTTCCCCCGCGTTGAGCCACGGGATCTGCCAGGTGGCCGACGAGACTATTCGCGAGGATCGCGACGGGCTGTTGAGCGAAGACGAGTCGCGACCGATGCAGCCGCACACCTATGGCCCAGGCGTCGAGTACGTCGCGCTCAGCAGTGTATATTTCGCGATTATCGCAGCCCCCGAAGGACAGACCGCCGAGCGTTGCGACCTTCTGACGACCGACCGGGGCGGAACACCCGACGATCCAGATGGGAGTCTGTTTGAAGCCGAGCTGGCTTCCGCACCCATCGAAATCGGTCCCGGCGAGACCGCCACGTTCCGAACTTTGGTTTACGCGGGACCGAAGGACTTCGATGCGCTCGAGGAGTTCGGGCATCGGGCGACCAACGTGATCGACCTCGGTTGGTTCAGCTTCATCGCTCGCGGAATGAGCTGGCTTCTCCGCACGATCTACGACTTCATCGGGAACTGGGGCGTTGCGATCATCCTGCTCACCATTCTCGTGCGGGTTCTACTCTTGCCATTCGTGATTCCGCAATTTCGAAACATGGCCAAGCAGCGCGCCCTCAAACCCGAGATCGACAAAATCAACGAGCTCTACAAAGACGACCGCGAGAAAAAGGGCGCCGCGATGATGGAGCTCTGGCGCAAGAACAAGGTGAACCCCCTCGGTGGCTGTCTGCCCGTGCTCCTGCAGATGCCGATCTTCTTCGCCCTCTATCAGACCCTATCGACGAGCATCGAACTCTACCATGCGCCGTTCGTCTGGTGGTGGGCCGACCTGTCGTCTCCCGACCCCTATTACGTCCTTCCGGTCGTGCTTGGGGCGCTTATGTTCATCCAGCAGAAGCTGACCCCCATCCAAATGGACCAAATGCAGGCCAAGGTCATGCTCTACGCGATGCCGCTGATGATGACCTTCTTCATGCTCTTGCTTCCGACCGGCCTCTGCCTGTACATGGTTACCAGCTCCGCCATCGGCATCACACAACAGCGGTACATGTATTGGAAGATGGACAAAGAACGCCTCACTGTCGTATCCGCCATCGATGGCGACGAACCCGAAGATCACGCGGCCGAGACGGAGACGGCCGCCGCACCCAAGCGGGCCAAACCCCGTAGAAAGAAGAGGACTCGCCGTGGACGAGCTTAAGACTAAACCAAGAGACGGCGCGCTGATCCTGGGTGGTCAGCCACCACAGGAAGATCCGTCGCAGTACGCGGGGGACGGCAAAGCCGAAGAAGCGGCCGAGATTCTCGAGGAACTCTTGAATCTGATGGACCTCGATGTCCAAGTCGAGATTCGTGCGGACGCTGAGAGGATCGAGCTCGACGCCACGGGCCCAGACTCGGGACGTGTGATCGGGAAAAAGGGCGCGACGCTCGATGCGTTGCAGTTCCTGATCAACAAGATGGTCAACCGCTTCCCCGAAGCGCGACGACACGTGATTGTAGATTCCGGCGACTACCGAGAGCGACACGACGATGGGCTGGTCTCCCTCGCGAAACGACAGGCACAACGCGCAGTCACCGAGGGCAAAGTGGTGACCCTCCAGCCGATGAACGCCCGCGACCGCCGCGTCATCCACATGTCGTTGGCGAAGTTCGACGGCGTGAACACGATGTCCCAGGGCGAAGGCATGCGACGGCGAATCCAAATCATCCCCGCCCACAAGCGGCGATAGTGTCATCGTGAATAGGCTAGAGTTGACCGCGGGGCGCCGGTCGATGGGACCTCATAATCTATGCGGCGAAGCAACCGCAAATCCGACTCGACTGGGTCCGTGCCGGCCGTGAACACCCAGACCTCGTCGGCCAATCGAGACCCGATCTCGCGCCAGCGCCCTGCCGAAAACGTGGCGCGCGAGAGGGCCACGTCAAAGGGCGCGCCTGTCACGAGGGGGGCGTCGGGATCGACGCTTTGCTCGAGCACCAGCGCACGATCTGCCAAGTCGAGTGACCCGATGGCGGACCGGAGAAACGCGGTGCGTTTGCGCCGCGGCTCCACCAAAGTGGCGCGGTGACCCGGACTGGCGAGAAGTAATGGAATCGTTGGCGCACCGACACCAGCACCGATGTCGACCAGCGAACCGACGGACTGAAGCCAAGCAGCTTCGATCAACCTCGCGGCATCGAGAAAGAGAATCTCGGCAAGCTCAGCATCCGTGCGCGCCCCGGTGAGATCGGTGCGAGCTCCCCAGGCCTTGACGGTCTCGAAATAGTCGGGCCACCCAGCCGGCGCAGGGATCCCAACCACACGGCAAAGCTCCTCGATCACGATCAAGCAACCCCCGACCCCGCCGCTTGCTGCCAGGCGGCCTCGAGCTCCATCACGGTTCCAAACCTCGATTCTTTGTCCCGATGCATGGCTCGGTGGATCACATTCGCGATCGCCTCGGGAATCTCGACGAGGGCGTCGAGTGGGAGTCGATCACCGGCGTCGATCTTCATCAGCAATCGGCCGACGTGCGCATCTTGGAATGGGCGCTGGGCGCTCAGGGCCTCGTAGAGCAGCACGCCGAGGCCGTAGACGTCGATCCTCTCGTCGACATCGGCCTTTCCCGTCAGCACTTCAGGCGCCATGTAGGCGGGCGTACCGGCCACCTCCCCCGTCGCCGTAAGCCGGTCGAGCCCCAGCACCTTGGACGCCCCAAAGTCGATCAAGCGCGGTACCGGGAGCACCCACAGCACATTGGCCGGCTTGAGATCGCCGTGGAGGACGCCGTGATCGTGTGCCGCAGTGAGCGCGCCGCTGAGGGCGGTGAGCAACTGGGCCGCCGACTCGAGATCGACCGGACCTTCGGTGAGCCGCTCCGCGAGGGTCCGGCCCTCGACGAGCTCGGTCACGAGAAAGACGAGACCGTTTTCATCGATCCCGAGATCGAGGAGCCGAACGATCGAAGGATGGTCGAGGGCCTTCAGCACTGCGCCTTCCCGTCGCAAACGTCTACGCATCGCTTCGTTGGTGAGGTATTCGGCTCGGAGTATCTTGACCACAACCTGACAGCGTTCTTGATGGTCGGTTGCCCGATACACGTCCCCCATCGCCCCCCGCGCGATCTCGGAAACCAGCTCGTAACGACCCGCGAGCCTCGTGCCAATCCCAATCGGTTGCTGCTTGCGCATGTCGCTCCGACGATACCCCTCTTTCGCAAAGTCGCCCAAACTGACGTAGGCTCGGCGCGCGCGATCATGACCCCCGACCTCGACGAAGCTCTCGAGAAGCTCTTCGGAACACCACTTCCCGCGGTCGTGGTCGAAAGACTCAAAGGGGACGCCTCGACGCGCAGCTATTTTCGCGTCCATTCGAAGGAAGCAGGCAAAGGCCCGTCGACGATCATCGTGATGCAGTTGCCGGACGACGCCTTCGGAAGCGATGAGGGGGGTGCTCAACCGGAGACGACCAGGCTACCCTTCCTCGAGGTCGGAGAGCTACTCCGCGGCCGGGGAATCCCGGTACCGAAGATCTATCTGGAGCATCTCGAGCGTGGACAAATCCTGCTCGAGGATCTTGGCGAGACGACATTCGAACGGCGATTGCTCGAGATCCCACGGGCACGATGGAAAGAACCTTACAGCCAGGCGGTCGACCTGCTGGCCGAGATTCATGAGCGCTGCAACGACCTGCCACCGAGCTCGATCGTCGCGCGGCGCAAATTCGACCGACCACTCCTCGAATGGGAGCTCAATCACTTTCTGCGCTGGGGCCTCGAGGAATTGTTCGGAAACCTCGCCCCTGCATCGGCTCGGGTCGCGTCGGAGGCCTTTTCCACAATCGTCGCAGAAATCGAAGCGATGCCGACCGGGTTCGTCCACCGCGATTACCAATCCCGAAATCTCATGGTTCCCGAGGGAGGCGAGCTCACGATTATCGACTTTCAAGACGCGCTCATCGGGCCACGGACCTACGACCTGGTCGCCCTTCTCTGCGATTCCTACGTGTCCCTCGACATCGATTTACAAGAAGGGATGATCGAGCGATATGCTTCGGCGCGTCGAATCGATACCGAGCAGGTTCGTCGGGAATTCTGGGTCGTGACGCTGCATCGAAAGCTCAAAGACGCAGGGCGTTTCGTGTTCATCGATCGAAAGCGCAATGATGCAGGTTTTTTACAGTGGTATCCGCAGAGCCTTGCCTATGTTGGGCGTGCTTTGGCTCAGATTGGACGCTTCGGCCCGCTCGGTGGCTTGTTGCGCGCCGAAATTCCAGGTTTTCCGGATTCGATCGCCAAGCCGGCATCGGTCCTGGAATAACGCAGTCATACGTCGTGTTCACCCATGAGTCAGGGGGGTGAAGCCGCTTACGAAACTGTACTCTCTCCTCTCCCACTATCCCACACCTCGCAGCGCGGTTTCACCCTCCTCAGTTAACTTCTTCGCCGCATTCCTTGCGACCGTTGCCTTGGGCGGTAGACTGCGGTTTCGGATTTGCCTCCATGAGGAACCTCTCCCCGGCTATCGCCGTCGCCACGATGATGTTGCTGCCCGCGTCTTCTGCAGACGCCGCGGACTGTTTGTGCGACCGCTCGTCATCGATCGAGACCTGCATCGAAACTGTCGAAGCCCAGGACGAGCCGAGGCTGCCTCCGATGTGGTGCGAGCGAACCGACGATCCCCGTTGCATGCCCGCCAGCACCCACAGCGGTGCGTTCCAGACACTGATTCCGCTGGCCACGGGTTGGAAGCAACAACTCCGATGGACGATGCCGCCCCGCACCGGATCGCTAACGGCGATCTCGGTCGAAGGGGGCTTTAGACACGCCCACGCGCGAAGAGTCGAACGGCCGCCTCGCTGAGACCGGCCGCCCTTGCGGGCGGTCTTTCGGCAATTGGTCTGTTGATTCTAACGTTTGAGTTTTTTCACTCGTCGCTCAATGGCGGCGGAAGGATAGAGAAATGAGTAAAGGTTCATCCATATTATTGGCTGCCGTAGTCGGCATCGCCGTTTTTGCCCTCACATACGTATACCTCGGTCCGGACTCCGATAGCGAAGGCGGCGAAACGGCCGCGGTCGAAGCCGCAGACGTCGAGGTCGCGACGGATGTCGAACGATACAAGGTTCCCGTCAGCGACGCACAGCCTTCGAAGGGACCGAAGGACGCGCTCGTCACGATCGTCGAGTTCAGCGAATTCCAATGCCCCTTCTGCGCGCGGGTGCTTCCGGCCACGAAGGAGATCGCGGACACGTACGGAAATGACGTGCGCATCGTATGGCGAAATTTGCCACTAGCCTTCCACCAGAATGCGGATCCTGCAGCCCAGCTCGCCATGGAAGCCTACGCACAAGGTGGCAACGACAAGTTCTGGGAGGTGCACGACCTGCTCTTTGCAAACCAAAAGGCGCTCACCCGCGCGGATCTGGAGAACTACGCGAAGCAGGCGGGTCTCGACATGAACAAGGTCAAGAAGGCCTTGGACGAAAAGGCTCACTCGAAGCAAATCCAAGAGGACACGGCGTTGGCGGGCACGATCGGGGCGCGCGGCACGCCAAACTTCTTCGTCAACGGACGCAACCTCCGTGGCGCGCAGCCTTTTGCTGCGTTCAAGACGGTCATCGACCAGGAGCTTGCGACCGCCAAGAAGCTGGAAGAGCAGGGCGTGACGAGGGCGCAGATGTACGCGACCATCACGAAGAACGGTCTGACCAAGGCTGCCCCCCCCAAGCCGCAACAGCAGCCCGGCCAGCCTGACCCGAAAGCCGTGTACAAGGTTCCTCTCCAGGGCGACGAGCCCCAGAAGGGACCGGACGATGCACTCGTCACGATCGTCGAGTTCAGCGACTTCGAATGTCCGTTCTGTGGACGGGTCGAGCCAACACTCAAAGCGGTTCAGGACAAGTACGGCAAAGATGTTCGCGTTGTGTGGATGAACAATCCGCTGCCATTCCACAAGAATGCGAAACCCGCGGCCAACGCCGCGCTTGAGGCCCACGCGCAGAAGGGCGACAAGGGTTTTTGGGCCATGCACGAGAAGCTCTTCTCCAATCAGCGAGGGCTCACGACCGAAAATCTCGATAAATACGCCAAAGAGCTCGGCCTGAACATGAAGAAGTTCAAAGCGGCCATCGAGGAAGACAAGTACGCCTCCACTATCCAAAAACAGCAGGCGCTGTCGTCGAGTCTCGGTGCTCGTGGAACCCCCGCGTTCTTCATCAACGGCCGCAACCTCCGCGGCGCCCAGCCGCTTGCATCGTTCGAGATCGTGATCGACGAAGAGCTAAAGAAGGCCAAGGACCTCGTGGCGAAGGGAACACCGCGTTCCAAGGTTTACGAGAAGACCATCGCCAAGGGCGAAACCGCACCCAAGACGGCGCCGACCCCAGCCGCACCGGACGCGAACAAGGTGTACGACATTCCCAAGCCAAAGAATGCGCCGAGCAAGGGCTCCGCAAAGGCCAAGGTGGTGATCCAGGAGTTCAGCGACTTCCAGTGCCCGTTCTGTAGCCGCGTGAATCCGACCATGTCCCAAGTGATGGACGAGTACGGCGACAAGGTCGAGATCGTTTGGCGCAACTACCCGCTGCCCTTCCACAAGGACGCGCACCCAGCCGCACAGGCTTCGCTCGAGGTGTTCGCACAGAAGGGCAACAAGGCTTTCTGGCAGTACCACGACATTCTCTTCCAAAACCAAAAGGCGCTTTCGCGTCCGAACCTCGAGAAGTACGCGGCACAGATCGGGGGTATCGACATGAAAGCCTTCAAGGCGGCGCTCGACTCGGGCAAGCACAAGGCGGCCGTGGATGCGGACATCCAGGCGATCGACAAGGCCGGCGCACGGATCGGCACGCCGTCGTTCTTCATCAACGGTAAGCTCGTTCAAGGCGCTCAGCCGTACGCGGCATTCAAGGCTGCGATCGACGAGGAGCTCAACAACTAGCGCGCGACGGATCGGGGCGGGTCCATGCCTGGGCCTGCCCCAGTCCTTTTGACATAGGCGGATCGGCACACTACATTCCCGGCCGTTGCTGAAAACCAACGTATTTTCGAGGTGTTGACGCATGGTCCCCGCCAAGGCGAAAGTTGTCGCCGCCAAACGAACCAAGAAGAAGCCCACCGTCGAAGAGCTCTATTTCCGAAGTGACAGCGCGTATCTGTGCCTGCTGTTGAACCGTCGGACACGCTGCATTCGCGTGATTGACTTTCGGGCTGGTGCGCTTCCGGCCAAGCGTCTGTACATACAGTCGGTCGCGACCCAAGAGAGGGTCGAGAAGGTCATCACCCTGGTCGAAAAGGACGAGGTGTCTTCTTGGACGCGGGTAGGTTTCGTTCGCGAAGGTACGATCCCCGGCTTCTACAAGCGCAGCGATGGTCATCTGTGCGGGTGTGTCATCGGCGATAGGACAGCATCGGTCGAGGTAAGCGACGCTTCCGAGAAACTGACCGACAAGACCATCAATGCTGCGAAAAGAGCGGCGAAAGACATCCCGGAGAAAATCCGTGGGGCGTCGGTCCGCAAGGCCAACGAAAAAGACGCCCTCACCGCTCGTGACACGGCCTGGCGAAAGAATCCCGCGTTAGGCGCTTTTGACATGTTCGGTCGCGATGCTGGACGCATCTACTACGAAGCGAGCGTCAAGCGGAGCAAGGCGAACTTTATTTCTGCAGAGTACCAAGACTGCTTTGGCCACGCACTGATCGAAGTGCTTCGTCTGCCAAACAGCGAAAACGAAATGCTGGCGATCGCGAGCGGTTTGAGCACGCTCGGCGATGACCTACAAGAACGAGGCATCGTGGCCGCGTTTTCCTTTGCGCCGAATGACAATGTGGAGCTTTCCACGGCGTTCGTCGTGGCCGGCTACCGAAAGACGGGCCTGCTCGCTCAAGGCATCCTCGACGGGGCTGGTGGCCGAAAAGACGCCATCCTTTGGACGCGGAAGCTCGCCAACCCGCTCGGCGAAGACTACGAGTGATCTTGACACGGGCCCTTCGCCTCTTAAGTTGCCGCCCGGATTCCATATGCCGACGTACGACTACACCTGCGACAGCTGTGGCCACGAGTTTGAGCGCGAGCAGCGCATCACGGAGAAACCGATCAAAAAGTGCCCCGAGTGCGGCAAACTTAAGGCGCGACGAATGATTGGCGGCGGCGGCTTCATTCTCAAGGGTGGTGGCTGGGAGTCGGATCTGTACTCGGGCCCTTCGAACCGGTCGAAAAGCAAGAGCGCGGAATCTAACAGCGTCTCGACCAGCAGTAGTGAGAGCTCGAGCTCTGATAGTAGCCCGAAGAAGCCGAGCTCGACGAGCAGCAAGTCTGACGATTAGACCGATTCGCCTTCGACGTCTGTTTGTCCCGCCCCCACCACCCCCACTATCGCCTACGCCCGTTCGAGATAGGACGCGATGATCTTCCGCGTACCCCACCCTGGAAAGCGGACCGACACGCGCGGCGGTGACCCGACCATGACCTCGCGCACTTCGCCTACCCCGAACTTCGGGTGGCGGACCTGCATGCCCCGACGAAGGCTCGAGATGTCGGTGACGTCGGAGCCTTCGCTGTAGTCGACGTAGCTATCGGTCGACGCGCGTTCGGAGGCACGCGGCTCGGTGGGTCGCGGTGACGGAGAGCTCGACCGCGCACCGATCCAGCTCGTGTCCTCCGCCGGAAGCTCATGCAAGAATCTCGACGGGATCCCTACGCGCTGCTGGCCGAAGATGCGCCGCACCGCCGCGAAGCTCAGCACGAGGCGCTCCTTGGCCCGTGTGAAGGCCACGTATGCGAGCCGCCGCTCCTCTTCAAGCTCCTCGGGGTCTTCCCAGGGGTCGACTCCCCTAAAGGGGAACACCTGCTCCTCGAGCCCAGTCACCATGACGATTGGGAACTCGAGCCCCTTGGCTGCGTGTACCGTCATCAAGGTGACCCGATCTCCCTCGACTCGCTCGTCCGCCGACGTGTGAAGGGTCACGTTCTCGAGGAAATCGGCGAGTGTCGCATCGGGGTGCTCTCGCTGAAACTCGTCCATCGAAGCCACCAGCTCCTGCACGTTCTGGAAGCGAGCGTCGGCCTCGGGCGTGTCGTCGTGCTTCAGCATCTCGGCGTAACCGGTGCGTTCCACCAACTCCGCACCGATCTCGCCGAGGGGCGCATCGGAGGTCGCGACATCGCGTAAGTCGGAAATCAACGTCCGGAACCCAGCCAGACGCTTCTGCGCCGCATTTCCAAGAGCTCCCAGACCATCTTCTTCGAGGACGCCCCAAAGGCTTCGGCCGTGCTCCGCGGCCGCGTCGAGGAGTCGCGTGATCGTGGTCTTTCCGATCCCGCGTGCAGGAGTGTTGATGATGCGGAGCAAACTCATGTCGTCGGCTGGATTGATCGTAACGCGTAGGTAGGCCAGCAAGTCTTTCACCTCCGCGCGATCGTAGAAACGCATACCACCCACGATCCGATAGCCGATGTTGGCGCTCCGTAGCGCCTCTTCGATCACACGCGATTGGGCATGCGTGCGGTAGAAAACGGCGACGTCGGAGGCACCATATCCCTGAGCCACGAGCTCCTGCACCCCACGCAACACGAGACGTGCCTCATCTCGTTCGTCCATCGTACGAACGACCAGGACCGCATCCCCCTCTTCATTCGCAGTCCAGAGCTCCTTGGGCTCCCGATCGGTATTGCGAGCGATGACAGCGTTGGCGGCACGAAGGATCCGCTGTGTGGATCGGTAGTTCTGTTCGAGCTTCACCAGGGTCGCGTCCGGGAAAGAAGCGCGAAAGTCGAGAATGTTTCGACGATCGGCGCCACGCCAGCGATAGATGCTTTGGTCGTCGTCTCCGACGACACAGAGGTTTCGGTGGCCCTCCGAAAGCGATCGCACGAGGCGAAATTGTGCCTGATTGGTGTCTTGAAACTCATCGACCAAGACGTGCGAGAACCTGCCCGCGAGCGCGTCGCGAAATGATTCGTCCGATTCGAGGCCTCTCACCGTGCGGCAGATCAAGTCCCCGAAGTCGAGGGCATTGGCTTGATCGAGCCTGTCCTCATAGGTCTGGTAGACGCGGCGCACCACCTCGGTCCACGGGTCGGGAGTTTCGATGCTCCCAGGTCCCTGAACTTCTTGCTTGGCACGATTGATGCGACCGGCGATCGCCTTTGGCTGGTAGCGCTTTTCGTCCAGTCCGAGATCACGCAAGACTCGTTTCACCAGCGCGAGCTGGTCCTGGTCATCATAGATCGTGAAATCCTTGGAGATACCAAGGGTCTCTCCATGGCGGCGCAGGAATCGGGCGCACGTCGAGTGGAAGGTTCCCACCCGCACCGCGCTGCCCCGATCGCCAAGAAGCCCGAGAAGCCGGTCCTGCATCTCGCCAGCCGCCTTGTTGGTGAACGTCACCGCCAGGATTCGCCATGGGGCGACGTCATGGGCCGAGATGAGGTGCGCCACGCGATAAGTGATCACCCGCGTCTTTCCGCTCCCCGCGCCCGCAAACACGACGAGCGGGCCGCCCTGGTGAACGACAGCGTCCCGCTGGCGGGGATTCAGAGACCCGAGGTCGAGCACCGCGGGACCCTAGCTGCGCCCACCCGTGGAAACCAGGCAAAACCGTGGTTGTGTTCACACCGATGGGGAGAAAGCTGGCCCCGTCGACGTTTTGCGCGTAAACCAATTCTGAAGTGGGTCGTGACGCCGACTAACGTGGAAAACGTCGAGGATCTATTGGTGAATCAACCACTGTCCACCGCGTCCAAGGCGAAAGGGGCCTCTGACGGCTCTCCGAGTGAGGACGACCATGAACTCGTCAAACGCGTACAAGCAGGTGACTCGAAAGCTTTCCGAACGCTTTTCGAGAAATACCATCGTCGTGCGTTCGCCGTGGCCATGGGCGTCGTCAAAAACCAGGACGACGCGCTCGATGCCGTTCAGGAGGCTTTCGTCAAGGTGCACAAGAACATACACAAGTTCCAGGGCTCCTCGAGCTTCTACACATGGCTCTACCGGATCGTCATGAATGTCTCCATCGACCACGTTCGACGCACAAGCAGGAGGAAGAATCTCGATTTCGACGAGCGTGCGCTTCACGAGCAAAGCGAGGTCGCCGGAGATGGAGCGCTCTTGCCGAGTGTCACCAACTCGAACCCGGGCCGGGCTGCGCTCCGCCGCGAGCTAGGAGGGGCGATCCAGGCTGCATTGGGGGAGCTCCCCGAGCACCATCGCGCTGTCATCGTACTTCGTGAGGTCGAGGGGATGAGCTATGAAGAGATGGCCGAGGTGCTCGGAGTGCCCAAAGGGACGATCATGAGCCGCCTATTTCATGCCAGAAAGAAGATGCAAGCAGCGCTTGCGCCTTACCTTTCTGGAGAGGAACCTTCCGAAGGATAGTCATGGAGAGCTCGAAAATCGAAAATGAGAAGCTCCAGATGTTCTTTGACGGGGAGCTCCCCCCTGAAGAGGAGGCCGCTGTGCGTCGGCGCCTTGAAGGCTCACCCGACCAGGCCGCTCAAGTCGCCGAGTGGGATCAGCTCCGCGCTGCCATGCAAAGCGCATCGGCGGAGTGGACCGGTGACATCGATTCCAATGCTCTGTTCAACCGGATCGAGCAGCAGCTTCAGGCAGCCGAAGAGGCGCCGGCCTTGCGCGTCCTTCCCGGGGGTCGCGAGCGCCGGGTGTGGGGAGGAATGGCAGCTGGCCTTGCGGCTGCGGCCGCGATCCTGTTGGCGGTGCTTGCGCTGCCCGGCGAGCAGTCCCCTACGGAGATGGCCGGGGTGACGCGCGGTTCCGAAGTGCTCGAAGTCGATTTCGGCGAGTACGCCGGCACGGTCTTCATGGTGAAAGGCAACGCGGGGCAGTCGTTGAGCGTGGTTTGGATCAACGATGAGGAGGTTGCGATCCCATGAATGCAGTTCGGTACATGCTCGTGCTCAGTCTGCTGCTGGGTTCCTCCGTCGCTTTGGCGCAGGGCTCCAACCTAGTGCAGTCCGATCGTGCAAGTGCAGGGGGCGTTCCCGCGGAAGTGCTCGTGGTGCTCGCCGAAGAGAAAGCCGGGTCGATCGACCCGGAGCTCAAAAAGCTGACTGCGCTGCGCCGTCCTCCCTTCAACTCGTTCCGCTCGATGCAGATCTTGTCCAAACCCAAGCTGAAGCTCATCCCCGGACGAGACGCGGTCGTGTCGCTGCCGAACGGCCGTCGGCTGAAAGTTGCCTTGCTCCAAATCATGCCCGACGGCCGCTACAAGATGAAGGTCTCGATCAACCGGCCCGACAAGTTCGACTATCTGCCGCTTTTGCAGGTCGTAGCCTCGGCTGGCGATCCTTTTTTCGTCGCAGGACAGACGTACAAGGGCGGCACACTGGTCGTCGGGGTCACCGTAGAGCCGAAGAAGACGGTCCGGGTCCCCTAACCGTCGATTCGCCGGCCGGTTCATACGACTGAAAGATCGCCATGCGCGCAGACGATCCCGACGTGATCGAAATCGAAGGTCCGCCACCGCTCTCTCATCCCGCCGAGGTGGTGATCCAAGCGCTTTCGCCCGTGGTCACACCGGAGCGCAGAAGGAGAATCGAGCAAGTCGTTTCGCAACGAACCGACGACCTGGTCGTGGTGCTCGACTCGATCTCCGACCCCCACAACGCGAGCGCCGTGCTGCGAAGCGCGGATGCGTTTGGTGTTCAAACGGTGCATGTGATCGTCGGGAGCTACGGTTTTCGGGCGTCACGGGGAGTTTCGAAGGGGACGCATCGATGGATCGATCTGATTCGATACGAGACCGCAGAGGCATGCGCGAAGCGACTGAGGGATGCCGGTTATGCGATCTACGTCGCCGCCACGGGCGGAGACCACCACGCGGAGGCTCTCCGAACGCAAACGCGCCTGGCAGTGGTGTTTGGCAACGAGCATCGCGGTGCGTCGCCCGAGTGGGCTGAGCTAGCCGACGGTACGTTCTCCATCCCGATGCGGGGATTCGTCGAGAGCCTAAACGTGTCGGTCGCCGCGGCAGTCACGATGCAAACACTCGCCGCAGGGACCCGTGCGCCCCTGAGCCACGCGCGCCGACGCGCGCTCGAGGCGAGATTCCTCATGAATTCCGTGAAGAACGCAGACGAAATCATCAATGAGTACGTCGGGAATGATTAGGGTCCCCGGAGTGTCATGAATTAGGGGGAAGTCCGGGAACGGGGGATGCTATAGCCCCGCGGACCGCAGGGACCGATGGCAGGCAAACGGACGAAGAAGGGGCGAGCGAAGGGGCGCAAGCGCAAGAAGCGGCGGGCCGATTCGATGCTGCCGAAATGGATTGGCGCGGGGCTGATCGTGGGCGCGGTGGTGGTGATGGGGACATACGCCTACTTCAGCCGCGATCTTCCTTCCGTGAGCGCACTCCGTGACTACAAACCTCCGCAAACGACTCGCGTCTACGATCGGCATCGACAGGTGATCGGTGAGATCTTCACCGAGCGCCGAACGGTGATCCCTCTCTCGGAAGTCCCGCGGTACGTAGTCCTGTCGGTGCTCGCCGCAGAGGACGCTGATTTCTATGAGCACGAGGGGCTCGACTACGCAGGCATCTTGCGCGCCGTGGGCCGCGATATCATCAGCGGGCGGGCGGCCCAGGGGGGAAGCACGATCACCCAGCAGGTCGTCAAACTGATGCTGCTCACCCCGGAACGCACTCTGTCTCGAAAAATCCGGGAGCTGATCTTGGCGAGGCGCCTCGAAAACGAACTCTCGAAAGACGAGATTCTGCATATGTACTTGAACCACGTAAACTTCGGTCGTGGACGGTACGGAATTCAGGAAGCCGCTCAGTACTACTTCGGCAAGAACGCAAGTGAGCTCACCCTGGCCGAGGCCACGCTCTTGGCCGGCGTCCCGCAGGCGCCGGCGCGGCTCTCACCTAGGAACAATCCCGAGGCCGCAGCGCGGAGGCAGGAGTACGTGCTCAGCCAGCTGGCCTCAAAACGCGAAGTGTATTGGCCGGACCTCAGCGAGGAAGCGATAGAGGCCGCACGCGAAGAGAAGGTAGAGACGATCCCCCTGCCGGAAGCCTCAGGCAGCGCGCCCGAGGTTCTCGCGATCGCGAAACGGGCGCTTCGCACGGCCGCCGGGGACGAGGCGCTCGACGAAGGCGGTTATGCCGTTCACACGACGATCGACCTCGCGTTGCAAAAGCATTCGCGGAAGGCACTCCAACGCGGACTTAGCGCGATCGACGAGCGCCAAGGGTATCAGGGCCCTTACCGCCCTAAGAACCAACGCCGCCGCCCAAAGGCCACACCCTCGGCCGAGAGGTTGCGCATGGGTCGCACCTACGTGGCGAAAGTGACGGAGGCCGACGACGACAAGGATCAACTGCGGCTCGAAGTCGCGGGTCACTTCGCCATCCTGCCAATGCATGAGCTCAAACGCTTCAATCGCAAGGGTCTCCCGGCCTCGAAGTTCGCCAAGCCGGGAGACATGCTCCCGGTTTCGATCACGCAACTTGGAAGCGAGGAAGACCCTGCGGTCGCCCGGGCCGAACGAGGGCCCGAAGGGTCTGTGGTGGTGATCGAGCCCCGATCGAGGGACGTACTGGCGCTGGTGGGCGGATTCGCGGCACGCAACGGTTTCAATCGGGCGACCCAAGCAATTCGCCAGCCGGGAAGCGCGTTCAAGCCGATCGTTTATGCGAGGGCAATCCAGTCTCGGCGCTTCAGCCCTGCGTCGTTGGTGATGGATGCGCCGGCTGTCTACGACGAATGGAAACCCCGTAACTACGAGCAGTGGAACTATCAGGGCGCCGTACGCCTCCGTGAAGCGCTCGCCAGGTCGATCAACATGGTGGCGATCCGAGTGATCGAAGACCTCGGGGTTCGAGATGTCGCAGAGTTTGCACGGCAGGACGGGATCACGACCAAGCTCGAAGAAGACATGGCGCTCGCGCTCGGCGCAAGCGGGGTGAAACCGATCGAGCTAACCAATGCGTACGCGACCTTCGCCGCGGGGGGGCGTTGGGCCCCGACCCGAATCGTCAGCAAGATCGTCAGCCCCGATGGAGCCAACATTCCACTGCAACCACTTGAGCCTGCAAGGGACGTGATGACCCCGGACGAGGCCTACGTCATGACCAGCATGCTCCGGAGCGTCGTGACCTCCGGCACGGGTGCACCTGCGCTTCGCCTCGCGCGGGCGGTCGGGGGCAAGACTGGAACGAGCAACGAGGCGCGTGATGCTTGGTTCATCGGCTACTCACCGTCGGTGGTGGCCGGCGTGTGGGTGGGTTTCGATGATTCGCGCTCTCTCGGAAAGCGGGAGACCGGCACGCGCAGCGCCCTTCCAATCTGGATCGAAGTCATGGAAGTCGCCGACCAAACCCCGAAGGAGACGAATTTCGCGATGCCGAGCGGTGTCATCGTCGTGCCGATCGACCCGGCATCGGGGTTACTCGCCTATGATGGGCAAGAAGACGCGCTCGATGAAGTCTTTCTCAGGGGAACCGCGCCGGTCGACGTCGCTCGCCCTCCTGATGTTGCCGATCCAAACATGTTCCTGATGGAGCAGTTCGACGACGAAGACACCTCTTCGGCAACGACGCGCCGCGAGGATCGCGTCCTCGGTGGTGTGGCTCCGCCATGAGCTCGTTGAGCACGCGCGTGGTCGTGCTCTTTGCCCTCGTCGCGATATTTCCGGTCGC
Organism: Myxococcales bacterium; assembly: GCA_029863605.1. GTDB lineage: Bacteria > Myxococcota_A > Polyangia > Polyangiales > Houyiibacteriaceae > SG8-38. The sequence continues at coordinate 421,159 of JAOTVB010000001.1, read as the reverse complement.
GTTGACGGCCGTCGTGTGGTTCGGGATGGCGGCTTGGGGCGGGGACGAGACGAACCGCGAAGCCGAGCTCGTGGAGCGCCACGTGCGAATGCTCGACGAGCAGCGTGACGTTGCGGTGACCGGGCTCTGTCGAGACGACCTGGTGGTCGATCGACTTTTGACGAGCCGAACCGAGGATACGCCCTCGGAGCTCGACTACGATCGGTTGTTCCGAGGTGCGATGCGGGGTGCCGGGCTTCAAGCGCTGTGGATTCTCGATTCGAGGTCGGGTGAGGTAATTGCCGCAGGACACACGAACCGCATCATCGGCCGTGATGGGTCCGCCCTGATTCGGCAGGCGCGGCTCGCGGGGGAGCAGCCCTTCACCCTTACACTTGGCGAGCAAGATCATCAGAAATTCGTGGCGCGCGCCTGTACGATCGAGCGGGGTGGCGCGGGCGTCACGGTGGTGGGCGCGCACCGATTCACCGACATCCGCGCTCTAGACCCGGACCGGATCCTCATCGTCGACGAAGCGTCGGCCAGAGACCTCCCCATCGCCGAGCTTGCAGATGCCGAGGGTGTTGCAAAAGCAGCCGTCATCTGGCGCTCCGGGATCGATCGAGCTGTGCCACCGCTTTTCCTTTGGATGGGCTGCGTTGCCCTCCTCGCCCTCGGGCTGGCGCTCCTGTTCGGCGGCTACCTCAATCGCTGGCTGCAGTCGTCGATCAACGAGCTCACCGAGGCTGCCACTCGGATCGGCGCCGGCGACTTCGCTACCACGCTTCGCGAAGGCCAACCCGGGGCCTTTCGAGCAACGGCGACCGCTTTCAACCGTATGACCCGCGACCTACGAAACGCTCAAGAACAGCTTCGCCAGACCGAACGGGTTGCGGCATGGCAGGAAATCGCGAAACGCCTCGCGCACGAGCTCAAGAATCCCTTATCGCCAATCCGTCTCTCCATCGAAACACTTCGCAAGGCTCACGCCCGCTCCCGGGACGACTTCGATGCGCTGTTCGACGAATCGACCAAAACCATCCTTCAAGAAGTCGAACGCCTTCGGCAAATTGTCGACGAGTTCAGTCGGTTCGCCAGGCTTCCCGCTCCAACGCTGCGCGAAACCGACCTCCGAGAAATTGTTCCCCAGGCCGTGTCGCTCTACGCGTCGGAGGAAGTCGCCGTGAGCGCAGAGCTTCCTGGACACCCCGTCCGGGCGCAGGTCGATCCTGACCAGATTACGCAAGTGCTGCACAACCTGCTGCAAAACGCGAGCGATGCCGCGCGCAAAGCGCATCCGAACGGCGGAGGTCGCGTGCGGGTCACCCTGGAGGAAATGCTTCATGAAGTCCGCGTCCGAGTCGAAGACAACGGCGCAGGGATCCCGGACGACCAAGCCGATCTGATCTTCGAGCCCTACTTCACCGACAAGAAGGGAGGCACCGGGCTTGGGCTGGCCATCACGAGCCGAATCGTCACCGAGCACCGGGGAAGGATCGACGTCGAGTCGAGACCGGGAAAGACCACGTTTACAGTCACCCTCCCCCAGTAAATAGGGTCAGCGGCACTCCGTAAGCGACTTCGTCAGCCGATGACTTTATAGGTGGGCGCGTCCGCCAATTTGCCGGCTGCTTGTCCGACAACTAGTCTCGCGGTGGGCAAGCCACTCGAAGGGGAAACATCATGAGAAGACAATCCACTATGGGCATCGTGATCGGCGCTGCTCTGGTTGCTTTATTGGCCTTTGGCTGCGGTGACGACACGACCGCAGCGGGCGGCAGCGGTGGCACTGGCGGAACGGGTGGCACTGGCGGCAGCGGTGGCGGTGGCGCGGGTGGAATGGGCGGCGACGGCGGCACCGGAGGTACACCGAAGTCAGCTTGCGACACGTATTGCGACAACGTCATCGCGAACTGCACCGGGAACAACGTTGTGTACAGCGACGCGGCGAATTGTCAGTCGACGTGTGCGGCCATGCCGAAGGGCGACCCGTCCGACCAGGGCGTCAATAGCGTTTGGTGCCGCGCTTACCACGCGGGTGATCCAGCGGCCGGGAATCCTGGACTCCATTGTCCACACACAAGCGTCTCGAGCGATGACGACGTATGCGGAACAGCGTGCGAGGCCTATTGCGACCAGGCGATGGCCAACTGTACAGGCGCCAACGAGCTCTATCCGACCAGGGGTGACTGCGAAACAGCCTGCGCTGGCTTCAACGTCGGCGCGTGGGACGACACCACTGGGGATACGGTTGAATGCCGTGCCTACCACGCGAGTTTTCCTGCCGCCGGGGATCCTGGATTCCATTGCCCGCATGCCGGGGAAGTTCCCACGGCTCAGTGCGTGAACCCGTAGACCGAGATTCGCTTTACGGATGGCTGCTCGCGGGCAGCGATAGCGTTGGCGCCGACTGGATCTGGAGCAGGGTGCAATGGGAGAGGCCACTGTCTTCCATTATTCGATCCCGTAGGATCTGAGTTTACGCTGGAGCGTTCGTCGATCGATTCCGAGGGCCGACGCTGCCTTGGTGATGTTTCCGTCCATCTCTTGCAGCACTCGCTCGATGTGCTCGCGTTCTAGGGCGGCGAGGTTGGTTTGGCTGGCGGGGCCCGTGGGCGGGGTGGACTCCCGGGCGCTTCCAAATACGCTGGCGGCGATCATCCGGCGGACGAGGTCTGCGCCGAGCTTGTTGGAAATCGAAAAGAGAGCAGCCCGTCGGAGCACGTTCAAGAGCTCACGGACGTTGCCAGGCCAGTCATATTCTCGAAGGGCGCCAAGAGCCTCGGGCTCGAGCACAATCTCCGCTTTGCCCAAGCGTTGAAGCAAATGCGCAGCGAGGCCCTCGACGTCCTCGGGCCGCTCGCGAAGCGGACGAACGAGCACGGGAAAGACCTGGAGTCGGAAATAGAGGTCTTCGCGAAACCGACCGGCTTGGGTTTCGGCCCACAGGTCACGGTTGGTCGCCGCCACGATTCGCACGTCGACCTCGACCTCGCCCGATTCACCGACGGGGCGGATCATCTTCGTTTCGATTGCGCGGAGTAGCTTGGCCTGGCTCTCGAGAGGAAGCTCGGCAAGCTCATCGATGAAAAGCGTTCCGCCGTCGGCCTCGCGGAACAGGCCTGCTCGGTCGATGTGCGCACCGGTGAAGGCGCCACGCTTGTGACCGAAGAGCTCGCTTTCGAAGAGCTCGCGCGGCACACAAGCGGCGTTCATCGCGACGAAGGGGCCGCTGCTTCTACCACTCTGGGCGTGAATCTGCCTAGCTACGACTTCTTTACCAGTGCCCGTCTCACCAAACACCAGGACCGTTTCGTTCGTTGGCGCTACGGTGCGGACGAACTGCCGAACCTCCTCCATCATCGCGCTCACACCGATCAGGGGGATCGGCTCACCGGCCTCCCCAGCCGCAGCGGCTCCCCGCTCCAAGAGCGCCTGGCGCAGCAACGGCTGGAGCATTTGGGCGTCGACCGGCTTCTCTAGGAACGAAAATGCACCGAGCTGCATCGCCTCCACGGCCGCTTTGACCGTTCCGTGGCCCGTGAGGACGATGACATTGGTCTGAATCGACCCGCAGCGTCGCAGGACCTCAAGCCCGCCGATCCCCTTCATCTTCAGGTCGAGCAAGGCAACGTCGGGCGGGGAGCTGTTGCAGAGAACCTCGACCGCCTCCTCACCGCTACTGGCCTCGGAAACCGAATAGCCACCACGGCGCAGCGCCTTTGCCATCGCAAAGCGAAAAGCTGCATCGTCGTCGATGATGAGGACGCTGCCGTTCATGACAACGTCGCACCGTGAGCCACTCCCGGTTTGTTTGCAAGCGTGCCGGCTCCAGCGGGAAGTCGGATGCAGGCACGCGCCCCGCCTTGCGCGCGGTTCTCGATCGTCAACTCCCCACCCATCGTCTGGATGAGCATGTAGGAAGCGTAGAGACCGAGGCCCGTCCCCTCGCCGGGAGGCTTCGTGGTCGCGAACGGTTCGAAAAGCCGTCCTTCGATATCCGGCTGTAGCCCAGAACCCTCGTCTTCAACGGTGAGCTCGACCATCTCACTATCTCGTTTGGCAGAGACCCACACCGATTTTCGCCCTGTTTCCCGATTTGCGTCGAGGGCGTTTTGAAAGAGGTTGACCAGAACCTGGAGAAGGCGGTCCCGGTCTGCCGAGACGCTGTGCTCTGCCACCGTGTCGTCGACCAAGAGCTCCGGGCCATCGCGAACCCCAGCAAACACCAGTGCCCTTGCGCGTTGGACAAGTGGGAGCAGATGCGCCGCCGTATCGAGCTGAAGGCGGGGCAACGTCCCCCCCGTGAGGAGCGCTTGCGTAATCCGTCCGAGCCGACCGGTTTCGTCGCGGATCAACGCAGCAGACTCGGCAAGATCTGACTGCAATGATTCGTCCGCTCCAAGAGACCGAATCGCTTCGCGCATGTCCGCCGCGAGAGTACGGATTGTCGCAAGCGGCGTGTTCAGCTCGTGTGCGACGCCTTGGGCGACGCGGCCCAAGCTCGCCAGACGTTCAGCTTGAATTAAACGCCGCTCTGCGTGAAGCATCTGGGTTCGATCGACGTAGAGGTTCATGATGCGGGGCGTCCCTTCATCGCGAGACGCCAACGGAAACGAGAGCATCTCATAGGTTCGGTCGCCCGCGGAAAAGCGGCATCGCCCCGGCGTGTCTTCGTCACGAGCTCGCCAAAAGGGACACGGTCCCGCCGGATCGGTTTCGCACGCGCGAATCTGCCTTGGACACTCCCACATGCCGTCTTGGTTGGGCGTTGGGGCCAGGTCTTCGGCCAATCGATTTCGCCATTCGATCCGGCCCTCGGCGTCGACGACCTCGAGGCCTGCCTCGATCTCGTCCAGCGTATTGGCGATGACTTGGTACTCGAGCTCGGCTTGGTCGCGCGCGCCCTCTAGAGCATGCTCGCGATCGCGCAATTCGCGGACGGCATGGAGCACCACGTAGGCCACCGCGCCCATTGTCATCATGAACGCGGTGACATCGGCGATCGTGTCCCATGGCGGAATCGGATCCCACTTACCGATCTTCAGCACCGGAATCCACTCGGTGAGCGCTAGGAAACCCGTCCCAGCAAAAGCCGCGGCCGTAGCCACGAACGTCGCCCGGGGACCACCGAGGATTCCGATCAAGGCGAGATGAAACACGTAAAATCCGAGAAACGGGGAGGAGATGCCGCCTGCTGCCCATAGAACGATGGTCAACATCACTAGGTCGACCAAAGCCTGCGACACGGCCGCCCGCCGCCCCCCCCGAGGCTCGAGACGTGAACGAGTGAGCGAATAATTGTACGCACTACCCCCGACCACCACCAACAGAAACACAGGCCACGCGACGCCTGGAAAGAACCCCGCGACGACGAACCCAGTCGCAATCAGAACCCCCGCCATCGCAACCCAGCGCAGCGAGATCAACCAACGAATGCGGTCGGCGCTGAAGTCGTCGCGCGCGCTGCGTTCCGCGAATACGGGAGGACGTTTTTGGTCCTGGCTCATGTGTTCTTGTTTTGGGGTCGATCGGGGTTACGCGCCAGGTTACAAGGACTGGACCAGACGATGGCAGGCGAATCAAGCGATAGACGGGTCATGATTGCCATCCTACTGACCTCGACCCTGCTGACGATGCTTGGCATCGCGGGCGTCCTCATGGGTACCTATGACTTGCAGTCCGGTCCCCTTCCCGAAGACCTGCAGGACCTGGGTCAGCTGAAGCTGCAATTTCTAGAGGCGCAGGCCACCAACCCATACCGACGGCCGATGGCCGCCGCCAACATCGTCGTTTCGGGGCTGGTCCTCATCGGAAGCTTCATGCTGAGCTGGCGCCGCAAGCTGGCTCAATGGTGGATCAGGCAGGCGGTCACGGCGAAGCTGATATGGATCGTCGCGTACACCGCAACCTTGGTCTATCACCTCAAGCTGGTGTTCCCTTCGCTGCCGGCACAGAGCCCGGGCGGGGCCACCTTGACCGAGTTGATCTCCAACGTGGTTTTGGGAAGCCTCATCAGCGCGGCTCTCCACGTTGCAGCTGCCTGGCGCGTCTCGCGACCCGACATCAAAGCGTTCATCGAAGGGGGCGGGACCAATTGACGGGCCGCAGGCCCAACCGGGATCACCACGCGGCCCGATCAGAACTCCACACGACGCATGATCGCACGTGGCATCGCTCGGATGATCGCCATGATGTAACGCCAAGGTGCCGGCGCATATACGACCGGTGCTCCTCGATCGATGGCCGACAGGACCCGCGCGGCGACGGCGTCTGGCTCTCCCGCGAACGGGGGCGGCGATAGCCCGGCCGTCATACTGGTTTTGACGAAGCCCGGCTTGACCGTGATGACGCGAAGCCCATCGGCGCGATGTTTGTGGTCGAGGCCCTCGAGGTAGCGAGTGAGCCCGGCCTTGGCAGCGCCGTAGATGATGACCGGCTTGCGACCGCGCTCGCCTGCAACGGAGCTGAATACGCACAAGGTCCCGCCGCCCTCGTCGAGGAGGACCTTCTTGGCGGCCTCGCAGAACATGACTGTGTTTGAGAAGTTGACGCGCACCAGTCGCTCCGCCAGGACCGGATCGGCTTCGAGCTCCTCTTGCGTCGCGAAGATCCCGGCCGAGACCACGACGGCATCCAACCCCCCCAAGGCTTCTCGGGCCGAACCAATGGCGGAGGCAAAGGTGTCGACTTGTTCGAGGTCACACGAGAAACATCGAACCAGGCCGTCAGCTCCTCGCACGCTCAGGTCTGCGGCGCTTCGCTCGAGATCGACTTCGTTTCTACCGAGCAAGCAGATCCTGTCTCTACGCTCAGCGCTGAGTCGTGCCAGCGCGCGCCCCATTCCTTTCGTCGCTCCCAAAAACGCAACTCTCATGTCAATCCCCCAGCAGCCGCACCGATAGCGCACTGCGAAATCTGCGATTTGGATCCCAGCGATCCCGAATGGCATTGAACTCTGCGAGCCGCGCCCCTTCCATCGCTTCGAAGTGTTCACGCCGGGTGAACGAATCCTTGGCCAGATAGACGCGTCCACCCTCTTGCAGGACCTGCTCATTGAGAGAATCCACCAGGTCTTGGGTGTCGTCACGCACCGCAATGTCGAGCGCCAACGTGATGCCGGGGCGCGGAAACGACAGAACACCCCGGCCCTCGCGACCGAAATCCTTGATCACGCAGAGAAACGATGCCCCGCCGCGGGCGGTCAATACTTCTAGGACTCTGCGAGCAGAGCTGCGGCCGGCCTCTCTCGGCAGCACGCACTGATACTGAGTGAATCCGCGCCTCCCGTACATGCGGTTCCAAGACCGGATGGCGTCGAGCGGGTAATAGAAGGACTCGTGACTCACGATGCCGCATGAAACGCGTCGCCACTGCTTTCGGTAGTAGAGCTCGTTGAATATGCGGATCGTCGCGCGGTTCAAGATCCAGGACGGCCAATCGAACCGAAGCCTCGGTCGGAAACGAGTCTTGGGAGGCTTGGGAGGCGCTTGTTCCGGGTCCGCCCATCTGCCGCACATGAGAGTGCCGCGGCCGGTGCGACTACCGCGGGCAAGACCGTCGATCCACCCCATGGTGTAAGGCCAATTGGGAGCGGCGCTCTCGAGCGACTCCTGAAACTCGTCGATGTCGTGGATGCGCCGGCTCTCCTGCCAGATCCACTGCGACGGAATGGACTGAAGCCCGAACTCGACTTCGAGAATGTGCCCGGTGAGCCCCATGCCACCGATGGTGGCCTTGAAGAGGTCGGAATGCTGTTCCGGAGAACACTCGAGCACACGGCCGTCGGCCACGCGCATCTTGAGGGACGTTACGTGATCTCCGAAGTTGCCGTCGCAATGCTGGTTCTTCCCGTGAACGTCGGCTGCCACCATGCCCCCGAGGGTCACGAACTTGGTTCCGGGCGAAACGGGGGTGAACCAACCGCGTGGCATGAAGAGCCGATTCAGCTCGCTCAGCGCAAACCCCGACTCGGCACGAAACAGCCCAGTGTCTTCGTCGAAACGCAGAATGCGATCGGCATACGTGGTGTTGAGCACGTCGGGCGCATCTGGAGAAGGAAGCGACGCATCGCCGTAGGACCGCCCGAGACCTCGTGACAGACTCACGTTGGCGCTGATTCGCTCGAGATCCTCCCCAACCCGCTCCCGTCCTTGCGCGGAGTGCCGGCCCCAGCCCGAAATGGTCGAAAGCGGTGGCTCACCCATGGCGCCGGTAGTGTAGCGCGACGACAACCGGAGCCCTAAAAGGCAGCCTTAGCGTGTGCTGGCCCGCGGCCGGGTCTCCTTCGTGCGCTTCGTCGTGGACGACCGCTTCTTGGCCGGCTTGCCGTTCGACCCAGAACGACCCGACTTCGGTAGCAGCGCACGTCGGAGCTCGTCCGCTCGGTCGGTGCGCTCCCACGTAAACGTCTTTTCGGTGCGCCCGAAGTGCCCGTAGGCCGCGGTGGGCGTGTAGATCGGTCGCAACAGATCGAGCGTCTCGATGATCGCCCGGGGCCGAAAGTCGAATATACTGGAAACAGTCTTGGCGATTTTCGCGTCGTCCACGCGTCCGGTGCCGAACGTGGTGACGTAAATGCCCATCGGTTTCGCAACGCCGATCGCGTAGGCGACCTGCACCTCGCAACGAGAAGCGACTTTCGAGGCGACGATGTTCTTCGCGACGTAGCGAGCGAAGTAGGCCGCGCTCCGGTCTACCTTCGAGGGGTCCTTCCCGCTGAAAGCGCCACCGCCATGCCGGCCCATGCCACCGTACGTGTCGACGATGATCTTGCGCCCGGTCAGGCCGGCATCCCCATAGGGGCCACCGACCACGAATCGTCCGGTTGGGTTCACGTGAAACTTGGTCGACCTGTCGATCATCTTGGTGGGAAGCGTCGGCTTGATGACCTCTTCCACGATCGCTTCTTTCAAAGCTCGATGTTTCACGTCCTCCGCGTGCTGCGTCGAGACGACAATCGCGTCGAATCGGATGGGCCGGCCGTCGTCGTACTCCACTGTAACCTGGGTCTTCCCGTCGGGACGAAGCCAGGGAAGGACGCCACGCTTGCGGACTTGAGCCAGCCGCCTCGCGAGCTTGTGCGAGAGGTCGATCGGCATTGGCATGAGCTGGCGCGTTTCGTCGACGGCGTAGCCGAACATCAGGCCTTGGTCTCCGGCGCCTTGCTCCTGCCCCTTGGCCCGATCCACGCCTTGCGCGATGTCAGGCGACTGCTGCTCGACGGCCGTCAGGACGCCGCAGGTGGCGGCGTCAAAGCCCATCGAGGAGTCCGTGTAGCCGATTCCAGTGATCGCGTCGCGGACGATCGCCGCGATGTCGATCGTAGCCTTCGAGGTGACCTCGCCTCCCACCACGACGAAACCGGTCTTCACCATGGTCTCAAGTGCGACGCGCGACCGTGTGTCTTGGCCTATGTATGCATCGAGCAGGGAGTCGCTGATCTTATCGCAGATTTTGTCGGGATGGCCTTCCGTCACCGACTCGGAAGTAAACAGGTATCCGCTCATAGGCGATGGCTCTTATACGCCGCATAGCCGCTAGTCAAACGGAGCTTAGAACGGCGGTTCCGACGGTTGGGAAGGGCCGAAAGTTGCGAAGATCCGCAGCCCGTAGGCATCGCAGTCCTGCGCGAATTCCTTCGAGCGCACCCCGACCAACACCGTCCCGTTCGCAGAAGCGGTACTCGCTGGGCAGTAGCGAGAGAGCGCGACGAAACCACCGTCAGATTTGCAGAACTCGATGCCTCCGAGATCGTCGGTCGACTCGCTACAGTCTACAAGCCCGGGCCGGCCGTCGGGACAGATGTAGGTGAGGTGTAGGGTGTATTGACCCGAACCCTCGAAGATCTCGGCGACGATCGCCGTATCGGCATCGAGAACCTCGAGCGCGTAGTAGTCGATGTCGCCCTTGTGGTGCAGCGTGGCCGGAACCTCGATCCCCCACGCGGGTTGTAGACAAGTGAGGCCCCCACAGACGATCGCGATGTTCTCGAGAGTGTCGTTGTATTCGTATACGTCGTCGCAGACACAATTGCCGCTGCTGCACCGGAAACCGTCTTGGAAGCCATTGTCCTGACAGGTGCCGCACAAGGTCGGCTGATTGCAGATGGTCGCGCTTCCGCATTCGACGCCCTGAGCCTCACAGGTGCAGTCTCCGAGGCATTGAAAGGTCAGGTCTTCGGTAAGCACACATTGCTCGTCATCGGTACACGGAGGGCACTGTGCTTTGCCGCCGCAGCCGTCATCGAGGCCTCCGGGCGGGGAGCACTCATTCCGGGAGCATGGAAAGGTCGGGGCACAGCATGCACCGGCCACACAAACCTGGCCCTCGGGGCAAGTGCCACAACCCTGATTGCAGTTGACACCCGCGGGGCAGACGCACTTGTTGTTGTCGCAGACCTGCTGACCAAAACATTCACCGCAATAGATCGCTGCCGACGCTCCACCGCAACGAGTCTGTATCGTGCCGCACTCGGCGCCCGTGCCGGCGGTGGCACACGTGAGCTCTTCGCATCCACACAAGAAGTTCTGTCCATTCGCCCCGCACTCAGTCCCCTCGGGGCAGTTGCCGCACTCGATCGAGCCTTCGCAACCGTCGGGAAGTGAGCCGCATTCGATCGGGATCCCGAGGGACGCAAACTCGGCAATGACCTGCTCGCACGTCTTGGGCTCGCAGCCTGGTTCTTGTGCGTCGTAGCACCGACTATCGCTGCTCCAACAGAAGTATCCCGAAGGACAGTCCGACTGCTGGCCACAGCCGAACAGACCGTTGGGGATCGCGAGGTTGCAACCACCAAGCAGGAGGAGACCGAGCGACAATACTATGAGATGTTTCATCAGAACTTCCCCCTGACGGAGATACCGGTCGGCCCGATGCTGACTTCGGGAACCTCTTCCTCGTGACCTCCTGTGAGTTGCCAAATGACACCCCCGATGACCCCGGCGGCTCCGACGCCCAGAAGTCCCAAGCCCACTTTCGTCCGGCGCGGCCCGCGGTCTGCGATGTCTTGATATTCGGCAAAGCTGGATCCAGCCGGCGCACTCGACACGTTCTTCTGATCGCGTTGACCAAGCCCGACCAAGATCGCTCCCGTCACCATCGAGGCACCGCCTGCTCCGATCGTGATCCACGGACCTGGTCCCGGGCCGACGTGCCGCGTCAGGGGTCTTTCCGCTTTGACCCTCGCCGCTGCTTCGATGGCGGCCCGGCGCGCCTCGATCTCAGCATCGAGCTCAGCCCGCTGTTGAGCGCGAATTGCAGAGCGCAAAGCTTCGATCCGGCCCTCGACATGCTCCCGATCGGGCGACTTCGGCCTTGCCTCGATGTACCCCTCGTAGGCCGCGAGGGCCTCGGCATCGTGGCGCATTCGGTCGGAGACCGTCGCGATGTTGTAGAGCAAGTCAGGGCTCTTCGTGAGCTCGTAAGCTTGGCGAAAGTGCGCCAACGCTGCCTCGAAATCGCCGTTCTGATAGGCGCTGGTGCCCGAGGCAAACTCGGTTTTTGCCTGCGCTATTCGCTCGTCGCGCGAAGCAGAGCTCTGCGCATGCAGACTGGTCGTCGAAACTAAGGATGCGGCGATGACCGCCACGATAAGAAGGAAACGCATTTCTCCCCACAAGTAAGAAGGCCCAGTACGGGCTTTCCTCCAGGATAGCAGTCAGAAAAGGTGAAGGCCTACTCGTGCGTGATGCGAGGAGGCATGCCCTTTGCGATGCGCGTGTCGCCGCGCCACTCTTCGCCCGCATGCGGGTAGTCGAGATTGTAATGTAGCCCACGACTCTCTTTGCGAGCCTCGGCGCAACGGATGATCAGCTCTGCAACGTCGGCAATGTTTCGGAGCTCCAACATGTCGCGATTTACCAAGTGGGCCCAGTAGTACTCACGGATCTCCTCCTGGAGCATTGCAATGCGGCGGGCCGCTCTACGTAATCGCCGATCGGTGCGAACGATCCCTACATAGTTCCACATGAAGCGCCGAAGCTCGTCCCAGTTTTGGGTGACCACGACGGCTTCATCGCTAGGTACGGCCTGGCCCACATCCCAGTCTGGAACCGCCTCGAACGCTTCGTTGAGGTCAGAAGACCTCGCGCACGCAGCGATCGCGGTACGGTGACCGTAGACGAGCCCCTCGAGCAACGAGTTGGATGCGAGTCGATTCGCGCCGTGGAGGCCCGTGCAGGTCACCTCGCCAACTGCCCACAGACCGCGAAGCGTCGTATGCCCCTCGTCATCGACCACGACTCCACCGCACATGTAGTGCGCCGCAGGCACGACGGGGATCGGCGCACGGGTCATGTCGACACCGTACTGAAGGCACCGCGCGTGAATGTTGGGGAAGCGCTCGACCAGGTACGACGCCGGCTTGTGCGTCATATCTAGATAAACGCACTCTTCGCCCGTGCGTTTCATCTCGTAGTCGATGGCGCGGGCAACGATGTCGCGAGGCGCGAGGTCTTTCATCTCGTGATGCGTGACCATGAAGGCCGTGCCGTCACGAGACCGAAGGATTCCTCCCTCTCCGCGGAGCGCTTCACTGATCAAGAAGCTCTTTGCCTTCGGGTGATAGAGACACGTCGGGTGAAACTGAAAGAACTCCATGTTGGCAAGCTCGGCGCCGGCACGATATGCCATAGCCACGCCGTCGCCCGTCGCGACATCGGGGTTAGAAGTATAGAGATAGACCTTCCCAGCACCCCCGGTTGCGAGGATGGTCTCCTTCGCAAGGAAGGTCTTGACGTCGCCAGTCGTCTCGTCGAGGACGTAGGCGCCGACGACTCGAGACGAACCACCTGGGCCCTGGGCTTGGACGAGGTCGATCGCCATGTGATCTTCGTAGATCTCGATATTGGGTGCGGCAGCTGCGGCCTCGATGAGCACCCGCTGTACCTCTTCACCCGTGATGTCTCCAGCATGAACGACGCGGCGTGCGCTGTGTCCACCTTCGCGCGTCAGATCGAGCGACTTGCTCTCTTCGTCGCGGCTGAACTGAGCCCCAAGCGTCATGAGCTCGTGGATCCGACCCGGGCCGTCCCGAACCACCATTTCGACGACCTCCCGATGCGAGAGGCCACCACCCGTGTTGAGCGTATCTTCGACATGCGCTTCAAACGAGTCGCTGGGATCGAGAACGGCCGCAATCCCACCCTGCGCCCAATTTGTCGCCGAGTCGGTTCTGCTGCGCTTTGTCACCATCGTGACCTTGCTGTGCAGTGCCGCCTCGAGCGCAAAGCTCAAGCCTGCCACACCGCTACCCAGCACCAGATAGTCACATTCGGTTCGCATGAACGGGGCAGTCTATCAGGGGAAAGGGAAGTGTTGTATGTCGTCGTCTCAGAGCATTACAGGGGTAGTTCGTAAGGGGCGCGGGGCCCACTCGGAGGAATGTAGTACTGGAGATAAGTCACGCGATAGCCCCCAAGGCTTCGTACTACGTGGTCCCCCAACTGATAACCGGCCAGCTTCAGCTTGGGCTCGCCCACCGGCAAGAAGGCGACGACATCGAAGGCCCGAGGTTGGAAAAGCTCGACGATGGCCCCGACAAACCCGGTTAGATCAGTCCCGAAATCGCGATTCGTCTCGAAGCTCGCGTAGCTCCCCAAATCTTCGGGGGTCACGTGGAGTGTGTAGTATTCCTGGTCCCGAAGCGCGTTGAGGGAATAACCGGCTGGGTCGAAGACATGTTCTGATGTGTCGAAACCCTGAAGCAGGCTGTCGATGCCGAGCGCAACCGCCAACGAACGATCCTCCGATACCTCTGCCGTCGTAAACTGCGCTGCAACGCGCTCGTCGATGCCGTGCATCAGTATCTCGATGGTCGGGTCGTTCGTTTCAGGCACGAACGCACGAGTCGTGTGGAACATCTGCACGTAATGCCCGTGCTCATCGCCAAACCGAAGTGCGCGACCCGGGATCATGGACTTCAGACGCCTTGCATCCTCGAGAAACGTCGCCGGCTGGCGTTCCGGGAAATGCTCGTTCTTTCTCTCATAGATGAGGAATGCGATCGAATCCGCCGAAATGCTCTCGAACAATTGCGCCACCGAGTCGACCAAAGTCGTCAGACCACACGTAATCATCACGCAGTAATCATCGAAGACGAACAAGCTCGACTCGGAGAGAAGATAGGCGTCGCAGTGGTCGTTGCGCATCACGGAGATGACATCTGCCCCAGCAGCGCCCACGACCTCTCGCCAAGTGTCGTCCCCGAGGGAACGCAGCGACGCCGAATCCGGCGTAACGACCAGCTCGAGCTTCTTCTCTGGGCCCTCGAAAAAGTTCAGGGACGACATAGAAGGGCTAATGATGAGGCTAAGAAAGCGGGGTGCAAGCGCGGGAGGCTGGTTTTGGCGCGTCTTGGCGGTGGGAGATACACTCGGTGATGATGCGATTTCCATTGCCATTCGTGGTAGTTGTGGCCAGCTTTGCGCTGGGCACCGCCGCGTCTGCGGGCGCCGATATTTATCGGTGCAAGCGCGCCGATGGGACGCAGCACTACACGAACGTCCGAGAGCACGGCGGCCGATGCAAGGTTGTCGTCCGGGCTAGCAAGAAGTCTAGAACCAGAGCCAGTGCGAAGAAGTCGCCAAGCACGACGAGACAGACCGCCAAGAGGAGGGTCAAAGATCCCGAGCGCCAAACGCGGTACGACCACCTGATCAACGAGGCCGCGCAACTCTACCAACTCCCCCACTCGTTCATCCGCGCGGTCATGCATGTGGAGAGCAACTTCAATCCGACCGTGGTCAGTCGTGCAGGGGCGATGGGTCTGATGCAGCTCATGCCCAAGACCGCGCGTTCAATGGGGGTTTCCGATCCATTTGATGTCCGACAGAACGTCCTCGGCGGCGCCCGGTACCTGCGCATTCTGGCGAATCGTTTCAAGGGAGACTTGATCCTGACGGTTGCGGCGTACAACGCCGGGGAAGCCGCGGTCGATAAGTACGAGGGGATTCCACCCTACCAAGAAACCCAGCGTTACGTGCGCCGAGTGCTGAAGCACTACTATGCCTATCGCTCCGAGACCTCGCCCTGACGATGACCACGACCTTGATCGCAGCGCTTGTGGTGGGATTGTTGGCGCCAATGGCGCGGGCGCTCGTCTGGGGAGTGCCCTTCGGTCTGTTGTCGATCAGCACCGTCCTGGTGTCGTTCACGGGGTCCGCATTGACGGTTCTGCTCATCGGCGTGATGGTGGGTTTTCTTCTTCGGGCAACGACGCTCACACCGGATCAGATCGACACGATGGCGGGGGGCTTTGGAGCGGTGGGCGGCTTTGTGCTGTTGTTGAGCTCGGCTCGCCGAATGCGACACGTGCGTGGCTTGTCCGTCTTGTGCCAGCGACTCGCCGAAGAAGACGCACAGGCCACGGCGCTCCGAGCCCTAGGACGACTGCTGGATCGCGTGAAAAAGAGCGATGCCGATCGGCACATCGCTCTCGTGCTCATGGCTACGGGCCCATTGACCCAAGCGTCGCTTTGGGAGGAGGCGCGGGCAGGACTTTCAAGCATCGACGAGCAAAGCCTGACGCCCTCCCAATCCGTTCTCCGAAACCAAGCGCTTGCTACGTGTCAGCTACAGTTTGACGAGCTCGGCGCGGCGGAAAACGCGATCGAACGCATTCCGAGACCGGCGGAGCCGTCGATCGAAGTCTGGTTGGTCGCCATGGAGGCACTCCTGCTCGCCGTGCGGGGACAGCCCGAAGCGGCCCGGGCCAAGCTCCGAGGGCAGGACACCTCGGACAACCCGTCGCTTGAAGCGTCTCATCGACTCGTCAGGGCACACATTCTGGCAGGTCAGAATCAACGGGGTGCCGCGCTGGAGGAGCTGAAGACCCTCCATCGAGCTGCTGGCCGCGCAGGCCTTGAACGCGCGCTCCACCCAAATGGCCCCGCCAGCGCGCTCGCGCGTGAGCTCATCGACGACGCCGAAGAGACGCCGCGGGTTAGTCCGGTTTGAAGATGACCTGCTGAGAGGGATCGGTATCGTAGAACTGCGGATGGCGATCAAAGGTCACGGCGCCGAACGTGTTGACGACGACCGAAAACACGGCGCACGCCACGAAAGCGACGCCAAAGCGGCGCTTACCGAGCGCGATGAGCACGAACACCAGAGGCAGATAGTCGAGGGAGAACCTATAGCCGAATTGAACCCAGCCTGTGTTCTGGTAGAGCAACGTGCAGATGGCTGTCGGGATCACGGCTGCCCAGAGAGCGGCGATCGTCCGGTCGAAGCGCTTGGGCCAGAAGCTCCACAACAGGTTCGGCGAAGTGAACCACAAGGCGAGGCCGTGCCTGCTGATTCGAACGAAAGGGCTCGATGTGTAGAGCCACGGCAACGACGCGAGGAAGACGGTCAGGTTGCGCTCGAGGTAGTGAAGATCGAACAGGCCCCACGTTTCAATTCGCGGCCGCCAACGAATCTGCAGGAAGCGATGGCCGAATTCGAATGGGTCGTAGAACCGCGCGAAATTGTGCCACATCGCTAGGAGGACCAACACCACGGCCGGAAGCGCGAACCGCCCGAGCGACCTCGGAAGCCTGGAGGATTCTGCGCCCGGGCGCCCGGAAGCGCGAATTGCCTCGAGCACGAAGAATGGCGCGAGGAGGAGGGTTGCTGGTCGGCTGAGAAACGCCAGACCCAACATCAGACCGGCCGACGCCGGCCGACGCGCGTCGAACGAAAACAGGAGATAGAGACAGGTCGCCGCGGTTGCCACGAGGTGCGCGGCAAACCAGACGCTTCCTTGAACGGCCACGAAAAAGTACACGGACCCAACCGCGAACAAAGCCGTGACTAGCAGATCATCGCGCACGGTGCGCCCGCTCCGGCCGGACTCGCGAACCAAGCGCAGCACCAAAAACATGAACGCGGGGGTAAGGCCAGCGAACAGCGCCCAGAACAAGCGGTCCCAAGTGGCAAGCCCGAAGATCGCGACGAGCGGCGACAAGAGGAGCGCGGGCAGCGGTGGAAACGAGACGTACCAGCGGTAGCGCGCAGCATCATCGCCGGTGACCGAAAAGCTACCTGGGGGGCATGCAGCCCGCTCATCGCGGTCGAAGCAGGCCCAATCGTTCGCCCCCGGAGGGCTCCCCCCGAGATCCAGACGCCCGTCGAGCCACGCTTGCGCGAGATGCACGTAATGGTTGTTGGGGGACGGCGAAAACAGGCGCTCGCCAGAGGTGAGACAATAGAAAGCCGCAAACGCAGCAAATATCGTTAGTGGAATGGCCCACCGCTTCTCCCAAATCGACACCCCGGCAGGATAACCGGCCATGTCGGGCTACCCGAAGTTTGTCCACCTTGACGGGGCGAAACCGCCGCCCTAGTAGATTTTGGTTTCCAGGACTCGGAGGTTTTCATGGGGTCGCCCACCCTTGAGGCAGTCACCAACGCTCTTCACCAAGTCGAAGATCCAATCTTTCGAAGGCCCCTAGGCGAGCTGGGAACGCTCCTTGATGTTCGGGTCGAAGATGGCCGTGTGTGGGTGAATATCAAGGTGAGCTCTCCAGCCGAAGAAGTTCGAAACACGATTCGGAAGCGAGTGGATGAAGCACTCGAGCCACTCGAGGTTGGATTCATCGAATTGGAGCTTACTGTCGACGTGCCGACGCGCGAGACGACCAGCACGGACCCCATCCCCGACGTTCGCAACGTCATACTGGTGATGAGCGGTAAGGGTGGCGTCGGCAAGAGCACCGTGGCCACCAACCTAGCCCTCTCCTTGCGGCGGTTGGGCTCGAGGGTCGGGCTGCTCGATGCGGATATCTATGGGCCCTCAATCCCGACGATGCTTGGCATCGAAGGGCACCCCACATCGAAGGACGGCAAGCGAATCCAACCGCTCCAGCGGTTCGGCATCAAGCTGATGAGCATCGGGTTTCTGCTCGAGGACCCCAAACAGGCAGTCGTCTGGCGTGGCCCGATGCTCCATGGCGCGCTCCAACAGTTCGTAAACGACGTCGATTGGGGCGGGCTAGACTACCTGCTCCTCGACCTGCCGCCCGGGACAGGAGACGTCGCGCTGACTCTGGCGCAACGCTTGCGCATCACGGGCGCGATCATCGTCACGACCCCTCAAGGGGTCGCGATCCAGGACGTCTACAAGTCGGTATCGATGTGTCAGAAGCTCAATGTCCCCATCTTGGGTGTCGTCGAGAACATGAGCTACTTCGTCGATAGCGCCGGCGTGACCCATGAGCTGTTTGGACGCGGTGGCGGTCAACGGATCGCGGAGTTTGCCGAGGCGCCGTTGTTCGGGCAGGTGCCGCTCGACCCTGAAGTGCGTGAATGGGGAGACCGAGGAACTCCGGTCGTCCAGGCGGCACCCTCCTCTTCATCAGCCCAGGCGTTTGCGAGCATCGCGGACGCCCTGGCGGAGCGCGTGGCCCGTGAGCACTTCGAACGTGGCGGTGGCGAAGCCGCACCCGAAGGTGAAGGGCCCAAGAGACTTCGAATCCTCCGGTGAGCTATAAGTACTCGCGTGGACCTTTTTGAGCGCCAGGCGGAGTCGAGCTCGCCCCTCGCAGACCGAATGCGTCCCAAGCGGCTGGAAGACGTCGTGGGTCAAAGACATTTGCTCGGAGATGGGCACATCCTGGCTCGCGCGATTCGGTCCGACCGCATTCCCTCGATGATCCTCTGGGGGCCGCCCGGCACCGGTAAGACGTCCCTCGCGCACGTGATCGCAAACGAAACGAATTCGATCTTCGTCCCCTTTAGCGCGGTCCTAGGCGGGGTGCCCGAGCTTCGGAAGATCATCGCAGCGGCGAAGGAGCAGAAGAACTACTACGCGAAGAAGACGATCCTCTTCATCGACGAGATCCACCGATTCAACAAAGCGCAGCAGGACGCCCTCCTGCCCCACGTGGAGAACGGCACCGTGACGCTCATCGGGGCGACCACCGAAAATCCTTCCTTCGCAGTCAACTCCGCTCTCTTATCGCGCACGCGCGTGTTCGATCTGAAGCCGCTCGAAGCCGTTCACTTGCAAACCCTGGTGGAGCGCGCGCTGCAAGATGACGAGCACGGAGTCGGGCACGTGCCCCACCAAGTCGACGACGATGCGATCGCGGCGATCGCGGAAAACGCCCGCGGAGACGCGCGACGCGCCCTGTCAGCCCTGGAGCTCGCGAGTGACTATGCGCAGTCTGCGGGGGTCGAGCGGGTCACGGTACCCATGGTCCAAGAAGCGCTAGCGACACAAACCCTCCTCTACGACAAGTCCGGCGAAGAGCACTACAACGTGATCAGCGCGTTCATCAAATCGATGCGCGGGAGCGATCCGGACGCGGCGATTTATTGGATGATGCGGATGCTGGAAGCTGGTGAAGACCCACAGTTCGTCTTGCGGCGAATGCTGATCTTCGCGAGTGAAGACATCGGCAATGCAGACCCGCGGGCGCTTGAGATCGCCGTTAGCGCAGACGCTGCGTTTCGGAGACTTGGAACGCCCGAGGGGATCTTTGCGATGGCGCAATGCTGCACCTATCTCTCTAGCGCGCCCAAGAGCAACGCCTCTTACCAGGCGTGGAAGGCGGCCCAAGTCGATGTGCGTGAGCTCGGCGCCCTGCCCGTGCCGCTCAAGCTCCGGAACGCCCCCACCAAGGCGATGGAGTCGTGGGGATATGGTGAGGGCTACCGCTACCCTCACGACGAAGGCGGTCACAGCCCAGGCGAAACTTATTTGCCCGACCGACTCGTCGGGCGTCGTTACTATCGCCCGCACGATGCTGGTCTCGAAGCGCGCATTAGGCAGCGCCTCGAAGAGCTTCGAGGGCCCCTCAAATCGAAGGCGGGCGCGTCGGGCGAGCCTGACGAAGCCGAATCCTGAAGACCGCGGCACCCTTCTCGCCGTCTGCCTCGATCGAGCCGCCAACGCCGTCGAGAACGACCGCAGCGGCGAACAAGCCGACGAAACGACCGTATCGTCCATCGAGCCGCCCCTTGAGATCCTTCTGCCCTTCTAGCGTAAAGGCTTTGGCACGAAGTTCCGGGGCGATGGCTTCGCCGGAGTCCTGCACCTCGATGACGACTCTATGCTTATCTTCGTAGACGCGAACCGTCGCGGTGGTGTTCGGTGCGTTCGCGCGCGTGTTGTGGAGCAACAAGTCGACGACCTCAACCGAGATTTGGGCCCCTTGTGCGTATAGCTGGCCGCTGTCGTCGATTTCGACCGTGACGGGGGCCGGTGTTTCCTCGCGCTCCAGTCGCCGAATGAAAACACCGACATCACCGTTCGCGGCTTCGAGCGGAATTTGTCCCGAGAACCAGCGGCTGATCCAAGCGAGAAGATCGAGTCCTCGACGTAACTCCCCAACGGCCAGCTTCACGTCCTGAAGAGCCTCGACCGAGTCGGTGTCCGACAGACCTACTTCCTGGAGGAAGTCGACATTGGCACTGATCGTCGCAGCAGGATTGCGGAAGTCATGCACGAGGAGACCGAGCGCATGCCCCATTTCGTCCGCATTGATCACATCGGGCTTCGCCACGCTAGATCCCTACCACGGTGACCAACTCATGGGAAGAAGAGCACCTCGTCTTCGCCATGCTCTTCGACCAATGCGGCGATGTACGAGAGAATCGTGGCGCGGCGTTCCAAAAGCGCGGTGATTTGTGACTCCGTCAAGAGTGGCTCGGAACTGTGACTTGGGTCTTGCGCGAGCTCCTGCCGGATGGCGTTTCGGTCGAGGGCGACGAGCTGGTCGACCACTCCTCGTGAGAAGCGCTCGGTCTGTGTGAGATCCCCGAGGAGCCTGTCGTAGAGCGCTTCATTCATGCCCGAGAAAGCGTGGTCGTGGTCCATCAACAAAGCGCGAGTCCGCTGCCGGTTCGTCAAGAGGTTACCCCCACTGTACCGGTCCCAGTTGCCGATGAGAAAATCGAACAGTGTCATGGTGGACAAGTCCTGTGCGAGCTTCATCTTCCCGGGCGGTACCGTGCCCTCGATGCGAAGCCAGGCCTGCCACCTGCCCTTCTGGTCTTCCAAGCCCCTTCGCGCGCCCTTGATCCAGTAAGAAGCAGCACCAACCACGGTTCCATCATCTTCCCACGAGGTCGAACTCTGCACCGAGCTCCAACGGGCGAGCTTTTCTTTGTGGAAGCGGGCCTTGATCTCTTTGCGTGTTGCCCGCCGAAAGATCGTAGGCGGGACGTTGTCCAAAAGGAGCAATCGGCTCAGGCGATAGGCGGCGATCTCCGATTGGTAGCCATATTCGAGATCGAGGCTCTTGACTTTGTATCCGGCGGTGACGCCAGATTCCGTTCGCATTCGAAAGAGCACGGAAGTGCGTCCCACCGGCTTGAACTGACGCGATTGCGAGTCGGCTAGGGTTTGCAAGAGCGCATCTTGAGAGTCGGTTGTCCCGACGAACGCGGGCAATGGATCCGGCTCGGCGCTGACGCCCGCGCCCGCTAAGAAGACCAGCGCCGCAGCTAGCGTCGCCGCTCTTGTTCTCGGCGCTCTAGCTCGGCGCGCACCGCCCGTGCTCCCATTCGAAAACCGAACGCGAAGCCGACCAACAAGATGCCCGGGATGTAGATGAGGTGTGCGATCGAAGGCATTACCGGCCACCGGACGCCCTGATTTCTGCACTCAGCCTCTGGAGCTCATCCGCCGTCTGTCTTTGAAGCCCTCGCATTCGGAGGAGAAAGACGAAAAGGAGCACCCACACGACTGCATACGCGGCCAGCAGCAACGTTCCGCCCGGAACTTGCTCGGCGTCCGGACCGCGCACCCCCACGAACTGCGCGGCGCGTTCGTCAGCTGGATCGTCGGCGACTCGCTCGCTCGTGGAATCCCGCGCGGTCGCTTCATCCTGGGCGAGCACGCTCGGTGCCATGAGCATCGTAGTAACCAACACGAACGCGACGGTCAGAGCTCGCATGTCGTTCCCTTCATCTGTGCATCAACTCAACGCGCAAACGCGCGGTTTCGTCCCGCTGTCTTTCGACCTCGGCGCGGGCCCAAATCAGGAGGATCGCCAACCCGGTGAATGCAAGGAAGCTCAGCCCGAGCGCCCAATACATTTCAGACTCTAGGCCACCACCCTTACCGGTGATGACCGTTGGGTGCACCCCTCTCCAACGTTGCACGCTGTAGTGGATCAGCGGGAGGTCCACCAAACCAAAGATCGCCAACCCTGCGGCGAATCGTTTCTCCACTTCGCCGGCGTTTCCCATCGAGCGAAGGGCGAGATAAGCGGCGAAAATCATGCCCGCGAGCAGTGTCGTCGTGAGCCGGGGGTCCCATGTCCACCAGACACCCCAGGCCTTGCGTGCCCAGAGCGGGCCGGTGAGCAAAACGATCAGACAGAACAACGTACCCACTTCGGCACCAGCGACGCCGAGCGCATCCCATTTGGGGTCTCGCTTGATCAGGTAGACCATGCTTCCGAGGGCAGAGACGCCAAATCCGATGTACATCGCATAGGCGCTTGGCACGTGGAAGTAGAAGATCTTCTGCACGATGCCCATCTGCATCTCGACGGGCGCCACGACGAAGACCGTATAGAGAGTGGCGCCAAACAGCACGAGCGTGCTGAGCATTATCAGCCCCCAAAGCGTGGACCTGCCCGACTGTCGTACACCCTTCATGCCCATGCGCGTCTCGGACGCTAGCATGCGACAGCACGCTCGTCAGCCTCCGAGCGGGCCGAAATTACAGCAACAACGGCGTCCGTTTGCCGCGATTCCAGCGCGCCGCTAAAGACGGCGCTGATGGATCTTCTCGACCGACGCTTCCTGTTCGTGGTCGGTAAGGGCGGCGTCGGCAAGACCACTGTCGCAACTGCGCTTGCACTCGAGGCAAGTCGCCGCGACAAAAAGGTCCTTCTCGCGATGGTCAACTGCAAAGAGCGCGTCAGCCAGCTCCTGGGCACCGATCCGATCGGCTCGAGGATCGTCCGCCTTCGTGAGAACTTGGACGCCGTGAACATGACTCCGGACGCCGCGCTAGAGGAATACGGTTTGATGATCCTCAAGGTGCGCGCGGTCTACAACGCGGTGTTCGGTAGTCGCCTGGTCCGAGCTTTTCTCAAGGGAACACCCGGGCTCGAGGCCTGGTCGATGCTCGGCAAGGCTTTCTATCACGCTTCACCGCCTCGAGGAGAGCCCGACTACGACCTCGTGATCCTAGACGCCCCAGCAACCGGTCACGCGCTCGACATGCTTCGGGTCCCGTTCGTGATCAAGAGCGTCGCGCCTCCGGGCATCCTGCGGCGCGATGCTGCCCGCGCCGTGGAGCTGTTTCGAGATCCCACGCAGGCCGGGGCGGTTGTCGTCACGCTCCCCGAGTACATGCCCGTCAGCGAGACGCTCGACCTCACGCAAGCGCTCACGGAGGAATTGAAAATTTCCGTCCTCCAACTCGTTATCAACCGCGTCCTAAGTGTGCTCTTCGCCGAAAAAGAGCGTTCCGTGATCGAAAGCCTACCCGCCGAGCTCCCCGAGAACGCCGATATCCGCGGGCTCGCGGTCGCAGGGAAACGGCGGGTCCTGCGCGAGACAGTTCAAGACCGCGCGATCAGGCGCGTGCGCGGTCATGTCGAGGCTCCTTGCAGCGAGTTACCTTATCTCAACGGCCTAGAAACGGACCCCGATGCCATCGACGTGCTGAGCAAGGCCTTGCAGATCTCGGAATGATCGCTTGCGAGCGGTCACGAATCCACTAGCTTCCCATGCAAGCGCGTCATGCCTCGTTCGGCTACCTCAGGTCTATCGTTTCAGTCGCCGTTGATCTTCGAGCAGGGCTCGCCAGGTCGCACCGCCGCGTCGCTCAAAACGGAGGACCTGCCACGCGTCGACCCGAAAACCGCATTCGGCTCGATGGCAAGAAAGAGTCCGCCGATGTTGCCCGAGGTTTCGGAGCCCGAAGCCGTGCGCCACTACGTGCGGCTCAGTCAGCAGAACTTTGCCATCGACACGGGGATGTACCCGCTCGGCTCTTGCACGATGAAGTACAACCCCAAGGTGAACGAATGGGCGGCGCGTTTGCCCGGGTTTGCGGATCTTCATCCGTATATGACCGACGACCTCGTGCAGGGTGCGCTCGAGTTGATGTGGCGCCTCGAGCAGGGGCTTGCCGAAGTGTGTGGCATGGATCGCGTCTCGCTTCATCCCGCAGCGGGCGCACAAGGCGAGCTCACTGGCTTGATGATGATCCGCGCCCACCACCGCAGTCAGGGTCGGGATCCGAAGAAGGTGTTGGTCCCGGATACAGCCCACGGAACGAACCCCGCATCGTGCGCGCTCAACGGCCTCCGGGCGGTCCCCTTCCCCGTTGGCGAAGACGGGATCGTCAGCCCTGAGGCCTTGGCGCCCTTCGTCGACGACGACGTGGCGGCTGTCATGGTGACCAACCCCAATACCGTTGGGCTCTTCGAAACGCACATGCAGGCGATCGCAGAGCTGATCCACGCCAAGGGTGGGTTGGTCTACGGGGATGGAGCGAATTTGAACGCAATGATGGGTAAAGCTCGACCGGGCGATCTCGGTATCGACGTGATGCAGTTCAACCTCCACAAGACGTTCACGACACCGCATGGTGGCGGCGGTCCAGGCTGCGGTCCCGTCGGCTACAAAGCCCTTCTCGATCCGTATGCGCCGATTCCGGTCGTCGAACGACGTGACGGACGCTTCGTTCTCGATCACGGCAGTCGCCCGGCTTCAATCGGGAGGCTCCGTTCGTTCCAGGGTAACTTCGGCATGATGGTGCGCGCCTATGCCTACCTTCGCGAGATGGGCGCGGAAGGTTTGCGGCGTGTTAGCGAGCTCGCCGTCTTGAACGCCAATTACCTACGGGTGCGCCTCGGCGAGATCTGGCACGTCCCGTACGAGACGGCATGCATGCACGAGGTGGTGATCAGCGACCGGCACCTGAAACAGACCGGAGTCACCACCATGGACGTCGCGAAACGGCTGATGGACTATGGTTTTCATCCCCCGACGGTCTACTTCCCGCTGGTTATCAAGGGCGCCATGCTGATCGAACCCACCGAAACCGAGAGCATCCAAACACTCGACGAGTTCGTCGAAGTCATGCAGTCGATCAGTGACGAGGCGTCGAGCGAGCCCGATCGGGTCAAGACGGCGCCGCAAATCACACGCTTGCGTCGTCTCGACGAGACTCGCGCCGCTCGAAAGCCCGTGCTGCGTTGGACAGCTCCTGAGAAACCGCCCGAACCATCGTCTGCTTCTGGTGAAACGGCAGGAACGCGGCTTTGAAGCCGTTGATGATCATCCGATGGATGTCGTCCTGATCGACTCCCATCCTCGCGTGGCAAAGCCAAAGCTCGCGAGACACGGTCGTGTGGGTGATAAGTCGGTTGTCGGTGTTGATCGTCACACGTAACCCGAGGTCGTGATAAAGCTTGAGCGGGTGAGTCCGCAGGTCCTTGACGGCACCCGTCTGCACGTTGGACGACGGGCAGCATTCGAGCGCGATTCGGTGGTCGTTGACGTAGTGGAGCAAATCCCCGTCTTCTCGGAGACGACAACCGTGACCGATGCGATGCGCGCCGCAAACGTGGATCGCCTGGTGAATCGACGCGGGCCCATAGGCTTCACCCGCATGAATGGTGACGGCGATGTTGTTGTCTCTCACCAGCTTGAACGCTCGAAGGTGGTGCTTAGCGGGGTTGTCATACTCGGCCCCAGCCAGATCGAACGCAACGACGCCTCGATTCTTGTACGCCACGGCGAGCTGCGCCATCTCGAACGAAGACTCCGGCGAGATGTTGCGAATGCCACAGAGGATGACGTTGGCTATGACACCATGATCTTTTTGTGCGTCCCAAAGACCAGCGAGCACCGCTTCCACCACCGTCGTGAGCCGGAGACCGCCGCGGGTATGAAGCATCGGCGAGTACCGCACCTCCATATAACGGACATTTTCGGCAGCGGCGTCCTCGGACAGCTCGTAAGCCACCCGGTACAACGCATCCGCGTCTTGTAGAACCTTCAATGTGGTGTCGAATGCCTTGAGGTACTCGACCAGCGACCCGGCGTTTTCGCCACAATGCAGGGCTTTGGCCAAGTCCTCAGGGGTATCGGCCGGGAGCTCGACACCTTGTTCATCGGCAAGCTCGAGCATGGTCGAAAGGCGCAGCGACCCATCCAAGTGGACGTGGAGATCCGTTTTGGGCAGTCCTTCGATGTACGAGAGTGTCAGCGCCACTGCCTCTAGTGTAGCCAACACCGCCTTCGAGCTCCACGCGAAGCTCTTCGGCTCTCTGTTCACCCGTTTTTGGGGAACTCGCCCAGGATCTCGATGACCTCATCGAGACGCTTAGCCGCGACACTCACGCGAGTCGGCATGCCGCCGCCGAGACCGAGCGCGCCCACCAAGTCGATGCCACTGTCGAACCTTGCGGCCACCGTGACGGTGGTTTCATCGTGCACGAGAGAGATCGGGGCCAGCTCTTGGCCGATCAATAGCAAAGCCGTCTTGTCGTAGGGGCCGTCACGACGGGTTGCATCGCAGATCGCGAGCCCGCCGCGAATGAAGTACCTCGCGGAAAGCCGTTTCGCCTCGCGTTCCATGGCCTCGAGCCCGCCGGCGGCCGCCTGGAACTCGCGATACATCGAGGCGTCATCGGCGCCCTGCGCGAGGTAGCGAACCATCAACCCTCGAAGAGCTTCGTCCCGCGGCCGCGCTCGGAGCGCGCGATCCAGCACGCGAGCTCTCTCACTCGGCTGGCCGAGTCGCGTGTCGATCGCGCGGGCATCGTCGTCCGCACCTTCGTAGGGCTCGATCCCGCCGCGGATCCATTTCGCCGCCGAGCACAGTCCGTCGAAGTCGAGATGACAGCAGATCGTATCGATGTGTCCGGCGGCCTCAACGCGCTCGGGCGTGACCATTTCGGGACAGGCGCCGTGTTGGGCTTTGGTTCGCAGCACGAATCGTGGGTCGTCGGCGTAGTCTGCGTGTCGCTCGTGATCGTGATGGTCGACCCACATGGCGAGCCGAGACCCCAGCCCCTCGATGAACGGAAGGGTGGTCTTCTCGTAGCTGGCCCCGCCTGCGTTCGCGGCAAAGGCGACATCCAGCACGACCACACGCCCTGGAAGACTCTCTGGCTTGGGCAGCTTTCGAGGTGTTCCGTAGGCCAAATGCGGGAAATCACCCACCTGACGAACATGGGTCCCACCCGAATACAGCGCAACTGCTCACTTGCACTCGCGGTTTTTCCCAAACCGATGTCTCGACGAAACAAAGTGGAAATCAAGGCCAGCCATAGATCCCCCCGTACCGCTGCCGTGGGTGCTCCGCGGACATGACCAAGAGGTGAGAGATCATGGAAGACCAACTTGCAAAACTGACGGCGTCCGCAGAAGAGCTGACCATGTACGCGAACGCCCTGTGGGTCCTCGTCAGTGCCGCACTCGTTTTCTTCATGCACGCCGGCTTCGCACTCGTCGAGAGCGGATTCTGCCGCAGGAAAAATGCAGTTATGGTGCTGATGAAGAACTTCGGCGTCGTTGCTGTTTCGTCAATCATATTCTTCCTCGTGGGGTACGGGGTGATGTTTGGGGAAGGCAATGCCTTCATGGGGCTCGCGAGCTTCTTCCCGAACAACGGCGGCGCGGACTCGGATCTCCCGCCGTACGTGTTCCTCTTCTTCCAGCTGGTCTTCGCGGCAACCGCCTGCACGATCGTCTCCGGTGCGATCGCCGAACGCGCGCGACTCCTGACATTTTTCATCTTTACGGCAATCGCAACAATGATGATCTACCCGGTCGTCGGCCACTGGGTCTGGGGCGGCGGCTGGTTGTCTGAAGCCGGCTTCATGGACTTCGCCGGCAGCACGGTCGTCCACGGAGTGGGCGGCGGTATGGCTCTTGCGGGTGCCCTCATCATTGGACCGCGCCTCGGTCGATACCTCAAGGACGGCACGTCCCGCCCGATGCCCGCGCACAATTTCCCGCTTGCCGCACTTGGCGTGCTGATCCTCTGGCTCGGCTGGTTTGGGTTCAACGGCGGCTCGGAGCTCGCGATCGACGCCGAGGTCGGCCGTATCGTTTTGGTCACCAACATCGCGGCTTCGGCTGGATTCCTCGGAGCGCTCGCGTGGATCCGGATGCGTAGCGGCCTTCTCGATCTATCGATGGCCCTGAATGGCGCCCTTGCCGGCCTCGTGGGCATCACCGCGGGTTGCTACAACATTCCCGGAGGCTGGGCGATCGTCGTCGGCCTCCTCGCGGGGGTCCTTTGCGTCGAGGGCGTGCTGCTGCTCGACAAGCTCAGAATTGACGATCCGGTCGGTGCGATCACGGTGCACGGCATCTGCGGGATTTTCGGCACGATCGCCGTCGGGCTCTTCGGCTATGGAAACGCAGCAGAGCTCGCCGAGCCGGTCGGCCTTTTCGTGGGCGGCGGCGCCTCGCAACTGTGGATCCAGACCTACGGCGCCCTCGCAGGCGTCGGATTTGCGTTCCTCATCGGAGGCTTGGTTTGGCTCATGCTCAAGTTCCTCGTCCCCGGCGGCGTTCGCGTCTCCGAGGCGCACGAGCTCGAGGGTCTCGACATCGCCGAATGTGGCGTCGAAGCCTACAACGAAGAGCTGGCGGGTGTGCATGCGGACATCCCCATGGGCGCATCGGCGCGAGAGGCCGCGGGCGTCATGGTCCCCGCCGAGAACCGCTAACTAGTTCGAGGAGAGGGGTGGAACGGCTCTCGGGGCTGTTCCACCCCCCTTCTCTACCCTCTTTATCGACGTGGACAGTGGAGAGAGTCGTTTAACAAGGTTTGGTGCGTGGGAACACGCTGGAGTGGAGGTAGTGATGAGTAAGTTTGTTTCCGTCGTGGTGGCGTGCAGTTTGGCATGGCCCGCGATGGCCCTGGCGCAAGACGACGTGGTGGCCGAGGAGGTCGAGGTCGAGAAGGTCCCCGAACCGACAAAGCCGGCGATAGACGATGTCGCACCGCCCAAAGTGGCCGCTGACGACATGGAGGCGGAGTACGCTGGCGAAGCAGGCGACGAGTCCAATCCCTTCCTCGACGGCCTCGCCTGGCAGGTCATGGCGAGTGCCTTCTACAACTTCAACGGGTACCGGGTATCGGGGCCTTACAACGACTTGGATCCAAACCCGGCCGAGCGTTCAGCGTATCCCTATACCAACTACATGGGCTTTGGCGTCAACTTCGTCGGCGGCATGGCGAGCTACACGGACGACAAGTGGGGTGTGACAGTCGACCTCCGTTGGGGTACTGCGGCGCCACTGCTGACTCGGCTCGTCCCGGTGAAGCAAGGCTATGTGAGCTACTTCCCAATCGAGAAGTTGTCGATCGACTTCGGTTTCTTCGACACCATCTTCGGCGCCGAGGTCGCAGATGAGTGGGAGAATGCGAACTACACACGTGGCGCTCTCTACTTCCTGCGGCAGCCGTTCAACCATTTGGGCATTCGAATGGGTGCTGAGCTCGCCGATAAGGTGGGCTTCACGTTCATGCTCACCAATGGTGGTGTCTTGGGCGGAACGCCGATCGACGACAACCAGGTTCCGGCGGTGGGCTGGCAGTTCGCCTTCGCAATCAGCGACGACATAGGACTCTACATCGGCGGTAACCACGCCCCCAATGGAAATAACGGGAACAAGGACTGGGAGTCGTTCTATGACCTGGTGCTGAGCGTCAACATCGACTGGTTCACGCTACTTTTCAACGGGGACTACCAGATCGACGGGAACGGCGTAAACGCCTTTACTGGCGCCACCAATCAAATGATCTTCCAATATGGTCATAGCATCGCGTTGATCTTCGATGCCGCTGATGAGTGGTCGGTCGGCGTTCGTGGCGAGCACTTGAGCGGAAACGGGAATTACCGCGATTTCCCAGGAGACGACACGGACCTATTCGACAGCAGCTTCGGGTTCCTCTGGACCGGCACGCTCACGATTCGCTACAAGCCGGTCGAGTATCTTGTGCTCAGCCTCGAGGGGCGAGTCGAAGGCGCTGGCGAAGACATCTACTTCACGCGTAGCTCGCTGACTGAATCGGTGAACGGCGAGGAAATTCTTCAGCCCAACGAGAAGATCTACGGCGCGGTCATCCTTGGCGTCAGCGGACACATTGGGAACTAGCTAGCAGTAGCCAACGAACGGGCACAAAAGCCGGCTCCCTCGGGGGCCGGTCTTCGTGTTGACAGTGTCAGTCTACGGACGAGAAAGCGGCCCGACCGCTTTGTCCTGGTACTGGCGCTGGCACTAGCGCTGGGCTAGCAACATGGCGTGGCCGAGCTCGACGAACTCCTAGCCAGCGTTGACGGCCTCGTCCTCTGGCTCACTGGCGCGGGGATTTCAGCCGAGAGCGGCATTCCGACGTTTCGAGGCAAGGAAGGCTACTGGCGAGTCGGGTCGCGGAACTATCATCCACAGGAAATGGCAACGCATGCGGCGTTTCGCCAGATGCCGGACGAAGTATGGGCCTGGTACCTCTACCGACGAGGGATCTGCCGTCTCGCCGAACCGAACCCGGCGCACCGTGCGCTCGCAGCAGCGGAAGAACGATCGGGCGAACGCTTTCTGCTCGTTACCCAAAACGTCGACGGGCTACACCTCCGAGCGGGGAACACCCTCGATCGCACCTACCAGATCCACGGCAACATCGACTTCATGCGGTGCGCACGCGAATGTCTTCCTGCACCCGTGCCTATTTCGGACGCGATCGACATATTCTGGGAACGGGGTCGACCCCTCACCGGGCCGGAGCGTGACGCGCTTCGGTGCCCGTCGTGTGATAGCCCGGCTCGTCCCCATGTCCTTTGGTTCGACGAAAGCTACGACGAAGAGAACTTTCGGTTTCAGAGCTCCCTGGAGGGGGCAGAACGAGCGTCTTTGGTGATCGTCGTCGGAACGACCGGGGCCACTTCGCTTCCCATGCACATCGGAAACCTTGCGGCGGCGCAGGGCACGCCGATGCTGGTCGTCAATCCGGAGCCCAATCCGTTCAGCGAGCTGGTCGGGGAAACCGGTAAGGGCGCCTTCCTCGAAGGAACCGCAGGCCACTGGGTTCCACGGATCGCCGAGCTGCTCTCCGCGCCTTGAGGGGCTTGCCTCGAGCCGGCTTCGGCGATACCTAGGCGATATGCGCAATTTGTCGGTCTTGGTTTTGTGCTTGGGTTTGGGTTTGGTCGCTTCGTGTAAGAAGGATAGTGAGCCTGCCCGCTATCCAGACAAGCCCGGCGGAGAATGCAGCCGAGCTCCCGGGGACACATGCGACGAAGGTTCGGTGTGTCACTACGCTCCAGGCGCGGCGTGCGGGGAGTCAGGCGCGAAGGGCGCGTGTTTCCCGATGCCTACGACCTGCACTAGAGACTACAGTCCGATTTGTGGTTGCGACGGACGCACGTACTTGAACATCTGTGTGGCGCACTCGCACGCGGTGTCACCTCGAACCACTGGCACATGTCCGGACGCCGCGTCGGCCGGCCCAATCACCTGCGGTAAAGGTGGCGCGGTCGCCCAATGTCCGGAGTCGACGTTCTGCAGATACAGCGAAGCTCAATATTGCGGCGAGGTCGGAGCACCCGGTGAGTGCGCAGAGCGACCCACCGAATGCACGAAAGAGTGGGCTCCCGTATGCGGGTGCGACGGTCGCAACTACAGCAACGACTGTGTGGCGCACTCCCACAGCGCCTCGATTCGACATCGGGGTCTCTGTCAAGACGCAGCGGAGGCCGCAACCGGCGATATCGGCGCAGCATGTGGCACCGCCAACACCGCGCGCTGCTCGACAGGCCTTTACTGCAACTACCGACCTTCAGCTCGTTGCGGCACGACGAACAAACCGGGCAAGTGCCAGGCCCGCCCTCAAGCTTGCACGGCCGATTACAACCCGGTTTGCGGGTGCGACGGAAACACCTATTCCAACGCATGCTCCGCAAGCGCCGCGGGAGTCTCGGTGAAAAGCGAGGGAGCCTGCCCCCCGTAAAGGTGACGCTTTGCGTCGCCCACGGGGCTTTGCCCCGACCGACTCGTCAGCAAACCCCGTGGCGACCAAGTCGCTTTGCGGGGTGGCACTGGCGCTGTCTATGACGCTGCACCAAGCTCCGCCAATGCCGATCCGGCCGCTCGACCTCGCCCTGCGGAACCAGATGGCTCGCAATCTGGCCGCGCATACCCGTGCCGCAAACCGGGATCCGTGCTTGACGCACGCCGCCGTTGCCGTGGCACTCGTCGCGGGTCAGGCCGGCGAAGCGGCTTTCGTGATCACGCGGCGTGCAGACAGCCTACGTAACCACAGCGGACAGTGGGCACTTCCGGGCGGAAGTCTCGACGAAGGCGAGACCGTCACCACCGCCGCGCTGCGCGAGCTCGGCGAGGAGGTAGGGCTCCAATGCACGCCCGACCAAGTCCTAGGCTTGCTCGACGGCTACCCGACTCGCTCGGGTTTTCTGATTACCCCAGTCGTGGTTTGGGCTGGCGCGGATGCGGTGTTGTCGCCGAACCCCGACGAAGTCGCCGAAGCCCATCGGGTGCGTCTGGCTGACCTCGACCTACCTGGCGTGCCCCGACTTTTCGACATTCCCGAGAGCGATCGGCCGGTGATCTCCGTTCCCTTGCTCGGAGACTTCATCTTTGCCCCAACCGCCGCGATCCTCTTCCAACTGCGCGAGGTAGCGCTCTACGGGCGCGAGACACGAGTAGCCCAATACGACCAGCCAGTCTTCGCCTGGCGTTAGAACCAGCGCCAGCGTAACTGCCAGTTTCTTCGCGAAGAAGCTGAGGCGCGCCGCAGCCCGGTTCAACGGGATAAGCGCCACCTCGACGTTCTCGCGGGACGCCTTAGATACTTTGGATCGCCGCATGCTCAGCTTCGACAATACTTTCGTCCGCGAATTGCCTGCTGACCCCGACGCGACCAACCGACGCCGGCAAGTCCACAACGCTTGTTACTCGCACGTGGCGCCAACCCCTGTCAGCGCACCCCGACTGATCGCGTACTCGAGGGAAGTCGCCGACCTGTGCGACCTCGAGGTACACGCTGTTGGGGTGGACGAGCTTGCGCAGGTGCTCGCAGGCAACAAGGCCTGGCCCGGGATGGACGCCTACGCGGCATGCTACGGCGGTCATCAGTTCGGAAGCTGGGCCGGGCAACTCGGTGACGGACGCGCGATCGGACTCGGAGAGGTAGTCAACCGGCGCGGCGAGCGCTGGGAGCTTCAGCTCAAAGGCGCAGGCGCTACCCCCTACTCCCGAACGGCCGACGGTCGCGCCGTCTTGCGCTCGTCGATTCGAGAGTTTTTGTGCAGCGAAGCCATGCACCACCTAGGCGTGCCGACGACCCGTGCGCTGAGTCTCGTCACCACCGGCGAGCAAGTCGTGCGCGACATGTTCTATGACGGCAATGCTCGCCCCGAGCCGGGTGCAATCGTGTGTAGAGTCTCCCCATCCTTCATCCGTTTCGGAAATTTCGAGATCTTTGCTGCACGCGACGAGCTGGACGTCCTCAAGACCCTCGCGGACTACGCGATCAACGTGCACTTTGCCGAGCTCGGAAACCCTTCCCCCGACGTCTATCTGCAATGGTTGGCCGAAATCGCCCGTCGGACGGCGGTAATGATCGCACATTGGATGCGGGTGGGGTTCGTCCACGGAGTCATGAATACCGACAACATGTCGATTTTGGGGCTCACGATCGACTACGGCCCGTACGGATGGCTAGACAACTACGATCCCGATTGGACGCCCAACACGACAGACGCCTCGGGTCGGCGTTACCGCTACGGCCACCAACCGAACATAGCCATGTGGAACCTCGTTCGATTCGCGAACGCGATCTATCCGCTCATCGGAGAAACAGAGCCGATCGAGCACGCGCTCAAAGCCTACCCGGAGACCTTCGAGAAGGCGTATCGCGAAATGATGGCGAACAAGCTTGGGCTCGGTTCGTTCCGCCACGATGAGGACGACACGTTGATCGCTGAGCTCTTTGGCGTGCTCCAGGCGGCCGAAACCGACATGACGATCTTCTACCGCCGACTCGCGAACATCGAGCCTGCAGCGGTCGCGACGCAACCCGACGACCAACGGATCGCACCGCTCCTCGATGCCTACTACGACCCGGAGCAGCTCGACGAAGCGGTCACGAAGCGCATTGGGGGATGGCTTCGTTCATATGCCGAGCGGCTGCTGACCGATGAGCTCCCGGCAACCGAACGCCTGGCGAAGATGGTTCGGGCCAATCCCAAATATGTCCTCCGCAACTACCTCGCACAGCTTGCGATCGACAAGGCCGAGGCGGGCGATCCTACGATGGTCGACGAGCTGTTGGAAGTCATGCGGCGCCCTTACGACGAACAGCTAGAGCGAGAGCAATACGCGGAGAAACGGCCGGATTGGGCCCGGACACGTCCCGGGTGCTCGGCTCTTTCGTGCAGTTCGTAGGCCTGATAGGCTCGCCCCGCGTGACGGTAATCATCACAGTCCTGATCGTCTTCGTCATCATCTTCCACGTGTGGGCGATGGTTCTCGAAATGTTCCTTTGGACGAAGCCCCTCGGACGAAAGACATTCGGCCTCTCCAAAGAAGACGCGGAGGTTTCGAAAACACTCGCGGCCAACCAAGGCCTCTACAACGGGTTCCTCGCTGCTGGGCTCGTGCTGAGCCTCCTCGTTCCAAACCCGGACACCGCTTTCACGCTACAAGTGTTCTTCCTCGCCTGCGTGTCCCTGGCGGGGCTCTATGGAGGGATCACGGCAAACATGTCGATCCTGTTCATGCAGGGCCTACCTGCCATGATCGCCCTAACCCTGCTCCTACTCACCTAGGAGCCACTGGCGCTGTCGCGGCTTCTTGCGCTATCCTCGCCGCCCCCCATGCGGTCCCCCGCCGCCGCTTTCGCAGTGAGGTAACCATGACAGCTCCAGGAGAACAGGGACTCGGAACGATGGCTCTTCATGCCGGCCAAGAGCCTGACCCCGCCACCGGCGCACGGGCCGTGCCGATCTATGCCACGACGTCGTATGTCTTCCGCGATACCGACCACGCCGCGGCGCTCTTCGGCCTAGCAGAGTTCGGGAACATCTACTCTCGCATCATGAACCCGACGGTCGACGTGCTCGAGAAGCGGCTTGCGGCAATGGACGGGGGTGTGATGGGCCTATGCTTTGCTTCAGGGCAGTCCGCCGTCAATGCCGCCATTCTGAGCATCTGTCATTCGGGTCAAAACCTAGTCTCCGCGACGAGCCTCTACGGTGGTACTTGGACGCTCTTCACGCAGACCTTCAAGAACCTGGGTGTCGAGGTTCGGTTCTTCGACCCGAAGCATCCGGAGCAGATCCACGATCTCGTCGATGAGAACACCCGGCTCGTATACATGGAGTCGATCGGCAACCCAAAGAACGACGTTCCAAACTTCCGCGCGATCGCCGATGCTGCCCACAGTGCACCGTATGGGGCGCTTCCGCTGGTGTGCGACAACACCGTCACCACCCCGTGCCTGCTGCGCACCTTCGAACACGGCGTCGACATCAATGTGTACTCGACCACGAAGTTCATCGGCGGCCACGGAGCACACGTCGGCGGAGCGATCGTCGATTCGGGCAACTTCAAGTGGACCGACCAGCGGGAAAAATGGCCCGAGCTTTGCGGTCCGTCGCCGAACTACCACGGCTTGGTGCTCGCCGATGCGCTCGAACCGATGGGAAATGTCTCCTACCTGATCTACGTCCGGACCCATTGGTTGCGGGACACGGGCGCGGCCATGAGCCCGTTCGCAGCGTTTCTGTTCCTTCAAGGGCTCGAGACACTGCACCTGCGAATGCCGCGGCACTGCGAGAATGCCCTAGCCGTCGCACGGTTTCTCGAAGGCCATGACGGGGTCGAGTGGGTCAACTATCCAGGTCTTCCGTCACATCCCGACCATGAGGCGGCAAACCACTATTTGCCCAACGGCAAGGGCGCAATTCTAGGGTTCGGCATCAAGGGCGGGATGGAAGCCGGCAAGACATTCATCAACGCCTGCAAGCTTTGCTCGCATCTGGCCAACATCGGAGACGCGAAAACTCTCGTGATCCATCCAGCTTCGACGACTCACCAGCAGCTCACGCCGGAGGATCAGCAGGCGACGGGCGTGGTGCCCGAGTACGTCCGGGTATCGGTCGGGATCGAAGATGTCGCGGACATCATCGCGGACATCGACCAGGCACTTGCCGCTGCGACGAGCTGAGCCAGACCGCACATGGGCGCGGTATGAGCCATGATTTCCAAAGCACGGATTCGGTCCGAACCGCTAAGCCGCTTCGACACGTTCAAACGGCGGTGTTCCCTACTCCACTGAGCCTTCGACTAGGAGGGACGCTCCCAAGCATCGAAGTGGCCTACGAGACCTATGGCGCGCTCAACCAGGACCGCAGCAATGCCGTCCTGATCTGCCACGCGATCTCGGGCGACTCGCACGTCTCGCGCCACGACGAAAACGACGATCCGGGATGGTGGGAAACGCTGGTCGGGCCGGGCAGGCCCGTCGACACCGATCGCTACTTTGTGATCTCCTCGAACCTGCTCGGCGGGTGCCGAGGTACGACCGGGCCGAGCACCATCGACCCGAGCACCGGAGCCCCGTACGGCCGGGACTTCCCCCTGATCACGGTCGAAGACATGGTGGACGTACAGAAACGTCTCGTCGATCTGCTCGGGATCCGTCGCCTGCGCGCAGTCGTGGGCGGCTCGCTCGGCGGGCACCAAACGCTTTGTTGGGCGACACGGTATCCCGAGCAGGTTCAAACCGGTGTGGTTCTCGGTTCGTCTTCACGACTTACCTCGCAGGCGTTGGCCTTCGATGTGGTGGGACGGAACGCCATTCAGACCGACCCGAAGTTTCATGACGGGCAGTACTACGACACAGGAGACTTTCCTCACATGGGGCTCGCGATCGCGCGCATGCTCGGGCACATCACGTACCTTTCATCCGAGTCCATGAGCAAACGGTTCGACGTCAATCGGCACGAGCCGCGTGACATCGCCACCCAGTTCGAAAAGCGATTCTCGGTAGGGTCGTATCTAGCCTATCAGGGGGATCAGTTCGTCGGGCGTTTCGATGCCAATTCCTACGTGTCGATCACCCTGGCGATGGACCACTTCGATCTCGGAGGCACCCACGAGGAGCGGGTCCGTGCCCTGCGATCGGCTCGATGTGATTGGCTGGTCATCTCCTTTTCGAGCGATTGGTTGTTTCCCCCGGCTCAGTCCTGGAACCTCGTCGCCGCAATGACCTCGTTGGACCAAGATGTCTCGTATTGCGAAATCCAAACCGATGGCGGCCATGACGGGTTTCTTCTGCCGGACGATATCGAGGCCTACGGGCCGTTGGTCCGGGCCAAGCTCGGCGACATGAGGCCGCGCACACCCGATCGCAGGAAGAGTGACGACCGAATCATCGAGCTGATCCCCCCGGGGAGCTCGGTCCTCGACCTCGGTTGTGGCGAAGGCGACCTCCTTGCCCGGCTGCGCGAGCGTGGAGAAGCTCGACTGGTGGGAGTCGACGTCAGCACACCGCTCATCGCCGCGACGATGCAGCACGGTGTCGACGCTATCGACTGTGATCTCAACCTAGGCTTGCCGCAATTCCACGATAGTACGTTCGACTACGTCGTCATCTCATCGACGCTTCAAGTCGTACCCAACATCGAGCAACTGCTCACGGATTCCCTCCGAGTGGGCAAGCGGGCCATCGTGAGCTTCGCCAACTTCGGGTACGAGACACTGCGAACGATGTTCGCGCGCGAGGGCCGCGTTCCCAAAGCGCCAGGATCCTACGCCTTCGAATGGTACGACACGCCCAACCGACGCTTCCCTTCGATTCAAGACGTGCTGGACCTCTGCGACAAGATGAATGTGACCGTGGAAGACGCGCGGTATTACGACGACAGCAAGGGGATCAGGATCGCGGAGTCAGACGACCCGAACTTGAAGGCGGACACGGCAGTGCTGATCTTACGCGGGCGCTGACGCAGAAAAAAGTGCAAGACCTTCTGAGAAACGGACCCAAAGAGTCTCGGCTCTTCCTCGTGCTGGCGCACGGTGCGGGCGCTCCGATGGATACGCCCTTCATGAACGCGATCGCCGAGGCGGTTGCCGAAGCCGGGATCTCCGTCGTGCGTTTCGAGTTCGAGTACATGTCCAAGCGGCGCC
This sequence comes from Myxococcales bacterium, assembly GCA_029863605.1. GTDB lineage: Bacteria > Myxococcota_A > Polyangia > Polyangiales > Houyiibacteriaceae > SG8-38. Next base: position 383,050 of record JAOTVB010000001.1, on the reverse strand, counting down.
AAGATGGAAGACGGCGAGGACCCGATCGTGCTCCCGAGCTCATCGAACGCTACCAAGAAGTGCTCGCGCAGGTCGGAGACCCCAGACGTACGATCATCGGGGGAAAGTCCATGGGAGGGCGCATCGCTTCCATGATTGCAGATGATGCCGGCGTCGCCGGGCTCGTGTGCCTCGGATATCCGTTTCATCCTCCGGGGAAGCCCGAACGCCTTCGAACGGCGCATTTGGAGACGCTACGAACCCCGGCCCTCATCGCGCAGGGAACGCGGGACCCCTTTGGAACGCCCAAAGAAGTCGCTTCTTACGCGCTGTCGCCATCGATCGAGGTCGTATGGATCAAAGACGGCGACCACTCATTCAAGCCGCGCAAAAAGAGCGGCCGAACGAACGAGCAAAACCTCGCCACAGCCGCGGATGCGATCATCGCGTTTGCCAACAGCCTGCGCTAGACGGCCTGCGGCATGGCTATCACTGCATGAGATGAAGGACGTCTTCGAAGGGGCTCTCGCAGGGAGGACCCGCCGCATACTGATATTGCACCACTTCCCCGGGTTTGACCGCGGCGATCGTCGACGAAACGGTGCCGTAAAGAGGGGTTTTCACGCAGACCGCTTGCAGGCGGCGGGCGAGCTCCTGGTCGAAAATCGGATTGGGAGGCAGCGGCAGAACCTCGGACGGGTCGGGGAGCGAAGTGTCCGACAAAATCGCGATCAAGCTCTCTTTGAGGGCTGGCCAAGATTGGGGTGCGAGCGAGAGGACGCGGGCGTGTGTGCGATCGGCCTTTGGGAATTCGGCCGACCCGAGGCGGTCGTTGCAGAGCACGTGCACACCCGGGGACAGCGACTCGAGCTCGATCCGCTCGTACGACCGCCGGCCGTAGGCGACGGCGACACTGTCGCCATCTCCGAAGATCAAGTTGAATTCGTTGTACAGGCGAGGATCGAGTTGTTGCAGATAGCTCCGCACCCCGTCGTGGGAGCCAGTCTTGAGGGCCTCGAGTACGAGCTCTCCACGCGAGCGAAGCGAATCGTCCGGAAAGCTGAAGGTGCGCTGGTTGGTGAGGCCAACGTAGAGGCCCGCCCGCGTCATGCCAAACCACGTGCCCCCCTTCGTCTCGTCCCGCCCACCGACGATGAGCGGATTCGACGACAGCACGACCGGAGGCGAGGAATGACGACTGTAGAACTCGTCCCGATTCGAAGCGATGACGGTCGAGCACCAATCGTCCATCTTGTGTCGCACGATGATGGTGCACATCGGTCAATCCTCCCTAAGAGCTCCCTCGCGTATCGTCAATCCCAGGCTGCGATCAAAAGTTCCCCAGCCTCAGCGGCGAGGCTCCGAATGCTGGTGGCTTCGGCAGCCGGACCCCGGTTTGTCTCGAGACGGTGCTTCAAGACAACGGCGTTTCGGCCGAGGACGCCAGCGCGCTCCGTGTGCACGGTGACTTGCTCACCCGGCAAAACCGAGTCGCGAAACGTGACCTGCTCCGCCACGGGACGCAGCAATGACGGCTCGATGCCAGCCTCTACCATGCGCCGAGTTGTCGCTTCATCACACCAATCGATGTAGGCCGGGTGGTTGGCATGAGCGAGCGGGTCCGCCCAGGTCTGCCACATTTGAAACTGGAACATGCCATGCCGGCCGGGGTGTTCCTCAAACTCTGGCATCTTTACGGAGGGCTCTACCTCGATCGCCGGAAATGCGGCCGCGGTTTCTGCGCTGCCTTGTTTGGGCTTGAAGGTCTGGCTGTCGACGTGCACCCAGTCCTGGGTGGCTGCGGCGACGAGCTCTCCCGCGGCGCGCAGTCGGACTTCGCGCGTGGAAAGCGTCCGCCGTCGAAGGCGGGAAACCCAAGTAGTCGCATCGAGAACCTCGCCGTAGGGGATCTCGGCTGCGTGAACCACCACCATCCGGTACACGATGAAAAAGACCCCCTCGGCCCGAAAGCGCGCCGGCGGCCACCCTGCGCGAATCGACGCTAGGGTCGCCGTATCTTGGCACAGGCGCCAGATGTCGCCCGCTCGAGGAGCCTCCCGCGCGGAGAAGGCGTTGCGTGGCAGCCTGAGGGGAAACTCCCAAACGGATTCCGTCACGCGGGTTGGAATAGCATCCCCGCGGGTTTGTGCGAGTGTTCCGCGTGCGATGACCCGGATTGAGAAGGCGTGAGCTCAGTTGTTTGTGGCGCCCTGGCAGATCCACACGGCGATTGTGTCGATAGGCTCAACAGCGAGCGGTGAGTCTCCCTTCGGCATTTGGCTTCCCATGCAGAGATTGGTGCCCGTCAACTTGCCGATGAGAACGCTGCCCTCGGGATCCCTTGGTGCCACCGCGGGGCCACACGTCGTCGTCGTACTCAACAAACTCTCGTACGAGTTGCCAGAGGTGAGGTCGAGGCTCGTCCCTCCCCCGCCCGGGCGGCCGGGCCCGCCGATTCCGTCGTGACACCCCATCGAAGCGCAGCTGGCATCGAAGATCGGTTGAACGTCGGTGGCGAACGACACTGTTGCGCCGCCGCACTGGCATTGTCCGTCGACGCAAGAAGAACCCGGGCCGCAAGCTCGTCCACAGGCTCCACAGTGATTCGACTCACTCGTCAAGTCGACGCAAGAGCCTGTGCACTCGGTGAGCGCCCCGCAGTCCGCCAAGCACTCGCCTGCGAGGCAAAACAAATCGCCGCATCCCGAGGCGCAAGCACCACAATTCGCAGGGTCGCTGTCGAGATCGGCACATCCGGAATCGCAAACCGCCAGACCATTGGGACAGGCACAGCCCCCGTCGACACAAGCGGCTGAGCCTCCGCATGCTGTTTCACAAGAACCGCAGTGGTCAGCGTTTGTCTGAAGGTCGATGCAAGCCGTGCCACCGCAGGTCTCACAAGCATTGGATATTTCGAGCTGATCGATCCAAGCGGCCATGCAGTCGATCGTTGCGGTCGCAATCTCACCGCCAATTGGCATCTTCGCGCCGCAGTCGGCCGTTCCTCGAAGCTTCGCAATGAGCAGCGAGCCTTCGCCGTCACCGGGTATGACTCGGGTTTCGCCATTGCAAAGAGCAGCCTCTCGGCCGATGAGCTCCAGCTCGAGCGCATTACCTTCGAGGTCGAGCGCACCCGCTCTGTCAACGGAGCTATGACAGCCTCCTCCGATGCAACTCGACTGAAGGACCTGCGTCGCAACTTCTTGCAGGGTCGTCGGACACGGGTCGTCGGACCCCATGCGAGGACTACCTCCTCCGTCACTACAGGCGCTCAACGCGGCGAGGTGCGCGAGCGCGATGGCCCTTCCAATCGTCATATCCCCCTTGGTTGAGTAGCAAGTCGGCGAAGACACTGCCAAACCGGTCCTCTCGAGGCTGCAGTCCGTCCATTTGCATGAATCTGCATTCGCCCAGCTGCGAAAGCCCCCAAGCGCTTTTTGCTGTCGGAGCCACAAAATTGCTACCCTTTTTCAGGGGACGTCCTGCGCTTGGCGCGGACGGGGGAAGACATGAGCTTAGTGGAGATCGGACGAGCGGCGCGACTGGAGCGGCTGCACAGCTTCGTTCCGGTAGCGCCGGAAGTGTTGAAGGAATGCAGTTTGTTGCGTCGCACGGATACGAAGTTTGCCGTCAGGCCGGAACAAGTCCCCGCGCTTCTAAGATCCCTAAAGCCGGACTACGGAGTCTTGAAAGCTAGTGAGGCTTCTTTCGCGGAGTATGAAACGCTGTATTTCGATACCTCGTCCCTCCGCTGCTACCACGACCACCGTCGAGAGCGCCGTGCCCGGCACAAGGTTCGAATCCGCCACTATCCAGATCGCGAGCTCAGTTATCTGGAAGTGAAGACCAAGACCAACGGTTCACTCACGTTGAAGCATCGAAAGCAGAAGACATACGCCGACAACTCCATGTCCGCGGAGGACTGGACCTTCGTGGGCGCAAACAGCGACCTCCCTCCCGATGCGTTGACGCCTCGCCTTTGGATAGGCTTTCGGCGCCTCACGCTCGTCGGCTTCGAGGTGAAGGAACGGATCACCATCGACCTCGACATTGTCTTTCGTAGCGGCAAGTTGGAGCGTTGTCTGCCCGGGGTCGCCATCGTGGAGGTCAAGCAGCAACCCTATTGCTCTCGCACACCTGCGATGCTCACGCTGCGGAGCGCTGGAATCCGGCGAGCTCCCATTAGCAAGTACTGCATCGGCACGATGATGGCGCACTCTGATATTCGGTTTGGTGCTCTCTCGCGTATGCTCAAGCTCATCGAAAGGCTTCAACGATGAGCGAGCTTCTCGGTGCGAGCCTCTTGATCGATTGGGACGACTTCAGCAAGCTCGTCGCCCGCTTTGCACTCAACTTCTTCTTTGCGAGCATCGTCATTCGAGGCGTTTATCAACGCTGCCACAAGAACCCTGAGTACGTTTTCACGTACTACTTGTTCAATGTCATTACCTTCTGCACTTGCCTGTTGCTCCGCAAAGTTCCCATCGAGCTTGGCTTTGCCCTCGGGCTGTTCGCGGTATTTGGAATTCTTCGCTACCGCACCGAACCGATTCGTATCCGTGATCTGACCTATTTGTTTATCGTCATTGGGATTGCGATTCTCAATGCGGTGAGCAACAAGAAGATCAGCGTAGCCGAGCTTATTTTCGTGAACACCGCGATCGTAGGCATCACCGCATTTCTCGAGATTCGTACCGCCAACCGTGGTATCGAAACGATTCCAGTCCAGTACGACAACCTCAAGCTTCTCGCTCCCGAAAGCAGACCTCAACTTCTCGAAGACCTTGCAGCTCGAACGGGTCTCAGGGTGTATCAAGTCGACATTGTAAAAATCGACATGATGCGGGATTGCGCCGATCTCATCGTTTCGCACCGATCCAATGGTCACTGATCGCCGGAGGATGGTCCTGGTGGGCGCGCTCATTGGGGCTCTTGTCGCCCTGGGTTATTGGGGTTTGCGCACATCCCCGGGGCACCTCAATCCCGACGTCGACGCAAGCGAGCTGCCGACGATCCGCATCGAGCTAGATGAGGAAGACGTTGAGCTGATGCGCCGCGCGATCGTGAAAGGCGATCCGGCGCTCGGTCGTAAATCCGGAGGCAATAAGCCTTTTATGGAGGGCATCTACATCGATGAGAATGGTGTTCGCCAGGCCAGCAAGATCGGATACCGAGGATTGGGCCAGTGGCACCATCACCCGGAAAAGCCCTCTCTCCGCATAAAGATTCGGAAGAAGGCGCTCAAGAGCGGACACCGCCGCATCGAGCTTCAACGCCCTGAGGGCGTACTTGCGATGCGCAACTGGTTACCGGATCGGCTCGGGCGCGACCTCGGGCTCTTGAGCACCCAACTCGAGCACGTACGCGTCTTTATCAACGGCGTCTACAAGGGAGTCTACGTTCGGAACACCAGGCCGGGAAGCTCCGTGCTGATGGCGGCGGGCCGGATCCCAGGTACGTTTTTCAAGGGGGACAACTTCACGGGCGCTCTTTGGAGGGATGCACGGGAGTGGAAGCAGCAAGGGGAGACTCCCGAGGCCATAGAGCTGTTCAATAGGGCTCTCGTGGCGATGCGACAGCCAAGCTATTCGGCGGCTCTCGAGCGTTTTGGATCGTTTCTCGACATGCCGGCACTCGTAGCCGTTGAGAGCCCGATTTCTGCGCGCGGGTTGGACCACTTCGAATCCTATCTCGACATGGACGTCTACACGCGCTGGGCCGTGCTGATGATCATCACTGGAAGCGTGCATGCAGACCTGTTTCACAATCATCTGCTGCACGTGGCGCCAGAACGCGGGAAGATCGAAGTGGTTCCCTGGGACGTGGCTGGCTACGGGATTCAGGCGACTCCTGATCTGCCTGTCGAAGTGATTCGCCATCCGTTCGCCGCATTGCTTTCGCACGATCCGCGATGGGTGCATCGCCGCAACCTTCTGTTGTACGAGCTTCTTCAGGGGTCGCTTTCCGCAAAGAATCAAATCGAGGTGGCGCGAGAAGAGCTGGATCACATCCTGCCTGATTTACGGGCCGACCCCCACCTCGCGAGCCTCGAGAAATTGGGTAACCCGAGGCCTGGTTTAGCTGGCGGCTATGGGCTCGTTCGTGAGTCAGGGGAAACTCTCGTCGAGAAGCAGCGGGAGCTGGAAGAGTGGATTCGAGCCCGGGCATCGTATTTGGTCGCTCATCTAACGGATGCCCGTGTTGCCGTGCAATCAAATGAGCGCCGCCCAGGGTTCAGTCGTGTCTGGGTTTTCGGAAACGTCGCTGTGTCCGTGCGCCGCGGAGCTGATTCGAACCCGACGATTCTCTATCCTGGGCTTACCGAAGAGCAGACACCCTTCGAGATGCGGCCCTATCGTTTCCCAATCGTGGTTTACGCGCCATCACCCGCGCCGTTGGTGTACGACGTGGAAGGTCGTCCAGGGAGCTTGTCGTTCACGAATGCCGTGACCGGCGAACCCGTCGTGCCCAGAAACGAGGTTCCCGACGGCGGAGACGGAGTCAGATCAATCCATCCTCGAGCGTTCGAGGCACTGGGGGAACCAAGTGGGACGGTTGCGCTCGGACCTGGGATCGTGGGCCTGACCCAATCGCTGCACGTCGGAGCAGGTCAAGAGCTCGTGATTCGCCCAGGAACTCGTTTGCTGATGGGCCCCGGAGTCAGCATCTTCTCAAGGGGAAGGGTCACCGTCGAAGGCACGGCCGCCGCTCCGGTCAGCATCGAGGCAGCTGATAGTCACCACCCTTGGGGCACTTTCGGGGTCACTGGGCCCGGGACGCGAGGTTCGCACTTCAGTCACATGAAGATCCGAGGTGGAGGCGCGGGTACCGATGGCCGTGTCTACTTCAAGGGGATGTTCAATATCTACGAAACCGAGGGTGCGGTCATCGAGGACTGCGAGTTCGGACCGAACGCACACGGTGACGACGCAGTCAACATCGCATCAAGCACGTTCATCGTGAGAGATTCGAGCTGGGACCGAGCGCGGTCGGATGCGCTTGACGTGGACGTAGGCCATGGAGTCATCGAGCGGAGTCGATTTACCAACAGCAGAAACGATGCTCTAGATGTGATGGGAGGCGCCGTCATCGTTCGTGATTCCACTCTGATAGGCAATGGAGACAAAGGCATGAGCATCGGTGAGGGTGCGTCTGTTCTCGGTGAACGTTTGCGAATCATCCGCAACCACATCGGCGTCGAAGTCAAAGACGACTCCAGGGTATTTCTTTCCGGTTCCGGGGTAAGTGAGAACGAGACCGGATGGCATAGCTACCGCAAGAAGAAGTTCTATCGAAACGCGGGCCGCGCACTTCTCGTAAACTCAAAGGTGACCAAGAGCTCAGTGGCCGATGTCTCGCTAGAGTCACTCTCCGAGCTCCAACTCGTGAACACTCGTCTCGAGTCGGATCCTGCGTCTCCGAGACTGCAAGTGATTGAATCGATACCGACGGCGTGGATCAGTTGGGCAGTCGAGCTCGAAGAGGAGCTTGCGACTCCCCTTTTGACTGCAAGCTTCGGGAATGACCCTCGGTAGCCCTGCGCGGGATTACTTTGACTTGTTCGAAGGGGGATGAAGGCGACACCACTCGCTCCAAGATCCGACGTAGAGCTGTGCCCCCTCGAGGCCGCAGGCCTCCATGCCAAGCAGCAAGTGGCACGCGGTCACGCCGGAGCCGCAGTAGCAGATCACTCGCTCCGGAGGTACGTCGCCCCGCAAGGCATCGTATCGTTTCATCAACGCACCGCGTGACAGGAAACGCTCGTTTGGACCGAGAAGAGACTTCCAAAACAGATTCTTCGCGCCGGGGATGTGACCGGCAACGGGATCGAGCGGCTCGTTTTCACCACGATAGCGTTCGGGCGCACGTGCATCGACGAGGCGCCACGCGGGATCACGTCGAATGCGATCGACAAAATCTGCGTCGACCGTCGGCCAGGTCGAGCGGCTGCTCGAATATGGGCCGAGCGCTTCGACCAACGACGCCTCGGTGTCGATAGGAATCCCCGCAGCGACGAGCGCGGACCATCCGCCATCGACGACGGTGACGGGGTCGTGACCCACAGCGCGAAGCATCCACCACGCCCTCGCCGCGGCCATCCCGCCCGATGCGGCATCGTAGATCACCACGGGCGTCGTCTTGGTGATCCCCCAATCGCCGAGACGTTCGAGCCAAGCATCGAAGTTGGGCAGCGGATGACGACCTCCTTTCGTTGGATCCCCGGGGGCGGAGAGATCCGTCTCGAGATCGACGCGGATCGCGCCGCGAACGTGACCTGCCTCGAAGACCCCGTCGACGTCGGCGCCGGTCCGAGTGTCGAGCACGACAACCTCGTCGAGCACCGTAGCGAGCGTCCGCGGATCGAGGAGGGCGCCTGAAATCATTTGGTTCTTGCTATGATATCCGACAATGTAAGTAAAGTGTTTAGTCGCACTTGACACCCGTGTGCTGCTTCGGCACGCTAGGGAGATGGAGGGTGACCGCCGCCGACCCCCTGGGAAGCTGGATGCAGCCGCATCACTGGCTGCCAGGGCCCTTCCAAGCTTCTGCACTCCTTTCCTCGATCAAGCCCGTCTCGATGCGCGAATGCTTCTCGATCGAGCAGGTGGGAAAACCCCCGCGCCCGTGATCGAAAGGCTCCCATCCCCCACCCCCCTCGACGAAGTCGACCCGCTCGTCCTGCTTCCGAGACGCCTGGCCGACAAGGTGCGGACCGCGCACCGTGACATCGCCATGCTCGGCGGTCGTTTGATCTTTGGGAAAACGCCTGCGCCCCTCATCGAAAGGCCGCGGCCCGCTCCAGGGGCAGTGGTTTCGCTTGCACGCAAAGCGCCCCAAATGGCCCGCACCGTCAAGGTCGTCGACGTGGTGCGCGAAACCGCCGACGCGGTGTCGATCTACCTAACCGAAGAGGATGGGTCACCGATCGAGTTCAAACCCGGGCAGTTCCTCAGCGTCGACGTCAACGTCGATGGCCACAAGCTTCGGCGCGCATACTCGTTGGCAAACGCATGCCTCCCAGGCGTCCCTGTGCACATCACGGTCAAGCGCATGGCAGACGGACGCGTCAGCAACCACCTGAACGACACCATCCAAGCGGGCGACACGCTCTCGGTGCTCGGTCCGTCGGGGAACTTCACCGTCGAGCCCCGATCCGTGAACGAGAGGCACTTCGTAATGCTCGCCGGCGGCAGCGGCATTACCCCGATCATGAGCCTGCTCGAGACGGTTCTTCATCAGGAGAAGCGGAGCAAAGTAACGCTCATTTACGGTAACCGTGGTTGGGATGACATCATCTTCCGAGAGCGATTGGCCCGTCTCTCCGTAGAGCTCGGCGAGCGCCTTGTCATCGATCATGTGCTTGAGAAGCCACCGGAGGCTTGGTCAGGCGGCGAAGGGCTCCTGTCCGACGATGTCGTGCTCGAAAGGTTGGACGCGCTCGGCATCGAGGATGATGGCATGCTCCGGTACTTCGTTTGCGGCCCAACCCCGATGATGGAAGCGGTGCACGAAGTCTTGAAGCGACGGGGTGTGGATGCCGCGCGGATTGCCGAGGAGCGATTCACGCGACCCGAGGATCGCCACGGCGGCCTCGGAAGCGATAAGATAGAGCTCGTCGTCATCTCCAAGAGCGGCAGCGAGCATGGGGTTCAGGTCGCGCCGGGGCAGACGATCCTCGAGGCCGCGTTGGCAGCCGGCCTCGACATGCCCTTTTCGTGCGCCATGGGCGGCTGCGGAGCTTGCCGCGTCCGCCAGCGCAGCGGCGACATCCAAGTAGAAGAGCCAAACTGTTTGAGTCGCTCCGAAAAGGAGCGGGGGTATATACTGACGTGCGTTGGGCGACCGCTCGCGCAAAGCAGAATCGAGGTAGAGGGTTCATGACGGCCACAGCCAAAGTTCTCGAGCCCGCCCAAGAGCACTGGTGTTACCGGATGAAGGATCTGTGCGAGTCGACCGGGCTTCCGCGTCAAGCGATCCACTTCTACATCCAACAGGGGCTCCTCCCCGCTGGCCGCAAGACCGGTCGAAACATGGCCTGGTACACCGAAGAGCACATCGATCGATTGCACCTGATCAAAAAGCTTCAGCACGAGAGATTTCTCCCGCTCAAGGCGATCAAGGCTCTTCTCGATGGAGAGGACGACGTGTTTTCTCCCCGTCAGCATGCTTTCCTCGCCGGGGTCAAAGAACGTCTCGACGCGTCGCTCAAGACCGGCGAGGACCGCAGTCCCACTCTTACCCCGGATGAAATCGCCAAAGAGACCGGGGTCGACCCTGAAGACGTCGAGCGTGCGTTCGAGCTCGGGTTGATCGGCGGAGAGTGCACGAACGGAACGCTTCGTGTCGCGTCCGCGGATGTTTGGTCGTTCGAGGTGCTTGGCAAGATTCGCTCCCTCGGTTTCACGAAGGAACTCGGGTTCGGCGTGGAGGACATGTCCTACTACCAGGACCTGATCGCAAAGCTTCTCCAAGAAGAAGTGCACTTGATTTCTTCACGCCTTTCGGGCTTGCCGCCCGAGCAGGTCGCCACCATGATCGAGGCAGTACTCCCGGTGCTCGATCGCTTCATCATGCGTCTACACGCAACCAAGATTCGCGACTTCTTCGCCAACGTGCTCTAACGAAGGAACTGGCCATGCTCACCAACAAAGTTCTCGAAAACCTGCCTTTCTCGATTCGGAGGCGCCTGGAGCCTTACATCGAGGCCGTCCAAGTGATGACCGAGACGAGCAATCCGAAGGTGCTTCGCGCGATGGCGCCGTCCGGGATTCGTGGGTTGATTCTGCAGCGTGGCAAACAGGGTGTTCCCACCAAGATGCCGTCGCACCATGAGACTCACTTCGACTGGACGTATCCGAACGACCAGCCGGAGATGCGTGAGCTTTACACCCGCGCCAAAGAGCAGCAGTGGAACGGCGAAGACCTTCCCTGGGACATCGATGTCGATCCGGAGAATCCTGAGGTTCCAATCATACCGCCGGAGTTCATGAGCTACGACGAGCTAAGGGGTATGGGTATCAAGCTGACCGAGCTCGAGCAGCACCGCCTCAACGCAAGCGTCGGGGCGTGGATGCTCAGCCAGTTCCTTCACGGTGAGCAGGGTGCACTGTTCGCTGCTGCGCAGGTGACCGAAGCCGTGCAGTTCTTCGACGGCAAGCTCTACGGTTCCACGCAGGTGGTCGACGAAGGTCGCCACGTTGAGGTATTCCATCGATATCTCGATACGAAGCTCAACAAACTTTATCAGATCAACGACAATCTCTTCGTCATCATCGATGCCCTGATTCAGGACTCCCGGTGGGACCTGAAGTTCCTCGGAATGCAGATCATGGTCGAAGGCTTGGCCCTCGGCGCATTCGGCACACTCTATCAAATGACCAAAGAGCCTCTCTTGAAGGAGCTCCTCAAGAAGGTCATCCAAGACGAGGCGCGCCACGTGCATTACGGCGTGATCGCCCTTCGTGATCATTTCCAGAACGAGCTCAGTGAGTCGGAGCAGCGCGAGCGCGAAGACTGGGCCTTCGAGGTCGCGCTCCTCATGCGCAACCGGTTCCTGTCGTACGAGGTCTACGAGGAGTGGTTTGAGCACAAGATCACGCGCAAGCAGTGGGCGCACATGGTGTCCCACTCGCCGGGTTTCGAGATCTTCCGCCAAGTGATGTTCCAACGCTTGGTTCCAAACCTCCGCGAAATCGGCTTGCTCAGTGATCGTATCAAGCCTCACTACGAACGTGTCGGCCTGATGCAGTACTTCGACGGGCGATCCGCGGACCACTTGAGCGGCGACGAGTTGATCGCCGAGCTGGACGCTGCGTAGGTCGGCATTCCCGGCGATCAAGACTCGGAGACGACGACGAGCAAGGCATCGGCGTCTACCTGATCCCCACTGACGACGCTGACCTGATCGACCGTTCCGTCCCGTGGAGCGCTCACCGAATGCTCCATCTTCATGGCCTCCATGATCAAGAGGACCTGACCTGCCTGAACGGTATCTCCCTTGGAGACCCGAACCTCGATGATTTTGCCCGGCATCGGCGCGACACAGCCGCCGGCAGGAACCAACAGCGACTTGTCGGGAAAGCGCGGCTTCAACACGAGTGCTACGTCGACGTCGCGGGCGTGCACGTAGGCGCGATCACCCGACATGATGACTCGAGCCGTGCTGCGGTGCCCTTCGACCTCGAGCGTCAACCGCGGGTCATCCCACGACACCACGCGCACTTGCTGCTCTGTTTCGCCGACGAACACGGTGAAGACGTTCTCGCCGAGATGTCGATACTCGACACGGTGCACCCGATCGCCGACTTCATATTCGGCCCACTGCGGGGTGTGAAAGTTGTTCCGCCAGCCAGATGGCACCGTAGGAATGAGCACACGCCCGAGCTCGCGGCGTTGCTGGGACGCAAGAGTAGCCACGACCGCTGCGTGACGTTCTGCCAAATCGTCGGGGGGCTCCGCGAGCGCCGCCTGCATGTGCTGCTCGATGAAATGCGTGTCGAAATTGCCTGCGATGAACTCGGGATGACTCAGCACACGGAGCAAGAAGTCGCGGTTCGTGACCACGCCCTGCGTGCTCAGGGACCGCAACGCGCTTCGCATTCGTTGAAGCGCGACCGCCCGGTTGTCCCCGAAGGTGACGATCTTCGCGAGCATCGGGTCGTAGTAGATGCTGATCTCGCTCCCGGTTTCGACCCCGGTTTCGACACGTAGGCCCTCTGCGAGAGGGAGGTGCCAGTCCACCACTTTGCCGCTTTGTGGAAGAAAGCCAGCGGTAGGGTCCTCGGCGTAGATCCGCACCTCGAGCGCAGCCCCGTCGAATCGCACTTGCTCTTGTGAGAATCGCAGCGGCTCGCCCTGCGCGATCAGGATCTGCTCTTCGACGAGATCGAGGCCGGTCACACATTCGGTAACTGGATGCTCGACCTGGAGGCGAGTGTTGACCTCGAGAAAATAGAAGCTCCGATCGGGCGCCAAGACGAACTCGACGGTGCCCGCGTTCTGGTAATCGATCGCCTTGCCGCAGGAGATCGCCGCGGCCCCCATCTCTCTTCGAAGCTCGGCATCGAGCGCGGGAGATGGCGTCTCTTCGATGATCTTCTGATGACGACGTTGGATCGAGCACTCGCGTTCGTTGAGGTGAACTAGATCGCCGTAACGGTCGCCGAGGATCTGAATCTCGACATGACGCGGATTGTCGATGTACTTCTCGACGAGGAGAGTGCCATCGCCAAACCCGCTCTGACCCTCGCGAGCCGCGGACGCGATCGCATCCGGAAGCTCTTCTTGCTTACGCACCAGCTTCATTCCTTTGCCACCGCCGCCAGCATTCGCCTTCAAAAGAACCGGAAACCCGATTCGCGTGGCCTCCTCGGCTAGGACGGCAGGATTTTGATCCGACCCGTCGTAGCCGGGAATCACGGGAACGCCGGCTTGCCCGACCAAAGCCTTGGCCTCTCGCTTCGATCCCATCGAGCGAATCGCTTCGGGTGTAGGCCCGATGAAAGTCACTCCCGCCGATCGGCAGGCCTCGGCAAATTCGGCGCTCTCGGCAAGGAACCCGTAGCCGGGGTGAATCGCGTCGCTTCGCGAGCGCTTGGCCGCTTCGAGGATCTTGTCGATCCGAAGATAGCTTTCCGCGCTTGGCGCCGGCCCCAGTAGAAACGCCTCGTCCGCCTCTCGAACGAAAGGCGCATCCTGGTCCGCCTCCGAGTAGACGGCAACGGTCTTGACCCCCATCTTGCGGCACGTGCGCATGACGCGCCGGACGATCTCTCCGCGGTTGGCGACCAGTACTTTTTGGATTGTTCGGGTCAAGTCGCGCCTACTCCTCAGTGGCGAAAGACGCCCCACGAAGTGGTCCCCTCGACGGGAGCGTTGTATGCAGCCGACAGACAGATGGCCAACACCGTTCGTGTGTCACGAGGGTCGATGATGCCGTCGTCCCAAACTCGAGCCGTCGCGTAGAGCGCAGTCGATTGATCCTCGATCTGCTTCTCGGTCATCATCTTGGCGACCTCGAGCATCTTTTCATCGACCTCCATGCCTTTCTTGGCAGCGGCATCGCGTTGAATGATGTCGAGCACGCCAGCGAGCTGCTTACCTCCCATCACCGCGATCTTGTGGTTGGGCCAAGTGAAGAGAAAACGAGGTCGGTACGCGCGACCGCTCATCGCGTAGTTTCCAGCGCCGTAGCTCGAGCCCGTCATGATGGTGATCGCGGGGACGGTACTGTTCGAAACCGCATTGATCATCTTGGCGCCATTCTTGATGATGCCCTCCTGCTCGTACTTCTTGCCGACCATGAAACCGGTCGTGTTTTGGAGGAAGACTAGGGGGATGTCGCTACTGTTGCAGAGCTGGATGAACTGAGCGCCTTTGTTGGCACTGTCGCTGAAGATCGTCCCGTTGTTCGCGATGATGCCAACCGGGAACCCGTGAATGTGGGCCCAACCGCACAGCATGGTCTTTCCGTAGAGCGGCTTGAACTCGCTGAAGCGCGATCCATCGACGATCCGCGCGATCACCTCTCTCTGGTCGAAGGGAACACGCACGTCGGCGGAAGCGATTCCGAGTAGCTCTTCTTGGTCCCAGAGAGGGGCTTCGACCGGACGCGGTCGTGGGGAAGCGCGCTTTTTCCAGTCGAGATGCGCGACGATCTCCCGGCCGAGTCGAATGGCGTCGAGCTCGTCTTCGGCAAGGTAGTCGGACACGCCGCTCATGCTCGAATGCATCTCCGCGCCGCCGAGCTCTTCATGGTCAGCCTCTTCGCCGGTGGCCATTTTCACCAATGGAGGACCCGCCAAGTAGACCTGTGCCTGCTCTTTCACCATCACGACATAGTCGCTCATTCCCGGCAAGTAGGCGCCGCCGGCCGTCGAGCTTCCGAACACCAAACAGATCGTCGGGACCTTGTGCTCCGACCGCCGTGTCAAATGTCGAAACCCAACGCCTCCGTGCACGAAGATCTTGTCTTGGTTCGGCAGATCCGCGCCTGCAGACTCGATGAGACTGAGGCCAACGAGGCGGTTCTGCTCGCAGATCTCGGCAAGCCTCCCGCTTTTCAACATACTGGTGGGTGTGATTGCTCCGCCCTTGATAGTCGCCTCACTCGCGACGACACAGCACTCGACGCCGCTGACCAGGCCAACACCGCCGACGACGGAAGACCCACTGGCCTCTCCCTTCATGGCGTGACCTGCGAGGGGAGCGATCTCCAAAAAAAAGCTGTCGCGGTCGAGCATCATCTCGATGCGCTGGCGGGGAAGAATCCGACCGCGCGCAAGGTGCCGATCGACGTACTTCGGTCCGCCACCACCGTTGGCGGCAGTCTGAGCTTCGATCACCTCGCCAAGCGACGCGAGATTCTCCTCGCGATTGGATTGATAGAAGTCTGACGTGGTATCGACCTTCGAGCGCAGGATTGGGTAGCGCTGTTCTTGGGTCATCCGCGAGAATCCTAGAGGGTGCGCCCCGAAGCGGGCAATCAAATTATGAATGAAGGCTCAATCATCGCAAGTCGGCCGAAATTACTAGGTAATTATCACTTCGCATAAACCGGGGGATGGCGATCTTTCCATGGACGCGCCCGCTCTAACTGAGCCGCCAAAGAGAACATGACGGTCTCGTCCGGAGGTCGCCCTGCGAACATGACCCCAATCGGGAGCTCTTCGGCGTTCCAGAATAGCGGTACAGACATCGCGGGTTGGCCCGTGATGTTGGCGATCGGTGTGAAGGGAACGAACGAGAACGTGGTCTCCGCAGCCCGATCGATGAGCTTGGGGTTCGAGAGAGGTGCACTCCAGCCCGTGGCGGCGAACAGCTTTTGGACAATAGCGTCGACCCCCTGCGGATCGAGCGCACCGATCTCGATCGGAGGGGCGCCGAGTGTCGGTGTGAGCACGAGATCATAGTCACGGTACACGCGTGCCAGGCGGCGCGCTTCGGCTTGCAGGGATCTCAAGGCAACCAAGAAGTCCTGCGCGCTCACCGCTTTGCCGACCATGTGACTGATCCACGTCGTGAGCTGAAAGTCCGTTGGGGTTGCGCGACGGCCGACGATTTTTTCCGCTTCTTGGATCTCAGCCGCGATGTTGCTACCAAAGACGACGACCAACGCCCGACTGAGCGCACCCGGATCATGACCGGGCGAGACTTCTTCGACGCGATGGCCAAGCTCTTCGCAAAGGCGGGCAGCATCTTCGACAGCTTCCCTGCAATCTGGATGAACGGTGGATGGAAACGCGGGCTCGCTATGGAACGCGATCCGAAGAGGACTCGGATCACTCTCGGTAGCCCCAAGAAACGTGCCCTCGATCGGAGCTGCAAAATACGGGGCGGTCGCGTCCGGCCCGTGCGTCGCATCCAGCATCGCCGCGCTGTCGCGCACACTGCGGCTGACGACGTGCTCTGAGACGAAGCCCGACCAATGCTCGCTTGCTGTCGGACCAACGGGGTTTCGCGCTCGGGACGGCTTGTGGCCAAACACCCCGCAACAGGCCGCAGGAATGCGGATAGAACCACCTCCGTCACCCGCCGATCCCATGGGAGCAACGCCGGCCGCGACGCTAGCCCCGGATCCTCCGCTCGAGCCCCCCGACGTTCGACCGAGATTCCACGGATTGCGCGTAGCACCGCAAAGGTCGGTCTCCACGACAGGCAGGAGCCCCAGCTCCGATGTAGCCGTCTTGGCTACAGGAATGACACCTGCCTCGCGCCACCGTTTGTAGAGGTTGGTCGCGGTTCGGGGGGTCCACCCCTTCCAGAAGACCGACCCCATTTCGGTGGGCACGCCTGGAATGCACTGAATCAGGTCTTTCACCAGGAACGGAACGCCCGCAAAGGGCCCCTGACCTAGAGCCTCGTTCGATTGGGCACGCGCGCGATCATACAGCGGACGAACGACTCCGTTGATCTTCGGGTTCACGCGTTCGATCCGAGCGATACATTCCTCGACGAGCTCCCGGCTGCTGACCTGTCCTGCCCGCACCAACTCCGCAAGTCCCAACCCGTCGTAGGCGTCGTACTCCTGAAACCCAGCCATGGCGGAGAGGCGTACCCCAGGGTCGGTCCGGAAATCAACGCCGCAGCGGCGCCGTTGGAGGGGGTGAGATGCCTCACAGTGATGATCCGTTCACAGTGAAACTAGATTTTTTTGATCACATGGTTGCGTTTTTTCCAACATGATGGTACTCCAAGCCTAGAAGCATGGGAGACCGACGGATGACGGAGAAGAACAAAGCCAAGGAAACCGCCGTGATAAAGGAACTGATCGAGGCCGTGAAACCACGCGGCTGGATCACCTACGACGAAGCCTCGGAAGTCATCGCCCAGATCGGCGCGACTCAAGGCACCATCCGAAAATTTCTTCGGCGTATCGAGTCCGCGAGGATCGAAGTCACCGTCAAACCGGGCAAGAACCGCAAGGCTGACCGTCGACGAAACGGGAAGACCGCCGAAAAGACGAACGTGCTTAGTGCGGAGCCCGTACAGACCTACTTGGACTGGATGGGTGCCGTCAGCCTTCTCACGCGAGAGGGCGAAGTCGAGCTCGCGCGACAGATCGAAAAAGGTCGCCAGGTCATCTACGACGCGATCGTCGAGCACAAACTGCATGCGAACGAGTTGATCGAAGTTCGCCAGCGTGTTGCTGAAGGCGACCTCGCGATTCGTGAAGCGGCCATCGACTCGAACTTCGAGTCTGTCCTCTGTGCGTTGGACTCCTATGTTGAGTCGCTCGACGAAGGAGCAGCTGCTCGAAGAAAGGCAGAAGAAGATTCGGGGTTGTCCGCTTCCAAGCTTCGGAAGCTTCATGAAGTGGTAAGTGCTGCGAGCGCTGACGTCGAACGTGCAAAGGCTGAAATGGTCGAGGCAAACTTGCGGCTGGTCGTCGCAATCGCGAAGAAATACTTGAAGCGGGGACTTCCCTTCATGGACCTGATCCAAGAGGGCAATATGGGGCTCATGCGCGCCATCGATAAATTCGACTACCGTCGAGGCTACAAGCTCTCAACCTATGCATCCTGGTGGATTCGCCAGTCGATGGCCCGCGCCACGACGGACCAAGCCCGTACCATCCGTATCCCTGTCCATGCTTGCGAGCTGCTCACCAAGGTAACCGGAATGACTCGCAAGCTCACCGGCGAGTTCGGCCGCGAGCCAACCCCGGCCGAGATCGCAAAACGGATGAAGCTTCCGGCAGACCAGATCGCCAACCTGTTGATGATTTCCCGCGATACGGTGTCGCTCGAGATGCCGGTTGGTAACGACGGTAACAGCGAGCTTCGAGATCTGATCTCTGACGAAGAAGGTGGCACGCCCATGGACTCGGTGATCGACGAGGATCTGTCGACGACCGTGCTTCGGGCTCTCGAAACGCTCAATCCGCGTGAGCAGCGCATCATCCGCATGCGATTCGGAATCGGGGAAAAAGAGTCCCATACCCTCGCCGAAATCGGCCGGGAGTTCGGCCTGAGCCGCGAGCGCATCCGTCAGCTCCAAGCGCTGGCCCTGCGGAAACTACGCAACGTACACGGCGATGCGGCTCTGAAGCAGTTCGTGGGCGCCTAGGCGAGGGCTGCTGCCACCCGACTGGCTGACGCAGCGTCGCGACGCGTCTGGACGGTTAGGGGCTTCAGATCCACAGTAGTCGGCATGGACCTCCGCGAGCACGTGGCCGAGGTCGAAGACCAAGGCTACACGATCGTTGAGAACGCTTTCGATACGGTGTTCGCCGACGAGCTTGCGGAAGATCTGCTGAGGCTCGAACGAGAGCTCGAGGTCACGCCCAACCGCAACACCTTCGAAGGGCACAACACGATCCGGATCTACAATCTATTGGTGCACGGTCCACTGTACGAGCGCATCCCCATACACCCGACACTGCTGCCCATCGTAGAACGGGTGCTCGACGACGGTTGCCTGATCTCATCGCTATCGTCGATCAGTATTCTGCCTGGCGAGCGCCCGCAGCCTATTCACGCGGATGACCAACTGATCCCGATAGAAAAGCCTCATGTGCCGCTCGTTTGCAATTCGATATGGGCGATCACGGACTTCACGGAAGACAACGGCGCTACTCGCATCATCCCCGGCTCACACAAACGCGACCACTCTCCCATCTATGGGCAGACGTATGAAAGCCAGGGGGCCTGCATGAAAAAGGGCAGCATCATGATCTACAACGGGTCCATGTGGCACGGGGGTGGGGAAAACTGCACGGACGAGCGGCGCATCGGAATCGCGATGAACTACTGCGCCGGTTTCATTCGCCAGCAAGAAAACCAACAGCTCGGCATCCCGCGAGACATCGCGAAGCGCTTTCCGAAACGCTTGCAGGAGCTCGTAGGTTACAGCGTCTACCGGATGCTCATCGGCCATATTGACCATGGGCACCCGGCTCGGGTCCTCGAAGATTACTAGTCAGTCGCCGTTGTTCACGACCTTTGCGCGACGGGGGCCGGGGCAGATCGCAGTCAGTGGCGCTTGGACGTCTTTCTTATGATACTGTGAAAATGCATTTTAATTGCAACCGACATGCGGCCCGTGGCTACCGCGCACCTCTCATACTCTTGCTTGTGTGGATCGACGCCGGCTGCGGCGCCGGCGGCGGTCAAGATGACTCCACGGACCTGCAGCTCACTGCTGATCCGGGAGTACACCAAAGGACGTCCTACGCAGTTGCTCAGGAGCGTTATCGGTGGATCGATCGCCACCAATACAAGTCTGACAATGGCTTCGTCCACGCGTTTGGATATGGGGATTTCAATGCGGACGGCAAGGAAGACGCCCTTGTATTTAGCGGTCAGTTTCTCTCGCTCGAACCAAACCCAGCTAGCCTAACCCTCGACATCGATGGGGTGGCGACGGATGGAGCTTCCGTATTCAGCGAGGTCATGCCCGGTGGCATCCACCCGCGTAAACTTCTGGTAGGTGACCTGAATCGCGATGGCGACGACGACGCTGTGCTGATCGATCACGGTTTTGATCAGGACCCCTTCCCCGGAGCACCCGTCGTGTACATGCTTTCGGATGGCGCCGGTCAACTCACGACCCTAGCTGACGATACGCTCACGGGGTTTCATCATGCCGGGGCGCTAGGCGACTACGATCACGATGGCGACTTGGACCTATTCCTTGCCAGCTCCCCTTGGCAAGATCGCGCGCACGTACTCCTCGAGAACAATGGCAGTGGCGTGATGACAGCGACTAGCCAGCTGGTGGGTGAACACTGGCAAACCAACATTTGGGCGAGTGAATTTCTCGATCTTGACAGCGACGGCTATCTCGACTTGCTGATCGGCGGCTCCAACGACGATAGCACCACCAAGATTCTCTGGGGCTCATCGACGGGTAGCTACGGTCGTGATTTCTTGAACCTGGGTTTCAACGAGTACGACACGTATGACTTCGATGCGGAGGACGTCGACGGGGATGGCGATCGCGACCTCTTGGTCACTCTCGCAGATCTGCCGACAAGCCAAACCTTCTTGCGTCTTTTGGTCAACGAAGGGGGGCGCACGTTCAGCGATCAAACCGACAATCGTTTTGACACCCCAGTTCATAGCGGGTTCTGGATTGACTTCAGCTTTCTCCAAGACGTGGATGACGACAACGACTTGGACATCCTCGCCGACGACTGGGGCAACAGACTTTCCTGGCTCAACGAAGACGGCGTATTTCAGAAGCAGCCGATCGCAAGCGAGTGACTCCATGGCGCCGACGGATGGCGTAGCAGCCGGTGTCCATCGTCGCGCCTCCAGCCAAATCGCGGCGATACCGTATGTCTTTGGGAAGCGGAAGCGATGGTCACGTGTCGAGCTCCCCTTTCTTCGCTTTCTCGATCCACTTGCTCATGGTCGTGTGAACGACATCGAGAGCCATCCGTTTGAAAGGGCGCAAGAGAATAGGCACCTTCTTCATGTCGATCACGACCTGCCCCGGTCGCATGTCGACGGTGGCGGCGACGTGGACGCCTTTGACATGAAACGTGATCTCCGCGTGATCATCGCCGGACCAAGTGGTCTTCGCGTCGTACTTTGCCCACTTCTTCGTGTAGTGGTCGGCCGCTTTTTGGGCAGCCTTTTTTGCAAGCTCCGGGCTCAAATCGTGGTCGATCGTGTACTCCATAGGTCGGCCGAAGGATTGCACGAACTGGTGGGGGCACGCTACGCGAGAGGTGCAATTGAGCGTCCAGCCGAGATCCAAGCGAAAAGCGCCGACCGATTTCCTAGGGGTCTCGAGGTTTCCGGAAGGATCCAGGCACCGCGGCTCTGCTCGCGACAAAACTTCTCAATGACGGCCCGCTTTTGGGCCTGCTCGTGGGCGAACCAAGCGCGCATACGTTCGAGCGTCGGAGCGAGCTCGGCGAGCGAAGGCGGATACCTGTCGCTGCTTACGTCGCTGACCTCCACACCTGAAACGAACGCACGATTGAAAACGATATGACCGAGCACGAAGCCGCGATCAGCGACCTCGTCGGCGACGGATCGCGCCGCCTCCACGCCCACCGAGTCGGCCGAAGAAACCAATATGAACTCGGTGTTGGAGGATCGCATCGCATCGCGCACGTCTCGCGCCCGCTCCGAAAACCCTTCCCGTAGGAACGCCATTTCGCCGAGGAAGTCCGTCAAGGTGCCGACGAGGGACTCACCAGCAATCGTCGTGAGCAGGCGCCGCGCCAGAGGGCCACCCCGCAAGCGGGAGGATCCATCCACGGGTTGCAGAAACCAACGCACCACCCGCTGGTCCAAAAACCGCACGAGCCTGGCTGGCGCATCGAGGATCTCGATCGCGCTTTGGGCCGGCGGTGTGTCCACGATGACCAAATCGTATCGAGGATCTCGAATGGCCTCGTGAACGCGTTCCATGGCTGCATAGGCGTGCGAGCGTGCCAACGTGTTGGAGAACGCTCGGTAGATCTTGTTATCGAGAATGCGTCGCGCTCGCGTCTCGTTCTCCGCAGCTCGGCGGATGATCGCGTCTGCGCTAGCCTTCGTCTCGAGCATGGCAGCATGAAGCTCGCCCCCCTCGGCGCTCTCCGGCAAAGGGATGGTGGAAGGCTCGTCGCGGAGGCCGTACATACCGAGCGCGTCCGCCAACCGCTTTGCAGGATCGGCGGTCAACACCAGCACCGAGCGCCCACGAAGCGCCTCCCGGAGCCCGAGAGCCGCCGCAAAGGTCGTCTTCCCGACCCCGCCTACGCCCACGCAGAACACGAGCTTGCAGTCTTCGCGAAGCCCGGTCACGAAGCCTCCGTCGGTCCAAGTCGCGCCCTGATCGACCGAACGATCCGGATGCCAGTGTCGTCTTGTGCGTCGAGCAGAATGGTTGGCAAATCGATGTCGTGCCTCAGCCCTCGGATGCACTTCTCCGCGGTGTCTCGCCGCATCGACAAATGCTCCGCCAGCAAGAGGTGTGGCCGAAACGGGTCGTCGGTGCTCGCAGTCTGGAGCAGGTCTCGAATCGATCGTCGTCCGGCATCATCGAGCCAAGCAGGCGGAACGCGATTTATGAAGAGGTGACCTAGGTGGATTCCATCTCGCTGGCGAAGATCGCGGTAGAGCTCGATCGTCTCTCGCACCGCCAGCGGCTCGGGCACCGTGACGATGTGAACAGCGCAACGTTGAGCGTCGCGGAGCAGTCGGGTGGCGTTGTCAACGACCTGGCGAAGGGGACCGTCCTCGAGAAACACGTTCAAAACATCGGGGAGGTCGAGAAACATCGAGGCATGCCCGGTCGACTCGAGGTCGACTAGGATCGGTCCCCACGTTTCACCGGCATCGAGTTGTGCGACCCTGTGCAACGTGACGAGCTCGTCCACCCCGGGCGCTGCCATGAAGAGACGCCGAAGAGAATTATTCTTCGCGACGAGTTTCGCGATCGGTCGTAGCTTCAGTCTCGATGTGACGTAGTCGACCAGCGCCGGCTCGAACAATACCCGTGTAGCGTGCACGCCCTCGGTGACCTCGACCGGCTCATACCCGACCGCCGGCCCGTCGAGGATGTGCGATGACGACGTGTGGACACCGAGCTCGACGATCAAAGGGCGCTGCCCAGCGCCAGCAGCCCGCATCGCCAGGGCCGCAAGGATGGTGGACTTGCCAACGCCGCCCTTGCCGGTGAAAAACTGCACTGGCCGGTGGAGGGATTCCCTGGTCGGCGCCTGCACGAGTCAGGCCTAGCAGGAAAGAATCGTGTTATCGAGTACTGTGATGAAAGTGAAGCATTGGGTGCAGGCTTCAAGACCGCTCGCGCAAATCAACATTGCCGTGCCCTTGGTCCTCGGACAAGTGGCAGCGTGGCACATCACGCGAACCTTTGACTGGTTCTGGTTCGTGGCCGCGTTGCTTTGGGGCATCCTCGATCATCTTTTCGTCGTCTACGCGAACGACTACGCAGACCACGAGGCCGATACCGGGAATCGCACCCCGATTTCGGGCGGCTCGGGCGTCATTCCCGAGGGAAAGCTCACGCCGGTGCAGTTGCGACGCGCAGCCCAAGCGAGTGCGGTCCTCCTCGTCACCTGGTCGGCGACACTAGCGTTTCTTGGACGACCTTGGACGCCGGCTTATGCGGTGATCGCGCTCGCATTGTTGTGGCTCTACAGCTTCCCCCCGGTTCGACTCAGCTATCGCGGTGGCGGAGAAGTCCTGCAGGGGCTGGGCATTGGGATCGGCCTTCCTTCTTTGGGTTACTACCTGCAGGCCGAAGTCGTTCTTGCGCCGATGTGGATCATCCTGCCGGCGACCGTCCTCGGCCTTTGCGGAAACATTCTGACAGCATTACCAGATGTGGAAGACGACCAAAACGCGGACAAGCGAACGTGGCCCGTCCGCTACGGAGTGACCCATGCCCGCCGCGCTGCATCGGCCGGGATAGCATTTGCGGCGTTCGGAGTCTTTTTGTGGACGCCACTCGTGCCCATGGGGACGCGAGCGCTCGTTGGTATTGTGCCGCTAGTGCCCCTGTTGGTCGGGGCGCGCGCGCAGGATCCATTTCGTGCCGCTTGGTGGGCGAGCAATGCGCTCAACGTGCTGCTCGTCGCCTGGATCGCTGCGATGGTGTTTTCGGCCTAGTCGACGAGCTTCAGTGCCTTGGCTCGCGCCTCGCGTAGGGCGTCGAAATCGCGACTCCAGTCGGGCGCAGCATCGATTCGCCAAGCCTGCACAGGAACTAAGTCCCGTGCGGAAAGATCTCGGTAGAGAACGAGCTCGTCTTCGGGCTCTCTAGAAAAGGAAAACGGATTTCTCGCGACACCGTCTCCAAGTCGGGGATACCAACTGTCATCGGCCTCGATCAGACCCAGAATGTCTCGACCTCGACTCTCCGACTGATTCAGGAAGCTCAGTCCGAACGGATCGACTCGAAGTCGATTCGCGGGGTCGCGCCGCACCCACCGTGCCCAGTCGAATCCGTACATGAAATCGTGCACGTATCGGAATCGAATCTTGGATTGCTGGCCATATAGCTGCATCAAACCGACCGTCATGAGCGTGGTCCGCTCGACGTACGCGGCATAGTCGGGGGACGCGGCAGCGTGTGCGTGAACTGAGGCGAGATAACAATCGAAATCCCAGAAGAGGTTTTCCGGGAAGTTGTCAAGCTGAGCCGAGGCTACTTCGATGGCTGCGGCGGCCAAGAGCTCGACCTCGGAGGGCCCCGCAAGCGAGGCGACGAGGTTCTTCAAGGGGGTGGCCTCGGAACGACAGGGGTCGAGGGTCAACGCCCCCCACGTCGTCGCATCGATGCGGGCTTGCACCTCGTCCAGGGTCGAAACCCGGCTCTCTATCGCGCGGGCACTCATCAGAGAATCATGTCGACCCACAACAGCAGGGCCGCCACCATCGTACTATGCCAAATAGCTCCGTGAAGGAAGTGTTTGTACCGCCCCTGCGCCTCGAACGCATTGGTGACGGCTTTTGCGCTGACGCGCCGCATCCCAATGAAGCGCCATCCTAGAATCGCGACCGCCGGAACCACGACCCAAAGCGGGACAGCCGCAGGCACCACGAGCGCGCCCACCCACCAACTCACAGCGCCCAAGAGCACGCAAACCTCGGTCGATCGTCGAGCGACGCGATTGCCGAAAACCGAAGCGAACGTGCGCTTGCCCCCCCGCCGATCGCTCTGCTCGTCGGACAGCCCACTGGCTATCCCGCCTGCGAGGCTCAGAAACGCGAACCCGATGACCCAGGGCCATACTTGCGGTGGGATGAGCCCTGCCTGCAAATACACGTTGTAGATTGGCAGCGCGACGCCAACACCGAGCATCTCGAGGAACTCGCCTCCACCGCGATAGTTGAGTCGAATGGGCGGCAGCGTGTAAGCCCCGAACAACGCCATGCAGGCGACGCCCGCTTCGAGCGCCCACGGTCGACCTAGGACGACCTCGCTCCCAACCGTGACCAAGAGAGTCGCAAGGCCGAAGACGGCTCCCACCACCCCGACAGCGCTCACGCTGAGGATCTGATCCGGGATCGTCTTCGGTGAGCAGCCGTCGGGGAACATGTCGCGCTTGATCGTATCGACCTTACGGTCGCCCCAGTCGTTGAGGAGCACGATGAACCCGAGCCCCGCCACCGTAAACCCCAGACCCCATACGAATGCAATGAAGTCGAGCGCACCGACCGATATTGCGCCGAGGACCTGACCGAACAGCGTCGGCACCAAGAGTTTGGGCCAACTGGCGGGCTTTAGCGCGTAGATCCAGCGGTTGAGGTCCGAGGAGGGAAGACGACGATTGGTGGGTGACGCCTTCACAGGTCTGTCGCCGAACCCCCCGGACCAGCCGGTTTGGGGAGATTGTTTCCGATGTGCTTGGCGCGAGCCTCCCACTTCGAACGTGCCATCGCTCGCATGTCTTGGACCGAGTCCATTTCGTCGACGATCTCGAGACCGATGAGGGTTTCGAGAACGTCTTCCATCGTCACGACACCGTCCACGCCACCGTATTCATCGACCACGACGGCAATGTGCTCTCGTCGATCCAACAGGCGCTCGAACAAGGAGGGCAAAGGCAGGGTGTCCGGGACCATCAACGCCTCGCGTGCAAAACTGTTGACAGCGACATCAAGCTCGTTGCGCGCCGCCTGAATCAGCAAGTGGTCTTTGAGGATGTACCCGGTCACTTGATCGGGGCTTTCCTTCCAGATCGGAATTCGAGAAAAAATCATAGAGCCGCGCTCGGAAACAGCATCCCGGACGGTCGTATTCTCCTCGAGCGAGAACATGACGGTCCGGGGGGTCATGATGTCCCGGGTTCGCAGCGACCCAAAGTGGAAGAGATTCCAGAGAATTCGCATTTCGGACTCGTCGAATACTCCCTGTTGCGCACCTACACGTGCAAGCGCTGCGAACTCTTCACGGGACAGCTTCTCCGAGCCTCGACGACGTTTGATGACTCCCGTGATCACCTCTGAGAGCCAAACCAGCGGCAATAAAACGGCTATCAACGCGGGCAGAAACCGACTCATGAAACCGGTCAGCCGGCGCCAGTACACCGCCCCGAGCGTTTTCGGGATGATCTCTGAGAGGAACAGGATCAGCAAGGTCAAGATCGCCGAAGTGATGGCCAAGACGTGCGAGCCCCAAAGGCGTTGCGCTTCTGCGCCGACTCCGACTGCACCGACGGTGTTCGCGATCGTGTTGAGGCTCAGGATCGCTGCAAGGGGTCGATCGATGTGCAACTTGAGCGCGCGAATACGCGACCCGACTTTGGGTCGGTCCTGCTCGAGCCGAGCAAGATGTGCCGGTGTAACGCTGAGTAGCGCTGCCTCGAGAATGGAGCAGACGAAAGATACGCCAAGCGCCAGCGCGAGGTAGACAAAGAGCAGCGTCATCCGGAAGCTCTTTGGTGCACGGTGTCCCGACCGTCGTGCCGGCGAAACGGCCCATGGCGACCGAGGTGCTCGATCTGCTCTCGTACCGAGGCTGCTTCTCTCGGGAGGAAGTCGGCCACGGCTTGCGCGAGCACGGGGTGCCGGATCCAATGGGCGCTGTAGATGGGCACCGGCATGAGGCCGCGGCGAAGCTTGTGGGTCCCTTGCGCGCCCGCCTCGAAGCGCTGCATACCATGCCTGATCGCGTGGTCGATGAGCCGATAGTAGCAGAGCTCGAAGTGCAGCATGTCGTGTCTTCGAACCGCTCCCCAATACCTGCCGTACAGATTGGCGCCCTTCTCGAAGTTGATGGACGCGGCCACGATCTGCCCCTCACGCTTGGCGGCGGCGACGAGGGGAGATTCGCCGAGCACGGACGGCGCCATCTCGAAAAATTCGGGAGTCAGATACGGGTGCGAGCCTTTCCGACCGCATGTCCCCCGGTACAATCGCTCGAGCGTACGCCAGTCGTCGTTGCTGAGGTCAGCCCCCTTGAGGACTTCGATCTTCGCGTCTCCTTCAGCCGCGATCCGTCGTTCCTTCTTTAGCTTCTTGCGCATCGAGGAGCGAAAACCATCGACGAATTCGTCGAAGCTCTCGTAGCTTTCGTTACGCCAATGAAACTGGAAGGACAGTCGGCTCACGAGGCGACCGTCGCGCGCCACCCACCCCTGCTCCTCGCAGTTTAGAAAGAGCAAGTGGATGGAGGACATGCCCGCGGAGTCCGCCAAATCGAGACAGCCATCGATCAGCCTTCGCACGATCGGCATCGGGTCTTCGTCAGGTGCGTACAAGATGCGTCGTCCGGTAACTGGCGTGACCGGAACCATAGAGACGAGCTTGGGGTAGTAGCGGACACCGAGACGTGCAGCCGCATCGGCCCACCCCCAGTCGAAGATGTACTCGCCGTAGCTGTGCGTCTTTAGATATATTGGAAGCGCGCCGATCAGTCGTTTGCCGCGCCAAGCGGTGATGTGCGTAGGCTCCCATCCCGAGCCGCGTCCCACCGACCCGCTTTGCTCGAGAAGCGACAAGAACGCATGTTCGACGAACGGGTCGTCATCGCCGGTCAGGGTGTCCCACTCGGCCGCATCTACCGAGGCTAACGACGACAGGACGCGTATGTCGATCAACTCGCCCAAGGGTGCCAATGAGTCTGACGGACCACGCCTATCAGAGCCAGCCGAGGTATCGGGTAGCTCCGCGCTTCCCACGAATGCGGTTGATCAGCAACTTCACGGACGCGTACAGCCGAAAGAAGCCGGCGACCTGCAGGCGTTGGAGCTCGCTTAGAGGCTTGTCCGCACACACCCACTTTGGGTCGGATCGACCAGCGTCGATGAAATGAATACGACCGCGAGGAAGGACGCTCGTAGTAGTACCCAAGGGCAGCCGTCTTCCGAGCACGATCGCGTCCGCTGCGTCGCCGTCTTCGGCTTTGGTCCCCGGGACGTGGCCGTAGTTGAAGGGACAGGGCACCGGATAGACGAAGTCGACGGTTCCATCGTCGTCTCGCTTGATGAAGCTCCCGCGAGGCACGTCGATGACCACCGTGATCGGGCCTTTGGTCATGCCCCACCCAAGGCGCACGCCGTCGCGACGACGCCGTCCTCGATGATGTAACGGCCAAAGATGCGATCACCCCGTCGGAAATCTGCAACGTCCTGCTGAAACACCGCAGTGAAGAGACCATCGCCCAGGTGGAGCGTTACGGCGTGGAATCCGAGAAACTCGCGCGTCAGGGGGTACTGGCACTTGTAGACCGCCTCCTTTGCGCTGAAGATGACCTTGGCTAACAAGCCGGGTTCCGATGCGTCCGAGAGCCATTGGCGCTCAGTCGAGGTGCAGATTCGGGTCACGAGG
Organism: Myxococcales bacterium; assembly: GCA_029863605.1. GTDB lineage: Bacteria > Myxococcota_A > Polyangia > Polyangiales > Houyiibacteriaceae > SG8-38. The sequence continues at coordinate 354,332 of JAOTVB010000001.1, read as the reverse complement.
GACTCCTTGAGCGGCGTCGCCGGCTCGAGATCGATTCCGATCCCGCGAACTTCCGAAGCACGCGCGACGGCCGCAGCACACCAAGAGTCGGTGTGGGTGATGCTTCCGACGAAACCATCTGGCCAGATCGGTACTCGGTCTTCGCCCGCAAGAATTGGGATCTGGGGGTCTACTCCGAGTCTCGCGAGAGCTCTGCGGGCACAAACGCGCCCGGCGGTGAACTGGTCGATTCTGCGAGCCACCGCTCCGGCGACCGCCTGCTCCTCAGGTTCGAGAAGGCCTCCTTCGATAGACCGAGGATCCATCTCTTCGGTCGTCATGCTGGCGTCAAGGAGACGGCCGAACAGCATTCTGCGGCCCATGACGCTACGGCCTACGAATGGCTTCCGCGACAGCGATGATGGCCGCCGAGTTGGCCAGCGAGATCAGAGGCGACAAGGCGTTGAGCACGTCTCCGGTCTTCGTGTACCAGGCCTTGGTGACATAAACGATATCCCCGGGCGCCAGCTGGACGTCGGTCGCTTTGCCGTTGACCAAGTCCTTGATACTGGCCGTATACATCCTTGGCTCCCGCAAGGGGCCTCGCACGATCCGCACGTCGTTCTGATCGCCCTCACCGGTGATGCCGCCGGCGCGCGCGAGAACCTCCGTGAGCCGCATTCCCTGGCGATAGGCGATGGGCTGCGGCGCACCGACCTGGCCGAGCACCATGATGAGCATCTCGGTGCCCGGCGGAACGTAGAGCTGATCGCCCGAACGAACGCGAACGTTGTGCTTTGGGTCGCCCTTGATCGCCAAAGGTATGCTCACGGGTACGGTTTCCCCATCACGCATGAGGCGGGCCAAGTCTAAATTGGGAAGCATGTTCTCACTCGCGAGCCGCACCTCCCCGCCGCCACTCGCCGCGGCGAACAGATCGGCGACCCGCATCCCCGGGGGCACCGGGATGCGGCCAGGATTGCCGACGGCTCCAAGCACCGACGCGACGTGCCCGTCGGGTTGGGTAATGATCAGATTGGCACGGGCGAATCGATCGTAGCGCCGAAGCCCGGCTTCGATGGCCTTCTCAGCCTCGGTCAGGGTTTTACCGCCGACAGGCACGTCCCCTGCGAGAGGGACGTGTAGATTTCCCAAGGCATCGACGATGAGACCCGGATATTGGGTTGTCTGGGCGGAAACCGTCGTCAGCTCGACGATATCTCCCGGCATCAGCTTCAGAGCCTCGGGCGGGTCGGTCTCGAGGCCGGGCATCACCACCGGCTCCGGGGCGGCGAACGCTGGGTCATCCGAGGGCATCGTAGGCGCCCCGGGATACCGATTCGCCGCACAGCCACTCACCGCCACGCAAAGTAAGATTGCCGAGAAACGGCCCATATTCGTGGTTAGCCTGCCCATAGGTCGCCCGCAAGGTTGAAGTGAGAAGCGGGGCCGCAATGCGTATAATGTCCACCAACGACTGATGCCGAGCAAGAAACCCACCGATTGGGGACGCGGGACGGATGCAGACCTCGCGCCGCTCATGCGCCTCGTCGACTTCGGCTTGATTTACTTGGCGCTCTGGTTGCCGACGCTCGCCAGGGATGAGGCCTGGGACCAGAGGTCGTGGATCGCCGCAACACTTGGAGCAATCCTTTTCTTGTTGATCGCGCAGGCGCTCAAGCTCTACCAGAAGTCGCGCGGCATGCGTCTCAAGCAGCTCGTCATGCGGGCTTGGACTGGTTGGTTCGGAGGCGTCGTCCCCACCCTTCTCTTCTTGGCGTTCATTTCAAAGAGCTCCGAGGACTACTCACGCATCACCGTCACTACGTGGTTTGTGCTCGCTCCGTTTCTCATCTCGATCTGGCGAACGGGGATCACTCTCGTGCTTCGCGAGCTTCGGAGCCGCGGGTACAACACCCGCCCGGCTGCAATCATCGGCATGACCCCACTTGGGGAACAGCTCGCGCTCCGAATGAACGACCTTCCCTCTTTGGGCCTTCATGTCTACGGGTTTTACGATGACCGGACCGAGGACCGTTGCCACCCGATCCCGAGGTCACTCGGACGTAGGATCGGATCCCTCGAAGACGCAGTCAATGCCGCGCGGTACGGGGACGTGGATCTGATCTACATCGCGTTCCCGCTGCGCGCCGAGCCGCGGATCACCGAGCTTCTCCGGCAGCTTTCGGATACGACGGCGTCCGTGTACCTCGCGGCTGATTTTTTCGCCTTCGATCTGCTGCATGCTCGATGGGAAACCCTCGGGGACGTCCCCACCGTAAGCCTTCGGGAAACCCCTTTTTATGGGGTCGATGGGTGGCTGAAGCGCCTCGAGGACATCGTCTTGGGGTCTCTCATCCTGATGATCATCGCAATCCCGATGCTGATCATTGGACTCATGGTGAAGTTGAGCTCTCCAGGGCCGGTGCTCTTCAAGCAGCGCCGGTACGGCCTCAACGGGGAGGTGATAGACGTCATCAAGTTTCGCTCGATGACGGTCACCGAAGATGGGGCGGACATCCGCCAAGCCACCCAGAACGACCCACGAGTCACGAAAGTCGGCGCTTTCTTGCGACGGACCAACCTCGACGAGCTCCCGCAGTTCTTGAACGTGGTCGATGGCAGCATGAGCATCGTCGGCCCACGGCCGCACGCCGTGGCTCACAACGAGCTCTACCGGAAGAAGATCCAAGGGTACATGCTTCGGCACAAGGTCAAGCCGGGAATCACCGGGTGGGCTCAAGTCAATGGTTGGCGTGGTGAAACCGACACCCTCGAAAAGATGGAAAAGCGCGTCGAACACGATCTAGACTATATTCGTAACTGGAGCCTGCTCTGGGACTTGCAAATCATCATAATGACGATCTTCGCGCGCAGCGCGCGCCGGCACGCATACTGACGAGGAGAGCGCAGTTTGGCGACCGATGAAGTCATGACCCCATCCGGCAGAACCGGATCTCGCGGCACTCGGCCTGGCCTTGCAGTCGATCCGTTTCGGCTTCGACGCGCCCTCCTGAGCGGCAAGTGGTTGCTGCTCGGAGTCGGGCTAGCCGGACTGGTCGTCGGCTTCGTTTACGCGAAGTTCGTCATGACTAGCTCGTACGAATCGGCGGCGGTGCTGAAGTTCGAAGGGACCCCTCGGATTGAAGGGATGCCGGCGCAAAGCGATGCCCTGGAGCCTGCCGCGGAGGCCCTGCAGCGCCAGGCGCTTCTGAAGAGAATTGCCGATGAGGTCGGCTTCGAAGGAAGACTCACGACCCTCGGACGCTTGATCCACTACCACGTGAATCTCCGCGGACGAACCCTTCGGATCGTAGTGCCCGGGGACACCGGCGAGGACGCCGCGCAGTTCGCGCGTACCGTGATCGACATCTTTATCCAGTATCACGAGGAGCGCCAAGCGAAGCGCGTCGAAGTCGAGATCGGACGTATCAACAAGCGCATCGCGGCGGCAGAAGCTCAGACGGCGGTCGCGCGACGCAGGTTTGACGAGTTCCGAGACGCCCATGGAATCGCAGATCTGAGCACCGAGCAGCGATCGATGTTGGAGTCTGCCGCTAAGCTTCGCGCAGAGAGCGAGCTCGCGATTTCCGAAGTTCGTGCCCTCGAGGCCCAAATCAAGAGCCTCGAGACGCAACTCGCGAGCACGCCACAGACCCGAGTCGTCACCGGCGGAGACTCCCCCGAGCGCGCCGCCTATCAGCGGCTGCGCCAAGAGCTGGCAACAGCGAGGGCCACGCTCTCGGAAAGCCACCCACGGGTTCAGGCACTTCAGCAGCAAGTCAATCAGCTCGGTGCTCAGCTACGTTCGGGGGGAGTCGGAACTTCCGGTGGTGATGGACGGCTCACGACCAACACGACCCACCAAGCGATCGCGGAGCAGCTTCGCACTGCCAAGTCAACCTTCGAGGCACTGCGCGAGCGACAACGCGGGCTGGTCGAGCTAGCCGAAAAGGCTCAGCAGCGGGTCGAGGCGTTCTCGCACATCGAGGGCGAAGCGTCTGCCCTGCTAGCCGAGGTCAAAATCAACGAAAGCATGGTGGAGAGCCTTCGACGGACCGAGACAGCGCTCGATGATACGTTGCGAAATCCGTCGAGCGGCTTCGTGATCCTAGACCCCGGATCGGTGCCCGAATACCCGGTCCGCAACAAGCGGAAGACCGTCGTTTTTGGCGCGGTGCCCTTGGCATCGTTTGGACTCGCCCTCTTGTTCGTGTTGTGGCGTGAGTTTCGGGGGCTCCGAGTCCAAACGCCCGCTGAGGTCGCGTTCTGGGGCCGCGGTCCGGTACTGGGTACGACGTCGTGGCCGAACGATCCGCACGGCCTCGAGGAGCTCGTCGCCGGACTCGACGACTACGCCCCGGATGCAAGGGGCAGCGTCTTGATCGTAGGTGGATCGCCCCACGAAACATCCCTCGCCCTGGAGCTCGGGGCTCGGATGAACAATGACTGGGTGATCACCGGGGGGACCCCGAGCGGGGGTCCGCCGGTACCCCAGCCGATCCGTGCACCGACGCCGATCCAAACTCCTCCTCCCTCGGGGCCCTACCCGGTATCCCGGTCCACAGCACTCGCCACGCGTCCCTCCATCAGAGCTGTCGAGGCACTCGCGACTCGACCCGGCACGGAGCGCATCAAGCTCGAAGCCTGGGACGGACCTTTCGAAGGGCAAGCTCTTCGACGGGCCGCGCGCCTCGCACGCCGGGTCCTGGTACTGGTTCATTCGGGCGCGCTCTCCGTGCTTCAGCTCAACGACACGCAACGTCGGCTTGGACGCAAAGACGGGATCGGGTATGTCATCGTCGGACTACCTGACGAGCTCAGCTCCTTGCCGGACCGGATCGGCGACGTCGCTGAGTTTTGGTGGGTGAGCGCCTAAGCGAGCTCGGACTCATCGGCGAGGTGCCCGGTGTCTCTGCGCGTTTCCCTCAACCTATTCCCTCGAGATCTTCGAGCATCCTTGTCACGCGACCTTTCCAGTCGGAGATGGGGCCGAGCACCTGCTCCGTAGCGGTGAGATCCAAGACGCTGTACGCGGGTCTCGGAGCCGGGCGCGGGAACTCTTCGCTCGCGCACGCCTCGATGACGCAGTCGGGGTTCACGACGTCTCGAACAAGCGAGGCGAGGTCAAACCAGGTGCACTCGCCCCCGTCACACACATGATAAGTCCCGAAGCAGTGGTTCTCGAGCAACCCCAGCGTCGCTTCCGCGATGTGATGACACGATGAAGGCCGGCCGCGCTGATCGTCGACGACGCGCAACTGCGAACGCGTCTGAACGAGCTCCCGCATCGTGAGGACGAAATTCTTGCCCCATGGGGCGTAGAGCCAACTGCTTCGGACGAGCAGGTGGTTTACGCCGGCCTGTTCGAGCAACTCCTCCCCTAACGCCTTACTTCGCCCATAGGCGTTGATCGGTGCGCGCGCTTGCTCAGTTCGATAGGGTAGGCGTTTCTTTCCATCGAACACATAGTCGGTGCTGTAATGAACGAGCTTCGCGCCCACCTCCACGCATCGATCCGCAAGGCGAGCCACTGCCAAACCGTTGACAGCGTTGGCATCCTCGGGGTGCGACTCGGCACCGTCGACGTCGGTCCAGGCGGCGCAGTTGATGACCCACTTCGTCCCTCGAACTATCCATCGCTTGAGTGCGTCGACCTTGGTGATGTCGAGCTCGGCGCGAGGCGCTCCAAGATGATCGATGCCCCGCGTCTCGAGCAATCTCGTCCAGCTTCGCCCCAACATACCGGAAGCGCCGGTGACCAAGAACTCAGGCATAGCGAGGAAGACGATCGGGAGGAATATCTTGAAGCTTCGGGTTGGCTCGATCCTTGTCCGATAACACCGGGGCGTCGATCGGCCATTCGACTCCTATGTCTTCGTCGTTCCACGCGACGCCGAGCTCGTTGCCGGCCGAATAGAAGTCAGTGCACTTGTACGAAAAAAGAGCTCTTTCGCTCATGACGCAAAAACCATGTGCGCAGCCCGGAGGAATGTAGAGCTGTCGCTTGTTTTCGGAAGACAGCGTCACTCCGACCCATTGGCCGAACATGGGAGACCCGATACGAACGTCCACGGCGACATCGAAAACCTCGCCTTCGATCACCGAGCACAGCTTGCCTTGACCTCGCGGGTGCTGAAAATGAAGGCCTCGAAGAATGCCGCGGCGTGACGATGAAAGATTGTCTTGCACGAATTCCAAGTCGATACCGGCGTTGGCATAGCGGTCGCGCGAGTAAGTCTCCAGGAAGAAACCGCGAGCATCGCCGTGAACGACCGGGTCGATGACGAGGAGCCCAGGGATCTTTGCGGCCTCGACCTCCATCAAACCTCCAGGCCATCGGCTAGATCCTGCAGATACGTGCCGTAGGTGGTTTTCTCCAGAGGTTTCGCGAGACGAGCCAACTGCTCGGCGTCGATCCATCCCATTCGAAACGAGATCTCCTCGGGACACGAGGCGCGGAGGCCCTGACGATCTTGAATCGTTTGGACGAAGTTCGCGGCCTGAAGGAGTGCTTCGGGGGTACCTGTATCGAGCCACGCGACGCCGCGCCCCAGTTTGGTCAGCCTGAGCTTGCCTTCCTCGAGATACCGGCGATTGAGATCGGTGATCTCGAGCTCCCCTCTGGCAGATGGCTCGAGCGCCTTTGCATAAGCAACGACTTCGCTGTCGTAGAAGTAGAGACCAGCGACCGCGTACTTGGACTTCGGAACGGCGGGCTTCTCTTCGAGCCCGACGACGACTCCATGTTCGTCGAATTCAGCCACACCGTATGCGCTCGGATTGCTGACGTAGTAGCCGAACACCGTCGCCCCCTCATTGCGCTGTGCGCTTTCGGTGAGAAGCCCCTGGAGCCCGTGACCGTAGAAGATGTTGTCACCCAGCACCAGGGCGCAGGCGTCCCCGTCGATGAAGGTCTCCCCAATCAGGAATGCCTGCGCCAAACCGTCGGGGCTCGGCTGGACTGCATACTCCAACCGAAGGCCCCAGCTTTGCCCGTCTCCCAACAACGCCCGGAAGAGAGTCTGCTCGTGCGGTGTCGTTATCACGAGGATCTCACGAATGCCGGCCAGCATCAGCGTCGACAGCGGGTAGTAGATCATCGGTTTGTCGTAGATCGGCATGAGCTGCTTGCTCACCCCCTTCGTAAGAGGATGGAGGCGCGTGCCCGTACCGCCCGCCAGGATGATGCCCTTGTTGATCATGCTTATCCTCTATGCGGTGCGTTCGCCGTAGTTGAGGTCAATCCACTTTCGATATTCCCCGGACCGCACCTCACGTACCCAGTCTTCGTTCGAAAGATACCACTTCACGGTCTTGCGGATGCCGGTATCGAAAGTTTCTTTGGGCTCCCAGCCGCACTCCTGCCGAATCCTCGTTGCATCGATGGCGTATCGGAGGTCGTGGCCCGGTCTATCGGTGACGAGCTTCTTGAGCTGAAGCAGCTCGCCGACATCGCCCCCTGTCTCATCGGCGACCACCTCGCACAGGGTGTCGACGACGTCGATGTTTCGTTTCTCGCTGTCGCCGCCGATGTTGTAGGTGCGTCCGATCTCGCCCTTCTCGATCACCGACCAGATCGCTTCACAGTGATCCTCGACGTAGAGCCAGTCCCTGACATTCAGGCCCTCTCCATAGATCGGAAGCGATTTTCGCTCGAGAGCGTTCAAGATCATCAAGGGGATCAACTTCTCTGGGAACTGCATCGGGCCGTAGTTGTTGGAGCAGTTGGTGATTTTCACGGGAAGCCGGTAGGTTCGGTGGTACGCGCGTACGATATGATCACTCGCCGCCTTTGATGCGGAATATGGGCTCGACGGGTCGTAGGCGGTCGTCTCTTGGAACTTGCCCGTCTCGCCGAGTGATCCGTAGACCTCATCGGTGCTCACGTGGTGAAAGAGCGCGCCGGTATCAACCGTCCATCGTTTTCGACATGCCTCGAGCAGGTTGAACGTGCCTTCGATGTTGGTACGGACGAACTCACGGGGCCCGAGGATGCTTCGATCCACGTGGCTTTCGGCGGCGAAGTGGACCACCAGCTCCGGCCCGACCTCGTCGAAGACCGCATCGACCGCATCCATGTCGGTGATGTCGACCCGGCGCAGCGAGTAGTTCGGCAGCTGATCGACCGACCGAAGACTCCCCAGATTCGCCGCGTAGGTCAGCTTGTCGACGTTGACGAACTGATGCTCGGGAAATCTGGGCACCAGAAGATTCAAAAAGTTGGCGCCGATGAACCCGGCACCTCCGGTGACCATAATCTTCATTCTGTTCCCAGGGAAGCCGGCCTCAGCATAGCGGGAAGGCCGGATACACGCACATTGGGTGTGCTCGGAAGGCCCTCATGCCAAATCGAGCCTAGCGATACATGTGCTCGGTTTCCTTGCTCACCATTCGAATCGCAGCACGACGCGGCAGAATGCGCCCGAGAAGGGTGGCACCGAACCGATTGCGCCGCCCGGAGACGCCGGTCGGCTGCTGACCGAGGTCTCGCAATGCTTGCCCGGTCACTTCGTCTGGCTGCATGGGGCGAGCAAGCCAGCTCGATGGAGTACGGTCGGTCGATTGCTCGAAGCTCGGAGTGAGGGTCGCACCGGCAACACAGGCTAGAACATCGATTCCTTGCTCCTGAAGCTCGTACCAGAGGCCCTCGGCGAGGATCGTGTCGTAGGCCTTCGTTGCTGCGTAATTGGCGACCATTGCGGTACCCTGATAGCCGCTCATCGACGACATCAGGATCAGCCCTCCTCGGCCCCGCGCAGCGAGTCGCTGGCCGAAATAGTGGGACACGACGAGCGGACCACGAACGTTGACGTTGATGACGTCGAAGTGGTCCTCGAGCCTCACGTCGAGAAACCTTCCGATTGGGGAATACGCCGCGTTGTAGATCGCCAGACCAACGTCGAGATCCGCAGTAGCTTTCTTCAGCCCTTCGAGCAGATTCGTTGCGCCGAGGTCGAGGGATTGCGTCTTGACCTCGACTCCATGCTTCGTGCGGAGCTCCGAGGCGAGCTCCTCGAGGCGCCCCGCACGGCGCGCCAAGAGCACCAGATTCAACCCGCGGCCCGCGAGGCGACGGGAAAACGATGCCCCGATGCCCTCTGAGGCCCCCGCAACGACCGCCCAAGGCCCATAACGCTCTTGAAAGGAAGCCATGATCAGACGTTCTCGGTGAAGGGTGTCTCGGTGCTGTACATCCGCTTGATGACGTAGACCGGAAACAGGAACCAGGGTGCATTGAGCGCGAGCACGAGCAACGGCGCAGGCGTCGCGTGCGGGCCCATGAATTCCTCGCCCAAGATGATCGTCACGTTCGTCATCATGACCGATGCCCAAATGATGCTTGGGATGCGAATCCAGTTTTTCCCCTTGGTCCATGCGTAGATCGCAAAGACGTAGAATGGACCGAAGAACAAGGAGTCGATCCAGATCGTCATTCGCCACCAGGCTGGCCTGGCGATGAGAACTGGATCGAAGTTGTTTCCGTACCAGTGAATCACATCGACCGCTGCGGCGGGCGGCCACAACGGGTACTCCCAGTCGCCGCTGATGTCGGGCAAGACGATCTGTTCGACGTCGACGACGTAGGTGATGAAAAGAATGTTGATCCAGAAGAAAACGAGAACTGCAATGTCGCCCTTACGGCGAGGCAACGGAATGACGCGGTCCATGAAAACCCTCTTTCGGCTAAGGTCGGGGCGAGGGTACTCACGGGGATGAAAAAATCTATCTCAATTCGGGCTCGGTCAGCTTATTCTGCGGAAGAAACCCGAGGCCGACCATGAAGCGCGCCATTTCGATGAGATACACGCCGCGGTCCATGTGGATGATGTGGCTTCCAGGGAACCAATGGATTCGGCAGCGATTCCAGTGGTCCCACAAGACGCGGGAGTGTTTCGGCGGCGCCAACCGGTCTCCCACACCCGAAACTATCATCAACTTGTCCGGTGAAAGCACTGGCGCATAGGTCAGCGGGCAACTGACCGCGACCAAACGCCGCGCATCGGAAAGATCCAAACGCATCGTAGCAAGTGCAGCCCGCAGCAGCCATCCGATGGGCTGCCACTCGAGCACGAGGTCGGCGAAGCTCACGACGGGTACGTTAGGAATCGCAAAAGACAATCGGTCTTCTACGCTGGCGAGCATCGCACTGGTGAACCCACCTAGGCTCAAGCCCGTCACACCCACCTGCTCGACGCCGCGCTCGTTTTGAAGCCAGTCGACAAGAATGCGAAAGTCGAACACCGACTGAGCGACCGCCTCGTTCATTCGCGACGGGCCCCCGGCGAAGTAACCGTGCCCCGAGAAGGGCGAGAAGCGCGTCTGCCGAGGACCATGAAACGGAAGGGTGAAGAGCACGATGTCGCAGCCCATTCGGTAAAACCAAGGCAAGGCAAAGAACCATTCGTTGATCAGATACCAGTCCGCCGTGAACCCGTGAATCGCAACGATGGTCGGCCGCGGGCCATCGCGGTGTCGTAACATACGTGCGTGCGCGACCCGGTTGGGACGATGGCGAAGATACCGGCTGCGCAGCGAGGGATTGACCGGCTCGAAAGGGCTCTCGAACGACAGCGCTTCGCAGGTTCCATCGAGAGGCTCGAACCGCGGAAGCCAGCGGCCCTTTTCAGACCGAACTGCCACACCGGACGGGGGCGTGACGAAGAAGCGTTTCGGGTCGCCCGACTCGGCGATGTCTGCATAGAAGTCGGCATCGCGCAAAGCCCTCCGAAGCTCGATGGGGTTGTATCCGACGGGAATCGCCATGCTGGAGATCATCGAGGCACCGGCGGTGCGTAACGCGCGATCGAACGTCGCGGCAGCGCCGACCTTCACACGGTCGGTAAAGGCCAGGTCGAAGCCCTCGGGACGTCGTGCAAAGTCTCGGTCCAGCTCCTCCCACCAGTTGCCTTGGGCTAGAAGCGGAGGCGCGCGCAAGCACGATTCGTGCGCGATCCGGGACACCACCGAGGACTCGGTCATCCCCCGGAGCATAGCGGACCGCGCGCGAATTACCCCAATTCTAACTTCAACAACCCTCCGCAACCTCGAATGGCAGGGAGCCTAAAAGGACACCCGCCGAGCTTCGTACCTCGACACGCCACAGCCCGAGCTTATCGGCGAATCGCGTATAGGCCCACGTCCGCCATCGGGGAACGTTGCCCGGCACTTCGAGCTCGATCCCCCCGTTTACTTGTCCGAAGGGGCCGACGAAGAACACCGTCACGGTTTTCGGTTCCTCTGACTCGTTGCTGAGCTCGAAAAAAGCGTAAACCTTCTCCTCGTCGTGGCCGAAGACTGAAGAAGCCGCAAGGGGCTCACGGCCTTGAACGTCTGGTGCCGTAACCAGGCGATGAATGCTGATCCCGTCGCTGCTTTGCAGCGTTGGCTCATAGAGTGGTTCATCTCCGTGGGCCGGCGTGTCGACGTCCTTGGGTTCGGCCGGCGCCCTCGAATCACTCTCCTGATTCTCCATCGAAGTCGCAGGCTTTGGGTCCGCTGGCTTTGGGACAGGAGAAATGCTCGACGCAGTAAGCGTCGGTCCGCTCGACGCGGCTCGCTCGAGGGGGCTAGGCTCGCGCGGTGCTTCGGTGTCGCAGCCGACGGCGAGCGCGGCGATTGTAATCAGGATCACAACGTGGGGCTTGATGTTCATGGGACCTCCTGGGAACAGAGGGAGCACGCCGCGTGCCAGTCCAGATCGCCCGGGTTTTGGATGTTCGAGGGGACTCGACGCGTGTCAGCGCGGACGCGATCGTGGGTCAGCGGCCACGCCTCATGTCGCCCGTGACGCCCGACGGATTGCGAAACGGTGGAATCGCGCCGACGTCCCTCACCTGCTGGTAGTGGTCGATCGCCCAGCGGACAGAGGGAAACGCCAGATCGGAGCTCGGCAGACCGTCAAAATCGAACAGCCCTACTTCTTCACTCTCCGGACCTGCCGAAACCTCCGGCGTCAAGAGGCGTGCACGAAAGAACAGTTGCAACTGACTGATGTGATTGAGGCTGTAGAGTGCGAGCAGATCGACGATCTTGAGCTGCGCGCGCGCTTCTTCCCAAGCCTCGCGCGCAGCGCCTTCCTCGGGGCTCTCCCCCATCTCCATGAACCCTGCGGGAAGGGTCCAGTACCCCTTGCGCGGCTGGATCGCGCGCCGGCACATGAGCAGCTTATCCTCCCACGTTGCAACGACCCCGACGACCACCTTGGGGTTCTCATAAGCGATGTAGTCGCAATCTGGGCAAACTAAGCGGTGCCGGTTGTCGCCAGATGGGATCTCTCTAATGCGAGGGCCTCTTTCTTGCGCCGCCATCGATTCAGTCGACCGCGTCCTACCATGGAGTACTGAGGCGCTCCAGACGCCGCAGGCCTTCGAGCGCACATTGCCCGTCTGGCGCAGGGAGGCGGCCGCCCTAGACTTCGGCGGATGAGCCGCAGAGCACCGCAGGACCGGGCACAGATATTCGGTGTGTTTCGGCAGCTCAAACAGGGTTTCGGCCTCGTCTGGACGACGAGTCGGAATTTGAGCATCGTGCTCGGAATTTTGAGTCTGGTTGCTGGTGTCCTGCCTGCCGCGGCGGCGTGGGTGGGAAAGTTGATCGTCGATGCGGTCGTTCAAGCTGCCCAGACGGGATTCGCCGCTGATCGCGACGAGGCCATCAAATGGGTCGCCGTCGAGCTCGGTCTGGTCGCGGTGCTCGCAGGCGCGCAGAAAGGCATGGCCACCTGCCAGCAACTCCTTCGCGCACTCCTCGGCCAACGCGTGAACGAGATGATTCTCGAGAAGGCACTGACTCTCGACCTGGTCGCCTTCGAAGATTCGGAGCTCTACGATCGAATGACCCGCGCACGTCGCGAGGCTTCGCAGCGCCCCTTGAGCTTGGTCATGCGAAGCTTTCAGCTCGTCCAGCATTCGTTTTCGCTGATCGCGTACAGCGGTCTCCTCTTGCAGCTTTCGGTTTGGGCACTGGCCGTGCTCGTGGTGGCCGCCATCCCGGCCTTCTTCGTCGAGACGAGGTTCTCGGCCAATGCGTTTCGCCTGTTCACCTGGCGAGCGCCTGAGACACGAAAGCAGAACTACCTGGAGGTCCTGCTCGCGCGCGAGGACTTCGCCAAGGAGGTCAAGCTCTTCGACCTGGGCCCCGTTTTCCTCGAGCGGTATCGGGAGATTTTTCGAAATCTCTTCGTCGAAGATCGCGCGCTCACCCTTCGGCGCGGCGGGTGGGGCTTCGTGCTCGGGCTCCTCAGCACTGTCGCGTTTTATGGAGCCTATGCGTGGATCGCGCTCGAGACCATCGCAAAGCGGATCACCCTCGGTGACATGACGATGTACCTGCTCGTGTTCAAGCAGGGGCAGTCGGCGCTTGCTGCGATCCTCACGTCGATCGGTGGGATGTACGAGGACAGCCTGTATCTCTCGAACCTGTACGAGTACCTCGAGTACGAAGGGCGAGACGAGGTAGGCACCGCGATCGTCGGTGCCAAGCCGGGGGATGGCATCCGATTCGAGCGCGTGAGCTTCACCTATCCTGGCGTCGACGTCCCCGCGCTCCAAGACGTCACCATTCATCTGCACCCCGGACGCAAACTGGCTCTGGTCGGCGAGAACGGCGCCGGGAAAACCACTCTGATCAAGCTGCTCACACGATTGTACCGACCGACCGAGGGCAGAATTCTGCTCGACGGCCTGGAGCTTTCCGAGTGGGACCTCGACGTTCTTCGGAAGCGGATCGGTGTGATCTTTCAAGACTTCGTTCGCTATCAACTTGCAGCCGGCGAGAATGTCGGCGTGGGAGACGTCCGGGCCTTTGCCGATCCGGATCGATGGCAGGTCGCCGCCGAAAAGGGAATGGCGCACGACTTCATCGAACGACTACCCTCGGGCTACAACACGCAGCTCGGCCGCTGGTTCGACGACGGCCACGAGCTCTCCCTCGGACAATGGCAAAAAGTAGCCCTCTCACGCGCCTTCATGCGGGAGGAGGCAGACATCCTGGTGCTCGACGAGCCCACGGCCTCGATGGACGCCGAGGCAGAAGCCACCGTCTTCGAACGCTTCGGTCGACTCGCCAAAGACAAGATGGTGATCCTCATTTCACACCGTTTCTCGACGGTGCGAATGGCCGACGAAATCGTCGTGCTCGAGCGCGGCCGCGTCACGGAGCGCGGCACGCACGAGAGCCTGATGACTCGAGAAGGAAAGTACGCCCATCTCTTTACGCTACAAGCGGCCGGCTATCGTTAGCGCGGCTTGACTTCCCAGTCGTAGGAGAAGTCGAGGTAGAAACCATTGATGCGGAAGCGGTAATCGCCGGCATAACCGCACGCTGGGCACTCGCCGAGGAGCTGCGCTTGGGAAAGAGAGGTGGTCGGACCCGGAGGCGGAGGCTCATCGATGGTCACCTTGGCAAAGCGCCGAGCGTAGGCGACGTTGATCTCCCAAGGCCCATGGTCGTACCCCAACCCTACCGTGGCCGAATAGGTAGCTTTGGGTGGGGTCGAAAAACCACTCGGGTATTGGAAGCTCGTGGTCTTCGAATCGTAGATGAAGCCGAGGCGGATCGGGACTCGATCCTTCACGACCCGGTACACGGTGCCGACACGGAGCGTCCATTGATCGCTCCAATCGAAGACGTTGTCGAGCGTCTGTGTGTCGCCTGCCGCATCCGTCACGGAGATTACCGCGCGATCGTTCTGTGAGTTGAAGCCCCACTCGAAGTCAGTCTTGAAGGTAAACTGCTCCCAATCAAAGCGGATGCCAGTGGTGAGGCGTGCGGGTAGCACGAACTCGGTCGACGCGTCGGTGAAAAGCTGACCGAGGCCCGCGGGCGAGCCGCTGGTTCGATTTGGGTTGCCGCTCTCGTCCACCTTCGTCGTGGTTTTGGTTCGATAGTTGAAACCGATCGCGAGGTATTCGGTAATGCTCCACTGGAAACCTACTCGAAAGCCCAGAAAACTGAAGCCGGATAGGTTCAGGTCGATGTTGGAGGGGATCGCACCGAGTGCGGGAGGGCTGTTGCGCGATCTATCGAGCGTCACGAAAGTGAGTCGGTAGCCAAGGCCGATGCGAAGACCGATTTTATCGAAGTTGACGGCAATGGCCGGCGAGGCCTCGAGGAAGAGAAGGGTCGTGCTGTCGACGACGTCAACCGAGGTGCCTGACGGATCGGGAAGCTGGTACCTGTACTCACCAGAGGCAGCTGCGACCGGATAAGCTGCTCCCCCAATTGTAATGTATTCATGGACGCGAAGCGATGCACCCAACAAGCCGAAGGGCGCTACCACAGGCTCCGATTGAATGCTCTGCGGCCCCAGGATGTAGGGCGTTGCTCGAAGATCACCGGTGAGAATCGTGACATCGATCAGGAGGTTCGCCTTTCCGATATGCCCCATCCCAGCGGGGTTGTGAAAGACTGCAGAGCTGTCGTGGACACCCGCGACTGCCGTACCGCCTGCACCGATGTGCCGCGCGGAATAGAGGATGGGAATGTCGTAGCCACCCGCTCGGGCGGTCGAAACCGTACCCAGAGCGACGAGTGCAATCAGACCTGCCAACCAGAGCCCACGCATCTCTCGTACGTGCGCTTTGGTACAGGGAATCGCGAAGAAGCACAAGAGCGAGGCGCTAAGCGACGAGCAGAAGCGGCGATCACTCGCGCACGACCCAGAAGAAATCGGCAGATCGCTGTTCTGGGGGGACCTTCATCTCCGCCTTGAGCTCTTTGTCTGCAACCGGCATCACCACCGCATAGGGTGTCGCGCCTCGACGGGCTGCTCGTTCGGGAATGCCGAGGCCCCGCTTCACGTGCACCCGGCCCGCAAATACGATCATCCGGGCTGGGCCGTTCGGATGGCCGAGGGTTTCGGCGACACGCTCGCCCATGGTCTCATCCCAGACGACCTGGGCTTCGTAATAGCGATCGATCCCGTCGTCCACGTCATGTTGGCTGGCGTCGAACTCCGAATCGAAGAGCGCACGGTGGGCGGGGTCGTCGAGGTCGAGCTCGGGCAACGTTCCTGCGACATCCGCGGGAAGTGCCTCGACTCCGCTCTTGGCGACCGCGAAAGCGATCTCTTGCGGCGCGTTGAGCGCAACGACCTCGAGACCACGGCTCCGTGCAAACTCCAGCATGGGCCGATACATGCTGAAATCGAACCCCCAACGCTGGTCGTACTCCGTCTCGCGTCGAAGCACCGTCTCGTCGATCTCGCCGGCGCTCCACTGGTCGAGCGGCTGCTGAAAAGGGACCTGAAACATTTCCATCCCGATTGCGACCGAGGAATCTTCCGCGTAGAGCCGCCTGAGAAGCGAATACTGGACCGCGTGGTCGCCGGGACGATCGTGACGCTCGCCGACATACACGACCCGCTTGTTGCGCAGCTGTGACATGAGCCACTCGAGGGTGACCTCGGACCCTGTCACCGCGTCGATCAGCTTCAGGGGCGTCTCTTGCTCCCGCACGATCGACTCGGCGGTCTTTGGCTCGGGCTTGGCAGCGCTCGCGCACGCGCTCACCAAGATCATCGAGATCACGGAGACCCACCTCATGGCGTTTGCGGCAAGAAGACGGCCTGGCGATAGTATTTGAGCTCGGCGATCGATTCGAGCAGATCATCCATCGCACGATGGCTTCCCTTTTTGGCCGGGCGGCCAGC
This sequence comes from Myxococcales bacterium, assembly GCA_029863605.1. Classification (GTDB taxonomy): domain Bacteria; phylum Myxococcota_A; class Polyangia; order Polyangiales; family Houyiibacteriaceae; genus SG8-38. The sequence goes on along the minus strand of JAOTVB010000001.1, from coordinate 337,699 downwards.
GTATTGCTTGGGATACCAACGACGGGCCAGCTCCTTGATGGTGGACACGTCGATGTTCCGATAGTGCAGCCAGTCCTCGACTTCGGGAAGATACCGAGCCACGAAGCGCCGATCCTGATGAATCGAGTTCCCAGCAAGCGGCGCTTTGTTCTTCTGCGTGTGCTCTCCGAGGAAACCGAGAACCGCAGCGGATGCCTGTGCCTCGTCGACGGTCGACTCTCGAACGCGTGTCAGGAGCCCGGACTCCCCGTGGTGGGTCGTGTTCCACGGATCCATCGCACTGAGCACCTCTTCGGACTGATGCAGGACGAGGTTGGGGCCTTCAGCAAGAACATTGAGCTCTTGGTCCGTGACCAGCACCGCGACCTCCAAGATCCTTTCGGTCTCGGGATCCAGACCCGACATTTCCATATCCATCCAAACGATCGCGGACATCTGCGGCTCGAAACACTTAGCATGACCTCCGTGTTGTGCCCCCTGTCCACGCCCTCCGGTTTGGAAGTCACGAGGAGGTGCCGTATACACTGGCGTCGCGCAGAGGAACGCCCTAGGAAACAGCGGTAGAATGAGTGACCGAAAGCTGAGCCAGCTCCGCCAACTCGAAGCGGAAAGCATTCAGATCATCCGTGAGGCTGCGGCCGAGTTCGACAACCCAGTGATGATGTACTCCGTCGGGAAGGACTCGTCGGTGATGCTGCGTCTCGCCGAAAAGGCATTTGCGCCCGGGCCCCTGCCCTTCCCGCTCCTTCACGTCGACACGACCTGGAAGTTTCAGGACATGTATCGTTACCGCGATCTGGTCGAGGCCAAGCTCAAAGGCGAGCTGATCAAGCACGTGAACACCGAAGGCGTCGAGATGGGAATGAATCCCTTCGATTTCGGGAGCAAGAAGTACACCGACATCATGAAGACCGAGGGGCTTAAGCAAGCCCTCACCAAGTACGAATTCGACTGCGCCTTTGGCGGTGCAAGGCGCGACGAAGAAAAGTCCCGCGCGAAGGAGCGCATCTTTTCGTTTAGGGACGCCAACCACGTATGGGATCCGAAGAATCAGCGTCCTGAGCTTTGGAACATCTACAACGCGAAGATCAAGAAGGGCGAAAACGTTCGCGTCTTTCCGTTGAGCAACTGGACGGAGCTCGATGTGTGGCTCTACGTGTGGCTCGAAAAGATCCCAGTGGTTCCGCTCTATTTCGCCAAGGAGCGCCCGGTAGTCGAGCGCGCGGGGACGTGGATTTTGGTAGACGACGATCGCATGCGCCTCGAGCCTGGCGAGAGACCTCAAATGAAGCGGGTCCGTTTTCGAACGTTGGGCTGCTACCCGCTGAGCGGGGCGGTCGAGTCGGACGCGGACACCGTCCCCAAGATCATTCGTGAAATGTTGCTCAACCGCTTTTCTGAACGGCAAGGGCGATTGATCGACTTCGACGAGGAAGGCTCGATGGAAGCCAAGAAGCGCGAAGGCTACTTCTAGGTTACGCCGGGAAACGCGATGCACGACGAAAAGGAACTCATTCGCGAGGACATCGAGGCTTACCTCGCCAAATACCAACAGAAGGAGCTACTGCGCTTCGTGTCGGTGGGCTCCGTTGACGACGGGAAGTCAACTCTGATCGGCCGGATTCTCTACGACACCGGCATGGTGTTCGAAGACCAAATGGCCGCCGTGCGTGCCGCATCCCAGAGCGACGAGCCCGACCTCGCATTGCTGACCGATGGCCTCAAGGCCGAGCGCGAGCAGGGGATCACCATCGACGTGGCGTACCGCTACTTCTCGACCGACAAGCGCAAGTTCATCATTGCCGACACTCCAGGACACATTCAGTACACGCGCAACATGGTGACGGGCGCATCCACGGCAGACGTGGCCTTGATTCTGATCGACGCGCGCCATGGCGTTCTCCAACAGTCACGCCGCCATGCGTATATCGCTTCTTTGTTGGGCATTCCCCATCTAGCGGTTTGCGTGAACAAGATGGATCTCAAAGAGTTCTCCGAAGAGGTCTACGATGCGATCTGTGCGGACTTCCTGGAGTTCGGCAAAACCCTTCGCTTCAAAGACATTCAGTTTTTTCCGGTGAGTGCGCTTCTCGGAGACAACGTGGTGAGCGACAGCGAGAACACCCCCTGGTACGACGGCCCAAACGTTCTCGAATATCTCGAAACCGTTCCTGTCTCGGATGACCGAAACTACGATGATTTTCGCTATCCGGTGCAATACGTGATTCGGCCCGACCTCGACTACCGCGGCTTCGCAGCCGAAGTTGCCTCGGGTGTGATTCGCAAAGGCGATGAGATCGTCACGCTTCCATCGGGCAAGACGTCCCGTGTCGAGGCGATCGACAGTTACGACGGCGAGCTCGACGAAGCATCTGCCGCGCAATCGGTGACGATTCTGCTCGAGGACGAGATCGACATCAGCCGAGGCGACATGATCGTCAAGCCCGACAATCTTCCGCGGGTCACGCGGCGCTTCGACGCCCACATCGTGTGGATGCACGAAAAGCCACTCGACACTGACAAAGCATATCTCATCAAGCACACCACGCAGACGGTGCGCGCCCAGATAGACAAAATTTACTGTGAAATCGACATGGATTCGCTCGAGGAGAAGCCGGCCGACGAAATTCGCCTCAACGACATCGCGAAAGTCCACCTCAGTTGCCACCGCGCGCTTTACGTCGACGACTACACCCGCAACCGCGAAACAGGCGCGTTCATCGTGATCGACTCGTTGACGAACAACACGGTGGCAGCGGGGATGATCGAGCTCGAAGGCGCGGGTCAAGACCTCCAAGAAGCGCTGAAAGAGCTACACGCCGAATCGGCGATGGAGCCAAAGACCTTCGTCAGCCCCAAGGAGCGCATGGAGCGCTTCGGACAACGCGGCGCTACGGTGTGGCTGACGGGGCTTCCGGGGTCGGGTCGGTGGACTCTGGCCTATGCCCTCGAGCGCAGACTGTTCGACCAAGGTCGAACGGCGACGGTCGTGAACCCCATCGGCGAAGACCTTCGTTCGATGATCTCCGCAGCAAAGGCGGTCACCGACGCCGGCCTGATCAACATCTGCGCGTTCCCAAGCCGAACCAAGCAAGATCGCATCCAGCTTGCTGAACGGATTGGCGAGGACCGAGTCGTCCAAGTCTACGTCAACACCGATGAGGCGCTCTGCCGGGAGCGGCGCCCTGATGCGGACTTCTCGGGATTCGAGCCCCCCGACAATCCGGACGTGACCGTGGCTCTCAACGAGATGCGAATCGACAAGGCCGTCGAAATCATCCTCGAGGCCCTGCAGGCCCGCGGCCAGTTCGAAGACCACTAAGCCTCGGGGCGCTAGGCTTCGATGCAACGACGGACGACGTCTAGCAGCGTTTCGGTGCCCCAGGCCAAGCCGTCGACCGGGATCCGCTCGTTGTGGCCGTGAAACATGTCGGCGAAACGCATCGTAGGCGGCAAGCGGACCGGCGAAAAACCGTACCAACGCGCGCCGAGCCGGGTAAACGCGGTGGCGTCGGTGAAGCCCTGCAAAACGAAAGGCACCACCGGCGCACCGGGCGCACGCTCGGCCATCACCTCGTGAATTGTCGAGTAAAGAGATGATTCTTTGGGCTCGGTGATCATGGGCGGAAAGGAGTGGAACACTTCGAGCTCGATCTCTGGGCCCAGCACCGCCTGGAGCTCTCGAATCAGATCTTCTTTCGTCTGTCCGGGCAAGATGCGGCCGTCGATCTCGGCTTCGGCAAGACCAGGGATCACGTTCGTCTTGTTGCCAGCCCTGAGCACCGTTGGGGATGCCGTGTTTCCGAGCAACGCTCGAAACGCGCGTTTGAGCGAGGGGTCGGGCAAGAGATTGAGCGCCGCCGGACCGATGCTCGGACTCGCGAGAAGCTTGATGATCGGGCGAAGGGGCGCGGGCAGATGGGACGCCAGCGCACCGATGAAACCCCTGACGGGCTCGGAGCCATGGAGCGGCAATCCCTCCTTGCCAAGCTTGGCAATGGCCTCACTGAGCTTGACGACCGCCGAATCGTCGCGTGGCATCGAGCCGTGCCCTGGATCACCAGTAGCGCGCGCGCGCATCCAACAAACGCCCTTCTCGGCCACTTCGACGGTGAAGAAGGTTCGGCCGGCCACTTGGATGTTGAAGCCCCCACCCTCCCCGATCGCGTATTCGCTACGCACTAGATCCGGATGGTTTTCCGAAAGCCATAGCGACCCGTATCGACAACCCGCTTCTTCATCAGCAACCGCCGCAAAGATCAGATCGCGTTTTGGCTTGATGCCGTCTCGTGCGAGTCGCGCCATGATCGCGACCGACATCGCCGCCATGTTCTTCATGTCGATCGCGCCGCGCCCCCAAAGACATCCGTCATGCACCTCGCCGCAAAACGGCGGGTGCTCCCAGGCCGAAGGGTCAGCCTCGACGACATCGAGGTGCGCGGTGAGCAGAAGCGGACGTTTCTCGCCGGTACCCCGAAGACGGGCGACGACATTGGTCCGCTGCGGCGCACTCTCCAGCACGACGGGCTCCAAGCCAGCGCCGTTCAGCTCCTCAGCGACGAGCTCCGCGGCTTCCCGTTCGTTTCCCGGCGGGTTGGTGGTGTCGATTCGGAGCAGCTGTTGACAGAGTCGAAACGAATGCTCGGTGAGTTCCCGATCGCCGTCCGCCATGGCGCGACTACTCGTCTTTGCTCGACGCGGTCTTCTTCTTGCGCGTCTTCCTGACAGCCTTCTTCGCAGGAGCCTTCTTGGGCGGCTTCAGCTTTCGCTTCCCGGAGGCTTGCGACTGCTCGACGCTTGCCTTGAGCGCCTCGAACAGATCGATGACCTTGGCTTGTGGTGCTTCGGGCGTAGTTGTGATCTCGTGTCCCGCGATCTTTTCCTCGACCGCCTCTAGCACGCGTGCCCGGAACTCGTCCCGGAACTTTTCAGGCTCGAATCGGTCCTCACTGAGCTGCTCGATGAGCTGCCGTGCCATCTTCGTCTCTGCGGGCTTGAACGAAACATCATCGCCGAGATCGACTTCCCCGAAATCCCGGACCTCGTCCGAGTAGAACACCTGGTGCATCATCAGGCCCTCTTTGTAGGGGCGGATCACGACCAGGTGACTCTTGCCACGGGCAATGTGACGACCGAGCGCGACCCGGCCCGTTTCGCGCATCGCGTCCGAAAGCAATCGGTACGCCTTGTGCCCCCCCTTGTCGGGACCGAGGTAGTAGGACTTCTCCACGTAGACGAAGTCCACGGTGTCGAGAGGCACGAACTCGATGATCTCTAGGTTATGCGTCTTTTCCTCCTCGAGCGCCTTCAGCTCCTCGGCGCTGAAACGCACGAACTGCCCCTTGGCGTATTCATAACCCTTGACCAGGTCGGCCCTGTCCACGACCTCGTCGTCGGTCGGGCAATAGACCTGGTACTTGATGCGGTTGCCGCACCTTTCGTGGAGCTGGTGGAACCTCACGCCCTCGGCGCTAGCCGCCGTGAAGATCTTAAAAGGGATCGACACGAGGCCAAAGGACAGAGTCCCTGAGCTAATGGCGCGCGCGGGCACCGGAACATGATAGATCGCATCTTAGGATTGGCGAAGAGTTGAGTAAGGAACGTGACAAAGGGCTCGCGCAATACCGGAAAAAGCGCGATCCCGGCAAGACTACCGAGCCGTTTGAAGCTGAACCTCCGCGCAGGGGCGGGGCCACACGGCGCGGGCGGTTCGTCGTGCATTGTCACAGCGCGAGAGCGCTTCACTACGACTTGCGGATACAAGTAGGCAGCGTGTTGCAGAGCTTTGCGGTTCCAAAGGGACCGAGCCTCAACATCGAGGACAAACGACTAGCCATTCAAACCGAGCCTCATCCGCTGCGCTACCTGAGCTTCGAAGGCGTCATTCCAGACGGAAACTATGGCGCAGGTCCGATGATCGTCTGGGACCGCGGTCGGGTCTCTTACCCGCGCGACACGGCGGAGGACGGGCTCGACAAAGGTGCGCTCTCGTTCGAGCTAGATGGTTTCAAGCTGAAGGGCCGTTTCAGCCTAGTGCGCCCGTCCAAACAGCAGGGCAATCAGCAGAACCAGTGGCTGCTCATGAAGCGCGACGATGCGTTTTCGAGCGAAACCGATGTCATCGCTGCCGAGCCCCGCAGTGTGCTTTCGGGGCTCACGGTCGAGGAGCTTGCCGATGCCGGGCGCTTGTACGACGAGGCATGCGAGAAGGCCAAAGAGCTCGGGGCGAAGCATGGCACCGTACAAGCCAGTCGACTCACGCCAATGCTCTGCACTCTCGACGACGTTCCCGTCGACCGGTCAGGCTGGCTGTACGAGCTCAAGCTCGATGGTGTTCGCATCTTGGCCGAACGTCGGGACACCGAAGCGCGACTCTTTTATCGAACGCACCGCCCGGCGACCGCGAGCTTCCCGGAGATCGTGGAAGCCCTCAAGGCGCTCCTCGCTCCAGACGTTGTGCTCGACGGAGAGATCATCACGTTCGACGATGCGGGGCATCCGTCCTTTCAAAAACTAGCGAGCCGCATCCACGCAAGGCGCCCCGGCGATATTGGTTTTCTGCGCGACGCGATTCCGGTGGTCTTCGTCGTGTTCGATATCTTGAGCCTCGGGGACCTGGATTTGCAGACGCTCCCGCTGCGTGACCGGAAGGTCCTGCTCGAGAAAGTAGTCCGCGGCGCTGGGGTGATTCGCACCCTCGACTACTTCGAAAACGATGGGGGCGCGCTGCTGGCTTTCTGCGACTCACATGGCCTCGAGGGGCTCGTGGCAAAGCGCATAGACTCCGCGTATCGCGCGGGTCCGACCCGTTCGGGGCATTGGATCAAAGTCAAACGAGTGCGCGAGGACGACTTCATCGCCACCGGCTACACCCAGGGCAAAGGAAGCCGAAAGAAGCTCGGGGCGCTCGAGCTCGCGACGTACCAGGACGGCGAGCTCACGGCGTGCGGTCGCGTGGGAAGTGGGCTCTCGGATCGGGAGATCAGCCTCTTGCTCCAGCGACTTTCGCAGGACGCTCCGGTGGTCGTAGGGGTCCGCTACACTGGGTGGACGGAGGACGGCAATCTTCGACACCCTGTCTACCTCGGCATGCGGGACGATGTCGCCCCTGAGGACGTGACGCTGGCACCCAAGCCCGAAGACGCCACCATGCTCGACGATGGCGACGCCGTAGAAACCGACGCGGATCGCATCGTCGGCAAGGCTCGCCTCACGAACCAGAGCAAGCTGTTCTGGCCGGACGACGGGATCACCAAAGGCGATCTCTGCGACTACTACGAAGCCATCGCTCCGGTGTTGCTGCCCCATCTTCACGATCGACCGGTGACGCTCGTTCGCTTTCCCGACGGCATCGGGGGGAAGAGCTTTTTTCAGTGGAGAATCCCGCAACAAGCTCCCCCATGGCTTCGTTCCCTAAGGCTGCGGTCCGAGGAAGAAGACGGCAAAGAGGTGAACACCATCCTGGTCAACGATCTGAGCTCATTGATGTATGTAGCAAACATCGGGTGCATCCCGCTCCACGTCATCGCGTCCCACGCGGGCGCACTCGACACCTGCGATTTCCTCACCCTCGACCTCGATGTCGAATTAGCTTCCCTCGAGCAAGCGATCCCGATCGCCCTGACGATCCGCGAAATCCTACAGGAAGTCGGGCTTCAGGGGTTTCCCAAGACGTCCGGTAAGACCGGGCTGCACGTCTTGGTGCCACTCGGCAGCGGGCTTCCGTGGGACGCCGCCAAACAGCTCCTCGAGCTGATCGGAAGGCTGGTTCTGCAGCGGCATCCCAACGCGGCGACGATGGAGCGGCGTAAGGCCAAACGGGGCATCCGAGTATTGATCGACGTAGGTCAAACCGGCCCGCACCGAACGATCGTCGCTCCCTACTCCGTTCGGGAGGTTCCAGGGGCTCCGGTCTCTACGCCGCTTTCATGGGACGAGATCAGTCTGTCTTTGGACCCCTCCTCTTTTAACATCTTCACGGTCCCGCAACGCGTTCTCACGGCGGGCGATCCAATGCAGGATGCATTCGCCGTCGAGGTCGACCTGGCGGAAACCTTGGCACGCTTGGGCGCGCTCGTTGGTCAAGACGACCCAACTTGATTCGCGCACAACATTGAACCAGGGTCCACGAAATAGATGAGCCTATTCGAAGAACTTGGTGGCGAGCCGAACCTTCGAGCGATCGTTGATGACTTCATCGACCGATGCTTCGATGACGTGATGATCGGTTTCCTTTTCGCTCGGGCGGAACGAGATCGAATCAAGCGCTTCGAATATCAGCACGCCGCGAAGGCACTTGGCGCGCAGATCGAATACGAAGGGCGACCACTCGACGAAGCCCATCGGCCTCACCGCATTCTCGGAGGTCAGTTTGATCGACGTAAACAGATCCTCAAGGAAACGCTCCATGCCCACGCGGTACCCGAGGCTGTCGTCGACGCTTGGATGAGTCATCAAGACGAGCTGCGACACTTGATCACGAAGGACCCCGACTCGAACTGCCAAGACTAACATGTCAGAACTGGTTCAAGGCCTCGTTGTTTGTGCGACCGCAGGCTTCGTAGACGTACTGATAGACGACGAAGTCATCCAATGCCGAATTCGAGGGAGGCTCAAAAAGGAGCCGCGAGACACCGATCTTTGCGTCATCGGCGATCGCGTAGTGGTCTCACAGGTGGACGGCCAGACATGCGTCGTCACCGAGGTCCTGCCGCGACGAACTCGGTTTTCGAGACGCCAACCCGGCAGGGGGCCGGGCAAGGAAGACGTGCTCGTCGCCAACCTCGACCAACTGCTCATCACCTTCTCGTACGGTCGACCACGCTTCAACGCCCGGCTTCTGGATCGGTTCCTGGTAATCGCCGAGCATCAATGTGTTCGACCGATCATCGTCATGAACAAGGCTGACCTCGAGCAACCCGGTGACTCGAGTTGGCACAATACCTACGAATCGATCGGATACCCCGTGTTGAACGTAAGCGCAGGGACCGGTGAAGGCCTCGGTGTACTCCGCGACGCGTTGCGTGGAAAGATATCGGCGTTCGTCGGACCGTCTGGGGTCGGAAAGAGCAGCCTCATCAATCAGGTCTTGCCAGGTTTGGAACTCGGCGTCGCATCGGTGAGCGAACATCACGGTAAGGGGCGCCATGCGACCCGGGTCGCTTCGCTCTACGCGCTCCCTCAGGGCGGCTTCTTGGCCGACACACCGGGCATCCGGGAGCTCGCGACTTGGGCGCTGCCGATCGACGAGCTCGACCGTTGTTTCCCGGAGCTCACCCGATATCGAACCGAGTGTACGTTTCGGAGTTGCACACACACCCACGAACCACAGTGCGCAGTCATCGACGCCGTGCATCGCGGCGCAATCGATCGCAATCGCTATGAGAGCTACGTGCGTCTCCGTGAGGACACGCCGGCCTAGGGTGCGTCTTTTCTCAAGTCGAACCGCGCTCTCGACACGCGGTCTGCCTTGACGTTGACCTTGCGCGTCACCCGACGCCCGTCGTTGAGCTCGAACTCCAAGGTCACACGACCAAGCGGGACATAAACGCTCTCCATCGGTGTGCGGCCCAGCAGGTCCCCGCCGACGGACACGTCCGAGGGTGGGTTGGTCTCGATGTCTATTCGGCCATAGGCCCCGGGCTGAGCACCCCCCTGCTTCCCGAGGAGGCGGGCGGTCACGCCCGCAGTCTCACCAGTCGAGACCTTCGCAGTGGTCGACCATGAGGCAAAGCCTGGCGTCTCGATCCGGATTCGATATTCGCCCTGCATGAGGCCCGTGAGAGCAACCGGAGTCACCCCTTGTTCTTTGCCGTCGAGGTAGATCTTCGCGCCTGGAGGCGATGACGCGACCAAGATTCGAGCTCCGTGCTGTTGAAGAAGCGGATTCTCGTCGAGCGCAATCTCGGGCGGGCCCTCGTCGGGAAAGAGACCACGAACGTACTTCATCCCGTCGAGCTGCGTCACTACGTACCCGCCGCCCGCTACCAAAACTACGAGGAGCGCAACGAAGCGTTTCCAGTTTCCTTTCGGGACCGGTCTGCCTCGAGTCGGCCCGCTGGTCACCCGCTTAGGTGGGTCCGCCGCTGGCTTTCCGGTGAGTCGAGGCCCTGAGGCGTCCTCGTCGGACGAGGTCCCCCCCGAGGCGGTCGCTGGCGCGGGGAGTGCGTCGAGCAAGTGACTCAAATCAAGACCACCAGTGGTGTCGACCTCGAGCTCACGTACGCCCGGAATCTGCGACACGTACGACTTCGAAGAGTCGTTGGCGTGATGCATGTCCACGCTGTACGAAGCGCCGAAGGGAACGGTGTCGACACGAGGCCCCCGCGAGAACTCTTCAGGGAACACCTTTTTGATGAAGTCCGAGACCTCCCGCTGGCGAGCGAACTGCTCCGTCGACTTCCCAAATTTCTCGAGCGCGTCGGCGAGCTCTTCGGCGGTCGCGAATCGATCGCCGGCATCTTTCGCAAGCGCCTTTTGAAGGATTTGCTCGAGCTCGTCTGACACGTCGGGAAGCCGTTCCTTGAGTGAGGGAACGGGGTCCATGATGACGGCACGCATCGTCGCGGCTTCGGTCTGCCTTCGATAGAGCGAGCGCCCTGTCACGGTTTCGAAAATGCAAACACCCAGCGCAAAAATGTCGAGGCGATGGTCCGCCTGCGCCCCCGTGCATTGCTCGGGGGCCATGTACGCGAACTTGCCCTTGACGACACCGGCCTGAGTCTTGTGGGCACGGTGGTCCGCCTTGGCGATACCAAAATCGAGGAGCTTCGACGATCCGTCGTAACCGATCATGATGTTGTGGGGCGAAACGTCGCGGTGGATCATGTTGAACGGCTCACCGTGCTCGTCGTTGGCGGTGTGTGCGTAGTGGAGGCCTCGCGCGATATCCGCTCCGATGCGAATGGCGATCGGAAGGCTAATGCCCCCTTGTTTGCGGGCCTTCCGAATCAAGCGTCCCAGAGGCATGCCGTTGACCCACTCCATGACGATGAAGTGCGAACCTTCGTCGGCGCCGAACTGGTGGAACTTACAGATATTGGGATGATGCAGCTGCATCCCTATGCGCGCTTCGTCGAGGAACATCTGAACAAAGTCATTGTCTTGCTCGAAGTGCGGCAAGATACGCTTGATTACCAAGAAGCGCGTATCGCCATCGATGTCTTTGTGCCGCGCGAGCAGGATCTCGGCCATACCGCCGAGAGCAAGCCGTCCCAAGATGTCATAGCCGGCAAACCTACCGAGGACCGGAAGGTCCACGGGGGGCTTCGGCCCTCCAACTTCAGCTGCGGCTTGCTGTTCCTGTGTCACGAGTGTCCCCAGACACTTCCCCGCTGGGCAGGTCCCACCGCGCTCGAAGCGGCGGCCGTCAATTCCCCCCCCGAGGAGTCATGTCCTACAAAACAGCATACCCTTTCAAAATGGCCATCGCCTACTTAGGACGTCGAAAAGATCTGGGTGCGCGGAGAGTTGTGGTTTTCCTCACAAAATGCGCTCAACCCGGCTGAGCTCGCGACACATGTTTTTTTGATGCGCCTCTAGCGTACCGCCACCTATTTCCAGGAGCTTCGCGTCTCGCCAGAGCCGTTCGACACCGTACTCCGAGACGTAGCCATAGCCCCCGAGCACTTGGATGGCGCGGTCGGCAATATCCTTGCCCATGGTCGAGGTGAAAAGCTTCACGCCATCACTATCCAGCCGCTGGCCCGGCGTCTCCAGGCTCATGGTCGCCGCCGTGTGATAGGTATACGCGCGGCCAGCCATGAATTCCGCATACGACTGAGCGATGTAGCGTTGGATCTGGCCGAACTCCCGAAGTGGTTTCCCAAACGAGCTGCGTTCGTTGGCGTATCGATTCATCACTTCGAGAGACCGTCGCGCGATCCCGAGGCTCATTCCCGCGAGCGCCACTCGCTCGATCTCGAGGTTACGCATCATGTGAAGCGTCGCGGTGCCTTCTTCTCCGACTAGGTTCTCCACCGGAACTTCGCAGTCCTCGAACACGAGCTCCGCCGTCATGGAAGCACGCATCCCTAGCTTACCCTTGATCTTCTGGCCGAGACTGAAGCCCTGGAAGCCCTTTTCGACGATGAACATCGAGAGCTGGTTGCGGCCCTGCCCTTCCACACGCGCATAGACCAAAAACACGTCTCCGAGCTCCGAGTCACTCACCGCCCCGTTGGTGATCCACATTTTGGCGCCGTTCAGCACGTAGACTTCACCCTTGCGAACGGCGGAGGTCTGCATACCGAGGACGTCGGTCCCCGCGCTCGGTTCAGACATGCACATCCCGCAAACCTTCTCTCCCGTACAGGCGATCGGAAGGTATTGAGCCCGCTGGGCATCGCTCCCGTTGATCTGCAGGTTGTTGGCGAAAAGTATGGAATGGGCGAGAAACGCCAGCGCAAAGCCGGGGTCGGCAGCGGAGATCTCCTCGTGCGCGATCACGACGGCCACCGGATCCAACCCCGAGCCGCCGAAGCGCTCTTCGACCGTGATCCCAAGAAGCCCGAGCTCCCCGAGCTTTCGAAAGAGCGCGATGTTGAACCGTTCCGCGTGATCGGACGCCTCGGCTTGTGGATCGACCTCTCGTTCCACAAATGAACGAACAAGCTCGCGGAGCGCGCGATGCTCCGGAGACGGATTGAACAAGTCAGTCACTCTGCCGCCCCACCACCCCCATACTATCGCCTAAGCAGCGTCTGCGACCCCCGTGTTGGACAAGATGCTGCTGATGATCGCGCGCGACGCGACCGAGGCGGCGCGGTCGAGATCGCCGACCCGCTCGTCGAGATGTGCTTCGGCAAGGCCGAAGATGATGCTGACGAGCATCTCGGCGTGCAAAGCAGCGTCGGCCGGGGTTGCGCCTGGCCTGACCTGCACCACCATCTGGCACATCCGTTCACGCAGTCCGCCGGTGAGCACGGTCCAGTGCCGCCCAAGGGCGGTGGTCCGATCCCGGCGGTTGGACAGGAACACCTCGGCAATTTTCCGATCCTCAACTAGCGAACGCGTGCACTTCGACACCGCTTGCTCGAGAACCTGAGCTGCGCGGTCGCTCTCGGGGGAAAACGCCGGCTCGAAGGCCGGTCCGAGCTCGGCGGCGACCCACTCGGCCACCTGCTCGAGCGCTTGGTCCATGCTTCGGAAATGGACGTAGAAGGTAGGTTGGGCCATCCCCGCAAGCTGGGCGACCCGGCCGGTCGTCAGCGTTCCGTGGCCGTAACGATGAATCGTCTTGAGAATCGCTTGCAGCAAACGAAGCCGCGTGCGTTCCTTGTTGGTTTGGCGAGACATGGGCACTCATCTAGCAGGGGAACCCAACCGGTTCCATGCAAAACTCGTCACAACCATGGTATTTACACAAATGAAACGTGCATGGCAGATCGTCGTGCAGAAACTGCGCGCACCCTCATGAAGGAACAGTCGCTACGTCGAACCAGATCGGATTTGGGCGAAAACTTCGCACCTGGCTGGTACGTACTGGCGGCGAGTGATCAGGTAGGCGTTAAACCAAAGCCATTCCTGTTAAACGGGTTACCGCTCGTTACATTTCGCGACGCAAAAAGACGTCCCGCTGTCTTGGTAGACCGTTGCGCCCATCGGAACGCACCATTGTCTCTTGGTCGAGTCATCGGGTCGAACATTCAGTGTGATTACCACGGTTGGCAGTTCGACCGTGCTGGCAAATGCCGGGAGGTGCCAGGGTTGTGCGGAGATACGGAGCACCCAAAGCGTCGAGTCCCCTCGTACGCGTGCCGCGACGCACAAGGTTGGCTCTGGGTTTATTCGGTGCCGGACGTGGAACCGGACTCGACTCCCTACGAGATCCCGTTCGCGGATCAAAAAGGCTACCTCACTGTCCGCGAGCGAATCGAAATGCCGGGTCCGTTGGACGCAGTCGCCGAAAACGCCCTCGACGTCCCGCACACCGCATTCGTCCATGCAGGCCTTTTTCGCAAAAACAAAAACAGGCATCCCATCGAGGTCATCGTCCACACGTCCCGCGACCGCGTCGAGGCCGAATTCGTCGGGGAAGAAAGGCCCAAGGGCCTCGTAGGGCGATTCTTAGCGCCAAAGGGAGGCCAGGTGTTCCATTGCGACCGCTTCATTCTCCCTTGCATTGCACAGGTGGAGTACCGATTGAGCGAGCGCAGTCACATCATCACGACGGCGGCGCTCACTCCGCGAACTCCGACGGTGACGGATCTTTTCGCAACGGTTGCCGTCAACGTCCCGGTCCCCCATGCCATCCTGAGGACGATCGTGAAACCCTCCGCGATGCACATCGTCCGACAGGACGCCAAGATTCTGCGACGACAGACCGAGCAAGTTCGACGCTTCGGGGGTGAAGAGTTCGTCTCCACCGAAATCGACGTCCTCGGCCTTCGAATCAAGAAACTGCTGCGCGAGGCCGCGACCGGGCGTCTTCGCGAGGGTGATGAAGAGCGACGCATCAAGATGCTCGTTTGAGGGCGTTTGGTGTACCCTCACGTGGGTGGGCTCAGGCAAAGATCGCGACTCGACGTACTTGATCAAGAATGCAGCATCCGACCGGGTGGACGCGCCGAGTCCCAGCACCACGCCCGAATCCAAGCCCACCAGCGAGCGTTGGCGAACGTCGAACCCACCGCCGGGTGAAAGTCTCGAGGCGAAATGGTGGCCCGACGAAGAACTTGGCAAGGCGTTTCGCAGGTGGACGGATATCCCGCCCGCCACCGGCGACAGCGCGCGTTCGCGCGCGCTCAAGTTTTTGGTGGAACGCCTCCACGTGACCGGCCTGACAGCCGTCGGAACGGCCCCACGTACCGCCCTGCCCTCGATCGCGCCCCCTGACTTCTCCTCGCGAGTCAAAGTCATGGTCACGCGGCTCGGCATGCACGGCCCCAACGAAGAGGCCCCCGATCACCGGGCACTGCTCGACCTTGGCGAAGAAGTGCTGCCGACCCTGCAAGAGCTTTTCCCCGGCCGTCTTTGGTTCAGCCGCTGGGAGCCCCATGTGCAACCGCCCAAGGGTAGAAGCGTCTCCGGCTTGTGCAGGACCTTGGTTGCGTTCGGCAAGCCCGCAGTCCCATATGTCGCAGAGCTCCTGAAATCCGACGACGAAGAGATTCGATATTACGCCATCCTCGTCGCCGCTGAGCTTCCCGATCCGCTCTTGATCGAACCCCTCGCTACCGCCCTGCTCGACGACGACCAGGGCGTGTCCCGAGGTGCGCTCTACGCGCTAGAGGTGTTTAGCGAGCTCGAGGGCATCGACAGCCTCAAGGAATCGCTTCGTGCCCTCGCGACGGAGCCTGAGACCGATCAACGGACGCGTTTGCTCGCAATGCGGGCACTCGCCGTGCTTCGAGACCAGGCGTCGGTGGGAGCGTTGATCCCTGCGCTCTCGGAGCACAGCGTGCTAGGCGAGGCCGCTTGGCGTGTACTGCGTATGCTCACCGCACAGGATTTTGGCACCGACTCGGACGCCTGGCGCGCTTGGTGGGACGAAAATGGCCGACGCTCGCGAATTGAATGGCTGATCGCAAGCCTCGATCACGAAGACGAGGAAATCCGGAGGATCGTCGCGGGCGATCTCGCTCGCCAGTCGAAAAAAAACTTCGGCTACCGAGCAGACTTGCCTTCGGATGAACGCCAAGCGATCCGCGAACGCTATCGTCTCTGGTGGCTCGCTCAACGCGAGAACGACTGATCATCAGGCGAGGAGCTGTCCCGCGATCGACGACGCGAGCTTGCCATCGATCTGTCCTCGGTGACGTGCCATCACTTCTTTCATGACCCTGCCGAGGTCTTTCTTACTGGCAGCGCCGAGATCCGCGACGATCGCGGTGATGGCTTCGCGGGCCTCGTCTTCGGTGAGTTGCGCCGGTAGGTAACGCTCAACGACCGCGATCTCCGCCTCTTCCTTCTTGGCGAGGTCCTCGCGGCCGCCCTCCCTGTAACTCTGAGCGCTGTCCCGCCGGGATTTGACCGCACGTGAGAGAACCTCCATCTCATCGGGTTTGTCGAGGGTGAGGAGCTCAGACTTGAGCATTCGTAGGGTGTCCCGGGTGATCTCGTCGCGCGCCAACATCGCCTTTTTGAGGTCTGCATTGATCGTATCGAGCAGTGACATGGCCGAAGCCTGCGCTCGGATCCCACATGAGTCTATCGAGATCCCTGTAATTCCGGCTAGTTGTCCGAAAACCAGGCCAAACCAGGTTTGTAAATCGCCTGTAAATACCTGTTTTTGCTGAGTTTAGGTTGACTTTGGACTCTGACCGACCCACATTGACGCTTCCCGGCTAGTTAACTTGTAAACAGCTGAGGTAGCGAAAGGACGTAAGATGTTGTCGGCGAGCACGGCGAGCGCGGTAGGGAAGAGCGCCAAGTCCACGGACTTACTCAACTCTCGCTCGATCCAACGCGTTGTAGTCCTAGGCGCCAATGGCGCGATGGGCGCAGGTAGCGGGGCGCTTTTCACCTTGGCCGTCCCCCGGGTCACATTCCTGGCTCGGACGAAGGAAAAAGCCGACGGTGGGTTATCCGCGGCGATCAAGATGGTGCGATCGAGTACCGTCGCCAATCGGGTCGAGACGGGCAGCTACGACGCGGACTTCGATCGCGCCGTCGCCGAGGCGGATCTCATCTTCGAGGCCGTCACCGAGCGGCTCGACCTGAAGCGCGAGTTCTTCGAGCGGATCGACAAAGTCAGGCGACCGGATTCGATCGTCGCGACGGTCACCTCGGGCTTATCGATCAACTTGCTCGCCGAGGGGCGGAGCGAATCGTTTCGCAAGAACTTCCTCGGGCTTCACTTCTTCAATCCCCCAAATGTCATCGTCGGCACCGAGCTCATCGCCGGCAAGGACACCGATCCGAAGCTCGTGGACTTCATCGACGAGTATTGTACGAAGCTGCTCGGTCGAGCCATGGTGCGCACCGCCGACACCCCAGGCTTTGCCGGCAACCGGATCGGTTTCAAGGTGCTCAACGAGTGCGCCATCCTCGCCGAGGAGCACGGTCCACTGCTGATCGACGAGCTGGTCGGTCCCTATACCGGCCGCGCCATGACACCACTCGCGACGATCGATCTCGTTGGCTGGGACATCCATCGCGCGATCGTCGACAACATTTACGAGCTGGCGCCGGACGAGGCGCACGAAACCCTGAAGCTCCCCAACTACATGGCGGACCTGATGGCCAAGGGTGTCCTCGGTCGCAAGACTGGCGCTGGTTTTTTCGGAAAAGACGACGCAGGTGAGCGTATCGTGCTCGACCCGAAGACGCGAAAGTACAGCCAAAAGAGTGCGATCGCACGGCCGGAGCTGCCCTTCATCGAAGAGGTCTCGGAATTGCACCGCGTCGGTCGCTACCGTGAAGGCATGCAGGCGTTTGCAGCCGCGACCGGCCCGCACGCCGCGATCGCTCAAAAAGTCATCGCCGGATACATCAGCTACTCGTTCCACCGGGTTGGCGAAGTGACAGACGACATTTCGGGCATTGATCGCATCATGGGCTTCGGCTTCAACTGGGCGCCACCGAGCGTTCTGGTGGACGTCATCGGCCTAAAGCCGAGCATCCAGATGATCGAAAAGGCCGGGCTTCCCGTGCCGCCTGCCCTGACAAACGCCCAAGAAGGCACCACGTTTTTCCGAGACCCACAGGTCAATGTGGGCAAGTTCTTCGTTGCCGCGTGAACGAAAGGTTTGGTGAGTCAGATGGCACAGGTTCCAGAGGTTTACGTTCTCGGCGGGTATCAAACGGACTTTGCCCGCAACTGGAGCAAAGAGAAGAAACACTTCGTTGCGATGATGCGCGAGGCGGTTCTCGGCGCGCTCGAAAAGACGCAGATCGAGCCGAGCGAAATTGAAGTGGCGCACACCGGAAACTTCGCCGGTGAGCTCTACAGCAAGCAGGGCCATATGGGGGCTTTCTTTCTCGAGATCGACCCCGTCTTCAGCGGCCTTCCGACTTCGCGACACGAGGCAGCCTGTGCCTCGGGCAGCATCGCGCTCCTCGCTGCGGGTGCCGAGATCGAAGCCAAGCGCTACGACCTCGCATGTGTGGTTGGCGTCGAGCAGATGAAAACCGTCGGCGCCGGTGAAGGCGGCGACTTCCTAGGGACGGCAGCTTGGTACGAGCTCGAGGCCCAGGGCGTCGAGTTCCCCTTCCCGAAGCTCTTTGGAAAGCTCGGCGACGAGTACGACAAGCGCTACGGGTTGAAGGACGAGCACCTCGCCGGGATCAGCACGATCAACTACGCAAACGCGAAGCTCAATCCAAACGCGCAAACACGCACCTGGTACATGAACTACGACCATGCGATGAGCCGTGACGAATTCAACGGCAACATCGGCGGGCGCATCAACATCTCCGACTGCTCGCAGGTGACCGACGGCGCGGCAGCCGTGCTGCTCGCCTCGCCCGAATACGCCAAGAAGTGGGCGGAGCGCGTCGGGGTATCGCTCGAGTCGATCCCTCGCATCAAGGGCTGGGGGCATCACACGGCGCGGATTCGCTTCGAAGACAAGATCGCAGAGAGTGCCAACCACGAGTACGTGCTTCCCCACGTTCGCGCCACCGTCACAGACGCGCAAAAACGCGCTGGCATAACCGACAGCGATGGCATCGACGGCATTGAAACGCATGACTGCTTTACGACCTCGGAGTACATGGCGATCGACCACTTCGGTCTCACTGCCCCTGGCGAAAGCTGGAAGGCGGTCGAAGAAGGCGTCATCGCCCTCGGTGGCAAGACCCCGATCAACCCGAGTGGCGGCCTCATCGGTGCTGGTCATCCCGTTGGCGCTACTGGGGTCCGCCAAGTCCTCGACTCGCACAAGCAGGTCGCGGGCGAAGCCGGCAGTTACCAAATCAACGGCGCCAAGAACATCCAGACCCTCAACATCGGCGGAAGCGGCACCACGAGCGTCAGCTTCGTCATCGGCACCTAGGAAGCGCCACTCTCCCTCTTCACAACCCCGCGAAACCAAACCGCTTCTGCGGTTGGAGGGGTGGAACGTGTCCGCTTGGCCTGCTAGAGCGGCGCCATGCGGTATTCGCGGGCGTTCATTCCGACGGTCAAGGAAGTGCCGAAGGATGCGACGATGCCGTCGCATATCCTCATGTTGCGTGCGGGATACGCGCGCATGGTGGGGGCCGGTATCTACGAGCTTCTTCCCCTCGGAACACGGGTGCTCCACAAGATCGAGAAGATCGTACGAGAGGAAATGGATGCGGCGGGTGCGCAAGAGCTCCTGATGCCGACCTTTCTCCCTGGCGAGTACTTCAAAGAGTCGGGTCGTTGGGAGCTCTACGGGCCGACCCTGCTGCGCATCAAAGACCGTAAGGGCGGCGAGTACCACCTCGGGCCCACGCACGAAGAGATCGTCACCGACCTGGTACGTCGCGAAGTGAAGAGCTACCGCCAGCTGCCGCTCAACCTCTACCAGATTCAGAACAAGTATCGCGACGAGCCCCGGCCGCGTGCTGGTCTTCTCCGATGTCGCGAGTTCATCATGAAGGATGCCTATTCCTTCGACGTATCGGACGAAGCTGCATTGGCGAGTTACCAACAGATGCACGACACCTACCACCGGATCTTTCAACGACTCGGGCTCGACTATCGTGTAGTGGAGGCCGACAGCGGAGCCATCGGCGGCAAGCAAAGCGCCGAGTTCCAGGTTCTCGCCCAGACCGGGGAAGACTCGATCGTCGCCTGCAACGAGTGCGATTACGCCGCGAACGTCGAAATCGCCCGCCCCGGGCCCGTCACGGGTGCCGAGCCGGATGCATCGCAAATGCTTCCCTTAGAAAGAATCGAAACCCCAAATACCCATACCATCGAGGAAGTGGTCGCCTTCTTCGGGCCGGACGCGAACGCGGCCCACACGCTCAAGTCACTGGTCTATCTTGCAGGTGATGAAATCGTCCTGGCCATCGTTCGAGGCGACCACGAGATCAACGAGATCAGCCTTGCCCGCCAGCTGGGGGTTGACGAGGTGGTTCTCGCATCGGATGCGGCGGTCAAGGAGACCACGAACACGGAAATCGGTTTCGTTGGTCCAGTTGACTTCGAGGGGCGCATCATTGCCGATCCCGACGCCGTTTCGGTGCTGAACGCGATCGCGGGTGCTGGGGAGACGCCCTACCATCTCAAGAACGTCAATCATGGGCGCGACTACACCGCCGAGGTCCTCTCGATCCGT
This sequence comes from Myxococcales bacterium, assembly GCA_029863605.1. Lineage (GTDB taxonomy): Bacteria > Myxococcota_A > Polyangia > Polyangiales > Houyiibacteriaceae > SG8-38. Next base: position 317,507 of record JAOTVB010000001.1, on the reverse strand, counting down.
CAAGCGACCTCGGGCGACCCCTGCCCCAAGTGTAGCGGGACTTTAGAGCTCTATCGCGGAATCGAGGGAGGTCATATCTTCGTCCTTGGCACACACTACAGCGATAGGATGAACGCGACCTTCCTCGACGAGCAGGGTAACAGTCATCCAATCGTGATGGGCTGCTACGGAATCGGGGTGACGAGGCTAATCGCCGCCATCATCGAGCAACATCACGACGAGCAAGGGATCCGCTGGCCGGTGCATGTCGCTCCGTACGAAGTGATCGTGACCCCCATCGGCAAGGATGAGGAGCCCCTCACGAAGGCCACCGAGATCTACGAAACCCTGTGCGCTGAGGGCGTCGAGGCTCTGCTCGACGACCGCTCGGAACGCCCCGGGGTGAAATTCAAGGATGCCGATTTACTCGGAATTCCGTTGCGAATTACGGTCGGTTCACGCGGGCTGAAGCAGGGCACGGTGGAGCTCAAGAAGCGCATCGAAGCGGAGTCGGAGGACGTACCCGCCGTCAACATCGTATCCGCGACGAAAGCGGCACTGGCCGCTCTCAGGGGCTGAACGCGTGACGCGCTACGAAGACACATACGAGACTCCGAAGTGGAGAACCTTCTGGTTGGCCGTGGGGTTTGCAGTTTTGATCGGAATTGGCGTCGTGACCGTCTTGTTGCCGGAGCTGGAGGACGATTCCACAAAAGAGTCAGCTACCTCACAAGACGATGAAGACATGCAAGAATAGGGACGACAAACGGCATTGGGGCGAGTAGGGACCGCGCGCGCACTACACAAAAACGCGAGCAAAGACAACTCATTCTTTGCGCCGCAGCTCACAATTTTGCAAACTCATAGAGAGCGTGACGCATCGCAGACTCATTGCTGTCGTGTTTGCATCGGTGCTCTCCTGTTGGGCGCCAGCGCCCGTGTACGCGTCACCCGAAGTACCCATGTGCGTCGCCGAGCAAGCGCGTCTCGTCGAAACGACGATCAATGTCGACCGCCCGTGGATCTCTGCCGGCGGCATGTGTGGCCCGTACGCTGCTCCGATTGCACTCACCGAAGCGGATCCGACGTCGAGCAGCGCGGTTCGAGCCTACCGGCAAGCCACACAGTTGATCGCGGCCGCCCGCTATGAAGCGGCGCGCCTGAAACTGGATCTCGCCCACCAAGGCCTTCCGCGAATCGCCGACCACATCGCGCTTCAGAGCGCGCGGCTCGAGCTGCTTCGTGACCGGCCGGATCGCGCGGCGATTTTTTTCGCGGAAGCCACCGAGAGCATTCATGAATCGGTCAGGGTCCAAGGGAGCTTTGGCTATGCCTTCGCGCTCCTTCGAGCCGATGACCCGGTCGGGGAAGCGGCCCTCCACGACCTGTTGTGGACCTATCCAGCCCTTCCCGAGCGCGCCGACCTGCTGTTTGAGCACGCCCGGAGCCTCCTGCGGCAGCAGCGTCACGACGAAGCGGCGCAGATACTTCACGCCATCCGCGTCGACCACCCGGGAAGCCACCTCGCGCCCCGCGCAGGAGCCGAGCTGACCCGTCTTGCGCGGCTCGGGTATCACACCCCAGAGCTGACGACCGAAGCACGAGTCAGAATCGCGCGAGAGCTCGTGCGCACGGGGCCGCTCGACAAAGCCAAGGCAAACGTCAACGAGTTGCTCGAAACGTCACTGACACCGGAGCAGGACGCCAGGGTTCACTACCTCGCAGGCCGGCTAGCTCGTTATGAAGGTCGCTGGCAAGCGGCGGAGACCTACCTTCGTACTGCGCAGGGATTTCCATCCGCCGACGTCGCGTCAACTCGAGAGATCAAGGACCACGCGAACGACATGGCGCAAGCTGCAGCAGCACGCGAAAAGGCCACCGTGCTCGTGGCGCTGAGTAGGCTGAGAGCGAGACGAGCATATGCAGCCATTCCATCTACGCAGCTCCGTGACATGATCCGGCTTGCCTCTCCCGCTGGCTTGAAAGACGAAGTCGACGATATGCTGGTGGCTTTGGGCGCGCGGGCAGGGGTCGCATCCACCACCCTACTCGATGCGGCGATGGCGGCAGTCGGGACCGGAGGCGAAGGGCTGATCATCGTCCTGCTCAACCGCGTGGCAAAGCAAGACAATACTCGGTATCGGGCCGCTGCGCTCTATCACCTCGGCAGGGCACATGAACGTGGGGGACGGCCCGACGAAGCACGGAGCTACTACTCGACCACGCTCGAAACCGGCGACGAGTACTACGCGATCTGGGCCGTCAACGGCCTCGCCAGGCTCGAGGCCGGTAGTCGCATCGAGAGCCCAGAAGGGTTCTCCGACCTCGACCGACGCGGCATGCCACGTGCCCCGCAAACTGCCGACTCCGAGCTTGCTGGTCGACTGGAGCCCATTGCGGAGATCCACAGCGACACCTATCCCTGGATTGGGCGAGCGGCCGACCTCCTTCGCATCGGCGAGCGGGATTCGGCGACTGCCGAGCTCTTCGAAGCATATCTCTCATGGCGGCACGCGCTCGGAAAGCCCGTCGCGCGAGCCGGCCTCGATTCGGTAGCGCGCGCCGACGGCCGTGTACACGAGTCTATCGCGACAGACCTCCGCGCCGCGCGCCTGGGACTGAGCGACTCGGATCGCGCGACTCTTTCTTCGGTGGCGGCTTCGCTGGGTGACATGGGAACTGCAGGAGGCTTTGCGGGTCCCAGCTTCATCGAGACCTTGCCGCGCGCGTACGAGTGGCTCGCTGTACCCGCAGCGAACCGATACGGTCTCGACCCAAACCTCTTGCTCGCGGTCATGCGCGTCGAAAGCGCCTACCAGAAGCACATCGTGTCGTATGCCGGCGCCGTCGGTCTCATGCAGATCATGCCCCGCACAGGCCAGTTGATCGCGCATGCACTCGGCCACGAGGACTTCTCGCCGGCGGACTTGCTCGATCCACGTACCAACTTGGAGTTCGCGGCGTGGTACCTGACTTCGTTGATCCGCCGGTTTGACGGCCGCCTGCCCCTTGCCATCGCAGCCTATAACGGGGGCCCGCACAACGTACGCCGATGGATGCAGGAATGCGCCGACCAAACCTCGGTCGACGTTTTTCTGGAGCAGATCCCATTCTCGCAGACCCACCGCTACGTGCGGCGGGTTTTGGTGAACTACGAAGCCTATCGTAAGCAGCAGCAGCTTCCACCGCCGACGCTATCGGTACGGTTACCGGCGCAACGCGTCGATCCGCTGTCTTTCTGATACAACGAAGCAATGGCGGGCGACGAGGTCGATGCAGTCGTGATCGGGGCGGGCGCCGTCGGCCTCGCATGTGCGGTCGAGCTCGCTTGCCGCCTCGATTCGGTCGTCTTGATCGAACGCGAAGTAGGCCCTGGCCGAGAGATCTCGAGCCGCAACAGCGGTGTGATCCATGCAGGGATCTACTATCCGGGCGACTCCCTCAAGACGCGCCTCTGTATCGAGGGCAAGATGCTTCTCTACCGGTGGTGTGAAATCCACGACATCCCGCATGCGCGCACGGGCAAGCTGATCGTTGCAACGAGCGATGAGGACGAGGAGCGTCTCCGCAAGCTCGCGCGACACGCCAAAGAGGTGGGGGCCGGCGATCTCGAGCCGTTGACCGGTGCAGAAGTCGCGCGAAGGGATCCTGAGCTTCGCTGCCAGGCTGCGCTCTACTCGCCCACTTCTGGCGTCATCGACGTTCACGAATTACTTGCAAGCTTCCTTCGCGAGGTGCGGGAAGCCGACGGCACGACCGTCTTTCAGACGGTGGTCGAGGAAATCGGTCGATCGGGACGAGATTGGATCGTTCGAACCACAGACACAATGGGTCGAGCGACGGAGATACGGACACGTCGGATCGTCAACGCCGCTGGCCTTTCAGCCCTCGACATCGCCGAAAAGTCGGGCCTGCCGCCACGCGAGCGGCCCTGGCGTCTCTATCCCTGCAAGGGCTCGTACTTCGCGCTTCAGGCGGGGGCGCCTCCGACGAAGCACAGCTTGATCTATCCTCTGCCCCAGGGCGCAGGCCTCGGCGTGCACATCACGGCCGACCTCTCGGGAGCTCGCCGCGCAGGCCCGGACGCCAAGTACGTCGACCAGATCGACTACACCGTGGACGAATCGCACGCCGAGAGATTCGCCGAGGCGGTCGCACGATACCTGCCCGCAATCCGACCCGAGCACTTGACGCCGGACTATGCGGGGATCCGCCCGAAGCTCGTCGGCCCAGGTGGGGGGTTCGCCGACTTCGTCATCGCAACGCCCAAATCGCAACCTGGGGTGGTTCACCTGATCGGCATCGAATCTCCAGGCCTTACGGCTTCCCTTGCCATCGGCGCCCATGTGTCCGAGGTGATTAGGTAGGGGTTGCGCCCCTGCCGACCCGTATGCATAACCCCGCCTCAACCGCCTGAAGAGGAGTTTCATGAGCCATCGAGTCTTGATCATAGGAAGCGGACCAGCAGCGCACACGGCGGCGATCTACGCGGCTCGCGCGGAGCTCAAGCCCGTGCTCTTCGAAGGATTCCTAGCGGGTGGGGTCGCAGCAGGGGGACAGCTCACCACCACGACCGATGTCGAAAACTTCCCCGGTTTCCCCGAGGGTATCATGGGCCCCGACCTGACCGAGCGCTTTCGCGCCCAATCCGAGCGGTTCGGCACGACGATTCACACCGAAACGGTAAACGAGGTCGATCTTTCGAGCAGACCGTTCCATTTCAAAGCGGATACCCAGGAGGGCACGGCGCAGACGATCATCATCGCGACCGGTGCCACGGCGAAGCGGCTCGACATCCCGGGCGCAAGCGATGGAGAGCTCTGGCAGAAGGGTATTTCGGCATGCGCGGTCTGCGACGGCGCTTTGCCAGCGTTTCGCAATCAGCCGCTGGCGGTGATCGGCGGTGGCGACTCCGCCGTAGAAGAGGCGACGTTTCTCACTAAGTACGGGTCGCCGGTCTATATCGTACACCGCCGAGACGAGCTTCGCGCCTCGAAGATCATGCAGCATCGCGCCCTGACGAACTCCAAGATCGAAATGCTGTGGTCGCACGTGGTGACGGAAGCCAAGGGGAAGGACTTTCTCGAGGCAATCCGAGTCAAAGACCTCAAAACAGACGAGGAGCGGGACGTCCCGGTGGCAGGTCTGTTCTTCGCCATCGGCCACACACCGAATACCGCGTTCCTCAACGGTCAGATCGACACCGACGAGCAGGGGTACATCATCACCAAGCCCGATTCGACGGCCACCAACGTGCCCGGAGTGTTCGCCGCGGGCGACGCGCAGGACAAAAAGTGGCGTCAGGCGGTCACCGCCGCGGGCACGGGTTGTATGGCAGCGCTCGAAGCCGAGCACTTCCTCACCGCACAGGGCTGATCAGCCCTACCCTGAGGACCCGAGATCTGCGCCGTTCCCGTTTCGCCGGGCACGACGCTCTCGTTTCCGAAGGACAGCCTGAGCGCGGCGTTCTTTCTTCTTTCTCGACGGTTTCCGCCCTCGATATCCCGCCTGCTCCTCGTGATGCTCGTCGAAGGCGCCTGGTTGGACGCCGAGCTCGAAAAACGCCACTTCTCGTTGCGCACGCTCCCCGAGCCTCAGGGGAACGACCGCTGCCCCTACCCCCGCGCCGACGTACACCGCGCCTTTGGGCTCGTCCGCGGCGCGCGACCCGTACAGGCCGTGAATGTACTTGTGGCCGGCCAGCTTGCCGACAGAAAGCTCATGCAGGCGGGCCACCGTGATCTGCCCCGCGTGGGTATGTCCCGAAAAGACGAGAGGCACCCCGCGCTCCCAAAGAGCGTCGGCCTCCTCGGCGATATGGGAGAGCCCGATGACCGGGAGGTTCGATTTGAGCCCCTTGAGCGCGTCGCGCTGAGAAGCGTGGCCGGTATATGCATCGTCGAGGCCCAGGACCTGCAAGGGTTGGTGTCCGATCGTGATCGTCGTGTGGGCGTTGTCGAGCACCTCGGCGCCGCCTTTTTGCAACGCCTTGCGAACGGCATCGGCGCCCGCCCAGTGATCGTGGTTGCCGAGCACGGCAAACACCGGCGCGTCGAACTTGTCGATCACGTCGGTGAGGTCGTCGAGATAGACCTGGCTATGACAAACGAAGTCTCCACTGATGACGATGATGTCGGGGTTGCCTGCGTTCGTCATCGAGACCGCATCGTATTGAACGGCCATCGGCGTCACACGGCCGACGTGAAGGTCGGTCAGATGAGCGACGCGGACACCCTCGAGATGCTCGATGAAACACTCGGGACCCGCAAAGCGACGGACGCGGAACCGGCGCGATGCGTCGTGCCACGGGTCTCGCTCGCGAAGAAGCCTCTGGCGAAATTTCCGGAGACCCTCAATTGTCGCGGATCTGCCCATTTCAACTCAATGTAGTCACTTGTTTCAATGCTCGCACGAATCCCGCGAAGAACGCTTGCGTTTGAGCCTCGACACCGGCACGTCCGGCCCCTGGGGCCTCGACTCACCGCGTCTGCGACGAAACCGTCTGTATAAATAGGCGCTAGCCCCGAAGACGATCAATCCTGCCACGATTTCCTGCCACAGCATCTAAAGAACCTATTCGAACCCGAAAAGCCTGCCTCCCTGATAGACCAAGAAGGAGCCGGTGTAGGCAAGCACGGTCATGTAGGCAAAGAGGAACGCCGGCCATTTCCACGCGCCCGATTCCCTTCGGACGACTGCGATTGTGCTCATGCACTGGCATGCGAGCAAGAAGAACACCATCAGCGAGACTCCGCTGAGGGGGGTCATCACGGGAGTGCCGTCTGAATGGCGCGCTTCTCTGAGAGCCTGGCGCAAAGGCTTGTTTTCCTGGTCGGTCTCTCCGATTCCGAAGACGACCCCGAGGGTCGAAATGAACACCTCGCGTGCCGCGAATGCGCCGATGATCCCGACGCCGATTTGCCAGTCGAAGCCGATGGGCCGGAGAACCGGTTCGAGCGCATGCCCAAACCTACCCGCAACGCTTTGCTCGAGCTGCTCGGACGCTTCCCGCGCGTTCAGGGCCGCAACGAGCCGAGCGGCTTCGTCGGGGTGTAGATCCATTTGCGCGACCGTCGCGCGCTCTTGTGAGTAGCGGACAGCGATTTCGTCTGACTTGGGAAACGAGAGGAGCGCCCACAAGAGCACCGTCATAGCCAAGATAATCGTCCCCGCGTCGACGAGAAAGATTCTCAAACGGCGCCACGCGTTGATCCATAGGATCTGCGCGGAGGGCCATCGATAGGGAGGCATCTCGAGCATGAATGTCGGGGCGGGCCCGGGAAGAATGGTTCGGCGAATCACCGCGGCCGCGGTGAGCGTGACCACGACGGAAAGGGTGTACATCGCAAACAGCGCTACGGCGCCGGCGCTAAACCACCATAGCGTTGCGCCCGCAAAAACGGTGCCGACCACGAGAATGTAGACCGGAAGCCGAGCGCTGCACGACATCAACGGCAAGGCGAGCATCGTCACGAGGCGATCCCGTCGCCGCTCGATCGTCCGAGTGGCCATGACGGCGGGGATGGCGCACGCGAAACCCGAAAGCAGCGGTACGAAGGCCTTACCGTGTAGCCCCACCCCCTTCATCACGCGATCGATGACGAACGCCACTCGGGCGAGGTACCCGGAGTCCTCGAGAAAACCGATGAAGAGGAACAGCAAGAGAATCTGGGGTGCAAACACGATGACGTTGCCAACGCCCGCAATGATGCCCTCGACGATGAGATCTTGAAGCACCCCGTCCGGGAGCGAGCCGGCAACCTGGCCTTGGAGAGCTGCGGTGAGACCTTCGATGAAACCGATCGCGGGCTCGGCCCACGTGAAGAGTGCCTCGAAGATGAGGAACATCACGATCGCAAACACGACCAGGCCGAACACGGGGTGAGTGAGCACATTGTCGATGCGTTCGCTAACGCTCGGTTTCGGGTCCGGGTTCGACGAAGCCCGGCTTACCTGTTCTTCGATCCAGGCATAACGGGTCGCGATGATCTCGAGATCCGGGTTGCGGCCCTGGGCAATCGCTGCAGAACGAAGCTCTTGCACGGCGATTCGGAGCGAATCCGGAACGCCTCGGAGGCTATCCTCGTCGAGCGATAGAAGGGACCACAATGCGACTGCACGGGTTTGCTGGGAGGAAGCGCCGGGCCGCCATTGTTCGACCAATGGAACTAGCTCCGAAAGATCCGCCTCGAGAGCGGCTGGATAGGAAACCGAAGGGGCGTCGACGGGGGATGTCAGCCCGAGCTGGCCTTCGACCGCGTTCAGCAGCGCGTCTAACCCTTGCCTCTTGGTGGCCACAACGGGTACCACGGGCGCACCAAACGACTCGGACAGGTGGTCGGTGTCGATACGGAGCCCCATCCGCTCCGCCGCGTCCATCATGTTTAGAGCCACGACGACCGGGACACCGGACTCCCGCAGTTGAAGCGCAAGATAGAGACCACGCTGAAGGGTGGTGGCGTCCACGACGCAAACGACCGCCCGGGTTTCGCTGGCGACGAGTGCGTCGACAGCGAGCTGCTCCTCGGGCGAATTCGCTGTCAGGCTGTACATGCCCGGGACATCGACCAGCGCGACCTGCCGCGCGCTGAGACGAACGGTCGCAGTGGTACGATCGACCGTAACCCCCGGGTAGTTCCCAACACGGGCGCTGCCCCCGGAGAGCGCGTTGAACAACGTGCTCTTTCCGGAGTTGGGGTTACCCGCGATCAAGATCTCCGGCGTCCCGGCGCGCGGGTTCATGCCGCCCTCGCAGGGACGACCGCGATCCTCGCCGCCTCGGCACGCCGCACGGAAAGGGCATAGTCTCGCACGCGGAGCTCGATGGGGTCGCCGAGTGGCGCCACCCGCACCACGCGAACCTCGGTCCCGGGGATGAGGCCCATCTCCATGAGGCGCCTCGAAATCGACCGATCGCAGTCGATCGACACGATTTCGGCCGCTTGGCCGAGAGCCAGGTCCGCAAGCGAGGGCTTCATCACCAATTGATAATGAATTTCTTTTTCGTTTGCAAACCGCTTGGAATTCCCCGCCATGTCTCTATAACAGCGCCCTACCGGCTGCTCGGAGGGAGAAACATGGCAACGACGGCGCTCAAAGGAAACCCGATTCACACCAACGGCGACCTGCCCACAATCGGCAGCAAGGCGCCGGACTTCCTGCTCGTCGCAACCGACATGAGCGAGAAGAAGCTCGCCGACTTCGGCGGCAAGAAGAAGATCCTTTCGATCAACCCGAGCTATGACACCCCGGTTTGCCAAGTCGCCACGCGCACGTTCAACGAGCGCGCGGCGGGCTTGGACGATGTGGTCGTGCTCATGGTCAGCGCGGACCTTCCGTTTGCGCAAAAGCGGTTCTGCGCCGCCGAGGGCATCGAAGGTGTCATTCCCGTTTCGACGTTTCGCGGAACCTTCCTGAGGGATTATGGCGTGGAGCTGATCGATGGTCCGCTCAAAGGCGTTTCCGCTCGCGCCATCGTCGTGCTCGACGAGAACGACAAAGTCGTGCACACCGAGCTCGTACCGGAGATCGCACAAGAACCGAACTACGACGCCGCACTGGCTGCAGTGAGCTGAGCGACACCGACACTTTCGATCCGCGACCTACGAAAGAAGCCGCTTCGCTTGGGCGGCCACGTTCTCGGCGGTAAGGCCGTACTTCTCGAACAGCACCTTGTATGGCGCCGACGCTCCAAACTTCTCGACTGTGACAAAGGCGGCGTCGTTTCCGACCCAGCGGTCCCAGCCTTGTCGGATCCCTGCCTCGACGACCACCTTGGGTGTTTCTTTCGGGAGCACCTCACGCTGGTAGTCCTCGCCCTGCTGCGCGAAAAGCTCCCAACAAGGCATGCTTACGACGCGGACGCTCGCACCTTCGGCCTCGAGAGCCTCCGCTGCGCCAAGTGCGATCGCGACCTCACTGCCAGTTGCGACGAGAATGACGTCAGGGCCCCCGCCTCCCGCCTCTCGCAGGATGTACGCGCCGCGCTTCGCCTTTTCAGCGCTCGCGAGGTCGCCGCGATCGAGCGTCGGAACACCCTGGCGAGTCAACGCGAGGGCCGCCGGGCCGTCCCATTCGATCGCCGCTTTCCAACACTCTCGAACCTCGTTGGCGTCGGCTGGTCTGAGGACCGCAAGGCCGGGGATCGCACGAAGCGAAGCCAGTTGCTCCACCGGCTGGTGTGTCGGCCCATCTTCGCCGAGTCCGATGCTGTCGTGGGTGAAGATATATCGGGTATGAAGGCCCATCAGGGCTGCAAGCCGAATGGCAGGCCGCATGTAGTCGCTGAAGATCAGAAAGGTCGCGCCGAAGGGAATCACGCCGCCGTGAAGCGCCATCCCGTTGAGCGCAGATGCCATGCCGTGCTCGCGAATCCCCCAGTCCATGTTGCGCGGTATTCCCACCGCGTCTGCAAGAAAGGTCGAGTGACCTTTGATGGTGCTGTTGTTCGAGCCCGCAAGGTCGGCCGAGCCGCCCATCAATCCCTCGAGACGCGACGCTAGAACGTTTAGCACCTGGCCGCTCGCCTTGCGGGTTGCGAGGCCCTTCGGGTCAGCCTCGAAGACCGGCAGATCACGATCCCAAGCTGCCGGAAGCTCCCCAGCGATCGCCTCGTCGAAAGCCCGGGCTTCCTCGGGGAACTGGCCCCGGTAGGCGTCGAAACGCCGTCGCCAGGCGGAACGGCTCTTCGCACCGCGCTCTCGAATGTCTTCCGCCGCTGCAGCAAGCTCGTCTGGCACGAAGAAAGTATCGGTCGGCCACTCCATGAGCTGTTTGGTTGCGATGATCTCGTCTTCACCAAGCGGCGCACCATGCGCCGCCGAGCTGTTGCTCTTGTTCGGCGAGGGATAACCGATGATCGTGCGCACACGAATGAAGCTCGGACGGTCATCGGCCACCGCAACTTCGGCCGTGCGCTTCAAGGCTTCCAAGTCTTCTCCATCCTCGACGCTCTCGGTGTGCCACCCGTACGACTCGAAGCGTTTGAGCACATCTTCGCTGAAACAAAGATCGGTTGAGCCATCGATCGTGATTCGGTTGTCGTCCCAGAAGACGACCAGTTTGCCCAAACGAAGATGGCCAGCGATCGACGCAGCCTCGGAGGCCACCCCTTCCATGATGTCGCCATCGGATGCGATGACCCACGTACGGTGATCGACGATCGCGTGGCCGGGTCTGTTGAAGCGAGCTGCGAGATGCCGTTCGGCCATCGCCATCCCGACGGCGTTTCCGAACCCCTGGCCTAGTGGGCCGGTCGTGGTTTCCACGCCGGGCGTCAGGTGTGACTCGGGATGGCCCGGGGTGAGGCTCCCCCACTGGCGGAAGTGACGGATGTCGTCGAGAGAGACCGCATACCCAGTGAGGTGAAGAAGCGCGTACTGCAGCATCGAGGCGTGACCGCACGAGAGAACGAAACGGTCGCGGTCGGGCCAGTCCGGGTCGCCCGGATCGTGCCGCCGCAATTCGGAAAAGAGCGCCCAACCCAAAGGGGCCAACGCCATGGGTGTGCCTGGGTGGCCCGAGCTCGCGGCCTGCACTGCATCCATGCTCAAACCACGAATCGTCTTGATGGCGAGCGCGTCGAGCTGCCCGGGGTTCCCCATGCTGCGGTCCTCCTCCGTACGGGCGCCGGATCTAGCAGGCGGGGACAGTCGCCGAAAGGATGTTTTTGTCCGCTGCTGGACATCATCCCGGATCGCCACTAACAACCCCGGACGCGGGCGCCCGGTTGTTGACTAGATCAATCGGGTTTGCTCCCCTGCAGAGCTCGCGCTGGAGGAAGGCATGCCTCAGGTTTTTGTGCCCAAGGAAATCGCCCCTGGCGAGACTCGGGTCGCCTGCACACCGGATACGACAAAGCGCTACGTGAAAGAAGGCTTTGGGGTCGTCATCGAAAGCGGTGCGGGGTCGCACGCGCATTTCATCGATCGGCAGTACGAGGACGCGGGTGCCAAGATCGTGTCTGGCGCCGAGGCGGAGGCCTATTGGGGCGCAGCCGACGTCGTTCTCCGGGTGTGGCCAATCACGCCTGAAGAGGCTGCCAAGCTCAAAGAAGGCTGCATTTTCATCGGCTTCATGTCGCCTCACAAGAACCGCGAATCGATTCGCGTGCTCCGCGACCGAAAGGTCAGCGCGATCGCGATGGAGCTCATCCCCAGAATCAGCCGCGCTCAGACCATGGATGCGTTGAGCTCTCAGGCTTCGATCGCAGGGTACCAGGCTGTTTTGATGGCGGCGACGTATCTCGACAAATACTTCCCGCTTCTGATGACGGCTGCCGGCACGATTCAGCCAGCCAAGATCGTGATCATGGGAGCGGGTGTTGCGGGTCTTCAAGCGATTGCGACCGCCCGGCGACTCGGCGCGATCGTCGAGGTCTCGGACATCCGTCCCGCGGTCAAAGAGCAAGTCGAGTCCCTTGGGGGACGCTTTATCGACTTTCCGATGGACGAGAGCGGCGAGGGTGAAGGGGGATACGCCCGGGAGCTCACCGCCGAGCAACTCGAAGCCCAGCGGGAGGCAGTTCGTAAGAAAGTCGTTGCAGCCGATGCAGTCATCACGACGGCGCTCGTGCCAGGCCGCCCTGCACCAACGCTCATCACGAAGGACATGGTCGAGGAGATGCGTGAAGGTGCGGTCATCGTGGACCTCGCCGTCGAACAAGGCGGAAACTGCGAGCTGTCGAAGAGCGGCGAAGCCGTGACCGTGTCCGGCGTGACGATCATCGGCCACCCGAACATGCCCGCGGCCACTCCGGCAGACGCAAGTCTCCTGTACGCCCGCAACATTCATGCGCTGATTCTCAACATGCTCTCCGAAGGCAAGCTCGTGCTCGATCTCGAGGACGAAATCACAAATGGCGCGCTTCTCACCCACGACGGTGAGGTTCGCCACAGACCGACCGCCGAGGCACTCAATGCCTAGCTTCACAATGGAAGGAGACCGGCTGTGACCCTGGGACCCCTGCTCATAGGCATCTACGTGTTCGTGCTCGCCGGCTTCGTCGGCTTCGAGATGATCACCAAGGTGCCGCCGACGCTCCACACGCCTCTGATGAGCGGCGCCAATGCGATCAGCGGCATCACCATCGTCGGTGCGGTTGCCGCGGCGACGACCGCTTCGCCCACCATCTCCAACATTTTGGGCTTCATCGCAATCATCACTGCGACGATCAACGTCGTTGGCGGATTCTTGGTCACGGATCGCATGCTCCGCATGTTTGGAAAGAAGAAGAAGTAGATGAGTCACGAGGTCATTCGTTCGACCCTGGTGCCGATCATTTATCTGCTTTCCACGGTCCTTTTCATCTTCGGCATCAAACAGCTCGCGAAGGTCAAAACCTCCAGGCGCGGAAATACGATCGCCGGGGTGGGGATGTTGCTCGCGATCATCGGAGCCCTCCTAGAGCTCGGCGTCGTCGACTACCGCTGGATTGGCGGCGGGTTGATTCTCGGCGCGTTCATCGGCGCGCTCTTCGCGATTCGCGTTCAGATGACGGCGATGCCGGAGATGGTCGCCCTCTTCAACGGCTTTGGCGGCATCGCGTCGGCCCTGGTCGCCTCTTCCGTCTATTGGAGCGTCGTGATCGAGAAGAAGGCCCCCGGAACGGTCTACGAGGCTCTCGGAACCGACGAGGCGATCACCGTCATGCTGTCGATCTTGATCGGCGGAGTGACCTTCACGGGCAGCCTCGTGGCTCTCCTCAAGCTCCAGGGCCGCCTTCGAAAAGGACAGCCGATTCTCCTTCCAGCTCGGCATTTCATCACCTTCGGCCTGTTGTTTGCGTCGGTGGTGGCAGGTGGAATCGCAGTCGCCGCCGGCGCCCCCGATTCGATGGTCTGGGTGCTGTCCCTGGCCGGCGGCGCATTGGTGCTCGGGGTGCTCCTCACGATCCCGATCGGCGGCGCCGACATGCCTGTCGTCGTATCGCTCCTCAACTCGTACTCGGGGTTGGCCGCCTCGATGGCCGGGTTCGTGATCGGCAACCCCCTATTGATCATCGGCGGTGCAATGGTCGGCGCAGCGGGGCTGATCCTGACGCAGATCATGTGCGTCGCGATGAATCGCTCGCTCCTCAACGTCCTAGTTGGCGGGTTCGGCGTGACCGACGGCGGAGGCGGCGGCAGCGACGAGTACACCAGCGTCACGTCCTGCGGCCCCGAAGAGGCTGCAATGGTGCTCGAGAACGCCGAGTCTGTGATCATCGTCCCGGGGTACGGGCTAGCGGTGGCACAAGCGCAACATGCGGTTCGCGAGCTTGCTGACTTGCTCAAGTCCCGGGGCACCAAGGTCACCTATGGGATCCATCCGGTCGCCGGACGCATGCCCGGCCACATGAACGTTCTCTTGGCAGAAGCCGACGTGCCCTACGAAGAGCTCCTCGAGATGGATGTCATCAATCCGGAGTTCAAGAACACCGATGTCGTGATCGTTCTCGGTGCCAACGACGTGGTGAACCCGGTCGCGAGCAAGGATCCCACGAGCCCGATCGCCGGAATGCCGATCCTCAACGCCCACGAAGCTCGCTCGGTCTTCGTCGTCAAACGAAGCCTGAGCCCCGGTTACGCGGGCATCAAGAACGAGCTTTTCGAATACGACAACACGATGATGGTCTTTGGCGATGCCAAGAAGGTTCTTCAGGGCCTGATCGGCGAAGTCAAAAGCCTGTAATCGCGCGACGCCGGGCTGCCGTCGGACGGGTTGGCACTCGCCACGCCGGCCCAGGTCACCGGTTGACGCAGATGATCCACCCCCACGCGAGCACCTACGTGTCGCGGAAGTCGGCCGCACCTGCAGCCGACGCGCCGTAGTACTCGCGCTCGGCGAGATCGTCGAACCGGGTGAACTCGCTGAAGAAACGAACTCGACAGGTGCCGGTTGGGCCGGCACGTTGTTTCCCGATGATGATCTCCGCAATGCCGCGGTCATCGCTATCGCGATTGTAAACTTCGTCGCGATAGATGAACCAGATCGTATCGGCGTCCTGCTCGATGGCGCCTGACTCGCGCAGGTCGGACAACTGCGGGCGCTTGTCTTTGACGCCCCGCGATTCCACGCCACGGTTGAGCTGCGAAAGGGCCATGATCGGAATCTCGAGCTCTTTGGCCAGTGCTTTTAGGCTTCGGCTGATCTCGCTGATCTCTTGTTCTCGCGAATCGTTGCGGGAGCCCGACCGCATCAACTGGAGGTAGTCGACGACGAGGAGCCTGAGGCCAACCTCCGAGCGAAGTCGGCGAGCCTTGGCGCGAAGCTCTAGCAGCGTGATCGCCGGCGTGTCGTCGATCCAAATCGGGAGCTCGCTCAAGGTCCCGGCTGCATCGGCGAGCTTCGGCCAATCGTCCTTGTGGAGCTGCCCCGTGCGGATGCGATTTCCGTCGACCCGCGCCTCGGCCCCTAGGAACCTCCGAACCAGTTGTCCCTTCGGCATCTCGAGGGAGAAGATCGCCACCGGCGCTTTGGTCGCCTCGCAGGCGTTGTGCGCCACGTTCAGGGCAAGGGAGGTCTTCCCCATGCCGGGACGCCCCGCCACGATGATCAACTCGCCCCCGTGCATCCCGGCGGTGAGCTGGTCGAGCTTCGCAAAGCCAGTGGGAAGGCCCGTGATCACTTCGCCGCGGTTAGCCGTTTCATGGATCTCCTGAAACGTCCGCATCACGACTTCTTTGACGTGCTCGTAGGGGT
The DNA here is from genome assembly GCA_029863605.1 of Myxococcales bacterium. GTDB lineage: Bacteria > Myxococcota_A > Polyangia > Polyangiales > Houyiibacteriaceae > SG8-38. The sequence goes on along the minus strand of JAOTVB010000001.1, from coordinate 301,847 downwards.
GGCGTGCGCGCTCTCGGGCGACCGCGAAGATCGACGACTCCGCTTGGTCGAGAAACTCCTCGACAGCCCCATAGTCGCCGTAGCCGCGCGCGGTGACCTCGTGACAAACCTGAATCAAATTCCGTACGACCGACTTCTCGCGGACGATCCGAGCGTGCGTCTTGATGTTCGAGACGGTCGGAATCGTATTGGTCAGCGACAGAATGTACTCGTCGCCCCCGACCCCTGCGAGCCTGCCGCCGTGAAGGAGGGCCTCTCGGAGGGTCACTTGATCGACAGGTTGGTTTCGGCGAAAGAGCTCGCTCATCGCTTCGAAGATCTTGGCGTTGGCTTCGCTGTAAAAGTCGTCGAGCGATAGCACCTCGAGGACGACGTTCATCGAGTCGTTCTCGAGCAGGATGCCGCCGAGCACCGCCCGTTCTGCCTCGAGGGAGTTCGGCGGCACGTATCCGGTTCGCTCTGCTGCTGAAATGACCCCGTCCCTCCCGAGGTTTGGTTCTAGCCAAAATCGCCCAACCCGCCAATGGGTTTGAAACGTCAGGCGCGGGTTTTGACTTCCAGCTGGAACGTGGCGGTCAGACCGTACGGCAACTTCACGCCCACCTCGTAACTGCCGACCTCTTTGATGGGCTGGTCAGGCATCACGAGCTTCTTCTTGTCGATCTCGATCTTCAAGTCCTTGGCCTTGAGGCCCTCGATCACCTCGTTCGACGTCACGGAGCCGAAAAGCTTGCCGTCCTCGCCAGCCTCCTTGGCAACCATGATGGTGATTTCTGCAAGCTCGGAGACGATTGCCTCCTGGTCCGCCCTGAGCTTGGCTACCCGTTGCGCCTGAACAGCCTTTTCATGCTCGATCTGGCGTACGTTCCCGCGGCTCGCGACGACGGCGAGACCCCGGGGCAGCAGGTAGTTGCGTGCGTATCCGCGCCGGACACGCACCACGTCGCCGATCGAGCCCAAATGCTCGAGGCTTTCTTTCAGCACGACTTCTACGGTAGACGACATGGCTGCCTCACTTCGTCGCCGTGTAAGGAAGAAGCGCGATATTGCGCGCTCGTTTGATCGCACGGGTCAGATTGCGCTGCTGCTTGGCGCTCAGACCGGTAATGCGCCTGGGCACGATCTTTCCACGGTCGGTGATGAAGTGCCGCAGCTGCTGGGGATCTTTGTAATCAAACCTGAAATCCGGATCGAGCGCGAACGCGGGAGCTCGCTTGCGTCCCGTTCGCCGACGGCCGCCAGCTTCGACGTCGAAATCCTGCCGGAGCTCGTCGCCTCTGCCTCTGTCTCTGTCTCTGTCTCTGTCATCCGCCATCACCCACCCCCTTTGGGCTTGTCGTCGTCATCCTCGGCCCCCTTAGAAGCTCCCTCGCCAACCGGCTCGGCTGCTGGCTCTTCCGCTGCCTCTGCGACTGGCGCTGGCTCGGCCTCTGCCACTGGCGCTGCCTCCACCGCCGGCCCTGCCTCTGACGGCCGCTCCGGCCGCGGTGCCCTCGGGATCATCCCGAGGCTCCGTGCACGCTCGGTCTCGGCATCCTCGGGCTCGTCTTCGTCCTCGACGTGCAGGTATTGCACTTCCTCGGGGTCTACCTCGACGGTAGCCGGGTCTATATCCTCGCGAAGAAGAACCGTTTGAAAGCGGACCACCTCGTCAAGAAGACGCAGATTGCGCTCGAGTTCTGCCACGAGGTCCCCAAACCCGACATACTTCAGGTAGACGAAGATCCCGCGTGTATTCTTCTCGATCGGGTAAGCGAGCCGACGCTTGCCCCAGTTGTCAAGCTTCGTCAGCGTGCCGCCGAGTCGCTTCACGACATCACGTGCGCGCCCGACCACCTTCTCGGCCGTTGCGTTATCCACATCCGGTCGAAGGATGTAAATCGTTTCGTATTCGCGCGCCCATTGCGTCTTGGGCGCTGCTGCCGCAGTTGCCATCGATCCTCCTGGTCTGACGGCCCCAGCTCAAAGCTGGAGCGAGGGAGGACGCGTGATAGCCGATCTTCATGGGTACGCCAGTCGAGCGGTCAGGAGCTTCCGTGGTAGCGGTTCATGGCGGCCCGGGTGCCCTCCCGGATGGCCGTTTCGACCATGTCCGCGGCGAGCTCGAGGACGTCCCCGAGCTCCGCTTTCTCGAAGTCATTGAAATCACTCAAGACGTAACTCTCAGGCCGGCCCCGCTCGGGTCGTCCAATACCCACGCGACAGCGATCGAAATCGGGCCCACCGCAGTGCTCCATCATCGACCGAAGCCCATTGTGGCCTGCGGTGCCGCCGCCCACCTTGAGCCGAACCACCCCGAAGGAAAGGTCCAGCTCGTCGTGGACCGTCATCACGTGATCCAATGGAACCCGGAAGAACCGCATCGCGGCCTGCACGGACTCGCCGCTCAGGTTCATGTAGGTCATGGGCTTGAGCAGAATGACGTCCATCCCCGCCAGGCCGACTTTGGTGAACTCGCCCTTGAACTTATCTCGGAAGCCCGGCGCACCCCAGCGGTGCGCGAGCGCGTTGGCCACCATGAATCCGACATTGTGGCGATTGCTGGCGTACTTCGGTCCGGGATTACCGAGGCCCGCGATGAGATGCGTGCTCACGGTCTTCTAGGCTTTCAGCTTGCTGGCTTGTCGCCACCCGCCTCGGGTTCGGACGGCGCCGCACCTTCGGTAGCTGCCTCACCTTCAACAGCCGCCACACCCTCGGCAGTTGCCGCGGCCGCTTCCGCCTCAGCGGCTTCTTCATCCGCAGTCGCCATTCGGGGCTCGAGGACGATCACGAGGGTGAGCTTGGGATTCAGCGCGCACTCGACCCCCTCGGGAAACGCGACATCTTCGACGGCGAGGCTATCCCGCATGTCGAGATGGGTGACATCGACATCGATCGAGACGGGAATCTTGGCCGGAGTCGTACGAACCGGCAGATGCCTTCGGGTCAGGTTCAACACGCCGCCCTGAACGACCCCAATCGCTCTACCGACGGCGTGGAACGGCACCTCGATGTCGAGCTCCTTGTCTTCGAAGACTCGATAGAGGTCCACATGGAGCAGGTGCTGTGTGACGGGGTCGGTCGTGATTTCCCGGACCATCGCCAGCTCGTCCTTGCCGTCGACCGTCAACTTGAACACGGCGTTCCTGCCCCTCTTTCCGCGTAGCGCTTTTTCGAGTTCTTTGGGGGAAAGGGTCAGCGGCGTTGGCTCGAGACCCGGGCCGTAAAAAACGCCCGGGAGCTTTCCTTGAGCACGCAGCCGACGCGCTGGCCCCTTTCCGCGATCAGCGCGGACCTCAGCCTGCAACGTCGTCGTTTCCATCGTCTAATGCTCCATTCATACGAACAGCGAGCTCACCGAGTCGCTGTGGTGAATCCGTTTGATCGCCTCTCCTAGCAAACTTGCGACCGAAAGCACGCGGAAGCGCCCCGAGGCCACCACCTCGTCCCGGAGGGGGATCGTATCGGTGACAATCACTTCCTCCAGGGGTGAATTCACGATCCTTTCGAGGGCCGGACCCGAAAGGACGGGGTGGGTCGCGGCGGCCAGAACCCGCTGTGCGCCCTTTTCCTCCAGCGCCCTGGCGGCGTTGGTAATCGTACCGGCGGTGTCGATCATGTCGTCCAAGATCACGCACTCACGCCCATGCACGTCGCCGATGATGTTCATGACCTCGCTGACATTCTTCTCTTCTCGGCGCTTGTCGATGATGGCGAGGTCTGCGTCTAGCCGTTTGGCGTAAGCGCGTGTTCTCTCCACGCCACCCGCGTCGGGAGATACAAAAACCGGTGGGGCCGAGAACCGCGGTCGCAGATGCTCCAGAAAAACCGGCAAAGCGTAAAGATGGTCGAACGGAACGTTGAAAAAGCCCTGAATCTGCCCAGCGTGCAGGTCCATGGAGACAACCCGGTCAATTCCGGACCCGCTCAACAAGTCGGCGACGAGCTTGGCCGTAATCGGTGTCCGCGGCGCAGCCTTCCTGTCCTGACGCGCGTATCCGTAATAAGGGATGACCGCGGCGATTGAGCCCGCCGAGGCGCGCTTGAGGGCATCGACCATCACGAGCAACTCCATCAAGTTGTCGTTGACGGGTGCGCAGGTCGACTGGATGACGTACACATCGACGCCGCGCACGTTCTCTTGGATCTCGGCGAAGACCTCACCGTCCGAAAACCGCGAGACCCGGGCCCGAGCAAGCGGCAATTCCAAGTAGTTAGCGATTTTCTCGGACAGCGCGGGATTCGAGTTGCCGGAAAATACGCAGGTCGACTTGAACATCGGCGGTTCCCTTGACTCAGTAGAGAAGTGCGACCCAGTTGAAGGGCGTTGGTGGGTAGCAAAGCGGTCGCCAAGTGTCAACCGCGAGCGCTGCTAGCAAACCCCTTGCCAACTGCAAAGAGTGTACTTTCCTGTCGTACATGGTTGAGCTTCCGTTCCGGGAAGTGTACATCTCATCGCTCCCGAAGGGCGGAGGCGCGATGACTGTGAGCGTAACACTGTTGACCGAACGCGAACACGTCGCGCAGCAATGGGGGCAAGCGTTGGCCAACAACGGCATTCAAACGCGAGTTGTCGCGCCAAGCGAGCTCGCCAACGCCCTCGACGGTCAGACGGCGGTGGTCGTCGATATCGACGATGCGCTCCTGCCGGACGAGCTCCTGTCGACGCTCGGCTACGTTCGAGCCGTGGGTGCGATTCCCATTGCACACGTCGAACCGGATCGAGGTTCCCTCGAAGACATCGTCAGCGAGCTCTGTGACGGTCTCGTCACCACGAACAAAGAGGACGTCACGCGCGTCGCCGCGGCTTTGACGCGTCGCTCAGATCCGAGGCGTCACCTTCGTTTCGAGTTCGTAACCGTCTCGCCTTGCGGAGATGACATACTCGCAGTGCTCGGCAACGGTGATGCCGCGTTGCACAGGCGTCCGATCGACCCCGCAGACGACGGCTCCGAGATCACGAACATAAGCATCGATCCGAACGCAACGACCGCAACGCTACAGTTGAAGAGCGGCGTGATCTGTCGACTCGGTGTGGGCGCGGTGCACTCCGCGAGGGGTCTGACGAATGGAGAGGCAGACATTGCGATCGATGGGGAAAAGCTCGGTGCACGGCTTCGCGAGTTGCGTCTCGCTGCGGGCCTCACGCAGGCAGAGCTCGCCCGGCGCACGGGGATTCACCGCCCGAACATCGCGCGCGTGGAGGCCGGGCGGCATACGCCGTCGCTCGAGACCTTGGCTCGGATCGCGAGCGCCATCGGTGTGTCGACGACGCATGTGTTGGTTTCGCGCGAGTCATGACCAAGAGCTCCGCTGGAACGCCGGAAAAGCCAATCAAAGACGCGTCGACCGTGATCATCCTCCGCGAAAAGGGGGATGCCTTAGAGACGTTCATGTTGTGTCGGCACAGCCAGAGCGGATTCATGGGCGGCGCGCACGTCTTTCCGGGAGGTAAGGTCGATGTCGACGATACCGGCACCGCTTGGAAAGAGAGAGTCGATCGGTCTAGCCGAGAGATGGCGGAGCTTCTGGGCGAGGCGGACCAAGACGACGGGCTTGGCTTTTGGGTCGCTGGAGTACGCGAGACTTTCGAGGAAGCCGGTGTGTTGGTTGCCAACACCGAAAGCCGGGTGGATCTCGATGCGGAAAGACGGCGCCTCCACGCTGGAGTTCCGTTCTCGGAGATCGCCGCTGACATCGGGATGACCATCGAAGCGATGGCGCTGACACCCTACGCGCGTTGGATCACGCCAAAGATGGAGACCAAGCGGTTCGATACGCGATTCTTCGTCGCCGTGCTCCCCGAAGGCCAGCGCGCGACCCACGACGGGACCGAAACGACGTCCGCGATTTGGCTCAAGCCATCCGATGCCCTCGAGGGAATGCATGCCGGTCGGATCAAGCTCGCTCCCCCTACCGTTCGCACGCTCGAGTGGCTCGCAGCGTTTGACACCGCAGCCTCCGCAATCGCAGACGCCTCCTCGCGTAAGCCACCCCTCGTGCGCCCACGGATCGTGAGTGGAGAGGCCGGCTGGTTTCTCGCGCTCCCTGGGGACCCGGACCACCCAGAAGACGACCCCGTGCTTCCCGGCTCGACCCGGATGGTGTTCGAAGGCGGGGCCTGGGTCGATGCCGCCATTCCTGTTGGCTAAGGCACAGTTTTTCCAGATTCTACCGCTTCTGCCTTGTGGCCGAACGGGCCGACGCGTTACCCAAAAGGGTAGTGGATGCCCCCTCCCGTAGGCCCAAAGACTTCTTGACGGCATCGCAGATCGCGCGGTTCTGCCAAGTCGATCTCAAGACCATTCACAACTGGGCCGGCCGGGGCCGCATCTCTCACTTCCGCACTCCCGGGCGGCACCTTCGTTTCCGTCGCCCTCATGTGCTCGACTTTCTTCGGAAGTACGGATACCCGATTCCCCACGAGCTCACCGAAGAACGTCCGCGCGTCGCCGTGCTGCTCGATGCCGCGGCGCTGAAGGACGTCATCCTCGAAGCTCTCCGAAGCACCTTCGAAGTCTTGGACTACTCCGACGCGGTCGATGCCCTACTGAGGATCGGGGAGCGACCCCCCGACGCAGTGGTGCTCGGCGCAAAAGTCGGTCGGTTGTCGGCCGCCGAGATCATCGGGGCCCTGAAACGAAGCGACAGCACACAGCACATCCGAGCAGTCCTCTTCTCGAGCGCCGACTCGGACAAGGAAGAGGCATTGGAAGCCGGCGCCTCAGCTCACGTCAGAGTATCGGACGTGCGAGGCTTGAGAGACACGCTAGAAGCGTTGATGGGCGTCGGCCGGTAAGCACCGGCGCTGGCGCACTGCCCCGTGGCGACGAAGTCGCTTTACGAGGTGGCACTGTTCTCGAGGAGTAGGTGAGTCCCCCCGCGGCACGGGATGGGCAGCACAGCGATGGGGAGGAGCCCGCGTAAAGATCCGTAATGAGCCGCAAGGGCGACCGGGGCCCCATCGCGAGCACGCCCGTCGCGTGCCGCGGGCCGACTCACCGGTGGACGCAGCTCCCCGTCTCCTTTACCAACCCGCTCGCCTGGCGTACTCCTCCCCGCATGGGCCTCAACGCTCTCAACTACGACGATCAGGGTCTCGTGTCAGTCGTTGCGCAGGATGCCGAGACCGGCGAGGTGCGCATGGTCGCATGTGCCGATCGAACGGCGATCGAGCGCACTTTGGAAACGAGCCAGGCGTATTTCTTCAGCCGCACGCGTCAGAAGCTCTGGAAAAAGGGCGAGAGCAGCGGCAATACGATGACCGTGCGCGAGGTGTGGGTCGATTGCGATGGGGACACCCTGATCTACCTCGTCGATCCGAAAGGCCCCTCCTGCCACACGGGCGCGAACACATGCTTCTTCCGGGAGCTCGACACAGCGGGCAGGCTGATCGAAGGGTCGAGCGTAGGCGCCGCTCCGACCCTCCTTCGGCTCGAACGCATCCTCCGGGAACGCCAGGCCTCGACCGCCGCCGAGAGCTATACCAAATCGCTGCTCGATGGAGGCCCGACCAAGGTCGACGCTAAGGTTCGCGAAGAAGCCAGGGAGCTCGGCCAGGCCCTGATCGGCGAGTCCGACGATCGGGTGGCCTCCGAGGCCGGGGACCTTCTCTATCACCTGCTGGTGGGGCTCGCCCTGCGCGACATCTCGCTCCGAGACCTTTTCGCGGTCCTGTCGAAGCGCTTCTCGCGCTCCGGCCACCAAGAAAAGGCCTCGCGCTAAACAAATCCCACAAAACTAGTGTGCGAGAGAAAAGACCCGCACTCTAGCTAATTGAGGATCTTGTCGATGTCGCGCTCTATGGTCTCCTCGCGCACACGACGGGCGACCGCCATCTCGGTGATCAGGAGCTTGCGGGCTTGCTCCATGAGCTTCTTTTCGCCGTAGCTGAGCTCGCCTTTGTCGGCGCGCACCTTAGAGAGGTCACGAAGAACTTTGGCCACCTCGATGGGAGAGCCGCTTTTCAGCATTTCGGTGTACTCGCGGTAGCGACGGTTCCAGGGCTGTGATGTAACCGCCATCTCATCTTTTTTGAGCTCGTCGAGGACGGTCTTGGCGGCCCTCCGGGACATCACTTGGCGGAGCCCCACCCGATCCACCGCGTCCAGCGCGACCTTGATCGTGCCTGCTTTCCCATTCACGAGCTTGAGGATGTAGAAATCGATCTTGTTGGCACCGATCAAGCTTTCTTCGATCTGGGTGATCTCGCCGACGCCGTGGGCGGGATGAACTGCCTTGTCGCCAATGCTGAAGCTCATGAAATCACCTTCCTTTAAGGGGTCCAAACGACAAAACCCGCGCCTTCCGCGCGGGTCGCAAACGGGCTGTCGTCCGGTGTGCAAAGAACTGCATGCACGTAATTTATATAGCAAAACCCGGCGAAAAAGTCAACACCTGGTTTGCAGCATATCCGTGTAATTACAGCGACTTACCCCATAATTGGAGAAAGGGCTGAAGAGATGCTCCGGGCAGCCGGTCAATTGGGCCGCGGACGCTTACCAGAACTACCCTTGGCGGGCGAGACGGGGCTCGGCTTGTCGTTCGCACCCGATGTAGTTTCTTGGGCCTCCGTTGGGGTCTCCTCTTGGAGGAGACCGTGCTTTTGGAGGAGCTTCCGTTCGATTTGAGCGAGCATGTCAGGATGCTCCTCGAGGAAGGTGCGCGCGTTGTCACGCCCCTGCCCAATGCGCTCGTCACCGTAGCTGTACCAGGCGCCCGACTTGTTGACGATGTCGGCTTCGACCCCCAAATCGAGCACGTCGCCGGTGCGGCTGATGCCCTGGCCGAACAGGATGTCGAACTCACAAAGCCGGAACGGGGGCGCGAGCTTGTTCTTCACGACCTTGACCCTGCAGCGGTTTCCAACGGCGGCGTCGCCGACCTTGATCGTACCTATGCGGCGGATGTCGAGCCGTTGTGACGCGTAGAATTTGAGCGCGTTCCCGCCGCTCGTAGTCTCTGGGCTCCCGAACATCACGCCGATCTTCATGCGTATCTGATTGATGAAGAAGAGGGTGGTCTGGCTCTTTTGCACGGTGCCGGTGAGCTTGCGGAGTGCCTGGCTCATCAGGCGGGCCTGGAGGCCCACGTGGCTGTCCCCCATTTCGCCTTCGATCTCGGCACGGGGGACGAGCGCCGCCACCGAGTCGATGACGATGACGTCCACCGCCCCGGAGCGAACCAGGGTATCGGCGATTTCCAGGGCCTGCTCGCCGTGGTCGGGCTGGCTCACCAGAAGCTCATCGACATTGACCCCGAGTTTCCGGGCATAGTTTGGGTCGAGCGCATGCTCGGCGTCGATGAAGGCCGCGACACCCCCCAATTTTTGGCACTCGGCGATCGCGTGGAGGGTCAGGGTCGTCTTGCCGCTCGACTCGGGGCCATAGATCTCGACGATCCGACCCCGAGGGTAACCCCCGATCCCGAGCGCGAGGTCGAGAGAGATCGCGCCGGTCGAGAAGACCGGGACCTGGACTTTGGCCCCGGCATCACCGAGACGCATGATCGAGCCCTTTCCGTAAGCTTTCTCGATAGTTCCAAGAGCGAGATTGAGGGCTTTTTCGCGGTTCGAGTCGGCCATGGCGTGGGTTCCTCCTGCTGGATCGTGCTACTGAACAACCGTTTAGTCGGCTTCGTCACAGACGTCAAGTTCGCGCGAAGTCTCCCCCGAGAGACGTCTAGCACGACCGTGTGTCACCGCTCGCCGAGGTCGAGGTCCCGGCCAAGCGTCGCGCGGCGGACCAGCTCGAGAGCCACATAGGCCGAGAGCGTTTGGACTCGGTCGCGTCCCCACGGCAGCTTCCGGTGCCGGGTGATCGTGGGCTCGCCCCGCTGCGCCAAGCCAAACCACACCGTTCCGACGGGCTTGTCGTCGGTGCCGCCTCCGGGTCCTGCGATGCCGGTGATCGAGACGGCGATGTCCGCGCCGGAAACCCGCAGCACGCCCTCGGCCATGGCCGCCGCAGTCTCCGAGCTGACCGCCCCATGTGCGCGCAACATGTCCGGGCTCACACCCAACACTCTCTCTTTCGCACCGTTCGAGTAAACGACCGCGTCCAAGAGCAGGTAGTCGGAGCTCCCTGGAATGCGGGTCAGCATCTCCCCGACCTGTCCGCCGGTACAGGATTCTGCGACCGCGAGCTTTTTCCCCTTGTCGCGAAGCGCTTTGCCGACGACTGCGGCAAAGGAATCGTTTCTTCCGCCAAACACGGCGTGGCCGAGGAGGCTGCGAACCTCGTCCGCGATCGCCTGCGCCTCGCGCTCCGCTTCGGCGGCCGACTCCGATCGCACGTGCACCTTGACCTCGATCTCGGGAAAGTGGGCGCGGAAGCCGAGGGTCAGCCCCGGGTGCGCCTCTTCGAGGCCTTTTAACGCCTGGGCCACCCCCGACTCGGTCATCCCGAACGTCCGGATGTGAATCTGGTGTGTGCGTCGTTCGGCAAGCCCTGCGATCGCCGGCCGAATCGACTCGACGAAGATGTGCTTCATCTCGCGCGGCACGCCCGGCACGAAGAACAGGCGCGCTTTACCGAGACCGATCGCGAAACCCGGCGCCGTTCCGACGGGATTCGGGAGCACATCTGCGCCCGCGGGGAAATCGCCCTGCTTGGCGTTCGATTCGGGCATCACCCGGCCAAAGGCCTCGAACTTGCGACGAATCCCCTCGACGACACTTTCGTCTCGCAAGAGATCTACCCCAGCAGCCTTCGCCGCCGCTGCAGTCGTGAGATCGTCAGTGGTCGGGCCGAGGCCCCCTGTGGCCACTACCACCTGATGTGTTTCCGAAAAGCGACGGATGAGCGTCACGATTCGCTCGAGGTCGTCGTCGACAGTCGCGTGCTCTACGACCTCGAATCCGAGCTGTGTGAGCTCTTCCGAAAGCCACGTAGCATTGGTGTTGACCAACTCTCCACGTGTGAGCTCGGTACCGATCGAAAGCACAGCTGCGGTCATGGGGTCGTGGAGTGTCCGTAAAACAGAACGACTCGTCAACCGCTTTGCCCTGCGGGGTGAATGTGGTAGCGACTGCGGAAGTTCTTTCGGTTTTGGCGTGTTGATGGGAGAGACATGAAGCGATCTTCGATGGGCCGGGCGCCCGCAGCGTTCCTCTTTGCCTCGGTGTTGGTGATTCAGCTCGGCTCGTTGCGCGGTCATGCAGGTGCCGAGCTCGCAGTCTCTTCTCTTCCGAATCTGCAGCTCACTCGAGCCACGCTCGACAACGGCTTACGGGTCGTGATGAGTGAGGATCACACCGTGCCGACAGTCGCGGTGGCAGTCTACTACGACGTCGGTTCCCGCAACGAAACGAAGGGTCGGTCGGGTTTCGCCCACCTATTCGAGCACATGATGTTCCAAGGCTCGGCCAACATCGACAAGGGCGAGCACTTCAGCTTGATCATCAATCGTGGAGGCGACGCCAACGGCACCACGAGCAACGACCGCACCAATTATTTCGAGACGCTTCCCTCCAACGAGCTGGCACTCGGGCTTTGGCTCGAGGCAGACCGCATGCGCTCGCTCGCGATCACCCAGAAGAACTTCGAGAACCAAAGACAGACGGTGATGGAAGAGCGACGACAGCGGATCGACAACCAGCCGTACGTCCCCAGCATGCTTCGCATCAACGAGCTCGCCTATGGGGACTACTGGCCCTATGCGCACTCGACGATCGGCGATATGCAAGACCTCCTCGATGCGCCGCTCGAAGCCGTCCAAGAGTTCTTCGACATGTACTACGCCCCCAACAACGCCGTGCTGAGCATCAGCGGAGATTTCGATCCCAATCAAGCCATGCGGTTGATCGAAAAGTACTTCGGGGCCATCCCCTCGCGCGAGCGCACACCACTCGTCGAAACAGAGCCGCCGAAACAGACCGCGGAGCGCACCGAAACGATGTATGACCCAAACGCTACGCTTCCCGCGTTCCACCTGGCGTATCACATCCCCGCAAGCCGCACCCCCGATCACTATCCGCTCGAAATGCTCGCCCTGATTCTCGGTGACGGCGAGTCGAGCCGCCTCTACCAGACGCTCATCAAGAACAAGGAGATCTGCCAAGACGTGGCCGTGGGCACCGACGACAGGCGTGGGCCGGACCTGTTTTCGGTGTGGGCGGTGATGTCGAGTGGGCATCCGCCCAAAAAAGCTCAAGCAGTCGTGTACTCGGAGCTCTCACGGGTTGCGAAAAAAGGCGTCACCGCGCGCGAGCTCGAGAAAGCCAAGAACCGGATCAGTGCCGCGTTCGTGTTCGGGCTTCAATCGAACATGGCGCGAGCGATGAACCTCGCAGAGTTCGAGCTATATTGGGGCGACGCGAATCTCCTGATGTTGGAGCTCGACCACTACTTGGCGGTATCACGTGAGGACATTCGGCGTGTCGCTAAGGAGTACTTCGGCGCGAATAACCGCACGGTGCTCGAGGTCGTGCCCGGCTCGCCGCCTGCCTCGGAGGAAAAGTGATGTTGCGGCTTAGATCTCCACTCCTCTCCTTCGGCCTTTGTGCGCTCGTCGTCGTCACCGCGTGCGGTCCCAAGGGAGCTGCCCCTCTCGAGACCGAAACGGCGAAGGCCGTCAAGACCGCCGAGCGATCGACGCGAGAGCCGCCACCGGCTCCAGGTGAGCCCAAGGATGTCTCGCTTCCTCCCGTCGACGTCACCGAGCTCGATAACGGTCTCCAGATCAACACCATCGTCGCGAACGAGCTCCCGGTAGTGTACGCAACGCTGGTCGTGAGCAGCGGAGCGGAGTCCGATCCCCCAGGGCTCCCGGGTCTGGCCGGATTGGTCGCCTCGATGTTGAAAGAGGGCACGACGAGACGAACGAGCGCTCAGCTGGCAGAAGACGTCGAGTTCCTCGGTGCTGATCTCTGGGCCAGCTCCGACGAAGAGAACACCTACGTCGGCATCCGGGCTCTGGCAGGCCAGTTTGACGTCGCGATGTCGATTCTCGCGGAGGTCGCGACCGAGCCCGCGCTCAAGCCCCAGGAGCTCGCCAAACTGAAGAAGCGCGAGCTCGATCGTCTCGCCCTCGCAGAGAGAGAGCCGGGCTACATCGCACGGCGTGCCTTCTACCGGAGGCTTTACGGCGATCATCCGTACGCGGCGGTCGACACGACGCCGGCTGCGGTGAAAAGGGTCACTCGCCAGGACATGGCGCGATGGCACGGCAAGTACTTCGTAGGCAAGAACGCCTTCCTAGTCGTCGCTGGGGACGTCACCCCCGAACAAGTCGCCGCCGCAGCCAAGAGGGACTTCGCGAAATGGAAGCCGGGCAGACGCGTCGTCCCGAGTTACGGCGAGATGCCGTCGCGCAAGGATAGGCAGATCATCGTCGTCGATCGACCGGGCTCCGTCCAATCGGTCATCTACATCGGAAACCTCGCGGTCCCGCGGGCGAATCGCGTTTGGATCCCGCTCATGGTGGCCAATCAAGTACTCGGTGGGTCGGCAGCCTCGCGACTCTTCATGGACCTGCGCGAGAAGCGGAGCCTCACCTACGGCGCGTACAGCACAGTCGCACAACGGGTGCAGACTGGACCGTTCATCGCTTACGCGTCGGTCCGGACCGACGTAACCAACGAGGCGATCGGCGCCTTCTTCGAGCATCTCGAGGCCATTGTCAAAAAGCAACCCTCGCCGGACGAGCTCGCAAACGCCAAACGCTATTTGAGCGATTCTTTCCCACTCCGGGTCGATACGCCCGGGAAGCTCGCCGACCTCGTCGTAGAGCTCAGGACATTCGAGCTGCCCGACGACTATTGGGACCGGTATCGCAGAGCCATCCGCGCGACGAGTGGCTCAGAAGCGCTCTACGCGGCCCGTGAATACATCAAACCAGACAAGGCGCTCGTAGTCATCGTCGGACAAGCGGCGGACTTCGCGGAGTCGCTCACTGAGTTCGGCCCCGTCACTGTCGTCTCGCCAGAGGGCGAGGTAAAAGCCCAGTTCAGTCCACAGCCCCCTTCCAAACCTGCAGAGCCCAGCCCCAAAGATGCGCCTGCGGCTCCAATCCACTAGATTCGCTCTATGTGCGGAATCGTCGGGTACGTAGGGGACGAGCAAGCAGCGCCGATCCTACTCGACGGGCTTCGGCGCCTCGAATACCGCGGATACGATTCGGCCGGAGTTGCGGTCCACGATGATGGTCGCATCGAGCTCGTGCGAGCCGTCGGTAAGCTCCGAAACCTCGAAAAGGCCCTCACGGAGAATCCGCTCACGGGCACGGTCGGGGTCGGACACACGCGATGGGCAACCCACGGCCGTCCCTCGGAAATCAACGCCCATCCACACATCGCGGGCCCGATTGCCGTGGTGCACAACGGCATCATCGAGAACCATCTCGAGCTCCGCCAAGAGCTCGAGGCCGACGGTTTCGGAATGAGCAGCGACACCGACACCGAGATCGTCGCGCACCTCGTTCATCGAGAGACCAAAGCTGGCCGCGATCTTTTGGATGCCGTTCGCCGAGCACTCGCGCAGGTGGAGGGCACGTACGCCATCGCCGTCCTGTCCACCGAGCAGGTCGACCGTGTCATCGTGGCCAAAAACGCGTCACCACTCGTGATAGGGGTATCGAGGGAGGCCATGTACTGCGCCAGCGACATCCCTGCGCTGCTTCCATACACCGATGAGATGCTCTTCCTCGAAGACGATGAGATCGCTGTTCTCGAAGCGACGCGTTTCTCGTTGTCGACTCTCGAAGGAGCGCCGGTCGAGCGCGAGACGCAGCGGATTTCGTGGTCTCCGGTCATGGCGGAGAAGGCCGGGTACAAGCACTTCATGCTGAAGGAGATCTTCGAGCAACCCCGGGCACTCGAGGATACGCTCCGTGGACGTCTCGATCGCGAGAGCGCCGACGTGAATGCGCTCGAGATTGGACTTACCGACGAAGACGCCAAAAAGATCGAGCGCGTGGTCCTCTTGGCGTGTGGGACGAGTCACCACGCCACGGTCGCGGGCCGGTACTGGATCGAGGAGCTCACTGGGTTGCAGGCGATCGCCGAGCTTGCGAGCGAGTTTCGAGGACGCGACGCCGTCATCGGTGAGGGGGATTTGGTCATTGCGGTGAGCCAGTCTGGCGAGACGATCGACACCTTGATGGCCGCGCGGGAAGCCAAGCAAAAAGGCGCCAAGGTGCTGGCTATCGCGAACGTCATCGGAAGTGCGATCCCCCGGATGGCGGATGCAAGCTTCTACACGCACGCGGGTCCCGAGATCGGCGTTGCTTCGACCAAGTGCTTCATGGCCCAGCTCGCCAACCTCTTGATGTTCAGTATTTGGCTCGGCCGCCGCCGAGGGGCCGTCGATGATGCGCAGGCCACCGAGATCGTGGAGGGCCTGGCTCGGGTGCCGCACTTGATCGAAGAGCGCCTCCAGTCCACACACGAGTCGATCAAGGACCTCATGCGCACCTTCGCCGACGCGCATGACGTTTTGTTTCTCGGTCGTGGACTGAGCTTTCCGATGGCTCTCGAGGGGGCTCTCAAGCTCAAGGAGATTTCCTATGTGCACGCCGAGGGGTACGCGGCCGGGGAAATGAAGCACGGCCCGATCGCTCTGCTCGACGCGCATGTCCCGGTGATCGTCCTTTTGCCGCGCGATCGTCACTACGATCGATCCCTCAGTAACCTACAAGAAGCCCGCGCCCGCGAAGCCAAGATCATCGCGATCACTGTCGAGGGTGATTCCCAGGCGCAGGCTTTGTGCGATGCGTTCGTCGAGATCGCGCCCACCCACGAAGCTCTGACGCCGTTCGTCTCGGTGGTTCCGCTCCAGCTCTACGCGTATTGTGTCGCCGACCACAAGGGCACCGACGTGGATCAGCCTCGCAACCTCGCGAAAACCGTTACCGTCGAGTGAGCTCGGTCGCCAACGTGAAGATCGGAATACTGACGACGAGCTTTCCGCGCTACGAGGGCGATTGCAGCGGCGCCTTCGTGCTCGCCATGGCGCGTGCGTGGGCGGCGCATGGTCATGAGATTCGTGTCTTGGCCCCCGAGCCACCCCGCCAGCGCAGGGCGCCGCAATGGCCGGGTATCGAGGTTCGATGGGTGCCTTATGCCCGTCCGCGTGGCCTGCAGCGGACGTTCTATGGAAGTGGAGCGCCCGACACGCTGCGAATGCAACCTGCAGCGTGGTTGGGCGCCCTGAGCTTCACTGCCGCACAGACAGTCGCGGTACGGCTGCTCGATGACTGCGACGCGCTCGTGAGTCATTGGTGTCTGCCGTGCGGGTGGGTCGCATCGGCGAGTGCGGATGGCCGCCCTCATCTCAGCATCTGTCACGCCACAGACGTGCGGTGGCTTTCTCGACTTCCAGGAGCCCGCGCGGTCGCCCGGCGGATCGCGCGTGGCGCTACTTCGATGTGGTTTCTCACCGAGGCATTGCGAAACCGGTTCTTTTCGATCGCGGAGCTCGAGCCCAGCTCGAAGACTACGCATATCGGGCCGATGCCGATCGAGCCGCCGCCAACCCTCGGAGACAACCGGGAACGGTGGCGCCGCGAGCTTGGCATGGAAGCCTTTACCGTGCTTTTTTTGGGTCGCTTGGTGCCGGTCAAGGGCGTCGATCGCTTGATACGGGCAGTGGCAGACCTTTCCTTCGACGTCAGTATTCGAATCGCGGGCGACGGTCCCGAACGACGCCGGCTCGAGTTACTTGCACGCCAAGTCGGCGTGAACGCTCATTTCGAAGGCTGGGTTTGCGGCGTGCAAAAAGAGAAGCTGCTCCGAAGCTGCGACGCCCTTATCGTGCCGTCGCGCCCGAATGACGGTGTGCCGACGGTGATCTTCGAAGCGCGCGCAAGGGGCCTGCCGGTCGTCGCAACCCACCTCGATGGCCTTACCCAACACCTCCCAAAAGACGCCCTGATACCGCCCAACGACCAAAAAGCTCTCAGTCGCGCCCTCTACGCCCTGGTCTCAAGAACTATTGAGTCCAACTCAACCATGTAGTGTGCGAGAGATTTTCGTTTCTGGTCGAGCGCCCCCATGGAGAGCGACTGAGAGGTACGTCTGTACCCAGCACCAAGCGAACGAGGAGTTAAGCCGACTACAAGCGAAAAGATCCGCACACTACGGATTGACTTTGTGGGTGCCCTTAGGAGCACGAAATGTGAAACGCTTGTCGGGGATGTCTCGGTTGAACTTGATCTTCGAAAAATCAAAGCGGTTGCGATTGCCAGCGGAGTCGATGATCAACACACGTTGGACGACGCCGGCGCTCTTGTCGCCAGCCGCGACCGTACGAACGTAGAAGACGAGTTGCTCGTAGCTCGGGGTCGGCTTCCGTGGAATGAGCTGCAGGACGTAACCATCTTGGAACTTCTCGTTGTCGTGCTCGAGTAATCGCACGTCGAAATCTCGTTCGAGGTTGCCGCCCCCGGTCAGAAATGAAAACGCAGCGGGCAGCTGATCCTCGCTCAGGGCGCGCTCGATCAACTGGCCGCCTTTCTCGCCTTCTTCGGGGGGCTGATAGATGAGGAGCTTGTCGCCCTGCGTCACGAAGACTTGCCCGTTCGGCTGGTCATAGTCCCAACGCATCTTACCGGGCTTCTTGAACACCACTTTGCCTTTCGCCCGATCGTAACGGTCGTAGAGCCGCGTGTAGCGCGTCTGGCTGAAGTCAGCCTGAAGGGTCTTGGTTTGGTCGTAGAACCTCTGCACGAGGCGCACGACCGCCGACGCGTTGAGGGGTTCGCGTGCCTCCGCAGCGGCACCCCCAACCAGCGCAAGCACAAGCAAAACCAGACCTATCGCCCCAACCCTAGAGGTCATCTGATGTGTTGAACGCTCCTGGGGGCCTAGTATTCATCCTCGCGGCCCCCACACAAGGCGTCGATAAAACGCCCAAAAACCCCCAAAGTGGGATTGATCATTGAACCGGGGATCCGTAGGATGTACCGAGCGGTCGGCCCGCGGCCTGCAGAGCTTGGGTTAGCTTGTGAACTCTAGCAGCACCCCGGAGGTGACATGCCGAAGCACCATGCTCAACCCACCCCGTCGGAGCGCGATGTGACGCGCCTGGCAGAAAAGCATGCAGAGCTGGCGGCGCGCGTCGCAGAGCTCGACAGCCGCCTTAGTCTGACCCCGAACGAAGCGATGGAGCTCCAGCGCCTCAAGAAAGAGAAGCTCTGGACGAAGGACGCCATCCAACACGCCCTTCCATAACCTCGCACCTCCCCTTGCCCTCCAGTCGTCCCGCATAGGCGGCCCGCCCGAAAATGGCGGGCCGTTTTTCTACGAACGGCGGCCTTTAAAACAAATGGGCCACCATTCGGTGACCCATTCCCAACGCAAGAATCGATGCTACAGTGAACAAAGCTAGGGTAAGGAAGTTTTCGGATTAAAGTGCGACCCATCGCCGCGCGGATGCCGGGCAAGCTGGAAGGTGCACGGCGTGGGTCTTAAGCAAGCGACTGGGTACACTGCAATCGCGGTGCCAACCGGTCAGACGCCGAAAGCCCTGTGTTTTCGAGACCCACGCCCGCAGCGCTAGGACATTTCTGTCATGGCATCGGCGAGATTGTTGCTCCGCGGTACCAGGGATGCGATGTCTGTCTTCGGGGGGCACACATCTCCCTACCGCGCCGGTTGAAGTGGGCGTGCCCTGACGCGTATGATCTCAGCACCGGGTTGGCTAGAACGCGATGCCCAAGTGCCAAAGCTGTGATGGTAAAGTGCTTCGAACCGACGCCTTTTGTGGCATCTGTGGAGAGCCTGTCCCTGGGGGAAAGCCCGTCGTGCCGATCGTGCGGGAGGCGAAGACCGACAACACGAACAGCACGCCCGAGCCTCCGAGCGGGCAATTCGAGCGACCCGCGACCGTCGCGGCCCAAGCGGTTGCGGTCGTGGATCTCTCCAGTCCGGTTCCGACCGCAATGAATGAAACCGGGGTGTCCCGCACCACGATCCGTGAGCGCGAGCAGAGTGAGCCAGCGCCGGTCTTGCCGCTTCACCGCAAGAAGATCGACCGCACCGATAGCACCGAGCGCCAGTCCTTCGAGGACCCGGAGCCTACATCGGCCAGCGTGTCGATGACGCAGCCCAGCGAAAGCCTGCCCAAAATTCCCATACCACCGGGTCCGCCAATTCTTGCTTCCAAGCTTTTGCGGGAACGGATGCGGCCCCGCGCTCCAGGAGCACCGGCCCTCCGTCGCATCACGGTCGGCTTGAGCGCCGCCGGGATCGTGGGCGCCCTGGCAACCGGCGGGGCACATCCCCTCACGTTCGTCTCCGTCGCTCTGCTTATCAGCATGCTCACGCTCGCGTTCACGCCTATGTCTTACGGAGGGCGCGCGATCTCGCTTTTCTTGCTGGGCGCCGTGGCCACAGGGGTGGCCCTATGGCAGCAGACTCTTCAAGGCATCGCTCCGGACGGCATCATCCTTGCCATGGCCACGATTCTGCTCAGTGGGAGCCTGCTATTTCGAGCGTACTACCGAGGGGCGACCCTGGCTCGCGTCGCCGTCACCGCGGGGGTACTGGCCCTCGGAGCCTGGTTCTTCCTGTCAGGTGGCCATGAGAGCCTCGTCAGGCTCGAGGGGTATTGGCAGTCGTGGGGGCCCGCATCGTCCCAGATGGCTTTCGGCCTGTTGGCGCTGCTGTCGCTGATGGCCTTCATGGACAGCAGCACGCGAGCTGGAGCACACTGGTGGGCCTACTCGTTGCTGGCGCTCTACGGCGTCCACATCGGACTGCTTGTCGCGAGCCAACTGTGGCCGATTCCCGGCGCCCGCTCGGCCATCGAGGGCCCGACGGTCGCCGCCATCATCACGGGTATGGTCGGCACGGTCGTCGCAGGCGTCGCTCTCGCTCAGGTGTTGGTGGTTGCGTACAATTCCACGAGGGTTCCTACCGACGAGCCGGCAGACTGAGCTCAGGGCACCTTGCGGGGCCAGGACGCGAGCAGGACCACCGCACACGTTCGGCCCTTCTCGTCTTTGGCCTTGCCGTAGCCGGCGTCGGTGAACCGTGGATCGGTCACGGTCAACCGATGACTCGGGCTGTCTTCAATCGCGTGCAGCGCCTCGCGCAGAGTTTGGGCTCGGGCTACCGCCTCACCAACGACTCGGGCTTCGATACCCCTTTGGAGAAGGCGCGCTTCTGGATCGCCCCACGGGTCGACCTCGTGGCCGAGCTTGCCAGACTCGCATACGGTCTGCGCGTGACTGGTGGCCTCTTGCGTCAACAGTCGGTTCGAGCGCAGCGACCGAGCGCCCGCTGCACGCCGAAGCTGCATCAACCACGCTTGTGGTGACTCTGAGCTCCGTTGCGTCGGTTCGTCTTGCGGAATCTTCCCGACCCACCGCTCCGCGACGGGACGCGGGCCGTTCGGACCGGTTGCTACGAGCTGCACGAAGAGAGGACGGCTCCACTCGAGAGGCAGCGTCACGGTGGCGCCAAAGCCTTCACCCTCCACCGAAATGCGCCGAGACATCCCTTTGGAGTCGCGCACGACGAGATACGGATCGCGGAAGTCCGCGATCACCTCGGCGTGAAGACTGTGCTTTCCATTCACAGAGAGGCTACCCGCCCGCACGGCAGCAACTAGAACCACGCGCTCCCCCACGCGCGCGCGGCCACAGATTAGAGGCGCGTCGGCGGCCTCATCTAGGTCTCGGAGCCACGATTTGAAGCTTTCAATTTCGCCGACGACACCGAACTTTGCGTACACCGGGTTCGCGTCGACTCCGGCCTCTCGCGCCGCTCGAATCAGCTCCGGCGATGGCGGAATGGTTTGGCGCTCGGCCAGTTGCTGGGCGACGACGACCAGCTTCGTGTCCTTCAGGCAAACCGACTTGGGCTTTGGAGCCACAGCCGCAACCCCGGGAGGGACAGGCGTGTCGTTCTTTTCCTTTTCGGCACCGGCGGTTGCGTGGAGCGCGAACAGCACGGCGAAAATGAGAATCGAATGGCGCTTCATCTTCTGAATTACGTCCGGTAATCGGCGTTGATCCGAACGTACTCGTGACCGAGGTCGCAGGTCCAATAATGACCAAGGCCCCGCCCGCGCCCGACGCGGATCGAGACGACGTACTCTTGCCGCCTCATCGTAGCCGCCGCCTTGGCCTCGTTTTTGGCGGTCATCGTCGGGCGACCCTCTCTGAAAATCTCTACCTTGCCGATCCGCATGGAGACGTGATCAGGATTGAGACGTGCCCCCGAGCGCCCTGCTGCCGCCAGGATCCGGCCCCAATTCGGGTCGCACCCGTGGATCGCGGTCTTGACCAACTGGGAACAGGCGACCGTGCGCGCTATTTGAACCGCGTCCGCGTCGGTTCGTGCTCCCTCGACATGGATCCGAACCAAGTGCTCGGCCCCCTCTCCGTCGGCGACGATCATCTTCGCAAGTGACTCGAGAACCTCCTCGAGCGCGGTGCCTAAGCGCTTTGCCGCAGCGTCTCGTGCGTCGATCCGACGAGCGGTCGCCGCCCCCGAAGCCAGCGCGTAGATCGAGTCGTTGGTGCTGGTGTCCCCGTCGACCGTCGCGCGATTGAACGTCTGGTCGGTCGCCTGCCCTAGGACGTGTTGAAGTGCGCGTTGCCCGATGGCCGCGTCCGTGGTTACGAATGCGAGCGTGGTCGCCATGTTTGGGTGAATCATTCCAGCGCCCTTGGCGATTCCGAGCACGCGGCAGCTCGTCCTACCCACGGCGAGCTTCGCCTCGGCAATTTTGGGAATGCGGTCCGTGGTCATGATCGCACGTGAAAAGAGACTCGCGCCGCCGGGAGACAATCTTGATACCAGCGACGGGATGGCCGCCTCGATCTCCTTGCGGGGAAGCTGAACCCCGATGACGCCGGTCGATGCTGGCACCACCAACTTGGCTGCTGTTCCGAGGGCGCCTGCCGCTGCGCGGGTCAATGCAACGGCCGACTCCTGACCCTCTTTGCCCGTGCATGCGTTGGCATTGCCGCTGTTGACGAGAATCGCCTGGCAGAGCCCTGCCCTCAGTCGGCGTTCGCTGATGACCACGGGAGCAGCCCGCACGCGATTCCGGGTAAAGACCCCGGCCGCTACCGCAGGCTCGTCAGCCACAAGAAGCCCGAGGTCGAGCTTGCCGTCGGGCTTGATCCCTGCGTGGATGCCCGAGAAGCGAAACCCCTTCACTGGCCGGCTCATCGCGCCCCTATTAGCAAATTCGGGCTACTGCGGCGAGGCCGCAGCCTGGTCGTCCCGGTAATGGCAGTTCTTGTACTTCTTACCGCTCCCACAGTAGCAGGGATCGTTACGACCGAGCTTCGGGCGCTCCCGCTTGATGGTCGATTGAGCGGCTTCGGCGCGTGGGTTAGGCGCAGCAGCTTGATCGCCGCCCGCGCGACGACCCCTTCGAGCGGCGGCACGCCGCGCACGACGGCTGGGGCCGATCCGTGGCTGGCCACTGCCAGCACTGCCGTCGTCCCCACCCTGATGGCTTGCCCGGATCCCTCTTTGCCGTTGCTCTGTCGCGCGGCGACGTTGTTCTTCGAGGCGCTGCAAGTCCTCTTCGCGCGCACGCTCGACGCTGAACATCCCGAGCGCAACCGACGACTTCACGCTCTGCACCATTTCGAGGTACATGTCGAAGCCCTCGCGCTTGTATTCTTTCTTCGGGTCGCGCTGACCATACCCGCGAAGACCAATGCCATCGCGAAGGTGGTCCATGGCCTGAAGATGATCGATCCATTGCTTGTCGATCTCTTGTAGATACAAGTCTCGGAAGAGGCGTAGGAAGTTTTCCGTGCCGAACTCTCGCTCTTTTCGCTCCAGCACGGACGCGGCATCTTTGTAGAGCTTCTGCAAAAGCTCCTCGCGATCGGTGATGTCGACGATCCCGGTTGCCGGAAGAGCGAACTGCTCTTTGTATGCGCTCTCGAGCCCCGAAAGGTCCCAGTCTTCGTAGTGCTTTCCAGGCGGGCAAGCATGGTTGGTCATGGTGACGATGATCTCGTCGACCAAATCGAGCAGGCGCTCTTTTTGTTCGGTCAAGGACATGCCAACCGCTTGTCGGAGGTGCTCGAATGCACCCGCCGGATCGTTTCGGAACTCCTCGAGCGGCACGACGCAACCGAACCAGAGGTAGATATCCTTTTCGAGAAGCTTGACGCGTAGGTCGGTCAACGAAGAAAGCTCGGACTCAATTGCCCTCTTTCGATGCGCAGGAACGTCGTCTTCGGTCAGTCCTTCCTCGGGAAGCGGGTAGGAATGAAACTTCACCATATTCTCGAGCACCGTCTCGACTCGAGACAGCAATTCGGCATCGACGGCATCGACGAGAGGCTCGGGCTCGACACCGGCCTTGCGCTCGTCATCGGAGGGCACGGTGCGGTGCTCGCCGCGAAGAACCTGTTTGCGCAACGCATACATGCTCTTGCGCTGCTGGTTCATGACGTCGTCATACTCGAGAAGATGCTTTCGAATGTCGAAGTTTCGCTCCTCGACCTTCTTCTGGGCGTTCTCGACGGCACGCGTCACCCAGCGGTGCTCGATCGGGATGTCTTCCTCCATCCCGAGGCGGTCCATCATCGCCTGCACGCGCTCTCCGGCGAAAATGCGCATGAGATCGTCTTCGAGAGAGAGGAAGAAGCGCGACGCGCCGGAGTCGCCTTGGCGACCAGAACGTCCACGGAGCTGGTTGTCGATCCGCCTAGATTCGTGACGCTCGGTCCCGACGATCCGCAAGCCTCCGGCAGCTTTGACGCGCTTCGCATCTTCCCTACATTTGGCGACGAAATGCTCGGTTTCCTTTGCGATGGCAGCGTCTCGGCGTTCGGGATCGGAAAGAACCTCTTCAGGCGCGTTCTCGAGCACTTCGATCCGAGCGAGCATCTCGGCATTGCCGCCAAGGACGATGTCGGTACCGCGTCCGGCCATGTTGGTGGCGACCGTCACGGCGCCCGGGGTGCCGGCCTGCGCAACGACATACGCCTCTCGCTCGTGCTGTTTCGCGTTTAGGACGTGGTGGGGGACACCGCGACGGTCCAATATACGCGAAACCGCATCGGACTTCTCGACGCTGGTCGTACCGACGAGAACCGGTTGACCGGCCTTGTGCGACTCCTCGATCTCTTGGCAGATCGCCTTGAACTTTTCGCGGTCGGTTTTGTAGATCAGGTCTTCGTAGTCCACGCGCGCGATCGGCTCGTTTGTAGGAATCACCACCACATCGAGCTCGTAAATGTTGTGGAACTCCGTAGCCTCGGTGTCGGCTGTTCCCGTCATGCCGGCGAGCTTCTTATAAAGGCGGAATAGATTCTGGAACGAGATCGTCGCTAGGGTGAGGTTTTCGCTTTGGATGGGGACGCGCTCTTTGGCCTCGACCGCCTGATGAAGGCCGTCAGACCAGCGCCTCCCGGCGAGAACACGGCCGGTGAACTCATCGATGATCATCACCTTGCCGTCTTCGCTGACCATATAGTGCTGGTCTCGGTGGTACAGCGCGTGAGCGCGCAGGCATTGCTGTAGAATGTGCAGCGTCTCGAGGTTGACCGGATCATAGAGGTTCGCCGCATCGCCACCGAGAAGGCCGCGCGCGCTCAACATCTCTTGCGAGGTCTCCATACCGTCTTCGGTGAGGGTGACGCTACGGTTCTTCTCGTCGAGGTCGTAGTGCTCGTCCTTTCGAAGCCTAGGGATGATCTCGTTGATCTGCTGGTACTTTTCGCTGGCGGTTTCTCCGGGGCCACTGATGATGAGCGGCGTCCTCGCTTCGTCGATCAGAATCGAATCGACTTCGTCTACGATCGCGAAGTTCAGATCACGCTGGACGTAGTAGTCGTAGATACTGAACTTCATGTTGTCGCGCATGTAGTCGAAGCCGTACTCGTTGTTCTGCCCATACGTGATGTCACAGTTGTAGGCGCGCTTTTTCTGGGCATTCGCTTGACCCGGAACAACGACGCCCGTGCTCAGCCCTAGAAAGCCATAAAGCTTGCCCATCCACTCCGCATCACGTCGGGCGAGATAGTCGTTTACAGTAACGAC
Organism: Myxococcales bacterium; assembly: GCA_029863605.1. Taxonomy (GTDB): domain Bacteria; phylum Myxococcota_A; class Polyangia; order Polyangiales; family Houyiibacteriaceae; genus SG8-38. Next base: position 276,901 of record JAOTVB010000001.1, on the reverse strand, counting down.
ATGTACACCCTTGCCTTCGAGCCCGTTGAGGTAACAGGGAAGCGTCGCGACCAACGTCTTTCCTTCTCCGGTCTTCATTTCGGCGATCTTGCCCTGATGAAGGACGACGCCCCCGACGAGCTGGACGTCGTAATGTCTCATCCCGAGGACGCGGCGGCCGGCTTCACGCGCGACCGCATAGGCCGGCACCATCAGATCGTCGAGCGATGCGCCGTTATCGATCTGCTGCTTGAATTCAGCCGTCTTGCCGCGTAGCTCATCGTCGGAAAGCGCCTTCATTTCCGGCTCGAGAGCCGTGATCGCAGCCACGATCGGCTGCATCCGCTTCACCTCACGCTGGTGTTTGGTACCAACAACCTTCTTCAGGACCGACTTGATCACTTGATGCAATCTAAGTCGGCCCGACGAAGCGCGCAAACAAGGGTCAAAACCAGCCTTTCGACAGGGCCAGCGTAGCGATTAGCGCGAACACCAAGAACACGAACGCCCATAGCCAGCGCTCCAAGGACGGCGCGGGGCTAGGCGGCGGTTCATCATCCTCGAAGCCTTCGAGCAGCTCTCGGGCACGTGCCTGTGCGAGAAGCTCCAAGCGCAAGAGGACAAGACTGACCAGCACGCCGATGGCGAGGATGATTGCGGCGGCGATCCAACGCAGGATCCCGCGCCGACCCGAGCCCGAGTCAGCCTCCAGATGAGATACCACCGTAGCGAGGGACACGACCCCGAAGTTCCGTGGGCCGAAAAGCGCAGCGATCGCATCTTGGGTCTGATCCAAGGGCACCCGGCCATCGACGATGGCCATCGCAATCGGGTCGAGGCCTTCGCGCTGCGCATCGGCAAGCACCGCCCGGGCCGCGATCTCCAACGCAGTGCCCGCGGAGTCGCTGGGAATCACCACGTGAGTGACCCCCGCCGTATTGGTGGAGAAGAGGTCTACGCGCACCTGGAGCCGCCAGACGCCGGGGTCTAGCGGGACCGGCAACCACGGTTCGGCGGGCGTCAGCGAGAACGCGTAGCTCCACTGGGAGCCGCGGTACACGTCGACCAGCACGGGCCCACTGCCTCCAAGCTCGTCCCACTCGACACGCACCTGCCTCCCGTCGACCGATGCACGCGCGCTGACGCCCCCTGGAACCACCGGGAGCCGCACTTCGCGCGAGGCCACGACTCGGTCGACCGGGCCGAGCGCCTGCACCTCGATGCGCGCCTCGTTCCCCAAGACGAACAACGGAAATCGCAGGAAGCCTTTGGCTGGACCGAGGAGGGTCTTCTCGAAGCGCACCCCGGTGATCGAAACGACACGCACACGGGTCGCCTTTTCGCCAACCCAGACCGAAAGCCAACATTGGAGCTCCGGAACGCAGGCACCCCCTTCAATCCTCGGGTCGAGCTCTTGAGGCGCAGCTTCCGCGTCGATGACGCGCAACTGGCCGAGCTCGTACACCTGAAAAGGGCTCGTTTCGCGTCCCGGCTGGTAGGCGACAAAAGCGTCAGGCTCGACGGAAACGCTGTACGTCGCCGACGCTTCGTTTCCGTCGATCTTTGTTCGCGCAACCAAGAATGCCGTCCCTTCGAAGTCCTCCGGCAACGCAACCTCACCTTCCAAGCCCTGCACGAGAGAGGTCATCATGGTGGTCGTCGAGATCAGCGCGCCGCTTTCGTCCCTGAGCTCGGCGATCGTCGGCGGCGCGTCGACGCCTTGGTCGGTCAAGTGCCACGCGCGAAGTCCGACCTTCGTTCCCGGCGCGACGAGGCTTGGACCGCTGAGTGAGAACCCGATTGCAGGATCCGGAGCTTCGCTCAACCAAAGCGCGGCAAGGATCCCCGCGACCACCGAAGGCGCGATACGCACGGGCCACGCGAAACGCGGGAAATCACGGCGTTGTTTTTCAGTGGGGATGGACAAGGCCGGGATGGTACCTTAGGACTGTCTGGGATACAGAGCGCGTATGGAAGCCCACGCCGAACAGGACGTCGAGCAACTCCGGGCTCGTTTAAGCGACTACATGGCCCGTCACGGGCTACGGTCGACCGAGCAGCGGCGCCTGGTTACCGAGATGTTTTTCTCGAGTCGGGGCCACCTCTCCATCGAGGACTTGCTCGAACAAGTACGTCTGGAAGAGCCGAAGATCGGCTACGCCACAGTCTACCGGACTCTCAAGCTCCTCAAGGAGTGCGGGCTCGCCTACGAGCGGCACTTTGGGGACGGGGTTTCCCGCTACGAAGTCGCCTGGGAGGATGAGCACCACGACCACTTGATCTGCGCCGAATGCGAAAAGATCATCGAGTTCGAGGAAGACAACATCGAGCAACTCCAGCGAAACGTGGCGAACAAGTACGGCTTCAAGCTCGTTCGACACAAGCTCGAGCTCTACGGCATTTGCCCCGAGTGCCAGGCGAAAAAGGCCTAGGCTACGCAAGGCCTGCGGCGACGCCACACTGGCGCTAGCACTGCGCTTGGCGTATTCCTGCGCCATGCTTCTCGAGCAGTACCTGGAGTCTCTTGGCTCGCAGGCCATTGAAACCGCCTTGCGTCTAGGGGAGCCCCGGCGGGCGATCGTGCGTCCGACACAGGACCCGAAGTTCGGGGAGTTTCAGCTCAACGGCGCAATGGCCCTCGGCAAAGAGCTCGGGAAGCCTCCTCGCGAGATCGCTGAGCCGATCGCGAACGCTCTTCGCGAGCTGGATGCCGTCGAACGAGCGGAAGTCGCCGGCCCGGGCTTCGTCAACATCCACCTGGCGCCCCAGTGGATCGCCGAACTCCTCACCAAAGTGCTTCACGACACGGAACGGGACGGCGTGCCCACGGTCGACCGCCCGCTGAAGACCATCGTGGACTTCTCCGGCCCCAACATCGCGAAGCAAATGCATGTCGGCCACCTTCGCTCGACGATCATCGGCGACGCGATCTCACGGATCTTGGCCTTCATGGGCCACTCTGTGATCCGCGACAATCACCTCGGCGACTGGGGAACCCAGTTCGGGCTTCTCATCGTGGGCATGCGAGAGTGGGGCTCGGAAGAAGCCCTCGAGCGCGAGCCGATCGCAGAGCTAGAGCGAGTGTACAAGCTGGCCTCCGAGCGCGCTGAGAGCGAGCAGGCCTTCGCCGAACGGGCGCGAGCCGAGCTCGCGAAGCTGCAAGAGGGGGACCCCGACAATCGCGACCTGTGGGAGCATTTCGTCGAGGTCAGCCGACGCGCGCTCGATACCGTGTATGCGGAGCTCGGTGTCGACTTCGATGTCTGGCTCGGAGAGAGCGCGTACCATGGCGCTCTTACTGGCGTGGTCGATGATCTGCTTGCACGCGGAATCGCGCGCGAAGACGACGGCGCGGTGTGCGTCTTCTGGAACGAAATCGATGACGCACCCAAAGCCCTCCGCAAGCAAAAGACCCCCTTCATCGTCCGTAAGAACGACGGTGCCTTTCTCTATTCGACGACGGACATTGCCACTGTTCTCTACCGTCGCGATCACTTTGCAGCGGATCGCGCGCTCTACGTCGTCGACAACCGCCAAGGCCTGCATTTTCGACAACTCTTTGCCTTGATGAAGCTACTCGGGGTGGCGATGGAGCTCGAGCACATCGGCTTCGGGACGGTGCTCGGCAAAGACGGGAAGCCGCTCCGCACTCGAGACGCAAGCGGGCAAGTGGTCACCCTCATCTCTCTCCTCGAAGAATCGAAACAACGCGCACGCCACCGTATCGAAGAGGGGATCGCCGAAGGCCGACTCCGCGTCCAGCTCGAAGAGATCGACGAGGTATCCGCGGTCGTGGGGATAGGCTCGGTCAAGTACGCCGACCTTCGACAGAACCGACTGAGCGACTACCAGTTCGACTGGGACAAGATGATCTCCTTCCAAGGCAACGCGGCGCCGTACCTCCAGTACGCGTACGCCCGCTGTGCATCGATCTTCGCCAAGGGCGGCCTCGACATGGGAGCGATCGGCGAAAACGCCGAAGTCTTGTTGGACGTGCCGGCCGAAGAAGCGCTCGGGAAACGCCTCATGCGCTTCGCTGACGTCGTCTATCAAGCGGGCGCGACGAGCCAACCCCACCTGATTTGCGAGCACGTCTACGAGCTCGCCCGCACGTTCAGCGGCTTTTACACCGAATGCCCTGTGCTCGACTCCGAAGGGGCTACGAGACGAAGTCGGCTCGCGCTCACGGCGCTCACGGCCCGACAGATCCGCCGAGGCCTCGGGCTTGTGGGGATCGGCGTCGTCGACCGAATGTAGCGGCAATCATGGGAGTTTCCCCCGCAAAGGCGCGAATGTGCTATGCGAAGCGCGCCGATGCTGGGTGAGGTCGTTCGCACATCGCATGAGAGTCGTTGCCTGCGAGACAATCCGCTGGGCGATCCGTACGTGCGGGACCTCTACGTCTACCTGCCGCCCGAGTACGACGGCAAGCAAAGGTTTCCAATCGTGATGCTGCTGGCGGGATTCGGATCGACCAACCACTCGATCGCTGCTTGGAGCCCTTGGAAGCCCAACACCATCCAGCGCTTCGACCGACTCGTCTCCGAAAAACAGTGCGCTCCTGCGATCCTCGTGCTGCCCGACTGCTTCAACCGATGGGGTGGTTCACAGTTCCTTGATTCCCGGGGCACCGGGCTTTACCAAACTTATCTCGCCGACGAGGTCATTCCGTTCGTCGACGCTGAGTTCAGGACGATTCCCGACCGGGAGGCACGCGCCGTAGCCGGCCGTTCTTCGGGTGGCTTTGGGGCGCTCCGATTGGGGATGGATCGCCCTGATGTCGTATCGGTCATCGCGAGCCACGCCGGTGACGCTGCTTTCGAGCTCAGCATGCGACCTATGCTCACCTCTGCGGCGATCGCATTCGAGCAGGCAGGAGGCCTCGAAGCATTCGCGCGGGAGGTCCCGACGGCTGGCCCTCAAAACGCCTCGCAGTTCGACGCAATTTTTGTGTTGGCCGCAAGCGGTGCGTACTCGCCCGATCCTGAAGCCTTTCCCCACGCGATGCTCCCCTTCGAGCCTCGGACGGGCGCTCTGCGAGCAGACGTATGGCGCGATTGGCTCGCCGAGGACCCAGTAACGCGCGTCGAGCTCTCGGTGGACGCTTTGAAAACGATGTCGCTCATCTATTTGGATGCCGGCAACCGGGATGAGCACGGGCTACACTTTGCCGCTCGGATGCTCGAAGGCGCGCTCTCCGCGCATCAACTTCGCGTACACTACGATGAATTCGAAGGGGGCCATCGTGGCACCTCATGGCGGTACGAGACATCGCTACCGCACATCATCCACGCACTTCGGAAGGAATGATTGAATGCTGTTCGACGCTTCGCCTATCCCACCGATGCTCCGCCGCCCGATCCGAGGATTCGAATGACGACCAAGAAGAGCACAAAGTCGGCGACGAAAGCTGACTCGACACGGGTGACCCCCGCGAAGAAATCCGGTGGTGCCAGTGCCGTTGCGGGCAAGATCCTCGCCGACGAAAATCCACAGTCCAAAATTGCCGAGCACGGCGAGACGATGATGGATGGACCGCGGACCGCCGCCACTCAGTCGGCGCGTGTCCTCAGCGAAGTGCTCGCCGAAAAGCCAGAGTTGGTGGTCCCCCTCGTCGCCAAGTTTGCGAAGGGGATCTCGTCCTCGAACAAACGTGTCGTGCAAACCTCTGCCGAAGCGCTACCTGCAATTGCACGAATCGCACCAGCTCGGGTTGCGCGGCAACTCGAAGTCCTTAAAGCCTCCTTCGAAAACGCGAGCGACGTTGGCAAAGATGGGCTCGTCAAGACGTTCGCCGCACTCTGCACCGCGTCGGTTGCGTATCAGAAGCGCCTCGAGCCGGTGCTGACACTCGCGCTCAACGGCGCCGATGGGAAGACGCTGCTCGCCTGGACCCAGATCGTCCTCCCTGCCCTGAAGGGCGAGCCCCACGCGCGCGCACGAGCCGTCGTGGAAGGGCGTTTGAACTTGATCCCGCGTTCGTACGGACAGCAGATCGCCGACTTCCTCGGCATCAAGCTGCGGCTGCGCTACCGCTGAGTGGTCTCTCATTGCAGGAGTGAGGGCTCGAAGCCCTCGGGCCGCTCGAAGCCAAGCAACTCGAGCGTGGTCGCCGAGATATTCGCGAGGCCTGGGTTGGCCACGGCAGGGTCGAGTCGCAGGGTTTCGTTGCCTGGAACGTAGATGTAACAGGGCACCGCGTTCAACGTGTGACTCGTCTTGTTCCTCAAACGCCCGACATCGTCTCGTTTGAAGTCGCCAGACTTCTCGTCGACTTCGAACATCTCGTCGCAGTTGCCGTGGTCTGCTGTCACGATGAGGGCACCGTTGAGCTTTTCGATCACGGGGAGGATTCGCCCGAGCGACAGGTCGACCGCCTCCACCGCGATGATGGCCGCTTCCAGGTTACCCGTATGGCCGACCATGTCGCCGTTCGCGTAGTTGATCCGGGCATGCCGGAACTCGCCCCGCTGGAGGGCCTCGATCGTCGCATCGGTGATCTCTGCTGCCTTCATCCAGGGACGCTGCTCGAAAGGAACGAGGTCGCTCGGGATTTCGACATACTCCTCGTAGGTTTCGTCGAACTTACCCGTCCGGTTTCCATTCCAGAAATAGGTTACGTGCCCGAACTTCTGCGTCTCGCTGCATGCGAATTGAGTGACGCGGTTGCGGGCGAGGTATTCGCCGAAAGTGCGATCGATCGCGGGGGGCTGCACGAGGTAGTGCCGGGGCAGCCTGAGATCGCCGTCATACTCCATCATCCCCACGAACTCGACGTCTGGAATGGGACCCCGATCGAACTCCGTGAAGTCGGCCTCGGTGAAGGCTCGCGTGAGCTCGAGCGCGCGGTCGCCGCGAAAGTTGTAGAGGACGACGGCAGCACCATCTCGGATGGGCCCGACGGGCTTGCCGTCATCATCGACGATCACGAAACCGAGGAGGTCTTGATCGATCATGCCAGGATTCTCATCTCGGATCGTCTGAATCGCCTCGCTGGCGCTCTTGAAGCCCCTGCCTTCGCCGAGCACGTGGTGCTTCCAGCCACGGTCGACCATCGCCCAGTTGGCGTTGTATCTGTCCATCGTGATGAACATCCGTCCGCCGCCCGACGCGATGCGATAGTCGCGCCCTCCTGTTTCGTTCAGCTCGTGCAGCAACTTCTCGAGCGCATCGACATACTCGAGCGCGCTTGTCTCGGGCACATCACGACCGTCGAGCAAGACGTGTACACGGGCGCGTTGCACATCCTCTTCGTCACAACGGCGAAGCATCGCAAAAAGGTGCTCGATGTGGCTGTGCACGTTGCCGTCCGACAGCAGCCCTATGAAGTGCATCGGCTCGCCGCTCCCCTTCACCCGTCGTACGAGCTTCTTCCACTCTTCACCCTCGAAGATCTCGCCGCTTTCGATCGCCATCTGGACCCGCTTGGCCCCCTGATCGAACACCCGTCCCGCACCGAAAGCGTTGTGGCCGACTTCGCTATTGCCCATGTCGTCGTCACTCGGAAGCCCCACGGCGGTCCCATGCGCCCTCAGTCGCGTCGTCAGCGCGACCTGGCCCAGATGGTGGAGCGTCGGTGTTCGGGCGAGCCAAACCGCATCGCCTTCGTTAGACGCGCCGCAACCGACGCCATCCATCACGACGATCAGGACAGGACCCTCAACCCCGGCAAAGGTCGGATGCCTCTTCAGCTTCCAATCGGTCACGCCCCTTCCTAGCACGGCAGCTTGATCCTGACACTGGCGTCGCCCTGCCGTATGCTTGCCGCATGATCGTCGTCACCAATCGAATTCCTGTCGCCGAAGGCTACGAAATCGACTTCGAGGATCGATTTCGAAAACGTGTTCACCTCGTCGACCAAGCCCCGGGCTTCATTCGCAACGAAGTGCATCGCCCTCGACCCATGAAGCTCGACCACCAAACCGGCGCCTGGTCACCGGACCCCGACAAAGAGGGTTACTACGAGGTGAAGACATGGTGGAAGACGTTCGACGACTTCACGGCCTGGACCATGAGCCCCGCATTCGCCGAGGCGCACCGGAATCGCCCGCCGAAGGACATGTTTCGCGGCCCGAACGTGCTCGAGATTCACGAGGTCTTCTTGAGCACCGACGACGGCACGGACTGAGTCCGGTGCCCCGTCAGCCGAAGGATGCGATCGAGAGGCGCCTTTGGGTTACGCTCGTCGTGTTGCTGCTCCTGCTGGCGGGGGTCGCCATGTTCATCGCTTGGCTCCGGGGTTAACCCTGGTCGACGACCGGGAGCCCGGTCGGCGGTGACGTCTTCTCTCGGTGCCCGACGACGATTGCCCTTGACCGTCGTGTAACATCTTCTACACTGAGAATACTTTACAACGTGTAAACTTATGTGGCCGGACTTTTGGAGGAACGCGTGAAGACCAGGTGCCCAGTTATGTTTCAGAACGTCGATTTTTGTGCGCCTTCCACGCACGACAATCCGTACGAGATGTACGACTACTTCCTCGAGCACGAGCCGATCTACTTCGACGAGAAGAACGAGGTCTGGGAGGTATTCCGTTACGACGACGTCGTCGCCATCGAGCGCGACACCGAAACGTTCATCAACAGTGAAGGCGTCCGGCCGAACATCCCCGGCGATCCCGCAATGATCTACCAAGACGGCGAGCAGCACAACAAGCAGCGTGCGCTCGTGTCCTCCGCCTTCACGCCGCGCCAGATGCGCAAGATGGAGCATCGTGCCAGAGAAATCGCGGTCGAGCTGGTCGACACCATGCTTCAGATGAGTGAAGTCGACATCGTTCGAGATCTCGCCGCCCCTCTGCCGTTGCGCCTCATCTCCGACATGCTCGGCACCCCGGAAGAGAAGCGCGAGTCGGTTCGGCAATGGATCAGCACCATGATCCAAGGCGGAAACGGTCCTGACTACGTCACGGATGAGGTCAACGATTCGTTTGACGAGTTCATCATGCTCCACGAAGAAATGCATGCGGCTCGACTCGCGGCTGGTTGCACGGGTAGCGACATCCTCACGATATGGATGAACGCCGAAATCAACCGCGAGAAACTCGACGAGTCACAGCTGTTGTTCGAGCACCTTCTGCTGAACACCGGCGGCGCGGAGACTACGCGGAACGCGATCGCGGGTGGGCTCGAGCGCCTGGCTAACGCGCCGGAGCAGTACAACGCGCTTTATGACAACCCCGATCTGATTCCGAACGCCGTCGAAGAGATCCTTCGCTGGGTGACGCCGTTCGTCAACATGTACCGTACCGCGGCCCGCGACTACGAACTGCATGGCAAGGTGATCAAAGCGGGCCAGCAGGTCGGTCTCACTTACCCGGCGGCCAATCGAGACCCGCGTAAGTATAGCGACCCCCACAAGTTCGATGTTTTCAGGGATTTCACGAAAGAGGCGAAGCATCTGGCCTTCGGCCTCGGGCCCCACTTCTGTCTGGGCGCCTCGCTCGCGCGCTTGGAAATCCGATTGTCTCTCGAGGAGATGACGAAGCGCGTCAAGCGCATCCGGATCCCCGAAGACAAAGAGGTCGAATACCTCTCGTCATCCTTCATTCGCGGCCTGAAGACTTTTCCGGCGATTCTCGACCCTCGCTGAAGAGGCCGAGCCGCGGGTCGTGCTAGCGTGCCGCATGGCGCCCAAGCTGCCCAAGGGTCTCGTGCGCGGCGACGACGATGCCGCCCGCTGCTTGTGGTGCGGAGATGCTCCGGACTACCGCGTCTACCACGATCGGGAATGGGGGTGGCCGGTTCACGACGATCGCCAGCTTCTGTCCTAATCGGCGGGGGTAATGTTGGGTTGGTAAAAGAACTGCTCGAACACCACTTTGCCATCGGCCCAGCGGCGGGCGGAGACTTCGTGGTTTCGCATGCGGCTTCCGTCTTTGAACGTCACGTCGAAGACCCATTCGGAAAATGACCGGTCTCCCTCGACCGCGCTTCCGAGCAAGGTCCCTTCGTGGAACTCCTCGACGCTTCCGAAGAAGTCGATCTCGTACTGTCGGCAAGCGGGTTTGCCTTCGCGAGGCTTGTCGCTGTTTTCCTGCATGATGCAGTCATCCGCATAGAATTTCTCGAACGCTTCCATCACTTGGCCCGACGCGATCATCGCGTTGAGCTTCCTGTCGAGGTCGGCAACATCGTGAGACATGGGAAACCTTTCTGGCGGAAGCCAGATCCTAGGGCTCAGCGCTCGGAAACGGAAGGCCCGAGCGGGCCCTCCCCCGCCGTGCCAGGACGGCATCACGCTTTTTTGGAAACTTCCCAGGGCCGTTGGCGTTAGTGGGGGAGAGCCTTAGATGAGAGGAGACGAGATGAGTAGCTTACGAACGCTTGTATTGGGCCTTCCGATCCTCGGGGTTGCGATCTTGGTCGCGATCGGCGTCGGATCGACCGGCCCCCATTCTCCGCCCGCGAGGCAGTCTGATGACGCCTCGAAGCCTACGACCCAAACCGATGGACTCGCCGAGGCGATCTTTGCAGGGGGCTGCTTTTGGTGCATGGAGCCGCCCTTCGAGAAGCTCGATGGCGTCGCGAGCGTCACGTCGGGGTACACCGGCGGCAAGGAGACCGGCCCCTCGTATAAGGAGGTCAGCTCCGGCCGTACCGGGCACGTCGAAGCGGTTCAGGTTAAGTACGACCCCGCGAGGATCTCCTACGCCTATCTCCTCGAGGTGTTCTGGCGACAGATCAACCCGACCGACGACGGCGGCCAGTTTGCCGACCGCGGGAAACAGTATCGCACCGGCATCTACGTGCACGACCGCGAGCAAAGGAAGCTCGCAGAGGCCTCGAAACAAAAGCTCGAAAAGAGTGGTATTTTCAAAAAGCCGATCGTGACGCAGATTATCTCTGCGGGGGCGTTTTACCCCGCCGAAGAGTATCACCAGGACTACTACAAAAAGAACCCATCACACTACAAGCGATACCGTCGCGGTTCGGGCCGCGAGGGTTTTCTCGAAAGTGTTTGGGGCAAGAGGCCGCTCGAACCACCCAAGAAGCCCGAAGCTCAAAAGGCAGACACAAAGGGGAAATCGATGTCCGATAAAAGCAAGCACTACGAGAAGCCACCCAAAGCCGAGCTTCGCAAGGAGCTGACTCCGCTGCAGTACACGGTGACGCAAGAGGAAGGCACGGAACCGCCGTTTCGCAATGAGTATTGGGACAACGACAAGGAGGGAATCTATGTCGATGTCGTCAGCGGCGAGCCTCTCTTCAGCTCCTTAGACAAGTACAAGAGCGGAACGGGTTGGCCGAGTTTCAGCAAGCCTCTCGAAGATGAGAACATCACCCGCGACGTCGACTACAAGCTGCTGATGCCGCGCACCGAGGTGCGCAGCAAGCACGGCGACAGTCACCTCGGACACGTCTTCAAAGATGGCCCCGCGCCCACGGGTCTTCGGTACTGCATCAACAGCGCGTCCCTTCGTTTCATTGCGAAAGAAGACCTCGAAAAAGAAGGCTACGGTGAGTACCTGGCGCTTTTCGAGAACAAAGCGGCGGAGTGATGGGGGTTCGCGAATGGCTCAAGCCGCGGGCGCAGGATTGGGCCATGCGGTTCATGGATGACCTTAGGCCGGAAACCTTGATCGAGGCCCGCGGCGACGTGCTCGAGGTCGGTTTCGGTACCGGGCTCAACCTGAGACACTACGGTGAGAACGTACGCGGCCTGTGGGGGATCGATCCGATGAAGACGGTAGGAATCCCGAAGGTCGAACGACGGATCGAACGGGCGCGTTTCCCAGTGGAGCGGGTTGCATTGCGCGCCGACGGCCAGCTCCCATTCGACGCGGGTCGCTTCGATTGTGTGGTAACGACCTGGACGCTTTGCTCCATCCCGGACGCAGAGGCCGCCATTGCCGAGATGCGTCGCGTCCTCAAACCGGGAGGCCGCTATCTGTTCATCGAGCACGGACGAAGTCGCGACCCGGGCACGATGCGTTGGCAAGACCGCATCAACCCCGTGTGGCGACGCTTCACCGACGGCTGCAACATCAACCGTCCCGTCGACCGAATGGTGAAGGAAGGCGGCTTCAACCTCACCGCGCTCGACGAGTTCGTCGGCAAAGGGCCCCGGCTCATTTCGAGCTTGTATCGGGGCATCGCCTTGAAGAACTGAGCGAAAAAAGTTCGCGTCACGTTCGCGTGCCCGGATGCTAGCATCTTGGTATGTCCCTGCTCCGCACTGGCCTGTCGCTCTTGTGGGAGGCGCCGCAAACCGCGCTTGGCGTCGCCATGCTGGGCGTCGAAGCCGTGCGCAATCGGATCCGAAACATCGAAGTCGAGGCTGGCCGGATGGTCGTCGAATCGCGCGGCACCGGGATATCCCTCGGGCACATCGTGTTCTGGAGTCGCGAGAGCAGTCGTTGGCACGAGCTCGATGACCGAAACCGTGCTCATGAGCTCGGGCACACCAGGCAGTCGCGCCTCTTCGGGCCGCTCTACTTACCGATCATCGGGATTCCTTCGATCTCTCGAGCCATCTATGCGTTGGCTTATCGGGAGATCACTGGGCGAGAGTGGACCCGCTACTACGACGGCTATCCCGAAAAGTGGGCCGACCGTTTGGGTGGCGTCGTCCGCGACGAGGAGCGTGCCTGATGGAGCTCCGCACGGTCGGCACCAAGTACCAGGGGTTCATCTACGATCGTCAACCGCGCAATGTGTACTGGGAGACGACGATCGCCTGTGATCTGGCTTGCCAGCACTGCCGCGCGAGCGCCATCCCGCATCGCGATCCTGCCGAGCTCACCACCGAGGAGGGCAAGGCGCTCATGCGTGAGGTGCAAGAGCTCGGAAGCATGCTCGTGCTCACCGGCGGCGATCCGCTCAAGCGCCCGGACATTCGAGAGTTGATCGAGTACGGGCGCAGTCTTCCGATTCATGTGTCGATCACGCCAAGCACGACCCCGATGCTTCAACGCGATACCGTGGCGAAGTTCCGCGAGCTCGGCATCACCGCCATGGGAGTGAGCCTCGACGGACCCACCGCAGAAATCCACGACGGGTTTCGCAATGTCCCAGGGACGTTCGACTACTCGATGCGTGCCCTCGAATGGGCTCGCGAATTCCACATCCCCGTGCAGGTCAATACCACAGTGACTGCGCACACGTTGCCGCACGTGCCAGCGATGTACGAGCTTCTTCGTGACACCGCTGCACCCCCGGTACGCCGCTGGAGCCTGTTTCTCTTGGTACCCGTCGGTCGCGGGAGCGAGCTCGACACGCCGACCGCAGACGAGGTCGAGAAGCTTTTCGAGTGGGTCTATGGGGTCTCGGAGGAAGCTCCGTTCCGCGTCGGCACCACCGAGGCCCCGCACTATCGGCGCTTTTGGATCCAGCAGAAGCTTCTCGAAGGCATGACGCTGGAAGACGTGCAAGCGCGTGCGCGGCAGATGGCGTTCGGGATCCGCGACGGCAACGGCGTGATCTTCGTCTCCCATCGTGGGGAGGTCTATCCAGCTGGTTTTCTCCCCCACCCGCTTCTCGGCAACGTGCGCGATCGGTCGTTGGTCGACATCTATCGCAACTCGCCCGAGCTCCAAGCGCTTCGCGACCCTGGCAATTACCGAGGGCGCTGTGGGCGTTGTGACTTCAAGTGGGTGTGTGGTGGATCGCGTGCTCGGGCGTACGCGATGACCGGAGACGCCCTCGGGGAGGATCCGCTCTGCGTCTATCAACCGAGCGAACGGCCGACCGAGTCATCCCTTCGGGAGGCCGAGGACACGGTCGGCGATGAGGTTCATCAGTAGATTGTTGAAGACGTACACGGTGCCCTCACGAAGCTTGCGCTCGACGTGATAGTCGCCGGCCAGGCCCCAGCCGCCAAAGGTGGTGAGAGCCGCACGGGCGGTCTCCCAAGCAGCCTCGGAGGCCAGCACTTTCGCGAGTGCAGACCGGGCGTTCGCTTCTTCACCGCGTTCGATGAGGCCGAGGGCATCCCAACGCATCAGGTCAGCCGCCTCGACCTTGGAATACGCCTGAACGAGCGGGTACTGGATGCCTTGGTGTTCGCCGATCAGCCGATCGTTGGTCTTGCGGGTCTTCGCGTACTCGACGCTTCGGTCGAGCAAGAACCGGGCGTTTCCAATCGCCTCGGAGGCGGCCAGCACACGCCGAATCGCGAACCCTTTCATCAGGCAAGCAAGCCCGTCGCCGGCCGGACCGAGCCGGGTCGAGTCGGAAAGCCGTAGCTCGTCGATGAACAGCGTCGCGGTCATGCGGTTGGCGACCAGGTCGATCGGATGCCTTTCGACTTTGTCGCCAACCTCGTCGAGGTCGAGCAAGAACAAAGTCGTGCCTTGATCGGCCCTCGCCAAGAGAATCATCAGACGGGTTTCCTCTGCAAACGAGATCAGCACCTTTTGAGCATTGATCACCCACTCGTCGCCATCGCGACGCGCGGTGCTCGCGAGCTCAGTCATGTTGGCGCCGCTGTCGGGCTCGGTGGCGGCGACCGTCAAAAACCGTATGGCGCCGCTTGCAACGCCGGGAAGGTAGCGCGCCTTCTGTTCGTCGGTCCCATGAAGAACCAGCGTTCGGCAAATCGCCATCTGCGCGTTGACGCAAGCAGCGTCGCCACCCGCCCGGTTGACCGCTTCGACGAGCACACTCGCAACGGTTGGGCCGGCGTCGGCTCCACCGTGGGCCTCTGGGATGAAGGTGCCGAAATACCCGGCACCCCCGATCGTCTCGAAAAACTCGGTAGGGAAAGTCTTTTTCGCGTCTTGTTCCCGCCAGTAGTCGGGGCCGAACCGTTCTAGGGTCGGTCGAATCGCTGAGCGGACTTCGTCGGCGGTGTCGGAGGGTCGGTCGGGCGCCATCGACCTCAGCTTGGCATCCGACGCCCGACTCCTCAATGAATTGGTACGCTCGGAGCTCGCTGGGCGGGTTGGGCGTCGAGGAGGCCACGGAGCGCCGCATACACGTCGGGATGATTGACCAAGTGGACGTGATCCATGCCGGGAACGAACGCGCCGCCTCGAAACGGGATGCGTCGAGCCGGCTCGGGGGCGTGGCCGGATGCGCTTGGAAGCCGCACCAACAGGTCGCCGAGAAGCTCGCCGACCGGGTGTCCCGGGTCACGCGAGATCGTCGCAGCGACGAAGTAGTACCCGACACCGTTGACCAAAGGCACGTTGCGGCGCGCGTCGGCAAACACCGCGTCTGGATGTTTCCCTGTCCACTCTTCGTCGAGGGTATAACCGTGGCGCAGATCCTTGATACCGGAGCTCCGTGCATTTAGGAGGTCCGCCGGCACATCGGCACCTGCGGCGTCGACTTTTCGCAGGATTCCCGTCAACAGGTTGACCGCTTTCTCGAGCGGTGCGCCTAGATGCGGAGAACCAATGCAAGCGACGTGACGAAGAAGGCCGACCCAGGGCTCGTCGTGCTCTCGCGCATAGTGGGCGGCGCTTCGCGCAACGAGACCTCCCATGCTGTGTCCGACCAACGCGATCTCTTCGACCGGCACCGGGTACGCGTCCAGCATCTCGGTGAGGCGCGCCGCGAGCAAGCGCCCGTTCTCGGAAACGTGGCGCCCGCTGTTGTAACGCATGTAGACCGGAGTGTATCCGAGATCTTCTTGGAGACGGGTGCCGAACGTGATGTCGGGCGCGTCGTAGTATCGATCGGAGGCCAGGCTCCAAAGCCACTCGGTTGCAGCGAGACCGTGGACGAAAACACACACCCTTGGCGTCGGGTCGGGGAACGCGGCCATGAACGCTTCGCGGTTCGTTGGCAGCCGCCGGCCATCGTGACGAAAGGTCATGTCAAGGGCGAGCTGGTGGTTGCGCCGCCTCAAATGGTCGCCCCAAAAACCGTTGATCGAGGCCTGCGCGTGGTCCACGACCCAACTGGTGGTGCCTGCGGCGGTCGCGTCGATCGGCGTCACGAGCTCGGATGCCTCGAAGTCGACGGCCCGACCTAGCTGGGTCTCTGCTGCGTCGGCCGCGGTATTGACACCAAAACGTACGATCCGGTTGACGACGCGAATCGACTCGAAGACGCCAGACGAGATCGCGGTCTGAATCGTCGTGACCAGCGCGGCGGTCGACTTGACAGGCTCCACCGGGGCGAAGCGCCGGACCGTTCGTTGGACCGCGGCGTCGTGGGTGCGCTCGACGAGGTTGGTGGTTTCTTCGACCACGTCGAACACCAAATCCACGAATCCCCTGGCCCGTCTCATGGGTTGACGGTATCAGATAATCACGTTTGGGGCGCGTTGGCTGTCGGGGGCACGGATGTGTGCTACTGGGATGCCCGTGAAGAACAAGCTCAATCGCAAAGCGATCATCCTCGGCGCGCTGCTACTGACCGCGTGCCAAAGCAAAGGACCCACCCCCAACGAAGGCGCTGCCGCGGCGACTGAAACGCAGAAGCCCACAGCCGACCCCCATGCTGGCCTGGACCTGTCACCCCAGCAGCAAACCGCCGTCGACAAGATTCCGAGACCGGAGCCGGATGCCTCTGGCAAGATCGACCTCGGCGCCGTCACCATGCAGGTCCCTGAGGCTTGGACGTTTCAGAAGCCGCGCGCACTCATGCGGCGGGCGCAGTTCAAAGTGCCGGGACCCGGTGGTGAGGCAGAGTCGGTCGTGTTCTTCATGGGCACGGCAGGCGCCGGCTCTGAGCAGGCAAACATCGATCGCTGGATCGCCCAATTCACCAACAAAGACGGCAGCCGTATCGTCGACGTAACACCGGTTGAAAAGAAGGTGTCCGGGTTCGAGGTGACCCAAATCGAGGTCGCCGGCGAGTACGACGGAGGCATGACTCCGGGTGGCCAACCAGGCCAGGCCACGTCGGAGCAACGCTTGATCGCTGCCATCGTCAGCACGTCCAAGGGCCCGTACTACATCAAGCTCCTCGGCCCAACTGCGACCGTCGCCGAAAACCGCAAGGTCTTCGACGACATGATCGCATCGATAAAGCCGACACCCTAGCGCTATACGTCCCGCTCGAGGATCATCGCCTGCGCCGTCGCGCCCGCGGCACATATGCTGATCAATCCATAGCGGGAGTTTCGGCGCTTCATTTCGTTTGCAAGGGTGGTCGCGATCCGGACGCCGGTAGCAGAGAACGGATGGCCGATAGCGACCGAGCTCCCGAGCTGATTCAGCTTCGAGCGGTCGACCGTGCCTATCGGATCGCGCTTCCAGCCCCGCTCCCACGCTGCGATGTTACTCAGCACCTGACCGGCGAACGCCTCGTGCATTTCGATGAGGTCTATGTCGTCGAGGGTCAGACCCGTCTCGGCGAGCAAATCGGGTACTGCGATCCCAGGGCCCATCAGCAACCCATCGCCGGGGTCGATCGCTACCTTCTTGTAGCCGCGAATGAAAGCCAGGGGTTCCCGCCCTTCCTTTCTCGCGCGGTCTTCGCTCACCAAGGCAATCGCTGCCGCGCCGTCGGTCAGTGGGCTCGAATTACCTGCGGTGATGGTGCCGCTGCCCGTCGTGTCGAAGGCAGGCTTCAGTGACGCGAGTTTTTCGAGAGTAGTGTCTGGGCGAATGATCGTGTCGTGATCGATGCCGTCGAGCGGGATGATCTCGGCTTTGAGTCGGCCGTCGTCAGTCGCCGCCGCCGCGTTCTTGTGGCTGGCGAGGGCGAGCTCGTCTTGGGGTTCGCGGGCGATGTCCCATTCCTTGACGGTAATCTCGGTGTGCTCGCCCATCGAAAGCCCGGTCGAGGGTTCGACGACGCCCGGCGCGTTTGGCTTGAGATCTCGAGGACGGAGCGAGGACAGAATCTCGATGCGGTCCTTGAGCGTGCGGGTGTTGGAAAGGTCGACGAAGATGCGGCTGGCGGCGGGAGAGAACAGGACGGCCGGATTCGACATCGACTCGACGCCGCCGGCGATCCCAACCTCCGCGCGGCCAGCGCGGATCGAGTCCGCGATCGCCATCATGGCTGTAGTGCCGGTTATACAATTATCGGTGACGGTCCATGCGCGGGTGCTCGAAGGCAACCGGCTCGCGAAAGCCACTTCGCGCGCGAACTGAGGCCTCCGCGGGTCGAGCACCACGATCCCGTGCACCAGCTCGTCGATCGTGGAGGGATCGAGGCTGTGTTTCTCGAGCAGGCCGTCCACGGCATGGCAGGCGAGATCAAGCGCCGAGTGCTCCTTGAGCTTGGTTCCGGCTTTGGCGAAGGGTGTACGCGCACCGGCAACGATCGCGACACGAGGGGGGGAATCGGCCATGGGTCACCTCCAGGGCCGATCCCTAGGTTGCTCGGCGGGCAGTCGCAAGGCGCACCGCTTCGGTGTAGGTTCGTCCCATGACCACGGCGGAGACCAGGCGCCAACGCGATGCGGTGCGACCCACTGACCTTCGTAGGCGCTCACGCCTCGTGCAAGCGATCGCCTTCTCGCATTCGGTCTCGACCACTTCGACGCTCCGAAGGATGATGACCGTCACCACGTATTTCATCGCCTGGGTGCTGGTGACTTTGCTCGTTCCGGTATGGCTCCCGGTCATGACGATAGCGGGTCTGTTTCGGAGGCGCTCATTCATCTTGCTCCGGTTGTCGCTGTTTCTTTGGTCGTACCTGACGATTGAGCTCATGGGCCTCGCTGCCGCGGCGGCGATCTACCTCGTGACGCTGGGGAATATCCCCAAGAGGCAGGACCTCTTTTTCCCACTCTATTGCTGGTGGGGCACAGCGCTTTTCTCGGCGATCGCCCGAATGCTGTCCCTGTCGGTGGAAGTCAAAGGTCAAGAGTTGGCGCTGCCCGGGCACGTTCTGGTGTTCATTCGACATGCGAGCATCATCGACACCGCATTGCCGTTGGTGTTTCTCTCCGACGCCAAGGGCTTGCGACTTCGCTACGTCTTCAAGCGAGAGCTCTTGGTCGATCCTTGCATCGACGTTGCCGGCCACGTGTGGCCCAACTACTTCATCGACCGCGGCGGCGACCCGCAAGAGGAGCTGGCCGGAGTTCGAAAGCTCGCCGAGGACCTTGGCGACGAAGGCGTCCTACTCTACCCCGAAGGCACCCGCTTTACCGAGCGAAAAAAGGCGATCGCCATCGAAAGGCTGGCCCGCACGCACCCCGATCTCGTCCCGATCGCCAAGTCGTTCAAGCACTGCCTTCCCCCCAAGCCAGGGGGCGCCCTCACACTCATGGATGCCGCTCCCGACGCCGATGTCCTCTTCGTAGCTCACCGTGGCCTCGAAGGCCTCGCTGAAATCCCCGACCTCATGAGCGGCGAAGTCGTCGGCAAGAAAGTGCAGATTCAGATCTGGCGAGTGCCCGCTGCCGAGATTCCCAAGGGTGAAGAGAGGCGGCAATGGTTGTTCGAATGGTGGAAGCGCATCGACGATTACGTGGCGTGCGCGTCGGAGCTGAGCTGAGTTCGTTGCCGTGAGCTTACTTCTCCCGATTGGGAAACTGGGCCATTTGTGCATGCACGCGTGCGTCGTGGGCGGGAACGATCACGAGCTCGGGATTCGTCGTCTGAAGCTTGTGGAGAAAGACGAGTTGGTCACGCACCATCGCCGCATCGTCGTCGACCATGTTGCGGGTGACTAAGGGTTTTTCGGCCGGCCACTCGACCCCTTCTCGGGCCCAGGCGGTGTCCCCGATGAAGAGATAGCGCTTGCCCGACGCGAGATTGACCAGAATGCCCAAAGAGCCGGGAGTGTGTCCTTCCAACGGGACCAACACGACGCTGCCGTCTCCGAAGTAGTCCTTGCTCCACGGAAAGGGACCATACGCGCCATCGGTGAATCGGTGCTCCCGGAGCCGCGGCTTGGCCTGCGCTTGGAGCTCGCGGAAGAGACGCCCGCCGCCTTCGTCGCGCCACGCGTACTCGATCTCTTCGTCGGTGAGCCACACGGGGACTTCGTCGCCCAGGTCTGCAAGACCGCTGATATGATCCCAATGACTGTGGGTCAACCACACCGCCGAGAGACGACGTGGGTCGAGCCCACCCGCCTTCAACGCATCGACGATAGGCTGGTGCACTGTGAGACTCGACACGGCCCGCATCAAGAACGGGATTGTCTTCATGTGTGCGTCGATCTCTCTGGCGGCGCCTGCGTCGATGAGCACCTTCCCGCGCGGGTGCTCGACCAGAAACGCAGCGATCGCGCTGGTAAACCCATTCATGAACGACCCGCCCCGGACGCTGAACGCTTCGAGGCTCGCGATCTCGGCGGTCGAGACCACCGACACGGAGACCCCTTGCACGTTGGGTAAAGGCGGTAGCGGAACACCAGGAGTATCCGGCACAGCGAGGGGACGCTTCACGAACGTCCATCCCAACGCTGCGATCAGCGCCACAAGCGAGTAGACGACGATGCGCGTCTTCACCGTTTCACCCGCATGAGGCGAACTCTACACCGTGTTCGGGAGTTGAGCCCGAAAACGAGGAGCGCTCACATCTGGTCGAGGGGCATCTCGCATTCGTCGCGGAGGCGACAGTCTCTGCACTCAGCACCGCGCCAGATGCGGTCGTAGCGATCTTGCACC
Organism: Myxococcales bacterium; assembly: GCA_029863605.1. GTDB lineage: Bacteria > Myxococcota_A > Polyangia > Polyangiales > Houyiibacteriaceae > SG8-38. Next base: position 256,450 of record JAOTVB010000001.1, on the reverse strand, counting down.
TGATCGACCGTCTGCTCGTCCGACGTGAGGATGCCCATTTCGAAGTTTCGGCGGCCGTCGCCTTTTGCCCCTAAGCCTGCACCCGTCCAATTGGCGCTTCCTAAATAGAGGAGACGAGCGTCGACTACGACGGTCTTCAGATGCACGCGCGGACACTTGCGCATTTCGAGGCCGCCTTCGACGAGCTCGGATCGGGCATCGAAGCTTCGACGAAATGCTCGCGACGGAGGCGCTGCGTGCAACAGCCGAAGCTCGACCCCTCGCGACGCGAGCTCTGCAAGCATGTCCAAGACGCTTCGGTAGTTGCCGCGACGCCCGCGACGGCGCCCAGGGATCGCGCGCGGGTCTTCGACCATCACGTCTTTCAGATTCGCCGTCGCGATCCACACGCTCTGCCGCGCCTCGAGCACTGCGCTCATCACCTGATCGTAGTGCTCGCGATCGGCGACGACGCGCAGCGGAACATGCCGGTCGGTGAGGTCCTGCATCCGGACGAGAGTACGTCAGCAGGAATGCCGGTCCGAAAAAGGCGCCCTCGCGGCTCAGTGCGACCCAAACGCCGCTGCGAAAATCACAGGCTGGAGCTGCGTATCGTCAGCACGCTCGCCCGTGCCCAGATCGGTGCTCAACCCGACGAGCGCGAGAACGAGAAGAAAAAGCACGTACCGGATGTCTACCCCCTTTCGCGGGCCAACACGGATGGCTTGCGAGGATGATCCCACTTCAGCGAGCGAAGGTAAAGGAAGCGGAAATGTCCAGGTTCGCGGACGCCCAAGATTGGACTCTAGCGTTCCGTCAACGGGTCCTACGTGGTACGAAACCGGTATGTCTTACGTGGAAACCGAAGAACAGCAGATGCTCCGCAAGCAGGTGAGCGAAATCGGACGGAAGTACGGGCAGAAGTACTACGCCGACAAATGCAGGGCGGGTGAGCCTCCAAAAGAGCTCTGGGACGAGGTCGCGCGGCACGGTTTCATCGGGGTCAATACGCCGGAAGAGTATGGCGGGGGCGGGCTCGGCATTTACGAGCTTCAGATCGTGGGTGAAGAGCTGGCGGCGGCGGGTTGCCCCCTGCTTCTGCTGCTGGTCTCGCCGGCGATCTGCGCCACGGTGATCGCGCGCTTCGGAACCGATACACAAAAGGAGCACTGGCTACCCAAGCTCGCGTCGGGCGAAATGACGATGGCGTTCGCGATCACCGAGCCCGACGCCGGCTCGAACTCGCATCGCATCGCGACTGAAGGGAGTCGGGACGGCAACGACTGGTTGATTTCGGGAACGAAGTATTACATTTCCGGCGCCGACGATGCAGACGCAATCCTGGTCGTCGCGCGAACCGGAGGCGCCAAAGGCGGACGTGCGCGTTTGTCGCTCTTCATCGTCGACGGCAAGGCACCCGGGCTCGACAAGGCACTCATCCCGATGCAGCTCCCTGGGCCCGACCGGCAGTTCACCCTCTTCTTCGACAAAGTACGGGTAGGCGGTGACCGGTTACTCGGGAACGAAGGCCAAGGCCTCTCGCAGATCTTCGTCGGCCTCAACCCCGAACGGATTCTTGGAGCCGCGCTTGCCAACGGCTCTGCACGGTACGCGATCGAGGCCGCAGCCCGATACGCCAAGGAACGCGCGGTGTGGGGCAAACCGATCGCAACCCACCAAGGGATCGCGCACCCGATGGCGCAGGCCAAGATTGAAGTCGAGCTTGCTCGCTTGATGACGATGAAGGCGGCGTGGTTGTTCGACCAAGGTCAAGATGCTGGCGAAGCCGCCAACATGGCCAAGTACGCCGCGGCCGAAGCTTGCTTGGCTGCGATCGACAACGCCATCCAAGTCCATGGTGGCAACGGCATGTCCGAGGAATATGGGATCGCGTTGTTGTGGGGAATGGCCCGGACGCTGCGGATCGCGCCGGTGAGCCGTGAGATGATCCTGAACTTCGTGGCGCAACACTCGCTCGGGTTGCCCAAGTCGTACTAAAACAGTTCAAACGGGAGTACGAATGAGAATCGATACCTTTTGTGGAGAGACCCACTGGAAGAAGCTGGCAGCGCAGGCACAGCGCGCCGAGGCGATCGGCTTTGATGGCTTCGCCATCCCCGAGATCACGGGCGATCCGTTCATTCATGCGGCCATCGCCTGCAACGCCACCGAGCACATCCAGGCGCGTACTGCGATCGCGTTGGCGTTTCCGCGGAGCCCAATGGTCGTCGCGAGTCAGTCTTGGGCAATCCAGGTCAACTCGGGCGGCCGGTTCGCGGTGGGCTTGGGCACGCAGGTCAAAGGCCACAACGAGCGTCGATTCAGCACACCGTGGAAGGCTCCGCGCAGCCGCATGGTCGAATACGTCAAAGCCCTCCGCGCGGTTTGGCGGTGCTGGGAGCTCGGTGAGAAGCTCGACTATCGTGGCGAGCACTACCAGCTCACCCTGATGACCCCCGAGTTCACGCCCCCGAAGTCCAACCTTCCGATGACGCCGGTTTATCTTGCGGCGGTTCGGCCAAAGATGATCGAGTCAGCAGCCAGCATCGCCGACGGGCTACGGCTGCACGGCTTTTGCACCAAGAGGTACCTACAGGAAGTGGTCATGCCAGCGATCGACCGTGGCCTCGAGTCGAGCGGACGTTCCCGAAATGAGATCGACATCTGCGGCGGTGGGTTCATCATGACGGGCCCCGACGAAGAAACGGTCGCCAGGAATCGTGAATGGGTACGCTATCGTGTCGCTTTCTACGGATCGACACGCACTTACGAGCCTGTCATGGCGCTCCATGGCTGGAACGACCTCGCCGCCAAGCTCCACCACATGTCCAAGACCGGTCAGTGGAAACAGATGGCGGCGGAAGTCCCGGACGAAGTGCTCGACGAATTTGGCGTCTACGCCACCTATGATCGACTTCCAAAAGCGATCGAGGCGCGCTTTGGCGGCGTATCGGACACCGTCGAGCTCGGCTTCGAAGAGGACACCGACATCGACTTTGCCCGCGACATCCTCGCGCGCGTGCGAAGCATCAAAGCGAGCTTCACGGAGCCCCATGTCCACTACGCCGACGCGAGCTGATTCGAAAGCCATGCGGCACCAACCCCAACGCAAGAGATCGTCATGACCGAGCCGACTACGCCGAGCAACGGCCGCCGTGTCAGCGCTTACGTAGACTTTCTCTTCAAGTGGAGATGGCTAGTTCTCGTCGGCACGCTCGGCATCGCGGCGCTCGCGGCAAGCGGGGGGCGATTCATCGAGTTCAAAAACGACTATCAATACTTCTTCCGCGAGGACAATCCCCAACTGCGAGCCTTCGAAGACCTGCAGGAGATCTACACCAAGAACGACAACACCCTGATCGTCGTCGCGCCCGAATCGGGCAGAGTGTTCGAACCAGACACGCTCGCCACCATCGGTGAGATCACCGAGCGCGCATGGCAGCTCCCGTTTGCAACGCGGGTCGACTCGATCACCAATTTCCAATACTCGCACGCCGAGGAGGACGACCTGATCGTCGACGACCTGGTCGACCTCGAGCGAGACTACGAGCCCAACGAGCTCGATGAGTTACGTGCGATCGCGCTCGCAGAGCCGCTTCTGAAACGCCGCCTTGTCTCGGACGAAGCCCACGTCAGCGCCGTCTACGTCCGACACACTCTTCCCCGAAAGCGCTCCGACGAAGCAACGGAGGCTGCGGTGGCCGTCCGCGAGCTCACAGCAGACATCGAGAACAAGTATCCGGGTCACGTGCTCCACCTGACGGGCAGCGTGATGCTCTCGAACTCGTTCTTCGAAGCCTCCGTTCAAGATCTCTCGAGACTGGTACCGCTCATGTACGTGGTTCTCTTGGTGACAGCGGTGCTGTTCCTGAGATCGTTTTGGGGAATGCTGATCACATTGGTGATCATCGTGCTTTCGGCGTCCAGCGCGATGGGGATCGCCGGCTGGCTCGGTATCCCAATTACCCCGCCGAGCTCGTCTGCACCGACCGTCATCATGACTCTTGCGGTCGCCGACAGCATTCACCTCCTAGTCACGCTCTTTCAATCGATGCACAGAGGCCTGTCCAAAAAGGAAGCGATGACGGAGAGCCTTCGCATCAATTTGGGCCCGGTGTTTCTCACGAGCCTCACCACCGCGATCGGCCTCTTGGCGCTCAATCTGAGCGATGTTCGACCGTTCAATGATCTCGGGAACATTTCGACCATCGGTGTGACCGCGGCCTTCATCTACACGCTCGTCGTGTTGCCTCCGTTGGTCGCGATTTTCCCCATTCGCGCCGGGAAGAAGTCGGTAAGCGAGCGCTCCAATGCAGTCGTCAGCCTCGGCGAGTTCGTCATCTACAGACGAAAAGGTCTCTTGTGGTTCGGCGCGATCGCGATCGTTTTTCTGAGCGCGATGGTCGCCCGCAACGAGCTCAACGACGAGTTCGTCAAGTACTTCGATGAAAGCTTTGCCTTTCGCACGGACACGGACTTTGCCAGCGAGAATCTCTCTGGAATTTACACCATGGAGTTCTCGCTCGACTCCGGTGAGGAAGGTGGCATTTCAAACCCGAGCTTTCTCGAGGACGTCGACGCATTCGCCGTATGGCTCAGAGAGCAGCCCGATGTGCACCATGTCTTCACGCTCACCGACACGTTCAAGCGTTTGAACAAGAACATGCACGCGGACGACCCCGAGTGGTACGCCCTTCCCAAGGAACGTGAGCTCGCCGCGCAGTACCTGTTGTTGTACGAGATGTCTCTCCCATACGGGCTCGACCTCAACGACACGATCAACGTCGATAAATCGTCTACGCGAATGATCGTCACCTGCGACAACGTGACAGCGGTTCGCATGCGCGAGCTTCAGGCGCAGTCCGAGGCCTGGCTCCGCGCCAACACACCCGAGCACATGTGGACCGTCCCCGCGTCGACCAATCTCATGTTTTCTCACATCTCCGAGCGCAACATCAAGAGCTCGCTGCTCGGGGCATTCATTGCTCTTGCCCTGATCGCCGTCATTCTCGGAATCGCTTTCCGCAGCGTGAAGTTTGGTGCGATCAGCCTCTTGCCAAACCTCGCGCCCGCCATGATGGCCTTTGGTATCTGGGGAATGACGGCCGGTAGAATCGACGTCGGGAACGCGATCGTGACCACCATGGCGCTTGGCATCATCGTCGATGACAGCGTCCACTTCTTGAGCAAGTACCTCCGCGCGCGGCGTGAGGGAGGCATGGATACACAGGGAGCCGTTCGCTATGCATTCTCCACCGTTGGTTCCGCCCTGATCGTGACTTCGTTCATTTTGGTGGCCGGCTTCCTCGTGCTCACGCTTTCACCATTCGGTCTCAACGCCGGCATGGGGCTCCTAACGGCCATCGTGCTCTTTGTTGCGCTCGGCGCAGACCTCCTATTCCTTCCGCCGTTGTTGATGGAAATCGACAAGGCTCCACGTTTACCGTCCGAGTCACAACTGTCCTCGCCTGCCGAGGCACCCGCCCAATGACGATAAGGAGACAACCCATGAATCGTTTCGTTGCATTAGTGCTGGTTGTGATGCTCGCCCCCGCCCTCGCCGTGGCCGGCCCCGCCGAAGACAAAGGGTTGGAGATCGCCAAGGAGGCGGACCGCCGCGACACTGGGTTCGGCGACACCACAGCCGACATGATCATGACTCTCCGCAATAAAAGGGGGCAGGAGAGCAAGCGGGAGATCGAGATCCGAACCCTCGAGGTCAAAGGTGACGGCGACAAATCGCTGACCGTATTCCACAGCCCGCGCGACGTTCGTGGAACGGCCCTCTTGACCTACTCACACGGGGTGAAGCCGGATGATCAATGGCTCTACCTTCCCGCCCTTCGGCGGGTCAAACGCATCGCCTCGAACAACAAGTCAGGCCCGTTCATGGGCTCGGAGTTCGCGTACGAAGACCTTTCATCGCAAGAGGTCGAAAAGTACAAATACAAGTACATCAAGGACGACGAGGTCGAAGGCGTCGCTTGCTTCCTCATCGAGCGCTATCCGGTCGACAAGGACTCGGGCTACACCAGACAACAGGTGTGGATCGACAAAGACGAATACCGCGCCCGAAAGATCGATTACTACGACCGCAAAGGGCAGCTACTCAAGACGTTCACGCCTACCGAGTACGAGAAATTTCTAGGTAAGTATTGGCGCGCGCACAAAATGGTCATGGTGAATCATCAAAACGGAAAGAGCACCGAGCTCATCTGGAGCAACTTCAAGTTCAAGAGCGGCCTCAAAGATAGCGACTTTACCCGTACGCGCTTGACCCAGGTGCTTTGAGCTCGAACGGCTGCGACGGACAACGCATGCCTGTTTCGACCCTCTTATGGTTGCTGACGGCCCTGCTTTGCCTCGGGGGCTCGACGCGGGCGAGTGCCCAAGAGACGCCGGCGGAGCGCATGGAAGAAGCCGACGAAAAAGTGCGCGAGCTTCAAGAGCCGGCACCCGAAGGCGTCGAGCTCGAGCTCACCACTCCTACGACCACCGAAAAGGAAGCGGAGTGGAAGGACGAGGAAGAACCGACCGAGGAAGAGGCTACCGCCGACCAGGAGCCAGAGGGGGAGCAGGAGCAGGAAGAAGAGCGCGAGACCTTCGGCGACCGCTTCAAACGCGGAGATCTTTTCGGGTTCTTCGACGTCCAAGGGCGGTTCTTCCCGCAACCGGCGCTTTCCCCGCCGCCCGGATCTCCCGTGCTGAACGACTACTGGTTCAACGGCTCGCTTGCCTGGGAGCCGGGGTTCTTCATGAACGTCACGGACAACATGAACTTCGAGCTGATCTTGTTTGGCCGAGTCGACCAACACGATCGCAACCGCACCCACGGCGACATCCGTGAGGGGTTCTTCGAGCTGTTTTTCAACGAGTGGACGTTCGGGTTCGGGGTGCACAAGGTTTTCTGGGGCGTCACCGAGTCGCGCCACTTGGTCGACATCATCAACCAGACCGATTTGGTCGAAGACTTCGACACCGACATCAAGCTTGGTCAGGCGATGATCACCACTTCGTATACCCATGAAAAGGCCGGCACATTCAGCCTGTTCGTCATGAGCTGGGCGCGGCCGTTGGTGTTCCCGGGGCCGCTCGGCCGCCCCACCCTTCCATTGCCGGTCGACAACGGCATCCGCGTCTACGAATCGCGCCTCAAACAAGGCCAGATCAGTACCGCCTTCCGCTGGTCGTACGCCGTCGCCGGCCTCGACTTGGGCCTGAGTTACTTCTTCGGCACAGCCCGCGAGCCCCAGCTCTTCCTGGCTGCAACCGGCGCGGGTGTACCGGTCTTCCAACCCGTTTACGCGCTGATCCACCAAGGCGGCCTCGACGCGCAGTACACCATCGAGGGCTGGTTGCTCAAAGTCGAGTCGATCGTGCGAGGGGGCCAAGGCCCGACGTTTGGCGCGATCACCGGGGGCTTTGAATACACCTTCTTTCAGGCCAACGGGAGCGTCGTCGATGTCGGCGTGATCCTCGAGTACAACTACGACGGCCGCGACAACAACACGTTCATCCTGTTCAACAACGACTTCTTCACTGGGATGCGCTTGACACTGAACGATGTGGGAAGCACCGAGTTTTTGATCGGCGCGTTCATCGACACCGAGGACGGAACGGTCTTCATCGCGGCCGAGGCTGCACGTCGCTTCGGCGAGAACTGGAAAATCTTACTCGAGGGCCGAGGTTATATCCCCCAGGGCGACAACGTCCTCGAGTTTTTTCGCAACGACTCCCAGATCCAAGTCGATATCGAGTTCCGCTACTGACAAGCCCGGAAATCCTGCGAGTTCGTGTCCCAGCTCACAACTTTGTGGGAGCTCACCGCAGATCCTCGTGAGGTTTCGCGCGTCTTTGATGAAATGCGGACGAAACCCATAGGCAGCGGTCCCCCGGATTTGCCAGAATCAGTGAGGAGGCGGGAAGCAACTATGCCGGAACCGACGAGGTCTGATTCCCTCACGACACAATTGCGGGAGCTCGATAGTCTTCAGGAGACTCGAGTTCGCGAGGAAGAGGAAGCCCGAATCCAGGCGGCCGAGGATGCACGGCGCCGCCAGGAGGAAGCGACCCGACGCAAGCTCGAAGAAGAAGAAGCGCAACGCCGCGCCGAGGAACAAGCCCGGATGGCCGAGGAGCAGGCGCGCCGCGAGGAAGAGGCGCGCCGACTACAGGTCGAGAAAGACGCCGAGCTTCGCGTGCAGCTCCAAGAGGAGGCGAAGGCGCGTGCGGCGGAGCAAGAGCGCTTGCTCGCACACGACCGAGAGATGGCCGCCATCCAAACGATGGAGAAACGAAAGATTCGCAATCGACGTATTCTGGTGGGCGGTCTGGCTGTTGTGATCTTCGGCAGCGCCGCGGGTTACTTGTTCGGAGTCAAGCCTGCCCTCGAAAACAAGGCACTCGAAGCCGAGCGAGCACGCCAAGCCCAACAGCTCGCGCTCGAAGACAAAGAGCGCGCCCAGGAAGGTCTGATCGACGCGCAGCGGCGTGCCGAGGAAGCCGAGCAGGCGACGGCGCAGCTCGAACAGACGCTCGAGGCGCGGGAGCAACGGGAAAAGGAGCGGGAGGCTCGTCAAAAAGAGCGAGCCAAGGCCGGGTCTACGCAATCTTCGACCAGGAAAAAGAGCGAGACCTGCGCCCCCGACGACCCGCTCTGCGGCCTGAAGCTCGACTGACGTAGCCGGAATAGACGAGGCGAGGCCGCCGATCACGGCAACCGGTACGGCTCCAGCTCGTCGCGGAAGTGCCCGTACACTTTGCCCCACAGCCATAGACTGACGTTTGGCGAAAAACGTTCGAGCCACCAGAAAGCCTTCCAAAACGAGGGCACGATGATGATCGGCTTGTTGCGCTCGATGTCGCGTAATGCTTTGCGCGCAAACACGTCGACGTTCATCGGCCGCACGTGCTCCCAGAGCTCCATTACTTTGGTCTCGGCGCCTTCCTTCAGATTGAGGCGTCCGTACTTCCCGGTCGTGAGGATCGGTGTGCGAATCGCCCCTGGGCAGAGTGCAGACACCTTCACACCGTGCTCTTTGGCTTCGATCCGAAGCGACTTGCTGAGCCCGACGACCGCGTGCTTGGTCGCCGCGTAGCTGGCCGCCTCTCCTGTCGGCAACAGCCCCGCCATCGATGCCGTATTGATGATGTGTCCCGACCCCTGCCGGCACATGACCGGATACACCGCCTGTATGCCATGCGCGACGCCGCGCAGATTGACATCGAACACGTCGTACCAATCGGGCAGCGTGTAGCCGAGGATGGCGCCTCCGACTCCGATGCCCGCATTGTTGAACAGGTAGTCGATGCGACCCGTGCGCCCGATGGTGTCGTCGACGACCTGTTCGAACTGCGATGCGTCGCGCACATCGAGCTCCACTGCGGTCGCCTCGGCTCCGCTCTGCCGAATCGCCGCGGCGATCTCTTCGGCGAGGCCGAGCTGACGATCGGCTAGGATCACCTCGGTGTTTCGCCCTGCGAGCTGCTTCGCAAAAGCCGCCCCTATTCCGGAAGCGCCGCCGGTGATGAACGCAACTTTGTCGGCCATGACTCGCCCTCCACTCACCCGATGTGTGGTATCGATTGCAACCTTACCAGACGCAAGAGCTGCGTGATGCAGAAGATGCGCGGGTCCGGGACGGGCGCCGCGCATTCTTTGCGCAAGCCCCGAATTGCGGCGGAGCATCGGGCACAACCATGCTCTAGTGGTTATTAAATTGGCATGGCTGCGAGCGCCCAACGTACCGAAGCAGATTTCGACGTCGCCATCGTTGGAGCGGGTTTCTCGGGCCTCTGCATGGCCATCAAGCTGAAAGAGGCCGGCATTGATTCGTTCGTCGTGCTCGAAAAAGCCGAAGAGGTGGGCGGGACGTGGAGACAGAATACGTACCCTGGTTGCGCATGCGACGTGCAATCCCATCTCTACTCCTATTCGTTTGAGGGGAACCCAAACTGGTCCCGGAAGTTCGCACCGTGGAACGAAATCTACGATTACATCCTTCGGTGCACGGACGAGCACGGGCTCCGAACGCACATTCGATTCGGCCACGAAGTCGACGAAGCGGTTTTCGACGCAGGCCCAGGGCATTGGCACATCCGGACGACGAACGGCAGCACGGTCACTGCACGGGCTTTCGTGCTGGGTACCGGGCCGCTACACGTCCCGCTGAGCCCTGACGTGCCTGGGCTCGAAACTTTCCAAGGCAAGATCTTTCATTCCTCGCAGTGGGACCACAATTTCGACTTCGAGGGGAAGACGGTGGCCTCGATCGGGACGGGCGGAAGCGCCATTCAGTACGTCCCCGAGATCGCTCCCCAAGTGAAACAGGTCCATGTCTTTCAACGAACGGCGCCCTGGATCCTACCAAAGCCCGACCGCGAGTACTCGAAGATCGAGAAGCTCTTGTTCCGCCTCTCGCCCCAGCTTCGAAAGCTCCATCGAGGGTGGCTTTACGTGCGCAACGAGCTTCGTGTCTTGCCGATCATGAACCCCGTCCTCACGAGGCCTCTCGAGAAACTCGCCACGCTCTACATCAAACGCTGCGTCGACGACCCGGCGATCGTCGAACAGCTCACACCCGACTACACAATCGGCTGCAAGCGGGTGCTTCTCTCCAACAACTACTACCAGACGTTCAATCGCCCGAACGTCGAGCTGGTCACCGACGCCCTCACTGAGGTCAAAGAGAACAGCGTGGTGACGAGCGACGGTGTGGAGCGGCCGGTCGACGCGATCATCCTTGGCACCGGCTTTGAGGCGGACCCCCGAAACTACCTGGATAAGCTGACGATCAAAGGCTTGGGTGGGCGCGACCTGCTCTCATGCTGGGAAAACGGCGCGGAGGCCTATCTCGGCATCACGGTGGCGGGCTTTCCGAACATGTTTGAGCTCGTCGGGCCAAATACGGGTCTCGGGCACAACTCGCTACTCTTCATGATCGAGTCGCAGGTGCATTACATCGTCCAATGCTTGAAGCTCTTGCAAAAGAAGAAGGCCAAGTACATGAACGTCCGCACTCCCGCGCTCCGGCGCTACAACGAGGAGCTCGAGCAAAGGCTCGAGAACACCGTGTGGACCTCGGGTTGCAAGAGCTGGTACACGCAGGAAGACGGCAAGAACATCGCCATTTGGCCAGGCTTTTCGTTCCGGTATCGCGCCCGTACCCGAGCCGTCGAAGTAGACCATTACGTATGGACGCCGCACCTCCAAAGGACTACCGTCCAAAGCTATGGGCGAGACCCACATACGCACCGAGATCGACATCGACGCCCCGCCTTCAGTGGTGTGGGCGGTGCTGACTGACTTCTCCGGGTTCCACGAGTGGAATCCGATGGTCGTCGCTGCCGAGGGGCCGGCCACCGAGGGAAGCACAGCAAGGCTTCACTACCGATCGAACATCGGCCTCCACCTTCGTTTTCGGGTCCGCATCACGCGTTCCGACGCCGAACGAGAGCTTCGCTGGGTCGGCTCGCGGCTCGGCGTCAGCGGCGAGCACTATTTCCAACTGATGCCCGAAGGCTCGAGGACGCACTTCGTGCACGGCGAGGTGTTCCGCGGGCTATTGGCAGGGCCCATGAGCTTTTTGTTCCGCGACCAGGTCCCGGTCTTCGACACCTTCAATCGCGCTCTCAAAGACGTTGCAGAGCATCGCTTCCAGACCGCCGGCGTTGCACCTACGGATGGTACAGGGCAAGCCCGACCGTGATCCCCGCCCCGACCATGACGAACAACACGTTACGAGCATCGCCAAACTGACCGGTTCGCATGCTGCTTTCGAGCGCGGCAATCGGACCAGCCGTATGCACGCGGGCAAAGCTCTCGTCGACCAGCGCGACCCGATCGGCGGGCATGCCGAGCGCCTGACTGAATGTGTCGGCGAACCCCGCGGGGGTCGGGCTCGGAACGAGAAGGTCGATGTCCTTCACATTGAGCCCGGCGCTCTCGAGGAACGGGCCGGTGGAAGTCAGCGCACACTCTGCACACCGCGCCGCGTAGCCCTCCCCTTGGTCGACCTGCAAGACGTTCCTGCCGGGCTCCAACCCGGGAACTACGTCGGCCACAACCCGCGGAATCGGCCCTTCTTCCCAACTCATTTCGGCCTTGAGCAGATGCTTGAACTCGGAGAAGGTCGCAAAGGCGAACCGCGAGAAGCCCTGATTTTCGTCCTCGCTCCGCGAGAGCAGCACCGCGCCCCCGAACGCGGCAAACGGAAACCTGGAGTCTCCGCTTCGCGACACTCGACCAGCGCTACCGACTAGGCCGAAGGGGAAGTCCCAGTTGCTGCCGCGCTCTGGATCCGCATCCGAGGTCACCACGATGCCGACGTCGATCGCACCCGAGTTCAGGAACCCATCGAGGATGTGGATGCCTGTCAGAACGCCGACCGCACCATTGACGACATCGAAGGAGAACGTCCCGTGACCGCCCTCCAAAGGGGGATCCGGGTTTGCACCGATGTCCTCTTGGATGATCGAGGCCACCGCCGGCTCACCGATGTTGTTATCCCGATAGATGCCGGCGTTGATCAGAAAGTCGATGTCGGCTGCGGTGCGACCTGCACGCTCGAGGCACGCTCGGGCGGCGTCATCGGCAAGCTTGATCGCACCGGTCCCTCCGAGGCGCGGACGGGGGCGAGACGTGCTGGCGGCCTCAATCTTCGTTCCCATAGCGATCCAAGATCTCTTCGACGGGGAAGATCATGACGCCAACTTCGAGCCCCGATGCAAACGAGATCAGCATGATGGTATCGCCTTTCTTGAAGCGCTTCTCACCGAGGTACTTCCGCAGCGCTACGAAGTGAGTGGTCGACGACGTGTTGCCAAACTCATTGACCGTGACCACCACGCGCTTTGGCTGCACACCGAGACGCTCACCGATCTCTCTTGCACCGCGCTCGATGGCACGTGCCGAGGTCTGGTGAGGGATGATGTAATCGATGTCGCCAAAGCTGAAACCTGCCGCGTCGAGCGCCTCTTTGAGCAGTTGCGGGGATTCGGAAATCGCGACCTTGTGAATCTGCCGTGCCTTCGTGAACATCGAAGCGCCAGGCCCAACCTTGCTGGGCGCTCCGAGGCAGAGGCGACTATGTTCGGACAGCGTAGTGAAGCCGGCTACCGCGATGTGATCGGTCTCGCTTTCTGTTCGCTCGACGATCACGGCGGTGCCAGCGTCCCCGAGTGTAAGGGAGGCGAGTTGATCGCTGAGTACCCAGCGGACCTGCGTCGCGGCGTTCTGGCCCAGGTTGGAGATGCATTCGCCACTCACGGCCATGCCCCGCTTGATGACACCTCGTCGGATGAAATCGTGCAGAATGAAGACGCCGGTCATCATCCCTGCGCATGCATTCGAGATGTCGAAGCTGATCGCCCGGTGCGCGCCGATGGCGTCCTTGATGCTCAAGCTCAGCGGCGCCTCCCACTGGTGGCGAAGCCCCCCCTTGTACCGACTGATGCTGCAGTTGATCAGCATCTCGATGTCCTCGGGGCCGTGGCGCGAGTGCTCGAGGCAATCCCTGGCCGCCCCAACGGCCAGAGTATATGAATCCTCGCCCTCCGAGCAGACGTGCCGCTGGTGGATCCCCGTCAGCCGCTCGAGCTCGATGTGAGTATGATGACGAGTGCTCTGCATCAACTCCTGCGTGGTCAGGATACGCTCGGGGATCTTCCAACCGATGCTTTCGATGCGTGTCGGGATCGCCGGACTCCCATCCGCGAGAGTGCCGACGCCCGCTTCGAGAATCATCCCGTGTTCCATACGCACAGCGTGCCGCTCCCGTGCCATTCGAAGAGACCCTAACTCGAAAAGTGCGTCTTCTAAAGCGCCCGCTCCCCTCCAGCTAGGACGTTGCGGACACAGTGGCTGAAACTCTTCTTGGCGTCAGGAGGCCGAGGACGATCGCCGTATAGCGCCACTTTCGGCATCTCTGGTGTTCTTGGCTCTCAGGGTGTATTCTGTGATCATTCGCGGGGGCGGGCATGAACGTCGAACCTCTCCAAGGCACCCCCGATGGTGCCACAGACCAGATCCTCTCCGATCACGGAAATTTGAGAGAAAGGCTGCAGGGGCTCGAAGAGTATCTTCGGCAGCCTGTCGACTCAGTTGGCGAGTGGCTCCTGATCCTTCGGGAGGCGCTCCATGATCTCGCCGAGGAATGCCGAGCCCACTTCAGAGACGAAGAGGTTGGGCTTCACCACCAACTACGCGAACACTCTCCACGGCTCGCGTTTCGGCTTCAACGACTGATGTTCGACCACCCACGCATCCTCGCCGCGCTAAAGGAGCTAGCTGCCCACTTTCCTGCGCACGAAGTGATGGAGCGAAGCGAGCTGCGATCGCTCAAAGAGCGAGTCCGATCCGCCCTCGAGATGGTCCACGCCCACGAACGCGCCGAAACCAAGGTTACAATGGACGCGTATTGGGACGACATCGGTGGCGAGAGCGGCTAGCCGGCTCGAGGTAGCTTAGCTTCTCAGCTCGAGGTGTGCGGGGCGAGTGTTGTGCACCACCAGTATTGTACTGACGCGTCACTTCTGCGGATCGAGTGTCAATTGATCGTGTCGTTCGGTGCGCGGTAGTAAAGTCTCTTGCCAATCGGACGCAGTCCTTTCGTTTCCCCTAGTCACTTCGCGCAAAGTCTTCGGCGCGAAGTCGTGCCGGGAACGCTGAAGAATTACGTATAGACACCCGTAGGTCCCGGCGACAACCTCGTCAGTCCGAGAGCGCTGCGGCACACGAAGGCGCTTCGCTCTCTTTTCCAAATCTACAAAAGGAGCACATCATGAAAACTCTACTCTCGATTGCATTCGTAGCGGTCGCTGCGGTAGCCGTCTCGGCATCAGGGGCTCACGCAGACAACGCAAATGGCTCTTGCAACCGGATCGTGGCTAACGCCATGAATGCCTCACAAGTGTGTTGGAACTTCGGATGCGACTCCGACGCGTGCATGGACGTGGCAATGGCCGCGGGCGCCTTCTTCGGAAACGACGATTGCGCTGCGGGATTTACGAGCGGCGAGCTCGAAGGTCTGACAAACAGCGCCGCGCTACAGCCCGAGGGCGCACCAAACGCTGGCGAAGCGAAGCACATCGCAGAGGTGATTTGTAACGCCGTTGCCGAGTGCGGTCTCTGCATGGACGGGCAAGGCCCCCTCGGGGAATGCGCAGGGTTCTGCCCCGTCCCCATGTAAAGGAGTAGCGAACCCGCTGAGGCGGGGACAACGCATCGTGAAGGAGGCGCTCCGGTTTCCGCCGGAGCGTCTTCTTTGATCTCCCACGAGGCGATGCAACAAGCGACCGCATCCCGGATTCCCCCTGATGTGGCACATCGGTTACCCTCCCTCCGTGCGCCAACTGCTCCCTGATGTCCTCACCGGGTCGTGGCACACCCGCGCGTCCAGCTGCATCGCCGAGCGGACCGGCGCACATGTCGCCATCCACCCGGCCGACGCGGCTCATGCACGGGAGCAGGGCACGCACATCGACGCAGCGCTCGAGGTCGGACAACGCGTCGGCCCCTTCACCGTCGTCGGTGTCCCTGCGCTGATCGTCGGGGATGGGTTTCCGATGTTGGAGGGGGCTATATCGAAACTACGGGAGTTGGTCGGCTCATGAGGGCTCGAGCACGTCGCGGCTCGAAGGGTCGCGATCGAACATCCTATCGACGAACGGGCAAGTCGACGTGATCCCCGTCTTTGTCTCTCGGGCCCAGGCGACCATGCCTTGAAAGAGCCGAAGCCCTCCTTTTTTGCCACGCAGTGAATCATCGACCTCGGTGTGCTCGATGTTGACCAAGTCATCGCGAGCGCGGCTGAAGATCATCTCCCCGAGCATCTGACCTTCATCGTTCACCAACTTGAAGCGCCCGCGGGGCGGGTTCTCTTCGACTTCAAATCGAAGGCCGTCTGTTTCAATCGCGGGCATATCGGCTCCTTCTAACCGTACTATGCCCGCGACTCTGGAAAACGCCATTCAGATTTTTCCGTCCGCTAGCCCTTTCCGCTATTGCTGCCGCTGCGATCATCGTAATCGTCGCAGTAATCGTCGCAGTCGTTGTCATCGTCGTCGTGGTGATCGTCGTCATCGTCATCATGGTCGCAGTCGTCATCGTCATCGCCGCCATGAGGCTTGCAGAACGACGTGTCGTGTTCGAATTCGCACTCCTCGCCTTGTGGGCAGTCGTAATCCGAGTCGCACTCCATCGCGTTCGGGTCTGGCTTGTCCGCCGGTCCAGCGTCGTCGCCTCCGTGGGGTTTGCAGAACGACA
Source organism: Myxococcales bacterium (assembly GCA_029863605.1). GTDB lineage: Bacteria > Myxococcota_A > Polyangia > Polyangiales > Houyiibacteriaceae > SG8-38. The sequence goes on along the minus strand of JAOTVB010000001.1, from coordinate 240,207 downwards.
TATCGTGCTCGAATTCGCACTCCTCGCCCCGTGGGCAGTCGTCGTCGGACTGACAGGGAACCGTCTCCGAGCCGCCGGCGCCTGTGGGCCGCGTCGAAAGCTCTGCCGCGCTAACGCCGGCATCGCCGCAACCGTAAGCAAGGCAACACATGGCCGCCAGAAATGACCCAATTGTCTTTGAATTCATGGTGCTGCTCCTTTGTATCCAGTACATGAGAGACGACCCTACCGCCGGATTCCCGTCACTCACCCAACAGCCGCTGACGGGCACCTTCCGAGGCCTTGCGCAATGACCCCGTTCGGTATCCCCTTAGCGATGATGAGCCCACCCGATCTCGAACGTCTCTTCTACGAGGGCTGTTACGACCGGATTCTCGCAAAGACGCTTCGGACGCAGACTGGCAACTTGGATCCGTTTGTCGTGGGGGCGCTCGCGTTCACGGGAAGGCTGGACGAAGCCGAGATCACCGGCCGTCTGATCACTTCGGACGACACCCGTGACGAGGTCGATGCCGTGGCTGTTCGGTTTTTTCTTTGCGCGGGGGCGTGCCACGCGGGCCTTCTCGGAAAAGCCTTGAAGTGGGCGAAGTCGAACCTAGCAGCACTTGGTGCTTCCGACCCGCGGAGTCGCTTCTTTGCCTACCAAGGCCTCGGTTTGGTTCGTTACTTCGAGGGCCGAATGGCCCGCAGTCGACGCTTCACGCTCCGCGCACTGTCCGCGGCGATCGAGGCGCACTTCCCGTACGGTCGGCTCCTGGCCTTGGACTTGCGAGGGCACGCCCTCGTGCAGACCGGTCAGGTTTTTTCGGGCCTTCGACTCCTGCAGCAGGCAGGGCACCTGGCCGCCGACCTCGGGTTCGTGGCAAACGCGCAGACGATTCAAGTCTCCGAGCACATTTACCGTTTGCGGTACCGCGTGCCGAGCCCCGGCGACCTGCTCACGCGGCTCGAGCAGCTGGCTCGTTCCCCGACCGTGAGTTTCTTTGCTCGGCGAAACGCCTTGCTGGAGCTCGTCTGGCAACATGCGTTCCGGAGCGACGTCCGGGCCGCCGAACAATGCTTGAACGAAGCGACCCGCATCGCCTTGCCGGACGAAGATCGCCGCGGTCGAGTTCGCGGATTGCTGGCGCGCGCGGTCTTGCTGATGCTCTCTGAAGGGCGCGTCGCCGCGGTCCCGTATCTGGAGGAAGCACGTCGGCTCGCGCACGAAGACCCCTCCCTTCGCGTCGAGGCGCTCTTCGTCGAGGCCGCAGTGTTGCGAGCCGGACGCCCCGAGGTTGCATCCGAGCTCGAGCACCTCGCGCATCGGACTGGAATCGACCGCGCACGAATCGCACAAGAGCTCGCCCTCGGATTTCGATCGACACGCCTACCGCTCGAGGATCGCCTCGGCGAGCTCCTCCTGAATCTCCCCTCGATGCCGCCGGAGATGCGCGTGGTGCACCTGGTCCACGAGCAACTGGCGGGTCTCGTGCCCTGGTCCCTCGGCTTGAGCCCCGGCCGACGCATCTATCTCACCGAAACCTCGTTGCTCACCGAAGATCACGGGCGCCTCTCGGTTCATAAGCACCCCTCTGGTCCTTCCGTTCGGGTGCTTCGCGAGCTTGCAGCCGGGCCCAAGACGAACGCAGAGCTCATGAGCTCCGTCTGGAACCTGAGCTTGTACTCCCCATCTCGGCACGACCCGACATTACACACCGCGGTGGCCCGGCTTCGTGCGGGCCTCGCGCCAAACGGCGAGTGGATCCTGACGACCGATCGCGGTTATCAGTTGGCGTCGGACGTGGAGCTCGTTCTCATCGGCAACGATGTTCAGGTGCATGCCATGGGTAGTGTGGGGGAAGAAGCCGAGCCCGTGTCCGAACGGGAATCCCACATCCTCGAAATCCTCGGACGCCGAAGGGCGGCAAGCTCGACCGAGCTCGCCGAAGACCTACGCGTCTCGGATGCCACCGCGCTCCGTTCGCTCCGTTCGCTCGTCGCGACCGGAAAGCTCCACCGAACGGGCCGTGGCAAGGGCACTCGCTATTCACTCATACCGGAGGAGTCGCCGGTCAGGGAAGAGAGATCATGATGCGCAAAGAATGCTTTATCGTTGTGATGTTGCTTTCGCTCGCGGTTGCTTGCGGCGAGAGCGGTGATCCAAGCCTTTCGGCCACGGGAGCCGGCGGAGGTGATGGCGCGATCCCGGATGCCACGGCATCTGTTGGGGACGGGGGTACCGGTGGCGGCGAAGACGGATTTGTCACCGTTGACGGTCTTTACACGGTTCCGGTCGATGACGCTTCGCTCTCGCCATTCGCGACCCAGCCTGTCCTCTTGGATTGGCGCGCAAGGAATGGAGAGTACCGATTGGACTATGACTTCCCCGTAGAGCTCACGGGCCTTTCGCAGCGCGTGTCATTCGAAGGTCAAGCGCAGCCGGACGGCTCGATTGAGCTTGTAGGCGATCTCGGGTCGGCATCCTGTAGTGCCGACCCTACGGGTGCCCGCTTCGTCTGCACCGAACGCTTCCCCCAGCTCGAGTTCGACCTCACGAGGCTCGCACGGGACTTTGAGCAGCGCGGGTTGTCGGCGATCGAGATCGCCCGGCGACTGGAGGTCGCGTCGATCTTCCAATCGGATCCCATCGGGGTTTTGTCGTTCTCCCTCGAGTAGCCCCCTGCATACCGTTTTCGCTTCGAATTACGCCTGGCTCCGGAGGCTCGACGCCTCCCCGCGATCTTGCTATCTTAATCCCTGTGGGTGAAAGTCCTGCTTCGGTGAAGCGCGGGCAGGCGCGGCGTTTGGTCGCTGCGAGCGCCGCACTGATATTTTCGTTCCTGCTCGCTTCATGCCAGGGCGGCGCCATCGAGGGCAGTCCTAGCGCTTCGTGCGGTGACGGCCTTTGCAGTGCGGAGGAGACGTGCGCGTCGTGCGCAACCGATTGCGGTGCATGTCCCACCGGCTGCGGTGACGAGGTCTGCGCCGCCGAGGAGAGCTGCGCCTCGTGCCCGAGCGATTGTGGTGCTTGTCCCATGGGCTGCGGTGATGAGGTTTGCGCCGCGGACGAGACCTGCGCGTCGTGCGCGAACGACTGCGGTCTATGTCCCGATCTGTGCGGCGACGGTACTTGCGATGCCTCCGAGCTTTGCAGCACGTGTGACGCCGATTGCGGAATCTGCCCTGACACTCCGGTCACCGTCACACGTGGTCCGTATCTTCAGAGCGGGTCGAGCAGCGGGGTGGTAGTCCGCTGGCGCACTAACGAGAACACCGATTCGGTCGTGGCGTATGGCGACGATCCGACTTCTCTCACCAACGTCGCTGCGTCTTCGACGACGACCGGAGAGCACGCGGTTCGCATCGACGGGCTCGCAGCCGAGACGCGTTACTACTATGCGATCGGGTCCTCCACCGCAGCGCTCGTCGGCGCCGATGACGACCACTTTTTCACGACCGCCCCGCAGGCCGGAGCCGCACGGCCGACCCGGATCTGGGTGCTTGGCGACTCCGGTACCGCCAACGACAATGCGCGGTCGGTTCGCGACGCCTATGAATCCTTCACTGGATCGCGAGGAACGGACCTGTGGTTGATGCTCGGGGATAACGCCTATTCCGATGGAACCGATGACGAATATCAGCGGGCGGTGTTTGACATGTATCCCGACACGCTCCGAAATGCGGTGCTTTGGCCAACGCTCGGGAACCACGACGGGCATAGCGCCGACTCCGCGACGCAGACCGGCCCCTACTACGACATCTTCACTCTCCCAACCGCCGCGGAAGCCGGCGGGGTGCCGTCTGGCACCGAGGCCTATTACGCGTTCGACTACGCCAACGTTCACTTTGTCTGTCTCGACTCGTACGATTCGAATCCTGATCCAAACGGCCCGATGATGACGTGGATGGAAAACGACCTCGCCGCCACCACTCAGCCTTGGATCGTCGCGTTCTGGCACCACCCGCCCTACTCGAAGGGGTCGCACGATTCGGACTCGGAAGGCGGCTTGGAAGACATGCGCGAGTTTGCGTTGCCGATCTTGGAATCGTACGGCGTCGACCTAGTCCTTTCTGGGCACAGTCATTCGTATGAGCGATCGATGCTGCTCAACGGTCACTACGGCCGGTCCGGTACCTTGACCGGCTCGATGATGATCGACAGCGGAGATGGACGCGAAGGCGGAGACGGCGCCTACTTGAAGCCTGGCTCGACGACCGAGGGAGCGGTGTACATCGTGGCCGGAAGCTCGGGAAAGACCAGCAGCGCGCCTCTCGACCATCCCGCCATGTACATCTCCTTGCTCGAGCTCGGCTCCGTAGTGCTCGACGTCGATGATGCGCGCTTGGAAGCGACCTTCCTCGACGATGCGGGGAGCGAACGGGACACATTCACCATTCGAAAGGACTGAGCGGAGGGGTCATGCGCACGACGTGGCAGATCGGCGTTACGACGTTTCTCGCTGTGCTGGTCCCGGCCTCGATCGCGCTCGGCCACGGGGACGTGCACGAGCGCATCGCGGAGCTGAATGAAGAAATCGAGCAACACCCGAGCGACGCAGCACTCTATGTCCGTCGGGGGTCACTGTACGCGCTCGACGAAAGCTGGGCGCAGGCGCTCGCGGACTATGAATCGGCAGATCGAATCGATCCGAGGTTGTCCAACATCGATTTCCTGAAAGCCAGGGTCTTGGTCGAGCTCGAAGAGAACGAACGCGCCGCAGTGCTTCTCGATTCGTTTTTGTCGAGCGAGCCGGAGCGCGCGGATGGATACTTGGTTCGAGCGCGCGCGCACGTAGCTCTGGGTCAAATCGACGAGGGGACCGATGACTACTCTCGTGCGATCGCCCTCTTCGAACGGCCTGCACCCCGGTATTATCTCGAGCGCGCACGAGCGCTGATCGATGCAGGGCGGGTAGACGAGGCGCTCGCGGGCCTTCGAGAGGCCGTGGCCGATCTCGGTCCGCTTGCATCGCTCGTCGAGCTTGCCGTCGAAGAGGAAGAGAAACGAGGGCACTGCGAGGAGGCGCTCCGCTGGGCCGATCTACTCAGCCCTACCCTTCGACACTCGCCACGATGGCGTGCGATCGCGGGTAACCTCGCTCACCAACTGGGACAAGCCTCGCGCGCGGAGGATGAATACCGCAAAGGGCTTGCCGCCATCGATGCGCTCCCGCAGGCACGCCAGGGCACCGAAGCGATGGTGGCGATGCGTGCTCAGCTCACCAGCCGCCTCGAGACGCTCGCACCAAGCCTATCGACCGAGGCCGCATCCGGATTCCCCACCGATCTCGGGGGGCAAGGACTCGCGCTCGCAATCCTGGTCGCGCTCGGTATCTTAGTCGTTCGCGTACGCAAGTAGACGTAGGGGGCTAGCGCGGTCAGGATCCGCGCGATGGTTGACCCTCAGCGTTCGGAGACCAAGCTCAAAAGGTGGGCCGACACGTTGGTCTCGTTGCTCGACGACCGGTTTCGCATCCCGGGCACCGAGTTTCGTTTTGGGATCGATCCGATCATCGGGCTGCTCTTTCCGGGCATCGGCGACGCAGTCACGGGGGTAGGCTCGATCGGGCTCTTGACGCTCGCGCTCCGTCGGGGCGTACCACGCGTGATTTTGGGACGAATGCTTCTCAACATCCTGGTCGATGTCGTCCTCGGCGCACTTCCCGTCGTCGGAGACATCTTCGACGCTGCCTGGAAATCGAACCGCCGAAACCTCGAGCTCATCCGCCAACACGAAAGCCCCGACTCGAAACCCGGCGCATGGGACTACGCCATCATTGTCCTCGGCCTAATCCTCGCCATACTCAGCATCATCGTGCCGCTGGCCGCCGTATTCTACTTCGGCGTCCACTACGGCCCGGAGATTTGGGATTATCTCGGTCGGTAATGACGCACTAGCTCTTCTATGGTGTCGGCCCCGCGGTGGCGAGTAGGCCGTCGTAGACGGTCGCCAAGTCGTGGAGCGCTTTGACGCAGTCTCCGTTGAAAGAGGACCCATGCATGACCCCCAACACGGCGGGCTCGAGGCTCGCGAGTGAGCGGATCGTGCTTCCGGTCGTCGGGGTCAGACAGCTCGCCTTGAAGAGCAGTTCGGCTTCTTTCGCAGGTTCGACGATGTCGTTTGACGTTAACGCGGGGACGTTGCCCACTTGTGTGAAGAGGTCCCCGCATAGAAGCGTTCGTGTCGTCTCTTCGAAAAGCAGTCGCGCTTCCCAGCAATGGGGCACGTGCGGTGTATCGAGATGACGCACGCGTTTGCCCCCGAGGTCCAACACTTCGTCGTGTTGGAGCGCCCTCGGAGGTCGGTCTGCTAGATCGTTGAGCGAGACCATGCAGCCGACTTCGCCGTGAGCCACCACGGCTTGCGGAGCAGCTTCGAGCCACTGGTTCATCGAACCGCATTCATCGGATTCGACGTGCCCAAATGTGATCCACTTGAGCGACTCGGCGGGAAGCAGCTTCGCCACGGCTGCATGAACGGCAGGAAACATCGCGCGCGGTCCGGTGTGGAACAGCAGTGGCTCATCGGCGCGGATCAGGAACTGGTTGAACGTAAACCCGGTCGGCCCAATCTCGGGCACGAACGTGCTGATGCGGAAGATATCGGACGCAATCTCGTGAGTCGCGGTGTCCATGGTTCCTCCTCTGCTGTGGCTTGGCCCCTAGACCGAAATCCATCAACGAGAGTATCCTAAGCGCCCAGCGGAGGGCACCATGAACTATCGGCTCGCTTATTCGGTCGGCTTCCACCCTTGGGAGGATGCCGCCAGCGATCCGCCGTTCGTCCAGAAGATCTCGGAGATGTTCGACCGCGAGGAGCGCGGCCGCGAGCCTCCGTATGGGACGGCGCTCGATATCGGCACGGGAAGCGGCATCTGGGGGACTGAGCTTGCCACGCGTGGCTGGCAGGTCACCGGGATCGACTTCGTCGACACGGCTCTTCGACGCGGCCGCGCACGGGCACACGAAGCGGGCGTCGACATGAGGTTCGTTCGCGGCGATGTGACCGCGCTAGAGCGGGCCGATGTCGGCGGCTCCTTTCGCTTGGTGCTCGACACGGGGACCTTCCACGATTTCAACGAAAAGCAGCGCAAGGCGATGGGCCGGGGAGTCACCGCCATCGCTTCCCCGGACGCAACCGTCCTATTACTCGTTTGGCCCAAGCGCAGGAGGCCGTTGATACGCGGCGCGAGCCGAGACGAGGTGGAGGAAGCATTCCCTGGTTGGGAGATCACCCACGTGGAGCCCTCGCACTTCCGGTTGCCGAAGCCCATGCAGCTCCTGCTTCGACCCGATGAGCACTGGTATAGGCTGCGCCGCGGGACTGCATGAGTCGTCGCGATGTAACGGGAGGTAGACGGATGAGTGAGCACCCCTTCGAGGGAGTCCGGACCGCGGTCATCGACACAGTGTCGCTCGCATATCGCGAGCAGGGCCAAGGCGAGCCTGTCGTCTTCGTGCACGGCAGCGCATCCGATCTCCGCACTTGGGAGTACCAGCTTCCAGCCGTCGGGGCCGCGTATCGAGCAATCGTTTACAGTCGACGTTACGCGCGGCCCAATGAGGCGATCCCCGAGGACGCTGATGACCCGATGCTCGCGCACGTCGACGACCTGGTCGCGTTGCTCGAGCGCCTCGATGCAGTGCCCGCAACTGTGGTCGGTCATTCGTGGGGCGGTTTCGTCTGCTTGCTTGCGGCGATTCGACATCCGGAGGTGGTCCGTAGCCTCGTGCTCTTGGAGCCTCCCGTGCTCTCGCTCTTCGTCAGCACGCCCCCTCGCCCCGTTGAGCTACTCCGGACCCTGGTGCGACGCCCCCGAACAGCACTCGCGATCATGCGGTTTGGTATCTCGACAGCCGGGCCCGCCGAGAAGGCCTACCGGCGAGGTGACGACGAAGCAGGATTCGAGGCATTCGGCCGCGGGGTGCTCGGCGAAGAGGCGTTCGACCGGCTCTCCCCGGCACGCAGAGAGCAGGCTTGGGAAAATGTCGCAGTCGATAAGGCGCAGCTTCTCGGCAAGGGCTTCCCGCCGCTGAGCGACGACGAAGTCCGCGGCGTTCGACTACCGACCTTGCTGATGCATGGCGAGCGAAGCCCTGCCTTCCTTCGATTACTCACAGACCGCCTGGAGGAGCTCCTGCCGCGCGTCGACCGGGTCGAGATCCCCGGCGCATCGCACATCATGCACGAAGATAACCCGCAGGCCGTCAACGAGGCGATCCTCGGGTTTTTGAAGCGACCTTGACGACGAGCACAGCCGCCAGGTGATCTCGCTAGGGTCGAAGCCCCTAATTCGCCGTCACGACGAAGTCGCCTTGGTTGCCCAGCGGCGGACCGGTCAGGATGGCGTTCCATTCGGTTTGCCCGAGCAGGTGGCGCCGGCCAAAGGCGAGCAAGTACGCGGCGAGCACGGGAACCGCTTCTCTCGTATCGATGAAGGTGGGACTGCAACCGTCCTGATCGGCGCCGCTGATGAACAGCCCGAGAATCTCAGGGGTGAGGTCATGGCAAACCGTGATGAAGCTGTAGTGAGCGCCGAGTGGCATTTCGACCCAGATGTCGTTCGGGTCGTCGATGCCTGCCCACGACGGGTCCGCTGATTCTTCCTGCGTAGTCGTCTGGTCGAGACGCCCGGTCATCAGCAGGGTGGGAATGCCGAGACTGCCGAGCTCGCCGTCCGCAATTGCGACGAGGGCCGGCGCCTGCGGCGCGATGGCCACGATGCGCGGGTCGCCGAACCCGGCACGGTAGGCCGCCTCGACGTTTGGATCGGTGAGCACGTCACAGTTTTCGCTCATCACTCCTTCACAGTCAGCCGCGGCGACATCGTAGTCGACATCGGCACCGCCCGCGGTGAACGACGTGTAGCCGCCAAAGCTGTGGCCAAAAAGGAAGACGCCCAGATCGACGTCGGCCTTCCTCTCGAGGTCGTCACCGCTCAAACCCGTATCGAACTCGTCGATGATGGCGGTGATGTCAGTGGGACGATTGAGCGCCACCAGCGCCGGAGGGTCCGCCGGACCAAAGGCGAGATCCAGCGCCGTGTTGCCGGTGTGGTTCGGCGCAACGAGCACCCACCCGTGCGACGCCATCAGCTCACCATACGGATAGGCCAGCAACCCTTCCCCGCCGTTGCCGTGCGAATAGATTACGAGCGGCAGATTCGTGTCGTCGGTCACCGGCGGTGCTTCGAGCGCAGACCCAGCAGCCAGGTCGACGACACCCGCCACCGCGTATCGCGCAGGTGCCGCACCCGACTCGTCCTGCGCCGGATACCACACCCGTAACACCAGCTCGCGCGGCTCCATCGAAGCCGCCGCGCTGTACGTCATCGTCATCTCTCGGTAGCCGACCTCGTACGGCCCTTGCTCGAACAGCTCGTCCGCAGAAGCGGTCGGGCCCGAGTCGCCATCGCATCCAACGACAAACAAAGTGAAGACCGAAACGACCGCGCCGGCGGTCGCGCCCAACGAAGAGAGACTGCGCATAGACGTGGGAGAGTAGTACGATCGGCAACCTCGCGCGAGTCGTTACGAGGGACGCTAAAGGAGCAGGCCGCGCGGCCTATGGGTCCGACCCTCAGCCCGGTGTTGGGGTGACCTGGAACTGGATACGGTATTCGCCATAGCCGAAGTTCCATTCCGAAGGCCATGAGTTTCCGCCGGTGATCGACAGTTCGTAGGGGCCGTCGAGCACCAGATCTTGGGTGCGGGGAGTGCCTCCCGTGAGCGGCAGGATCTGATCAAACAACACCGTCCCGGTCGGAGCCGTGAGCTTCCACTGACCAAACTGAATTGCGCCGTCGATATCGACGGGCGTGAGTGTGATCGTTGTCCCCGCACGCCCGTCGATCCGATAGATGTCCTCGCTGCCCGGTATTTCGATCGACCCGGCACCCTCTCCGAGCGATTCCAAGGCGACGCCCGTCGCACTGCCGATGTCAAACAGTTGAGGCTCGGGAACCACATTCCGAGCCACTGTGAGCACTCCACGCTCTCCTGGATCGGCCACCACGCGCGACACGTAGAGCCCGCTTTCGGGCAGCACGAATGCGCCCGGCTGACCACATCTGAACACGCAGTTCAGAAACAAGAGGTCTCCGCTGGGGGTGCGGACCTCCCAATTGGCTAGCCCGAGGCTCGACATCGTTTGGGTGAATCGGAAGAACTGCTCGTCGCCCGCTTTGCCGATGAACTGCTCCAGGATGAAGACGCCATCGCCCTCGATCTCGCCCTCCACTTCGTACATCTCGTTCCAGGTCAGACTGTTCGGGTCGGCCGCATTGCGCGCCGAGCTGACCCAAGAGAGCTCACCGGTGAATCCGACATCGAAGATGCAGTCCTCGAGCCACGGCGATTCGGTGACGCCCAACGAAATGCAGTCCTCACGAGCTTCTCGTCGGGTGACCTCGTCGAGGTCGTCGATGGTCAAGTCCGATGCAGGAAAGCCAGGCGCCTGAAAATCGTCGCTCGACTCACCAGGCTCGTAGTCGAAGAGAGACTCGGCAGCGTCGATCCTCCAGCTCTCCCCAAACTCGGAATAGAGCGCCTCGCGGCGCGCCTCGCCGCTTTCGTCTGGAACATCGACCGGCACGCCCTCTCGTGTGATGTACTCGTTGGTCGGGTCCCCGTCTGCGTTGCCGAGTAGGCCAGAGAGAGCGGCTTGCCTTTGAGCTGGCAGCGTCATTGCCAGGTCGAGAACGTCACCCCAGTAATACACCCACAGCCGCGTGTCGTCGGGCCACTGAAACACCACCTCGTCGCTCTCCACTTGGGCTTGACCGCCGTTGGGTAACTGCACCCACGAGCCTTTCGGATCCAAGGCTTCACCGTTGACCCTCACCACAAAGCTGCTCGGCCCGAGGTACGCTCCAACCCGATCGCCCGCAACGTTGGCTGCCACGGCGCTCGTCTTGCTGGCTTGAAGCGCAGCAACTTCCGCGAGCCGGACCTGGACCATCAGGTCGTCGACGGTCGACTTCACCGCGATGAACTCGCCGACCCCGTGAAAATCGTAGCGCAAGCCGTCGATGGTTCGCATGTGAGGGTCGCCGAAAATGTCAGGTGACCCAAGAGCGCCGTAGTCGGTGTACTCGCCGCCGTTCGGTCGCGTATCGAGCAGGTCACGTGAAGCGCAGTCCCACCACTTGCGTTGCGGTGCCGTGAGGTCGAGGCCGCCCGATTCGATCTTGTCGGTGCAATAGTCCTCGCAGGACTGGTCCGTCACCGCGCCACGCGCTCCTATCTCTTGGTTGCGCCAGTCCTCCGCGAAGCTGTCGTGCTCGTCTCCGCCGTAGCCCGCCTCTCGCGCGATTTCGTAAAACACCCCGGGGTTCTGGCAGCCCCCGCAGAGCTCTTGCGCCCTGCACCCAGCCCAGCAGTGACCAAAAGCATCGAGATGGTTGGTTGGGATGACCGTCACACCTTCTCGCCCGCACTCTCGATCGATCCAGTCGAATGTTGCGCGGGCGTTGTCTCGCATGAACTCTTCATAGTTCAGCCCAACGGCAACCACGCCTTCCAAGCCCACGAATGGGAAGAAGTTGGGTCCTTCGTGTTGGGGTGACAGCCCTGCCTTCAGGAAATCCGATTCAGCGAGCCAGTCGCGCACGAAGTCGTACTCCGGGTAGCCGATTCGTCCACCGTCGAGCTCGCCATCACCGATCGTCTCCACGGCGAGGAGCGTTCGGTCTACTCCTGAGTTTGCTGATGGTGCAGCGTCGAGGAGCTCGTCCACGGATTCGCCGGACTCGACCTGAGCTGCCCGAAACAGCAAATGCGGAAGGCTCAACGCCTCATAACCCGCCGCAGCGCATAGCGAAAGCCCCAGATCGTCTGCAGCCTGCTCCTGCGCTTCGGGCCAGCCTCGCGCGAGCGGATGGGACTCACCGATCGGAGGTGAAGCGTCGCCCCCGAAGAAATCAGTCACATGCCCGAGCTGGTGGTGCGCAATCTCGTGACCGAGCACACAGGCGAGCTCCGCCTGGGTCTGGATGAACCCCAACATGCCGAGCGTGACCGCGATCTCGTCGCCCGGCAGGGCGAACGCCTGCGCGAAATCCGCGTCGTACACCACGACGCGATACGTAGAGTCGGACCCACCCGCGACCTCGTCCGAAACCGACTGCAAGTATGCGCTGAGCGCCGCGTCGTTCACCACGCTGGCCTTGGACGAGCCGCCCGAGGACTTGCAGGCAAGCCCGGCCCCACCAACGATAGCTATCAACACTGCGAGACGCATCCTCGATGGGCCAGCCATGACTCTGCTCGCTAGGGAGAAATGCAGTCGCTAAAGGCTAGCGATTGATCGAGGCACGCGGTCGACCCGGATCGCCCGCAGTCGATGGTTTCGAGGCAAGCCAGCACCGACACGGTTTCGGACAGGCAACCGCTTAGGATACCTGTGTCCATCTCGCATGCGCGCACGCAGTCATCGCCCGACTGCGCGGGCAGGAACTCGGCGACGCAAGAGCTCCCGCAAATGCGGGCGCAATCACCACCACCGCCGCTCGCTCCGTCATCTCCCCCGCACCCGACCGCTCCGAGTGCCATCACCAATGCAGCCAAACACCAAATCGTGATTCTCGCCATCGTTCCTCTCCTATCATCACCGCTGATAACAAATCGGCCGGAAATACGGAAGCGCTCAGTCGGCGCTCAGCGGCGCGCGCAGCTCGCTCTTCAAGTAGAGCCGCCATGGTTCGCCGTAGGGATGGACCTGGTGAGCGGGCTTGCCGTCGCGGAAGATCGGACGGCCCTCGTTCGCCCAATCGAAAATCCCCCCTTCCAAGTTGTAGACCTTCGCGACGCCTGCGGCTTCGAGCTCGTCGACGATCGCGGCACTCCGGACGCCCAGCGAGCAGTAGACGACGACCGTCGAGTCCGCCCGGAGATTCAGCGCCGCGATATCAGGGCGCCCCGGTTCCGCGCGCACGGCGCTCTCGAGGTGACTCACCTCGAACTCTTCCTTCGTGCGAACATCGAGGATGACCGGCCGCTCCGACGGTTCGCGGTTCATCCACCCGGAGAGCGTCTGCGCATCGACCCACGCGATCTCGGGAAACCAAACGGCAATTACAGGCTTGAGCGAAGCGGGGCTCCGCGCAACGACGGACAGCAGCATCCCGAGCGCGAGGCTGATCCCCGCGATCCAAACCCAGAGCTTCACCCCCCGCTCATCTCCAGCGTCAGCACGCCACCCGCCGTCACCGCCCCGTGTGAAAGCACGGGCGTTGTCAACGCTTCTCCATTCAACGTCGCGCTCCGAACGAACACCGACTCCGCGTCATTTCCGACGGCCTCGATCACGAACGACTCCCCCGCGTGATGCGCCGCAGTCAAATGAATCAGCACCCGCTCAAACAACGGACTCCCAAGGCGATACTCCGCGAGTCCAGGCGTCACTGGATAAAACCCCATCGCCGAAAAGACGAACCATGCGCTAAGCGCACCGGCGTCGTCGTTGCCAGGAAGCCCATCCGGCCCCGCACCAAAGTACCGATTGATCGCCCGGCGCACCTCCCGCTGCGTGTTCGACGCCGCCCCTTCGACAAACGTAAAGAGGTACGGGTAGTGCATGTCGGGCTCATTCCACATGACGAAGCGATCGGTATCGAACACCCAGCGCAGGCGATCGACGAACGCTTGTTCGCCGTGAAGCGCAATGAGGCCAGGCACGTCGTGGGGGACGAAGAAGGCATACTGCCAGGCGGTGCCTTCGACGTAGCCAGGGCCTCCAAGCCGGATCGACCCTTGGTCTTCGAATGCATCGGGGTCGAACGGGTCGAGGAACGTCCCGTCGACGTTCTTCGGGCGGAGAGTGCCCGTGTCGGCATCGAAAAGAGTGCGGTAGGAAGCGGCGCGCGCCTCGAGCGCGGCAACGTCGGCGTTACGGTCGAGAGCGCCCGCCAACTGTGCGAGCGACCAGTCGGCCAACCCGTACTCGAGCGTAGTCGACACGGGGCCCCAGACCTCTCGGGAACGCTCCATCGGGACGTAGCCGAGCTCGAGGTACGTATCGTTGCCCGGGCGGTGGGTGGCGCGGTCCGCTGCGTTCTTCATCACGTCGTAGAGGCCCTCGGCATCGAAGTCGGTGAGGCCCTTGGCAAAGGAGTCGGCAACGACGATGTTGGCCGGGTCGCCCACCATCATCTGCACTTCATCGCCGATGAGCTCCCACTTGGGTGGGGCATCGGCGCCGAGGGTCATGTCTTGCAGGGAGCGGAGGATGGCGAGCTGCATTTCGGGGTACACCAAGGTCAGCAGCGGGTGCACGGTGCGATACGTATCCCAAAGCGAGAACACCGTGAACCGGGACGCGCCGCCCGCGTTACCCACCTCGTCGCGCGAAAACCTCGGGTAGGTGCCATCGACATCGTGGGCGATGCTGGGGTGGATCAAGGCGTGGTAGAGCGCAGTGTAGAAGCGAACGCGGTCGTCTTCGAAGCCGCCCGTCACTTCGATGCGGCCGAGGCGGTCTTGCCAGGCGAGTGCGGCACCGTCGCGGGCCTGGTCGAAGGGGAGCTGCTCGGCGTCTAAGTTGGCGCGGGCCGCGTCGGTGCTCACCCAGGAGAGGCCGACCCAGAGGGTGACCGGGGATGTGGGAGCGACGTCGTAACGGAGGAAGGCCATGGCGTCGCCGGAAGCTTGGACGGCAGGACTTCGGGTGCCTGACACGACCACGCCGAATGCGTCGGCGGCCCGATCGACGCGCGCCACGAAGTAGATGCGGCCCCCGCCCTGCTGCGCACAAAACCCGCCGAACCCGGCGGAGCCTACGATCTCGGTTTCACTGACCGCGTCGATCTGGGCGTCGTTGCGGCGCCAGCTGATGCCGCGCGCGGCATCGAGCGTAATGTTTGCGGGCTCGCCTGAGGGGAACTCGAAGCGGAGAACCCCGGTTCGCGGGGTGGCCGTGAGCCCGGCACGGATTGTCGAGTCGCCGTCGGTCTCGCTACCGAGCTCGACGCCATAGTAGCCGGCCCAGGCGACCTCGTTGCGATACGAAGCACCGTAGTCGTCGAAGCTCAATGGAACGTCACCCGTCGTTGGCGCGACGACGGGCAAGCCGAGATCCGGGCAGCCTACCCCGCTCAGATGCGTCAGCCCAAAGCCATGGATCTTCGGCTCTCCGTAGCGATACCCGCCGTTCACGAAGAGCCCCTCAAGCGCATCGGCCGCCGTGGTGAGCACGGTGTGCGGGCTTGGCGATGCCATGCCCCAAGGCACGATCGCGCCCGGGAAAGTCATCCCGTCGCCGGCGGTGCCGATGAATGGATCGACCAGGACCGCTAAGGGGGCGTCGGCGGGCGGGGCTGGTAGGTTGCGATCGGTGTTCGTCGAGCCAGTGCATGCCGGGAGCGCGAGGCACGCGAAGAGTGCAAGGCAGGCAGGCAGGGGTGAGGGGTTGAGCCCGACGGCTGTAGGATTCTTCATGGCCGACCACGGATTCCAGTAGGTTCTTGTGGTCTTTGCCCCATTTTTCGCGCCTGCAACAGGTAGGTGCCAAACGCACCGGCGGGGGCTCAATTTTTTCGCAATAATGGATGAGTGGGCATTTTAGGGGGGGCTGGGGCGCAAGGGCTACTGGCGACCCGGGATTCTCAGACACCGCAGATCGGGGACATTTTGGATTCCCGTTACCGTATCACCGGGGTTCTCGGCTCCGGCGGTATGGGGTGCGTCTATCTCGCGGAGCACGTCTCGATTCAGCGGCCATTGGCACTAAAGCTGCTGCATCCGGAGGTCGAGGACATCGACGAGATGATCAAGCGCTTCGAGCGAGAGGCGTTTGCCATCGGGCGTATGGATCACCCGAACTGCGTGAACGTCTCGGACTTCGGAAAGCTCAGCGATGGCACCTTCTACATGGTGCTCGAGCTGTTGGATGGCGTGCTGCTTTTCGACTTGCTCGAGCGGGAGACGAGGGTCGACTGGAAACGCGCGCTTCACATCGGCCGTCACCTGCTCAGCGCTCTCGATTATGCCCACGATGCGGGGATCATTCACCGCGACGTCAAACCGGAAAACGTGATTCTCGTCGAGCAGGACGGCGACCCCGACTTCGCCAAGATCCTCGATTTTGGAATCGCAAAGCTCTTGCACGATGACGCGAAACCCGAATCGGACACGCTGCTGCTGGTCAATGACGCCAAGCTGACCCAGCAAGGGGTTGCCATCGGCACCCCGACGTACATCGCACCCGAGCAGGCATATGGGCTCCCGATCGACGGGCGAGCCGACCTCTACTCCCTGTCGGTCATGCTGTACGAGATGATCACGGGCGTCCCTCCGTTCGACACGGACGATGTCGGCGCGCTCCTACGCATGCATGTTTCGCAGAGTGTCCCCAGGTTCGCAGACGTGGCACCGGACGTCGACGTTCCCGACGCGGTCGAGCGGCTCATCCTCCACGGCCTCGAAAAAAAGCCGGACGACCGTATCGGCAGCGCCAAAGATTACATCCAGCGAATCGACAAGATCGTGCGGGGCAAAGATCGACTCCGCTCTGGGCTTCGCGAGATCCCCCCCTTCGACATCCATCGCATTCGCGCATTGCTTACGACTCGGTTTGCTCGCGTAGTCCCCAAAAAGAAGCCAACCAAGCGAATGCTGGCAGCTGCGATAGTGGTCATCGCCCTGACAGCCGGTCTTGCTCTCGCGTTCGGGAGCACGGGCCCCGACACCCCGGCGCCCGAAGAGCCCTACGCGGTCATGAGCCTCGGTCATGCGCAGGCCAACAAAGAGCTCAGCATGCAGGCTCTGATCGCCTACGAGAAGGCCCTCTCTCTCGATCCCGAACTTGCCAACAACAAGCGCATGCGCGCCAATGTCGAGCGGATGCTGGACAAAAAGTCTCCCCCTGATGTCGTCGATGCGGCGCTGGACTTCCTGGGCATGTTGGTCTCCACGGCGGGCGACCAAACGGCGGCCGATCAGCTCATCGACTTCGCTTCTTCGTCGAAGGAGCCACGTCGACGGCACAAAGCCGTCAAGGTCGCCGAAGAGGTAGGCCTGAGCGACCGAATCGACCGCCTAGATTCCTATACGCTCGACCTGCAGCAGGGAGAAACCTGTCCAGATCGCAAGGAAGCCGTCGCAAACCTTCGCGCCCTCGGCAGCAAGAAAGCGATTCCCGCGCTGCGCAAAGCCAGAAACCGGCCCAGGGGTGGCCTCGGAAGAAAGAGGGTCAACACCAACGCTTGCCTCCGCGGCAGTGCAAACGAAGCGATTCAGTACCTGCAACGCCTCTGATGGCAGGCGACGCTGGAAGGCCGTTGGCGACCGCTACCGCCGGTTGAAGAACTCCGCCATCAACTCCCCGAGCCGCTGTGGCTCATCTTCCTGCAAGAAGTGCCCGCAGTTGGGCAACGCCGTCACCTCGGCCCCGGGCAGGTCTCGCTTCACGCGCTCCATGGTCTTGGCGATGTCAGGGAGGACGCGGTCGTTTTCGGCATAGATGATACGGACCGGGGCTTTGAGCGTCGGTAGCTTTTGGGCGATTTCGGCGAGGCCCTTGATGTGGAGGCCGGAGCCTGCCTTGATCAATGCTTGGCGTGCGGGCGCGTCTTTGAAAGGCGCCGTGTAGGGAGTAAGCGCTTGGCGGTTGAGCCGGCCCTTGTGCACCACGCCGAACTTCATCGAAGCGACGAGCCCCTTTTGGCTCACCAAATAGTCGCGCACCCCCGGCGTTCGCAAGGCGATCAGGAAGAGCTTCACCGCCCACGACGTCTCCGGGTAGAGGAGTGTATTCAGAATGACGAGCTGCCTCACCCGCTCCGGATGCCGCAATGCCCAAAACAACCCCACGGGCCCTCCAAGGTCATGCACCGCAAGCCCCGTCTCCCCGATCCCAAGCGCGTCGACAAACCCCTCGAGCACCTCCTCGAAAAAGAAGAAGTCGTACTTCACATCCAACGGCTTGTCGGAAAGGCCGTAGCCTGGGAGGTCGATCGCGATCACCCGGTGCGTCTTGGCGAGCTCCGGCATGACGTTGCGCCAGAGGTGCGAGGACGTCGGAAAGCCGTGGATGAGCAGGACGGGCGGGCCCGAGCCAGCTTCGAGGTAGTGAATGCGGAGGTTGTTGACGGGCACGTGGTGGGAGGACAGCTCGGTCATCGTGTCTCCTTTGGACTAGCGCTCTCGGCCGTGACCGGGGACCTGAATCGCATCCTACGGAGAGTAACTCAAACGCATGTGCTACAGAGCTTCTATGATCGAAGACTTGACGACGCGCCAGGAGCTCGAAGCCCTGATGAGCGAGGACGGCGGGGCCGCCATCATCGACTTTTGGTCGCCCTCCTGCGGGCCGTGCATGGCAATGGCGCCGCACTTCGAATTGGTAGCCAACGAGCTCGAAGATGAGCCGATTCGCTTCGTTAAGATCAACACCGCAAGCCAGCCGTCGCTGGCCCAGCCCTTCAACATCCACTCGGTGCCCACGTTGCTGTTCGTGAACAACGGCGAGATCTTGGATGTGCGTGTTGGCGCGCTTCCCGGTTCGGCGTTGACCAAGAAGGCGCAGTGGCTACTTCGAAAGTCCCGGGGCGAAGGCTTTTTCTCCGGCCTCTTCGGACGAAGCGGCGCTTCGGGCAGCAAACCAGGATAGCTCAGAAACAGAACCAGCAGCACTGGAACGCTGCCGGAGCGCAAAAGCCCGTCGAACCGACGAAGTCGGGCCGGTTGCATGTCGGCCGGCTCGAATCAGTGCAGTCGTCATCACTGTGGCAGGGCGTCGAGCAGAGACAGCTCTGTGCGGGACCGCCGATTGGGCAGCACTCGCAGCTCAGGCTTGGGTCTGCGCATGTGCCCGTGTTGAAGCCACCGCACATCGGACCCGGGATACACTCCCCCTCATACGCGACCTCGACGCCATGGCAGTGCGCATCGGCGACGCCACAAGCGTAGGTGACGCCGTCCGTCCCGCACACCGGGTCATACCGGAAGCAGTAGATCTCGCAGCTCGGCTGGCAGGTCTTGGTCGGCGGGTAGCAGATCAAGCGGCCCGGGCAGTCGTCGTTGCTTTGGCACTCGCCGAACTGCTCGAGGCACTCGACCAGCTCGTGTGTGGGCGTGAATCCGCACTGTCCGTTGAGCTGACGCTCACAAGTGGCTTCTTGGTAGCACTGGTACACGGGGCGCCACTCGCACGTGCTGGCGATGTCCATACCCTCTTCGACGCAGAGTTGCCCGCTGCATCCACCGCGGACGCAGGCAGCTCCAGGCGGTTCCTCGCAATACCCTTCGTGCGCAATGCTTACCCCGGCGCAGGCGGCTTCACACGCGCTTACGTAGTTGCGGCCATCCGTGCCGCAGACCGGTTGGTACACGGTGGGACAGTTGCAGTGCGTAGGGCCAGGAACACACCAGTGCGGGACGGGTTCATTCGCAAGCAACCCTGCTCCCCCTTCGTCTGCCGGGGCGACCGTCGGCATACACCGGTCACCGACGAAGCAATCGGTCGGCGCCTCGCAGTACATCGGATCGTCGCATCGACCGCGGTGCCGGGCCTCGTGTCCCCCTTCAGCCGCCTCTTTGAGCGTGTAGGTGTTCCCCTCGATGCTGCAGATGAACCCCTCGGTGCCGAGAGCTTCCCCGGCCCCGCCACAACCCCAAAGGCCCACCGTGACAGCGATGATGGCTAGGCAAACTCGTTTCATGTCGTCCTCGCTGGACAAGAGACAACTACCCTTAAAGCAACATCGATGCCAACGCGGGAACCGCGAAACTCCAGCATTTCCAGGGTATGCAAGGGTATGCGGGTGTGCCATCGCGTGCCACGCCGGACACGACGAGGTTCCCTTCACAGCAAGCCGACGTAGGCGGTGCTAGGCAGCGTCAACGTCGATTTCGATTGGCCAGTTGATCAGTGCGAGCGCTGCGCCCAGGGCGTTGAGGACCGTGTGGGACCTGGCACCGGCACAGGGTCACGTGCGCGTCGCCGGCGATTTTCGCACCGGGGCCGATCTTCCGTCCTTCGCTGGAAAGCGCGAGCTGAAGCGTTCGGCAAGGGCGGTGATCGTCAGCGCGGGATTGACGCCAACGTTGGCCGGGATCGCGGAAGCATCGCTTACGAAGAGTCCCGGGTAGCCGAACACCTGGTGGTCGATGTCGACCACGCCGATGTCGGGCGTTGCGGCCATCGCGCATCCGCCGAGGATATGAGCGGTGACCGACAGGTTTCCAACGCTTTCGAGCACGTTGTTGTGGGCGGTTCCGCCGATGTGCTCGGCGAGCTTGCGGGCGGCCTCGTTGGCCTCGGGGATGTATGCTGGCGTGCCGCCACCTGGGCCTACCGTGGAGTGCAGCGCAGGCTTGAAGGGCCAAAGCAGTCGCCGGCCTCGGCGAAACGCGATTTGGCTGTCGAGATTTTGCATCACGGTCAACACGGTGATCCGCTTGTGCCAATTGCGTGCGAACAGTGCCCGGAGCATTCGGATCGGGTGCAACACGATGGCGACGATCGTGCGAATGGCGCGGCCGAAAGCCTTTGGGCCATCGATGAGCGGTCCCATGTACCACCGCATGAAGTCGTAACCTGGTGGAAAACGGTTCTGCGTGATGTGGGTGTGCGCGTTGGCGTGGAAATGCGAGGAGATCGCGGCACCGTACGTGAGGTCATCATCGGGGTTTGGTGAGAGCGCAGACACGATCGCTTCGCTGTTGGTTCGCACCACGTCACCCAGCCTCGACGAGATCTCGGGAAGGGTTCCGAGCTCGTCCCGGCATTTGAACAGTAGATCAAGGGTCCCAACCACCCCGGCGGATACGATCACGCGCCGCGCACGAAGCGGTGGATGATCCTGTCCCCGACGCAGCGGGTTCACGGTTTGAATTTCGTAGCCGCCCCCTTCGAGTGGCCGGATTGAAACCACCTTTCGCTCCGACAGAACCTCGGCCCCGAGCTTCCGCGCCAAATAGAGGTAGTTCTTGTCGAGGCTGTTCTTCGCGCCGTCGGCGCAGCCGGTCAGGCATCCTCCGCAACGCGTGCAGCCGGTTCGCGCCGGGCCCGCGCCGTCGAAAAACGGGTCAGGTTTGGTCTCGCCTGCTTCCCCGAAGTAGATCCCCTGCGGGACGGGGCCAAACGTTTCACCTGCCCCCATTGCTTCGGCGGTTGCGCGCAGCCAATCGTCCATCTTGCCGTAGTCGGGGTTGGGCGTTCGTCCCAGCATCGCTTCGGCAGTGGCGTAATGCGGGGAGAGCTCTTCTTTCCAATCGACCCCGAGACCCGCCCAGGCACGGTCTTCAAAAAACGCGTCGCCGGGCTTCAACAACACCGCCGCGTAGACCAAGCTTCCTCCGCCGACGCCGACGCCGCCCACAATGCCGACATGCCTGAAGATGTGCTGAACGAAAAAACCGTGAAAGCCGAGCTGAGGGATCCAAAACAGCTTCCGCATGCTCCGATCGGCTGCCCGCATGTCGTCAGGCGAGACACTCCGCCCTTGCTCGAGCACCACGACTCGGTAGCCTTTTTCAGTCAAACGAAGCGCGGGGACGCTCCCGCCGAAGCCGCTACCGATGATGATGACGTCGTAGTCCATGCGCTTGCCAAGGTCTGTTCTCGTCCGTGGAGTAGTTCGTATGTCAACTGGGCGAATACCAGATCGGGGATGTCCACGCGCGCTCCTGGACGGCCTGAGGAACGTTGGTGTCGCAGCAGCCCTCAAAGCCTTCGGTCACCGTGGCGGGATCGCCGCAATCGACGCCGGCGGCGTTGCAGGCGTACTGGCTCCAACGACAGGTGGGGTTCTCGATCACTCGTGCGTAGTAATAGGCGGGCTGCTCGGGATCAAAACTAGGATCGGTCCAGGTCGCGCACAGTTCATCGAAACCGCCCGTTCCGGCGTCAGGGTCACACGTGTCGACGTTGACGGTTGCGCCATTGTCTGGGTTTCCTGCCACGTCGAACACCTGCGCTTGAAACTCCCCCGCTGGGTCGATCCAGCCCTTTACGACCTGAAGGCGCTGAAGCGCTGTTCCCGGCTGTTCGGGTGTGCCCAGATCTCGTCGGCCGGAGACCGAGAAAACGGGCGCTGCGTTGGCTCCTGGGAGCTCGCTCAGGTCGCCACCCATCGGAACGCCACTCTCGTAGCCGATCTCTGCGAAATCGGGGCGATCACACATGTCAGCCGGAAGGTCCCAACCGCCGAAGAACCGAACGACGATCTGGGGCCCGCTGGTTCCATACGCCTCTCGTCGTCGCATCGCATCAAAGATTGCCTCACGTGAGTTCTCGACGGCCCAGACAACGGCCAGCCCGCCCGCGCTGTTGTACGGATTGTCGAGAAGTCCCGGTGGTAGCGCGTCGGACGACGCACCGGCCCCAACGTTCGAGTGTCCTGGGTAGTTTCGCTCATCCGCGCTGCCAGGAGCTGCGATGTGCGTGTCGGTGCTCGCAACGATTCCATGCTTGAAGGGGTTTGCTCCGAGAACGCCCTCGAGCCTCATTCCCTCTCCGAGAGCTTGTCGGATGAAGTCCTTGGGAGACGGATCGTGGAAAATGTTCAGCGCGATGTCCGTAAAATTCGTGAATGGAAGTTTCTCGAAGCCACATAGCTCGTCTGAGCTGCTCTGGCCTGGCAGGCACTCCGACTCTCCTTTGTGCTGATAAATCTCGATCAGGGGCTCCATGAACGCGCGCTCGTTGGCGTAGGCCGCGTCGATCGGTTGACCGTTGCGATCGATCGGCTCGAAGAACGTCCCCGAGGACAGATTGGGGTTGTGCGGAATCGTCAGAACCTCGCAGCCGTCGATGCCTTCAATGCATTCCGTTCGAAGGCGTTCCCAGAGCCCCTCGATAAAGGGCTCATCAAAGTAGCCGACCGCTCTCTCAGGGACGTTACCGCCGCGAAAGATCACGTTGCGATGCAGGTTGTTCGATACCGGATTGCCGGTCCATTCGTATCCGACGAGCGCTGTAAACTCGCACGCGTCGGAAGAGTCGTTGGCGGCGTTCGCAGCGTCGATCGAGGATTGCCACACGTCCAAGCCCGCTTCAATGCAGATCGAACCGTCCGAACCGCACAGCGAGGGGTAGCTGGCGGCCTCTGGAGGGGCAGACAAGAAAATACCGATGTTAGCGAACGCCGAGACCGGATCGCCCCGAAAGATCTCACACACGGGGTCGTCATATCCGGGGGCCGTCGGGTCAGTGCACTGGACTACCGTGCCGAAGAAGTCGGCGTGATCCGAAACCACCACGAAATCGAGTGGTCGCGAGCGTTGAATTGTACGCGTTGCATTTCCCTCTTCGTCGAAAGGTTGGATTCCCACCGGTTCGCCGCGCGCATAACGGTACGCGCCCTCGGGCCCCAGGCGTGTTCCGGTAATGTTCGCGTCGTGAGACAGCGTCGTGTGAACGTGCGTATCGCCGAAGAGCGGCTTGCGAAGCGGTTCAATGTCGGCGCACCGTCCGACCACGGGATCTGGCTCTGCATTGGTGCTCTCTTCTGTGCAGCTGACCAGAATGAAGAAAACGAGTACTACAATGTTCGCAAAGACGATAAGCGGACGATTCGACACTCCACGACGGTATTCCTTTCGCTTCTTTGCTAGCAACTCAATTCGCGCATGCAGCACACTCGGGCTGTCGTTGGGCAGCCGGCCCGTGACCTTGGGCTCCATGTCGTACCGGGACAGGTATTCGGGGAGGCGCGTGTGGACGTCCTAGGCACCGGCTTAAGCGCCGGGGTGTCGATCGAGTACGTGAACTACAGCGACGATGGGCTCATCGTGCTCAATGGGACCGAGTCGTTCTTGCAGGAACCGACCGTTTCCTACCCCGCAAACATCGAGGTCTCCGGCTGTCGTTCGGGCTTCCTCCGCTCGGATATCACGCTGGCGGCAGGACTGGTCACCTCACTCGCCGGGTGGCCCGTTCCGGCGGGCGTCGCGGAAGTAGCGATGGATGCGCTGCAGTGCCAGGGCAAGCATCGTGACGGGGATCAAGACGAGAATCGTCGCGACCACGACCGCCTCCACTCCCTCGAGGGGGCTCCCGGCCAGCTTGAGATCGCCGGTCCTGCGGAAGTCGACAAACACGGGTGCCGCAAACGCCAGCGATAAGATCCAGAGCGTCAGAAACAAGACGATACCGGGGACGTGAGACGGTTTCCCGCCGAATTGCTGCGTCATGCTTCTGCCTCTCCCAACAACCCCTCTCAGGTTGGCGTCAAGGATATGCCGCAACCCAGCGATCGAACAAAGAATGCAACGGCTGGGTCCCCGCCCACGTCGGCGGAATCCTCAACGGCGTCATGATCGCCGGCCTCGCGTTCCTGATGGGCAAGCTCACGCTCGTAGGAAGCAAAGCGTTTTGGGTCGGCTGAGGGATTGATCATCGTCGGTTGGGGCTGCTTTTCAATCCAAGGCAGCCCCGCACTTGCTGCAAAACTTCTGCGGGGTGATCAGGTACTCTGGCTGGCAGACCTTCCCGCAACTGGGGCAGATGCGAGTCCGAAAGAGGGCAATCCACATGAAGAACAGGACCGCCGCAGTGAAAATCACGAATGCTTCCCAGTGCGGAATCGTCATCAGAACGATCATGCCGCCGATGACAGTGATGTTGAACGCGTACGCGTGGCGATACCAACGCTTCTTGAATGCCGGATCCCGTCCTCTGAAGAAGAGCCACGTTCCAATCACGCAGGCAATCCAAACGGGGAAATAGAGCACCAAGAGTGTTTCGTTCATATGGCCCTAGGACCAACACTACCTAATGTGCTCGAGGTAGATCCAGGTAAGGACCGCCGCGAAGCTGGTTTCTCTTTTTCGGTTGTGGATCGGTTCACAGCTCGAATCAGGGCCTAGCCAGCCGCCCCCCAACGACCCTATACCCGTCCCATGCTCAACCAACTCACCGACAACGTCTGGGTCGCCGACACTCCCAAGAGTTTCTACGGCCTGCAGTTTGGCGCGCGTATGACGATCGTCCGTTTGGGCGACGGCACGCTCTTCATGCATTCGCCAATCGCGATCGACGATACGATGAAGGCTGACATCGATGCCCTCGGGCCTGTCGGGCATATCGTCGCTCCCAATCTCTTTCATCACGTGTACGCAAAGCCGGCGAGCGAGCTCTATCCTTTGGCCAAGGTGCACCTTGCGCCCGGGCTCGAGAAGAAGCGCCCGGACTTGCGCGCAGATGCGATCCTCGGCGCCTCTGCAGACCCAAGCTGGCGCGGTGAGCTCGAAGCCATGCCGATCGACGGCACCATCCTGAACGAGACCGCGTTCGTACACCATCCTTCCGGCACGCTCCTCTGTTCCGACCTGATCGAGAACTTCAAAACGTCAGACCATTGGTTCACGCGCACCTATCTCAAAGTCAACGGGGTCCTCGGCAAGCCCGGGCTGAGTCGCGCTCTGCGGTTCGCGTTCCGAGACAAGCGCGCGGGACGCAAGAGCATCGATGCCATCCTCGAGCACCCCATCGACAAGATCGCACTCGCCCACGGCGACCCCATCCTCGAAGGCGGCCAAGAAGTCCTGCGCGCCAGCTACACCTGGCTCAACCCACGGTCCTGAAACCGATCAGCGCGCTTAGAGCCCGTCGGCCGCGTCAAATGTCAACCGCGGCACATCCACCCATTGGCAGCCAGGGCTCGGCACGGGATATGTCGTGGCGGTCACGGCGGGGCTGCCGAGAAAGAACGTCATCTCGGTGGCCTCTACCGTGATCGAGTCGTTCGTGGCGGTCCATCGCGCGGTCTCGATGCGGGTGGTCATCTCGACTGGGCCGGGTGTTCCGCTCCCGCCAAGGGTGTAGTCGAGCTCGCAGGGCCCATCGACGGCAACCGTGATCGGGTTGCTCCCGTCGATCTGCGCCAACTCGATGGTCGCCTCGGCGAGCACTACCACGCCAATAAAATCACGGTAGACGTTCACGATCTCTTCAGGATTGATCAACTGCGCTTGCACGCTGAACTCCGTCTCTCCGCCGATCGGCCCGAGCGGTTCCGCCCATACGCGCACCTGGAACGCAGGCAAACCGTTCACGTCGAGCGAGGGACAGGAAATCGAGCCCACGGCGGTTTGTCCGCGCGTTGGAAGTGGCGTGCTATCGCAAACGAAGTCTGCCTCGGAAGGGAGGTTCGGTGGGCGCGGATTTTCCGCAACTCGGAAGCCGATGACGATCCCGAAACCATTCCGCTCGTCGGGGCACAGCAACTCACCAAACTCGAAACCCACCCCTGCGTCCACGCGAGCGGCGCCCGACACATTGCCATCCGCATCGAACACGAGATTACACCGGACGTCGTAGTCGTTCGCGCTCAAGCGAAACTGGAGCTCGAGCTGTCGCCCAAATCCGAAACCTACGCTGCCCACGTCGAAAGGCACGGTGATGCGCGCACCCTCGAGCAGGGTGTGGGTGTCCGATTCACCGTCCAGGTTCCATTGCACGATCGTCAGGCTCATCAGCGCTTCGTGAGGCGCGAGGGCGACTTCGCTACCGTCCCCGGTGAGCCTCACCGGCGTCACTCCCGTCACCTCGAGCAAGTGCGGTGCGTTCGGTCCCCCACCAAAAGAAAACTTGCCAGCGAGCGCGAGAAAACTGGCTCCTGCAGAGTCTTCACGGTCCGCACCGTCGCCCACAGGCCCGTCCACCGGGCTATACGCCGGCGGAAACGGAGCGCTATCCCCACACCCCATCGCGGCGGCAAGCAGCCCAAACGCGACTACGTAGATTCCAAGCTTCGAAATGCGCATGCCAGCGCCATCAGAACCGAATAGAAACCTTTCATTTTTCATAACCCCTCGCTTATTTGATAGCAATCTAGCTACAGTAATAATGTTTTCGCAATCAACAAATCATACAATCACACAGTTTTGTTAGATCCCTATCAAAAGGCTACACTGCTGCCATGCCAAAGAAGGCCGACACCACCACGAGCGAGGGTCTGTTCGTCCGGCTCGATCCTGAGCTCGTGACTCGCTTGCGCGTCCACGCCGCCACCACGAGGCAGACGCTATCCGCCGTAGTTGGAGAAGCCCTAGAGCGATTTCTGCGATCCAAGGAAAAGGGCTAGAAGCCCCGAGCCATACTCCGCGTCGAGTCCCACGCAGGGAGGCTAACTCCAGTTCTCGCAAGAGCTAGTCTGCGCCGTCGTCACTGACGCTCCGATGTCTCGGACTTTGGCGGCCTGTCAGAACTGGCCTTGGAGCGCCAAGTGGGCTCCGGTGCGTCCCACCACGACTCGCGGCTCGAGCTGAGCTCGACTCGGTCGGAACAGGTAGACCAACGGCATCGTGATGAGAGGCGCGGAAGTCAAGCCCGTAAGCAACGCAGCGCTCCTTTGTTGTCCCCCATTGACGCAGCTACGCACTTCGACGGTATCGAGGTCTTGAGTGGAGCACGAGGTAGACGGCTCTGCCTCAGCGGTGACGCCCCACGCGATCGAGAATCCCGCCAAGCCCAGTCCTACACCGCCAGAAACCCATGCCCACCAGGGAGTCTTTTCGCGTTCCGGTAACGCGAGTGGCATCGCGGCAACCAACGCTGCCGCGCTGACCGACCCGGTTGCGATGATCGCCCCTCGGAGGTCGAACCACTTCTGCTGGGCAGACGTGTCCTGCCCGCCCATGTCGACTACGTTGACCCAGTCCATCGCTGCGTCGCGTCGTGGTATGAGAAGCGCATAGCTCGTCGCGAGGCCTGCTACGCCGACCCCGACGAGCGTGAGGCCAGCGATGAACTGGCCGCGCGGCCGACGATGGGCAGGCCACGCGTCGGTCGCTGCGGGAACCGCACCCGCAGGCTCGCGGCCTTTGCAGGGCAGAGCAGCCGGCTCGGGCGACGTGAAGTCCATGCATCGACGGTCGGTCAAGGCGCGCGCGGCCAAACGGAGATCCGGCTTGCGGGGCCCCTCAGCTCCCGCGGAAAGCCGCACGAGCGCGAGCGGCACCGACGATTCCGCCTCTTCGATTTCGATCAGCTCGACCTCGAGCGTGTCCAGAGTGGGCATCGAAAGGAGAACGACCGCGCCGGCGCCGATCTCCATGGTAAGCCGCCGAGCGTCTGGCACCCGGCGCTCGCGCTCCTCGGAGGTGTTCGAATAACCGAGCGAAAGGCTTGGCCTGCTTTCGATGACGTCATCAAAGCGCCAGTCGACGCGATGCTGCGTCTTCCCTGCGCCGACGGTCACCGCGTGCACGCGACCGCGAGTGTCCTTGCTGCACTCGAC
Source organism: Myxococcales bacterium (assembly GCA_029863605.1). Classification (GTDB taxonomy): domain Bacteria; phylum Myxococcota_A; class Polyangia; order Polyangiales; family Houyiibacteriaceae; genus SG8-38. The sequence continues at coordinate 212,041 of JAOTVB010000001.1, read as the reverse complement.
CTGAACGCGATAGTTGCCAGGAAACAAATCCCCGATCGAGACGGGTGTCTCGCCGAGAAGTAATCCGTTGAGGCGTGCCGCACATCCGGAAGGAGTGCTTTCCACACGAAGCTCTCCGGTCTGTTTAGCCAGCAGAGCATCGACCTGATCGAGCAAATCGGTTACGGCGGGCGGATGCATTTGAGGGCTCGGCTGTCCGCGAGGAACCAGCTGCCTGCACTCCCGCACGACAGCCCTTGCGCGCGACGCAGATTGCGTCGCGAGCTCCGCACGTACGAGGTAAAGACAAGTGTCGAAGACCCGCCTAGAGCGTTCGGGCTCGCGGTTGAGCTCTTCGATTGCTTTTCGCGATATTGCCTGCGCCGAATTGAGCTTGTTTAGGGCCCTGCGATGCTCGCCTTCCGCGAGGTCGTCGACCGCCGCGTCGGATAGCGAGATCCAACGGCGGATCTCGCGGTCCTCGAGCTTCGACGCCGGCGCAGAAACCTTCATCTCGAGCTCGGTGGCAGCCTGCTCTTGGGACCAAACCGTTGCGCCTCGACCGACGAGCTCGGTGCGAAGGTCCAATACCGCCGCGTCCATCCAGTCGGCTGGCGCGCCGGAGTGGCTCGGCACGATCACCCATCCGCTCTCCGCTTGTGCGGAAACCAACGAAACCAGCAGGCACCAACAGAGGAACGTCAACGAGGTCAGCCGCATGGCGCGGTATTATCACAGCTTCGGAAACTCGGGATCAACAACATCGCGGAGGGGTAGTCGTTGCCCCGGCGAGCATGTAGTCTCGGTAGCGTCGATGTCCTCCAGCAACCCGACAGAGCCATGGCCGCGAGTGCGCGACGTCGTGGAAGCCTCCGTCACCGGGCTCCATCGCGGGCGCTTCATCGAAGAGACACTCGAAGCATTGTGCGTGCAGCTTGGTGCGGCTTCCGCCTGGAGCACCCTGGAAACCAAAGGCGGCGGACCCATGCACCGCTCGCGGACGACGAACTTTCGCGGCGTGGCCCCGGCAGTCCTCGCAGCGCATGTGAGCGACGTGCTCGGTCTGGTGCAGTCCAAGCTCAAGACGGTTGCCGGCCCCGTTCCCTACGCGCCGGACGGCTCTTTCATTGCCGTGCCATTGTGGTCGCTCCCGACCGCCTCGTCACAAGGCCGAAGCCTGATCGGCGCACTCTACTTGGAGTTCGGCAAGGATCAGGGCACCAGCGAAGCGGTCGTCGGCGTGGTGGAAACAGCAGGCGCACTGCTTGGAGGCCTCATTGCACAGCAGACGGTCATCGAAGACACCCGGGAGGATCTGCGCGCCGAGCGAGCGACCGAGCCCAGTGGTGCGCAGCTCACGCTCGACGAGCTTCTCGCCCCAGAGAGCATGGCCGGCATCGGTCAAGAGCTCCGCTCTGCCATCGGAGGTGACGAGTCGATCATGATCCTCGGCGAGTCCGGCACCGGCAAGACTCAGCTCGCCACGGCGTTTGCACACGCGAGCAACCAAACCCCCATCGTGCGGGCGACGTTGGGGCTCGCGGACGACTTAAACACGATCACATCCGAGCTCTTCGGCCATGAACGCGGCTCGTTCTCCGGTGCGGTGTCCAAACGCAAAGGCCTGGTCGAATACGCAGACAAGGGCACCCTGATCTTCGACGAGGTGCTCAACCTAACGCACCACGCGCAGCAACTGCTTCTCGACTTCACCCAATTCGGTTCGTACCGGCCGCTCGGCTATCAGGGGCCGCAGCCCAAGACGGCGAGTCTGCGCATCATCTCCGTGACCAACGGCGACATACAGCAGGCCATCGCCGACAAGGTGTTTCGTCAAGACCTGTACTACCGGCTCGCCGCCGTACCGATCGTTTTGCCTCCACTTCGCGAACGCCGCTGGGACATCCCCAACATCGCCGTCGGTTACCTTCATCGAATCGACCCAAAAACGAGCTGGGAGCTCGACGGAAGTGCGATGGACGCTCTTCTGTCGCCGAAGCTCCCTTGGGAAGGCAACATTCGCGAGCTAGAGGCGGTACTCAAGCGCGCCCGAAACCGAGTCCGCACGGCGGGAGACGGGGATCCCGTCATCGAGGCAAAGCACTTAGAGCTGGGCGTCAGTGAGCTTCCGACGTCCTCTGGCCCGCAGTCGGTGCGCCCTGCAGCCCACGACGACATTCGGGACCGTTGGCGGAAACTGACCGACCAACAGCAAGACCTAGAATCGGCGGAGCGAGCCGTCATCGAAGATGCGCTAGCTCTCTGCCATGGTATCGTTGCACGAACCGCGCGCATGTTGGATATCCCGCGCACCGGCTTGATCAGCCGAATGGGACGGCTCGACATCGACACGGAGAGGTTCAAAGAACGAAAGGGATGACCCGAGCCGATGTCCAAAATCGACTTTGATGCCTCTTCAAGCGATTTGCTCGGGACGGAGATTGGACCCTACACGTTGGTGCGACGGCTGGGCATGGGTGGAATGGCCGAAACCTTCGTGGCCATCCGGCGTGGGCCTAGCGGGTTCTCTCAGCGGGTGTGTCTCAAGCTCGTACTGCCCTTCTTTCGCGAAGACGAGGAGTTCGTAAAGCTATTTCAACGCGAAGCGCGACTCGCCGCGAAGTTGCGTCACAGCAACATCGTCGGTGTCATCGACTTCGGAGAAATCGCAGGCCGTGCATACATGGCCATGGAGCTAGTCGACGGTGTGGACCTCCGGGTCCTGCTCGACGCCGAAAGCGCTCAGCGACTTTCGCCGGAGCGGGTCGCGCTCCTCGGCCACGACCTCGCTGCAGCGCTGAACCACGCACACAACCCGCCTCGCGACAGCAGCTTTGATGGCGGGCATGCTGCGGCGATCGTCCACCGCGACATCTCCCCGTCGAACGTGCTCATCAGCATTCACGGCGAAATCATGCTGAGCGACTTCGGCGTTGCCAAAGCGGTCACAGGGAGCTCGCGGCAACAGAGCGCCGTGAAGGGCAAGATTCCGTACATGTCGCCTGAGCAGTTGCGACTCGAGCCGCTGGATGGACGCGCGGACCTCTTCGGGGTGGGCGTTGTCCTGTTCGAAGCGCTGTGCGGGCAGCGTCCCTACGAAGGCGGTCACGACCCCGCAACGATCATGTTGATCCTGCAGGGTCAACATCAGCCGCTCGCTTCGCTTGCACCGGGAGCCCCGCCTGAGTTCTGCGCGTTGATCGAGAGCCTCATCGAACCGGACCGCGACAAGCGCCCCGCGAGCGCTGCACAGTTGACCGAGCTCCTCGATCCGTTCGTGCCCGTTCCGCGGGTTCGGCGCGAGCTCGGCAAGAGAGTTGCCGAGCTCCGGCCCGCGGAAGCAGAACTGCAGGCGTTCGGCGAGCAGGCGACAGCCCATCAGCCAGACAGCGTAGGGGCAGAGGCAGGCGAACAGATCAGCGGAATCGTTGGCGCAGGAGAAGGACAGAAGCAGGTCGAGCGTTGGGCCGAGAGCAGACCACCCGCGCCTGAGCCACCAAGCCCAGTCCAATCGGAATCGTTGGTGACCGGCACGTTGCCAGGGCGACGACGGAGCAGAGCGGTCACGGCGTTGTTGCTCACCGTCGCGCTGTTGGCCGGGGGCGCGCTGGCCTGGCGCGCAACGCGCGACGCGGGCCAAGAGACTTTACCCGCCGCGAGTGAGTTCGAAGCCGAGCCGGTCGTCGCGGTCGACCAAGTCGAGCCGGGCGTCGAGCCCGAAGAGTCGAAGATCGATGAGCCGCCAACTTCGGCCGACGAGTCCGAGGCAGCGAGCGCCCAGCCGAAGCCAGAACCGCGCGCGGAGCCGGCGCTCCAGGCACCCGCAAGCCTGACTGTCGTCGTCTACCCCTGGGGCGACGTCTGGATCAACGGGAAGCCACGGGGAACCGCGCCACTGAAGAACCTCTCGCTCAAGCCCGGCCGCTATCGAATCGGCGCCGGCCAGGGGGAGCCTACGGTCACTCAAACCATCCGACTCCGGCCGGGCCAGAAGAAGAAGCTGAAGCTGAACGTCACGAAATGATCGAGGGGCTACCGACATGAAAGAGCGCGCCGCGCGGCTCGAGGACCGCACGGCGCGCTGGGGTTGGGGTCGTTTCTCCGTCTCTAGAACAGGGTAATGACCGTGACGCTGAGAGCTCGCTGACTCGACGCGGATTCCGTGTCCGACGCGACGAGCTCGATCGAGTGTTGTCCTATTTCGAAGTCGAGCGTGATGGTTGGGGTGCTGGTCATGAAGGAGTCGACGAGGACGCCTTCTTCGTAGACGTTCCACTGGAACGTCAACGCGCTCACTGGATCGTGATCATCGGTGACGTCGGCGACGAAACGGAGGCGCTGGCAGAGGTCGGCCCCGTCGACCCGGCCATCTCCGTTCACGTCGAACGTGCAGGCGTCGGCCCAGTATGCCAGGTCGGTGTCATACGGGTCGGTTGGCGTCGCGATGGCGGACAAGCTGTTGATGCTCGGGCCGAGGTTGCTGGGGTTCGCCTGAATGACGAGCCTCCTCGTATCCTGCGCTCGCTCACCCTCCGTGTCGTAGGCGGTCGCGACCAGCGTGTATCGGCCTGGCGCCAGGTGACCCCTCGGGATCGTCGCTTCACGGCCCGTGGCCGTCCACCCCGTCGGGAAACCGAAGTCGTTGATCACCTGCCAATAGACATCGTCGAGGTTCGCGTCGACGTCGTAGGCGTCCGCGGTCACAGCGATCGCGTTGCCAGTGTACAGAGGGTCGGAACCCGTTGGTGCAGTGATCACGACCGTCGGAGCCTCGTTGCCAACCGAGATCTGGACGCTATCGCTCACGGTGAAGCGACCGTCGGTCGCGGTACACGTGATCTCGTGCACACCCGAGCGAAGGCGCGTTGCGCTGGTGAACGAGGACGCCGCACCGATGCTGCCATCGAGATCGCTCGCCCACGCCACCGTCACGTCGTCCATGCCGTCGTCGTCTTGCACGTCACAGCTGAGCGGCACGCTGCCCCCGATCGAGAATCGTTCGTCGGCCGTGGGCCTCTCGATCCGGACGAAGGGCGGCGCTCCACCAAGGGCACGTTGGACGGCCCCTTGGGCATTCACCCAGCGGTGAACCGAGCCTCTTGCTTTGGTGTGCGCCGTGTCTCGCATGATCTCCCAAATCTCACCCGGGCCGAGGCGCGGACTGGCGGCCTTGATCAGCGCAGCAATCCCAGCAGCGAAGGGAGACGCAAACGAAGTGCCGTTCTTGAGCGTTGCGCTCGTAGTGGGCGGGACGAGACCTGCCCCCCTGGTGGGCGTGTCATGAACCCACACGGAGTAAGGGGCATAGACGTCGACGGAGTCGCGCGAGTCGCGCTGCTTCGAGCCCGTCGCGCTGTTCGTCGCCTTCGTGTCGCGATCATGCTGAAGACCGCCGACGCAGATGACGCCCGGCGCCTCGCAAGGAACGCGGTATGCCCCTTCCCAGCAGACGAGGCCGAAGGGTCCGCAGTCTCGACTATCGACGTTGGCACCATCGTTCCCGGCCGAGGCGAACACGAGGATGCCCGCCGCGCGAACCGAGCGGCCCACCACGTCGACCGCCGTGCAGACGCCGACGAGGCAAAGCCCCGCCGGAATGTCGCCCGACGCGGAGATGTTCACGATGTCGGGGAAGCGGCCAAGGGCGCTTGGTACGGTGTCGAAGACGTAGTCGAGATAGTCCCAGAGGTTGGGTCGGGGGCTTTGCACGAAGATCGGATTCACGACCTCTGCGGCCGGGCCCGCAGCACCGATGTTGTCATCGAACACGCCGAGCGCGGCAGACGCAACGTTCGTCCCGTGCCAGGGGCAATCACCGCCGCCAGAGCACGAGTTCGGGGGATTGATTCGAGAGAAACGGCCCCGCGGGATGATCTCCGCTCCCGGGTAGTCCGGGATGTTTAGGAATCCACCGTCCATGATCATGAAGTCGACGCGATTGCGCCCGGTCGGCACTCCGACCGCTTCGTGAACCATCCGAGCGGCCTCGGCGGCGCCGATGTCCTGCCGAGAACCTCGGTTCATGTATGGAAGCTCGAACGCGTTCGCTGAATAGCCCGACGCGTCGCCCGAGGGAGACTCCGCAGTCTCGCGATCACTCAGCTCATCGTAGGTGAACAAGAAGTTGGCACCGAGGTCGGTCCCTTCGTTCACACTCTCGCGTGCCATCGCCATCAGTGTGTTGAGCCCTTTTTGAGAAGACACGCGGTGCTGGCCTCCGTTTTCGCCTTGCGCCATGATGAGCTCGGCGAGGTCCGAAGCTTCGGCATCGGGGGGGTTAACCCGAAGTAGAACGAAGATCGGCGAAGGTTCGCTCAACAAGCCCGTGGCGTTCGGGTCGACCTCGCGGATGACTGTGCCGTGAAGCCGCTCGAGGATGGCGGGCAACGCGTCGCGGTCGTCGAGCGTCAGGATCACTTCGTCCTCGACGAAGTCGATCTGACGGCCTTGTCCGTCGACGATCGAGGCGAGCGGGCGCGAGCCGGTGTCGTCGACGAACGAAATCGCGTCGGCGTTCGGCTCCACGGTTGGATCGACTTCGAAAGTCGCCTCCACCTGGGGGTCGGTGGCACTGCCACCGCAGGCAGCAAGCCAGAAGGCAAGGAAGAGCGCGATGGCGCTACGGAAAGATAGTGACTCGTGCATGACTGATCTCCTGGTTGAGGGCCCCGAAGAGCCGATGTGCAGGGTTCTTCAGCACGAGGCGTGCCAGCCGTCGTCGGCGGGAAATCCGTGCGGTAATCGCAACTCCGAGCTCGATTCGACCGACGTGCGCCGCCGAATTCTGACGCGCATGCGTCACTCGCGGGTCTGTGACGATACCTGACGACGCCCGGTCTGAAATGACCGACGGGAGTCCGTCATTTTTCTGTCCCAACCGGCGCGCTCCCTGAAATCACGGAGCTTTGTGAGTGGCACGCCTCGTGCGTGAGCAGGATTCAAACCCAAACCCACAGGAGAGACCATGACTCGTTACAACATCTTTCGAACACTCATCAGCTCAGGCATGATTCTCGCGGCGATCGGCTGCGGTGACCCGAGCGTCGATGAGCGCAGCGTCCTCGACGAGCCCACCGCGATCGGCCCGTCGGAGAGCGGCACCGGCGCGTCACTCGAGGCAGAGCTCGAGCTCGCGTGTGAATCGTCCTGCGACGCCATTGGGGCGTGCCCCGGAATGTACGTCACCACCGATTGCGTAGATAGTTGCATAGCCGCGTTCGGGGTCGGCGCCGAGGCAGGCGACGAATGCGCTGCCGCGGGGATAGACCTCCTCAATTGCTACTCGGCCTTGGGCTGCTCAGCGTTGCCGTTCGACGACGAGGGCGAGTGCGCCGACGCCGTCAGGGAAGCTCGCGCCACTTGCGGAGCCGGAGAGTTGAGAGCCAGGGTCGTCCCAGAGTCCGATCGGGAGCTGGTCTTTGAGATCGATGATCCCCCGGGACCAGGCGCGGATGGCGGCGCCGAGGAGACGGGCCCGGCGGATGGGTCCGAGGACGAGGCACCGGAAATCATCGATGTCACCGATCCCGTCGTGATCGCTGAGATCCCCGACAGCGTCTTGAACGGCGACTTTCCTTGGTTCGGAGTCTCAGACGATGACTGACCGCAATCCCAAATCACCACCACAACGACCAAATCGAATGGAGCGAATCATGACGCAGCAAGACATGCGCAAACCCCTTCTCGTGCCTCTCGCCTTTCTGACCGCGTACGCCGGATGTTTGATTGGGCCGTGCGCTGACGGTACTCTTGCAAGCATGAAGGCATTTGGACGGACTGTAAGACCCAATCGACAATACCTGATTGCCCTAGTCGCCGCGGTGGCGTTGATCGCCTGTGTCGACGTGGGCGAGGGCGGCGGTGGCGCGGGCGGCTCCGCAGGCGCGGGCGGCGCCGCAGGCATGGGCGGTACGGGCGGCACCGGAGGCACGGGCGGCACCGACAACACGCCTCCGGAGGCGACCATCGTCGACCCCGCAAGCGATTCCGGGACCGACAACCTCGATTACGTCTACGACGGCTTCGATGACGGCTTGGGTCTCTGGTACAAGGACGTGACGGTCGAAGGTCTCGGAGAAGACGCCGAGGACGGTACGCTCACCGGAGCCTCCCTCGAGTGGAAGACGAACCAGACTGGTATCCAAGCCGAGCTGCTCGGGACTGGAACGAACCCTATCCTGCGGTTGTACTCCAACGTATGCACCGGCACCGAGCACATCATTGTGCTCGAGGTCACCGACAGCGACGGAGCCACGACGATCTCCGCGCCGCGCACACTCTTCATTTGGACCCTCTGCTAGCCGAGCGTGGGACCGGCGCTGCGCGGGAATGAGGGGCTTGCTGCGACGTGGGCGGGCACCAAAGTCTCGTCACCACGCAAGGTCAAGAGCGGCGACGGCATCGTGTCCAAGGGCTGGTTCGTGATCCTCAATGAGCGCAAGGGCGCGGTGTCGAACCTGAAGACGGGCGGCAAGGGCGTCGTCTATGGTTGCCTCGTGGAAGACGAGGCATTCGAGGGCGTTCGCTAGCGGCCGCGCGGCCCGGAGCTGACGTGCGGGGCTAGCTCATTCCACTCGTTCGATGCCACGCAGTACAAGCAGAAGTCGCCGTGGTCGTAGATTGAACAGTCCATCGGGCCGCGCTCGTCCTTGTGCACGTAGGCTCCGACGAAGGGGGTCTTGGTCGGCCTCACCGGTCGGGTGAGCACCCAGGTGAGGCCATCGGCGCCGTTTTTGCCCATGAGTAGGCTGTCGCGCTCCCACTCGTTTTGTTCCAGCAGGTCGACGCCAAAGAGTTTTAGAACGCTCAGCAAGGCGTGAATGGTGCGCTGGAAACGCCCACGCTTCTCGCCGGGCATCATCATCGGTCCCGAGCCCATGCCGATATACTTCGTCACGCCGGCCGCCTTCATGGCGTTCCAGACATGCGGGAGGTTGTGCGTCTTCGGACGCGTCTTTCGGTCGTCGCCGAGCGCAGAGATGACGCCATCGCAGCCGGTGAACGCCTCTTTCAACTTGTCCTCCTCGTGCAGCTCGGCCTCGACCACCTTCGTCGTCGGCTTCACGTCTTGGAACTTGTGCGGCGAGCGGGTGACCACCACTGCCTCGACACCGACCTCCTCGGCGCGGGCGAGGATCCCCTCGCCGTAGGTTCCACTGGCGCCGATGATCGCCACCTTGGCGGGCTTTGCAACGTTGGTGTTCATGAGGCGTGTGCCCGTGCGTAGCTCTCCCATCGCTTGAGGTCGATGCCTTTGAAGACGAGCCAAAGGCCAAAAACGAGCTCGAACAACGCGCCCACCGAATAGAGAACGGTTTCGAGCATCAACGGATGGCTGGGAAAGAGGATGCTTACCAGCGCGAGCAATAGTATCGACAGGTACGTGAAGACCCCCCAAGCGGCCAGCAATCTGGGGATGTACCTCGACTCGAAGAGCAAGACGCAAAAGATCGTCGCGCCGAGGCCGATGAACACCAAGACGATGTCGAGCCCGGCAGTCCGCACATCGAGAAATCGCCCCGCGAAAGCCTGCAACTGTTCCGGTTCAAAGACATTCGAGGAACCGCCCCCTAGAACGAATAAAACGGCGAAGCTGATGAGCACCGTGGTGGCGCCGACGATCGCCTCCGCCATCCTGAGCAGCAGACCGAGCAAGGCAAGGTTCGCGTGGACCGTTTTCAGGATCACGTAGAGCGCCCAAGACGCCACCACGACACTCACGTAGATGATGAGGACCAGAACGATGCCGATGCGAAACAGCGATTCGTGGGCCAGGATGTTGTGGGCCGTCGCCGCGTCGTTTCCCGCCTCGATGAGCCTAGACTCTACGAGCCCCCCGTAAAGCACCGCAACGATTGTGATGACGAGGTACGCGGCCCCCGCGACTCTTGCGTAAGCGAGAGGTGATGCATCGGCGGTTTGGTTGGTCATTTCGATTCGTTTCGCAAGGAGTTCGGCTTGCGCAAAGACTACGGCATCGTGCAATCGACGAACACCGCGCTGAGAACGAATGGGCATGTCACAGCAAGGAGGCAATCGCGGAGGCCGCTGTCACAGTTGGTTTGGTTGCCTAAACAAACTTCCTGTCTGCGCGATGCGCGCGCGGCGCACGCGAGCGCATCGGGACCACCCTCACCGAGGGCCGCCGCCTGATCGCGCACCATGTCGACCATGCAGGCCTCAACGTCTGCACCCGGCAGGTCGGCGGGGGTGCAGGTGGATAAGCAATCGCATCGGGCCGCGAATGCGTCGAAAAAAGCGTCGACCGCATCCTCGACAGTGGTCTCGGCACACGGGGCGGCCGCCATGATCACATCAGGGTCTGGATCGGGGCACGCATCTTCCGCGACCTGTCGCGCGTCATCGCATGTGTCGAGAGAAACCAGATCGCAGGCGATGACCCGCTCTACGCAATCGATGGCTTCGAGATCGGCCTGTAGAAGGCAGTCGAATTGGTTGCGGGTCGTCTCGTCATCGGCCGCTAGGGCATTGAAGCAGTCGACTTGTCGCTCGGAGAAGCGCAGGTTCTCGGCAGCGGCAAGGCACGCATTCTCCGACGAAAACGCTAGGTAATCCGGACATTGGCAAATCGCGAGCCGGTAGCTCAGGCCGGATTCGATGACTTCCGCGACCGAGGTGAAGCCAAGTCCGCCCGCTCCACCGGCCCCGCCCGCGCCGCCGGCTCCCCCAAGGCCACCCGTCCCCCCGAACCCTGCGGTACCCCCCGCACCGTCGGCTCCGTTCGAGCTCGGACAGCCGAGGATGGTGAAGGACAGCGCCAAGCACGCGATCGAGAAGCATCGAGTCATGAATCACCTCTTTCGCCCCCGTTCATACCAAGGATCCCGCGCTTGGGCGACCGACACGCCGACCATGGCTCTTGACTCGCGCCGGTGGCTAGAGAACATATCCGGGTCTCTTGGTATTCATTCGATTCGAGAGCATCGACTATGAACAACTTCGATTCGGTACCTCCTTTCTTCGTAACTTGGCACCCAACAGCGGCTCGGCCGGGGATGATGTTGCGGGCTTCGATTCTTTGCGGCTTGGTGGCTGGCATGGTCGGCTGTAGCGATGACGGCGGAAACATCGTCGTGGGAACGCCGGCCGATGCGACGGTCGAGGGGCCCATTGTTGAACCGGGGGTCCCGTTTGTCGCAGGGACCCGTGACATCGATCTCGGTGATGTGGGTTTTCAGCAGTCGGAGTATTTCGTCTCGGGGACGGCGGTGTCCTACACCAATGCGAACCAACTGAGCTCCGATGGGCGCTGGCGTGTTCAAGAAGCCGACACTGCCGACTACAAGACCCGGATTCTCGTGTACCGGCCGCAGGATGCGAATGCGTTCAGCGGCACGGTCATTCTCGAATGGCTGAATGTGAGTGGGGGGCTCGATGCGGCGCCGGACTGGAGCGCGATGCACACGGAGGTCCTTCGCGAGGGGCACGTTTGGGTCGGGGTGTCGGCGCAGCTTGGCGGCATCGAGGGTTCCGGCAACTTCCCGTTGGGTCTCAAGATAGTGGACCCGGAACGCTATGGTTCGCTCTCCCACCCGGGCGACAGTTTCTCCTATGAGATTTACTCGCAGATTGCGCAGGCGGTGAGAAGCCCGGTGGGCATCGACCCGCTCGAGGGGCTCATAGCAGAACAGGTGATCGCGATCGGCGAATCCCAATCGGCCGGGCGATTGGTGACCTACGTGAACGCGTTCGCACCTCGCTACCGAGTCTTCGATGGGTACCTGATCCATAGCCGGGGCGGCGGCAGCCCTCGGGTGTCGCAAAGCCCGCAGGCCGAAGTGACGACACCAGAGATCGTGCGCGTCCGCGACGATCTGGAGCAGCCGGTCCTCATGTTCCAAACCGAGTCCGACCTGCTCCTTTTGAATTCGCTGCCCAGCAATCAACCCGACTCGGCGATGTTTCGACTCTGGGAAGTGGCAGGCACGGCGCATGCCGATGTCTACACGCTGATCACCAGCAACAGTGATCTTGGCGATGATCCATCCGTGGCCGACGTCGTTGAAAACGATAACCCAGCGCCCATCCAGTGCGAGCTGCCGATCAATTCGGGCCCGCAGCACTGGGTGCTCAAGGCGGGCCTCCACGGATTGGTAGAGTGGATCGCTACGGGCACGCCCCTACCTGAAGCCCCGCGGCTCTCGGTGACCGCGGATGGAGACGCGTTCCAGCTCGACGAGTTGGGGAACGTCCTCGGCGGCATCCGCACACCCTACGTCGATGCTCCCGTGGCGGTGTTGTCGGGGCTTGGCCAGACTGGTGAGGGCTTCTGTCGGATTTTCGGGACCACGCGGCTGTTTGATGAAACGCAGCTGGCCGAGCTCTATCCGACCCGCCAAGCGTATCTCGGTGCGGTCACCAGCTCGACGCAAAGCGCGGTCGAGGCGGGCTTCATTTTGCCGGTAGACGCGGCATTGATCATCGCGGCAGCGGAAGCCTCGGATATCGGGAACCAGTAGCGTAGGCCGCGGGGCCTGTTGCCAATGCACCGTGATTGCGACCGATCATGCTTCGGCCTAGACTCGCAGGCGCGATCGGTCTGATGAAAGGCGCATGCCTCAGCTAGAGATCTCCGCCTGGGATCTGGCGATCCTGATCGGCTACGTCGTGATCACGCGCGTCGCGTTCGGGTGGTTCTTCGCGAGACGGACGCGTGGAGAGGGTGCCGAGGGGTTCTTCCTTGCGGGGCACCGCATGCGTTGGCCGATCATCGGGCTTTCGTTTTACGTCGCCAACATGGGAGGCAGCAGCTTCGTCGGGCTGCCGGGCGCGGGATACCACAGCGGGATCAGCGTCTTTCACTACGAATGGATGCCGGCGGTGCTGCTGGTGCTCTTTGCGACGTTTTTCCTGCCGGTGTTCTTGCGCGCGCGCATCTACACGGCACCGCAATATCTCGAGGAGCGGTTCGGACGTGCACCGCGCCTTGCGTTTTCGGCGATGCTGTTGCTGACGAGCATGTTGGTCGATGCGCCCGGCTCGCTCTACGCGGGAGCGATGGTGCTCAAGACGTTGCTTCCGGGGATGTCGATCTGGATCACCATCACCGTCGCCGCGCTGGCCGCAGGGGTGTACATCGCGTTTGGCGGCTTGGGCGCGGTGGTGGCCAACGACGCGCTGCAGGCCGTTTTGATTTTGGCGGGCGGCATCGTGATCTCGGTGCTCGCCTGGCAGGCCGTTCCGTCGTGGGATGCCGTCGTCGAAGCGGCGCCACCGGGCGCGCTGAGCCTCGCGCAACCAGCGGACGACCCGGTGATGCCGTGGCCCGGGCTTGCGGGAGTCTTCCTCGTGGGCATGTACTTCTGGTGCACCAACCAGTTCATCATTCAGCGCGCGCTCGGTGCGCAAACGTTGGACGATGGCCGTTGGGGCGCCCTGTTCGCGGGGCTGCTGAAATTGCCAAACCTCTTCATTTTGATCCTGCCTGGTGTTTTTGCGACCGTGCTGTACCCCGATCTCGACAACCCGGACCTGGTCTTTCCGATGCTGGCGTTCGACCTGCTGCCGTTCGGGCTTCGTGGGTTCATGCTGGCCGTCCTCACCGCCGCGATGCTCTCGAGTTTGGAGGCCATCCTTCACTCTGCGTCCACCCTCTTCACCATGGACTTCGTGAAGTCCGCCCGGCCCGACCTGAGCACCCAACGGTTGGCGCGCTGGGGACGCGGCGCAACCCTGGTGTTCATGGTGTTCGCCGTGCTTTGGACGCCTCAGATCTCTCGCTTTCCGACGCTCTGGCAGTACCTGCAGTCGATCCTTTCGTATTTGACGCCTCCGGTGGTTGCCGTGTTCTTGCTCGGTCTGTTCTGGGGCCGTGCCAATGCCGCTGGTGCGCTTGCAGGTCTTGCAGTGGGGGTTCCGCTCGGTGTCATTGGCTGGGGCATCGTCGAATGGCTCGGCCTGATCGAGCTTCAGTACTTGTACGCAGCCGTGGTGATGTTCGTAGTCGGGCTCGCCTTGGTGGTCGGGGTGAGCTCGCTGACGCCGGCACCACCAGCACGCGAGGTCGAAGGCCACCTCTGGCGCCGAGAAGACGCGGCGGTCCCAGCAGGGCACCCTTGGAGACAAGATTACAGACTGCAAGCGGTCCTGCTTCTCATCATCACCCTCGCGGTGGTCGTCTGGTGGTGGTGACCGAGATGCCGAAGGAGATCTGGCGTTGTTGGGTGCTGGTGCTGCTCGTCTTCGCTTTCTCGTGGAGCGGGTGTCGCGGTGAAACGCTGCCGGCCACCGCGTCGAAGCCAGCTGCCGAAGTGAACGCGCCGATCGATCCACGGAAGACCCAGGTGGTGACGGTCCTGTCGGACGATTGGGATCGGTTTCGGGTCGTGCTTCGGCGCTATGAGCGGTTGCCGGGTCAGGCGTGGGAGTCGGTTGGGCCGCCGATCGACGCGGTGATCGGGCGCGAAGGGTATGGCTGGGGGCGGGGGCTCCACGGAGGTGGGCCGCCGGCGGAGCGGCCGGGACCGGTGAAGCGCGAGGGGGACGGTCGCTCGCCGGCTGGCATTTTTGAGATCGGCCCGGTTTATGGTTACGAGGCTGCGCGGGATGGTGTGTCTCTCCCTTATGTCCAAGCGACCCCGGAGCTCCGGTGCGTCGACGACCCGAAGTCACGTCATTACAACCGCATCGTGTCGACCGCGAGCACCGCCCGCGATTGGCGGAGCGCCGAGCATATGCGTCGCCGAGACGATCTTTACTCGATCGCGATCGTCGTCGAGCACAACACCCAGGCAACCGAGCCCGGGGCGGGGAGCTGCATTTTCATTCACGTGTGGAGGGGCCCTGACAGCGGCATGACTGGATGCATCGCCATGCCGATGGACACACTCGAAACCTTCGCCCGCTGGCTACGGCCCAACGCTGCCGTTCTCGTCGCTCTCCCGCAACGCGAATACGACGCACTCCGGCACTCGTGGGGACTTCCGTAACCCGGGAGCCCCGTTACCGCCCTATCCCCTGCACCCAAATCCATCCCTCGCGCTCGGCGAGCTCGAGGTCTTCGGGAACAGTGACCTTGGAGCCTGCGCCTGTGTAGCCCGAGTACGGGAGCTTGCGGCTCGCCAGGGTGCCGGCGGGGTAGACTTCGACCGCTTCCACGCCGCGCACCCAGCCTGGCTCACTCAGCTACTGAATTCCGCAGAACCCCTCATGAGTGATATCGGGAACCAGTAGCGGCGCGCCAAGAAACTCACCGAACATGGTTCGGCAAGTCGATCTCTGGCATCCTCTCTGCCACGAGCTCTGCGATCGTGTTGCGCGCAGCGGCGCCTGCTTCGTCGTCTGCCGTGTCTAGGAACATCGCGATCACCCGCGTGGCCTTTTGTGGAGCGGTCAGTATTCCGTCTTCGATGATGCGGAGGAGGCGGCCGCGGAGCTTGCGGAGGGCGACCAGGGCTTGCTTGGCTCTCCAGCGTTCGAATAGCTCCTGACGAAACTCGACAGTGCCTTCGAGGAACCAGCGCTTTTCTACTCGATAGGGGTCTTCTCCGCGCCGCCGCATGATGGCGTCGGTGATGTCGAAGACGACGGCGGTGCCCTGACGGTATCCATCATCGAACGTGACCGAGCCATCTCTCTCCACGATCGCCTTGAATGCGTGGCCCCGGTAGCGATGCGTCCCATCTTGGTGGCGCTGCAGACGCGGGGGTTCGCGAACGGAAAGATAACGCTTGGCGCTGACGCCTTCGAAATAGTTGCGCGGCTCGGCCTCGGCGGCGGCGTGCAGCCCTGCCGGGTCGGCTCCTGAACCGTCGCTCGGCGCGGATTCTTCGAAGACGATGAACGCGCGTGCGACGCTTGTCGGGTCGAGCGCGCGTGTCGGCTCGGCTTTCGAGAGCGTTGGCGAGGTCGCGGGGGGCTTCGGTGAGAGACGTCGATCGGGCGGTGGTGTCTTCTTCGGTTCCGGAGGCTCTACGGCTAGCTCCGCGCGTGGCGGTGGGGCCGCGACGCTGAAGGTGACGTCGATCGCATTCAACTCCCAAGGGGCCGCGGTGCGCGGGACGACGCTCAGGGCCGAAAGCGCGACCAGGTGCGCCGCAAGCGAAGCGACCAGGACCGCAATCCATCGCCCTCTTCGTTCTCGTCCAGCCGGGGACACTCAGCGCCTCTCGACAGGGGCACGCCAAGTCCGGGTTATCCGCGCGGCCAAGCCTCCATCCGTGTGGAAGCTCGACCGTATCATCGACGGGGCCTCGGGCAAGCAGGGGACTCGCGGCCCTATCGTTGGGCCGTTGCGCTACCGCCCTACCCCCTGCACCCAAATCCATCCCTCGCGCTGGGCGAGCTCGAGGTCTTCGGGAGCCATCACGCTTCCTTGAAGGAAATCGCAGCCGGCCAGTGCGCAGAGGACGGCGTCGAGCACGTGGTCGCTGTGGATCATCGCTTCGGTCACCGCGGCGTCGACCGTGATTTCTTCGGCCACCGCCCTGACGATACGTTCGCGAAGAGCAGTGACCTTGGAGCCTGCGCCTTTGTAGCCCGAGTACGGGAGCTCGCGGCTCGCCAGGGTGCCCGCGGGGTAGACTTCGATCGCTTCCACGCCGCGCACCCAGCCTGGCTCCCACGCGAGCGGAATCGGGAGATGGCGGGCGTCACGCAAGCGTCCGATGAAGCTCAATGCGGTGTAGGCGGTGCGCGCGATTCGGTCTGCGCCGACATCGAGGGGGCGCTTGCCGAGAGCCTCGGCGACGACGTCATCGGTCCGGCGTCGGAACAATCGGTTCGCGTTGCCCCAGAGCTCCTCCCCAGCCGCATGATCGACCAGGGCTTGCGACAGCGGCAGGGGCCACCCGAGCGGGGCATCCACGGCGATGAGTGTCGTCGCGCTCAACCACTGCCCGACCTGCTCGTCGATCGACGCCCAGCTTTTGCCGATCGCCACCTCGTCGACTCGCGGACCGCCGCGCGCGAACGTGCAAAGCGCAAGGCCCACATTGCGCGGCTGCGTGGCGCAGTCGACGCCGATGACCCGGATGTCCGAGGGGCGTTGGAGCTCGAGCACGGCGCAACCTATCCTGATGAGCCCAAAATGTCAGGGACAGCCCGGTAAGAACGAACTGCCTCGGCTAAGCCGTCGACGAGACGAACTGGTGCGGGGCGTTTCGCTTCGTGGTCGGATCGCGAAGGGTCGAAGGTGGGACGTGACCAGAACTCGTGCTGATGGCGGATTGTCGGTGGGAGCTCGATTTGCACGCCTCGGTCGGCTGGAATGTTGACGGGATTGTCTGCTTTGAGGCCGCGGAGCGCGATCGGAATCGCCTCGAGCGAGTCTTCGACGACGTACTCTGGAAGCGTACGCCGCAGGTGTCGCGATACCACGCTCGCCAAGGTCCGATTGTGCCCGCCCAATAGAATGCTGTGGGGCATGTGACGACGACGAAACCCGTGCAACGTGATGACGGTGCGCACGTGGTTGCAGAATGCGCGAAGCCTGCTGGATTCTTCCGGGCGAAAACGAGTCGACGGAACGTGCCACCGAAAGTCGCGCGGCTGACGCACGACGTAGAGCGACGCGTCACAACGCGCGGCGGTTTCCACCGCGATGTGATCGGTGTACGCCTCGAGATTACCGCCGTGAAACGCCATGATCCCGAACTCCGAGCGCAGAGTCAGCTCCTCTTCGACGCCGGGGTGGGCGAGCAACTCTTGCAGATAGCGGCGTGCCACGGAGGTCACGAGCCGCGGGATCTCCGGCGCAAGAAGAGCAGATGGAGCTGGTTGTTCGGCCGCGATGATCTCATGATAAGCATGGCGGTCAGACACTGACCAGACCATCAGTATGGCGAACAAACCGAGGGGACGCCCGTGGGATGTGGTCTGTTGGACCACAGCTCTTCTAGCACGTTTTTCGCAACGAAAACAGGACTGCCGCGAACGGCGCCGTCACTCAGGCGCCTCGTGTGGCCCTTCGCAGTCGCCGCAAGCCCAGCGGGTGACCGGCCAGGGATTACCCGAGCCGAAGTCGCTGACGACCTCGATTGAGAGATCGGGTCCCGTGATTTCGTAGAAGATTTCACCAGCGAGGCTCTTCACGTCGAGGAAGCGCAAGTCCGTGGCGTCCCCGTGCATCGTGTAGGTGCCGTCGGTCGCATCGATGGCGTCGACGTCGAACGCGACCTTGCCGTCACCCGCTATTGCGGCAATCGTGTCTCGCCGCCCGTCGGCGCGGTATTCGACGACGGTGCGGTCGCGCGTGTCGCGCAGCTCGACGCACGAGATCATTTCTGCGTCGACGAGAGAGACCAGAGGGCCATACTCGGCACCCGAGTTATCGAAAAAGGGATAGACCAGCGCGGCGATGTCGGCGATCGACACCTCGACCTTGAAGATCCGGGCGAGGGGCTCGCCATCATTGAGCAGGTCGATAAGCGGACCTTCCTCTTGCCAGAAGAACCAAAAGGTGTTTCGACGCTCGATGTCGTCGAGCATTTCGTCGAGTGTGAGCTCGGTCTCGACGTGCACGCCCTGGAGGTAGCTATCGAGACGGAAGGGGTCGTCGAGGATCGGCTCCTCGCTCCCTGGTCGAAAGAACTGCACCCAGAATCGCGAGGTTGGATCTGCCCCGTCGATCGGCATCGACCAGCGCCCGTTTTCCGCCTGTTCGAAGGGCGATTCGAGATCCAGGCCGAAGCTCGCCGCGTACTGTGCAACCCGCTCGAAAGTATCCCCGCGAAAGAGATCTTCGTTCGAGGCAAGCACAATGGCGAGCATGCTTTGCGCGAGGCGCACCTGCACCTGCCCGCACGTGATCAACTCGTGGATCGACCATTCGGTGTCGACGTACAAACGGGTGATGTCATTCCAGGCGTCGTCACTCGGCGAACATTCGTCGAGGCTCGGTGGCGGATCTGGCGGCGTCCACAGCGCAGACCCCCCACCTACAGAAGGGGAAAAGCCGGTATTGTTGGGGTTGTGGTTCCAGTCGCTAAAGCAACCGATTGAGCTTAGGACAAGCGTCACTACAAAGATAAAGCGTAAGGACATGGCAGCCTCCTCACACGTGATTGAGCAAGGGGCGTGCCAGCGGTATTGATCGCAAATTCGGCGAAGCATTCGCTGCTGTGCGTCGTCGTTTCGCTACAGTGTGATCGATTCGACCACAGTCGGAATCGAGGCGCGGTTCAGCATGGGTTACGCGAAACGCGCCTTCAGGCTATATCGCCCGGTCATGCGGAGCGCGCGCATCGTCTTTGTGTTACTTGCCATCTTGGCTGCCGAAACAACCTCCGTAGAGGCCGACCTGGCGACGACCCCGGGCGAATCTCCCTACATTGCACCTGAAGGCAAGGCGCTCGTGGTGTTCGTGCGGAAACGAAAGCGGTTGGCGAGTGAGGTGATCTATTCGATCGTCAACGAGCGGGGGCGGTGCATTGCCTCGGTGGCAAACGATTGGAAGGTCGTGGCGCGCGTCGAGCCCGGAACCCAGATGCTGATGGTGGTCACCGGTGTGGCGCAACCCCAGGTGCAGCTCCTGAAGGTGAAAGCCGAGGCAGGCAAGACCTACGTCGTGAAGATGCGGCCGCGGGTCAACGCCAAGAACCCGGTCGAGCTCACCATCTTGCGTCGAAGCACCGAACCGCTCGAGATGTTTCCAGCGTCGCTCCGCGAAACCGGGCCCTTTAAACCAAACCTCGAGGAGTGCACGGCGTGGGTCGCCAAGCGGCAATCGAAGTTGGCGACCAAAGCGGCCCGGGCCAAGGAGGCGTGGAAAGCCGCAGACAAAGAGTTTCGGGCGAGCCACACCATACGCGGCGCAGATGGGTGGACCGGCGACGAAGTGACCGGGCCCGTCGACGACTAGTAAGCACCTCGGACGAGACGGACGCGCGCGTAACCCGAACGCGGGTCCTCCCAAACAACCCATGCTTCACTCCGCCGAATCCCTATCTGCGGGGCGTAGACGTGGGCGCCCTCGGCCGCATCGTCCAACACGATGCTCTGCTCGACGTCGAGGTCGGGGCCCAGCGCGCCGGCAAGGCGCAAGTGGTTGGTGCCATCGCGGAGGTCTTGCCACACGGTCAGGATCTCGGCGGAGGGAGTCACGGCAAGCGCGGGGCGCCACGCATCGACGCCCACAGGTGCGTCGTCGGCACGTTCGGTGACGTTGGCACGCCACAATCGCACGTGGCTTTCGTAGCGACGGTCTTGTCGTTCGGTCCAGGCGACGGTCGGGTTTCCAGTGAGGTCGATCGCGAGCGCCACGTCGCCATGGATGCGCTCGGATTCGACGAAGTCATTCGTGCCCACCGGCATCACCATCTCCGCGCTGGGGTTGATTCGAGTTGCGGGGGCAAACCTCACGCCGCCATCTTCGCTCACACTCAGGTACACGTCCCAACTGAACTCTCGAAAATCCGAAAACGCGACGAACACAGCCCCATCGCGGGCTTTCACGCGCACGAAGGCCGCATCCCCGCGCGGGTTGTCGTCGATGGTGTTGTCGGGATCGACCGGGTTGAGCTGCCAGAACATCGCATCGTCGCTTTGCGCTATCCAAGGCTTGGCGCGCCCGCCAGCTCGCAGATCGAGCCAAGTCACCAAAAACCGACCCGTCACCGGATCGATGGCGACGTCTGGCGCCCAGGCGGGCGCAACCTCCGGGTCAGTGATGTTCAAGACGGTCCAAGTTTCGTCCATGCGAATGCCCGCAACGACGCGCGTGCCCTCATCCAATTCCTCTTCCCAGACGACCGCCGCACGCCCTGCCCCGAGTGCCACGCGAGGAAGTCGCTGCACGAGACTCACATCCGTACGGAGCGTGACCTCTGCGAAAGCATCTCCTGACTCGACGAATGCCCGTACGTTTTCGTCGCCAAGTGTGCCCTCCATCCATGCCACGATCGCAGCGTCGTCATCGACCGCCAGCGCAGGAAAGCGCTGATGCATCTGGGCGGCGCGCGGCTCAGCAACCAGGCTGCTCCTGCCAAACGCACCCGGCGCGCCATCACCCGATTCGGGAAATCGCCCATCGCTTCGGAGCTCGAGATCGGCGGCGACCACTTCCGCGTGGTACTGGTCTTCGAGTGGATCACCGCTCCCGGGAAGCAGGCGCTCTCCGAGGTTGCGCAAGATAGCACGGCGCTGTTCGAGCGATGCGGGCGGCCCTGGGTCTTCGATCGCCCAAGGCTCGACAGTGGTGAGGCCGAGGTACGGGTCTTGCCCGATGAACGTCCTCGGCACATCGTCGAGCCGGCTCACGTTCGTCACGTGCGACTGGCAGTCGAACACTAAGTCGAGCAGGTTACCTTTGATGCACGGCGTGACGTTGTGGCGAAAGCCCGCGTGTCGTTGCGTGTGCGCCCATCCGGATTGCCGGACGATGTCAGGGAGCCAATCGCCCTCGAATTCCTCGACTGCCCAACCCGAAAAAGCCTCCGGCTGGAGCATGACATTGGCACCGAGGGCATCGAGACGCTCCAAGAGCCCCGGCATCCAGGCATCTTTCGAGATCACCATGCCGGTGCGGGCAAAGGGAAGAACGACCGGCCTCGCTTGCTCGAGGGAACCGTGGGTCAAATCCAACAAGTCTTCTTCAGCGGGGACGAGATAGCTCTTGGCTACGCGGCCGATCTCCTCGCCGTCAGGCCCGAAGTATAAACCCCAGTTGTACGCTGCACCCTCGGTCGCGACGTACACACTTTCGACCTCTTCGAGATCCGGATCGGAAAGGGCCGCGATGTCCTCAGGGTCTTGGCTGAGCTCGGCTGGGGCAAAGTCCGAGGAGACTGCGACGTACACCCCGTATCGCCTCGCTATCTCGGGAAAGGTTTGAAATGCACGATGAAGGGTGTCCGTCAGGGAGATCACCAGTCGCGCGTTGTCTGAGGTATCGGGGTAGCGTTCGCCGTAGTACGAAAACGGATCGGCATACGTCCGAAACAACGACAAGAACGCCGGAAGGGTGTCGGTTTCCGCGCGACTCTCGACTCCCCGCGACCCGATGAACGCACCCGCCAAGGTCGCGTTCTCGGGAAACACCAAGAGGTTCGGCTTGTCATTGGCGAGACAAGGCAACACCTCGGTCCGCACGACGTCGTCCCACGCTTTGCAGAACGTCGCGTAGTCCTCCATCTCCGCGTACCGAATCACCGCGCCCACAGCGAAGACCCGAACGGCCTCGCCCTCGCCCGCGATGTCGATGCCGCAGGTCGAGGGGATCGGCGCGGGCTCCTCGACCCTAAACTGCTCGCAAGCCCCGACGGAAAACGGGGTTTGGCCCTTGTCACAGGCCGCACAGAGCACAAGCATCAGAAGCGCGAGTCGTCTCACGGGCGGAGTGTACGCCGAAGCGCGCGCCCTCCCAAGCTCCGATCAGTGGTCCACAGCCTCTTGCGTTTCTCGGAGCCGCCCTTCGAGGAAGCGCCGCTCCGGGTCATTGGTGGCGAGCGCGATCGCACGCCGGTACCCATCCTCGGCGTCCTGCCAGCGACCGGTGGTCCGACAGAAATCGGCGCGGGCCGCGTGAAACGGTCCGTAGCCGTCCAGATCTTTCGCAAGCGAATCGACCAAGCGAAGCCCTTCTTCGGCACCGTAGGCCATCGCTGCCGCCACGGCATGATTGAGCGCGACGACCGGAGTGGGCCTCAGGCTCAGGAGCTGACGGTAGAGCCGCACAATCTTTTTCCAGTCTGTGTCTTCGGCGTGGACCGCGCGGGCATGCTCCGCCGCGATCGCTGCCTGGATCGCATAGGCTCCAACCGGCGGCGCACGGTGGGCCGCACGACACAGCCGAACCCCTTCGTCGATCTGCTCACGGTCCCAGAGGCGGCGGTCCTGGTCGCGTAGCAGCACGAGGTCACCCTCGGCGTTGGCCCGCGCCTCGCGTCTCGAGTCCTGCAAAAGCATTAGCGCTAAGAGCCCGATCGCTTCGCTCTCGTCTGGCATCAGCTCCGAGAGAATCCTCCCAATGTGGATCGCGTGTGCACAGAGCTCCCGTCGCACGATGTGCTCGCCACTCGAGGCGCTGTAGCCTTCGTTGAAGACCAGGTAGATCACCAAGAGCACCGCTTCGAGCCGCTCGGGCATATCACTGCGTTCGGGGACCCGATACGGGATGCGCGCTTCGCGGATCTTCTTCTTCGCGCGCACGAGACGCTGGGCCATGGTCTGTTCGGTCACCAGGAACGCGCGCGCAATCCCTGTCGTCGGGAGCCCCACGACCGTCCGCAGGGTCAACGCCAGCCGGGACTCTTCGCTCAGCGCCGGGTGACAGCACGTGAAGATCAAGCGCAGCATGTCGTAAGGGATCGGGGTCAACTCCTCTTCCTCCCGTAAGAGCTCGGTGGTGTATCCGAGCTCTTCGAGCTTTTGTCGCTTGCGTTGGTCATGCCGGATCGCGTCGATCGCTTTGTGTCGAGCGGTCTGAAGAAGCCACGCATCGGGGGCATCCGGCACACCGTGCTGGGGCCATTGGGTTGTCGCGGCGATGACCGCATCGTGAAGGGCTTCCTCGGCAAGGTCGAAATCACCTCCGCAGGTCCGAATGAGCGACGACAAAATCCGCACGCGGTCCGTTTCGAGAACTGCTTGCAAGCTGGAATGGGCGGAAGCCGGCACGCGCGCGAATCTCCGAGGCTACGTTACTCGAAGGCCCAAATCGGCCGGACTTCGATGGTCCCGAAACGCGCCGAGGGAATGCGCGCCGCGATCGAGATCGCCTGATCCAAGTCGTCAGCTTCGACCAGGTAAAACCCGCCTAGCTGTTCTTTGGTCTCGGCAAACGGACCATCGGTGGTGATCGCCTTGCCATCCCGCACCCGCACGGACGTGGCCGTGCTCGTCGGTTGAAGCGCATCGGCCGCCACGAACTGTCCTGCCTCGCGGACCGACTCGGAAAAGGTCCGATACTCATCGAAGATTTGGTTCCGGGTCTGCTCGTCTCGACCTTGCATCTTTCTCTCGTCTTCGTAGATCAACAACAGATATTGCATCGGATCTCCTCCAGGGCGGTTGGGTTGGGTCACCGCAGGCACGACGCAGAGTCGAAATTGCCTGCCTTTTTCCGACTAGTCGAGCAAGACCCGGGAAGATCGACATCGAGGTGGAAAAAAATCGCTCATGGGTGTCCAATTCTTCGGGCCCAGTTCGACTGAGGAGAAAGGGGCAGGCGCCCCATCACGAAAAGGAGCCCCAATGAGCTACGAACACGGAAGATTCGTTTGGTTCGAGTTGCTGACCAAAGACATCGATAAAGCCATCTCCTTCTATCCCGAAGCCCTACCCTGGCGCATCGAGCCCATGACGATGCAGAACGGGTCTACCTACAACCTCATCAAGGTCGGCGACGCTGGGGTCGGCGGACTCATGTCGCCCCAGGGCGACGTTCCCGCCACGTGGGTGAGCTACGTGTCGGTGGCCGACGTCGATGAGACTGCCAAGAAGGTCAAGGCCGCCGGCGGCGCAACGCACATGGATGCGTTCGATGCGCCGGGCGTCGGTCGCATGCAGCCGGTGAGCGACCCACAGGGCGGCATGTTCTGTCTGTTCAAGGCGGAAACCGCCGATCCCCCACGCGTAGACGGCCCCGGCTCGCTCCACTGGAATGAGCTTTGGACGCAAGACCCGAAAGCATCGCTTGCCTTCTATAAGAGCGTGCTCGGCTACACCCACGAAGAGATGTCCATGCCGAACGGCACGTACTACATGTTCAAAGACGGTGACGACCCTCGTGGCGGCATGTTGCAGGCACCGAGCTCGGACATCCCGACGATGTGGTTGCAATACATCACGGTCGACGACTGCGATGCAGCGCTCGCACGCGCCAAGAAGAACGGCGCGACCGTCGTCGCAGAGCCCGTGGACGCCCAAGGAGTCGGCCGGTTTGGTATTTTCCGTGACCCACTCGGTGGCATGATCGGCGTGATCAAGCCCGCAAACGCGTAGGCCGTCTAGTTGACGGGGGCACGAACGCCGTCCGTCGCTTCTGTCGCCACAAAACGAGCGATCTCCCGGGCCACGCGCTCGGGCTGATCCTCGGCGACGAACACGTAGGCGTCGTCGATCAGCTCGAGGCGCGCGTTCGGCAGGTCCTCGCAGAGACGCTCCGCAAGAGAGACCGGGAAGAACCGATCCTCCGGCGTCCAGAGAAGGAGCACAGGACGGTCGAACGACTGGAGCTCCTTGGCGATTTTGAGCGTCAACGCCGGAGACACCGTGCGGACGAACTTTTTCACATCGCGCCGAATCCGGGAGTCGGTGGCGCAGGGTTTGACATAGCTCTTCACGATTTCGTCCGGGATTCCCGATTTGGCGAGCCATCCGTAGGCGAGCGGAAGGTCCCGAAGGGCCTTCACGCGAAACATGCTCTTGGCGAGCACGGTCACCAAGCCAGGAACGACCGGCAGAAGACGCAGGTAGCTGAAAAGCGGCGGCGGGAAGACTTCGTACGCATCGCAGGTCGTCAGCACCAGACGTCCGACCCGCTCCCCGTGACGCGCCGCCACCACTTGTGAAATCGCCCCACCCGAGTCGTTACCGACGAGGGTGACATCGCGAAGGTCGAGGGCCTCGAGAAGATCGGCGACCAGCTTCGCGACCCCCTCGACGCTCAGATCGGCATCCGGGTTCATTGGGAATGGGTGAGAACCGAGCGGCAAATCGGGAACGATACAACGCGCGGAGCGAGACAGCTCCGGCGTCACGTTACGCCAAAGCTTTCCGTTGACCAGCAAACCGTGGATGAACACGACAGCTGGGCCGGTTCCGACGTCTTCGTAGCGAAGGGTTCCCTGAGGTAACTCGATCGTTGGCATGGCAAACCTCCAGGTTGGTGCGTGGATCGTGGCACCCAGGAGCTGCCACGCAATAACCTCGGAGGTAACGGAAATGCCCCCTAGAGATTCCAGCGTTTCATCGCCCGGCGAAAGCTTCGGGGATTGGTGAAGCCCGCGTGGCGGACGATTTCCTCTGGAGCCTGGTGGCGTTCCACACCGTCGAGGACGATCGACTTTCGGGTGGCGTCCACGAGGGCGCGAAAAGTGGTGCCGTCTTCTTGGAGGCGTCGTTGTAGCGTTCGAGGAGTCATGTGAAGCGCAGTGGCCACGGGTTCGACGCCGCAGTTGCCCTTGGGGAGAAGGCCCTTGATGCGGTGGCGAACGCTGTCGAGGAAGCTACGGTCCGGATGTCCCGCGTGAAGCCCCGCCGCGATGCCGCGAAGCTCGCGGTGGAGCACCTGATTGCCATGCGCGAGGCTGAGGTTCCACGAATCGTCGCCGATCAGCAGGGTGTTCCGGCTCTGTCCGAAGAGCACCGTAGTCCGAAACGCGCGGCTGTACTTCTCTATGCTGCCCCGGTAGGGATGCTCGAAGTGGACCTCCTCCAGGACAAACGCATCGTCGGTGGCAAACCGAAAAAGCTTCGTCAAGATCGCAGCGAGGAACTCGACCTCGTGCGCCAGCACAGGAAGCTCGTGCTCGATCCTGTTGATATGAAGCGCATGGTGCTTGGGATGCTCGCCAAAGGTGAGGACTCGCCCATGGGAGAGGAGCTCTTGAAACCGAATGCCGGCCGTGAGCCCTTCGCCAAACGTGTCCGCGCTCAAAAGCAGCAGAAAGACCAGATGGTCGACCCGAGCCTCCCAGACCTCGGCAGCGTTCAGGCCGAGGAATCGATCACCGCTCTGGACGAGAGCTGCTCGCCAGAGGCGGCCTGAAGCATCGCGGGCTGGGCGACCGGTAGTGTCCAAGAAGACCTCGATATCGACGCCGATCGAGGCGCACAGCTCCTCGACGTCGAGCCCCAGCCGCCGAAACGCGTACACGACGCCCTTCGTCCAGGCCCCGGATACCCTGGGAGGGGGCTTCCGCTTCGCAGATGCTTCTTGCAAGACTGATGATGGATCCACACTGGGGCCGCAATTTCAAGCCCAATGGGTGAATCGCGAAAAAACCTGGCGTATTGGGTGCCCGCTTTTGTCGCCCGTTGTGCGGCATCGGCCGCTAGCTTCGCGTTGGTGCCTTCGATGCAAGGCGGGCACCGGTCGCGTGGGGTGCAGATCCTAGGATGAGCCCACCATCCCGTCCTACGGTCAGGCGAGACACTGTACCCCGCTCAACGGTGCCCGCTCTTGCTCTTTGCCCGGTGCTCGTTGTTTCCTAGCCCTACTTTCCGACAGTAATCGAAGGCCCAATAAGAGGACCAAGCCCGCGAGCCAAGCTCCGGGCGTCGGTCCTTTTCTTATGCGAGTCGTGGGCTCGTCGTCAGTCGCTCGGCGGCAAGCACGCGCCGGCGAGCGGAGACAAGCAGATGTAGCGCGCCCCGCTGGATGTCTGGCAGAAGTCACACGTCCAGCCTTCGGGGCAGCCCCGATCGACGCAGGTGACTTCTGGGATGCATTCCCCGTCGTACGCGATGTCGACACCTGCGCGCTCGGCTTCGCACGGGTTGCTGTAGGTGACACCATCTACTCCGCAAACCGGCGCGTAGATTTCCGGTGCGTAGCGCCCCTCGGGACAGAACACATCAGGCTCGCAGCGACCGGCTCGAAGCGCGATGCTGAGCTTCGGAACGTCGTGATCGGGGCAGGCGGCCTCGCAGTCGTCTCGAGTTTCGAAGTTGTTGTCGTTGCCACCGCAACCGCCCCACGTGAACTGCTCGCACTCACCGGTATTGGAGTTGTAGAACCACCTCGGGATCGCGGCGTCGCAGGGGCCTACCACGGCCGGGGCGAGACATGGGTCATCGATCACGCAACGCTCCCCTCGACGACATTGCTCGTCGCTGTCGCAGCCGACCCACACACAATAGGCGGGCTCTTGTTGGGGCCAGTCGATACAGATCTCGTCGGGCTCGCACTCCTTGCCCTCGCACTCTTGGATGGGCAGACATTGGCCTTGCTCACAGATGAACCCGGGTGCGCAGTCGATCAGAGCACAGGGGTCATCCCCGCACATTCCGTGGTGCACGACCCCGACGTCGACGCACCGCGCCTCGCAGGCGTTGATGTAGGTTCGACCGTCGGCTCCGCAGACCGGTTCGAAGACTCCTACGCAAGGACAACCACTTGGGACGGGAACACAAACGTCTGCGTTACACTCGTCACCCGCAAAGCAGTCGCTTGGCGTGCTGCAGCCCATCGGGGCGTCGCATTTGCCCCGATGCGCCACCTCGTGATCGCGCTCGGCTGCTTGTTCGACCGTGTATGTGCGACCGTCGGTACCGCATACGAAGCCTTCGAGACCCTCGACGTCGCCGCTTTGACCGCAACCAATCGTGCCCACCAGCAGGGCGCATGCAAACCCAAAACGCTTCATTTTGACTCTCCTTTACGGATACCCGGCGTCTTGAAGTACGCAACAAGAATGCCAGTGAAGAGCGCCGAAAAGTGAAGCAATTCCAAGCTGGCTCACAACGTAATGTGTGCCACAGCGGGCCATCGACTCTTGGGGGGCGTGCAAAAAGGTCACCCGCAAACCGGGTCTGCTAAGAGTCCCGCACAGGAAGGTTCGCATTGGCTTCGCTTGACCACTACCTCGACGAGCTCGGCTCCGATGTCGATCCCGATGCGCTGCTGATGCGGTTCGTCGAGTACGTGTCGGACCAGGGAATCGAGCTCTACCCCGCCCAAGAAGAGGCGGTGATGGAGCTCTTCGTCGGCAACAACGTGATTCTCAACACGCCGACGGGCTCCGGGAAGTCACTGGTCGCGTTGGCGATGCACTTTCGATCGATCGCGCTCGGCGAACGATCCTTCTACACAGCGCCTATCAAAGCGTTGGTGAGTGAGAAGTTCTTCGACCTTTGTCGCGTGCTTGGCGCGCAGCGGGTCGGGATGATGACTGGCGATGCGACCGTCAACCGCGATGCCCCGGTGATCTGTTGCACGGCGGAGATCCTCTCGAACCTGGCGCTCCGCGAGGGCGAACGGGCTGAGGTCGACAGCGTGGTCATGGACGAGTTCCACTATTATTCGGACAGAGACCGCGGGGTAGCGTGGCAGGTCCCGCTACTGACCCTGCCACAGGCGCGGTTTTTGTTGATGAGCGCCACACTCGGGGACACGCGGATGTTCGAGGAGGCGGTCACCGAGCTTACCGGTGTCCAAACGACGTTGGTCAAGAGCACCGACCGGCCCGTTCCGCTCGATTTCGATTACGCCGAGCAACCCCTACACAACACGGTCGTCGAGCTGCTCGATGACGGCAAGGCCCCCATGTACGTCGTGCACTTCGCGCAACGAGCCGCGACTGAGCAGGCGCAGAGCTTCATGAGCATCGACTTCCTGTCGAAGGACCAGAAGAAGGCGATGAAGGAGGAGCTGCGCCAGACGCGATTCGACACGCCGTTCGGCAAGGAGCTCAAGAAGTTTCTGCACCACGGGATCGGGGTGCACCACGCAGGAATGCTGCCGCGGTACCGGCGCCTGGTGGAACGGCTCGCGCAACAGGGAACGCTCCGCGTGATCTGTGGGACCGATACGCTCGGTGTCGGTGTCAATGTACCCATTCGAACGGTGCTCTTCACCAAGCTCTGCAAGTACGATGGACAGGGCACCAAGGTCTTGACGGTCCGCGATTTCAAGCAGATCGCCGGTCGGGCCGGCCGCCGTGGATACGACACGCTGGGCAGCGTGGTCGCGCAGGCACCGGACCATGCGATCGAGAACAAGAAGCTTCGCGCCAAGGCAGGTGACGACCAGAAGAAGCTTCGAAAGCTCAAGATGCGCCAGCCCCCAGAACGGGGCTATGCCCATTGGGATGCCGACACCTTCGTCCGTCTACGAGACTCGGACCCGGAACCGCTCAGATCGCGATTTGTCGTGAGCAACGCGATGATCCTCAACCTCTTCGAACGCGAGGACGATGGATGCCTGGCGCTTCGAACGCTAATTCGAAAGAGTCACGAAGGCCCAACTGCGAAGCGACGGCACGCACGAAACGCGATCGCGATGATCCGATCGCTTCGCGACGCGGGGGTCGTCGAGCTCGATCGCGACGGTCCGCGGGTCCATGAAGATTTCCAGTCGGACTTCTCGCTCAACCAGGCACTCTCCCTCTATGTCGTCGAGGCGGTCGAAGTGCTCGAGCCTGAGGACCCGGCCTACGCGCTCGACGTCTTGACCCTGGTCGAAGCGACCCTCGAAGACCCGATGGCCATTCTCTATCGGCAAACCGATATCCTGAAGTCGCGTGCCATCTCCGCGATGAAAGCCGAGGGCATGGAGTACGACCAACGCATGGAAGAGCTCGAAAAGATCGACTACCCGAAACCCAACGAAGAGTTTCTGTATGGGACATTCGACATCTTCGCGAAGCGGCATCCGTGGGTCGGGAACGACATTCTTCGGCCGAAATCGATTGCCCGCGATATGTACGAGCTCGGCATGACGTTCGTCGAATATGTGAAGGAGTACGGCCTTCAGAGGTCCGAAGGCGTGTTGCTCCGGTATCTTACCGACAGCTACAAGGCGCTAGTTCAAACCGTCCCCGAATCTGCCAAGACCGATGCACTGTACGATCTCTGCGACTGGTTGGGGCTTTCGGTACGCTACGTCGACGCGAGCCTGCTCGCCGAATGGGAGCAGCTCCAGGCACCGATCGAACCGGGCGCGCCCATACCGGAGCGTGAAAGCGATGAGCCGCCCGATATCACCAAAGACGTCCGGGGCTTCACGACGATGGTGCGGAACGCAGTCTGGAAGATCGTGCGTTTGCTCGCTTTCAAGCACTACGATCGCGCCGCCGAGGCGCTCGTCGACTCGGGGGACGACAACTGGGATGCCGATCGGCTGCGCGAGGCTTTGGCAAGCTACTGGGCCGAGTACGATGAGATTCAGATCGGACCCGACGCGCGGAGCACCAAAGAGATCGACGTCGAGCGCGGCGAGACCGCATGGGCTTTCACCCAAATTTTGCGCGACCCCCAAAACGATCGAAGCTGGCGGATGGCGGTACGAGTCGACCTCGATGCAAGTCGCCAAGCCGGCGCACCCCGATTGAGCTTGATCTCGATTGGCGACTAGCGCCGCAACACGGACAGCACGGCAGCAGACCAGCGCTCGGCGGCCTCGATCATCGGAAAGTGCCCGACCCCATCGAGCAACTGTAGGTCGCTATTGGCGATCTCGTCGTGGAGAACGTGAGCCATTTTCTCCACGGCAACCGGGTCCTGGCGCGCCCACACGATGTGGATGTGAAGGTTCGTGTCGCGTAACGCGCCGATCCACCGGTGCCAGAGCCTGTAACGCTCGTCGATGTGTCGCGTGATCACCGGGAGCACATCCCGGCCACCGCCGCCGATGAGCTGACTCCACATGGCATTGAGCTCTTGCTCGTCCAGAAACGACGGGTCAGCGAAGATCTTGCGAATGTTGCGATGGAACAGAGGCTCGCTGGCAAGCCGAGCGACAACCGAGCCGACCCGCGGCGCCTTGAGCAGGCGCTGCATGATCCGCAGATTCGCGAGCTCGATGTGCATGCTGCCGTTGCACAGGGTGAGGGAGCGAAGCTTGATCGGCTCAGAGCCGAAATTGCGTCGGGCCAAGAGCTCGGTGGCGACGCTCGAGCCGTAGTCATGTCCTAGAACGTCGGCCTCGGTAACGCCCAGCTCCCGCCAGAGCGCGATCGCGTAATCCGCCTGGTCCACCAGCGAGTACGAATAGTCGTGCGGCTTGTCCGAGAACCCGAACCCCAGGTGGTCGTGGACGATCACGCGGTAGTGTTCGGCTAGAATCGGCAGCGAACGCCAGTAGTCATAGCTGCTCGTAGGGTATCCGTGGAGAATGAGAAGCACCGGTTTGTCCCCACCGGTGTCGACGCAGAACAATTCGTGCTGACCGACCCGGTGCATCTGTCCCCGCTTCTGCCACTCGCCTGCGTCCATGGCGTGCATGCTGGCGCGCGACGGCAGTCCATGCCAACTGGCGAGGCGCTTTTATTTTTCGCGATGCAGGGCTCTTTTTTTTTCCTCGAGTGTGAGGTAGAACCGCGGCAACCGTAGGAGGCGTGGATGCAGAAGGCGATGAGGTCGAAACTGCAGGCTCCAACTGCTGCACCCACCGCAGCCGCCAAAAAGGGCGAAGCGACTCGTGAGTTTGGAGGCACGATCGGCGCCGCTCTGCTCATGACCGTCTCGCACGGGTTGATGCTTTACCTGTGGATGGCCTGGCGGTTCCACGAAGGGGCCATCTTTCATCCGGCGGGCTTCGCCGACATCGGCCCGTTCTTCGCCCGCGCATGGGAACAGATCGTGACCTACGCCGCTCCGAGCTGGCGCGTATTCGGGATGTACTGGGCGTTCCTGTTCGTCGAAGGAGTGATGGCGGCATACCTCCCCGGGATCAGAATCAAGGGCCTACCGATTCCGTCACGCGGAGGCAAACGACTGGTCTACCGGTGCAATGCGATCTCCGCTTGGTGGATCACGCTCGCCGCGATGGCAGTCCTTCACCTCACCGGTGTCTTTCCACTGCAAACGCTCTACGACCAGTTCGGCTCGTTCATGATCGTCTCGATGATCTCGGCGAATATCGTGGCGTTCGCGATTTACTTCGGCGCGAAGATCACGGGCAATGCCGAACGCATGACGGGGAGCTTCTTCTACGACTTTTTCATGGGCGCCTGGCTCAATCCGAGGATCGGGCCGCTCGACCTCAAGATGTGGGCCGAAGTTCGGGTTTCTTGGCTGATGCTCTTCTTGCTGACCGCGAGCGCCGCCGCCCACCAGTACGAAACCTTCGGGTTGGTCAGCACGCCGATGATCTTCATGGTCCTGGCGCATTGGCTCTACACCAATGCCTGCATGAAGGGCGAAGAGTGCATCCCCACGACCTGGGACATCTTCTACGAGAAGTGGGGCTGGATGTTGATCTTCTGGAACCTCGCAGGCGTGCCCTTCGTCTACTGTTTCAACTCGATGTACATCGCGTCCCGACCGCCGTTCGAGCATTCAGTCCCATACACGGTCTTCGTGTTCGCTCTATTGATCGGCGCCTATTACGTGTGGGACACGGCGCAGAGCCAACGCAATCGCTTCCGGATGCAACTCAACGGAAGCTACGTGAAACGAAAGGCGTTCCCGCAACTCCCCTGGGGCACCTTGAAAAACCCGCGCTACCTCGAAACTGAAGCCGGGTCGAAGCTTCTCGTCGATGGTTGGTGGGCCCATGCCCGAAAGATCCACTACACCGCGGACATCTTGATGGCGCTTTCGTGGGGCCTGATCTGCGGGTTTGATCACTTTCTCCCCTATCTCTACGTCACCTTCTTCACGGTCATGATCTTCCATCGTGCCGGTCGAGACATCGCGCGGTGCAAGAAGAAGTACGGAAAGGACTGGGATCGCTATTGCGAAGAAGTCCCGTACTTGTTTATCCCGTACGTCTTCTGACTAGCCTAGGCGGCCCCGTCTTCTTGGGCCTCGAGCAGGTCGACAGGCTCTCCCTCTGCGAGGTCGAGGACGGCGGTGGCTGCATCCGCGGGGAGCTCTTCGACCGTACGAAGCTTGCGCTCCATCGCGCGGGTACGAACGCCGGTTTCGTCGATCGTTCGACCCGCGGTCTCGAGCTGTCGCTTAACCTTCGTGAGAACGTCCCCGAACCTGCCAAATTCGGTCTTCACGGCGGCGAGCACCTTCCACACCTCACTCGAGCGCTGCTCGATCGCGAGCGTGCGAAAGCCGATGCGTAAGCTGTTCAGGACGGCGGCAAGGGTCGTCGGCCCCGCGACCACGATTCGGTGCTCGCGCTGCAGACGCTCGACCAGACCGGGGTGACGGAGAGCTTCAGCATAGAGGCCTTCGGTAGGCAAAAACAAAATCGCGAAGTCGGTCGTCCGGGGTGGATTCAGGTACTTGGTGCCGACGTCGCGAGCCGAGTCTTGAATCGAGCGGAGCAGCGCGGACTGCGCCTGTTGCACTGCAGTCGCGTCGCCATCCTCGCTCGCTTCGACGAGGCGCAGGTAGTCTTCTTGTGGGAACTTCGAGTCGATCGGCAGCCAAACGCACTGCGTCGGATCATCGCTCGGCCCGGGGAGACGAATCGCGAACTCGACCACATCCCGCGAGTCGAGCCGAGGCTGCACGTTTCGGTCGAACTGCTCGGGCGTGAGGATCTGCTCGAGGAGCGCGCCGAGTTGAACCTCGCCCCACGTGCCACGCGTCTTGACGTTGGTGAGCACCTTTTTTAGATCGCCGACGCCGCTCGCCAGGCTTCGCATCTCGCCAAGGCCCTTCTGTACGGCTTCGAGACGATCGCCGACGAGCTTGAACGACTCGCCAAGCCGCTTTTCGAGCGTGCTTTGGAGCTTCTCGTCGACCACGTGGCGCATTTGGTCGAGCTTCTTTTCGTTGTTTTGGTGGAGCTCCTGAAGACGAAGATCGACCGTCTCACGAAGTTGTCGGAGGCCGCCCTGGTTCGATTCAGTGAGCGTGTTGAGCTGGACCGTGAAGGCTTGGAACTTGGTCGTCTGGGCCTGGCCGATCTCGGAGATCGTCTTCACGAGGGTCTCGGTGCCTCTCTTTTGCGTCCCGGAGACCTCTTCACGCAGATCGCGGGCAGCCTGGGCGGCCTCTTCGCGAGCGTCCCGGAGCTCCGATCGAAGCAGTTTGGCCGCCTCGGCCCGTGCCTCGGCTTGGTCGCGCGCGTCCGCAGAGCCCCCGGCCGACTGCCTATTTAAGACAATAATTGCGATGACTAGATTGGCGGCGAGCAGCAGAATCGCGGCCACCAGCAGTGGAACTACCATCTCCCAAGTCCCCCGAGCGATGAGTTGCGAGGAGGGTAGCACCATCCTGACTTTTTGCGCAGTGCTGAATGAGGGGGCGTGCTAGGTTGAGCGGCGGATATGGTACGGGGGGGTAGCCCAGAGGAAGAGCTCAAGGCGCTCTTGCCGGCCTCCATCGCGGTGCGCTTCGATGAGATGTTCCCGAGCATTCGCGCGCGGAGCGTCCGGAGGCGCGATCGCAAGCGCGCCGAAATGCTGCGCAAGGCAGAGCCGGTCCTGCGTCGCGTGCTTGGACCCTTGGAGGTGGTGCGCTTCGTGACCAATGGCGCACGCCAGTTCGCTTGGGGCCTGATCACGGCGGGCTCGATGAACCCTTTCACCAACCGTACGACCTTCGTGCTCACCGACAGGCGCATCCTGCTCATTCACACCGACTCGAAGCAGCGCCCGCGATTGTTTGCCAACCAACTTCCGCTCGAACGCGTCCGAACGGTGACCGGCAGGCACAGCTACGCCTTCATCCGGACGGGACGCGAACAGCTCATGTTCCACGGGGTCAAGCGCGGTGAGGTGAAGTACCTTCGAGGGTTGCTCGAGTCTACCCCTGCCAAGGAGGGCGGTTGGCAGAACCTATGCCCGCGCTGCTTCACGGCGACCGACGACACCCCCTCCGCGTGCGAACGCTGCGGAGCGAAGTTCAAAGAGCCCCGCAAAGCCGCGCTCCGTTCATTGTTGTTTCCCGGTCTCGGTGATTTCTATCTAGGGTATCGTGGGTACGCGCTGTTGG
Source organism: Myxococcales bacterium (assembly GCA_029863605.1). GTDB lineage: Bacteria > Myxococcota_A > Polyangia > Polyangiales > Houyiibacteriaceae > SG8-38. The sequence continues at coordinate 176,599 of JAOTVB010000001.1, read as the reverse complement.
AGATCCTCGGCGCGACATTTCTTTGGGCGTTGTTCGTCACGGTCCTGGTGCCTGCGGTGAGAGCACGAGGGTTTTCTGGTGTCCTGATTGCCCTCCCGGTGCTCGTGTTCGTCGTGCTGCTTCACGGCAGCGACGCCATCCTCACTCGCGCTAAAGCACGAAGCGGGCTTCATTCCGTCGACGGCGCGCTCCCCACCGGGGACGTCGACCAGAGGCCGACCCCGTCTTGATGGAGTCCTGACCATGCCAGAGCCGAGCTATCTATTCATTGGTCTTTTGGTCAGCAGCGTCGGGTTCGTGATGTTGGTGTACGGTAAGAAGCAACATCGACCCGTTCAGCTGGCTGCCGGTATTCTGTTGTTGGTGTTACCGTTTCTCGTGCGCGACCCACTGTGGCTCGGGCTCGCCTCTGCGGGCATCTGTGCGGGCGTTTGGGGCAGCGTCAAAGCTGGGCTTTAGCGCTTGTCTCGAATCGCATCGGGGTCTAATGAAGCTGGCATGGTCCAGGCACGTGATCGCCTCGCGAAGATCGTCGAGCAGTATCTCGCTGACGCAGACGACGCGACGCGGCAAATCGTCACCGCGGTCGCTGGCCTACTCGCGAAAGTGGCATACGCGGACGGTGACTACTCCGAACGAGAAGAGGTCACCATTCGGGCGGAGCTCGGTCGGGTTCACGGGTTGAGCGCGGCGGGTGTCGACGCGATTTGCGGTTTGCTTGCAGACCAAATCAGCCATGTCGCCCTAATTGGCGATCACGACTGGACGCGGGACCTCCGCGACCTGGCGAGCCGGGAGCTACGGCTGGAAATCCTCGAGGTGCTGGTCGAGATGGGGGTCGCAGACGAAGTGCTCAAACAAGAAGAGCAAACCCAGCTCCGCCGCATCGCGAAGGCTTTGAACCTCACCCAAGACGACTACAACGCAATTCAGTCCAAGCACCGCGACAAACTATCCACCCTACAGTAGCTCCCGTTCCGCAAACATGGTCTGCGAGAGAAAAGATCCGCACATTACATTTGGTCGAGCATCTGGCGCATTAGTCCGTGCAAGAGATTGATCGCCTTGAGGGGGCGAACCATCACTTTGAAGTCCACGATTTGGCCGTCGGCGTTCCAGCGGATCATGTCGACGCCGTTGACGTGGACGCCTTGCACCTCGACTGTGAACTCGAGCATGGCGTCTGACTCCCCAACCACTTCTCTCACGTAGGTGAAGGTATCGTTGGCCAGTACCATCGCGGCCGCCGAGAGGTAGAGCTTCGTGAGCGCCTTACCCTCTTGCGGCGAGTGGACGACGGGTGAGTGAAACACGACGTCGTCTGCAAGAAGGCCGTCCAGGGCAGCGATGTCCTTCTCTTTGACCACACGATGCCATGTGCGAAGCGTTTCGTTCATAGAGCCCGTTGTAGGCTCTTCTATCGGTGGACCGCAAGGTCTACTCGATCACCGAGTTGTTTACTTGCGGGTCCCCGCTGGCGAGCACGAAGATCCCCGGGTAGCCTGCGGTCTCGAAACCATCGCTCGGGTTGTTACGGAGCACCGAGTCTTCGATGATCAGCGTTCCGGTCCGGTCGTTGCTGACGAAGAAGATCGCGCCGCCGCCCTCGTTCGAGGTGTTGTTGGAGATCACCGTGCCGCACACCGAGAGGGTGAAGGTGTTTCCGTCGTTGTAGATCGCGCCGCCGCTTCCGCCGCCAGGCGTACCAGGTTGCGCGGGGTTGGCGCCATTGCCGATCGCTTCGTTGTGGGCGAGCATGCTGTTGATTACCGTGTACGACACCCCGATGCTGCTCAGCGCGCCGCCGTTCGAGCAGACGTTCCCGATCCCCTCTGCGCCGAAAGTGCTGTTCACCACGTAGACGGGCCGATCCTCGAACTGGTCGAAAGTACGAATTGCTCCACCGCCAACGTCGGGCCCGACGTCATCGCACACGTTGTTGAAGAAGCTCGAGTTGACGACCTTGAGCCTACCGCCGCGCGCGAAGATCGCGCCGCCCCCGTCCGCTTCGGACTTTGCGTTCCCGTCGACGAGCGTCAGGTTCTGCACCGTGAGGCGAGGATGGTCTTGGTCGTTGCAGTGCGGCGTCGTCCAGACCTGCGCCTCATCGCAGGTGTTCTGGTAGAGGATTCGCACTCGCCCGCCACCGCTCAGAGTCACTTTGCCGCCGCCGTCGATGACGATGTCGGGGTTCTGATCGTTGAAGACTTTCGCGGTCCGATCGAGTGTGATGACGACGGGGTCCGGTCCGCAGTCGAAAGTGATCACCCCACCAAGGGCAACCGCCTCGACGAAGGCGTCGGACGTACAGCTTTGAGGAGTCCCGTCACCGATGATCGTGTCGGGGTCGGATGCGTCTTCTGCGCCGGCTCCCACGGGAACGGTGCAGGTGCCGTCGCCGTTACCCGACGGCAGTCCGGGGTCTGGATTCGTGCGCGGGTCGGTCGAGCCACCACCACAACCAACGATGCCGGTCACCAGAACCGCGATTACCCTGTGCGGCAGCCATGCTCGTAACATAGAAGATTACCCCCAGCGTCAGGATAGCGGGACCGCATGGACCTCCCAAATCGAGCCGGGTGGCGGCGTTGCCGTGGATCTGGCAAGACGCGCGCTCACGCGACGGCGTGGGGGTTAGCGCGTGCAGGACAAGCTTAGAAACGTGGCGATTATCGCCCACGTCGATCATGGCAAGACGACCCTGGTCGACGCGATGTTGCATCAGACGGGCGTGTTTCGCTCGAACGAAGCCGTGCGCGAACGTGTCCTCGATTCGAACGACCTCGAGCGAGAGCGCGGGATCACCATCCTCGCCAAGCACGCGTCGATTCGCTGGAAGGATTACAAGATCAATCTCATCGACACCCCTGGTCATGCGGACTTTGGGGGCGAGGTCGAGCGGACTCTCCGAATGGCCGACGGAGCGCTCTTGCTGGTCGACGCTGCCGAGGGGGCGCTACCGCAAACACGATTCGTCCTCTCGAAGTGCATCGAGCTCGGACTTCCAGTAGTCGCCGTGATCAACAAGATCGACCGGCGCGATGCCCGGCCGGACGAGGCTCTCAACGAGCTCTTCGACCTCTTCTGCGACCTCGGTGCGACGGACGAGCAAGCGAACTTCGCGACGGTGTATGCCATTGGCAAGGACGGGATCGCAAAGCGGGCGCTGGATGATGATTCGACCGACCTCACACCTCTCTTTGAAACACTCGTCGAGTACCTCCCTGCGCCTGACGGCGACGCGACTCTTCCGCTCCAGCTCTTGGTGCACAACACCATTCACGACGACTACATCGGCCGGATAGCGATCGGACGCATTCGCGGAGGGACCATCAAACCGCTCGAGAATGTCGCTGTCATCGGACACGACGCTACGGTAGAGCGCAAGGTCGGCGCCCTATGGGGCTTCGAGAGCCTCGACAGGGTGCGCATCGACGAAGCGGCAGCAGGAGACATCGTCGCGATCTCTGGCATCGAAGAAGTGCGCATCGGCGACACGATCACACACCCAAGTCACGCTGCCCCACTCGACCGCATTTCGGTCGAAGAGCCGACGATCAAAGTCCGCTTCCTGGTCAACACGTCGCCGTTCGCCGGGCGCGTAGGCGACTTCGTGACCTCCCGGCAAGTGCGCGAGAGACTCCTCAAAGAAGCCCAGCGCAATATCGCCATGCGCGTCGAAGAGACCGAAGAACCCGACACGTTCGTCGTGTACGGGCGCGGCGAGCTGATGCTGGCGATCTTGGCCGAAACCATGCGCCGCGAGGGCTACGAATTCGCGCTTGGAATGCCGGAGGTCGTGGTTCGGACGATCGATGGGCGCAAGTGCGAGCCCGTCGAGACCGTGGTAGTCGACGTACCGCAATCCCACGTCGGGACGGTCACCCAGTTGCTGGGCGATCGGCGGGGCGTCATGGGCAAGATGAACCCGATCGGCGCCAATCGGGCTCGTGTTGAGTACCGTGTGCCGTCGCGGGGATTGATCGGGTTTCGTTCGATCTTCATGACCGAGACGCGCGGTGAGGGGCTTCTCAACGCGATGTTCGAGGGGTGGGATCCGTACGCGGGCCCGCTTCTTCGACGTAAGAACGGCGCGATCGTCGCCGACCGCGGAGGCACGACCACGCCGTACGCGCTGTTCAATCTACAACCGCGCGGCAAGCTCTTCGTGGGTGCCGGGACCAAGGTCTACGAGGGCATGATCGTAGGGGAGCACAACCGACCGAGTGATCTGAATGTGAACTGCACCCGTGAAAAAAAGCTGACTAACATTCGCGCGGCCGGTCGGGACGAGAACGTCATTCTCACGCCGCATCGCCAGCTCACGATCGAGACCGCGCTCGACTGGATCGACCAGGACGAGCTCGTCGAGGTGACCCCAGATGCGGTGCGTGTTCGCAAGGCCGCACTCGAGTGCAATCGTCGCCCGCGTCGGGACGGCCCGAAGGCCGGTTGACATGACACGCGAGTTAACGAGGGACTTCAGTCGCTCGGCCCGAACTTAGCTGCAGTGCAAGGGTTGCCGAAACCGCAAGATGTGCTCGTCGGGGGATCCGCCGCAGACTCCCGGGAACGCCAGCGCGCTCGGCAGAACCAACTCACTCGTCCAACACCGGCGACTGAAATCCATCGGTCATATTCGTGTGCAAGCGATGTGCCACCCTCGCAGCCGGCAAAGGCGCCGCTCGCGGGCATCGTTTTGAGGTGACGGGCGAAGATTCTTCGCACGAGGCAGGTGAGCTGCAGCGGGTGCGCCAATTGCGCGGGAGCCGGCCGGGGGTTCATGATGGTTGGGTCGTGGGCAAGTCGAAACGAAAAGGCGCCAGAACCAAGGGTGGCTCGGCGGCGGGCGGCGGACGCTCGGAGGCCGATCAGGACGCGCTGCGGGAGGCGTTCTCGGACGTCAAGCCGCTTGGCGGAAGGGTCAAGAAGCGCGTGATGCCCTCCGACGATCAACGCGCTTCTCGAAGCTCGCCTGTCTCGGCCAGACACACGCCGACAGTGCCACTTCTGGTGGAGCGCGACAGCGACGGAAGTGTCCTCGGCCACCGCAACGCGACCCACCCCAGCATTATCGACACCTTGGCGGACCCTCGGCTCGAAATCGAGGCAGAATGCGATCTGCATGGGATGACCGCGGCGGAAGCCGATCACAGAGTTCTGCGGTTTGTGCGCGACCACCAAGAGTGCGGGCACCGGTGGGTCCTGATCATCGTTGGCAAGGGGCTTCACAGCCCTGGCGGCAAGGGCACTCTCAGGGAGCACATCGTCGGCACGCTCAGCAAGCGCGCAGCGGCAAGATATGTGCTGGCCTTCTGCACGGCACCTCGGCGTCATGGAGGCACAGGGGCTTTCGCCGTGCGCCTCGTCGACCGCCTGTGAAAAAGGGGACAGTCCCTAGGCGTACGGCGTCGATCAGCCCTTGCTGATCTTGCCCTCTTTGTGCGACTGGTGACTGCGGCATTTCGGACAGAACTTTTTGATGTGAAACTTTTCTGGCATCGTGCGTCGGTTCTTGTCCGTCACGTAGTTGTCTTTTCCGCAGTTTTCGCAGCTGAGCTTGATCAGGTCTCGCATGATGTTCCTCGCTCGAGGGGGCGGATTGTAGCCGTGGACCCACCTCGGTCAAATGCCGCTACCCGAGGCCTGGATCCAAGAATCCAATCCGATATAACCCCGCTTCAATGCCCCCCATGCCCCCCCGGCTTCTCAGCGTTGCCGTCGTTGGCCTAGTAGCGGCCTTTTTGGCAACCTGTGTCGCCAACCCGGCCCGCGCGTTCGAGGGCGAGCTCAAGGCGAAGTTATCCGGCCAGCCCGGGACCTCGGTGCGGGTGCATGCCTGGTACTCCAAGGCAGGAGACGTGCGGATCGACACTTCGGGCAAGAGCCCCGAAGGTGAAATGATGCACGGATCCACCCTCATGCCGGCGGCCGGCAAGAGCTACTATTCGATCTCTCACAACCAGAAAGTCATCGTCGAAGTCCCCTACGAAGCGTTGCGCGAATCGAGCGGGGATGTCGTAGGCAAGGGACGAGACACGAACCTAGAGATCGAAAAGCTAGGCACAGACACTGTGAGCGGCGTGGAGACTGAGCACGTTCGTGTCCTCGACAAAGACAACAACGCGACGATCGATCTTTGGATGACACCGAAATACCCCCCCGACCTGTGGACTCAGGCGTTTCGCGGTCGCAACCTCGGGCTCGAGATGTCCGACGAGGAACGCATGAAGGCGATGAAGAAGTACGGCATCGAGCCCGGCTTTTCGATGAGAATGCAAGTGCGGCAACCTGGGCGTCCACTGGTCGAGTTCTTGGTCGAAGACATCAAGCGATCGAAAGTGTCCCGAGACATATTCGCCCTGCCGCCGGGTTACCGACGTGTGAAGGGTGTCGTTGAAAAAGCCGTGCCAAAGAGCGCTGATCCTTGACCCCGGCGCTGCAGCGATCTAGAGCCGCCTTGCAACGGCGATTGTTTGAGGTGCCGTAAAGGAGTATCGATGACGAAACAAGTGATCACGCGCGGGTTGATTGTCATGTGCGCGCTCCTCGTCTTGAGCGGCTGCAGTAAGTCCAACACGGCCAAAGACGCCAAGAGCGGCGATCCAGTCCTCGTGCTCGACGCGGGCAAAGAGCCGCACGAGGTGCTGCGGTACAAGGTGGCCGAAGGAACGACCACGACGTCCAACATGGACTTTGGTCTCGCCTCGCTTGCCACGTCATCTAAAGGCGCACAGCTCAGCGTCGTCCCGGGCGTCCGTTTGCACGTCGTCTCAGGACCGTCGATCCAATCGAGGCGGGGCACGCGGTTCGACGTCCGCATCATCAAGGCGGAGGCTCTCGTTCCAGAAGGCGCCGACCCGCAGCTTGCACGTGACCTCAGCAAGAGCGCATCGGTCCTCAACAACATCGGCGGTTGGGTCGAGATCGACGACAGAGGCATCATTCAAGCGAGTGAGCTGAACGAGCGAGCCAAGCGCGCTGACGTCCCCATCCGCTTGCTGGTGATGATCATCAACGCGCGTACCTCGCTATCGCGCGTCCTCTTGCCGGCGGAACCGGTCGGAAAGGGCGCCCGCTGGGAGGCCCGCAAAGACCTCGTTCTCTACGGTTTCAAGGTGAGCCAGGTCGATACGTACACCTTGACCGAAAAGGTCGGCGACGAGCTTCGGATGAGGGTCGCGATTCAGCAGACCGCCGAACCGCAAACGGTCACTTTCGATAGAGAGGGGATCGAGCTCACGGTCGAATCCTTCAGCATGTACGCAAACGGCGAAATCATCGCGAATCTCAACGCCCTCGAAGCGAACGCGGCCGCAAACGGTGAATCGGCCGGGACGTTGAAGGTACGTACCGTCGAAGGCACCGAGGACGTCGAGATCGATCGAGCGTTTCAGGTTCGGATGACCGTCACGTACGATCCGGGAGCCGCTGCCGCGGGCGCGGCGGCGGTAGCCGCAGAGAAGAGCGGAAAGTCCGGATCCGGTTACTGAGACGCCTTCGGCGGCAGTTGGTCGGTCACCACAGCCAAGTACGGGAGGTTACGGAACTTCTGTGCGTGGTCGAGGCCATACCCGACGACGAAAACGTCTTCGACAGTGAAACCGAGGTAGTCGATCTTCACGGGCTCGCGCGTCCGAGAAGGCTTGTGCAGCAACGAAGCAAGCTTCAATGACGCCGGCCGACGCGTGGTCAGGTTCTTGAAGAGGTACGATACGGTTAAACCCGTATCGACGATGTCCTCGATCAGGATGACGTGCTTACCCTCGATCGAGTGACTGAGGTCTGTCGTGATCTCGACGACCCCGCTGCTGTTCTGAGCATCGCCATAGCTACGTACCCCGAGGAAGTCGACCGACAGTTCGAGGTCGATGTGCCGCACCAAGTCGGCTGCAAAAACGTAGCTTCCCTTGAGCACGGGAACGATCACCAGCTCCTTGCCGAGATAATCGTGTGTGATCTCGTGAGCGAGCTCGATGACACGCTGAGCAATCGTGCTCGCGTCGATGAGAGGCTTGATCGTCATGACCGACCGTCAGTTGGCGGAGAATACGATCGGGAACTTCGCGGGGCCACCTTCAGAGGAGGCCGGAAAGCGCCAACGCCGAATCGACGCCTCGATGCACTCCTTGAGCCCGCCAGGCCCGGTACCGTCGACTTCCACGTCTGACACGCGTCCAGAGGACGCGACGTTGATCGATACGTTCATGCGGACCGCCGTTGGCGACTGTTGTCCACGGATGGCCCGCTCGTAGCAGCGCTGAAGGCGCGGTTTATTGGTATTCACGGTTGCGCTTACCGCCTTGCCGTCGAGCGGATCGCGCTTACTCGCGGAGCTGCCGGATTCCGAGACGTCGATCTTCGCGACTCCAGCGCTGGTGCTCGAACCGAAGTCGGCCAAGAGCTTTTGCTCCTCGGCGCTCAGCGAATCGTCTCCTAGCTTTTTGATGCCTGCCGAAGAATCCTCCACGGTGTCGGCAGACCGTTTCGCCCGCACGCGCCGACGGGGTTTCGCGGGTTCCATGGCAGGGCCATCCTCCGTGGGCTTAGGCGGTTCGACGACCAGTGTCGATTTGGTCGTAGCCGCTTCGAGCGTGTCTTTGTCTTCGATCGCTTCCGCTCCCTCGACATCGTCGGCTTCCTCTGCCGCCGCTTCTCCCGGCTCCGCCGCTTCGCTTTCGTCGACGCCTTCGGCCTCTTCCGCAGGTGCAACCTCTTCGACCGGCGCGGCCGTATCGATCGGCGGTACGGCCTTCGTCGCTTGCTGGACTGACCCGCTAGGCGACCCCAAGATCCTTTCCAGAATCAGATCGCCGTACGCGTCAAATGCCAACATCGCAGCCACGCCCGAAAAAAAGGCGATGGCAACCAGCAATGCCGAGACCCACCGCGAAAGACCGGTTCGCGGCTCGACGCCAGCGGGCTCCGGCGGAACGGCGGGCACCGAGATGAGCTCGTCGGGCGGTTGCGAAAGCCCCGAAAACGCGCCGCTCTCTGGTAAGGATTCGAAGATAGGTGGTGGACCAAGCGGCGCAGGCGGCTGCGACATTTCGCCGAGCGGAGTCGGAAGGCCCGACTCGGGCTGGAGCGAGTCGGCAAGGGGCAAGAATTCGGCCACGCTCGGCCGCTTGCCTAAGGCGTGAACCGGCGGCTTCGCTGGACCGGACACCCGAGAAACTTCTGGCGTCTCTTTGATGGCCGTTTGCGCCTCGACGAATGGCGGGGCCGAGGAAAACCGGCTGCGTGCCGGCGGACCCGAGCTACGACGCTCGTAAAGCAAAGACATGAGCTCGGGCACCGTTGCAAGTGGACGCCATTCGTCAAAACCGTCGCGCCACACGAGCGAGTATTCGCTGACGGCGCCAGCGTCTACCTTGTGCGCCATCTCTTCGAGCTTGATCGGGCCGATCGGGACGTCGTTGACCGAGACGTGCCATTCGGCCTTGTCGGCAATCCTAGGGGGACCCCCGACTTTCGATCGCGTCGGAACCGGTGGTGCAAGCCCAGGATGCTGACCCACGAGCGCGCTGCTGGCGGCCGCTGGCGAAGAAGACAGGCGCCGTGCAACCGAGGACGGACGCCGAGGTGGCACCGATGATGGCCGACGCCGAACCGGCGAAGACGGACGCCTTTGCCTCACGGTCGCAGCCTCCCGGACAAATGGCGCGGGCTCCGATCGCCGGGTCACCTCCTCGAGCCCGTACGCGGCACCGGCAGGAACGGTGACATCCCCAACCTGACGTCTGCCGTCGATCACGATCTTGTGCTCACACTTCCGACATGGAAAGCGCACGACCCGACCTGCGACCTTCGCGTCGGAGATCTTGTACTTGGCGTGGCAGCTATCGCACTCGAATCTCATGCTCTCGTCGATTGTGGGCTATCCCACTCAGTTGCACCGATTCCACCTCGGCAACGACTGAATCGTAGCGCAAATTGGTGTACTTATTCAATAGGAATGTACGAATTACATGCCGGAGAGGACGTAGTAGCGACTCTCGATCTCGTCATACAGGAGCACCATGCGGTTCTCGCCGATACGACGGGACCAGCGCTCATCCTCTTCACCATAGGCGATTCGGAAGCTCGCACTGTAGCGATAATCCACCATAATTCGCTCCATATCGGCTCCGATAGTGCGGTACTTGATCTCGTAGCGGACATCGGTGACCCGCTCGCGCCAACTGCCGAGCTTGATGCGGAGAGCTCGATAGTCGATGTCGTCATCACCCGTAGGGGTGCCATTGTCGTCCAAGTATTGGGGATGGGCCATAGCCAACAGAGCGCCGATATCCCGCTCCTCGACCGCCCGGCGATAGTTCTCCATGAAGGTGATGATCGACCGGTTCCCGGGGGTGTCCTCGACGGTGGTGTTGGGGATGTTCTTCTTACACCCGGTCGCCGTCGAGGAGACGAATACGGCGCAAATCACCGCAAAAGCTAAGCCACTCCGCATAGAGCTCATCACGAAACCAACGCTCCTTCTAACCTCGTCATTCCCGATTATCCAGTCGGAGCTAGTGAATCCCATAATCTTTGATCTTGTAAAGTAGAGCGCGGTGGCTGATCTCCAGCAATTTCGAGGCTGCCGTTCGGTTTCCGCCGGTCTTTTCGAGAGCGCGCCGGATCAACGTCTCTTCCATGAATCGGGCGGTCTTCTTGATCGAAAGCTCACCGGTGGCAAGGCTCGCGGCGACAGGATCGGCTGGTTCGCGCATGCGTTCCGGCAGGTCGCCCACGCCGACTACGTCGCTTTCCGAGAGGACTGCGGCCCGCTCGATCGTGTTCTCGAGCTCACGCACGTTCCCCGGCCAAGGATAATTGAGCAGCAGCTTGCGTGCCTTCTGATCGACATCGCGAATCTTGGTGCCGAGACGGCTGTTGTTGCGTTCGATGAAATGATCGACGAGCAACATGATGTCGTCGCGTCGATCGCGTAGTGGCGGCACGTTGATCTGCAACACGTTCAATCGGTAGTAGAGGTCTTCGCGAAACCGTCCTTCAGCAACCTCTCGTTGTAGGTCCCGCACGGTGGCTGCAATGACGCGCACGTCGACCTCTTGATCGCGGTTTGCCCCGACGGGACGAACCCGGCCCTCTTGAAGCACGCGCAGCAACTTCACCTGCAAACCGAGCGGCAGCTCTCCGATCTCGTCGAGGAATAGCGTGCCTTGATCCGCTTCGGTGAATAGCCCGCGCTTGTCGACGTGGGCATCGGTGAATGCCCCTTTTTTGTGGCCGAAAAGTTGGCTTTCGAGAAGGGTCTCGGGGATTGCACCGCAGTTGAGCGGAATGAACGGCTTGTCTTTTCTTGGGCTCCCGAGGTGGAGCGCACGTGCAACGAGCTCCTTGCCGGTACCGCTTTCGCCTTGGATCAGAACGGTGGTCTTGTAGTCGGCGACTTTACCGATCGTCGCAAAGACTTTCTCGATGGCATCACTCTTTCCGAGGATGTCGTGAAAGGTTCGTTCCTTGCGCATCGCTTCCTTGAGCGCGCGATTTTCCCGACGGAGCGTCTCGCGCTCTTCGGCTTTGGTGAGCGCAAGCAACACCTCGTCCTGCTTGAAGGGCTTCGAGATGTAGTCGTAGGCGCCGGCTTTCATCGCGTCGATCGCCAAGTCGACCGAACCGTAGGCGCTCATCAAGATCACGGTCGCAAGCGACGAGCGTGCTTTGAGCTCGGCGCAGAGCTCGAGACCGGTCATTCCGCTCATCCGAACGTCGGCGAGCACGAAGTCGGGATCGAAGCGCTCGAGTTGCTCGAGGGCGGTCTCCGCGGAATTGGCAGCCTCCACCTGGTAGTTGTGCTTCTTCAAGAGCGTGCGGAGCACGACCCGGATGTTTTCTTCGTCGTCGACGACCAGAACTCGGCGCATGATAGGATCCCTATACTTTCTGCATAGCAGACCCAAGACTCTGAAATAAGTAGCAGGATTCCAGGATGCGCTGTGGAGCTCACGCGTGGGAACAGTTGTGATCTCATGTGGTTAGAGCCCCTCCATCCGAACGGACGCCAATGTGAAGCCTGCTGTAAAGTTCCCGCTCGATTGGCTTTGTGCGGCCCAAGTGGTTATGATCAGCCTGTCGGGTACGGGGAGGAGACATGAAGGTTCGCTTTGCTTTTTTGCTCGTGATGGTGGGGCTCGTCGCGACGGTTGGGAGTTGCTCCAACAGGCCGCTCAGTCCCCTGAACCCGTGCACGATTAACGGCGTCGTCCAGAACGTACCGGTCAATCCGCAGAGGGCGCTCGACGTTCTGTTCGTCATCGATGATTCGCCCTCGATGTTGGCGGAGCAGAGCAAGCTCGCCCTGCAGGTGCCACGCCTGGTGAATCTATTGCTCACCGGAGGCATCGACGTCGACATGTCGACGCCCTTGGAGGGGGGGGAGTTCCCCGCGGTCGAGAGCCTTCATGTCGGGATCATTACGCCGGACCTCGGCCATTCGACCGAGCCGCCACACGGCTTCACGTCCGGCGTCAACTTTTTCCCGACCACAGCATGTGAACGTAACGGTGGAGCCGGCTTAGCGGGCTTCATGCAGGTCACCGGGTTGATCGACGATGACAACAACTCTGGCACGCCGCGCGTCATGTGTGCGGCACAGACACCACCCGTCGACACCTTCTATTTGGACAGGCCGGCTGACGCGAGCATGACCTTCGATGCCCAATTCGTGGAGGACGTGGAATGCGTCACAGGGCAAACCGATGGTTGCGGCTTCGAACAACAGCTCGAGGCCATCCTCGCCCAGGACCGGAACACCGCCAACGCCGGGTTCAGCCGTCAGGACGCGTTGCTCGCCGTGATCCTCATCACCGATGAAGATGACTGTTCGACCACCGACCCGCGCATCTTCGATACCGTTCCGAACCCGGGCAACCCGTTCCAGGGGCCGTTTACCACCAACGACGAGGTCCAATTCAATCTTCGTTGCTGGGAGCACAGCGAGGCGCTTCAAGCGATCGACCGCTATGTCACGGGCATCGCAGAGCTGAAGGACGACCCGAGCCAGGTCGTGTTTGCCGCAATCACCGGCATTCCTGACGACAGCGCCCTCAATCGCGAGAACTTTGCGACCGATGAGGCCCGTTACGATGCGATTCTCGCGCATCCAGGGATGGCGGAGACTCCAGACCCGGCCTTCGCGAATACCCAGACCCAACAGCTCCGGCCCGCGTGCGGCGCTGGATCGACTGACGGTGCCGCCGCCCCGGGCCGCCGCGTCGTCGAGGTCGCCAAAGGTCTCGCTGAAACGAACAGCGACGTCGGCACGGTCGTCGAATCGATCTGCGCTTCGGACTACAAACGGGCACTCGAGGCGATCGTCGATCGGATTGCGGATGCGCTTCGCCGGCTCTGTCTGCCACGGCGACTCAATCGCAACTCCGAGGACATGGTGGGATGCGAGGTTCGCGAGGTGCAACCCGAGGGTGTCACCTGCGCAGATGCTGCTGCGCGCGGGCGTGAGCCCGAAGCCGTCGCGAACGAGGACGGCCGTGAGGTCTGCCGGATTACCCAGCTGCCGAGCGACCCCGGAGCCGGTGTTCCCCAGGGTCTCGGTTGGTTCTACGACGACTTCACGCAGGAGACCGCCGACGCTTGCTTCTTCAACGAGTACAAGCAACGCGTGCGCTTCACCGATGGGGCAGAGCCGCAGTTGGGCACTCGAATTCGCTTCGAGTGCCTCCAAACCGCCCCGCCAAAGGACGTCGACGTTGGTTGGCCGTGCAGCATCGAGACAGACTGCGACCGCTCCTCGGAGTCGCTCGCCGAGCAGTACGATCGCGACAATCTCTCGCTTGCGTGCGATCCCGACACAAACACGTGCCAGCTCAGCTGCACGGGCAACGCGGAGTGCCCCGGTGGCTTCAGCTGCTTCGACGCCAGCGGCGACGGCGCAAGCTACTGCGTCAACCCGACCTGCACGTTGAACTAGGTCCACGCCGCCAGCTGTGCGATCCTGTCGGTGACGTGGCCTTTGTCATTCGTCCGGCCGAGCTCGCCGACCTCGAACGTCTAGAATCCCTCATCGCACAGGTGCAGGCGGGGATCACTTCGCTCGCGATCGACCGCGACACGCTTCTCCAGAAAATCGAAACCTCGGCGAAGTCGTTCGCGGCCGAGATCGGCAAAGCGAGAAGCGAAGACTACTTTTTCGTCCTGGCGGATGACGACATCCAAGAAGTCGCTGGCATGTGCGCAATCAAGGCCGCGGTGGGGCTCAAGGATCCTTTCTACAGCTATCGGATCGGCACGGTCGTGCATGCATCGAAGGAGCTCAAGGTGCACCGCGCGCACCCGGCGCTCTACCTCTCGAACGACTACACCGGTTGCACGGAGCTCACCTCGCTCTTTCTCGGCCCCGGGCAACGGAGCAAGGGTCTAGGCACCTTGCTTTCTAAATCGCGGCTGCTCTTCATCGCGGAGTTTCCGCACCGCTTTGCGGACAAAGTCATCGCCGAGATCAGGGGCGTGTCGGACGAGCGAGGTCGCTCCCCTTTCTGGGACGGGCTCGGCCAGCACTTCTTTTCGATGGATTTCCCGACGGCCGATCATCTCGTGGGTACGGGGCACAAATCCTTCATCGCCGAGCTCATGCCTAAGCACGCGATCTACGTGCTCTTCTTGCCGGAGGACGCGCGTGAAGCGATTGGGAAACCGCACCCCAACAGCAAGAAAGCCCTCGAGATGCTCGAGGGCGAAGGCTTTCGCTATGAGAGCTACGTCGATATCTTCGACGGCGGCCCTACCGTCGAATGCCGCCGCAACGACATTCACGCCGTGCGCGACAGCCAACGGCACGCCGCTCGGATCGGCCCATTGAACAACCCGGTGAGGTGTCTAGTCGCCAATACGAGAGTTCAAGACTTTCGGTGCTCGGTCGGGAGCGCTCGCCTAGAGGGAACGGACGGGGTAACCCTCGACCCCGAGATGGCCCGCGCCATTCGGATCAGGGAGGGCGAGCCGGTCCGGGTGCTAGAATTGTAGAAGACCGATGTCACAGCTCCATCTCGACGGCGCATGGGAAAAAGGAGAAGGATCGGAGCTTCGTTCGCTCGACCCGGCCACGGGCACGCCAGTCTGGGAAGGCCGCGCGGCGAGCGAGGCTCAAGTCGACCGTGCGTTTCAGGCTGCGCGGCGGGCATGCGTCGGCTGGCGCGCCATTTCCCTCGAAGGCCGCATCGCGATCATCGAGCGCTTTGGCGCCTTGCTCGAGACGCACCGCGACGGGCTCGCACGCGTGATCTCGCTCGAAACGGGAAAGCCGACCTGGGAGGCGCTCACCGAGGTGAGCTCGATGATCGCGAAGATCGAGCTTTCGGTCCGCGCCTATCGAGAGCGAACCGGAACGGCCGAGCGTGAGCTTGGCATCTATCGATCGGTGGTGCGGCACCTCCCCCATGGCGTGCTCGCCGTTTTGGGACCTTACAATTTCCCCGGTCATCTCCCGAATGGGCACATCGTGCCCGCATTGCTCGCTGGTAACACTATCGTGTTCAAGCCAAGCGAACAAGCACCATCAACCGCAATCGAGACCGTCAAGCTGTGGGAAAAAGCGGGGGTCATCCCCGGCGTGCTCAATCTGCTCCAAGGAGGCAAGGAGACAGGCCTGGGGATCGTCGCGCACCCGCTGCTCGACGGCCTGTTGTTCACCGGAAGCGCGGCGGCGGGGCACGCACTGCATCGGCAACTCGCGGGATCCCCGGAAAAGATTCTCGCTTTGGAGATGGGCGGCAACAACCCGCTCGTCGTCGACCGGGTCGATGATGTCGACGCGGCGATCTACACGATCCTTCAGTCGGCATACATCACCGCAGGCCAGCGATGCACCTGCGCGCGAAGGCTGTTCCTACCCAACGACGCGTTTGGGCGAGCACTGATCGGCCGACTCACCAAAGCCATCGCAAAGCTCAGGGTGGGCCGATTCGACGACGCCGAGCCACCGTTCATGGGGCCGGTCATCTCCGAGCAGGCCGCTGACGCCTTACTCACGGCCCAAGGGAAGCTCATCGCGCTCGGCGGCGAGCCGATCCTCGAGATGCGCAAGCTCCAAGTGGGCACCGGTTTCGTGTCTCCGGGCTTGATCGATGTCACCGGCATCCGACAGCTTCCCGACGAAGAGTATTTCGGTCCTCTATTGCAGTTGCACTACTACGACGACCTCGAACGTGCGATCGAGCTCGCCAATGAGACTCGCTTCGGCCTCGCCGCGGGGCTCATCGCAGATGACCGCGTAGCCTGGGAGCTCTTCCTCGAGCGGGTCCGCGCCGGGATCATCAATTGGAACCGGCCTTTGACCGGCGCGAGCAGCGCTGCGCCCTTTGGCGGCATCGGCGCGAGCGGCAATCACCGGCCTAGCGCCTATTACGCAGCCGACTACTGTGCCTATCCAGTCGCCTCGCTCGAGCAGCCGGTGTTGTCGGTTCCTGAAACCTTGCCCCCGGGGATGACGCTTTGACCGCGCACGAACTCAGCTTCGACGGCATCGTTGGGCCGACGCACAACTACAGCGGCCTCTCGCTCGGCAATCTCGCTTCTCAAAAAAACGTCCACGCAGTCTCGAACCCGAGAGCCGCCGCCCAGCAGGGCCTGCGCAAAATGAAGCTGCTGCACGATCTCGGCGTGCGCCAAGGGGTACTGCCTCCTCATCACCGGCCTGCGATCGATATCCTTCGCAAGCTGGGCTTCACCGGGCGCGACGACCAAGTTGTCGTCAAAGCCCAACGGGCGAGCCCGGCGCTCTTGACGGCCTGCTCGTCTGCCTCGAGCATGTGGGCCGCAAACGCTGCGACCGTATGCCCGAGCCCCGACTCACGGGATGGCACGGTTCATTTCACCCCCGCGAATCTCAGGAGTCATTTTCACCGGCAGATCGAGGCGCCGATGACTGCGTGCGTGCTCCGCACGATCTTCGACGACCCGGAGCGATTCGTCCATCATCCGCCGTTGCCTCTTGCCGAGCCGTTTGGCGACGAGGGCGCCGCGAACCATACGCGCCTGTGCCAGCGCTATGGCGACCCGGGTGTGCAGCTCTTCGTCTACGGAAAACGTGCTTTCGACCGAGATGCGCCCGCGCCCACCCGCTACCGAGCGCGTCAAACCCTCGAAGCTTCACAAGCGGTGAGCCGGCTGCACGAGCTCGACGAGGGCCGCACCGTCTTTGCACAGCAAGAGCCTTCGGCGATCGACGCGGGTGTGTTTCACAACGACGTGATCGCGGTCGGCAACCAGAACGTCTTCTTTTTCCATGCGAACGCTTTTCTGGACCCGATGCGCATGAAGCGAGAGCTCCAAGAAGCGTTCGGTCCGGGGCTCCATCTCATCGAGGTCGCCTCGGATGACATTCCGATCGAAGACGCGATTTCGTCGTACCTGTTCAACAGCCAGTTGATCACGCTGCCAACCGGAAAGATGGCACTCGTCGTTCCCGAGGAGTGCAGGGAGTCGACCCGGGTCTGGAGTTATCTCAGAAGGCTCGTCGAGGAGGACCTGTTCATCGGGAGGGTAGAAGTGGTCGATGTCCGTCAAAGCATGGAAAATGGAGGAGGACCCGCGTGTTTGCGGCTACGGGTCGTGCTGACCGAGGAAGAGATACGCCACGTCTCCGGCTCGGTGATGTTGGATGAAGACTTGTTTCAGAGGCTCGAGACGTGGGTCGACGACCATTATCGCGATCACCTCACCGAAGCGGACCTCGGAGACCCTCATCTTCTCGACGAATCCCGGAAGGCCCTCGACGAGCTCACGCAGGTGCTGAAGCTGGGCTCTCTTTACCCGTTTCAACGCTGACCGGGTGGCGCGCGATACCGGACCACAAGCTTCGATGAACGCGGTCACCGACGATTTCAGGATCGGGCTCTGTGCCGCAAAGCTTGAGCCCGCCGTCGATCATCAAGAAGGCGGCGCCGTGGACCGCAGACCACGCGAGAAGCCCGGCATCTAGGGCTGTCTGCCGCAGGAGGCCTTCGCGCTCGCATTGCCGTAGCATGTCGACGAGCAAGGCGAACGCGGCATCCCCACTTTCATGGAGCTCGGGGGCCTCGCGCGCCGGCATCCAACCGAACATCAGTCGGAAGAGCTCTGGGTGCTTCCAGGCGAACTTCAAGTACCCGATGCCACCGCTGCGGAGGCGTTCTTCGCCGGTCACGCATTCCTTTTGCTCCTTGAGCATCGTGGCGCGCAGCCGCTGAAAACCGATGGTGGCGAGCGCTGCCAGGAGCGCGTCCTTGTCTTCGAAGTGACGGTAAGGGGCGCCCGGGGTGACGCCAAGGTCCCGCCCGAGCTTCCGCAAGGAAAGGCCTGCAGGGCCCTCTTCGCTGAGCTGCTTCTCGGCTGCCAGCAGGAGGGCATCGCGTAAGTCGCCGTGATGATAGTCTTTTCTAGTGCTCAAGGTGCCTCATCCTAAACCGAGACAATTTTTTTGTAAACAGTGTTGACATTATAAGTATACGACGTATACATGCAAGTATACACTGAATACATACGGAGAGGAACGATGTTCCCTCCGAAATCACGCCCCGATCGCATGAGGAGGCCACCATGAACAAGCAACTACTAACACTCGGAATCGCTCTCTCCTTTGTCACCACGGCCTGCACAGGCTTCGGCTTTCAGACCGGCCCCACGCTCACGAGCCAGATCGCAGAAGAGCATGGGCTCGGAAACCTGTGGGGCGAGCCCAACTACGAGGCGCCGGTCCAAGTCGTGGAGATCGAGCTTCGCGACGACCGAGAGCTCGCCGACCTCTGGATGGAAGCCGACGGCAAGTCCGACTGGAACGGCAACACCACCGAGGAGGCGCCACGCGCAGCCGCCGCACTCGAGCTGCTGACGCTACCCCACCCGGTCTTCGGCAGCAGCGCCAATCGATCGCAGGTACTGCCCAAGTAAACGCGGTCGCAGACTGTTGACAGCGTGACGTCAGGAGGGCGACAAACTAGCTCTGATGACGCAGCGTGCACCCCTCAGCCACGTCCGCAAGGGCATCGCACCGCTCTGCATGGCCGTGCTGATCCTCGCGGGTTGTGGCTCGGGGGACGCAGACACCGCGGTGGTCGACGACGATCCGATCGGCGCTCTGAATGTCATCCCAAACCCGCGGGTCGTTTCGGGCGATAGGGGGCATCTGCACTTCGATTCTGGCTCGAGGATTGCGGTTTCCGCTGAGACTCAGGCCATCGGGGAGCTGCTCGCGACATCGCTTCGGCCGGCCACCGGCTGGGCGTGGGAAGTCGCACTCGGTGAGCCTGCAGCCGCGGACATCGTTCTTCGGCTCGACCAAGCACACGGTGACCTCGGCGAGGAAGGCTATCTGTTGGTGGTCGATGAACGCGAGGCGACCGTGCGCGCAGCGACGCCTGCGGGTGTGTTCTATGGAGCTCAGACACTGCTCCAGCTGCTGCCTACCGAGATAGAGCGGCCTTCGGTGGCCGACGCCATGGTTTGGCGGGTGCCGATGGTGACCATCGAAGATAGTCCTCGTTTTGAATGGCGGGGAACGATGCTCGACGTCGCCAGGCATTTCTTCGATGCCGACGAGGTGAAGCGGCTCATCGACCTCGTGGCGCGCTACAAGATCAACCGTTTTCACATTCACCTCACCGACGATGCAGGATGGCGAATCGAGATTCGATCTTGGCCTGACCTCACCACAATCGGGGCGACGACCGACCATAGCGGCGGCCCAGGTGGCTACTATACGCAGGAACAATTCGCCGACATCGTGGCCTATGCACAAGCACGCTTCGTCACGATCGTCCCCGAGCTCGACATGCCTGGCCACATCAACGCCGCGCTCGCATCCTATGCCGAGCTCAACGAAAGCGGCGAACGTACCGAGCTCACGCCGACTGTTCCCTTTGGCTCGACCTCACTTTGGATCGACGGCCCCGACACCGACCGGTTCGTGGACGACGTCGTTCGGGAAGTCGCGGCGCTGGTTCCCGGGCCTGACTTTCACATCGGAGGCGATGAAGCCTTGGCGACCAGCGAAGAGGATTACGTGGCGTTCATCGCCAGAGCACAAGAGATCGTGGAAAGCCATGGAAAAACGATGATGGGGTGGGCGGAGATCGGTCGTGCCAACCTCGACCCACCCTTTCTTGCTCAGCACTGGCTGTTGCTGGAAGACGCGCTCGCGGCGCGTGATCAAGGCGCCCGAATCATCGCGTCGCCCGCTAGGCGGGCTTATCTCGACATGAAGTACGACGAATCGACACCGATCGGGCTCTCTTGGGCTGGCTTCATCGACGTGCGCGTCGCGTACGAGTGGGACCCGGTGCTCGAAGAGCTCGTCGAAGCCGACGTGATCGGGCTCGAGGCGCCACTTTGGACCGAAACCATCGACGAGGTGGCCGACATCGATTTCATGATGTTTCCACGGCTCCTCGGGTACGCAGAGATCGGCTGGTCTCCGCGCGATCGCCGCAACTGGGAGGAGTATCGAGCGCGGCTCGCGCAACACGGCCCTCGGCTCGACGCGCGTGGCGTTGCCTTTTTTCGCTCGCCGCTGGTCGATTGGCCGGCCCGCTAGTCAGTAGAGCGCGACCGGTCGGGCCTCTTCGACCGTGAGCGTGGTCGACAACGGCAAATCACGCGAGGAGGTCCCGACGTGAACTTCGTGCGTGAGGCCCTCGAGGACCCAGGCGCTTTCTGCGACGTCATAATAAGCGAGACTGTTGACCGGAAGCTTGATCTCGACCGTCTGGGTTTCGCCAGGCTCTAACAGGACCTTCTTGAAGCCCTTGAGCTCGAGATTCGCACGGGCGACCGCGGACCCGGGATAGGTCACGTACAGTTGAACGACCTCGGCGCCCGCGACCGACCCGGTGTTGGTCACGTCGACGCTGAAACGCACGACGTCATCTGCGCCTGCGTTTGACCTGTCGGCCCGCAGCTCATCAATCGCAAACGTCGTGTAGCTGAGGCCAAACCCAAACTCGAACTCCGGGTCGAGGCCTTCTCGGTCGATGTGGCGATAGCCGTGGAAGTACTGATAGGTCACCGACGTCGACTCGGCATCGAAAGGAGGAAGGTCGTCGACGCTCCTCGGAATCGTGAGCGGTAGCTTGCCCGACGGATTGGCATCCCCGAAGAGCAGATTGGCGATCGCATGGCCACCCATTTGGCCTGGGTACCAGGCCATCAGGAGCGCTTCGATATCGGGCAGCCAATCGCCCATGGTGATCGCGCTGCCACCCTGCAGGACGACGATGGTTCGCGGATTGAGCGCGGCGACGTTTTGGATGAGCGCGACGCGTTCGGAGGAGAGACCGAGCTCCAAGCGGTCGCCGGCAGCGATGAGGCCCTCACCCTCGTCGTCCGAGGTCAATCCGGTGACGATGATCGCGGCGTCGGCCTGTTGAATGACGGCCTCATCGGCGGGATCCAGCGTGTCCTTGCCGATGTGGTCGATCGTCAACGCGCTGCCAACCGCTTCTTCGATCCCTTGGAGGGGCGTGATGATGAAAGAGGGGCTCGTGTTGCTGCTGCCGGTGTCTCCCGTGTTGGGCGTGTCGGCAAGGAGGCCGACCACCGCCAGCCGGCTGAGAGCGCTTTCGTCGAGCGGCAAGGCCGCTGAGTCGTTTTTCAACAGCACCGCGCCCTTTTCCGCCGCCTCCTGCGCGACAGCCAGATGCTCGTCGCTCGCGATCACGCTGGCATCGACCGGGCTCGGCTCGTCGAGGCGGAACTGAAGCTTCTTTCGAACCATGCGTCGGATCGCATCGTCGATGAGCTCCTCGGGCACGTCACCCGCAACAACCGGTTCCAGCAACGATTCTCCGTAGAACATCGTCACCGGCATCTCGATGTCGAGCCCGGCGAGCGCCGAGGGCACCGTCGATCGGGTGCCCAAAATCCAGTCAGAAAGGGCAAAGCCGTCGAACCCCCATTCCGTCTTCAGGATCTCGCGAACGAGATGCTGGTTCTCGCCACAGTACTGACCATTGACCCGGTTATAAGCCGTCATGACTGATGCGGCGTTCCCTTCGAGCACGGCCGCTCGGAAATGGGGGAGATAGATCTCCCTGAGCGTTCGCTCGTCGACATTGACATCGACTTCGAACCGCGTGTTCTCGATGTTGTTGGCCGCGTAGTGCTTCGGATTGGCAAGCGCATACTCTTGAACGCCCTCGACAAAGGCGACCCCCATGCGCGAAAGATGGTGGACATCTTCGCCATAAGTTTCCTGCGCCCTACCCCAGCTCGGGTGGCTCAAGATGTTGATCGTGGGGGCCAGCAGTATGTTGGCCCCGGCGGCCCGAAGCTCACGCCCCATCACCTCACCGACCCGCCGTTCGACCTCGGGATCCCAGGTCGCGCCGCGCATCATGCCCACCGGAAGCTGAGTAGTTCCGCCGCCGGCCTGCACGCCCCTCGGCCCGTCAGACATTTCGAATGCAGGCACGCCGAGCCTTTCGACACCTGGAACGCTGAAAGGCGCACCGTTCGACCCCGAGCCCGCCATTTGCAGGATCTTCTCCTCGAGCGTCATCTGCGACACGAGCTCGTCGACACGTTGCTCGAGGGCCGCATTGGGATCGCTTCCATCTTCACAGCCGGTCATGCCGAAGATCGCAACGGCAAGGAGGAGGCACGAGGTTTTGAACGGCGAAGCTCGGCGCTCGATACAGCTAATCATGTGGGAGTCTCTTTCGCCCGCCCGACTCGTTGGTTGGTATCGCGTCCATGCCAAGATAGGAAGAGCAGAACGAAGCATCGGGCGAGGATATCATTCGCGTGGCCTACGTGCTCGCGAGATCGAATGATATTGACTAAGCTCTCGTCCCATGACGGTGACGATTTGGCACAATCCGCAGTGCAGCAAGTCGCGGCAGACCCTGCAGCTGGTTCGCGATCACCACGTCGAGCCCGAGGTCATCGAATACTTGAAGACGTCACCGTCCATTGAAGAGCTCGAGGACGTTCTGCAGAAGCTTGGGATGGAGCCTCGAGAGCTGATGCGCAAGAAGGAAGCACGTTACGAGGAACTGTCGCTCGACGATCCTTCGCTGACGCGCAAGGACTTGATTCGAGCGATGGTCGACAACCCGGTGCTCATCGAGAGACCGGTCGTTCTTCGTGGCAACCGCGCGGTGCTCGGCCGCCCCCCCGAGAACGTGCTGGAGCTCCTGAGGTAGACTCATGTTGGAAGCCCTTGGTGAAGAGCTCTGGACCACGCTCGTGTGCGACCTGATCCAAAAGCTCGACGAAAGCGCGTTTTCGGGCTGGCGCCGATGGGCGATGAAACTCGACGGATTGCTGGGCCCAGACGGGAGCACCCCACGTGAATGGCGAGCGACATTCACCAACCGCAACGCGGCTCGTGCCGCGCGAGACACCATCCTCGGCTGGAACCCCAAGCAACTGATCCTCGCCCACGGTCCGGTTTTCGAGCAAGACGCCCAAGACATCATCGCATCGTCACTCCGCTGGCTGAGGTGACACCGACGTCTGAGGCTTGCCATTTCGTGCGCGAGGCCCAAGAAACGCACCTATCCGATGACCAAGTACGCATGGGCTGGGCTGATCATCGCGCTTCTGCTGGTGGGCGGAGCGGCGGTTTTTCTAGTCATAGGAGGAGGAGTGGCTTACGAAACGCCCAACTATGAGGTGGTCGAGGAAATCGGAGCGGTCGAGATCCGAGAGTACGCGCCTTACTTGGTCGCTGAAACGGCCGTCGAAGGAGATCTGGAGAATGCGGGCAACATCGGGTTTCGAATCTTGGCGAGCTACATCTTTGGAGACAACCAAGGAGAACGAAAGATCGCGATGACCGCGCCGGTCAGCCAGGAAAGAGGCGCGGGCTCCAAGATCGCCATGACCGCGCCGGTCACTCAGGAGCGAGCCGACGATCGATTCACCATCCAGTTCGCGATGCCGTCCAAGTACACGCTGGAGACGCTTCCCAAACCTAACGACCCACGCATCGAGATACGGGAAGTGCCCGCACGGAAGTTTGCGGCGATCCGTTATTCCGGAACGTGGTCGCGCAAGAACTACGAAAAGCATCTCGCGCGACTCCGGGAAGCACTCGCGGCAAACGGATACGAGGCCATGGGCGAGCCGATCTGGGCGCGATATGACCCACCATTCAAACCTTGGTTTCTGCGCAGAAACGAAATCTTGACCGCGTTTCGGTAGCTGTGGAGCTGTTCCGATCACGCGTTCAGAAGGAAGTCGGCAACAGCGTCCATGGCTTCGTCGAAGTCGGACTCGGTGAAGCCCGCGCCGCTGACCTGCCAATCGGTGTGGCTCGTGTCCTTTTCGCCTTGGAAGTGCCCGAGGATATCGAGGTGGTCGGCGGTGCCTGCCCAGACGATGTCGCCCCAAAGCTGGCTCAGCGTTGGGACGAGGCCGTCGTTGAAGGAGGCCTCGACGGGTTTTCCGAACCGCTCGGCGAGGAAATCCTGAACCTCGGGCGCGGGAGTGGGGCTCGGATAATCCGATGAGGGCCGGCTCGCGCCAACGTAGAGCGGTGTGAAGAAAGCAAGGGAAAGCGCGGCTACCGGCGAAAGAACGCTGGACGCGACTGTCACCGGTCCTGGCGTGGGCATTCTGGTAACGACGCACCCGTAACGCAGGCTCGGATTGTCATTGACCGCCGCGTTGAAGATATCCATCGCCTCGGGCGTGAGTTGGATGATGGCTCCACGATCGGCGCGAATGCCCTCGAACCAGTCTTCGACCTCGTCCAGCCCTTCTTTGCTCAAAAAGCTGAGAATGAGCTCGATCGTTCGATCCAACAGCTTGATGTCTAAGCCGAGGGCATCGTCGATCTTTCCGAGCGACGCGATCAAGGGCGCCAGAGCCGTCAGCGGCGGCCCGCCAAACCGAAGCGTCCCAAACGTGAGGAGATAGAGGACGAAGAGGAGTCGCCTGCCCGCGAGCGTGGTGAGATCATGAGCCAGAGGCGTTCCGTAGTGGGGGGCGCTTATGGTGATAGCGCCCTGCACTCGATCAAACCAAAGGGGCGGCTCGGGGCGCGCCGTCGGTGACGCCAAGAGCCGTATGTCGAGTCCCCCAGTCGAATGGCCGATCAAATGGATCGGTCCGTCATCTTCGCCACAGGCTTCATCGACAGACTCGACCAGAACTCGAGCACGCCGCACGATCGATCCTGTCGGGGGCGAAGGCACGAGCACGAAGTCCCAGTCGAGCCCAGCCTCAGCAAAGCGGTTTCCGAGCGCCTCCTCGACGTGCATGAAGTAGTCGAACCCACCGAGCTTCGCGAAACCGAAGAGGCCGGGAACCAGAACGATGTGATGCTTTGGGCTGCTCATGATTCGCGGTCGGAAGATACCATGCGATCCCGGTCGGAAGGGTGAAGTTCACACGCACGTGTCCCTTGCAAATCGAGCGCTAGGATTCGCCGTGCTCGCCCTACGGCGTTGGCAGGCTGCACTTGAAGCTGCCGATCATGCGCTGGGCAAACTCGACACGCGTGTCGCTGCCACTCTCGACCACCAACTTACCGTCGTGAACAAACCACGTATACAGCTCGCCGCGCGCTTCGAACAGGTGATACCCAGACTTGTGTCCGGCTTCGTTCGTTTGAATCTCAACCGCCTTGCACTCCCCGCCGTTGTTGGGAGCAGCGGGCGTGAGATGCGTGCCCGCCAAGAGCGCCGAGCATAATAGCAGGCCGATCAGGATTGTGCTTCGAGCAGTCATCGTGCGCCCATCACCCTAACAAGGAAATGGCGCTGAAACGAGGACGGACGATTTTTCGTAGCCTTGCGTGTGCCTGGGCAGAGGGTAAACCCCAGGCATGGTCAACAAGGTCTATCCCGACGCGACCGCAGCGCTCGACGGGCTCTTGAAAGACGGAATGACGCTGATGAGCGGTGGCTTTGGGTTGTGCGGGATCCCCGAAGCGCTGATCGACGCGGTGGCCACGTCGGGTGTGAAAGACTTGACCGTCATCTCAAACAACGCGGGAGTCGACGGGATCGGTCTCGGAGTCATGCTCGAGACGCGCCAGATCAAGAAGATGGTCTCTTCGTATGTTGGAGAGAACCAATTGTTCGCGCAGCAGTTTCTCGACGGCCTCCTCACGGTGGAGTTCACGCCGCAAGGGACGTTGGCCGAGCGGATTCGCGCGGGCGGCGCCGGCATCCCGGCGTTTTTCACCAAGACCGGTGTCGGGACGACCGTCGCCGAAGGCAAGGAACTGCGCGAGTTCGACGGCGCAGAGTACGTGATGGAACGAGGGCTCTTTGCCGACGTCGCGATCGTCCATGCTTGGAAGGGCGATACCGAAGGAAATCTCATCTACCGAAAGACGGCGCGAAACTTCAACCCGATGATGGCGACGGCCGCAGAGGTCACGGTGGCCGAGGTGGAGCATCTGGTCGAGCCCGGTGAGCTCGACCCCGATCAGATCATGACCCCTGGGATCTTCGTCGACCGCATCATTCATTTCCCCACCGCCTCAAAGCACATCGAGCAACGGACCACGCGTCCGCGCCAATAGGAAGACTGGAGAAGACTTGAGGAGACACGATGGCCTGGACCCGTGACCAAATGGCGGAACGCGCGGCACGAGAGCTCCGCGACGGCTTTTACGTGAACCTCGGCATCGGGATCCCGACGCTGGTTTCGAACTACATTCCAAAAGGGATGAACGTTCAGCTCCAAAGCGAAAACGGCATGCTCGGGATGGGGCCCTTCCCTTACGAGGGCGAGGAAGACGCCGATTTGATCAATGCAGGGAAGCAGACGGTCACCGAGCTCCCGACGACGAGCTTTTTTTCGAGCGCCGACTCGTTCGCGATGATTCGGGGCGGGCACATCAACTTGTCCATCCTCGGTGCGATGCAGGTCGCGGAAAACGGCGACCTCGCGAACTGGATGATCCCCGGAAAGATGGTCAAGGGAATGGGCGGCGCGATGGACCTCGTCGCAGGCGTGAAGCGGGTGGTCGTCGTCATGGAGCACACCGCCAAAGGGAAGCCCAAGCTCTTGAAGAAGTGCACCTTGCCGCTCACGGGAACCAAAGTCGTCGACTTGGTGATCACCGACCTCGGCGTGTTCGAGATTGACAAAGCCGGCAGTGGCGGAATGACCTTGGTCGAGCTTGCCGATGGGGCGACGCTAGAAGAGATCGCGGAAAACACCGAAGCCGCGTACAGCGTCGCTTCCGGGCTTTAGCCAAACAGTAACAACACGACGCCGACATAGAGACCCATGCCGATCGCCAGGATCGCCGTGTAGCCTGCGATCTGTCGCGCCTTGAGGCCGGTGATAGCGAGGAGCGGCAACGCCCAGAACGGCTGCAAGAGGTTGGTCCATTCGTCGCCGTAGGCAAAGGCCATCACCGTTTGGCCGGCGTCGAGCTCGAGGGTTGCGGCGGTCGTCAACAAGACATCGCTTTGAAGGGCCCATTGACCGCCGCCCGACGGCACGAAGAAATTCACGAGCCCGGCGCTGAGGAACGTCAAAAGCGGAAACGTCGTGGGCGAGGCGATGCTCGCCATGGCCGCGGAAAGGCGCTCGATCATGCCGCTCGCCTGCAGGACGCCGAGGATTCCGAAGTAGAGAGGAAACTGCACGATGATGGCGCCGGCCCCGCGCGCTCCTTCGGTGACCGAATCGAGAAAGCCACGGATCGAAGCGTGAGAGGCGAGCGCCAACGCCAAGAAAAACAGATTGACCGAGTTGAGGTCGAACGCGAGGTCACCCCGGGCCCAGCTCACCAGCACGACGAGCGCCGTGATTCCACCGACCAGGAGGCCGAGCGAGGTCCGTTTGTAAGAATCCTTGGCCTCGATGCGAAAAATCGTGGACTTCGGGATGCTTGCTTCCTTGGGAGCCAGAGCCACGCATAGAATCGGAAGAAGCACGAGTAAGCCCCCGCTCACCATCAAGTTGAGCGGTGTGAACAAGGTCTCGCTCACCGCGATCGCCTCGCCTGCCCCAGCCGTGAACTGTGCTGACTCGGCAGCCTTCAACGGCGCGGAGCCGCTCAACCCTCCGTGCCACACCGCAAGCCCGGTGTACGCGGCCGCCCCCAGCACTGGAATGTCCATGGGGCGTTGTTCTTCGGCCGCGCTATGCGCGATCTCGCGCACCACGAAGGCGGCGACGACTGCCCCAAGGCCCCACTGAATGAGGCCTGTGACGCACGCGATCACCGCGACGAGACCAGCCGCCGCGGGCGTGCGCCTCGGCCAACGCGCCACCACACGAACGAGGCGCTGAACCGGCGGGCTCGAGGCCAATGCCTGACCGGTCACCAGGATCAGGCACATCTGCAATGCAAAGGCGAGAAGCGGCGTGCTCGAAAACCCGGCGTACCAGCCCTGAAAGACAGCGCCGACCGAACCGGATAGCGCAAAGCCCCCGACCAAGGTGATCAACGTCAGCGCGAGCGCCAAAACGAACGGGTCAGGTACCCACCGCTCAGCCCAACGACTGAAGACCTCACCAACCCGCGCCAGCATCGCGCGCACCTTAGCATCGCCGATCGACGGGCGCCGACGGGCGGGCTCCCGGCCGACAGTATGGGACGCGTAACTCCGCGGAATCCATGCCGCATGATCTGGCACGCGACGTGCTTATGACATGCGCATGCTCGCCACCGCGCACGCCGCGTGTTTGATCGGCATCGAAGCGCATCCCGTCCAAGTCGAGGTTCGCCTCGGCGAGGGGTTGCCGGGGTTTGACATCGTCGGGCTTCCGGAGCGCGCGGTCAAAGAGAGTCGTATCCGCGTGCGGGCCGCGCTTTCGTCGATCGGCTTTGCGTTTCCGCCGCGGCATCTGGTGTTGAATCTCGCGCCGGGCGATCTTCGCAAAACAGGGGCGGGGCTCGATCTCGCGGTCGCAGCTTCCGTCCTCGCGGCATGTGGAGGTGTGTCGCCGGCGGAGCTTCCGAACACGTTGCTGGTGGGCGAGCTTTCATTGTCGGGGGAGCTTCGGCCTGTGCGCGGGGTGCTGGCACTATTGAGGAGCGCGCGTCGGGCGGGTCTTCGAAACGCGATCATTCCCGAAGGGAACCGTTCGGAAGCGATGCTCATCGAGGGGGTGTCGGTGCACACTGCCTCGCACGTGGGCGAGGTAGTTCAGTGGCTCAATGGTGAGGACACACTCTCTGATGTCGTCGCGGGGGATGTGTCCATGGGGTTGCGTGGTCACGACGACGTCGATCGCGATCTCGGGGCCGTCCGCGGCCAAGAGGCGGCGAGGCGTGCCCTCGAGATCGCTGCGGCGGGGGGACACCACATGCTCCTCATCGGTAGCCCAGGCGCGGGCAAAACGATGCTCGCGCGCGCCCTACCGTCGATCTTGCCGCCACCGTCCGGCGAAGAGGCGCTCGAAATTGCGACCATCGCGAGCACGGCGGGGCTGCGAGCGCCGCTGGTCCTCGCCGGTCGGCGGCGTCCTTTCCGCGCCCCTCACCACACGGCGAGCGCGAGCGCAATCGTCGGTGGCGGTGAGCCGATCCGAGCCGGGGAGCTGACCCTGGCCCATCGAGGCGTTCTATTCCTCGACGAGCTTCCCGAGTTTCGGCGCGACGCGATCGAAACGCTGCGCACGACGATGGAGGAAGGAGAGGTCGTGATCTCTCGCGCCCGCCAACGCGTGCGCCTCCCCGCCGCGCCGATGGTCATTGCAGCCATGAACCCCTGCCCGTGTGGCTACTACGGCGACCCGACCCGGTTCTGCCGGTGTGGCCCGTCGCAGATCGCGCGCTACCGAGGGCGTGTTTCGGGCCCACTGCTCGACCGGTTCGACCTGCAGGTCGCTGTCCCGCGGGTGAGCGCACGAACCATGCGCAAGGCCGCTCCCGGCGAGCCGTCGTCGACCGTGCGAAAGAGGGTCGAGCAGGCCCGGGCACGTCTCGCCTCCGCGGGAGGGCGCAACAAGCTCGAAGCGCTCACCCAAGGCGTGACGGGCGAGGCCCTCACCTTGCTCGAGCTCGGCGTCGAGCGATTGAAGATGAGCGCTCGTGCGTATCTCAAGGCGTTACGGATCGCACACACGATCGCAGCTCTCGATGCGTCGAACGTCGTTGAGCCCGCGCATACCGCCGAGGCCCTCCAATATCGCGTCCTCGACCGGGAGCCCGCCTGAGGCTCCCGATCGCGCCCAACAACCAACCACAACGAGACAAGGAGCACCCACGATGAAGCAATCACTCAAGGCCGTAGATGCCGTCTTGCAAAGCGTCGAAAAGCAGTTCGGCAAAGGGGCGATGATGCGCCTCGGTGACCAAAAAGCGGAAAAGGTCCCGTGCATTCCGACCGGCAGCCCATCGCTCGACGAGGCCCTCGGCTGCGGTGGGTACCCGAAAGGTCGCGTCGTGGAGATCTTCGGGCCGGAGTCCAGCGGGAAGACGACCCTCACGCTTCACGCGATCGCCCAGTGTCAGGCGATGGGCGGGGTGGCCGCCTTCATCGATGCGGAGCACGCGCTCGACGTCCACTATGCACAGAACCTCGGCGTTCGGCCGACGGAACTGCTGGTGAGCCAACCCGACAACGGCGAGCAAGCGCTCGACATCGCCGAGATCTTGGTGCGGAGCGGAGCCGTCGATCTCGTCGTCGTCGATTCGGTTGCCGCGCTCGTGCCGAAAGCCGAGCTCGAGGGCGATATGGGTGACCGGCACCTGGGACTCCAGGCGCGCCTCATGAGTCAGGCGCTTCGAAAGCTTGCGGGCGCGGCCCATCGCACTGGAACCACAATCGTGTTCATCAATCAGCTCCGCATGAAGATCGGTGTGATGTTCGGCTCTCCCGAAACCACGACCGGCGGCCATGCGCTCAAGTACTACGCCTCCGTTCGACTCGACATCCGCCGTATCGGCGCCGTCAAGCAAGGCGACGAGGTGCTCGGAAATCGCACGCGCGTCAAAGTCGTCAAGAACAAGCTGGCGCCTCCGTTTCAAAAGGCCGAGTTCGACATCCGATACGGCAAGGGCATCGACGCCGTCGGCGATCTGCTCGACCGCGCGGTCGAGGCAGAGGCGGTCGAAAAGAGCGGCGCGTACTACCGCTTCGACGGCAAGAACCTCGCTCAAGGCCGCGAGAACGCCCGCGCCGCGCTCGCAAACGACGCCAAGGTCCGAGAGGCGGTCGCCGCGAAGCTCAGAAGCCCGGCACGTACAACCGGTCGCGCGGCCTAGGAAAGCGCGCTCTATCGGACCGCTCTCCGGCATGATTGCGACCTAGCTCTTCGCGGCGCATCCTGCTAGCAACCGGGCGTGCGATGCCTGGTCACAGGGGCCACCGGATTCATCGGGGGAGCAATCCTGCGCGGCCTCCAAGCGGCGGGACACGAAGTGGTGGCTTACGTGCGGGAGGGCTCGGACTCAAGGGCGCTCAACGATGTCGAGCGCATCGTTGGCGACCTAGCGGACCCCAACCGGCTTGCGGTGGCTGCCGGGCGTTGTGATGTAATGGTCCACGCCGCCGGGATTGCAGACCCGAGGACGGACCGCGAGACCCTCGGATGGGCCCACGTCGCGGGCACCGAGAACGCGATCAATGCCGCCAAGAAGGCGGGCTGCCAGCGGATGATTCACATCTCCTGTGCAGACGTCACGCTTTACGATGGGCCGCGATCGTTTTGGAACGAAGACGAAGCGCCCACCCGACCCGTTGGCGCGCTCGCGCAAACCAAGCTCCACGCCGAAGAGCTGGTTCGGGTATCCGGCAACAGGGACTTCCGAACGATCGTATTGCGGCCGGCACTCGTATGGGGCCCGGGGGACCCGACACATTTTCCCGGTTGGCAAGCGGAGGCGAAGAACGGAGGCGTGCGTCTAGTGGGCGGCGGAAAGAAACTATTGGCGACCACATACACGGACAACCTCGTAGAGGCTGTGTTGCGAGCCATCGAAACAGATGTACCGACTGGCAGCGTGTACTACATCGTCGATACGGAGCTCTCGGTGGCGCGTGATTTCTTCACCGAGCTCTGCGAGACGCTCGGTTGGAGCTCGCCGCGCAAAGGCGGTCCCAATTGGTGGGCCATGGCGCTGTGCCGCGCACGCCTGTCGCCACTTCACCCGACACAAGTCATCCGCCGCGGGCAGACGAGCGCCTTCGACATGACCAAAGCCAAGAAGGAGCTCGGGTACGAACCCGTCGTCACCCGCGAGCAGGGGATGGCCGAGCTCGGTGCGTGGGCGCGTCAAATGCAAGGCACTTCATGACGACCGGCGACGAGCAGTGGATGAGGGCGGCCATCGCGGAGGCGCGCCTCGCAGAAGCCGAAGGTGAGGTGCCAGTCGGCGCGGTGATCGTTCATGCCGGAGAGATCATCGGACGCGGTCGCAATCTTCGTGAGACCACGCAGGATCCGACCGCACATGCCGAAATGATCGCGCTTCGCGAAGCGGCCCGCGCGCTCGGTAGCTGGCGACTCACCGACACCATCCTGTACGTCACACTGGAGCCATGCCCGATGTGCGCAGGCGCCCTCGTGAACGCACGTGTGCCGAGGGTGGTGTGGGGTTGCGATGACCCAAAGGCAGGCGCGACCCAGACGCTCTACACCATCGGTAACGATGCTCGGCTCAATCATCGCTTCGAATCCGTTCCGGGCGTACTCGCTGACGAGTGTGGGGCCCTTTTGAGCGAGTTTTTTGCGGCGATCCGCGCTAACGACGACTCTCGCGACGGTCGTTGACACCCTAAAGCGTTTTGCTAGCTTCCGCCGCGGAGAGCTGACCGAGCGGTCGAAGGTGCTTGATTCGAAATCAAGTGTACTGGCAACGGTACCAAGGGTTCGAATCCCTTGCTCTCCGCCAAGTTCTTTGACCTACAAGTTGAGGACCGCAGAAGTCTCCGCCTCAAAAGCGGTGGCTGACGCGAAAAGGAAGGCGGACTCCGCCTGGAGAGGTGACCGAGTGGTCGAAGGTGCACGACTGGAAATCGTGTGTACCGAAAGGTACCGGGGGTTCGAATCCCTTCCTCTCCGCCTTATGGTCCTGCCAACGTCGGCCCGTGAAACCCGCCAGGCCTGGAAGGGAGCAACGGTAGCGGTGCCCGGCGTGTGGCAGGGCCTTTTTTTACGCTATGATGATGTCGGGCAGGCAAGGGAGTTACCCATATTGGCAAAGCGAACCACGCGTTTTTCGGCCGCGCTTGTCTTTCTAGTTTCGCTGGTTGGCGCTGGGCAGGCATTTGGCCAGAGCCAGCCGACCCAAGGGCAGATGCGCGACGACGGCGTCGTGATCATCGACACGCCGCCTCAGACGCCCTCCCCGCAAGCTCCGAAGCCCGTCCCATCTGAAGGCGTGATTCTTCAACGTCCAGGTCGAGTGCTCCTCTCGGGCAAGCCCGTTCGTCTCGACTTTCGCTCGGCCACCGACGGCGTTGCGTTTCAACTCCAAGCGGGTGGCGTTTACTCCTCGATCAGCGGCGTGAGCTACGGGGTCGGCTTTGGCGGCTGGGGCTACGGCGGCTGGGGCTACGGCGGCTGGGGCTACGGGGGATGGGGCTACCCGGGATGGGGCTACCCGGGATGGGGCTACCCGGGATGGGGCTATGGTGGCTACGCCTTCGGCATGGCTCCGTACTACGGAGAGGTCGTCACCAGAGCTTACCAGCCGATCTGCGAAGCCCCATGTCAGGCGACCCTCCTCTCGGGGACGCACCGCATGTCCCTATCGCTTCGCGGGGGCGCGCCGGTCGATGTGAGGCAGCCGGTCACCCTGACCAAAGACGCGATC
The DNA here is from genome assembly GCA_029863605.1 of Myxococcales bacterium. Classification (GTDB taxonomy): domain Bacteria; phylum Myxococcota_A; class Polyangia; order Polyangiales; family Houyiibacteriaceae; genus SG8-38. The sequence continues at coordinate 142,917 of JAOTVB010000001.1, read as the reverse complement.
GTAGAGGGTCGTTACGTCGATAAGAGCCGATTGCGAAAAACGGGCTGGGCCGTGTTCGTCTCGGGCGCGATCGCCGGGATGGCGATGATGTTCGCCTCGATCGATTATCGATACGACCCGTTCGTCACCGGCAACCAAATCCGTAACCCTGGCGTGTTCTACACGGGCGTCGGACTCTTCGCGGGCTCGATCATCACCGGCGCCGTTCTCGCCGCTCAAGACGACGAGGCCTACATCAACGTATACCCCACGCGGTAGCGGGCGGACTCAGGAGGACTCGAACCTCCAACCCCCGGCTCCGTAGGCCGGTGCTCTATCCAATTGAGCTATGAGTCCTTGGGGCGCTGACGGTAGCGGGCGCTTTCGAAGCGTCAAGCGACACCGCATCCGTGGCGGAGAGGAAGGGATTCGAACCCCCGGTACGGCTCTACACCGCACGGCCGCTTAGCAAGCGGCTGCCTTCGACCACTCGGCCACCTCTCCAAATACCCAACGTTTCAATACCAGGCCGAGGCCTGCCCTCAAGCAGGCGGCTGATGTAGCCGCCACTCCGAGAGCTGTCAAAGTGCCTTGGGGGACTGATCGCGCGTGCTACAACGGGCCAATGCGCTGGCTAACATTGCTCGTTTTTGGTGTCGCCACCTTACTGCCGATCGGCGAGGCTCAGGCCTGCAGTTGCATGGAGCAAACCGTCGAAGACGGGGTCGCCCAGGCAAAAGCGATCTTCGAAGGCACGGTCACCAAAACTGCGCCGAACTCGGCAACGCGGTTTCGCGGTCTCGAGGTCACGTTGGCGGTGAAAAGGGCATGGAAAGGCATCGATAGCGAAGAAGTGGCGGTCCTCACCGCTTCGAACGGCGCCGTCTGCGGCTATCCGTTCGCCGAGGGCTCGACCTACCTGGTGTACGCGTATCGCGAAAAGGCAGAGCCATTTCGGGTCAGCCTGTGCAGCCTCACCAAGCCGATCGACCAGGCCAAGGCCGACCTCGAGCATCTTGGCAAGCCTTCCACGACGTTCGCCGACGCAACCAAGAAGAGCGCAGGCTCGAATGACCGGTGCACCGTGTCAGCCTGGAATCATGGGAGCACATCGTTCGGGTTCTTCGCTTTGCTGATCGCAGGCCTCGCCCTGATCAGTAGGCGTTCCTAACCGCTTTCGGAGCCAGCTTGCGACCGAGCAACAAATTCAAGGCCATCTCGACCCTGCTCGCGCTCATTTGGATGGGTTGCGGAGGTGCGCCCCCGAAGCCCGAGCTCATGGCGCGACTCACTAAGAATGAGGTCACGGTCACGGGTCTGCGCGCGATCGATTACGAGTTCGCCTCGCGCTTCAGCCAACTAGTTGCGAAATGCGCGGACGAGATCCTTCAGACTACCGACGACCTCGAAACCCGTCGACTTGCGCTCTTGTGGCGTATGTACGCCTCGCCACAAGCGAGGCAAGCGGCCTTCAACCAGGACCCGCTCGCCGGTTTGATCGAGCTTTGGGCTTTGGCGGGGCAGCAAAAAGAGTACTTCGTCGAAGGCGATGGCAAGGGCGCGTTCGGAGAGGGCCATGCATGTGTGGTGGATACGGTGGTCGAGCTCGATCAGGCAGCCGAAGACCTCGCCGCCCAAACAATATCGGCAACGGATTTCGAACGGATAAAGGAGCGAGTCGCCGAGTGGGTCGCCGTCCATCCGATCGAGGGGGAGCTCTACGTGCGTCCGACTGCGCAAGCGGATCTCGCCGGGCTGGTAGGGACACAAGCGAAAAGCGGGCTCCAGGCCGTGGGCAGCATGGAGGAGACCGTGCGGGATCTCAACGACCGCATCGCCATGCTTTCGGTCCAGCTACCCACGGAGGCGCGATGGCAGGCGGACTACCTGGTCAACGCCTTGTTCGAGGAATATGTGGCTGATCCGTCGAAGACAGTCGTCGAGGCAGTCGACGGGATCACGTCATTCCTAGACGATTTCGAAATGACGCTCGGTAATCAAACCACGCGAATACTCGACGGTATTACAGCCGAGCGAGAAGCGGTCTTCGCCGCCGTCGAGGAGCAGAGCATCCTGCTTCTCGAAGCGCTGGAAGGTGAGCGTGACGCGGTGCTCGATTCGGTCGATGCCGAGGTCGACAAAGCCCTCGGCCGAGTCGAGGCGACGGGTCGAGGCCTGATCGACCACTTCTTCGAGCGGCTGATCTGGGTCTTGGTCGCAATAGGCATCTTCATCCTCATCATCGTCGCAGTGCTGATCGCCGCTCTGAGAACCAGCAAGCGAGTGCCCGTCCCTCCCCGGACCGACGCGCCACGAACCGACGAGAATTGACCGATTCGCGCGGAACGCATATGTCCCGCTCATGGACATGCGTTCCTTCCGGGAGACGGCAGAGGGCTACTCGGTGATCTTTCTCGACGCCTATGGGGTGCTCAAGAGCGCATCCGGGTTGATCGACGGCGCGCTCGAGGCGGTAACCTCCATGATCGCCGACGGTAAGGAGGTCTTCGTCGTCACCAACGATTCCTCCCGCTCCCCGGAGGCCATGGCCGAAAGATACGCAGAGCAAGCCGGAGGTGAGCTTCTTCCCCCCGAAAGATACATCTCGTCCGGTCTGTTGGCGGCGCAGTACATCGAGCACCAGATCCCTTACGGCAAGGTGGCCTATCTCGGAAAACCCGAGTCCGCGCACTACATCGAGATCGCCGGCAAGATCCCGGTGCCGATCGCCGATTGCGACGGCACCGATAATCTGGTCGCGATCGTGTTGCTCGACGACGAAGGATTCGATTGGTTCAAAGACGTGAACGCCACTCTGAACTTGATTCGGCACGTGAACGTCCCGGTCATCGTGGCCAACGCCGACATCACCTACCCGATGCACGGCAACGAAATCGCGATCGCGGTCGGGAGCCTCGGCACCTTGCTCTCAGACATCACCGAAAAGACGTTCGTGCGCTTCGGTAAACCCGACTCGATGATGTTCGCATACGCCCTCGCGCGAGCGAGGGAGCGCATCCCCGATATTACCAAGCGGGACGTGCTGTTCGTGGGCGATACGCTCCGAACCGACATCATCGGCGCGAACACATACGGGTTCGACACCGTGTTGGTGCTCTCTGGAAACACGCTGCCAGAACAAGCAGATCTCATGATTCGAAGCTCCGGCATCATCCCAACCTACATCTGCGATTCGATCACGACATAGGTGCTAGCGCGGGGGTGACAGGGTGGGGCGTGCGGGTCCACACATCGACGTTTCACTCCCGCGCTCTTCGCACTGACGCTGACACTCTCGCTAGCACTACAGAACTTCAAGCAGCGGTTCAAAGTCCACCAGCTCCAGATTCGGGAGGTACTCCTCGACCGCTTCGTGTTGCAGTCGTTGGCAGATGTCGGGCTGGAAGAAGTGCTCTCCGACTCGGAGCACGTAGTTGAGCACGAAGAAGCGATAGGCCTCTTTCAAGAAGAGCAGCTCCTCCTTCGTCAGGCGGTGCACCTCGTGGTAGGCGCGGAGGAATTTCTGAAAGCGTGGCTCGAACAGTGGATCGACCGTGTAACTGAAAATGTCTTTGTCGCCCTCCTGGCGCACGACGCGCGCACAGAAGTAGAAGTCGAGCATCCGCGGCTCGATGCGAAACCAGTCGTAGTCCCAGCGAGAAAAGAACTTAAAGCCGTCGCCGTCCATGCCCACGGAGAAATTTCCGAGGTTCCAGTCGATCAAAACCGGAACCTTGGTCCACTCGTGGTATCCGAGATCGTCCGCATTGCCCAAGAACGCATCGCAGTGGGCGCGGACGAATCCGGTCGCTGTATCGCTGAAACCACGCTCGCGTCGCCATTGGGAGCTTCCGATCGCGTCATGAAGGCTCGCGGCATCGGCTCCAAGTGACTGCCAGGTGGGTCGCACGCGGTCGGAGATCTCGAGACAGGACCGATGAAAGAGGCCCATCTCCGTACCGAATGACTCGATTTGCTCATCGGTCAGGACGCTGGGCAAGAAGTCGTAAAAAGGCTGCTGGCCGTAAAACACGACCCATTCGTCCCCCTCACGATGGGTGAATACCTCGTCGTTCTTCGTGAGTACTTCCGCCAGGAAGCTCGCGTAACGCGTTCCCCGCAGACGATGAATCCACTCGGCAATGCGTACGTGGTCTTGGCGAAAGTGGACGTAGGACCCGTAGCTCGATCGTTTCGCCACGACCGAATGGCCGTCATCGAGGAGCAATAGATACACCGAGTTCGTCGACACATTGGCGCTCAGCTCGCGGATCTCGACCACCTCACGGCGATCCCCGTAGGCATCCCAAGCCGCGCTAACGATCGGAGGAACCGGGCGCTCAGTCACGCACGCCGCTCACTATGCCTGCGCGGCATAGATGTCCATGATGTCTCGGAGCAGCTTGACCGCGTCGGCATGGGTGCGTTGGAACGCGTTTCGACCCACGATCGAGCCGTAGCCGCCGCCTTTCGCGATCTGCTTGATCTCTTCGAGCACAGCCTCGGTCCCCTTCGCGGCGCCACCCGAGAAGATGACGATACGCCGTCCGTCGAAGGCGGCCTGCACGACATGCCGGATACGCTCAGCCAGCGTGCCGATCGGAATGTTCTCGTAGTTCTTTTTGGCCGCATCTTGACAAACGAGCTCGGTCGGCGGCTTCACCTTCACGACGTGGGCACCGAGCTGGCAGGCGATCTGGGCGGCGTACGCGATGACGTCGATCGCGGTCTCACCGTCTTTGCTCATGCTGCCGCGGGCGTACGACCAAACGATCGTCGGAAGGCCGACCGACCGAGCCTCATTGATGAGGTCTCGAAGGTCTTGGTACATCTGATTGCGAAGGCCGCTGCCTGGGTAAATCGTGTACCCGATCGCCGCGCACCCGAGACGAAGTGCGTCGTCGACCCCGGAGGTCAACGCCGAACAAGGAGCGTCTGGGCCGCCAAGCGAGTCGCTGTTGTTCACCTTCAAGATCAGCGGGACCCGGCCCGCGTATTCGTTGGCGATCGCCTCGATGAAGCCGAGGGGCGCAGCATAGGCGTTGCAGCCCGCATCGACGGCGAGCTTGGGATGATAGGCAGGGTCGTACCCCGGTGGATTCGGTGCGAACGACCGAGCTGGGCCATGCTCAAAACCCTGATCCACCGGTAAGATGACCAGCTTGCCGGTCCCGGCGAGTCGCCCATGATTGAGAAGTCTTCTCAGGTTCCCGACGACGCCGGGGTTTTCCCCAGCATAGTTGGCGAGAATTTTTTCCACTTTTTCAGTCATTAGCCCTCCCAGACCACGCGCCGTCCCGCAGCGTACCAGACCTCGGTTTTCGGGCTATAGGTATCCTCGATCGCGGTCCGCTTGATCTTCATCGTCGGGGTGAGGAAGCCGTTCTCGATCAGCCAGGGGTCCTTGACGACCGCCAGGAACTGGAGCCGCTCGAACGCCTCGACCTCTTTGTTCACCTCGTCCAGCAGGGACGACAGCTCCGCCTCGAAAGCCTCCCGTACTCCACTCTCGCTGAGCTTGGGTCGCAGATCTTCCGCGGGAAGGACGAGGGCGTAAGGCTGGGGATGCCCGGACCCGCTCACACAGCAGAGCTCGATTTTGGCGTGATTGTTGAGCAGGTTCTCGATCGGCGCCGGAGCGACATATTTGCCTTTGCTGGTCTTGAAGAGCTCTTTCACCCGACCGGTGATCTTGAGACGCCCCTGCTCGTCGCGCTCACCGCGATCTCCCGTCCTGAAGAACCCGTCTACGGTGTAACACTCGGCCGTGAGCTCGGGCTGCTTGTAGTAACACATCATGTTCCCTGGCGACTTGATGAGGATTTCCCCCTCGTCGCTGATCTTGACCTCCACACCGGGCATCGGGCTACCCACGTAACCAGCCCGCCCTTGCCCTGGGAACGTCGCATGGGAGTACGCGAAGTCCTCGCTCATGCCGTACCCCTCGAGCAGCTCGAGCCCGAGGTCGCGGTACCACTGGATGAGATCCGGAGGAATCGGCGCAGAACCGCTGGCGGCGAGCCGGACTTTGTCGAGCCCGAGCTGGGAGAGGATTTTCTTCTTGATGACCCGATTCAAGAGGGGAATCCGAAGCAGCTTCTTGAGTTTCTCCGGTGGAAGCTTCTGGTACACGCCCTGCTGAAACTTGAGCCAAAGTCTGGGAACGGAAACGAAGAGCGTAGGTCGGGCGCGATTCAGGTCGGCCACGAAGGTATCGAGCGATTCGGCGAAAAAGATCTGCATCCCGGACCGAAACCCACCCATCTCTACGATCGCGCGCTCGAACACGTGAGCGAGCGGCAGATACGACAGCATCCGGTCGTCCGCCGTGCTGTCGAAAACCTGCTGACCTCCATCGATCGAATCGGCGATGGCACCGAAGCTATGCATCACACCCTTGGGCCGACCCGTGCTCCCCGAGGTGTACACGATGATCGCGGGCTCTTCGGGCTTGCGGGATGGATTACCCGGTAGCGGCTGAGTGCGTGCGACGATGTCGTCCCATTTGTCGTAGTTGGTGGGCGGCGCGAGCGGAAACGCGATGCACGGCATGTTTGGTGGAATGCCTTTTTGAATCTCCTCCCAGCCGTCGAGCTTGCCGATGAAGAGGAGCTTCGACTCGCTGTGATCGAGGATGTAGGCGATCGTTTCTGCGTTGAGCGTCGGGTAAAGGGCTACACTCACGTGCCCCGCCATCCAGATTGCGATGTCCGCGATCATGAAGTGCGCGCAGTTCTTCGAGATCATCCCGATTTTGCTGCCGGGCTCGAGGCCGAGTGACTTCAGGTGAGCGGCCATTCGCCTCGCCTGGTCCATCGCTTGTGCCCAGGTGTAGGTCACAACCTCCCCGCCCCCGACGGGCTGCGTCATCCAAAGGCGATCGGGAGTCGTTTTTTCCCAGTGATAAACGTCGTCTAGCGCGAGTTGCCGGTCAGCCATGATGTTCCTCGTTCAAGAGATTTGCATGCCCCCCGACCTCCGACAGTGGGGAGCGCCCAAACACATCACACGCGAGGCGATCTGGCAAGGGGGCGAGGTCGTAGTGGCGGAGGAGGAGGGATTCGAACCCCCGGTAGAGTCGCCCCTACAACGGATTTCAAATCCGCCGCCTTCGACCGCTCGGCCACTCCTCCGTGAGGAGCCCCTCTAGCATACCGAGAAATGATCGTCCCCCTTCCCAGTCGGGGCGATCTTGCCGTATATTCACCCGCCCTAGGGACGACCCAATAAGAGGTGATGCCGTGACGACAGACACGATTCCGTATCGACTGATTCAGCAGAGCAAGAAGATGCCCCAGAACCCGGCCTATTACATTCGCGAGGGCGGCACTTGGAGGCCGACGAGCTGGGGGATGTACGGCAGCCAGGTCACGCGGGCCGGTCGCGCACTCATTGCGCTTGGCTTCGAGCCCGGCCAGACGGTCTGTATTCTCGGCTTCAACCGGCCCGAGTGGGTGATCCTGGATGTCGCCGCCATGGGCGCAGGGGGAGCGCCCGCCGGAATCTACACGACCAGCTCGCCCGTCGAGGTGCGGTATATCGTGGCCCACGCCGAGGCGCCGCTAATTCTCTGCGAGGACGAAGGGCAATGGAACAAAGTCAAGGAAGAGCGCCGGAACATGCCGAGCCTCAAGCATGTCGTCATGATGAAGGGCGCCCCCAAGATCGCAGACGACATGGTGATGTCGTGGGACGAGTTTCTCGCCAAGGGCGATTCGGTTGAGGAAAAAGCGTATTTCGATCGCGTAGATAATCTCGAACCAGACGCGCTAGCGACGTTGATCTACACCTCGGGCACGACGGGACCGCCCAAGGGCGTCATGCTCAGCCATCACAATCTCGCGTGGACCGCTGGGAAAGCGATCGACATCATCGAGACTTCGACTGCAGACTGCTCGCTTTCGTACCTGCCGTTGTCGCACATCGCCGAGCAGATGTTTACGATTCATACCCCGATCACGACGGGGTCCCGTATCTATTTCGCGGAGTCGGTCGAGGCTGTCCCGGAGAATCTGAAAGAGGTTCAGCCGACGGTGTTCTTCGGGGTGCCTCGTATCTGGGAGAAGTTCAATGCGGGGATCGCGGCTAAGCTGAAAGGGGCCACTGGGGTGAAAGCCAAGCTCGTGAAGTGGGCCATGAAGGTAGGCTGGGAAGCGAACAAGGCGCCCGGGCAGCCGAAGGGTCTTCAGTATCAGCTCGCCAACAAGTTGATTTTCTCCAAGCTCAAGCCGGCGATCGGCTTGGGAAATGCGCGTGTTTGCGTCTCGGGCGCTGCGCCGATCGCGCGTGAGGTCCTGGAGTTTTTCGCGAGCTTGGACCTCGTGGTGCTCGAGGTCTATGGGCAGTCTGAGGACTCGGGGCCCACGAGCTTCAATACGCCGCACAACTACCGCTTCGGCAGCGTCGGTCCTGCCCTCAATGGGGTGACCGTGAAGATCGCCGACGACGACGAAATCCTGGTGCGCGGTCCGAACGTGTTTTTGGGCTACTACAAGGACGCGGACGCCACGAACGCAACGTTGATCGACGGCTGGCTCTACTCGGGTGACCTCGGTGCTTTCGACAAGGACGGCTTCCTGAACATCACCGGCCGCAAGAAGGACATCATCATCACCGCGGGCGGTAAGAATATCACCCCGAAGAACCTCGAGGCCGCCATCAAGAACCACCAGCTCGTCGACGAGGCCGTGGTCATCGGCGACCGGCGCAAGTATCTCAGCGCCCTGGTTACGATCGACGCCGAGGCAGGGCCCGCGTGGGCCGAGGCCAACGGCGAAGACCCGAACGCCCTCAACAAGAGCGCCAAGCTCCGGGCCAGCATTCAGGCACACATCGATGAGCTCAACCAGCACTTCGCGCGGGTGGAGCAGATCAAGAAGTTTACGATCCTCCACCGAAACCTCACCATCGAGAACGGGGAGCTGACACCGACCCTCAAGGTAAAGCGCGCCAAGGTCAACGAGCACTTCGCGGACGACATCGAAAAGATGTACGCGGAGGACGAAAGGCAAGCACAACCCCAGGCACGCCCCTAAATCGCACAGTAGTCCTCTTCGGGACGCCTTCGGCGAGCGATCGGTCCCGCCCCACCGCCTGCACACCAACGCCTATCCGACGATGGTAACTGTGATCCGTCGCCGGTGACCTGCGTGCCGGTGCTCCCACAGGAAAACGCCCTGCCAGGTGCCTAGGGCGCAGCGGCCAGCTGAGACCGGGATGTTGAGCGAGGTTTGGGTGAGCGCCGTTCGCACGTGCGAGGCCATGTCGTCTGGCCCCTCGGCGGTGTGGATGAAGAGCGGATCCCCGTCGGGAACGAGGCGCGCGAGGAACGCATCGAGGTCGCGCTGGACGTCGGGGTCGGCGTTCTCGTTGATGATCAGCGAGGCGCTCGTGTGGTGCACGAACACCGTACAGAGGCCTTCCGCAATGTCTGCTGCGGCGACGGCGTCCTGGACGCGTTGTGTGATCTCGACCGTGCCGCGCCCTCGCGTCTCGACGGTAAAGGTATCGGAATGCGCGCTCACGACTCGTCCATTCTCATCCACATCGCGGCCTGATCGCCTCGATAGACCACGGTTTCGTCCTGCGTGAAGCGGAATTGATAACGGCCGAACACGCGATCATTCGATTGTCGAATCTTCGTAGCCCTGACTTCGACATCGAGGGGTGGGCCCATCTTGGCGAGTGCCGAGAAACGTGCATCGTAGATGCGGCCGCCATACCCGATCCAACCATCCGCGTGCCGGAGACCCAACACGAAGTAGGTGTGCATGAACCCGAGGATGCCTGTTAAATGAACCATCAGACCGCCGCTCACGTGTCGCGGGTGGCGAATGGGATGAGCGCGCTGATCGCGGGTCAGCGGGAGGTCGGGACGCGTGGACATCCGGGCCCGCACGAGATTCGACTCGGCATCGATCTCGACGATTTCGTCGATGCAGATCGCCTCAGGTCCATAGGGACAGTCGGCAACGAACTCTGGATCTAGTGCCATCCTCACACTCCTTGGGCGTCCGCGCCCCAGATCACCTTGTGGGTCTGAATCTGCACGCGCACCGGCATCTTGTCTTGGAGGACCCAACGTGCGAGGTCCTTCGGGTCTAGCTCCCCCCAAACGCAGCTCAAGAGGACGCTATGTACGCGTTCGACGAGCCGGTGCTCCTCGATGACCTGCTTTGCCCATTCGTAGTCGGCGCGATCGGCTAACACGAGCTTCACTTCGTCGCGCTTGGTTAGGAGCTCGACGTTCGACCAGCGATTCCTGTTTGATTCCCCGCTCCCCGGCGCTTTGAAGTCGACGATGCGGTGAACACGGGGGTCGACCTCGGAAATGTCCCGTTCGCCACTGGTCTCGAGAAGAACGGTACGACCCGCATCGCAGAGCTCGGCAAGCAGCGGGATCGCCGCGGCTTGGAGCAGGGGTTCACCGCCGGTCAGCTCGACGAGCGGGGTCCCCAACGACAGGGCTTTGTCGAGCACATCTGCTCGGCTCATTTCGACGCCCCCTACGAAAGCCTGAGGTGTGTCACACCATCGGCAACGAAGATTGCAGCGGGACAGCCTGACGAATGCACACGGCAACCCTGCGAACGTCGATTCGCCCTGAATCGACTCGTAGATCTCGTGGACCCGTAAGTGCTCGCAATCTTCCATGGCTAACGTGGGTTGCGATCGATCAAGATGAGCATTTTGCCGTCTTCTGCACCACGCTCCGGTACCTGAACGATCAGATCCCACAAACCGGGCCGTGCAGCCACCTCAAGGGTCTGAGTGCGTCGCTTCACGCACCGGGCGCCATCTTCGCCGACCCGCACCCACAAGACGCGGGGCTGGTATCGATCTAGGTCGAGCGCAGTCATCCGCAGCCGCGTGGGCTCCTCCACCGCAAGCGAGACCCGATAGGCACGCGTTCCGGGCTCACCGCCACACCCCGCTGGAAATGCCTCGACCCCCAATGCGCTTTTCTCGACGACGACGGAAAACGGAAGGTCGTGCAGAGTCACGGTAGCGTCAGTGTCAGGGCCAGCGTCAACGTGAGTGCCAGCGTCGACGTGAATGCCAGTGTCCGTGTCGGCGCCGGCGTCCGCGTCAGCGTCAGCGTCAGCGTTGCTGTCCGTGCCGGTGTCGGCCACCACCCGCCTGAGCGCGTCTAGCATCTCCAGCGTCAAGAAGTTCCTGAGATTGTTCCCGTACCGCAGCCCCTTTTCGGTCAGCTGGCACGCCCTGCGCACCCCGCCCCGGCCCAACACGTTGGGGTGCACTCCGTCGCGGGCCAGGCCTTTTCGCGGGAGCTCGCTCATCGCCCCGTGGTAGTCGACATGCGGAAGGTACCAGTGGGTCGCAACGGCCCGGGTGATCGCATTGAAGCGCTGGATCCAACGGTCTTTGGTCTTGTTTCGACGAGGGGAGGCGGAGCCAAGCACAGGCACGACCCCCATCGCTGCGAGCTGCTCGACCAAATACACGAGTCGCCGCGCGTAGACTCGCTCATTTTGGTTTTGTGCATCGTTGCCACCGAAAAAGATGAGCGCCCATCGAGCCCGCGTCGCGTCGATCTCTTCGCGGAAGTGCGCCGGGCGGCCACCGATCACGTAACGGAGGTTCCAACTCACTCCTGCCGCAAGGCTCTGTCGGTTGAATGAGTTGCGACGCCCCGTACGGAACTGATCGATGGTCTCCTGCAGGTCGGCGTGGTCACCGAGATCGACATAGGGAGTGGCAAAACAGTAGAGGAAGGCTTTGCTCGCCACGCTCGAACCACCCATCTTCGCAAACGCGTCATCGCGCAGCTCTGGGTTTTGGGCATGAATCGCCAACACGTTCGCGGCGACGACCGGGTCGAGCTCCAGCGGATCGGCTTTGGCACTGGTCGATAGGAAAGCCGCCAATAGCAGCGGGGTGAGCAGCCGCCTCATTGCAAGGCGCTCGCAGGAATGAAGTACAGACGACTCGGCTCACGGACGACGCCCCTATACTCGTTGTCCGTCAACAGGACGACCGAGCCGTCATCGTCCCAGACGAGCCCCTCGAAGTTTGGAAGAGGATCGATCAACTTGGATAAATCGGCGACGATCCTCGGCTCGATCCAAGCGCCGTCCGCTCCTTCTGGAATGTCGAAGCGGAGCAAACGAGAGACACCAAAGTGCCGTTCGACGGCTATCGCCACGACCGTGCCGTCGACGACCCGGCAACCCAGGGCTGCGAGCTTGCCGGTCTTGCTCGTGAGGCCGACGCGGTGCGCGGTCCAGGTTTGTGTCTCGAGGTCGAGCATCGCGACAGGAGCCCAACGGCGGCCACGCTGCTGGTCGATCAGCTCGGTCGCCAACATCAGAACGCCATCTAGGTGACAAAGCCCTTCGATGCCATGGTTATCGGATGCCGTCAGACGCCACAGGCTGTAGTCGAGTGTATCGGTCGAGCCGACGACGAGCCGGCCTCCCTCGATTCGACCATAAAGGAGCGCGTCATGGGCGCGCCCTGCTTCCTGGGTTTCGGTGCCCACCGCAAAATGCGCGTCGCCCATCCAGGTAAGCGCTTCGAGGTCCGTCTTCGATGGGCAGCCGAGCACGGGGTACTGCTCGACCGCAAAAGTCGTCGGGTCGATGCGCAGCGCGGCGTCTCCCAGCTCGCCGACAGCCCACAACGCGCCCGTCCCGTCCCGAGTGAGCCCCGAAAGCCCCGTGACCCGGGTGTCCAACGAGATGATTGGACCCGGGCCACTGGGTGGCTTCTTTCTGCCAGTGCAAGACGCACCGGCGAGCAGGAGGACCAGCCCGAGTGCTGCCCCTGCCCTCACCCTCAGGCGACCGCTTCGAGCACCGCTGCGGCGCCGAGACCGCCCGCAGCACAAATCCCGAGAAGGGCGGTCTCCTGCCCTGTCCGAGCGAGCTCGTTGGCCATGGTGGTCACCATCCGGGCACCGGTCGCCGCGAACGGGTGCCCGATCGAAATCGAACCGCCATGAATGTTGAAGGTGTCCTCGTCGACCTCGCCGACCGCCTTGCTCTTACCGAGTCGGCCCTCGGCGAACCCCTTGCTTGCAAGCGCTTTTGTGACCGAGAGAACCTGAGCCGCAAACGCCTCATGCATGTCGACGAAGCTTGCGTCCTTGAGCTGCATCCCAGCGCGGTCCAGAGCCTTCGGCATCGCCAAAGCCGGCCCGATCAGAAGCTGATCGGCAGGGTCTACACCGACGTATGCCCAGCTGCGAATCGCGGCGAGTGGTTTGTACCCGAGGGCCCTCGCTTTCGTTTCGCTCATGACCAGCACCGCAGCCGCGCCGTCAGTCAGAGGCGACGCGTTGCCGGCCGTGACCGTGCCATCACTGGCAAACACCGGTCGCAGCTTCGACAGTTTCTCGAAGCTCGTGTCCCCTCGGACGATGTTGTCAGTATAGACCGCGCCATCCGAGGCCTCTACCGACGTGATTTCGTCGTCGAAGCGTCCCGAGCTGATCGCCGCGGCCGCGCGATGATGGGAACGCGCTGCAAAATGGTCCTGCGCCTCGCGGGTGATCTCGTTGCGACGCGCCATCTCCTCGGCAGACTCACCCATGACTTGACCCGTCGTGCGTTCTGCGATTTTTGGCATCTTGGGAAGAATGTCGGTGATCGGCATCATTTGCGCGAGCACCTGTAGATAGTCCGAAGGAGAAGCCGCCTTGCCAAACGCGAGCGGCGCCAGGGCGTGCACCGCTTTCTGCGGAAGATTCAGAGGCGCGCTGCTCGTCGAGTCGGAACCTCCCGCAATGATGACATCGGCTTCGCCACGCTCGATCGCGGCCGCGGCTAGAGTGACGGCCTGAAGCCCCGTCGCACATGCGCGAGTGCACGTCATGCCCTCGACGCCAGGCGGCAAGCGCAGGTCCAATGCCACCTCGCGTGCAATGTTGGGCGCGAGCGACGGAAAAATCACGCCGCCCCAGACGATGCTGTCGATATCTTCGTGGGGGATTTCGGTGCGATCGAGAAGCGCTTTGACGGCGGCGTCGGCGAGGTCGATCGAGTCCAACTTGAGGAACTGGCCAAAGGCTTTGACGAAAGGTGTGCGAACGCCGCCTACGATTACGGCTCGCTGCTTTTTTCCCCAACCGTTCTTCTTTTTCGTCATGGCTACGCTCCTACCAAGGCGCCACCGCAGACGCGAACCGTTTGACCAGTGAGGCCTACGGCGCCGGGCGTCGCCAGAAAGGTGATGGTTTGGCCCACGTCTTCGGGCTTGCCGCCTTGTGCGACGGCGCACAAGCGACGCGCGGCCTCTCGGATCGCAACCGGCATTGCCGACGTGAGGCGGGTCTCGATGAAACCGGGAGCGATCGCGTTGACGGTGATCCCGCGCTTTGCCAACTGTGGCGCTAGGGCCTCGACGAAGCCGACAATCCCAGCCTTGCTTGCCGAATAGTTGGTCTGACCGCGATTGCCGGCGATGCCAGACACCGACGAGAGGCAAATGACGCGCCCACCCGGTCGCAGGAGGTCATCGGACAGGAGCCGGTCGGTGATGCGAACGACCGCCCCTAGGTTGATGTCGACCGCCATTTCCCAAGCTTCCGGCGCCATGCGTGCGAGGGTCTTGTCTCGCGTGACCCCCGCGTTGTGGACGACGATATCGACGCCGCCGAACTTCTCCCGGAGCTCTCCCGCGATGCGCCCGGGTGCGTCTTCGTCGGTGATGTCGACCAGAAGCGCCGAACCGCCGATGCGCCGAGCGACCTCACTACACGGACCGTCGTCTGCGGGCCGATCGAGGCAGACGACGTGCGCCCCCTCCGCCGCCATGAGCTCGGCTGTAGCCTCGCCGATGCCGCGCGCTGCCCCTGTGACCAAAGCGACCTTTCCTTCGAGCGGTTGGGTTTCGGGCGCGTCTTCGCCCTTGGCTAGCTTGCCGACGTGAAAAGGCTGACAGCTGACGAATGCTGACCGCGGCGAGAGAAGGAAGCGAAGCACCGGACCGAGTCGGCCCTCGGCGCCCTCTTCGACGAATACGCTGTTTGCCGTGGAGCCGTTACCGCCGATCTCCTTGGCGACGCTCCGCGTGAAGCCCTCCATTCCCGCCCGGGTTGCGGCGCGACCCGCTTTCTTCGCGTCGCTTGCCGGTCGCCCGACGACCACGACGCGACCGGAACGGTTCAGGCGACGGATCCAAGGGTGGATGACGTCGTAGAGCTCTCTTAGATCGTCGGGCGATTGAAGCCCGGAGCCGTCGAACACTATTGCATCGATCCGCTCCCCTTCGGGAGCGTCGCCAGGCGCAACACGGGTCGGCGGCCGGGCCCAAGCCTCTCCGGGCGCCAGATAGGGCTTCAACACCGAGTCGGTCTCCCCGACGACCCACGGATTGGCTCCCGCCTTCGTGAGCGTTTGCGCGAGCACGTCTTGGAGCTCCCCGCGGCCGCCAACGAGGACCCGTTTGTCCTCGAGCGGTCGCTCTTCGTAGGGGCTCTTCGTGCGTGCAAGGCGCTCGGGCACCGGGATCGGCAGCCCCAACGTCTTGATGATTCTTCGTGCCTGCTCATTCTCGAGCAAAAGATCGGACATGCGCTCTCAGCTCCTCACCGAATAGGTTCCAACCAGATAAGCGGGGCCGCCCGGCGCATCCCCGACGAAGACGCGATCGCCCTCGATGTAAAGGCCCACTTGGGCAGGAAGCACGAGAGGTCGCGTAAACTTCACATCGATCACGGCGAGCTTACTCACGTCACCAGCGAACAGGGCCTGGTTTAGCCCTTCGACGGCACGCGCCATCGTCGCGAAGCCGTGAAGGATGACGTTTTTGAAGCCAGCGGCACGTGCCGCGGGACGGACCCAATGGATCGGGTTGAAGTCGCCGGTCAGTTTCGCAAACTCGAAACCTGCCTTCGAGCCGATGTCCCAACGTGCGAGCTCCCTAACCTCGTTGGGGACGCGCGGCCGATCGTCTTTGCGCTCGGCCGACTTGTCCTTGTCGCCCCCACCGAGAGGAATGATGCCGTAGACGTGGGACACGACCGCTTCCGGGTCATGCGAGGTCCCGGTGACCGCGCGCTGATGGACTACCGCACGGCGTCCATTGTCGTCTATCTCCTCGAGCCGCACGGTCGCCTCGAACGGTTCGTCGAGGGGCAGGGGTGCGTTCATCTCGAGCCTGCACCCGCCGTTGAGAACCCGCTGAATCGGGTACTGAATGCCTTCGAGCCCCCGGGACTGCAAAGGAAAAATCCACTGGGGAAACAAGTGCGCTGGAACTTGGCCCCGGTAGGCGTTCGGGTCGCCACCGACGTGTCGGACGTAGTCGCGAACGAGATCCTTGGGACGCGGTGAAATTGTCGCCGAAATTTCTGGGCCGGGGATCTCGGTCGGGGGGCGGTTGGCTTGGCCCGAGGCGCTCTTCGCCGCAACCCAAGCGGCACGTGCAATCGCCCCGATCACCGGCCCCTGGTGGAGGATGTAACGCGTGGGTACCGCCATATTGATTCTCCTCGTGGTCAGTACGGTGCGACCCCTACCGTCCAGAAATAGGCCCTCTACCATTCGGCAAAGAACGGCGCAAACCAGGCGGGCACTGCTAGGCTTGCGTCATGCAGAATCCTTTGATCCAACTCGATTTCGACGTCCCTTTCGACAAGATCGAGGCGACGCATGTAGAGCCTGCGATCGACACGCTGCTCGCGGCGTCGAAGCGCGCGGTCGATGCGATCACCGAAGACACTGCACCACGCACCTATGCAAACACCCTTGGCGCGCTCGAAGATGCCACCCAACGGCTCGAGCTCGCAATGACGGTCATCGATCACTTGGAGAGCGTAGCCACCAACGATGCGCTTCGAGCAGCATATAACGTCACACAGCCGAAGGTCAGCGCGTTCTGGTCAGAGCTCGCCATGAACGATGGCCTGTACCAGGCGGTGCGTGCGTTTGCCAACACCCACGAAGCAAAGAACCTGCCGCCGACGGAAGCGCGATTTTTGAAAAAGACTCTCGACGACTTTCGGCGGCACGGGGCGGAGCTCGCCCCGAAAGACAAAGCGAAGCTCAAAGCGCTCGAGGTCGATCTCACGAAGCTCACCACCGAATTTTCGCAGAACGTGCTCGACGAGACCAATGCGTTCGAGCTGGTGATTGCCGATGAAGCCAAGCTCGAGGGCCTGCCGGCGACCGCCAAGCTCGCGGCGGCAGAAAACGCACGCGCCAAAGGCCTCGAGGGCTGGCGGTTCACTTTGCAAGCGCCGAGCCTGATCCCGCTGCTCACGTACCTCGACGACGCCGAGATCCGCAAGCAGGTTTGGCGAGCGTACAACACCCGCGCAATTGCAGGAGACCACGACAACCGCCCGATCATCGAGCGCATTCTCGAGCTGCGCAACGAAAAAGCACGACTCTTGGGTTACGCCGACTTCTCGGACCTCGTCACCGAGGACCGCATGGCCAAGACGGGTGACAGGGCGCAAGCGTTCATCGACGACCTACGCAAGAAGACCCAAGCGGCATTCGATCGGGAGAACGACGTGCTCGCGAAGTACCGACGCAGGATCGAAGGCGCCAGCGCGGCTCCAATCCAACTGTGGGACCTTGCGTACTACGCCGAAAAACAGAGACAAGACGAGTACGACTTCAACGAAGAACAGCTCCGGCCGTATTTCCCACTCGACCGGGTGCTCGACGGCCTCTTTGCGACTGCCCAGGCCCTCTACGACATTCGGATAATCGAACGCGAAGCGGCAACGTGGGACGATGCGGTGAAGACATATGCGATCGAAGACGCCGACGGCACGATGATCGCAGCCTTCTACGTCGACCTGTTCCCCCGAGAAAACAAGCGGGGAGGAGCTTGGATGAACGGTCTCATCGCCGCGGCGCATCGACCGGGCAGCACATCTCCACACCTCGGTTTGTTCTGCGCCAACGTGAACCCGCCGGTCGGTGGGAAGCCAGCGCTTTTGACCCACCGCGAGGTCGAAACCCTCTTTCACGAATTCGGCCATTTGCTTCACCACTGTTTGAGCCGGGTGAGCGTACGGAGCTTGGCCGGGACCAACGTCGCGTGGGATTTCGTCGAGCTCCCTTCCCAGATCATGGAAAACTGGTGCTGGGAGCGAAGCGGGCTCGACTTGTTCGCCACGCACTACGAGACGGGTGAACCCATCCCAGATGAGCTCTACCAGAAGATGATTCGTGCCCGAACCTATCGCGCAGCCAACGCACAAATGCGCCAGCTAGGGTTCGCCACCGTCGACCTCGCGCTCCATCGTGACTACGACCCAGGGAGTGGCGGGGACGTGATGTCTTACGCGCGGGAGATTCTTCAGCCGCACTTGGCAGCAGAGCTCCCGGACGACTACGGGATGCTCGCTGGCTTCGGCCACGTCTTTGGGCACCCCATCGGCTACGCGGCGGGTTACTACAGCTACAAGTGGGCCGAAGTCCTCGACGCCGATGCATTTACGCGGTTCAAGAAGGAGGGCATCACCAACCCCGACGTTGGCCGCGCATTTCGTGAGACGATCTTGGCGAAGGGGAACAGCGACGAGGCTGGCAAGCTCTACGAGGATTTCATGGGCCGAGGCCCCGAGCTGGAGCCGCTGCTCGAACGCGCCGGCTTGCTCTAGCGCGACGCGCTTTGTGTTGACGCGCTGTCGGCCGTCGCTTGGAGATCGACCGACACGGCTATCTCGTTAGCGACCTTCAAGCGCACGATCGACGGCACCGATACGTCGTGATCTTCGAGTATGGCCGTGAAGTTGGCCTTGATGCGGAGGTCGTCCTTGCCTCCGTCTACCGGAGTCCATTTCACGGTTCCCTTGGCATCGACGATTTTCGTTATCCCATGTGCGGTGAACTTCCCCTTCACCTTGACCTTGTGGCTCTTTTTGGGCTTGAGTGCCTCTACCCCGCTTACCTCCACGATCTCGAAGACGATGTGCGGGTTTTTCTTTGCGTCGAGCCAGCTATCGCTTTGGAGATGCTCATCGCGCAGGTCGTTGCCGGTTCGCATCGAGACAACAGGCGCTTTGAAGGTGCCTTTCGTCGTCGAGAGGTCGGTCGGGTCGAATGTCACGGTCCCGGTTACCTTCGAGGTGGTCCCCTCCATCGTCTCGAGCGGCGCATCCGACACGAAGGTCGCGTTGCCTTTGCGGACTTGAAACTTGGCAGCGTCGGCTTGTGAGATCGCTGGTGTGACCAAACAAACTGCCAAGATCAACGCGACCTTGCTCGTCTTGTGAATCATGCCCCTCTTCTCCTCGCTCTAATCTCTCTACGACATTCTAGGACGTGGGTTACTTCCCCGCTATTCAAGCTGCGGCGACTATCGGGGCCGTCTCGTGAAACGTCCAGCCCTGGTTGTCGCGCGCGGCCCTGTGGAGCTCCCATTCGTCGCGGAAAAGCGCTACGGGACGGTTGTCTCGATCCTCCACCGCCATGGGGATCCGGCGCGCCTTCAGTTCGTCACACCCGCCTACCCCATCCACCCAGCGAGCATGGTGGTAGGGCAGAATGTCGAAGCTGACCTTCGCACCATATTCGTGCTCGAGTCGGAAGATCAGCACGTCGAATTGGAGCCGTCCCACGACGCCGCATACCGGATCCTTCTCTCGTCCCGGCTCGGTGAACAACTGAACAGTCCCTTCCTCCGAGAGCTCTCGGATGCCCTTTTGGAGCTGCTTGCGTTTGAGAGGATCGAGCAACTGCAATCGGGCGAAGTGCTCCGGCGAAAATCGTGGCACGGCATCGAAGCTCATCGGCCCTTCCGTAGAAAGGGTGTCACCGATACGAAAGAGTCCGGGGTCGTAGAGCCCCACGATGTCGCCGGCGTACGCTTCCAGAACGCTCTCCCGCTCTTGCGCGAAGAACTGCTCGGCCCTGTTGAGGCGAACCGCCTTCCCGAGCCGATAGTGATGCACGCGCATCCCGCCCTCGAAGCGCCCCGAGCAGATCCGCGCGAATGCGATGCGATCTCGGTGCGAAGGGTCCATGTTGGCCTGGACTTTGAACACGAACGCGGTGAAACGATCGTCGGCAGGATTGACGCTCACCTCCCCCGCAGCTTGGCGCGGCCCTGGAGGGGGACAAAGCCCCTTGAACGAGTGAAGGAAGGGCTCGACTCCGAAGTTGGTCAGGGCGCTTCCAAAAAAGACCGGCGTGATTTCGCCCGCCAAGAACCTCTGTTCGTCCCATTCCTCCCCCGCGCCGTCGAGCAGGTCGACCTCCTCGCGAAGTGTCGTGGCCGCTTCCTCGCCGAGCAGCGAATCGAGCTCAGGATCGTCGAGCCCGGTCACCTTCATCTCCGCCCGCTTCGACTGGCCCTCTGCGGAGCGTTCAAACCGAATCACCAACTTGTGGATGCGGTCGTAGACCCCCTGAAAAAGATCCCCGCTCCCGATGGGCCACGTGAAGGGGAACGTGTTGATCCCAAGCACTTCCTCGACCTGACTCATGAGCCCGAACGCGTCCCGCGCCGGACGGTCCATCTTGTTGATGAAGGTGACGACGGGCGTATGCCGCAGGCGGCATACGTGAAACAACTTTCGGGTCTGGGGCTCGACGCCCTTGGCTGCATCGAGAATCATGACCCCACAATCGGCCGCCATCAGCGTCCGATACGTGTCCTCGCTGAAGTCGTTGTGGCCAGGCGTGTCGAGGAGATTCCAATGCACGTCGTCGTACTCGAACTGTAGGACCGAAGTCGTGACGGAAATGCCACGCTGCTTCTCTAGCGCCATCCAGTCGCTCACCGCCGAGCGCTTGGCTTTGCGCGATTTGACCGCGCCGGCCGCATGGATGGCGCCACCGTAAAGCAGGAGCTTCTCGGTCAACGTCGTCTTTCCTGCGTCCGGGTGCGAGATAATCGCAAACGTGCGCCGTCGTTCGAATTCGGTTTGGGTCATGGCCCGGGCGGCAAGATAATCATTGTCGTCAGTTGCGCCAGTCTGCGAACGTGCTGTGATGCGCGCTCGGCGATGGCAGGGCTATTTCCAGAAATCGAGCCATACGACTACGGATTTCTCGGCGTCGACGACATCCACTCGGTCTACTACGAGCAATGCGGCAATCCGGACGGCAAACCCGCGGTTTTCGTCCATGGAGGGCCCGGTGGGGGTTGCAACGCGGTGCACCGGCGCTTTTGGGACCCCTCGGTGTACCGCATCGTCCTATTCGACCAGCGCGGATGCGGACGGAGCACCCCGCATGCTGAGCTCCGAAACAACACGACCTGGAACATTGTCGACGACATGGAGCAGCTCCGTGAACAACTGGGGATCGACCGTTGGCAACTCTTCGGGGGTTCGTGGGGCAGCACCTTGTCCCTCGCCTACGCACAACAGCATCCGAGTCGCGTCACCGAGCTCGTGCTCCGCGGCATCTTCCTCCTTAGGCGCCGAGAGATTCTTTGGTACTACCAAGAGGGAGCGAGCCGAATCTTCCCAGAGGCGTGGCAGGAGTACCTCGCTCCGATTCCCGTCGACGAACGCGACGACATGGTGGGGGCTTACTACAAACGACTCACGAGCAACGAGCGGGATGTTCGAATGGCTGCTGCTCGTGCATGGAGCAAATGGGAAGGCAGCACGAGCCGCCTCATCCCCGACGCCGATCTCATCAAACGAATTAGCGAGGACCAATTCGCCGAGGCGTTTGCACGCATCGAGTGCCACTATTTCATCAACGGCGGTTTCTTCAAAGAGGACGGCGAGCTCCTCGCGAACATCGCACGCATCCGGCATCTCCCCGCGATCATCGTTCAAGGCCGCTATGACGTCGTCTGCCCAGCCGAAAGCGCCTATGAGCTTCACTGCGCGTGGCCGAATAGCCAGCTCCAGGTTGTCCCTGACGCCGGTCACTCCGCGCTCGAGCCCGGCACCACCGCCCAGCTCGTCGCCGCAACCGAGTCTTTCACTCGCTAGCGAGAGAACTTTCGATACTTGATCCGATGCGGAACCTCCGCGTCCGTGCCCAGACGGGCTTTGCGGTCGGCGGCATAGTCAGAGTACGAGCCCTCGAACCAAACGGCCCGGCTGTCGCCCTCGAAGGCGAGGATGTGGGTGCAAATGCGGTCGAGATACCAACGATCATGGCTGATGATCATCGCGCAACCCGGAAAACCCAAGATGGCTTCCTCGAGAGAACGAAGGGTGTCGACGTCGATGTCGTTGGTGGGCTCGTCGAGAAGCAGCACGTTCCCGCCGCTTTTGAGGAGCTTCGCAAGATGCACGCGGTTGCGTTCTCCCCCCGAGAGGTTCTTGACCGGCTTTTGTTGGTCGCTCCCCCGGAAATTGAACCAGCCCACGTATGCTCTCGATTTCACGGTGCCTGCGCCGATGTCGATCTCGTCGGCTTCGCCGGTGATCTCCTTAAACACGTTGTTGCCGTCATCGAGGGCGTCGCGGCTCTGGTCGACGTAGGCGATCTTGACCGTCTCACCGACGGTGATGGTGCCCGCGTCGGGCTTTTCGTCACCTACCAGCATTCGGAAGAGCGTCGTCTTTCCGGCGCCGTTCGGACCGACGATTCCCACGATCGCGCCGCGCGGCACCCGAAAGTTCAAGTCCTCGAACAAGAGCTTGTCGCCGTACCCTTTGGTGAGCCCTTTGACTTCGAATACCTGCGTCCCCAGTCGAGGCCCAGGCGGGATTCGGATCTCGTTTGGGTCGCGCCTCGCTTTGGCTGCTTCGGCCACCAGACTCTCGAACGCGGTGATGCGCGCTTTGCTCTTGGCCTGTCGTGCCTTCGGCGACGATCGGACCCACTCGAGCTCGTGCGCGATCTTCCGCTTCCGCGCGCTGTCTTTTTTGTCTTCCTGGGCCAGGCGCTCGCCCTTCGCTTCGAGCCATTGCGAATAATTGCCCTCGAACGGATGCGCCTCGCCGCGGTCGAGCTCCAAAATCCATTGCACGATCTCGTCTAGGAAATACCTGTCGTGTGTCACGAGGATGACGCACCCCGGGTACTGCTGAAGATAGCCCTGAAGCCACGCCACCGACTCGGCATCGAGGTGGTTGGTCGGTTCATCGAGCAAAAGAAGCTCCGGTTTTTCGAGGAGAAGCCTGCAGAGCGCGACGCGCCGCTTCTCACCACCCGACAGAGACTTGGGGTCGGCATCGGCGGGGGGTAGCCGTAGCGCGTCCATCGCGATCTCCAGCGTGCTCTCGAGGGTCCAGCCGTCGACCGCGTCGATGCGGTCTTGAAGCGCGCCCTGCCGGTCTAGAAGCTTTGCCATCTCCTCATCGCTCATCGGTTCACCGAGCTTCATGCTGAGCTCGTTGAACTCTTCAAGAAGCGCGCGAACCGGCGCGACGCCGGCCTCGACCGCCTCGAGCACCGTCTTCGCATCTCCGAGGTCCGGCTCCTGGGGGAGAAACCCGACCTTTGCGCCGGGGCGAAACCAAGCTTCTCCACTAAAGGTGTTGTCCTCGCCCGCCATGATGCGGAGCAACGAAGACTTTCCCGTCCCGTTGACGCCGATGACCCCTATCTTCGCATCCGGAAAGAACGAGAGATAGAGGTCTTCGATGATCTTCTTGTCGGGGGGGTGAACCTTGGTGACCCCCTTCATCGTGTAGATGAATTCTGCCATGGGCTAATAGACGGCTCTTCGCCTGGTCAGCCACATAGCAACCATGATCAGCGCGATCCAACCGAGCGATGCGGTTCTCGCGGCGCTCACACTGCAGCCATCCGAAGTGCCGGCATCGCCACTCGCGGGACCCGTACCGTCTTGTGTCTTCGGCTCTGGCTCCTGTGGTCGTGCCTTCAGGTCGAGCTCCGGGATGTCGGTTTGGATGAGCCCGGGCAGTTGATTGGTGAGCGTGCGCGTCGCGCCACCTTCGAGCATGGTGTTGGGTGCCGCAAAGGGCTTCGGCTGCGGGCGTCCGGGCGGGCCACCCCACATGCCACGCTGGGGGTTTTGGCACGCGATCGCGCCTTCCCACCGATGGAGAATCACGTATCTCCCTTGGAAGTTGTTCATCCCCGACGCCTGCGCACGGCGCTCGTGAAGGTCGCCGTTTTGGTCCGGCATGCCCCGCCCGCCGACGATTGGCCCAGCCGTTCGGAAGACCAAGTCCTCGTCGAGCCCGCTCTTGTCGTAGCGGTAGTGGAGACGCGTCAGAACGAACCCATAGGGTTGCCAAACCACGCGTCGGGCCTTCGGCGGGACGACGCCGGGAATGTCCGAGTACGGGTCTTGCGCACCCGGTATGATCACGTCTCCGCCGAGCGTCGTTAGCTCTTGCGGGGTGAGGGGCGGCTCCGGACAAGGGTCGCAACTGGTCGCATCCCACGAGTATTCGGTGACGACGGCGCCGGGGTTCTTTTCGACCGTGCGCTCGAACAACGCGTTGTAAAAGCCTCCGAATGTCCCTCGAACGCTGTCGTCGACCCGGATGTTGGTCGGGATCGAAGTATTCTTGTAGTTGGCCACCTCGTAGCGCTGGCCCTTGGCGAGGATGTGGACGATCAGGTCCTGCTGGCCGCCGCTATTGAGTAGCCCGAGGCGAACAGGGAGCGTGAACGTCGGCGCATCATAGTGAAACCGAAGCGGAGACAGCACGGCCTTCCCATCCTGAAACTTCACCTTCTCGGCATCGACCTTGGCGACGAAGAACTTGGTGTTCTGCTCGACGTACGGACGAAGCACCTTGTTGGCACCCTTGGGAATATTGTACTTGTTCTTTCGGAGCCACTTGTCGAGGCCACCCGAGTCCTTCGCGCTCAAGATGACGATATCGTACTCGGCCACCTTGAACTGTGCCTCGATGGTGACGCCGTACTCCTCGGCGCTGTCGGCAGCGGCCCCCATGCTGCGACGTGCCTTTGCCGACCTGGGCAGTGCCATATCCTCCATCACCATCGGACGACAAGGGTCTTGCTCCCAATACTCGACCAAGCGCGGAGCGGCGAGCTTGTCGACCCGAGAAAAGATCTGCCGGGGCAGCGTCTTCACGTTCTCTTCTTGCAAGACGACCGGAACCGGAACGACCATCGCGAAGTCTTCCGGGGGCCCTTGGTAGTTATTCTGCATCGAGAGCACCGTCCGAGTGCCCTCTCGCATCATGACGACCATGGTCGCGTTGTTGTAGAGCGACGCATCCGCCCCGCTCACGTAAAAGCCACAAAACGCGCGCGACGTCGTTGGCCATGCCATGGCCGCGCACAGACCCAAAACAGCGATTGTTTGCTTCATGCTTTGCTCCTCACTTCTCGGGTAGACGCGCGAGGGAAGCTTTGGATCTATCGACCCTTCGGGGGCGGCTTCAGTTCTTGATGTCGAGCAGCTCGACGTCGAACACGAGCATGCCCTGGGGACGCCCAGGTCGGCCGGCATAGGCCAAATTCTCGGGGATCCAAAGGCGTCGCTTCTCGCCGACCACCATGAGCTGAAGACCCTCGGTCCAGCCCGGGATCACCTGATTCAACCCGAAGGTCGCTGGCTTGCCGCGAACGATCGAGCTGTCGAACATCTTGCCATCGGTCGTCCAACCCGAGTAGTTGACGGTCACGGTGCTGGTTGCCGACGGGTGCTGCTCGCCATCGCCCTTCTCGAGCACGCGCGACGCTAGGCCGGAGTCGGTCTTTTTGGCATTCTTGGGAATCTTGGCAACGTCTTTCGGTGCGTCGGGCGGCTTGGGAGCTTCCTTGAAGCTGAGCAGCTCGATATCGAAGACGAGGGTGCCTTTGGGCGGGCCGAACTGTGCGTGCGGGTCATCGCCCCCGGCTTCGCCATAAGCGAGGTTGCCCGGGATCCAGAATCGGCGTTTCTCGCCGGGCACCATCAACTGCAAGGCCTCGGTCCACCCGGGGATGACCCGATTCAGGGGAAACTCCGCCGGCTTGCCCCGCTTCACCGAGCTGTCGAACATCCGGCCCTCGGTGGTCCATCCGGTGTAGTTCACCGTAACGATGTCGAACTTCCCGGGGTGCTTGTCGCCCTCGCCCTTGGTCAAGACCGTCCAAGCAAGACCCGATTTGCTCCGCTTGGCATCCTCGGGCGGTGCGGCGACATCGGGCGGTGCGGGGATGTCGGGCTTCGCAGCAGGTTTCTCGGCGGGCGCGGCCGCGGCTTCTGTCTTCGCGCCCTCGTCGGTCGCCGCCTCAGCTTCGGATTCGCCCTCGGTTGGGGCGGGCGCGCTGCTCTTGCAAGCGGTAAGCGCAGCGGCGAGCACCACGCAGCATAGGAGGGTCCAGGGTGATTTCATGAACGGCGTCCTAGCCGACGTGACGCGACATGTCTACTTCTCAAGCTGTGGCGGGATGTCGGATGCTTCCCGCACCTCGACTACCTCGATCACTTCACCCTCGACATCGATGACATCACCAGGTCGGTTTCGCGGAGAGGCGTAGCTGGGGCCATACGCGCGCACCCGACCTGTCGCGATTTGACGCTCAAACCAGGCGCGCACGAATCGCGCGATGACACGCCGCGTCGGCGGCATGACCATCGAAAGCCCTGCAATGTCGGTCAGAATTCCAGGGGTGATCAGCATCAGCCCACCCACGAAAATCAGGAGCCCATCGATCACCCCGTCCTTCGGGAGCTCCTGCCGGGCGAGGGCCTCTTGCCAGCGACGGATCACCCGCGCGCCCTCGAGTCGGGCAAACCAGGCGCCAAGCGCCCCCGTCACCAGGACCAACCCGATGGTCGGTACTGGCCCGAGGAATCGCCCGATCGCGATCAACAGATAGAGCTCTACCAGCGGAACGACCGTGAACAGGAGGAAGAGGCGGCCCATTGGGAGAACCTAGGTCAGCCGGTCGCCAACAGCCACCGCACGGCTCCTTTTCTTTGGACAGGCGGCCTATTTGCCGTAAACCCTCGCAATGAGCGGAGAACCGAGTGCCGCGATGAGCCCGAAGTGGGGCGTTCGATGTGTTCTAGGCGGCGTGCTCATGGGTCTGGCGAACCTGGTGCCGGGTATCAGCGGTGGCACCATGCTGCTCGCAGCTGGGGTCTACCCGAAGTTCATCGAGGCTTTGGCCGACCTGAGTAGCCTCCGCTTTCGACGGAGCGCATTGGCGGTCTTGGGGTTGGTCGGCGCGGCCGCTGTGGTGGCGATCCTGCTGGGCGCCGGGCCGGTCAAGGATGCCGTCGTCGAGCATCGCTGGGCGATGTACAGCCTCTTCATCGGCCTCACCTTGGGTGGAGTTCCGGTCCTCTGGGACATGGCGCGACCTCCGAGCGGTAGATTTTGGGTGGGAGCGGCCGCGGGTCTCATCGCCATGGCAGCGCTTGCGTGGCTGCAAGTCGCGGGCTCGGCCGAAGGAGCCCACCGCGAGGGGGCGCTGATGATGTTCGTCGCCGGGGTTGTGGGCGCCAGCGCCATGATCCTCCCTGGCGTGAGCGGAGGTTATCTCCTCTTGGTGCTCGGCGTATATGTGCCGGTGCTAAGCGCGATCGATGCACTCAAGGAGGCCCTCAAGGCCAACGCGCTCGAGAGCGCTACCGAGCCCGTCCTCGACGTCGTGTTGCCCGTAGGCGTCGGGGTCGCCGTGGGAGTCTTGCTGATCAGCAACCTCGTCAAGGTCGTGCTCGAACGGTACGAGCAGCTGACCCTCGGCGTACTGATGGGGCTCTTGGTGGGTGCAGTGTTCGGCCTTTGGCCGTTCCAAGAAGGCCTCGCACCGGCGGTCGGCGAAGTGTTCAAGGGGGAGATCCTAACAGTAGAGCGCCTCGCCGAGCTCGCGCCCGACAAATACCCGACCGCGTTCTACGCACCCTCGTTCACCGACGTGATGATGGCTCTCGGCTTGGTCGGCCTGGGATATCTGATCACGACCCTGGTGGCGCGGATCGGTGGCGCTACCCCCCGTCGACGCTAGCGTTCAGTTACTCAGGACCTGGTCGCATTCAGCGCTGATGTAGCCGAGCGCTACGAGCTGTCGGCAAAGCTCGGGAGTCATCTCCTGCTTTTCTCGGCTCAAGCGCTTGTCGCCCGATGCGCCTGTCTCCGCAGCCAGCCACTTTCCCCGGTCTTGCGCGCCGAGGAACTGGCCGTGAAGCGTTCGAAGGTAGCGCTGTGTGATGGGGTTGGCACGCCCGTCGAGCTCCGTCTGCTCCCAAGGATCGCTCTCTAGATCAAAGATCACCTGCGACAGGTTGCCGCGGATGATCAGCTTCCAGTCGCCGCCGCGGATCACACGGCGATGGTCGAGGAAATCGCTAAACGCGACATATGGCCCCATCGGCCAATCACCCCGAATGAACCCCATCAAGCTGTGGCCTTCGAACTCTCGAGGGATCGGAACGCCGGTGGCTTCGAGAACCGTGGGCGCGATGTCCGTGGTGCTGACGACCGGCCCGACCCGCGCGCCTGCCGGGATGACCCCAGGCCATCGAAACAACAGCGGCACGCCGAGAAGCTCTTGGTAGACCGAATGCCCGTGCCCCCACGAGCCGTGCTCCTGAAACTCCTCGCCGTGGTCCGAGGTGATGACGATGAGGGTGTCGTCGTCTAGGCCGAGCTCCCGCAGCTTGACGAGAAACTTCCCGAAGTGTTCGTCGTGATAACTGATCTCCCCGTCATGTAATGCTTCGATGCGCTCTTTATCGCGCTTGGTAAATGAGTATTTCTTGGGATTCTTCTTGGCCTCGTCGAGCATCAGGTGGGTCCGGCGATTTTGAACTTGGCCCTTATACGGATTGGGGTCGTACATCTTCAGGAACTTGTCGGGCGGGTCGTATGGGACATGCGGGTCGATAGTCTGGATGTACGCGAAGAAGCGCTTGTCCTTGTTCTTCTCGATCCAAGACGCCGCCTCGCCAAACACGTTCGAGGCATTGGTATTGCGGCGCTCCCGAATGTAGTTCGTGTAGTGGTCCCATCCCTGGTCGAACCCGAACGCATTGGACACGTATCCGTTGGCGATGAAGCTTCCGGTCTCGAATCCGGCCTTTTGGTAAACCTCACTCAACATGAGCGCCGACTTTGGGAGCTTCGATGCGTCTTCCTTGGTGTTGTGCGTCACCGGATGGAGCGAGGTCAGCACGCTGGCCACCGAAGGCTTGGTCCAGTTCTCGGGGGCTTGAGGCCGCTCGAAGACGACTCCCTCCGCTGCAAACGTATCGAGAGCCGGAGTTTTTACGCGGGTCTTTGGATTGTAGATCGCCAGCTTGCTCGCCCGCAGGGTGTCGATGAGGAGGACGATGACGTTGCGCGCGGGTTTGTCGATCGCGATCGGTTGGCCCGCCTTCTTCGTGATTCGTACGTTGCTCAACGCGAGCCCTGCCGAACCCGAATTGCGAAACCGGACCTGCACGACGTCGCCGGCGAGGCTGGTCAACGAAATTCGGTGATCGGACCAGACGCCCTGCACGGGCAACTCCTGGCGAGTCGCCTTTCGGTCGCTCTTGGTGCCGACCTCGAGCGCGCCCGCGCCATCAGACGTCGTCGCTACACCGAACATCAGCGATGCGTCCTTCGGTACCTCGACGAACCAGTCGGCCTGCGCTCCGGGTGCGAGGCGAATGGAGCGTCGGTTCACACCGCCGACTAAGAGCTCTTCGGCGGCGACTCGTATGGGCGCGACCGGAGTTTCACCCTCTGGCGACACAGCCTCGAGGCGCACCCAATCGACTGCAAACGAACGCGCCTTGCCGCGAACCTGACGGGTCTTGGTGGCGCGAAACAAGATCGCGTTTTCGCCAGGTTGGACGCTCTTACTAGGGATTGGGACGACGAGCTCGACGAAGCCTTCGTTTGTAGATGCACGCAGCTCCTTGAGCGTCTTGCCGTTGAGGTATGTGATCAGGGGCCCGGAGACGTACGCTTTTGCCCGAATGCGGAGTTGCACAGGCTGGGCGCCTTCCATGGGCAGGTAGAGCCGCGCCGTCTTCCCGAAGGTCGACACGGTTTGGCCTCCCTCTTCGAGGTCGCCTCGCCAACCGCTGTTCCAATTGCCGTTGGTGTACTTCAGTCGCGAAGCGGTTCCGAAGTCGATGAACAGCCCGGCCGGATCGTAGACATCCGCAAGGTGAGAAAGCGCTACGAGATCCATGTACGTCGACGTGCCCGCGCCTGTGGCGGCAAGCGGGTCGGCGGCTGAAAGGGGTAACTGCTTTCGAGCCTCTGCTTGAATTTCCTCTTGGACAGCCTCCGCCGGTCGCAACTCCGACTTCCCGGCGGCCTCCGAGCATCCGGGTCCTGACAATACAAAGACAAAAATCAGCGCCAAGCGGCTCTTCATTGGCCTATCCCCTCGCGTGTTCGGCTACCACGGTCGGGGCGCCGGGGCAACGAAGCCGGTGCCATCCCTTTGTGGCTGCGGTGTGCTAAGTCTCGTGCCTCATGGACGGTAACGGCCAGCCCCGGGAGTGGAGCGTCAAGAAGAGCACGAAGCTCTACCAGATCAAGGGCTGGGGTGAGCCCTACTTCCGGATCAACGAGCGAGGCCATGTGGAAGTGCGTCCCGATCCAACCGTCGACCAGTCGATCGATCTGTTTGACCTCACCAAACAGCTCGGTGAACGTGGGCTCGATCTCCCGCTTTTGATCCGGTTTCCAAACATCATCCAAGACCGCATTCGGCTGCTCAATCACTGCTTCGAGAATGCGATCTCGGAGTATGAGTACAAGGGCCGGTATCGAGGTGTTTTTCCGATCAAGGTCAACCAGCAACGACATGTCGTCGAAGAGATCGTCGAATCGGGTCGGCCGTGGCGTTTCGGGTTGGAGGCGGGCTCGAAGCCCGAGCTCTTGATCGCCCTTGCGGCGATGGATGACGAAGACGGGTTGATCATCTGCAATGGGTATAAAGACCTCGCCTATCTCGAGACCGCGCTGGTCGCCCAACGGTTCGACAACACGGTGGTGGTCGTGCTCGAACGCATCGAAGAGCTGGACCTTGCCTTTCGGGCTTCCGAAAAGCTGGGCATACGCCCCTGCCTCGGCTTGCGAGCCAAGCTCAGCAGCAAGGGGATCGGACGCTGGGCGGAGTCGGCGGGCGACCGGGCGAAGTTTGGTCTGACCATGTCGGAGATCGTCCAAGTCATCGACGAGCTCGAGAAGCGAGACATGGGCGACTGTCTCAAGCTCCTGCACTTCCACCTCGGAAGCCAGGTCTCGAGCATCATCCCTGTCAAGAATGCGATGCGCGAGGCCGCTCAGATCTATGTCGAGCTCGTGAAAATGGGCTGCTCGATGGGTTTCCTCGATGTCGGTGGTGGCCTCGCCGTCGACTACGACGGCTCGAAAACCGACTTCCGAGGCTCGATGAACTACGACCTTCAGGAGTACGCATACGATGTCGTGTTCGCGGTCCAAGAAGCCTGCGAAAAGGCGAGCGTCAAGCCCCCTACCATCGTCAGCGAAAGCGGCCGTTCGATCGCTGCGTATCAGTCGGTGTTGATCTTCGACGCGCTCGGCGTCGATTCCGTCCGATTCGAAGACCCGACGCCGCCCAGCCCCGAAGACCACCGCATCCTCGACGAGTTCTACGAGACGTGGAAAGGGGTGCAGCCGAAAAACGTGCAGGAATCATGGCACGATGCACAACAAGCCCTCGAGGAAGCCCGGAGCCTTTTCAAGTTTGGCTACCTCGGGATTCGCGAGCTCGCGCGCGCCGAGCACTTGTTTTGGAGCTGCTGCGCGAAGATCAGCCATAGCATGCGACGCCTGAAGTACATTCCCGAGGAGCTCAACGTCGTGGAGGAGCTCCTAGGCGCTATCTACTACTGTAACTTCTCACTGTTCCAGTCTGCGCCGGACATCTGGGCCATGGACCAGCTGTTTCCCTTCATGCCGATTCATAGGTTGGACGAAGAGCCCACCGTTCGTGCAAGACTCGCAGACTTGACCTGCGACTCCGATGGGATCGTCGACCACTTCATCGATGTCGAGGAAGTCCAGCGCGGCATCGACCTTCACCCGGTGCGTGACGGTGAGCCGTATCTCCTCGCCATGTTCCTCGGCGGGGCGTATCAAGAGATCCTCGGCGACCTTCACAATCTATTCGGTGACACCAATGCCGTTCACGTACGAGTCGAAGACTACGGCTACAGCGTGGCCAACGTAATCAAGGGCGACGCCATCGACGATGTATTGCGGTACCTCCAGCACGACCCCGACGAGATGGTCGAGCGAGTACGCAAACAGGCAGAACGCGCGCTCAACCACGGCCGCATGACCCTTCCGCAGCTCCGCACCTTCATGCAGCACTACGAAGAAAGCCTGCGGGGCTACACGTATCTCAAGGGCGACGCCTAGGCTGTATCGGCGCCGGCATCTGCCCGTCGAGACCTGACCCAAAACGCGAAGCTTTCGGCCGGTTTTCGACACCAGAGGTTCGAGCGCCTACCTTGAAACCAGTGGATCCCTCCGAGTTTCAAGAGGCGCTTCTCCGGCAAATGGAGCGGAAGACGCACTGGGCTTGGCCGGCGTTCACCCAGGGGATCGTCGCCAAAGACAAACTCCACATTCACCTCGAGCAGGAGTGGGAAGTGTACGTCCGCGACTTCCCAGTGCTCGTAGGGCGGGCCTACGTACAGTGCCCCATCGCCGAGGTTCGACGCGAGCTCGCCGAGAACATCTACGAAGAAGAGACAGGCGGGCTCGTGGCGGGAAAGCCGCACCCTGAGCTATTCCTTGAGTACCCGCGCGGTCTTGGAATGGACATCGAGCGCTTCGCAAGCGTGGAGCTCTTGCGTGGCGCGCACCGGTATCGAAGCTTCCTCGACGATGCGACCAGCAAGCGAGGATGGGCCGTCGCGGCAGCAGTCGCGACCCTGTTCATCGAAGGCACCGCCTACGAGCGACATGAGCTAGATGATTCGGCGCCCGCCAGGCCGGCACCACCGCTCGAGGAACACCCGCTCGTGAAACACTACGGTCTGCCCTTGGAATGTCTCGCGCTCACCAAAGCGCACCGGGCGGTCGAAGGGGAGCATCGAACAGCAGCGTGGAAAGTGATGCTCGATCACGTGCCCATCGGGGAGCGAACGGCAGTGGTCGAAGCCATGGCACAAGCCGTAGAAGCGTGGCGAGCATACCGGGATGCCGTCGCCCTGGCCTGCGGAGTCACCCGCAAGACCTTATCATTGACGGCATAGGGGCTATACGTCCACAAGCTGTTTCTTTTGCACCTTGCCCATTGCGTTTCGGGGCAGCTGGCGGACGAGCCGAATGTCACGTGGCCGCTTGTGAGGGCTCAAGCGCTCGGCGACGAAGTCGATGAGAGATCTCGTGTGATCGATTCCCCCGCCAGACCGGACGACCACGAACGCCACGATCCGTTGCCCGAGATCGTCGTCGGGTGCGCCCACCACTGCGACTTCCGCAACGGCGGGGTGATCCAGTAAGCACGCTTCGATCTCGCCGGCCCCAACGCGGTACCCTCCGGTTTTGATCAGGTCGGTGCTTCGCCGACCGAGAATGCGAATCGAGCCGTCCTCGGCCCGCGTCGCGAGATCGCCCGTGTAAAACCAACCCTCCTCGTCCAACACCTCGGCAGTGGCATCAGGGCGATTGAGATATCCCGCGAAGACCGAGGGACTACGCACCACGATCTCGCCTATCGCTTCGTCGTCGTGTGCGTCGATCCGGCCGCGCTCGTCGTCCACCAAGATGAGCTCCACGCCCGGCAACGGTGGACCCACGAACCCGGGCGTCGGGGCGCGTGACGCAGGCACTCCGCAGTTGATCAGGGTCTCGGTCAGACCGTAGCGTTCGTGCACGCCACGGCCAGTCAATCGATGGATGCGCCCGTGCTCGCGCAGAGAAAGGCCCGCCGACCCAGAGATGAGCAGCCGTGGGCGCCTCAATGCCTCGACGAGGGCCGCGTCGGACTCTGCGGCTTCAGCGAGCCGATGGTACATCGTTGGTACCGCAAACAACAACGTCTGTTCGTGGCGCGGGTCGGTCAACGCTGCGGCGACCCCCCGGGGTGTGAAGCGCGGCACGTGATGGAGCGCACCCCCGACGCGGAGGCTTCCGAATAGCCCGAGGACCAAACCGTGCACGTGAATCCAAGGAAGCGAGTGGACGACGGTGTCGCGATCGGTCCACTCCCAAGTCTTGTTCAGGGCGTCGAGATTCGTGGCGATGTTGCGGCGGGTAATGACAGCGCCTTTTGGGGGGCCGGTGGTCCCCGACGTGTAGAGGATCAGAGCGGCATTGTCGTCGACAATCAGGGACCCGAGCGATCCCGCGTGAGCGTCATAGCGCTCCCTAAGGCAGACGATCCCCTCCACGTCATGCGGCGTCGGATGGCCGGAATCGGAGAACGCCAGTCGGGGGGACGCGTCATGCACGATGTGGGCGAGCTCCTGTGTCCCGAGCTTCGGGCTCAGCAGCACCGTGACGGCGCCGGCTGTCATGTTGCCTAGGATGGCTGCTGCCGTACTGGGGGTCGGGTGCGCCCAGACCGCGATCCTGTCACCCGGTCGGACTCCTGAACCCTCGACTCTGTCCGCGTGTCGAAGAGCCGCACCGGCGAGCTCTCGATAAGTCCACGGTTCGTCACCCACGACGAGTGCGAGACGTGACTCAGGAGACACCAATCGTGGGAAGAGCTCGGGCACCCGGGTGCGATACCAGCTTGTCGCCTGATTGTCTCGAATACCCCTTGACGCCGCTTGCGAAAGGGGGCCTGCTATTGGGTCCCACGGCCCCACCAACTCCAAAGGAGCCAGCCATGAGCCTACGGCTAGGAACCACCGCACCGGATTTCGAAGCAGAGACCACCGAAGGCAAGATTCGCTTTCACGACTGGGCCGGTGACGACTGGGTGATTTTCTTTTCGCACCCCGCCGACTTCACTCCCGTTTGCACCACTGAGCTCGGCCTCGTCGCCAAGCTCAAGAACAACCTCGCGAAACGCGGCGCCAAGGCACTCGCCATCAGCGTCGATCCGCTCGACTCACACAAGGAGTGGATCAAGGACATCGAAGAAACGCAGGATGTTCGGATGAACTTCCCGATCGTCGCGGACCCCGGCCAAAAAGTCGCGACGCTCTACGACATGATCCACCCAGAGGCCGATGCGAAGGTGACCGTCCGATCGGTTTTCTTCATCGACCCCAACAAGAAGGTTCGCGCAACCATCACCTACCCGCCCGCCACCGGCCGCAACTTCGACGAGGTGTTGCGCGTGCTCGATGGACTTCAGCTGACCGACAGCCACCAGGTCGCCACACCGGGCAACTGGAAAGACGGCGACGAGGTGGTGATCGTCCCTTCGATCACCGATCCGGATGAGATCGCGAAGAAGTTCCCGAAGGGGCATCGCGAGCTCAGGCCCTACCTGCGGATGACGCCGCAGCCCAATAAATAGTCGCCCGCCGTCGTCACTGCTCTACAGGGAACGCCCCATTTTCCCACTCCGCCCAAGATCCATCGTACAGCTGGACGTTCTCGTAGCCGAGATAGGTGAGCGCTAGCCAGGCGAAGGAACCCCGCCATCCGGTGAGACAATAGGTCACCGTCGGCTCGGAAGGGTCGAGGCGATCGTGGAGCGCTTGGATCTCGGTCATCGATCGGAGAAAGCCCGCATCCAGGCTGGCGGTCCATTGCACGTGGCGAGCGGTGGGTATTCGGCCGGCGTCGTATTCTTGGGGCGACCGCGCATCGACCAGCTGGATCGACGGCATCTCGTAGGGCGCGTCGCCAAGCCCTGACAGCACCGAATCCCCCGTGACGCGAAGGTCCTCGTTTAGATCCGTGATCGTGTAGTCGGTGGCTCCCGTGGTCGGAGGATCAGTGTCTACCGTTCCGCCCGCGTCTAGCCACGCGGCATAGCCTCC
Organism: Myxococcales bacterium; assembly: GCA_029863605.1. Classification (GTDB taxonomy): domain Bacteria; phylum Myxococcota_A; class Polyangia; order Polyangiales; family Houyiibacteriaceae; genus SG8-38. The sequence continues at coordinate 107,235 of JAOTVB010000001.1, read as the reverse complement.
GTCGAGATAGCGTACATCCCCATGTCCATAGTAGCGGAGTGTCCAGACGACGCGCGCGGGGTCGTACTCGGGAGCTGCGCCATACACCACCGCAATCGAGTCGTTCCGTAGCCCTGCCGCCCGTAGCACGGGCTCGGCCTGCATCGGTGGGGCGACCTGCATCGGTACATTTCCGTCGCTCATCGCGACCTGCTCTGGGCTGAGGCGCACCGCGCCCGGGATTCGGGCAACCTCGAATGCGGGCGCACCCCGTGTATCGACCGGTTGGAGATTCGGGTCATCGAGGTTCGCCATCAGCCAATCCGCGTCGACGACGAGCGACGATATTGGGGACGAGCCACCGTCGGGGGCCGAGCCGTCGGGCAAGCCGCCATCGTTTGCGTCGACCGCGCTTCCGCCACATCCGACGAGCACCCCGATCAAAAGCGCGACAAAGAACTTCAAATCCATGCAGTAACTCTACCGGAAACAGACGAAATGCGGTACGAGGCCTTCTACGATGTTCGAGCCTGAAAAGACCGTTGTAGTTGCAAACCCAGCGGCGGGTCACGGTTTCGTGGGGGACAATTGGCCTACCCTCGGCGCCAAAGTCCAGGAGGTGCTCGGCCCCGTCCGTTTGCGGCTGACCGAATCCGTCGGACACGCAACCGAGATCGCGCGGAACGCAGCAGCCGGGGGCGCCCGAACGATCGTTTCGTTCGGAGGCGACGGCACCCACAGTGAGATCGTCGACGGCATCATGCGATCGGGGCGCAACAGAGAAGTTGCGCTCGGTGTGTTGCACGCCGGCACCGGCGGCGACTTTCGGAAGATGATCGAGGGAGCGGACGAGCTCGAACGCGGATGCGCAATCATTCGCGATGGAGAGCCTGTTCCGATCGACATCGGTTGGGTCGAGTACACACACGATGATGGTGGCCGGGCGAGTCGCTACTTCCTGAACATCACATCGATGGGAATGAGCGGGCTGGTCGACCGCTATGTTGCAGCGTCCAAATCGCGTCGTAGCGGCAAGGCCAAGTACTTCTTGGCAACGCTTCGTGCGCAACTCGAATACAAGCCGGCCCGAATAAGTCTCCGGGTCGACGGAGAAGACCGAGGCGAGCATGACATCAGCGTCGTGTGCGTCTGCAACGGCCGCTGGGCAGGCGGCGGCATGAGGTTTGCCCCGAACGCGCGAGTCGCCGACGGTGAATTCGACATCATCGTCATGCGGGCCACCTCCACGCTGCGAGGTCTTCCCGTCATGGCAGGCCTCTATAAAGGCACACACATCGAGTCATCGACGGTCAGCACGTTCCGCGGCAAACACGTCGAAGTCGATGTGACTGCAAACACCGCCTACATGGACATCGATGGCGAAGCCCCGGGGACGGGGCCCGCAGAATTCCGCATTCACGAGGGTGCGCTTGGCGTGATCGGAATCGGGCAGGAGTTCCGCTGAGCTTACGCGTCCCGCTTGATCGCGCGGATCCGTTTCATCGCCAGCTGCCCGAGCAAGAGCGAGCCTTCGGGTGCAAGTCGGTAGGCGCGCCAGAATGCGTTTGCCGTCTTGGAGATGACGATGAAAAAGCGGCCGCGCTCGACACCGCGCAAGATCAAGCGCGCGGCCTGTCGTGGTGCCATTGGCTTCTCGGGAGACAACTCAGTGATCGCGTCAGAGTCGAATTTCACGTGTTTGGAAGCGTGAAGAATTGGGGTGTCGACCGCGCCGGGACACACGACACTAACCTTGATCCCAAACGCCGCTGCCTCGATTCTGAGGGTCGTCGAAAGACCGACGACCGCGTGCTTGGTGGCGGCGTAGGCGCCCTCGGCGGGGGTTGGTGCCAGTCCCGCAACCGAAGCGATGTTGATGATGTGACCAAAACCCTGTTCGCACATGAGGGGGTATGCCGCGTGCACGCCATGCACGACGCCGCGCAGGTTGACGTCGATCAACCGATTCCAGTCGCCCAGTGACGTATCGAGGAGCTCCGCCAGCACGTTGATCCCCGCGTTGTTGAACAGGTAGTCGATGCGCCCGAGCTCCTGAAAGGCCCCTCGAATGAGCACCTCGACCTGCCGCGGATCGCGCACGTCCACTTTCGTGGCTTCGACGTCGGCTCCGGCGGCGCGCAAGTCCGAGGCGACCTTTTCGAGGAGCGCGCCGTTGATGTCGGCGAGCACCAGGTAGCAGCCGCGGTCCCCCAACTCCTCGGCAAGTGCTTTGCCTATCCCCTGGGCGCTGCCCGTGATGATCGCGACCTTGCCCGCGAAGCTCTTTTTCATCTCAGGACCCTATCGGTCACATCCACCGCAGACAAACCGACCCGCACCAAATCCCGTGGGCACGCGGCGGCGCGATCGGCGCTATGCTCCTCGGGCTCTCATGCCTCATCCCTATTTCGGCCCGACCACGCCCTTTCCGTTTGCACACCGCGGCGGCGCGAAGCGTTGGCCGGAGAACACGCTCCTTGCGTTTCGCTCGTCGGCCGACCTGGGCATTCGACATATCGAAACCGACCTGCGCGAAACGGCGGACGGCCATTTCGTCTGTTTCCACGACGACACGGTCGAACGCATCACCAACGGGCGCGGCTTCGTTCGCGACTACACACTCGCCGAGCTTCAGAAGCTTGACGCCGCACATCACTTCGAGCGCGGGGGCCAGTACCCTTATCGCAAGGAGGGCGTTCGGATTCCGACCCTCGAGGAGGCGCTCTCGCTGGATGCGGGCCTTCACTACAATCTCGACCTCAAGGCAAAGGATCCCACCGGGGCGCTGCGACTTTGGGAGTTCATCTCCCACCATCGGATTCACGATCGCGTGCTCGTGGCGTCCGAACATGACGAAGTCGGCGACGCCTTTCGCAAGGTGAGCAAGGGCCTGGTGGCGACGTCTGCAGGCTTTCGCGGTGCGATGGGCTTTTGGATGCGGGTTCTTTCGCGCACCGCGAGATGGGGCTCGTTTGCCTTCGACGCGCTCCAGATTCCGCCTACTTATCGCAATCTCCGCTTGACCACGGCGCGTTTCGTCGAGGCCGCGCATCACCACGGGATCCAGGTTCATGTCTGGACGATCGACGACCCCGCACAGATGCGCGAGCTGCTCGATGCGGGCGTAGATGCCATCATCACCGATCTGCCTGATGTTCTCCTCGAGGTGCTCGCCAAGCGCTAGCCATCGAAACGATCCTGTGTTGTCATGGAGTCACGACGATGAATCAGCCCATGCTGCTCTTTGCAACGGAACGCTACCAAGAGCTTGGTGACGACATCGCCGGCGCGGGAGGCTTCGACCTCGGGGTCGTCGAGCGTAAGGTATTCCCCGACGGAGAGCGCTATCGCCGGATCGAAACCGACGTGGCAAGGCGTGATGTGACCGTGGTAGGGGGCACCGTGGATGACGTCGACACGTTGGAGATCTACGACCTTGCGTCAGGTCTGGTGCAGGAAGGAGTGCATACACTCACGCTCGTGCTTCCCTGGTTTGGCTATCAAACGATGGAGCGCGCCTCGAAGCGTGGAGAGATCGTCGCGGCCAAAAACCGCGCGAGGCTTCTCTCTTCGATTCCCACAGCGGGCTCGGGCAATCGCGCGGTGCTGATCGACCTCCACTCAGAAGGCATCCCGCAATATTTCAGCGGCGACATTCGGCCGGTGCACCTTCAGGCGCGGTCGGTGGTCCTTCAAGCGATCCGCGACTTTGGCGGAGAAGACTTCGTGCTGGGCGCCACGGACGCGGGCCGAGCCAAGTGGGTCGAGCGTCTCGCAAACGACCTCCAGGTCGACGCCGGATTCGTCTTCAAACGCCGGCTGTCCGACACCCAAACCGACGTCACGGCATTGGCCGCTGACGTAGAAGGCCGGTCGGTGGTCATCTACGACGACATGATCCGCACTGGCGGCTCGCTCCTCTCCGCCGCACGATCCTACCAAGAAGCCGGAGCAGGCGAAGTCTACGCCGTGTGCACCCACGGCGTGTTTGCGAAGGAATCACTCAGCAAGCTCCGGGCGAGCGGCGTATTGAAGGGAATTGCGTGCACCAACACGAGGCCTCACGTGCAAGCGCTCGCGGACGGGGACTTTTTGCGGGTGTACTCGGTGGCTGGGCTGATCGCGCAGTTTCTAGAGGAAAGCGTCTGACAAACTGGCAGTAGTGGTGCGAGCGTCAGCGCGCCTGGGGGTGCTGCAACTGTCGAACGGTGCGGATCGTGAGACCGACGGAGACCCAAATCCAGGCGGAGGCGATCACTCGGTCTAGATTCGAGATCAGAATGTGTGAACTGTGGCCGAGGATGATGTTTGGCATGTAATAGGCTACCGCTCCCGATCTTCGCGGGATCGTACAGCCAACCGACGACGACCGTGACGGCGAACAAGAGAACGGTCCAGTACACATAGAGAGAGCGGAAGAACTTCATCTCAGGTCCTTACGGCGACATTTTGCCCATCCTCTCACAGTCTCGGTTTGGCGCTTGCCGAAAACGGTGGGGCAGCGATAGGCTCACCGCCTGTGGCTCGGGTGATCATCGAGAGTCGGTTTAACGGCCCTCCTAATTCCGGAAATGGTGGTTACACCTGCGGGGTTGTTGCCGATGTTGTCGAAGGGCCATCGATCGTTACCTTGAGGAAGCCTCCACCGCTCGAGCGGGAGCTTGTGTTGGAGATGCAGGACGGCGGCCAGGCTGTGTTGCGGGACGGCGAGACCGTGATCGGCGAAGCGGTTGCCGAGGAGCTCAACCTCGAAATTCCCGAGCCGCCGTCGTTCGAAGAGGCAGTCGAAGCATCGAAACGGTTCCCCGGGTTCGAAGCGCATGGCTTCCCAACGTGCTTTGTCTGCGGGCCGGGCCGCCCCGCCCACGATGGCATGAACATCTTTCCCGGTTGGATCGCTGAACGCGAGCTGGTCGCGTCGCCGTGGACGCCCGATCCTTCGATGCCAAACGACAACGAGCGCATCGACGATGAAATCGTCTGGGCCGCCCTCGATTGCACGAGCTACTTTCCTCACTATGGGGCGGTCGCCGTCCTCGGGCGCCTCCACGGCAAGCTTCTTCGCGGGGCCCGTGTCGGGGAGCGGTACGTTGCCGTCGGCTGGAAGATCGGCAGCGAAGGCCGAAAGCTCTGGTCCGGGAGCGCCGTCTTCGACGAAGACGGAAACCCCTGCGCGCTGGGCCGCGCAACCTGGATCGCGCTCAAAACCGAACAGGCAGATTTCGAGCTCGCCCGCTGACAACTATCGAAGACCAGTGACAGCAAGCATACTCTTGGCGCGCGTTTGTGCGGACGGTGGCGCTGACGGAACCGGTGGTACGTCAGCTACCGGCGGAACGGGTGGCACGGGCGGAATGGGCGGTGACGCCAGAGCTTGCGAGCCGGGCGGCGGCAGCGATCTGTGCACCAACAACAACGACTGCAGCGACGACGACTGCGTCTGCTGCGATTGCGACACCGACCTCTTTTGCAGCGACCCAGAGAATTGCGTGAACGATGGCGAGTGCACGACCTTCCGGGAGGGTTGTGTCTGTGCCGATTGCATCGACCATCCCGAGTGCCTGAACTGAACCACGGCGTATTGCTTCAACCGGCGAAGATCCCTAGCTCGCGATGTCGAGGACGGCGCGAAAGCGGATGGTGTTTTCCATGACTTTCGCGAACGCTTCGTCGGCACCCTCGAGAGGGAAGCGCTCGACCTGGGGGCGTACGTCGGTCAGGGCAGAGAAGCGCATCGTGTCTTCGCTGTCGATCGCCGAGCCACTCGGCCAGCCGTGAATCATCTTGCCCGAAAGCATGCCGAAGGCGTTGACGGAAAAGGGATCAGGCGCCGCGGCCACGAGCATCAGCTTGCCACGACCGCTCAGGCCGTTGACCACGCCTTCGATCGCCTTGCCACTCGGGGCGGTCGCCAAGATCACGTCGGCACCCCCGAGTTTTTGGAGCTCCTTCACTTCGTCTTGGGCAGTCGCATCGATGTATTGGTGCGCGCCGAGCTTTCGGGCGAGTGCTTCTTTGTCTTTGCCGCGCGAGAGGGCCACCGTGTGAAAGCCCATGCGATTCGCATACTGCAGCGCCAGATGGCCGAGCCCACCGACGCCTTGTACGGCAACGACATCGCCCGGCCGGGCGCCGCTGTTTCGAAGCGCGTTGTACGTGGTGATCCCGGCGCACAGGAGAGGAGCTGCATCGACCGCACTGAGCGCATCCGGAATCCGTGCCACCGCCTCCCACGGACAGACCAAGTACTCCTGGTAACCCCCATCATAACTGATGCCGCAAACCTTGGGGCTCTTGCAGTTGAGGAAATCACCGCGGCGGCAAGGATCGCACTTGAAGCAGTGGCCGCCGTGCCAACCCACACCGACTCGGTCACCGACGGAGAACAGGTCAACACCGTCGCCAAGCGCGTCTACCGCTCCGGCAACTTCGTGACCCGGGACCCTTGGCAGCTCGAGGCCAGGAAACTGACCGAACTTCACGAAAGCGTCACTGTGACAGATGCCGCAGGCCTCGACCTTGATTCGAATCTCACCCGGCCCGGGCTCGGGAACCTCTCGCTCCTCGAGCTCAAAGGGCCCACCCGCTTCTCTCACGACCATTGCCTTCATGACGACGCCTCCTCGGCGATCGGTATAGGGCTCAGAGGTCAGCTGGCAACGCCGACGGTACAGTAGGGCAGCGTTGTAGTCCTGGTCCAAATTTGCGTCGCCGTCCCCATTGCTCGATCCTGAAGTCCATAAATTGGGGGACAACGTTACCCGCCTCGCTAGTCGGTTTGCGATGATCGCCTTGCGACCGCCAGCCGCTCGCCGAGAAAGCTGCGGGCGGGGTCGGCGAGAGAGCCCGTGAGCTTCTGCCACCCACGCGCATCATCGTCGTAAACGACATCCCACTCCGGCGTGACGGTAGACACCAGATCGTGGGGCTCGAGGGTGCCCTTGAGCGGTTCACCAGCGGCCTTGAACAGCGCGGGAATCGCGGCGCGCCCAAGAGCACCAAACGGGAGCATACCGGGCACGCGGTAGGTCATCGCAAGCTCGCTCCCGGCAGCCGAAAGCCGCGTCAACTGCTCGAGCGTGTCGCGAATGGCATCGCGCCGCAGATACATCGCGACGCCTTCCCAGATCCACATGCTCGCATCGGCCGAACGAAACCCTGCCCGTTCGAGGCCCTCTGAGAACCGCTCCTTCTCGAAATCGACCGCCACGTAGCGAACCTCGGCGCGCGGTGTCCTTCCACCGATGCGCCTCTGCTTGTATTGCTGGGTAGCCGGGTGGTCGACCTCGAACACGGTGGTCATCCCCAACCCGGGCAAACGCCAGGCACGCGCATCGAGCCCCGCTCCTAGAATTACGACCTGATCGATTCCCGACTGCAGTGCCGAGGCGAGGTGGGTATCGATCGCTCGGGTCCGAAGCACCGCATGGTCGATGAGCCCGAACGTTGTGGCGCGCATCGCCTTGCGGTAAAGCGCTGCGGCCCCTCCGAGGTGACGCGGTGCATCGGCCATCCGGCCAAGCCAAGATGGCAAGAGATCTCTCGCGACTGGATCGAGCACCTGGTCGTCCACCCCGAGCCCGCGTGCAAACGAAACCACGAACGACGTGCCGCTTGGCAGACCCTTTCGCATCGGCTCATAGTAGGGCGATGCAAGTAGCAGGCAAGCGAGCGTTGGTGACCGGTGGAGGCACGGGGGTTGGATTTGGATGCGCGCGGCGCTTGCTAGAGCACGGCGCCGAGGTGCTGATCGTCGGCCGACGCGATGACGTTCTAGAGGAGGCGCTTGGACGGCTCCAAGCAGTCGTGCCCGAGGGCAAGGCTTCTTTTCAGGCGTGCGACATCACCAACGAAGAAGACGTGCAAGCGGCGGTCGCCGCTGCGGCAGGCGATGCGGGGCTCGATATCCTGGTGGCGAACGCGGGGAGCGGCTACCCAGGGCCGATTCTCGATGCGCCGATCGACGCGTGGCAGTTCTGCTGTGAGCTCAACATCGTCGGTACCGCGATGTGCATCAAGCACGCCGGTCTCTCGATGAAGGACCATGGCGGCGGCAGCATCATCACGATCTCTTCGGTTGCCGGATCGAAAGTCGAAAAGTGGATGGCAGCGTACAGCACGAGCAAAGCCGGCCTCGAGATGCTCACCCGTTGCGCTGCCGTCGAACTCGCACCCTTTCAGATCCGAGTGAACTGCATCGCCCCCGGCTACATCGTCACCGAGGTGACCGAAGAGCATTTCTCTGAGGAATTCCGAGCCGATCTCGTCACGCGCACGCCGCTTGGACGGCCGGGCGCGCCCGAAGAGATCGGAGATGCGGTTCTCTACTTCGCGAGTGATACCGGCAAGTGGGTCACCGGCCAGGTCTTGGGAGTCTGCGGCGGACTGATCATCCCACAGGGCGACGACTTCGAGGAGCTCAACCGCATGATGTACGGCGACGAAGTCATGGACGCCTGCATCGGGCCGAAAGCGTGAGATCGGGAAATGAGGTGATCAAAGGCCGGTCGGCAGCGGCCGCTCCATCGACGGTCGGCTCTCTTGCGTTCACGCTGCGATGGGAGTCCAGTATACTCGGCCGAGGAGGTTCCCATGGACACGTGCGCTCACGAGGGACGCAACTGCGACGTCTCGGAGAACTACGTCGAGCAGGACGGCAAACGCTACTGCAGTACGGAGTGTGCTCAAGGCCAATCCTGTGGCCACGATGGGTGCACCTGCGGCGAAGCCGCCGAATAGCCCAGGCCCGCGAGGTGGAAGAACTTTCCGAGAAGCAAGCCGAAACGTTGAGGAAGCAGCTCTCGAGCTGGTCGCCGAGCTCGAAAAGACCCTGCACGCTAGTACCGACGCGGCCGATCCAGTGGTGCTCGACCAGAGCACGGTTGGCCGGCTATCGCGCATGGACGCGATGCAGCAGCAAGCCATGGCCAAGGCCACGCGGGAAAAAACCCAACTTCGCCTAACCCAGTGCAAGCTCGCGCTGTCCACCTTCGACAGCGGCGAGTACGGCCTTTGCCGCAAGTGCGAAGAACCGATCGGTTACCGTCGCCTGTGCGCCAAACCCGAGGCACCGTTTTGCCTGCAGTGCCAGCGGGCCGCGGACGTCTAGGCGTTGCGACCATCGATTGTGATCCCGGTTCGATGCGCGATTGCTACACGGGTCCACCCGGTACCGAGACCATCGGAGCCTGCACGACCGGCTCCGAAACCTGCAATGCCGAGGGCCCCGGCTGGGCCGAGTGCATCGGAGAAGTCGTGCCTACTCGCGAAGTCGCCATGCCGCCCGGGGAAACCCCGGTCGACGAAGACTGCGATGGCATGATCGACGAAGCACCGTAGTGCCAGTGCTAGTTCCCTCGGCTCTTGAGCTAGGTGGCTAGTAACCTCCGGGGGCGTAGTCTAGACTCGGGCGCCGTGGATGCGCTCAACCTGATGGCGCTCGAAAAGCTCGCCGAGCGCGAGCTGTCGGCGATGACCTGGGGTTACTACTATGGTGGGGCCGACGACGAGGTGACCTTGCGTCGCAATCGTGCGGCTTATGAGGACATTTCGTTGCGTTACCGAGTGCTCGTCGACGTCGGCGAGCGCGACCTCTCGGCGACCGTGTTGGGTAGCAAGCTCGAGCTGCCGGTGTTGGTGGCGCCAACCGCCTTTCACAAGCTCGCGCATCCGGATGGCGAGGTGGCGACCGCCCGCGCGGCGACCGCAGTCGGGACGACGATGGTGCTGAGCACCCTGAGCACGACCGGAGTCGAAGAGGTCGTGTCCGCGGCCGAGCGCGACATCTGGTTTCAACTCTACGTCTATTGCGACCGTGGTGCGACCGAGGCGTTGGTGCAGCGCGTCCATGCAGCGGGCTGCAAGGCGTTGGTGCTCACCGTCGACGCGCCGCTCCTCGGTCGCCGCGAGCGAGACATTCGGACTGGCTTTGCACTGCCGGAGGGGATGGGCATCGAGAACATGCTTGCCGACGGCTATGCCCGGGTCGACGCGGCAGAAGGCGACTCGGGTCTAGCGGCCTATTTTGCGCGGCTGCTCGACCCGTCCCTCTGCTGGAAAGACTTGGACTGGTTGCGATCGATCTCTCCCATGCCGGTGCTGGTCAAAGGCATCGTCCGGGCCGACGACGCCCGACGGTCGATCGAGCACGGCGCAGACGGCATCATCGTGTCCAACCACGGCGGTCGTCAACTCGATACAAGCGTTGCGACGATCGAAGCCTTGCCCGACGTTGCAGCAGAGGTCGGCGACGAGGCTCTGCTTCTGCTCGACGGCGGTATTCGGCGCGGCACGGACATCCTGAAGGCGCTGGCCCTGGGGGCGCACGCGGTCTTGATCGGCCGACCGGTCCTATGGGGCCTCGCAGCCGGCGGACAAGCCGGCGTAGAGCATGCGCTTTCGTTGCTCCGAACCGAGCTCGACTTGGCCATGGCCCTGGCAGGCTGCGCGACGATCGAGGATATCCGCGCCGATCTGATCGCGCCGAAGGGGCGCTAGGAGCGTCAGTTCGGACCTTTGAAAGCGGGCCGTTTCCAACCTCGGGTGATAACCTGAGGTCGTGGATGAAGAAGCGAGGCAGGTGATTGTCGATGCGGAGCACCTAAAACTCCTGCGGTGGGGGTACTTCGTGTCGGCAGGGTTCACCGCCTTCTTCTCGCTCTTCGGGCTGGCCTACGTCGGGATGGGAGCGCTCATGAGCTCATTGCCTTTCAAGAAGGGCGACGCTCCGCCCGAGGCATTCATCTTGATGTTCATAGTTGTTGGCATCCTGATCACGGTGATCGGTCTCGCTATTGCGGCTGCGAAGCTCCGGGTTGCCAAAGCACTGCGGGAGCGAAATTCGCGCACCCTCTGTTACGTGGTGGCCGTCATCACCATGCTCGGAATGCCGTACGGAACAGCACTCGGAATCCTGACAATGTTGGTTCTTTCGCGGCCGTCGGTGGCGAAGATGTTCGGCGCAGGCCCGCCAGCCACCGTCGCCTACCCGAGCGAGCCTGCGCAAGAAATCTAGCCCGCAGCGCGCTGAAACTGGCACCGACACTGGCACTGCACCTGTTCTCGAGGAGTAGGTGACCCAGAGTGCCGAGCGCTAGTCGCGCGCAAAGGCGCGGATGTGTTTGACCAGCTCTTCGATCTGCGTACCACTCAATAGATCCGCGAAAGACGGCATGTTGGGGGGCTTCCCGGCAGCGATCGTTTGGGCGATCCTGCGGTCGTCCATGCTTGCTTGCCACTCTAGGCTGGTGAAGTTCACGGACGCCTCTCTGCCGCCCTGCCCTGTTGGCCCGTGGCATCGCGCACATCGACCTTGCCAGAGCAGCTCACCGACCGTGAGGTCGGGGCGTTCTTGTTGCGGGACGCGGGTGGGGTCGACCAGATTGTCGGGTGGGTGGGCGTGGTCGGCGGCGGTCCACACCCGAAGCGGTTCCGGCTCGATGGAACAAGCGTCCGCGGCGCATGTGAACAGCAGCGCCCACACCAGAATGACCTTCTTCAACACTCGCCCCCCGCAGCCTATCCGCCGATCAAGCTCATCCCGACGTGCTCGTGCTCGTGCTCGTCGGTGTCGAGAAAGTAGTGCCCGCGGTCTTTGCCGGAAAGCGACCATACCATCGCCCATGCGAGATCCAGGTCGCTCCCCCCGGCACGCATGATGTTCCTCAAGTTGACCGCTCGTCTCGACGCGAGACAGGCGCGAATGTCGCCGCGTGCCGTCACACGCACCCGATTGCAAGTGTCGCAAAACTCGTTGCTGATCGGCGTAATGAACCCTACCCGTTGACCTGAGCCGTCGCTCGCCGAGAGGTAGCGGGCAGGTCCGTGCCCCTCGACCCCGGTCGCGGTGGCCTTGCACAGCCGATCGCCAAGCGCGGTCATGACGTCATCGGCGTTCATCCGCATGCTCGACGGCAGCTTCGCGCCTTCCCCGAGTGGCATCAGCTCTATGAAACGGGGGGTTACACCGAGAGACCAGGCGAACTCGACGATACGCACGAGCTCGTCATCGTTGCGACCTCGAAGTGGCACCGTGTTGAGCTTGACCTCCAGCCCCACGTCGAGAGCCGCGTGGATACCGGCCAGCACGCGACCCAAATCGCCGCCCCGCGTGATCTCGTTGAACCGCTCCGCGTCGAGGGTGTCGATCGAAATGTTCACGCCGAACAGCCCGGCATCGCGAAGGGGCAGGGCAAGCTCCGAGAGCCGCGTCGCGTTGGTGGTCATCACCAGTTGCTCGACTTCGGTGCGCCGATGAATGAGATCGACCAGTCGCACGATGTCTTTGCGCACCAGAGGCTCACCACCGGTCAGTCGAACGCGGCGGATGCCAGCAACTGCAAACACCGAGACCAATCGGGCCGCCTCCTCGAAGGTCATGAGCTCGCGCCGGAGCGCGTGATCCTCCTCGCCGCTCGGGGGCATGCAGTAGACGCATGCAAGATCGCAGCGGTCGGTGACGCTCAAGCGAAGGTACGTGTAACGCCTGCCACGCGAGTCACGGAGGTGCGGAATCGCTTCGAAATCGTCTGGGCGCGGGGGCCAGTCATCATAGACCGCGGAGCGGCTCTCTACGAGGGGCAGTCGGCGCATCGAGCAGAGTTTAGAGATCGTTTGGAGCGGGTCAACGGGGCCGTGCGCCTTGACATCGTCGGGTGTCGATCCACGCTCACGCCTCGACTGAATCCCCATTCATTTCAGGAGCTCAGCGCATGCAATCAAATGGAAAGCGCGTAGCGATCGTCGCAGGCTTGCGAACGCCGTTCGCAAAGCAATGGACCGCCTACCGGGAGGTCAGCGCCCTCGACCTCGCCAACATCGTCGTCGCCGAAATGCTGCAACGGATCGAGCTCGACCCGCACGAAATCCAACAGGTCGTCTACGGTCAGGTCGTCCCTTCGGTCGAAGCGCCGAATATTGCAAGAGAGGTCGTCCTCGCGACCGGAATGCCCAAAGAGATCGAGGCGTACAGCGTCTCGCGTGCATGTGCGACTAGCTACCAGTCGACCGTCAATGTCGCCGAGGCGATCATGGCGGGTACCATCGATACCGGGGTTGCGGGCGGCGCCGACAGCGCGAGCAATGTTCCTATCACGGTCTCCAAGCGTTTGGCTGACGCCCTAGTCGAGGCCACGAAAGCCCGGAGCATAGGCGAGCGGCTGCAGGCCTTTGCCGGGCTTCGTCCGCGAGACCTCGCACCGGTACCGCCCGCCATCAAGGAGTACTCGACGGGGCTCACCATGGGCGAGAGCGCCGAGAAGATGGCGAAGGAGAACCACATCACGCGGCAGGCCCAAGACGAGTTCGCGCATCGGAGCCACTCCCTAGCCGCCAAGGCCTGGGCCGAAGGCAAGTTCGATGACGAGGTGATGGAAGTGTTCGTCCCAAACCGCTTCAAAGAGGAGATCCGACAGGACAACCTCGTCCGGACGGATACGGCAATCGACAAATACGCCAAGCTCAAGCCCGCGTTCGACCGAAAGCACGGCACCGTGACGGCGGGCAACAGCTCGCCGCTCACCGATGGCGCGAGCGCGCTGGTGCTGATGCGCGAGGACAAGGCGAGGGCGCACGGCTTCGACGTGCTCGGCTTCATTCGGAGTTACGCCTTCGCGGCGCTCGACCCGGCAGGCCAGCTCTTGATGGGGCCATCCTATGCGACCCCGATCGCCCTCGACCGCGCCGGGGTCAAGACATCCGACCTCGACCTGATCGACATGCACGAAGCTTTCGCGGCGCAGATCCTCTCGAACACCCAGGCCTTCGAATCCAAAGAATGGGCAGAGAGACACCTCGGGCGTTCCGAAAAGATCGGCGACATCGACTGGGACAAGTTCAATGTCACGGGCGGCTCGATCTCGATCGGCCACCCCTTTGCGGCGACGGGCGCCCGTCAGATCACGCAGACACTTCGTGAGCTGAAGCGACGCGGTGGAAACCTGGCCCTTTGCACCGCATGTGCGGCGGGTGGCTTGGGCGCAGCCATGGTCTTGGAGGCAGAGTAATGGCGCACGAAGGATTGACGATCGACAAACGGAGCGATGGTGTCGCCGTCGTTCGCATGGACATCCCCGGCGAGCCGATGAACACACTGAAGCGCGATTTCGTAGACACCTTCGACGAGGTCTTTAGCACCCTCGAGAACGACGCCGACGTGAAGGCGATCGTTTTCATGTCCGGCAAGAAGGACAGCTTTATCGCCGGCGCGGACATCACGATGCTGCAACAGGTGAAGACCGCCGAGGACGGAGAACGCGTCTCGAAGGCCGGCCATGGTGCGATGAACCGGATCGAGAAGTTTTCGAAACCGGTCGTCGCAGCGATTCACGGCGTCGCTCTCGGCGGCGGCCTCGAGGTGGCGTTGGCGTGTCATGCGCGAGTCGCGACCGACAGCTCGAAGACGAAGCTCGGGCTACCCGAGTCGCAGCTCGGCCTGCTGCCAGGCGGGGGTGGCACTCAGCGACTGCCGCGGCTGATCGGCGTCCAGCCCGCGCTCGACATGATGCTGACCGGCAAGCAGGTCCCAGCGAAGAAAGCCCTCAAGCTCGGCTTGGTGGACGACGTCGTGCCTCCGTCGATCCTTATCGAGACGGCGGCCGAGCTCGCCCTCGCTCGCGTCGGTAAGAAGCCCAAGCGCGACAGTTTCATCGACCAGCTCAAGGACAAGGACGCCATCACCGAGTTCGCCCTCGCAAAGAACCCGGTCGGGCGCAAATTCCTTTTCGACCAGGCGCGCAAGCAGCTCCACAAACAAACGCGCGGAAACTACCCGGCGCAAGATCTCATCATCGACATCGTGAAAACGGGCCTCGAACGTGGATTCGAGGCCGGGCTCGACGCGGAAGCGCGCGGGTTCGGGAAGCTACTCACGACACCCGAAGCCGCAAACCTGATGAGCGTCTTCTTCGCCACGACGGCGCTCAAGAAGGATTCCGGCGTAGACGACCCGAGCGTAAAGCCACGTCCGATCAAAAAGGTCGGCATGCTCGGCGCCGGATTGATGGGGGCAGGCATCGCGTACGTAACCACCGCGTCGGCCAAGATCCCGGTGCGGCTCAAAGACCGTGACCGTGATGGCGTGCTCTCAGGACTTCGGTACATTCGTAAGATCATCGACGGCCGGGTGAAGCGAAAGAGGCTCACCGCGCGAGAAGCCGACCACTTGATGCTGCAAACCACGGCCACGACCGGGTACGAGGGCTTCCAAGACGCCGACGTAGTCATCGAGGCCGTGTTCGAAGATCTCTCGCTCAAGCAGACCATGGTTCGAGACATCGAAGAGACCGGCAAAGACGATGTAATTTTCGCGTCCAACACATCGTCGCTGCCGATTACGAAGATCGCCGAGGCCAGCAAGCATCCAGAAACCGTGATCGGCATGCACTACTTCTCGCCAGTCCACAAAATGCCCCTCCTCGAGATCGTCGTGACCGACAAAACCGCCGATTGGGTGACTGCCACCTGCGTCGACCTCGGTAAACGCCAAGGTAAGCACGTGATCGTCGTCCACGATGGGGTTGGGTTCTACACCAGCCGCATTCTCTCGCCGCTGATGAACGAGGCAGCTCATTTGGTTGCCGAAGGCGTGCCGGTCGAGAAGATCGACACGGCAATGCTCAATTGGGGATTCCCGGTCGGCCCGATCAAGCTCACCGATGAAGTCGGCATCGATGTCGGCGCCAAGGTTGGCAAGATCATGCTCGAAGCTTTCGGCGAGCGCATGAGCGGGCCCGAGGGCTTGGAGAACTTGCTCAAAGACAATCGCTTGGGGCGCAAGAACGGCCGCGGGTTCTACCTCTACGGTGGAAAAAAGAAAGGGGTCGATGAGAGCATCTACGACGTCCTCGGCGTCAAGCCCGACAACAAGAGCATCTCGGCAGAGGATATCGCCTGGCGTTGCGCCCTTCGGTTCGTCGACGAGGCCTGCCGTTGCTTCGGCGAGGGGATTCTTCGGAGTGCGCGTGACGGCGACGTGGGAGCGGTATTCGGCCTCGGCTTCCCACCGTTCCGAGGCGGGCCGTTCCGATTCGTCGACCAGGTAGGTGCGAAGGAGATCCTCGGCCGACTGAGAGAGCTCGAAAAGAAGCTCGGGCCTCGATTCTCACCAGCGCCGATTCTCGAACAGATCGCGCGGACGGGCCAGACTTTCCATGGCCCCGATGCCGTCGAGCCCGGCGGCGCCGCTGCCCGCCCAGGGGGGCCTGCGGCGCGCGCGACGGCTTAACTGCTGAAATCACAGGGTTCCGTCTGGATCGATTGCATCGACCTCTCGAGATCTCTAAACTGAGTCCCTGACCGGGAGCCTGGAACAATTGTGGGGGGCCCCTGTTTAGATGTGAGCCGCCGGTTGCGAGTGATTGGCATCGACTGATGGGGATCGAACCAAGCCCAGATATTCTGGAAAGTGCTGCGAAATCGATCGCGGAGAACCGCCCGCGACACCGGAGCGTGCTCATCGTCGAGAGCGACCCGGATCTTCAGTGGCACCTCGCTCGCGTGCTGACGGTAGACGGCAACCGAGTCGTGGGGACGAGCTCGGGGGATGGGGCGCTTACCGTCATCTCGGAGTGGCCTGCAGACCTTGCTCTCGTCGCGGCAAAGCTGCCTGGCATGAACGGCCTCGAGGTGGCGAAGAGGCTTCGCGCCCACCACCCGAACCTCGTCGTCATCCTGATGGGGGAAGAAGTCGTTGCGCCTGTCCGAAAACCTCAGTCGCCCCACATCACCGCGTATCTTCCGAAGCCATTCCGATTCGATGCGCTTCGAGCGCTGATCGAATCACTCCAACTTACCCCGGCTCCCGCGGAGTAACCTGCTAGGCTGATCGGCGGTGAAACGGCTGCTGTCTGGCTTGTGTTTCGTGCTGAGCGCGTCCCTAGTGGGGGCCGCCATCGCGCAGTCGTCACCGGGCTTCATCGGGGTCGACGAGATTCGACCTGGGATGAAGGGGTATGGTCTCACCGTCTTGAAGGGCACCGAACCCGAGCGCTTCGACGTCGAAGTCATCGATGTCCTTAGGAATTTTCGCCCGTCTCAGGACCTGATCTTGGTGCGTACCCCACATCCGCTGCTCGATCGGGCACGCGGGGTGGCCGGCATGAGCGGGAGCCCGATTTATTTCGATGGTCGGCTCGCGGGCGCGTATGCGTACGGCTGGCCCTACGGGACCGAGCCTGTCGTCGGGGTTACACCGATCGCCAACATGCTCGCCGAGCTCAAGCGGCCGGTGCGGCTCGAGATGTTCCCGGGCGCCAAACCTCTGCCGGGGAAGAGCCCACGGGCAAGCCGGACACGAACGCGACCCACGAACCACCGATTCGCGGGACTCCCCCCATTCACCGGTCGCCACGAGGTCGACGCGTTCTCCATGGTTCGCGCGGTAGCCAAGAGGCGGGATAGCTCTCACGGTCCGGTAGGCATGAAAGCCGCGACCACCCCCGTGATGCTTGGCGGCCTCACCGACTCGGTCGCGAAGATGGTAGCCGACGAGCTCCGGCCTCTCGGTTTCGAAGCGGCCCAGGCCGGCTCGAGCGGCTCTGGCAGGGGTGGGCCAGCTGACTTCGAAAATGGCGGAGCCATCGCAGTCGAGCTGGCTCAGGGAGATGTCTCGATGGTAGGTGTCGGCACAGTCACCTACGTTGCACGAGGAGATCGAGCGCTGGCGTTTGGGCACCCCATGATGGACGCTGGGGCGATTGGCCTTCCGACCGCTACGGCGCGTGTCCTTCACGTGCTGGTGAGCGAGTTTCGCTCCTTCAAGATCGCCGAGGCGGCGCGACCCTTGGGCACCCTCGTCCAAGACCGGCAGGCCGCGATCGTTGTGGACCCCGAGATCCAGGCCGCCCGCATTCCGGTACGCATTCGGGTACGAGGGGCAGAGGGCGCGCAGAAAACCGAGTGGAACGTCAGGATCGCGAGCCATCGGGCGCTCACCCCCGCGATCGCATTCGCGGTGATTGCCAACGCCCTCAAATCGACGGCAGGGGACGTCGACGACGTGATTTTTCGCGCTCGCAGCAAGGTCGGGATCGACGGCCACGGGGTGGTTGAGCTCGATGAGCAAGGGTTTTCCCCGATGGGTGCCGCGAGCCCGCTCGCGTTGTCACAACTTCGGATGTTCGGGTTGATGGAGGCGGCGTTCGCCAATCCGTTCGAAGTCTCTCGCATCACCTCGGTCGAGCTCGATTTCGACCTCGAGTTCAGCCGAGAGGTGTTCCAAATCTCAGACGCCTCGATCGCGTTCGACGAAGTCGACCCGGGCCAGGAGGTCACCATCTACGTTCGCTTTCGACAGGTAGGAACCGGCGAGACGACTCGCGCCGTCAAAATCCGAATCCCCGAGGCAGCCGCCGGCCAGACGCTCAACGTCTCGATCTCCGCCGGGAACAGGGTTCAGATCGAACGCCCTCGTCCGGCCTCACTCGACGACCTGATCGAGCAGGCCATCGAGCGATTTCCTGCGACGTCGATGGTCGTCTCTTTGCGCATGCCCAGCCGAGGGCTCCGGTTCGAGGGCCACGTGGTCGACTCGCTCCCCGCCTCGGCCCTGAACGCGCTTCAGCTCGTGAGCACCACCGAGAACAGCCGACCGTTCGTCACGAGGTCGCATACCGAAGTGAAGATGCCCCAAGTCGTGACTGGCGGAGCTAACCTTCGTCTACGGGTGCGCAAGACCGCGCGAGACCAGTTTCTGGGCAAATAGCACATATGAAAACCTCAAGAACGACCATCCTAATCGCGCTCGCGGGTCTCGTGATCGCTTCGAGTGTCACCGTGGCCGCGGTCACTACCCAACACTTCACGATCGACAGCGCCGAGAGCTTCTCGACCGGTGAGCTCGAAGGGACGGCGGTGCACTCCGATGGCTCCGTGCGGCTGGGGGCTTCGAAAAGGCGTACGGAGCTCGAGAACGTACCGATCGCGTACAGCGTCGCACAGCGTGGCAACGTCGTATACATCGGCACGGGGACGGGCGGGATGATCTTCCGTTTTGACGGAAAGAAGCCGACCAAGAAGTACGCGACCGGTGAGCTGTTGGTATCTTCGTTGGCGTTTGCCACTGACGGAACGCTCTATGCGGGCACGCTGCCCAACGGGCGGATCTTCAAGATCAACCCCAAGACAGGCAAGATCGAACGCTTTTCGAAGCCCGAAGGTGCAAAGCATATCTGGGCGCTGCACTACGACTCGAAGCGCGGGCGGCTGATCGCCGGCACGGGGCCGGAGGGAGCGATCTTCGCTATCAATCCGATTGGCGCGGCCAAGCTCCTGCACAAGGGCGACGCCTCCCACGTCATGTCGCTCGCGGGGGACGGTAAGGGCACGATTTATGCCGGCACGAGTGACAGCGCCCTGGTGATGAAGGTCGCGTTGGACGACAAGGTGACGGTCGTCCACGACTTCCCGGGCAATGAAGTGACCGCGATCGACTACTACAATGGCCAGCTCGCAGTCGCCGCAAACGAGTTCAAAGTCCAGCCCGGCGCTCGGTTCAGGGCTGGCGCTCCGGTGCCAGTACCCCCCCCTCCAGCGGCCGCCGCGAGCCACGTGGGCCGCCCCAGCCCAGGCAAAGGCCAGCTCTGGCGTGTCTCCAACGACGGTCGGGTGGAGCGCTTGCTCGATCGCCAAGATACGCACTTCTCTTCCATCGAGTGGGGCACCGACGGAGCGATTTTCGCAGGCGGTGGGACCGAAGGTCAGGTCTTTCGAGTCGAGCCCGATGCGAAGTACGCCATTTGGGCAGACGTCGAAGAGCGACAAGTGCTCGGCCTCTCGCTACGCGCGAAGACGCCGGTCTTCGTCACGGGCGACGGGGCGGCGATCTATTGGGTCGAGCGAGGCACACCCCGTAAACCGGTGTGGACCAGCGATTCTCTCGACACCGGTTTCGGATCGCAGTGGGGGCGGCTGACTTGGCGGGGCCGTGGCAAGCTCACCTTTCAAACCCGCTCCGGCAACACGAAGGAACCAGACGATACCTGGAGCTCATGGTCGAAAAAGCTCAGGGAGCCGGGTCGGGTCGCGAGCCCCCCTGGACGCTTTGCGCAGGTGCGCGCCCTGTTTCCAACCGACGCATCTGCAGAGCTTCGTGCTGTCGAGCTCTACTACCTGCCCCAAAACCAGAGGGCGCGGGTTTCGTCGATCACAGGCGGACCACCCCCACCCCCACCCAAACCTGGCCAGCCAGCCCAAGGGCCGCCAGCACCAACCACGTTGTTGAACCTCAGCTGGGTCGTCGACAACCCGGACGGCGACATCTTGCGCTATCGGCTTTCGTATCAGCAGGAGGGGCAGCCGGTGTGGCGACCGATGTTCCTCGAAGATCGGGTGGTGAACGAACCAAAGTACACTTGGGACACGGGGAGCATTCCCGACGGGTACTACGTCGTGAAGGTGGAGGCGTCCGACGAGGAGGCCAACCCGGCCAACCTCATGCTTCACTCGGAAGCGGTGTCGGAGCCGATTCTCATCGACAACCATCCGCCCCAGATCGAGAAGCTTGGGTTTCGCAACCGGCGGGTCGAAGGTCGAGTCGTCGATTCGCTTGGACCGATCGCGCGTATTCAAGCCTCGATCGATGCAGGTGTGTGGCGTGACATCTTCCCCAAGGACTTGCTGCTCGATAGCCGGAGCAAAGCGTTCGAGCTCGACCTGGGCGATCTACCCGGCA
Organism: Myxococcales bacterium; assembly: GCA_029863605.1. Taxonomy (GTDB): domain Bacteria; phylum Myxococcota_A; class Polyangia; order Polyangiales; family Houyiibacteriaceae; genus SG8-38. The sequence goes on along the minus strand of JAOTVB010000001.1, from coordinate 86,588 downwards.
AGAGTCACATCGTAGCGATCCGCGCGTTCGACGCGGCGGGCAACCAAGCCAATCGAGAGATTACGGTCAAGACCGGCAAATGAGAAAGGGGACGGTCCCCTTTCTCAAGACTTTGACAGGCCGCCGACCTTGAGTCGGTGCATGACGGCGAGCTTTTGACGCTCTTTGTAGTTCTCGTGGCTGGCGTCGCCCGATTCGTTGGTCTGATCGGTTGCCCTGTCGATCACTTGGAACTCGGCCTGGACGAAGATGATCCGTCCGAGATTTGCCGTGGCCGACGCCGCTGCATCGAGCACGTGCTGCGGTACACGAACCGGAACGTCAGCGACGAAGTGCACCACGCGATAGCTGGGTGCGGTAAATCGGTTGTCGATGGGCGACAGCCCGTCCTCGACGTCGAGCGGTAGCTGCAAAGACGCCGCCAACTCGTCGAGGGCGGGCTCGGATCGACAGTACTCGTGAAATCGCAGGAGAGTGTTCGTCGACTGCCCCGGGATGACGAAGTTGAAAGGCACGACGCTCCGCTGAATGAAGTTGAGCACCGGAAAAATGTCTTCCGAGGAGCGCGTGACGATTCGAAAGCGAACCTTGTCGTAGATCTGGGAGGCGCTCACGTCGGGTTTCGAAAGAAGCTTGGTGTAGAGGGAGTCCTTGTTCTTTCGCCCTCCGATGAACTCCAAGATTGGAAAGTCGTTTGCGAGCGCAGACCCCATGACTTGATAGACCTTGCGCTCTACGAGGTGGAAGATCTCTTCGTCGGCGACCGGCAGCAAGAACAACAGCTCGCGCGCCTCGAGGTGATGGATGATGTGCATCACCTTCAAAATCGCGCATGCACAAATCTGCCGATGTCCCTTCGACGAGGCCAGCATCAAAAGCCCTACCAAGTCCTTCCTGGCGACGGGCTTGGGGACGGGAAAGTCGAAGTGGCGTCGAAGATAGTCGATCGCCGCTTCTTTGATCTGGTCGACGCGAGCTCGGTCCCGGGGGTCATCGAGGTCGATTTCTTGCACGGCAATGAATTTTCGAGCCTCGGCGTCGGTGCCAAAATTGAGCCGATGCCAGTCGACCACCGACCCGCCCCGCAAGAGGACGCGGATACCCTCGAGGTCCGCCAACGTGAAATCACTAAGCTTGCGAAGTTCGGGCGCAGCCACGGCTAGGATCGATCCAGCAAGATCGTGCTCACGAAGATACCGAGCGAAATCAGCAGTACAATCGTGTGAAGCGTGATCCCGCCGTGACAGCCGCCAAGCGCTGCCAGACCGAGCACACCCGCACCCCTCATTAGCTTCTTTTCCAGCATCTCGGGCGCCCGATTGATACCAGCCCTCGGCTCACCGCGCTACCCGGCTGCAGCGCCGCGTTGCTGGCACCGTACATCTCGAATATCGTTAGGCAAATCCAATGTCGGACTCGATCTTTCCAGCAGGCGCCGAGCCGATCTTGCCGATCCTGCCGCTTCGGAACTCAGTGTTGTTTCCGGCGACGGTCGTACCGGTCAACGTGGGTCGCGCGCGTTCGGTCCGCTTGATCGAGGAGGCGTGTGGCCGCGAGCGACCTGCGATCGGAGTGGTGACCCAGCACAAGCCCGAAGTGGAGGATCCCACGTTCGAGCAGGTCTATCAGACCGGAACGATCGCGCGCGTCCTGAAAGTGATCCGCTTGAACTCGGGGCAGTACAGCGTGGTGCTCCAGGGCGTCAGCCGGATGCGTATCGAAGAACCCCTCGGCCGCCACCCTACGATGCGAGCCCGCGTGCAGCGATTCCGCGAGGCTCCCGTCGTCGATGTCGAAATCGAGGCGCTCTCGGCGCACTTGCGCGAATCTGCGCGCCGGCTTCTGAACGACCTGCCCACCGCGTCGCGCGAGTCGCTTCACATCCTCGACAACGTGCGAGAGCCAGGCGCCCTAGCGGACCTGATCGAATCGAACCTCCCAGTATCGAACGAGTCCAAGCAAGAGGTGCTCGAGACCCTCGATGTACGCGACCGCATTCGAAAGGTGCTCGACCAGGTCCAACGCCAGAACGAAGTCTTGCGAGTGAAGCAAGAGATATCAACCATGGTCGAAGAGGAAATGTCCAGCTCGCAAAGGGAGTACCTACTCCGACAGCAGGTCAAGGCCATTCGACGTGAGCTCGGCGAAACCGATGTCGACGAGGACGATATCGAGGCCCTTCGCGAGCGGATCGCCCTGTCGGGCCTCCCTTCGGACGCCGAGCAATCGGCCAAGCGAGAGCTGCGACGCATGAGCAACATGAATACCGCAAGCAGCGAATACCAAGTCGCTCGCTCGTACGTCGAATGGCTTGCTGACCTCCCCTGGAAGAAATCCACGCCCGACCGCTTGGATGTGACGGCGGCTCGGACTGTACTCGACGAAGATCACTACGGCCTCGAGAAGCCCAAGAAGCGCATCGTGGAATACATCGCAGTCCGAAAGCTCCGGCGGGACGGTCGCGCTCCGATTCTCTGTTTCGTCGGTCCTCCTGGAGTCGGCAAGACGTCTCTTGCACGATCGATTGCCCGAGCCGCCGGCAGGCAGTTCGTTCGCGTGTCGCTCGGTGGCGTTTACGACGAAGCCGAGATCCGTGGGCACCGACGCACATACGTAGGCGCTTTCCCCGGACGTATCATCTCAGGGCTAAAGAAAGCGGCGTCGAACAACCCGGTGATGATCCTCGACGAAATCGACAAGCTCGGACGAGACCAGCGCGGCGACCCTTCGAGCGCGCTCCTCGAGGTGCTCGACCCAGAGCAGAACCATCAGTTCACCGACCACTACATCGACGCGCCTTTCGATCTGAGCAAGGTGATGTTCATCGCAACGGCCAATCAGCGGAGCACGATTCCGAGCCCGCTGCTCGATCGAATGGAAGTCATCGAAATTCCGGGCTACACACCTCGGGAGAAGCGTTCCATCGCGCGCGACTTCCTCGTTCCGAGGCAGCTGCACGAGCACGGTCTTTCGATCGAGCGGCTCGACTTTTCGGACGAAGCGATCGACGTCATGGTTGAATCGTACACACATGAAGCGGGGGTTCGAAAGCTCGAGCAACAGGCTGCGGCAGTGTGCCGCGCGGTGGCGGTGCGCCTTGCAAACGGAGAAGACGTGTCGATTATGGCCGATCCGCCGTTCATCGCGGAGGTCTTGGGCGCCGCCAAGGCGAAGAGGCAACGACCGGAGCGGGCCGCTCGCCCTGGAGTCGCAACGGGTTTGGCGTGGACGCCGGCTGGAGGAGACCTACTCTTCGTCGAAGCCACTCGAATGCCGGGGACCGGCAAGCTTCACCTGACTGGCAGCATGGGCGACGTCCTCAAAGAGTCGGCGGCTGCGGCGTTTACTTTCGTCCGAGCGCGGGCCGAGGAGCTCGGCCTTGCAGAGGACTTCGTTAGCCACATCGACATTCACGTCCACCTGCCGGCTGGTGCGACTCCTAAAGACGGCGCGTCGGCCGGTGTCCCGCTCTACGTGGCACTTGCTTCGGTGCTCACTGAGCTCAAGGTACGACCCGACGTCGCGATGAGCGGCGAGATCACTCTGCGCGGCAACGTGCTCAGGGTCGGCGGAATCAAAGAAAAGTGCCTCGCTGCCTATCGCGCAGGCGTGAGGCGGATCCTGTTGCCGAAACGCAACGAGCCAGACCTCGAGGAGGTCCCCCAGGAGATCCGCGAAGGGATCGAGATCTGCCTCGTGTCCCGAGTCGACGAGATACTGGACCTGGTCTCAGCGCCCGATCCCACGACCGCGCCGGCGGCCGCCGAATAGGCCGTGACGACATCGCTCACGTTTTGGTTGTCCGCTTTGGTTGGAGTCGTCGTCGGCACCGCGCTGGCCCTCAATCCATTGCTCGGTGTACATGGAGTCGAAAGCGCGCTCGCCTTGGGCATCCTCTTGCCACCGTGGGTCGCCGCCACCGCAGCCAACTACCAGCGCCGAGAAGGCGCAGTGCGGGGCATCGACCTGATGTCTCGTGCGATAGGCAGCGGGCTCGTCATTTGGTCCATTCCCGTAGTAATTCTGGCGTTGAACTCCCTTCGTGTGCGCCAGTGTGCGCCTTGGGAGGGCTTGGCTTTCATGGTGTTGGGCCCCGCGATCGGGTGTGCGTTGGCGGCGGTCACGGGGGTCTGGGTCGCCGCCCTGTTGCCGAGTTCGCGTTGGTCTCCATGGGTGGCGGCCGCGGTGCCCATCGGCGGCCTTCTGTGGGGCCTCTGGGCTTTCTATACGACGCCGACGGTCTACGTCTTCGGGGCATTCGCAGGATATTTCCCAGGCGCGATCTACGACGACTTCGTTCCCATCCCAGAGCGGTATCTCACCTACAGGAGTGTCACCCTGGTCACGACCGTCGCGTTGGTGCTGCTCTTCGACGCGCTCTGGGATCGAGTCTCCGAGCTCCTCCATTTCGGACGCGGGTGGCGTTACCGACCGGGCACTCTCGTCGTGGGCCTTGCCATGCTGGGGCTCGTCGCGGGTTCGTATTCGGTCGGCAACCACCTCGGTTTCTGGATCACTGCGGATTATCTCTCGGAACGGCTGGGAAAGAGCGAGTCGGGCAAGCACTGCGTGGTCTACATGCCCCGAGAGACGCCCCCACCGAACGCAAAGCGCCTCGTCGAAGACTGCGACTTTCAGGTCGCGCGGACGCGGAGTCTGCTCGGTCTCGAATCGACGGAGCCGGTGACGGCGTATTTCTTCCGAACTCGGGACGAGAAGAAGGCGCTGATCGGGGTAGGCCGAACTTTGATCGCCAAGCCCTGGCGCAGCGAGGTCTATCTACAGGTCGGTGGCTGGCCGCACCCCGTGCTTGGACACGAAGTGGCCCACGCGGTGCTCAAAGACGCAGCCATGGGTCCATTCTCGGTCGCTGGACGCTTCGGGGGTCTGCTCCCGAACCCCGGCGTCATCGAAGGGGCAGCCGTGGCGCTCGCCTGGGACCTACGCGACGACATGGATCCCGATCAGTGGTCGCGAATCATGCTCGATCGTGATGAGCTGCCTCCGGCCGGAAGCTTGACGGGCCTTCGATTCAGCGCTCTGCCGCCCAGGCGCGCCTATATGGCTGCGGGGTCTCTCATGCGGTTTCTGATCGTGACCCGTGGCACCGACTCGTTCCTACGCGATTATCGCGACGGTGCGATCGACGACCTCGATACCCTCGAAACGGAGTGGCACGCCTATCTTTCCAAGGTACAGGTGACCGATCACGAACGCGGTATCGCCGAAGTCGCCCTCGCGGAGCCGAGCATTTTCGCTGCGGTCTGCCCGCACCGTTTGGCAAAGCTCCGGGCAGACCTGGCTGGTGACGCAGCTGCGCGCGATGACACGCGCACCCTCGAGACTTGCCGTGCGATTTTGGATGTCGATATGAACGACCCCCAAGCGCACGCCGCGCTGATCGGCGCACTAGCGAGAACCGGCAATGAAGCGCAAGCCCGCACCGAGCTCGATGCCCTCCGCGCGGCGATGAATGCACCGAAGCCGATCGTTGCAAACGCCCTCGAGCAATTCGCCGACGCGATCTGGACGCTGGGCGATCTCGCACAGGCAGCGGCGCTCTACGACGAGCTTCTTTCGATTCCCCGGACCGACGGTCCTGCCAGGCAAAGCGAAGTGAAGAAGCTCGCCCTTGCCGGAAGCCCCGAGGAGCAGGCGCTCGTGTACCAGATGCTGATCGAGCCGCCTTCACCACCGGTCGCGGTCCACATCGCGCAGGCTTTGGCCGACGCGAGAACCGATGGCCTGGGGCGGTATCTCGAGGGAAGGCAGTTGTTGTTCCAGGGGCGATACGGTCTAGCGCTGCCCTTGCTGCAAGAAGCCGAGGCACTTGGGGTTCCGACCGAGCGTTTGGAGCGCGAGCTGGGACACATGCTCGGCGTCGCACTCTTTGCAGAAGATGCCTATGCCGAGTCGCAAGAGGTTTGGCAACGGCGCAAGTCGATCAGCCCGGCCGCCGCCGCCGACGCACAGCGCTGGATAGAGCGGATCGAGTACGCCCAAACCGGGCAGGTCAGTCCGACGATGCTAGGTCCATCGTCGGTTCTCCAAGCTGGGCCTTGATGTGCGCCGCGATCGAGCAGTCCGCCGTGACGATCGGATCGCCATTGGCGCGCGACCCATCGGTGTTCGGTCCGATCCGGCTGAGCACGGTGATCAGCCGTCCACGGTTCTCCGTCCGGGATCGAAGTACCAACCGGTCGTCGACGAGATCCCACAGAAACACGTCGACGGGATCGCGAAGGCGGCTCTGCCCTTGAACGACCAACAAGAGGAAATACTCGGCGGGTACCAGCTCTTGCAGCGCCGGAAGCTCTCGTTCGATCGCCCGGGTGAGCTGTTCCTCGCGAACGCTCAGCCGCATCATGTCGTTGGTATCCTCGGCGCTGGCGAGCCATTTCGCGGTCAGCACCTCGGGCACATCCGAAAGCGCTGAGAGCTCGATCAGGTCGAGGCCTAGGCAAGCGCCAACCGCGTCTTCCTCGTCTGCCTCGATCGCGGTTTGTAGCGCCTCTTCGGAGGCGAGGTCGGTTGCAAGCACCTTCAGATAGATGACCTTCTCGTCGTGCAGCGCCGAAAGTGGAACCTCGGCTTCGACCAGTCGATTTGCCGCTCCGGCCTTCGCGTCCAGCGCCTTTCGGCGAAGGTCGATGCGCGTCTCTTCGAGCGCGTGGAGCGTTGGCGCCACCTGCTTGGCGTGCTGGGTGTACACCCGCTCTCGGAGCTCGTCGGCGCGAACCTTTTGTCGCCAGAAGTAGCCACCGACGACCAGCGCCACGAGCGCAAGCAACAAACCGATGCGCTTCCACGGCAGTCGGGGCCGGTATCGGTTCTTGCGAACGCCTTCGAACTCGGCAGGAGTGAGCTCCGAGGGCCCCATGGTGAGAACAGTACTACTTTTCGCGCTGATTGACCGCGAAGCTCACGTTTCCGTAGCCTGCAGCAGCAGCGGAGAACATCACCTTCTTTACGACTCGGAAGTCGATGTTGCGATCGGCCTGGACGATGACCTGCCCGGCAAACGGCTCCGAAGGATGGATGGTCTCCCACTTGCGCTTTTCGGCCTCGAGCCCCTGAATGAGCGGCTCGATGCGATCGACCTGAGCCGTCGCGCCCAACGTCTGAGTGTCGGCGACCCGGCTACCGTCGAGCGTGATCACGCGCTCGTCGACCGCCACGACCGGCGAGATCTCGATCTGCTCGGTGTTCGACGCCGCTGGCATGGTAATGGTCGGCTGTTGGGCGATCAGCTCGCCGGATGCCGAGAAAGACATCAGCAAGAAGATCACGAGAACGATCAAGAAGTCGATGAACGGAATCAAGGGGATCTGATGGTCGACCGCCTTTCGCCCATGACCGGCAACGCGGTTCCGGACGAACCTCAGCGGAATGTGGTGAAGCAGCTCTGGTTGTGGCCGTTTGATTGCCATCGCTCTTCCCTCCTACAGGAACGCTGCTCCGTCGGCCATCGACAGGGCTTTGAACCCGGCCGCTGACGCGACATCCATTGCCACGATCACGTCCTCGTACCGGACGCCATCTTCGGGCGCGACGATCAAGTCCTCGCGCTTGTCCCAAGCTTGCTTCCACTGCGCCAGCTTGGCTTCGAGCTCGTCGACATCGAACTCGCGCTGGTCAGCGACGACCCGCTTCTTGATATCGATGCTCTCCCCCGCCGAAGACCCCAGCACGTAGCCGGAGTTCCGTACCTGCAGGATGAGCTTCACCTTTTCGTCTTCGGGTGGAGCATCCTCGGTCGAGGCCTGCCCTGGGACTTGCTGGTTGGCGTTCATCGCGGCGAGCTGGTTCCAGACCGCGGTCGCCAACAAGAACATCACGCAGCAAAGCAGGAGGTCGATAAACGGAATCAGGGGGATTTCCTGATTGACCGCTTTCTTCCCAGAGCCGCTTCCGCCTGTTTCGATCGATGCCACTTGGACGCCCTTTCGCCGCTACTCGGCCGGCATGTTTTGCAGATCGACCTTAGAGCGGTTCCCGACCACCAGGTTCAGAACCTGCACGGTCGCCGCGTTGATGTCATCGATGATCTTCTGCGTCCTGCCATTCAGGATGCCCATCATCAGAAGCGCGAAAACCGCCGTGATGAGACCGAAAGCAGTGCAGTTCATCGCTTCTTCGATGCCTTTTGCGAGACCGGTCGCCTTGCTGGCTGCATCGGCCTTGGCCACCTCGCCGAACGCGGTGATCAAACCGACGACGGTTCCGAAAAGACCAAAAAGCATACCGACGTTTGCGAGCAGACCGAGATACGGCGTGCGACGCTCGATCTGCGGAAGCTCTTTGAGAGCAGCTTCATCCATGGCCGCTTGCACCTCGGCGTCGGGCCGGTTCACTTTCAGCAAACCCTGCTTGACGATCCGAGCGAGCGGGTTGTGCTCTGCCGAGCAGACCTTGATCGCCCCCGCCACGTCTCCGGCGGTGATGCACTTCTGCATCTTGGCGATGAACTCGTCTTTATCGATCGACGACTTGTAGAGGTACATCGCGCGCTCGACGGTGAAGCCGATCGCAACCACGAGACAAATGAGGATTAGCCACATCGCCCATCCGCCCGCTTCAAAGTGATACGCCAACTTGGCCATTTTGTACTGCCTCCTGCGAACTTTACTTTGACAGTGTTATCCGGACCCCGAGTGAGTACGGTGCAATCCCCACCACTGTCTTCTGCTTAAAACTCGCTGTTCCCCCCAGAACAGTAAGCATTCCCACGGTTTGCTTACTACATAGGGATGATAACGGTTGGATCCAGCAAGTCAATATCGTGTCTTACTCAACTCCTTAGAAACCCGCCAGGCGGGGAGCTTGGGTCAGAAGAACGGAAAAAGCTGTAGTCGCGTTGACAACGCTCACGGGCGTGGGGTAGCGTCCCCGTCCACAAGGGGTCTGCCCCGACAGTCGTAATGATTTCAATGGATTCCGGCTCATGGGTCCGAATTCCAGCGCGACTGAAGGGGAGCGAAAAATCGGGGTGTCTCGCCGAGAATCTCGGGCGAGCTGGAGGGAGCCGCAAGCATGCATGAAATCTGGGAGGCACTAGTCGAAGGTGCTCCGTTTTCGTTCATCAATCTCGGGGTTTTGGCTTTTGGCGTCGGCGTCATCATCGACCGCGCCTGGTACATCCGGATGAACTACAGCGTCGATGCGCCCGAATTCATGAATCGAATTCGCAAGCTCGTGCAGGCCGGAAACATCGACCGTGCAATACGTCAATGCGAAGCCAAGGCCATACCACTGCTCGAGGTCGTCAAGTCGGGGCTCACGCAGGTGAACCGCGGCGAAGAAGCCGTCATCGCTTCGATGGAGGAAAAGATGTCCGAGGTGATCCCCGCGCTTGAAAAGCGCACGGGCTCTCTTTGGACTCTGGCGAACATCGCGACCTTGATCGGCCTGCTCGGGACGATCAGTGGTTTGATTCGCGCGTTCAAGGCGGTCGGCACGATCGACGACCCTTCTCAAAAGACGGCGCTGCTCTCCGCAGGCATCGCCGAAGCGATGTGGAACACCTTCCTCGGTCTCTTGATCGCGGTGATCTTCATGATCGCTCACCTCGTGTTGCATGGACTCACCAAGCGACACAAGCACGAGATGGAAAAGGTCACGATGCAGCTCGAAAACCTCCTCACGTTGCGTCGCCAGGGCGGTTGACCGGGGCCTAAGATGCCCGCACGACTCACGCCACGCCAACGAGCCTACGTTCGAAAGCGCGTCAACATCCCCGACCCGGATCCGTCCGAGGTGAGCGAGGAGCTCAACATCGTACCGTTCTTGGACATCGTGGTGAACATCATCATGTTCCTGCTGATGAGCTTGACTACGATTGCGTTCTTCTCTCAGGTCGAGGCTGCACTCCCCCAGTACCGCAAAGGCGGCGTCGGGAGCCGAGCCGCTCAGAACGAGGCCCTGAACCTCAATGTCACGGTGACGAGCGCCGGTGTCATCGTGTCTGGTTCGGGCGGCAAGCTCGCGCGCGGATGCGCCACCACCGCCCCTGGCAAAGTGCTCACCGTGCCAGCCAGAATGAATGGGGAGCAGGATTGGACGGGGCTCACGACGTGCGTGACGCGGGTCAAGCAGCAGTTCGAGGATGAGACACGCGTCACGCTCAGCGCTGACCCGGAGGTGCCCTACGAGCACTTGGTTGCAGCCATGGATGCGGTGCGCGGCGATGAAGGCAAAGTGCTGTTCCCTGACGTCTTGCTCTCGGCGGGGATTCGATGACGACGAACGAAGGCAAGAGGCCCACGCGAAACTCTTTGGCGCCGCCGGTCGAAGAAGAGCCGGTGTCGATGGCCTATGTGAACCGTGTGATCCGGGCCAAGCTCCGTCGGCGGGCGGAGCCCGAGCACTTCGGGCTGAACATCTATCCGATGATGGACATGCTGACGATTCTGCTGGTCTATATGATGGCGATGTTCGCCACGTCCTCCGCGGCGGCAGTCCAGGAAAGTAGCGAGCTCCGAATCCCCTACTCCACCTCCAAGGTCGAGCTGAGTGACGCTCTAGCGGTGCAGATCTCGCGAAGCGAGGTAGCCGTCGACGGAAAGTCGGTCCTCGAGCTTCGAAACGGGATCGTCGACCCAAGCCTCAAGCAAGGCGGCAGCAGCGGCTTTCTGATCACTCCTCTCTACAAGAGACTGAGTGAGATCCGCGACCGTAAGAAGCGCACAGCCCAGCGCTTCGCGAACCAGCCCTTCGTCGGGAATGTCCAGATCATCGCCGACAAACGCACCCCCTACCGAACGCTCTCCGAAGTGATCTACACCCTCGGCCAAACCGAGTTCAAAAACCTCCGCTTCGTGGTGAACAAGAAGGGCGAGTGAAAAGGGGACGGTCCCCTCTATTGGGTTTCTGGCTGGGCGTCTGGGGTGTCCTCGAGGGCGTCCAAGTCCATTGGTCCCCCGTCCTCTTCGAGCGCCTCGAGGTCCAGCTCCTCGTCGTCACCTTCGAGTGCGTCTAGATCCAGCTCGTCTTCGTCAGCGCCGTCGAGGTCGTCGAGGTCGAAGTCGTCGCCGGCTTCCTCGAGCGCGTTGAGGTCGAACCCGACGTCGTCTTCGTCGTCGGTTGGGCTATCGAGGCTCACCGATTGGTCCTCGATCAGGCCCGGGAGCCAGGTCGAGAGGGACGGAATGTAGGTGACGATGATCAGCGCGATGGCGAGCAAGCCGATGAAGGGCAAGACGGATCTATAGAGCTGAGTGATGGGCTTGTTGAATCGGAAGCTCGAGATGAAGAGATTCAAGCCGACCGGTGGAGTCAGGTAGCCGATCTCCAGGTTGAGCAGGAAGATGACGCCGAGATGGTATGGGTCCACCCCAAAGCGCAAAGCGATCGGGACTATCAGCGGCACCACGACCACAATCGCCGAGAAGATATCCATCAACATCCCGACGCCGATCAAGAAGAAGTTGAGGGCGACGAGGAACATCAGCTGCGAAGTGATGAAGCCCTCCATGCCGTCGAGGATCAGCATGGGAACTCGCGCTTGAATCAGGAACGCGGTGAATCCAATCGCAGTCGCGAGAATGACCAGGATCGCGCCCACGAGAGTCATCGCTTCTCTAATGATTCGCGGAAGATCCCTCCGGAAGCTCACGTCGCGGTATATAAACACCTCGATGATGAGGGTGTAGATGGCGGTAAACGCCGCGGCCTCGTGAATGCGAAGCAGGCCGCTGTACATCCCGCCAAGAAGGCCCACCGGGAGCGCCACCTCCCACTTGGCCTCCCAGAAAGACGACAGCGCCTCTTTCCGGTGGAACGACGTCCGGGGCATCTTGTGCTTGACGCCTGTGAACGCGCTGTAGATTCCGAGGGTAGCCACCGTGATGACCCCTGGGATCATGCCGGCCAAGAAGAGCTTCTCGATCATGACGCCGGCGACGACGCCGTAGAGGATCATCGGGACGCTCGGGGGGAACAGGAGCCCGAGTGAGCCTCCAGTCGTGACCAAGCCGAGGGAGAAGTTCTCTTTGTACTTGTCGGCCAGGAGAGCTGGAAAAAGCAGGCCGCCGATGGCGACGATGGTGATGCCGCTGCCGCCGGTGAACGTCGTGAAGAAAGCAGACGCGACCAGACACACCATCGCCAACCCACCCGGCATCCACCCGAGCCAGGCGCGGGATAGCTTCACGAGGCGTTGCGGTGTCCCGCTCTCGGCCATGAGATAGCCGGCAAAGGTGAACAACGGAATGGTGACCAGCAGCGGGGAATCGGCGAACTTCTCGCTGAAGACGTCGTTCGCGGTACCAGTGATGCTGGTGTCGGCAAGCGCTCCGAAAAGCAGCATCGATGCAGCACCAAAGATCGCGAACAATGGCGCACCGAGGATGGCGAGGACGGTGAGGATGACGATCCAAATGCCATCCATCTCAAATCTTCCCTTCGGCGCTGTCGGGGTAGTTCTTGGTAACGAAGGCGACGCCAGCAGCGATCGCGCGCAGGAGGAAGCGCACCGACATGAAGATGAACATGGATGGGACGATCAGCTGAAGGGCGACGTCCGGCGTCGACATCTCCGCCCCGAATACCCCCAGCATGTTACGAATCCCGCAAAATATGCCCGGTCGCGAGAGCCCTGCATCTGCGAGCGCCTGAGCCGATGCCTGACAGACGTGAATCATTTCGTCTTCAGGCCCGAGCAGCGAGTACTCGAGTGGAACCTCCATCGCGTTGTTGAGCACCGAAAGCCAGAACACGCGTCCCAAGTAGAAGCAGGTCACCGAGCCAAAGGTGGACACGATGGCCCGAAGGAACTGCTTCATTCGGGGCGGAGAGAGCCTCGGAAGAACATCGATCGCGATGTGCTTTTCGTCGTAGGTCGAGAGCGAGGCACCGAAGAAGGCAAGCCACAAGGTGCCCTTCTGCAGGAAGGAGTCTGCCCAGGCCATCCGTTCGAGCATGACGTTCGCGAAATCGAGGTCGAAGTTGGTGAGGTTGCGAAGCGTGGCCTGCGCCGCCGCGATCACGATCATGAGCAGGAGGACCGTCGCGGCGACCGCTGCTTCACCTCGCGCCAGCTGGCGGTCCAGGCGCCGAACGTATTTCACTTGGCTATTTCCCCGCGGCTTTTGCGACCGCGTCGAGCAGGCTCTTCGAGTAAACGCGACCCGTCAGATTGGTGCGAACTTGCTCGGCTGCCTTGTCCCATTCGGCCTGGGCAGCGCTGATGTCGATCGCAGTGATTCCACGCTTCAAAATGGTGTCATAGGACTTGTCGTCGTCGCGGCGGATCGACTTGTTGAGGGCCTTGTGGGCGCGAATGCCGGTGTCGACGAGAATTCGTTGCTGCTCCTCCGTGAGGGCATCGAACTTGTCTTTTCGGATGATGGTGGCGCCGACGATGATGCCGTCGTTGTCGGCGGTGACGTATTTGAGCCGCGTGTACCACTGAAGCGAGACCGCCGCGAGTGCGGAAGACGGAAGGGTGTCGACCATCTTCGTTTGAAGCGCGGGGTATACCTCGGGCACTCCGAGACGGACCCCGTTGGCGCCGACGACCTTCAAGAACTCCGTAAAGATCAAATCGTCTTTCCAAGCCCAGGGCCGCAGCTTCTTGAGATCAGCAGGACGCTCGAACTTTTCCATGGAGAAGATGCGCGTCTTGCCGACATCGCCCCAACCGAGAAGCTTGTAGCCTTCCTTCTCGAACATCTCCTCGAATTCGGCATTGAGCTCCGCGCGCACCCGATCGAGCTCTTCGTATTCGGTGAACACACCAGGCAGCGATAATACCAAAATCGACCGCACCAACATGCCGAGGCCCGTCGTCGTGACGGCCGCGCCGTCCATCTGGCCTGCACGCATCTTGCGGATGAAATCGCGCTCATCCCCTTGGCTCCCACCCGTATAGAACCGAAGCTTCAGCGTGTTGTTGGTTTGCTTTTGCAGGGTCGTGTTCCAGGCGTTGAATACCTTCATCCACGACGAGCCACTGGGCGCCAAAGTCGCTATCCGAAGCTCGGTAGCATCCTCCGCGTTGGCCGATTTGACGGTTGCTCCTGGAAGGGCGGATGCGAGAAGCGCAAGAGCTAGGGTTAGTGCCAATCTGTGTTTCATCGTTGCCTCACTCGAGCCGGGCACGGCGCCCGTGGGGTGGACCCCCACCGACAGGTACGGCTCAAGAAAGCCGAAGATTCACTGTGATCGGGTGTCTAGTCAACGAAAACTGTTGGGTTTCTGACCAACGCCCGTTTTGTCCCTGAGATCACTAGAAAAGTTGGTCTGCGTAGGCGGTGTAGAGCTCCGCGCGCTCTCTTGCCATGCGATTGGACAGGCGGGCTTCGGGAAGCACATCACCCGCATCTAGGACTTCGGCGATGAGCTCGTCGAACAACGCACGGTCGCCCGCCTGCACGGCGTAGTAGCGAGCCATGTTGACCTGGATCAGCAACGCGCGCCGCTCGGTTATTCCCAGAGCCTTATCGAAATAGGCCTTCGCGGCGTCGAGATCGGCCGCCATTTCCGACGCGGTGACCAGGCCCATGAAAGTATAACCCGCAGCGTGGTAATAATCCGGGTCGAGCACGATCGAATGCTGCACGTAGGCTTTGGCGTACGGGAGGTCAGCCACTGCGACCATGTCGTCCTTCGCGGCGTTGATGTAGGCGCCCCACGCCTGGCCAGCCCAAAGCAAGAGCGGCGCGTCGCCCTTTTCTTTGAACGATTCCTCGAGCCACGCTTCTAGCTCCTCGACAGAGCCCTTCGACGCGTCGTAGACGCCGGGGTGCAGGAGGCTGATCCGATGCATCGTGAGATCTTTGGAGCGCAAGTACATGGTGCCCGCGCGGCGGCGCTGGACGTCTGCCTCATCGTACTTGCCCTCGAACTCGAGCGCCTCGACGTCGACGTCGATCCAACCGTACGCATAGCCGAAATACGCCTGTGACAACTGAGTGAGCAACGCGTCATTGTCGGGCGCGACGCGGAGGATGCCCTCGAGTTGGACGATGGTGGCAGGGACGGCCTCGCCGGCAAGCTCGTAATCCCAGTACTCTTCGAAACCCGGGGCGGCACGCTCGAACAGACCGGCCGTCGACTCGGCGGTGAGCTTCGTGAGGTCACAACCCGCGACCAGCACCACGATGCAACAGCCTGCCAGCACCCACCTGAGGCGAGCAGACAACAGATCTTCATACATGCCAGCAGGTGTACGAAACCTTGGGTGAAATTGTCAATGGAGATCGTCGTGATCCGGATCGCTTGACGAGCGAGGCTCAGGATTACAGGGTTTAAAAATGCTTAGATTGAGAGCGCCATTGGGGCTGAGCGGAGCGCTGCTTGCCGCCCTCATCGCAGCCAGCCCCGCCCACGGATCCATCGTTCAGGCCCTCGATTTGTCCGAGCTCGTCGCGCAGTCTGACCGAATTGTCATCGGGCGGGTCGTTCTCGCCGAAGCGTTTCAGCGCCGCGACGGCACCATCGCCACTTGGTACCGCGTCGAGGTCGAGCGTGAATTGCGGAGCGATGCCCCGACTGGGGACGCAGAGCCCGAGGTGATCGTCCAGGTGCTCGGGGGCCAGGTCGGCAGCCTCGGTATGCGCGTAGAAGGCGAGCCGAGGTTCACGGTCGGCGAGCGCGCAGTTATCTTCATGAAAGAGGGCAATGAGCTCGCGTTCCGACCCGTCGGTATGGCGCAGGGTGTGATGCGCATTCGGATGGACGCAGGAGACGAGACCGTCTTCCAGAGCCGCGAAGGTCTGCTCCTGGTGCGGCGCGGGGCGGACGGGCTGCTGAAGCAAAGCCCGAGCGCGCTTCCGCGCAAGGAACGCCTCGAAGCCTTTATCGAAAGAGTGCGTACCATCGTGCGAGACCAAGCGGGTGCAGCCCATGAATAGCCGCATTCTCCTCGCGCTCGCAATCGGGGTGGCGTCGGTTGCGGCACTGACGGCCGACCACGCCTCGGCGTATTGTCGCATGACGACCGAGGGCGGCGTGCAAATTGGAGAGCAGGCATGCGTCGAGAACGGCGAGTTTCTCGAATGGCCCGTCGCATGCCTTTCGTATGCTATCGATGAGCGCGGCAGCAGCTCGATGGAGTTCAACGACGTCGTGCAGGCGATCGACTCCTCCTTTGCAACCTGGCAAAACGAGACCTGCGACGGAGAGCCGGTCGATTTGATCTTCAAGCCACTGAACTCTTCGACGTGCCGGCGAACCGAGTTTCGAAACCCGGGCGGCAATGTCAACACGATCGCATTTCTCGATCCTTGGGAAGACCAATGCGGCATTAAGTTCGACGAAAACGCACTGGCCGTCACCATCGTGATGTTCGATCCCTCGAACGGCCGGATTCTCGACGCCGACATGCTGATCAACGAAACCCTCGGCCCTTTCGCGAGCTGCCCGGACTCGGGGTGCGAGCCCGGGACGCAATCAAATCTGGGGCCCGTGGACTTGCAGAGCATCGTGACGCACGAAGCCGGACACTTCATCGGTATCGGCCACTCCGACGTCGCGGATGCCACCATGTTTTTCCAATCACCGCGCACTGAAGTGTCGAAGCGAACGCTTGCCCAGGACGACATCGACGCGGTGTGTGCGATCTATCCGCCAGGCAATCTCGATGCGTCGTGCACACCCCAAATAATCAACGGATTGGATCTGAATTGCGAAGACGATGGTCCTCCGAGCTGCGAGCCGGCGACCATTCCCTCGAGCGGGGGCTGCTCGGCGCGTGAGGTCCGCCCTGGCGAGACCCCGTGGTCAGCGCTTCTCGTCGCCATGCTGACACTCACCGTGTTGCGGCGACGCTCGTCCCCGCGCGACGCACGATCCTGAACTGAACCCGACGGTTGCGGGCGCGGTTGTGCGCAGTGATGTTCGGCACGATCGGTCGGGTGGGGCCATAGCCCTTGGCAACCAGCCTTGCGGGCTCGACGCCGTGCCGAATCAACCATTCCCCTACGGCTTCGGCGCGGCTCTGCGACAACTTCATGTTGAGCTCGCGCCCCCCGCGATTGTCGGTGTGACCCTGGATCTCGATGAGCTCGAGCGAGGGGTCACGAAGGAGAGCGTCGGCCACCTCGAGTAGCAAAGGCTCGCTGTTCGGCAGGATCTCGTTGCTTCCGGTCGCAAAGCTCACCTGACTGCGAAGGACGATCTGTTTCTCGCGTACCACGACCCGTGGGCGGGTTGGCTTCGCCAAGACCTGAAGCGTAAGCGCGGTTTCCTCTCGTGGGGCAACCTCGACCTCGCTCACGGCGATGAGATACGCGGGGTCGTCGATGTACGCGGTGTAGCGTCCCGGAGGCAACTCGACCCCAGCCTGCCCGGTGTCGTCGGACACGAGCTTGTGGTCGGAAGGACCGCGGATCGTGACCGCCAGGGCGGGAACGGGCCTGCCCTTTTTGCCGACGATCATGATCTGAAGACGACCGTCGAGACTGCTCGGAGTGAGCGTGCAGGTCACCTCGGTGATTGCCTCGACCTTTTTCGACGCATCGACCTCTGCAAACGACGCGACACATTGCCCGGGCTCGTATTCGGGATGACTGACCTCGAGGGCGACCTCTGAGGCCGGCACCGAATACGTGATGAATCGTCCGTCATCACCGGTGGTCTGAGGGGAAGCTTCCTGCCCAACCACCGAGACGCGAGCGTTCGCGACGGGCTTACCGCGAGGCGCATCGACCACCAAACCATGGATGCGCCCCTCCGGAGCGGGCTCGTAGGAAGGCGCCGGCGCGCTCACCGGCTCGGGGACATGACGGGCACGCGGGTCGACCGCATAGGCGATGCCGAGGATGACGTTGTAAGGTGCGTTCGGCGCGAGCTCGCGTGCGAAATCACGTGTTCCCGTGACGCCGATGTCAGCAGCAAATGTGAACGCCAGTCCTTTGGGAGGGGTGTACATGCGAAAACCGATAGTCAGGGTCATCGGATAGGCCTTGACCCCGACGTTACCGAGGCAGTCGTCCCCAACCGGGAGGCTCGCCGACGCACACCCAAAGCCCTGTCGATTGACGGGAATGTCCCAACGCCAGTCGAGCAAGGGATGTAGACCCACTTTTCGAGCTTCGAGCGGCATTTCGATCCCCCCACCGATCCGGACCGCGTCGGCTTCGTTGATCCCGTAAGCAAACCGCTCAAAGGGGGTGAGCGGACCCACCCTTTCGATACTCTCGGTAAGCTTCGCCGAGTTGTCGAACCAGTATTGTGCATTGAACCTCGCGATCAGGGGCATTGACCGCCGGTGACGAGCGCGGAAGTCGAGGGTCGCATTCCCGCGAAGCCCAAAGCTCGTCGCTCGAAAGGTCGCCTTCATGTCGCCGACTCCGCCTGGAAACCCTATGCTGAAATCGCCTCCGAGCGCGACCCAGGGCTTGACCCAATGGAAACCCTTGAGCCCGATCAATGCGTCCGCCACGCGCTGCACCAACATCGGGTTGGTGGAATCATCCCATGCCGACGTGACCTCTGCAGAAGCGAATACTTCAAGGTACTCGGTTGGAGTCACGCTCAGCGAGAGGTTGCCCGCAAAGTGGTGCGCCGCGTCGTCTGGGACGAAGAAGTCCCCGATGAGGAAGAACTCGGTGTTCAGCGCAAGCCGGAAGGTGCCCTTCGGGCCGGAGGAAGCATCGACGACGCGAATGCCACCGGTCGGGCCGCTGAAGCTGTTCTGGGAGAGGAGCAGCTGGTGATCTCGAGTTTCCGCATCGGCAGGTCGATCATCATCCGCGCGAACGGATGCCGTGCACGCTAATGCGACGATCCCTGCTATGCAGGACAGTGTCAGGCTGCTTCCCATCCCCGTTGCGAGATTCCCCCTCGAAATGATTACATTTTGAGGGCGGCCGGGTCCAACTCCGGCGCTATTTCGCAGAGATATGGAGGTCTGCCTCGCCGTCGGGCGGGATCATGACCTTACGGGGGTTGGGGGCGCTCCCCTTGTTGGGCCGGAATGTGACGATGTAGCTACCGCCGGGCACGGACCTCATCATACAGGCGCCCTTCGCCGTCGAGCAGCTGAAGCTCTTGCCGTCTCCGAGCGGCTTGAGTTGGACGGTGCCGTCGACTGGCTGGTCGTTCATGTTGCGGACGAGGACGCGTACCACCGCATCGGCGCTCGCCTCGGTGGTGACCAGGAGGCTCAAGGCGCAGAGGATTGTGGCGACGAAGCGTCTCATGAAACGTCACCCCTCTTCGGCGCTCTCAGCAAGCTCGCTGAGTCGAATTTCCTCGTAGTCATCATTCGCCTCCGGTGGCTCCGACTCTTCGACGTCGTCGACCTCATTTGCTTCAACCGCGGCGACCCGGCGTGCGGGGTCCAAGTCGGGAAGCGGCGGCCTCGACGGAATCGGGAGCCCCTCCTCGTATTTGAACAGACCCGACGTTTCTTCCTCTCCGACGGCTTCGTAGCTGGCGCGTAGGTCTTCGTCTGCGCTAGCCCGCGAGGGCCGCGTGAGCCCTTCTGGCCGCGGAACGAGGTTGAGCCCAGCAGGTGCCGGAGGTACGACGGGTGGCGCGGCCATCGAAGGCTTTGGAACCGGCGCGCCGACATTGGGCTCAGCGGCCACCAGCGGCTGCCCGTCCTCGTCGACCTTGGCCTGAAACGCCTCTTCGAATGTCTCGTCGGAGGCCATGACGTCTTCGTAGGCTCGCTCGGCTTGACCCTCATCCTCGTGAGAGCTGGCGTATTTCTCGAGTGTGGCCTGTGCGTCCATCGAAAGCTCCACCGATTCGTCTTCGGCGACCTCGACGTCTTGCACTTCATCTGGCCTTACGGAGAAGACTTCCTCTGCGGCGACCGTGACCTCGGGGTCCTCGGCTTCGTTCTCGCCGTCAGGAGACGCGGCATCCGTCTCGGCTGTGACGGGCGCGTCGCTATCGGACGCTGGGCGATCCGAGACCGCTTGCCGCGCCATGACGAGACGCTCGAAGACGACCGCAGAGCGACCGTCTAGCTCGAGCGCTTCGAGGACGACGTCGTAGCGGGTTTCGGGAACGCGCTCGGCGCCACCATCGACCGCGGCGCGGACCCGCGCCCGACCTTCGAGGGCCGACGTGCCATCCGCAAGCAGAACCAGGAAGTCGACGTCGGACCCATCCTCGTAGGGAACGGGTCCATAGAGGATCAGCGTGTCGTGCTCTACGCGATCCAGAAAGCCCTCGGAGAGCTCTCCGATATCGTTGAAATGTGTCGGTACGGTGAGGACCTGGCTCATGCTTCTCCCGCTTCGCTTTCTTCCAGAGGGCTCGTTTGCAATTCGTCTCCGGCGGCGAGGAGCTCTTCTACTCTACGCTCGGCCTCATCCAGTCGTTTCGCGCCGGCACGAGACAAGCGAACCCCCTCCTCAAAGATCGCCAAAGACTGCTCGAGAGGCAAATCTCCTTCTTCGAGCTGCTCCACCACGGTCTGGAGGCGCTCCATGACCTCCTCAAACGGAGCCTCTTCCTCCGGATTCGACCTCCCCTTCGAATTCCTCATGTTTTCAACCATACCCCACGGAAAGGCGAACGTCACCAACGTGTGTGTCGGTCGCATTCGAGTTGAAGTGCTCCCTAGGGCGCTGTAGGGGGTTGAGGGCGGAGCACATTCACCGCTCCAAACCCTCCTGCACAGATGCGCCGAGCACCTTCTGTCGTCACCCCTGGCAACCACGATGGCGTGCACCTTGGTCACAGGGCGCTGGTCAACGCTGCAAAACGCACGGCGGACGAGCATGGCTGGCAAACCCTCGCGATGTGCTTCGACCCGCACCCCACGGTGATCCTGGCGCCAGACCGCGCGCCGGTGTTGCTCACGGACATGCCGCGAAGGGTCGAGCTTTTGAAGGGGGCGGGGTGTGATGATGTGGTTGTTCTGCCGTTCGACACGGACTTCGCTAAAACCAGCCCGGACACCTTCGTCGAGCGCGTCTTGCTAGATGCGTGTCACGCCAAAGGCGTCGTGATTGGGCCGGATTTTCACTTTGGGCACAAACGATCGGGCAACATCGCCACGCTGCGCGAGTGGGGGGAGCGTGTGGGATTCACCGTCGAGGTGGTTGAACCCGTCATGTACGAGGGAGAGTCGGTCTCTTCGACCCGCATTCGCCGGATATTGAAAGAAGACGGAAACGTGGCGGACGCCGCTCTGATGATGACCCGTGTTCACGAGGTCGCAGGTAAGGTCGTCCAGGGCGATCGGCGTGGTCGGAAGATCGGCTTTCCCACTGCGAATCTCCATGTCGAATCGCTGCAACTGCCCAAGGACGGAGTCTATTCGGTCGTCGGTCGGGTGCTCGACGAAGCTGGTGCTCAGTTGCTCCCCGGAGTCGCGAACCTCGGCGTGCGCCCCACGTTTGGGGCGGGCCGCTCGGTCGAGTCACATTTCTTCGGCTTCGAGGGGGACCTCTACGGCAAGAGAGTTCGGGTCGGCTTCGTGTCGCGCATTCGCGGTGAGCGCAAGTTCGAAGGGTTGCAGGAATTGCGAGACCAGATCGATCGGGACTGCAGGGAGGCGGAGAACGCGCTACAAGAGGTCAACCGGGAGCTGGTTCGATGGATCTGACGAAGCTCTACAATCTGACGACACCAGAGCTTCGCGCGGAAGCCGAGCGGCTGAGCGTGAGCGACACTTATGCCTTGAGCCGAGCTCAGCTGATCCATGCGATCCGTGATCGGGTCGGGGGTCCGTCGCCAGAAGGGTTGCTGGGGCGCGTGCTCGGGTTCGCCAAGTGGGCTCTGCAAACGACAGCGCCCCTCGCACAAGACGAAGAGCAGCGTCAGACCAAGCATTTTGCGCGTCCCTCGGACGCGCCTTCAGAATCTCCACCGCCCACGAAGACGCCAAGCTCGAGTCCCCCTGCACGTGCGCCGGTCGGGGTCTTTTCAGTGGCGCCCTCGGCGTTCGAAGAGCCACTTCCGACACGTACGATGGCCCGCATCTTGGCGGACCAAGGTCACTACAAGCGCTCGCTGGCGATCTACGCGAACCTATTGCGCGATAGGCCGAACGATCCCGAGCTACGTGGAGAAGCGGACGCCGTGCGATCCCAGAGCAGAGCACGTCGATCGCACATTTAGTGGTCTAGGCCACGGCTGGCGCTGACGGTCGTCGAACGACCGGAATGACGGCCCGAATCATCAGTGCGCCGATGGAGCCGGCAGCAAGAGCGCTCCAATAAGGAAGGAGCGCGTCGGTACCGACCCACACACCGAGCAAGGCGAGCGAGAGCGCGAGGCCCGACACCACGATTGCGACTTCGCGGCTCATCCGAAAAAAGCGTGCGCCCACCAGAACGGCACCGGCCTTTGCGACCAACATCAAGATGCCGGCAATCGGCTCTGCCGCCTCCCATCCACCGAGAAACAGCGCGGCTCCGAGAACTGCAGCAGCGGAAGTAAAAAGCGAGGCCGACAGCCGACCCTGAGCGGTAAGTTCGCGGAGTGCGTATAAGTAACTGGCAAAGGCGAGCGTCGTTGCCGGCGTTCGAAAGACATACCAGTCGAGCACCGCGCCCTCCTGGACGGCGACGATGGACTCTATGCTGGCCGTACGTGCCAACAACATGACGGTGAGGGTCGACGAGACGGCAAAGGCGAAGCCCCTGGTGGCATCACGCTCGCGCGCGGTAAGTGAATACAGCGCCGCCAGCAATCCGAGGATTAGGATCCAGATCGTCGTCCACTGAAGGGCCGGCGTACAGAAGAGGGCAGCTACAAACACGAGAACGAGGCTCAATCGAGTCAGCCCGACCGAGATCGACGCCGATGACCCTTTTCCAAAACAGAGGGCGATCGGCGAAAGCCAGCCAAGCAAGAGCCCAAGGAGCAAGAGAACCCCAAACGTCAACGGATCGGCACGCCGCTCGGTCGCAGCGTGCGGCCAGCGCAGCGTGTGCACCCCAGTTAGACCCGCCCGCACGACCAAGACACGGGACTCGGTCTGAGCCGGATCGGGAAGGAAGTCCCGCCAACTGTAGAGTCGCACGCCATCGAGGCCAACCAACGTGTCGCCCGGCTGCACCCCTTGGGTCGCTGCGAAGCTATGCGGATCGACTGCGTCGACAAGCACCCCGACCGTGCCGGACTCCTCGCGCGAAAGCGTCACACCAAAGTGTCGAGCATCGATGGGTCGAGCGAGCTCGTCTGCGTCCGGATCGTCGCGAAGCTGCGTGGAAGTGTCCGGAAGGAAGTCGATGAGGGCGGGTTGCTCGGCGAACACGTCGCGGCGATCGTTCGAAGCTCGAAAGGCAAGTCGGAGGCGCCCGTCAAAAGTGGCACGGCCACCGATCGAGCGCATGAGCTCTGCGTCGATCGGAGCTTCGATGAGCGTCTCGGTTTGAACCTTCCCAGGGAGATGAACCTCGATGGGGCTCGCGGGAGCTCCGGGTCGATAGAGAGCTCCGTGGAGGCTCACGACGGCTTGCCTACCGAGCGGAAAGCCCTCCCCATGAATGCGGAGCCTCCCTCCAGGCTCGATCTGTGGAGGTTCGATAGCCTCGATGTCGAGGAGCGGAAGGTCGTCATAGGCATTGCATCCCGCGAGGCATAGAACACACAGGACGGCAGCAACTCGCATGGCTCACCATTGCCCCCCGCCGCGCCGAGACGTCAAAAAAGCGACCCAACCCGGTTGCGAAACGGCGGACAAAGGGCTAAGGACGCGTCCCCTTGGGGCGGTAGCTCAGCTGGGAGAGCACTACACTGGCAGTGTAGGGGTCAGGGGTTCGATCCCCCTTCGCTCCACCGAATCGCGCAGGACGCCTCTACTTCTTTCTACTGGTGGGGCGTCTCTTCCCAGCCCTGTGTTGAAGCTGCCTCGTCGCGGCCGTGAACTTTCTCTTCAGGGCGGTTGTTTCCCTCTTTGCCTCCCGCGTTGCCTTGCCGATCTTCTTTTTGAGGGCGGCAACCTCTTGGGTAGCCTTCCTCTTTAGAGCGGCCGCTTCAGCCTTTGCCCGTTTGGTCGCTGAGGCTTTTCGCTTCTTGGCGGCCTTCTTCGGTGCTGCCCGCTTCTTGGCGGCCTTCTTGGGCGCTGCCCGCTTCTTGGCGGCCTTCTTGGGCGCTACCCGCTTCTTGGCGGCCTTTTTGGGCGCTGCCCGCTTCTTCGCCACTTTCTTCGTGGTCCGCTTCTTCGTCGTTCGCTTCTTTCTTGCTGTGGCCATGACGCGCTCCCCTTCTGTTTGCGACGACAGTATAGACAAGTGCCGTCTGGTGAGAACAAAAAACTCACGAGCCGCGCACGGGTGGAGCTATGCGCCTGGTGCGGTCCCCGCCTCGTGAGGCATTCGGTGCCTCGGGCTCTGGAAGTAGTGCATGGGCGAATATTGGGCGAAGTTCGTCGCGCGCGACGTGTAGAGGCAAGCGTACTGTTCGATCTGATTGCCGAAGCTCGAGACCTCGTTGCCGGCCTTGAAGCTGGAACCCCAGAAGGGGTGGAAGGCCTCGTCGAGGGCGTCATTCAGGGCGGAGCTCTCGACGTCGAGGTCACGGAGCTGAGCGCGGAGTCGGTCGATCGAACGTCGGTGGCGGACACGCTGGGCCTCGAGCGAAGGCCTGGCGGAGCTCGTCTCTTCTCCGTTGAGCGCCCGCTCGACCTTCTTCAAGCGCGCTTGATGCTCCCGCAGCTCGTCCTGCACTGCGGTGCGCATCTGCTCGAGCACATCGTGGCGTTCGAAGCTGACGGTGTGCTCGCGCAAGGTCCGGAGCTCGTCGTCCATTTCCTGGATGATCATGGCAGTGCGCCACGCAGATTCTTTCTTGGCCCGAAGAACATCGCCGTAGATGTGGTCACCGACGTAAAGCACTTCGTCTCCTGGCACCCCGAGGACACGCCGGAGATCCACGATGTTTCCTCCCG
The DNA here is from genome assembly GCA_029863605.1 of Myxococcales bacterium. Taxonomy (GTDB): domain Bacteria; phylum Myxococcota_A; class Polyangia; order Polyangiales; family Houyiibacteriaceae; genus SG8-38. The sequence continues at coordinate 61,786 of JAOTVB010000001.1, read as the reverse complement.
TGTAGAGCCGCCCGCGATCCGGCTTCGTCGTCTCTTCGCCGGTTTCGAAGTCGACGAAGGGAGCCTTCCCCGTGAAGAAGGTTGGTTTTTTGGAGGCGGTAATCACGTAGTCGAAGTAGTTCCTCCAGCTGGGGTATTCAACGAGCGCGTCATCGAGGAGGTACGACATCATCGCGTTGGTGTATTCGGGCCCGGAGTTGGTCAGTACGAAAAGGCGTTTGCCGGCACTTCGCAGCCGATGAAACAAAACACCGAGTTCGGGGTCGGCCTCCACGTACTTTGGAAGGTCGCCAAGCACCACGTTGAGGATCGAGCCATCCTGATGCGAGATGTCCGTGCACTCACGGATGTTGGCAAAGAGCTTCCCGTATTCGACGGTGCGCCCGTGGTTTTCGAGGTGATCGATCACTGCAGCGTAGACCGCAACTTCAGAAAGCGAGTAGAGCGTGTCGACCCAGTGATACCGCTCAGTGCCAGGACGAAGGCGCCGAGTATGGTACGCGCGGCGACGCTCTTCACGTGTGAGCCTCCGAAACCCATGATACGCGGTCTTCACGTAACGGTACCGGTCCATCTTGAGCACGTTGCCGAGCTTTCGGTCGATCAGCAGGCCCCGGACGGGAAAGTCTGTCCGGTATTTCATCGAGAGGAGCTGTTTGGGATAACCGCGCTCGACGAGCTTGCTGACAGTGGCTTCGATGCTGAGCCGGTCGATCTCCGCTTGGCGATAAATCGCCAACGTGTAGTCCATGTCGAACCCGACCACTTTCATTTGGTCGAGCCTCAAGTTGCGATTGCAATAGACCCGACGCCCGGCCGGCGGAGGGAAGACACTCCCTCCAGGGGAGTCGAATTCCGGCGCCGGGAACCGCTCCTGCAATGGAGCCGCTCAGCCGCTGACCGGATAGACACTCACACGCTTGCCGGTGCGGCCTCGACGCTCGAATTTCACGACGCCGTCAACCTTGGCCCAAAGCGTGTGGTCCTTGCCGACCCCGACGTTTTCGCCTGGGTGAAAAGTCTGACCGACCTGGCGTACCAAAATGCTGCCAGCGGACACGGTCTGCCCACCGAAAGCCTTGACTCCGCGGTATTGAGGCTTTGAATCGCGCCCGTTTCGGGATGAGCCCTGACCCTTTTTGTGCGCCATGGCGTTCCCCTATCCTTTCACGCTGGCGATGCGAAGCTCGGTATAAGGCTGACGATGACCCCGTCGACGACGATAGCCTTTTCGGCGCTTCATCTTGAAGACGATGATTTTTTTGGCGAGGTCTTGTGCGGTGATTTCGGCCACCACCTTCGCGCCGCCAACGTGGGGCCTGCCCACCGCGACTTTGTCGCCGCCTACCATCAAGACGTCTTTGAACTCGACTTTGGAGCCTACGTCACCGGGTAACTTTTCGACGCGTATCTTGTCGCCCTCGGCGACGCGATACTGTTTTCCACCCGTTTGAATGACCGCGTACATGGTAAATCCGTCACGCCCTGGTTCTTAGGGCCGCCTAGTCTAGGGGCTCGTGCTTTCCCTGCAAGGCGAAACCCAGCAGCCGACGTCGAGCGGTTCAACGAGGTCCCTAACCTGTCGAAATCATGTGCTAATATCTTCTCGATCGCGCCAATAGTGCCCCTCGATGATCAAAGCCGCAGTGACCAGCGAGTACTCCGCGACCTGAAGCGCGATCGGCATCTCCCACACCCCTTCAGCGAGCCAGCGATCGATGGGAGCGTAGGCGCATAGGACGCTCGCACTCCACACCAAGCCGGCGAGGCGGCCCGAAGCGACCTCGATCGGCAGCAGCCACGCTAGATACCAAGGATGAACTTGAGGTGAGAGCAGCAGAGTCGTCCACAAGAGGATACGCGTAGCGCGAACCGGAGGGATGCGCTTTGCGACCGAGATCGCGCCGACGGCGAGCACGACGCCGAACACACCCGCGCGAGCCACCGTGATCGCGACGCTTTGCTCGAAGACCTGACCGCTCATCCACTCGATGACCGCATAGAGGCTCTCATTGCCGCGCCAGCGGGCCGCAAACTGCGCGGGGCCCGAAGCGGCATCCGCCAGTGACTGAAAGGCCACCAGCGGGGACAGAACGACGGCGCTCACCAGCGCGACGACCGAGAACGCAACCGGCCGACGAGCGAAAAGAGGCACCATGACCAGACCCACTGCCTTGAGACCTACTGCAACGCAGGTTGCGATTGCGGCTCGAAGGATCCGGTGTCGCGAAAGGCTCCACGCCGAGACCAGTAAGGCCAGGCCGGTGAGCACATCGAGGTGACCGTTGAGAGCGCCTTCGCTCAGCAGAAGCGGATTGAGCGCGAGTGCCAGAGGAGCGCGTGAATCGGTAGAAATCCTCGCGACGGCGATGGTGGTGAAGGCGTGAGCAATGAGGGCAAGGAGCTTCACGGTCCAGATCCCGCCCCCGAGCATACCGATCAAGACGAACAGGGCGTGCGATAGCGGGGGGTAAATGCTTGCGAGGGGCTTGTTGTTGATCGCGGCCCAGCTATCGTTCCGCAAATGGGCCAGAGAGGGGTCCGCCGGAGCGAGCGCGTAAGGGTTGAACCCCTCGAGCCAAACGCGTCCTTCCCAAAGGAACCGATGCACGTCGTCCGACAACGCGGGCGGTGCAAAGACAAAAGCCAAGCCGAAAACGAAGAGTGCGGCGAGCGCGACCTGCTCGGACCTGGTCCGATTGAAAAGATCGCGAGCCAGCTTCAGCGCGATCGCGTAAGGCACGAAGCAGGCCGCGAGTCCGAGCACGATCGTCGACGCAACGACCCCCGCGCGCGCGACGACCATCAATCCAAAGACGAGAAGCCCTTGCGTGAGCAAGCACGCAGCGAAGAGGTGATGCCGCCCTGGCTTGAGCACGGTCATTGGATCACGAATCGAACCACGCGGACGCGCTCGCCAGGCAGCATGGTCACTAGGAACTGACCTGCAATCTTGCGACCGATCGCTACGGAGACTGTAGCGGCGGTCGGTCCACCTCCGCTGATGCACTCACCCCAATAATGCAGCTCGACCTCGTAGACGCCGACGGTCGGACGCTGGCCCACCCATCGTACATTCTCGATCCGCGGGTTGGGGATGTCGGGCGAGCAGTCTCCGCGACCGGAATGATCCAATCGGGCGCCTATCGGCGTCGAAGGCCGCTGGAAACTCAGGGTGTCCCCAAGGGGCCCGGTCACGTAGAGATCGATGTCCGAGCCCGTACTCCAAGCTGCCGTGACTTGAATTAGCCCGGCGCTGTAGCCGCACCCGTCATCGATGACCCCGTCGCAATCGTCGTCGAGCGCATTGCAGGTTTCTTCGACGGCGTTGGTGCAGTCCTGCGGGATCTCTTCGGCCTTGGCACCCGGTACAATCGACACCAGCACTGGAGGTTCCACCGTGATGGGGACCTTTTCTTCGTCCGAGACCTCTTGGGCGGTGTCGCTAGCAGGCCCCTCGGCGCTTCTGCTGGCACAGCCAAAGGATAGTATGAGGCACCCGATGGCGATCCTTCTCGTCATCCGGTGAGCACTATAGCGGAGGTCGGCGTACAATGCGTCCGCCATGATGGGGAAGCTCGACCAAGCGAGAGCCGCGATTGCCGATCGCGTCGAGGTTCCCGAGGTGGCGATGGTTCTCGGGTCGGGGCTCGGCCCGTACGCGGACAGCCTCGAGGACGCACGGGTGATTCCATACTCCGAGATCCCACACATGCCGCTATCGGGCGTATCGGGGCACGCGGGGAATCTCGTCGTCGGCGGTCGAGGTGGCAAGCAGGTCGCGGCGATGCAAGGGCGAGCCCACCTCTACGAAGGTCACGCCGCCAATGTCGTGACGTTCGGCGTCCGTCTGCTTGCATGGCTCGGTGCGAAGACCCTGATCGTGACCAACGCCGCCGGCGGCATCGATTCCGCACTCCAGGTCGGCGATCTGATGGTGATTTCAGACCAAATCAATTTGACCGGAACGAGCAGTCTGCTCGGCCCGAACGACGAGCAACTCGGCCCTCGATTTCTCGATATGACGGCAGCCTTCGACGCGAGGCTCATCGAGCTCGCCACGAGCATCGCCTCCGATCAGGGGTTCGAGCTCAAGCGGGGCGTCTACGCTGGGCTTTTGGGGCCCGCGTACGAAACCCCGGCAGAAATCCGAATGCTGCGAACGCTCGGTGCGGACGCGGTCGGAATGAGCACGGTGCTCGAGGTGCTCGCCGCACGCCACATGGGGATGCAGGTGCTTGGAATCTCGTGCATCTCCAACCTCGCTGCGGGGATCGGCGAAGGTCCATTGAGCCACGAGGACGTGGAAACGACTACAGCACGTGTTCGGTCGCGTTTCGAGTCGCTTCTTTCGGGCGTGCTGGGGGCGATGTGATGGGTGAGACGGACTGGGAAGCCTTGAAGCTCGCGGCGATCGATGCTCGCAGCCGTGCCTACGCGCCCTACTCCGGCTTTGCCGTTGGAGCGGCGCTCCAGACCAACGACGGGCGCGTGTTTCAGGGATGCAACGTCGAAAATGCGAGCTACGGCGCCACGATTTGCGCCGAGCGAGGTGCTCTGGCCGCTGCAGTGGCGGCTGGAGAACGTGACTTGGTGGCGCTCGCCATCGCGACCAGCGCCGGTCGACCCACACCGCCTTGCGGAATCTGTCGGCAATGCTTGTCGGAGCTCGTTCCCGAGCTGCGAATTCGGAGCTTCACAAAGGATGGTGCTTTCGCCGAGTACGAGCTTTCTGAGCTCCTGCCGGACGCCTTCGATCGCGGCCAGTTCGACTAGGCGATTCGGTTCTCTACTGCGCGCCGGTTCCGATCTTCCGAAGCTTGTTCTGTATTTCGGCGCGATCGATCGCGTCAGCTGGCGAGAGCTCGAGATAGCGGCCGTAGTGAACCACCGCCTCGCGTTGCTTGCGCTGGACATAGTACACATCGCCGATGAGACGGTGTGTATCCGCCAACCACGCGGGATGTTTCTCCATAGCGTCTCCGATCCCCGCTGCCGCAGTCAGCGATTGAAACGCCTGGTCGCGTTGGCCCTCGTCGAGCTGCAAACGGCCCAAGCGGTACCACCATTGGCCTTGCGTCGGCTCAGCCTCGACCGCCTTCTTGAAAGCGGCGATCGCCTCTTTCACCTGGCCGAGTTGGTAGTGACACTCCCCGATGGCGGCCCAGGCCTCGGTACGGCTCGGGTTGAGCTCGATCGCTTTTTGCAGATCCGCGAGCGCGTCCCGCACGATACCAGCTCGAATCCGGATCCGCGCGCGTAGCCAGTACGCATCGCCGAGGGTCGGATCGAGCTTCAGCGCGGTGTTGAGCTCGCGCAGAGCCGTCGTCATCTCGTTCGACTCGAGCGCCGCCCAGCCGACGTGCATGCGATAAAGCCCCTTCTGAGGCTCGAGCCTCACCGCTTGCAAGAAATGCTGACGTGCGGTCGTGAGATCGCCACGGCCCATCTCGATCCTGCCAAGGTAGTGCTCTGCCTCCGCTGAATAGGGCTGAGCCTTGAGGACTTCTCCGAGCATCGCCTCGGCTTCGTCGACCTGACCGGTCATCACGAGCACGGCCCCCAGGCGAGATTGGAGCGCGAGGTCCGTCGGCGTTTGCTCTAGAGCTGATTGGTAGCTCGCAACTGCGCCCGCCAAGTCGCCTCTCGCCTCGGCCAATCTGCCCCTTTCGAGCCGAAGTCCGGGGTACTTCGCATCGAGCTCTTCGACCACTGCGAGCGCCGCGGTAGCGTCGTCGAGAGAGAGATTTCGGCGATATGCCACGGCAAGGCCGAACCGAGCGGATGAGTCGCGCGGCTCCATCTCGAGGGCTGCCTGATATTGCGTGATAGCGGCGTCGATGCGATTCCGTTCGAGCTCGGCATCGCCCAGCAGGCGACGAACCTCAGCGGTGATCTCGACGCTTTTCTGCGCCTCCTCCAGCACCGCGACCGCTTCGCCGGGGCGCTTGGTGCTCTTGTAATGCTGTGCGAGCGCCATGTAGGCGGGAAAAGCCTCGGGATCGAGCTGGATCGCATTGCGAAGGTGCCGTATCGCCTCCTTGCTGTCGCCGAGCGCATCCGCAATCTTGCCCTGCCAGATCTCGACATTGACGTTGACGGGCTCCTCGGTCTCGAGGTCGGCCAACAGCGTCTTGGCCGCGCTTGCTTTGTTCATCGCAACGAGTGCATGTGCAGCCCCGAGCTTCGCCTCGACGAGAACCTTGGGCTTCCCGGTGGCGTCGAGCTCCGCCCCAGGATCGACGTTCGCGCCGATCACGGTTTGGAACCGAGCTAGGGCATCTTGGTAGCTGCCTTCTAAGAGAACGAGCCTGGCGGCACCCAACGCCGCCTGCGCATTGCTCGCGTCGAGCTCCACGGCCTTTTCGTACAGCTCACGTGCGGCTCCAAGACGCCCCCGTTGCTCGTCGATCCGAGCCACGAGTGCAAGCGCGGCGGAGCGATCGGCACGGGCTACCGCCAGAGTCGCGCCTCCCTCGCCTGGGGCAAGCCCCGCGGGCACTTGCAGAAGCTCGAACGCCCGGTCGATGTCACCGTTCGCGATCAGGCTCTCGGCCACGACCACGCGCGCGGCTGCATGATTCGGGCTCATACGCTGCGTCTCCTTGGCGGCCTCGAGAGCTTTGTCCCGTTCACCGACGTAGCGATGCGCGCGCGCGAGGCCCCATTGGCCGCGTGCGCTTCCATCTTTTTGGTGAGCGCGCTCAAATGCAGCAACGGCGCTCTGACCGTCCGCCACCGCAAGCGCGATCTCCCCGGCCACCAAGTCTACATATGCATCCATCGAGTCCTCACTCTGCGCGAGTGCGATCTCCGTCGCTGCGAGATCCGGGTCGCCTTGGCGGAGGGCGTTGGCCGCGAGGGCTGTGTGGATGCCCGGCGCCTCGTCGCCACGGCGCTGCAGGTGTAGCCGAAGCTCATCGGCTCTAGCCGCGCTTTGTGCTTCTTGTCCGTAGCGGATCTGAAAATACGACTCGTGCAGGAGGCTCCGGGCGATGAGAGCCCGGTTCAGCCGGGCGTTGCTCCGCGCTCGCTCGAGTTGGACCAGCGCCTGAGCGGTCGCGTGGTAGGTGTCGACGGCGGCCGCAGCCTCCGCTTGTTGAATCACCTGCGTCACCTGAACGGCATCGCCCGAGGCCGGCAGGAAGGGCTCGACCAGATGAATCCCGAAGAGCCCGTACTTCGTGCTTCCCATGTAGAAGCCCACGCTGAAGATCAGCGACACGGCCACCGCCGCAGCGACGGCCTTCATCAGCCACGGGGGGCGCTTGCGGGTTAACGCTGCCCTGATGTCGATCGTACGTTTGCGTCCGGCCGCCGGCGCAACGACACCGCCTTCGCCACCGGGGTGGGGCATGTGCATCACGTCGCCGTTGCCAGCAGCCGAAAGCTCTGAAAACTCGAGCCCGTCGGACTCGGGAAGATCGAGCTCTGCCGAGTCCCGACTGACGCGCCCCGCGTCTTGCGGCGGCGCGGACTGGCCCCCCAAACCGCTACCGAGCGGCGGGGGTGGCGGCGGGCCGGGGCGCTTCACGCCCGGATCGATGTCCATTTCGAGCGCTAGGTCGTCTCCGTCGGGGAGGTCGAGCTCGATTGGGCCACCCCCGTGACGGCGAGCGGGCCCCTCGATCGGGGGATTCGAAAAATCATCCCGCGCAACCGGCAGATCGGATTGGTCGCTTGGGATCGGAAGGTCGGACTCGAGCGCGATCGGGGCGGGAAGCTCGCCATCGGTGAGCGCCATCGGAAGGTCGACTTCTTCACCGATCTCCCGACCGCCTTTGAGTGCCGGGAGATCGGTCGAGGCAGCACCGCGACCGGAGCCTTTAGGTGCCGGAAGGTCGACGCCCCCCGGAGGCTCCATCGGCGCGGGTAGATCCATGTCCCCGAAGGGATCGAAGCTACTCGGCCGCGGTTTGCGCTCGCCCTTGGGTGCCGGGAGATCCTCCACGCCCTGCAGGTCTCCAAACGGATCGAGATCGAGGGAGCCGCCAGCGCCCTTAGGCGCGGGAAGATCTTCGATTCCCGGAATCGACATCGGAGTGGGAAGATCGATTTCGTCGGGCGATAGCGAAGGCGCTGCGCTTGCTCCGGGCGTCCCTGCCGGCGGTGCTGGAGGCGGCACATTCGGGCCGAGCCCGACCTTCGTCATTTTGCGCTTCGCCCGCGGCTTCGAGGACGTGCCTGTGTCGTCACCGGCTCGTGTGGAGCCATCTGGATGAACTCGAAAGCTATCGCTGCACTTCGGGCAGCGCATCTTGAGCCCGTCCGTAGGCAAACGGTGCTCGTCTACGTCATACGACGCATGGCATGACGGGCAATGAACCTGAATCATGGCTTTGTGATCGTCCCCCGGGAAACAAGAGTAACATGGTTGATGCGGGACTCATAAACCCTCGTAGATCGATTCCGACCGTAGCGGAACCAACGCGGCCATGAAAGTGTTTGTCCTACCTTGACGCCTTAGGAGCTCGAAGACTACCTTCCCGACAACTGTGAAGCGCACCATTCAGATCGAAATTGCCGGCGCCCGGTACCGAATGTCCTCCGATGCCGACGAAGCTTACCTGCAACGTCTTGCCGATATCGTGAACGAACGGGTGACGGCGCTCGGCCCGAAAGCGGCACGGGCGGCAACACCTGCACAGTTGTTGGCAGTGGTCGCTCTCAGTCTCGCAGAGGACCTAGAGGTCTCTGAACGGCGTCGCGCGAGCCTCCAAAACAAGACCCGGCAGGTGGTGGATGCGGCGATTCGACGAATCGACGAGAGACTGCAGGCGGACGCGGAGCTCGCCCAGCAGATCGACCAGCAGTGAGCCGGCGGCGCACTGACACCAGCGAGGAACAGATCCGTCATCAGGTGAAAGCGGAGCTGCGCAAGCGCATGCGCTCCGTTCGAGGCGCCCTACCCGTTTCCGCGTGCGAAACGCGTTCGGCCGAGATCGCGAAACGCGTCGTTGGGCTCGAGGGCTTCGAGTCGGCGAAGACGATCCTCGCATTTTCATCGATTCGCTGCGAAGTGAGAACCCAAGCAATCATGCAAGCCGCGTGGACCGCGGGTAAACAGGTCGCGCTTCCGCGCGTCGTCGAAAACGACCTTCACTTGCATCGAATCGGCGTTGACACCGAGCTGGTCGAAGGCGCCTTTGGAGTCCCTGAGCCGCCCGAGGAGGCCCCTCGGATTTCAACGGAAACCGTGGATTTCGCGATCGTTCCAGCGTTGGCAGTGGATCTGAGAGGCTACCGCATTGGCTACGGAGGCGGTTACTACGATCGACTGCTCCCGCTTCTCAAAAACGCGCAATCGTGTGCTTTGGCTTTCGACTTCCAACTGATTGCCGAGGTGCCTGAGCTTCCGATCGACATACCCGTCGACATCGTGGTGACCGACCAACGGGTGTTCGAAGCTACTTGAGCGGCGGGGCGCTCGAACGCCGAGCGGGTGGTATAGGATCGCCGTGGTCGCGGAGGCAGCGCAACGCAAGCTCGACAACCTTCCCGTATCGCCCGGGGTCTACGTGTTCCACGGCGCGAAGGGGAAGGTTTTATACGTCGGGAAGGCGAGAAGCCTTCGGAGCCGGGTGCGGAGCTATTTTCAACCTGGATCCAGTGACTTGCGCGCGTTCGTCAGCCGACTTGAACGTGAGCTCACCGACATCGAGACCTTCGTCACGCACACCGACAAGGAAGCAGCGCTGCTCGAGAACCAACTGATCAAGTCCCACCAACCCAAGTACAACGTGAAGCTCCGCGACGACAAAGAGTACTTGTCGTTGCGCCTCGACCCGAAGAAGCCATGGCCGCGGCTCGAAGTCGTGCGGCGCCCCAAGCCCGATGGTGCGCAGTACTTTGGCCCCTATCATTCCGCAACGGCCGCTCGTCAGACCCTGAGGCTGGTCAACCGCTATTTCCAGCTTCGCACTTGCACCGACACCGAGTTTCGACTTCGCACACGGCCCTGCCTCCAATACCAGATCAAGCGGTGCCCCGGCCCATGCGTGCTGGACGTGGACGAACAGGAGTACCGAGCGCAGGTTGCCAACGTCGCTCGATTCCTCGACGGTCGACATGACGAGCTCGTCCACGACATCGATGCGCGAATGCAAAGCTCGTCGAGCTCGCTCGAATATGAGCAAGCCGCAATATATCGTGACCAATTGCGCGCGGTCGCACGAGCACGGCAAGAGCAACGCGTAGCCGGGGTCCAGAAGGCCGACCGAGACGTGGTCGGGTTTCATCGGCAAGGAGACCAAGTAGAGGTGGCGGTGCTCAGCATGCGTGGTGGACGTCTGTTCGAAGTCCGCACTTTCCCGCTACGAAGGGTCGCGGTGCCTAGCGACGAAATGTTGGGTTCGTTTCTGACCCAGCACTACACGGCGCGGCCCGTTCTTCCCGATGAAATCTTGGTCCCCGTGCCGATCGAAATGAGCGAGGCCTTGGAAGAGCTACTGAACGAAGACAGAAGGCGCCAAGCTCGGATCGTCCAGCCGAAACGCGGCGCGAAAGCCAAGCTACTCGCTCTCGCGCGGGAAAACGCCGAGCACGCGTTTCGAGAGAAAGAACGTGCGCGAGAAGACGTGGAAGCTCGCATCGGGGAGATCCGCCGCCAACTCCGTTTGACGTCGAACCCGCGGCACATCGAATGCGTCGACATTTCTCATACTGGGGGCGAGGAAACCGTTGCGGTCTTCGTCTCATTGCAAGACGGTATGCCGGCACGGGAGCGCTACCGAAGCTTCCGCGTGAAACACGTTCGCGGCGGCGACGACTATGGCGCGATGTACGAAGTTCTCGTGCGGCGTTTGCGACGCGGCCGGAACGGAGAGGTCGGGTGGGAGCTCCCGGATTTGCTGGTGGTAGACGGGGGCAAGGGTCAACTCGGAGTCCTCGAGCGGGCGAAGGAGGATGTAGGCGTCGTCGACCTCGAGCTTGCCTCGGTGGCGAAACCTCGAATCACTGCCACAGGGGAAGAGGAAGGCGACCGAGTGTTCCGTCCCGGCCAAAAGAACCCTATCCCGGTCCGCGCAAGCTCGGCCCTCTCGATCTTGTTGCTCGCTCGTGATGAGGCACATCGGGCATCGAATGATTTGCGAAAGAAGGTTGGGAAGAGAAGGCGGCTCCGGAGCGAGCTCGATGTGGTACCGGGGATTGGGCCAAAAACGAGGGGCAAGCTATTGCGCAATCTGGGATCGCTACGCGACGTATTGGCGGCCGACGAGGAGCGATTGATCGAAGCGGGCGCGACAAGAAAACAAGCCCAGGCCATCAAGGAAACGCTAGGCGAGTACGCGGTGGGCACGGAAGACGCGAAGAGCGCCGAAGAAACGGCAATCGAAAACGCTTTTCAGGCAGACTGACCCCCGGTCGACTGGCGCTGGCACTTCCGCTGGGGTTACTCGCCCTCGTAGATGCACCCGGCGGTGCACGTCTCCCCCACCACGACTTTGCTCAAGAGCGGCAAGCTTGGCTTCAGGCGGTCCCAGATCCACACGGCGACGATTTCGCTGGTGGGATTCTCGAGCCCCTCGATCTCGTTCAAATAATTGTGGTCCAACCGCTCCCAAAGCGGCTGAAAGGCCTCGGCGATCGCCGCGAAGTCGATGACCCACCCAAGCTCCGGGTCGGGCTCTCCGGTGACGTGGATGTGCACGTGATACGAGTGGCCATGGAGACGCTTGCACTTGTGACCGTCCGGCACATTCGGAAGCATGTGCGCCGCCTCGAAAGTGAATTTCTTCCAGATCTCCATCGCTCCGCCAGACCATTACCCAGTGTCATTGCCAGTGCCAGTGCCGATTGTTACTGGGCGGCGGGTAACGACACTTCGAATGACGCTCCGCCGCTTGATCGATTTTCGGCTCGTATGGAGCCTCCGAGCCGCTCGACGATCGTGTGGCATACCGCCAGGCCGAGACCCGTGCCCTGCCCTGCAGGCTTCGTCGTCACGAACGGGTCAAACACTTGGTCGAGAATCTCACCGTCGATTCCGGGCCCGTCGTCCGAGACCACGAGTTGTACGCGCCCATTGGCACCGGTGGCGCTGACCTCGATCGTACCCCTTCCAGACAGCGCATCAGCTGCATTGAACAAGAGGTTGAGAAGCAACTGCCGAAGGCGTTCGTGATCGCCTCGGACCCGCGGGAGGGATTCGTCCACCGCGAGCTCGAGGTCGATGTCTCGAAAGCGCGATTGCCGATCGACGAGCTTGACGGTGTCCTCGACCACCTCGGCGAGGCTGGCGGAGCTTTCGATTCGCCCACTTTGCTGTGGCTCGTGCCGAGAAAAATCGAGAAGATCCCGAATCGTGTGATGGATTCGCTGGGTCTCCCGTTGAATCCGCAAGACAAACTCCCCTTCTTCGTCTCTGTCCAGATCACCAGCTTGCATCAGGTCCAGCATCCCGCGAATGGCGGCCAACGGATTTCCGATCTCGTGGGCAACGCCCGCAGAAAGGCGCCCCACCGCCGCGAGCCGGGCACTTCGCACCAGTTGCTCCTGTGCCGTCGTCAGCTCGGCAGTCGTGCGCTCGAGCTCCTCTAGGCGCTCTTGCAGCGCAGCACGATCTGCGCGGAGCTGGGAGGCCATCTCGTTGAACGCGCTTGCAAGCCGAGCCACCTCAGCCGCGCCTGTCACCGGAACGCGGGTTCGAAGGTTTCCCTCCGCCATCCGCTCCGATGCGCGTCTCATCCTGTCGATCGGGCGGACGATGAAGTAGGTCAACAGAACATATGACAGAAGCAACACCACCAACGCCGTCAGCCCGAGGTAAAACACGAACAAGCTCCGGCGTGCCGCATCTCCGCGCCCCCCAACCGGCACCCAGACCCGAAGGTCGGCGCCCCCGGATGTGCGGGCGACAGCATCCGGCACACCGACCGTCCTCCCCCAGTGTTGGGCCTGACCGTCCTCGGATTGGATCTCGACACCATCGACCAGCCCTTCGGCGACCATTTCGTTGATGCTCGCCGCGCCGAATCCTTCGCCAAGAGAACCCGCGCTCGCAGCGAGCGCTTGCACCAGACCGTTGGCACGGTGGCGCCGCTCCTCGGCGTTCTCGCTCTCATCGAGCCGCGCAGTAACGAGGCTGAGCAGGACGAACGCGGCGCCGAACGCGATGATCAGCGCAAGCATGAGCTGGCTTCGAAGCCCCAGGCCGAACGGACGCCCCATGGGTACAGTCTACAGCTTCTGGTTCTTGACCCGCCACGCCGCCCAGTGCATGGGGGAAATCATGACACGGGACGCCCGGCTGCGGGTGATCGTCGGCTCGATCCTGGTCCTATCGACGTTTGGCGGCTCTGCCAGCGCGCAGCGTGGCGGTGACGGCCTCTATGGCCGCTGGGATCGGGGCCTGGTCTTGGCGCTGGGCGCCGGCCCCGGGGCCACGTGGTTCTCGCGGCAGGCCGATATCTCGATCGTCGGGGAGGCGAGACTCCTCGTCGCAGATGCCGCTGGGCTCGTGCTCTCCGGACGCTGGGGTCCTGATTCGGGCCAGTACCTGTTTCTCGGCGTCGACGTTCGCCCGCTCTTCCCGGCGCTCTTCTTTCTCTACAAACAGACTTGGAACGAGTTTGCCGACTTGATGTTGCAGTCGATCTATGTCGAGCTCGGTGCCGCTTTTCTCTTGGACGGCAATCAAAGCTCGGCCCTCGGAGTCGGCTTTGGGTTTGGGATACCGATCTACCGACCGCTGACGACGCTCCGCGGGCTCTGGTTCCAAATCGGAACGAGATACATCAGCGCCGATCCGTCCAACCGAAATACACAGCCCGACGTCGACCGAAGCGAATGGACACTTTATCTCACTTTCGTCGTGCGTTTGGGATTCAAAGCGAACATCGGTCACTGGGAGCCCGCACGGTATCGGCACCGATAGGTTGGCGGTTGTGACGATCCTCGCTACAACCGCGATGTGAGACGTACCAAGATCGTCTGCACGCTTGGGCCAGCCAGCGACACGAAAGACAAAATCGCGGCGCTTGTTTCGGCCGGCATGAGCTGTGCCCGGCTCAACTTCTCCCACGGCAACCACGACGGGCACCTGGCGACCGCCGCGCTCGTTCGCGAAGCCGCGTCCGCGGCGAGGCGGCCCATGGCCATACTGGCCGACCTCCAAGGCCCTAAGATGCGGATCGGGACGTTCGCGTCGGGTCCGATCGAGCTCGGCGCCGGGGACCGATTTGCCCTCACCACCGACAATGTCGAGGGAACAAGAGAGATCGTCTCGGTCAGTTACGAGTCCCTTCCGGAGGACGTTGGCCCCGGGGACGCGGTGGCCCTCGACGATGGGCTCATACGCCTTCGAGTCGAATCAGTCGACGGCAACACAGTGCATACGATCGTCGAAGACGGCGGACCGCTCTCGAATAACAAGGGTATGAATCTTCCGGGGGTTTCGGTCAGCGCGCCGGCGTTAGCAGACAAAGATCGGGCTGACCTGGCATTTGCCATCTCGGAGCTCGAAGTCGATTACATCGCACTGTCCTTCGTGCGATCGGCACAGGACGTTCGTGAGGCCAAAGCTTTGGCGGGCGACGTTCCGGTCATCGCCAAGATAGAGCGACCCGAGGCAGTTGCGGCGTTGTCGGAGATCGTCGACACCGCCGATGGCATCATGGTCGCGCGGGGGGATCTCGGCGTCGAGCTTGGCGCCGAGCGGGTTCCCCTCATCCAAAAGCGTATCATCCGGGAGGCGAACGCACGCGGGAAGCTCGTGATCACCGCGACTCAGATGCTCGATTCGATGATTCGCAACCCGCGACCGACCCGTGCGGAAGCCGCCGACGTGGCAAACGCAGTCATGGACGGAAGCGATGCGCTGATGCTGAGCGGCGAGACGGCGGCGGGGCGCTACCCCGTGCAAGCTATCAAAATGATGGACGCGATCATTTGCGATGTGGAGTCCGACTACGTCGAGGACTTTTCAAAAGAGTTTCGAGATCTCCGGGAGGCCGGCAACGAAGAGTGGCCCTTTGCGAATGCGGCGGCCCGTGCGGCGGCCGTGCTGACGACGAACCTCCCGCTGATGGCGGTAGTGGTGTTCACCCAAGATGGGCGCTCCGCGAGACTCTTGTCCGAGTACCGTCCGCGCGCGCCTATCCTCGCCGTGACCAGCAAAGTTCGTGTCGCCCGCCGACTCGCCCTCGAGTGGGGCGTCATTCCTCGAGTCGAGGTCCCCCCGGAGTCGCTCGACGAAACGCTTCGGATCGCGACTGAGTTACTCGTCCGAGAAAAGCTCTGCAAGAGAGGCGAGGCGTTTGCAATGGTGGTGGCGTGGCCCACGTCGGGAAGGACCAATACGGTCAAGCTTCATCGTCTCTAGCCTCCACCCCACGCTTGCACTAGATCGCGACCATGGAAGACACGCCGCAACAGATCGGCCGCTACCGCATCGAACGACTGCTTGGGTCGGGTTCGATGGGGCACGTCTATCTCGCGCGCGACGCCGATCTCGAGCGACCCGTGGCGATCAAGACCCTGCGCGATGTCGACCTCGACGAAGAAAGCCGCCGCGTGTTTCTGAGTCGCTTCCAAAACGAGGCGAGGGCTGCGGCGCGGCTCCACCATCCGAATATCGTCCAAATATTCGACGTCGGCGACGATCGGAAGCACGGCCCCTATCTCGTGTTCGAGTACGTCCCGGGCCACACGCTGAAGCAGCAGCTCCGAAACAAGGGGCCGCTCCCGAAAGATCAGCTGCTCCACGTCGCGCAACAGATCGCCGACGCCCTCGCAACCGCACACGCGGCCGGGGTGATCCATCGCGATCTCAAGCCTGAGAACCTGCTGATCACCGATAACGGACAAGTGAAGCTTGCGGACTTCGGCATCGCCCGCGTACCCAACGCGGACCTTACGAAAGAGGGACAGTTTCTCGGTACACCTTGCTACGCAGCACCAGAGACCCTTCTCAAGGGAGAATACAGCGAGAAGACCGATCTGTTTTCGTTTGGCGCCGTCTTGTACGAAGCCGCGTCGGGAGAGCGTGCCTTTCCGGGCGCCGAAGCGATCGTCGTGGCGCAAAACGTCATGTATAAGGACCCGACACCGCCAAGCGAAACCAACCGAGGAGCCGCAATCCCGGTTCAGGTCGATCGAGTGATCATGCGAGCGCTCAGCAAGGACCCAGGCGCACGTTTCGCCAGTTCGCGCACGCTGGTCTCGGCCCTCCGCGAGGCCTACACGGGCAAGGCCCCGAAGAGACCCCGTCGGCGGCGGAGAAGCGTTCCGATGATCTTCGTGCTCCTGGTCGGCGCAGCGCTGACCGCATGGGCACTGCTAACCAACCAGATCAAACCTCCCAGCGCTGACACCGACACTCGCACCAGCTCTGGCATTGGCGCTGACGCTGGCACTGACGTTGACACTGTCGCTGGCACCGACACTGGCACCGGCCCTGGCGCCGTCGCTGACACGGATGCTGACGCCGTCGCTGAACCCCTCAGCCCCCACGAGCGTGAGGAAGCGGCTAAGGACGAGCTTGCTCGCGCACGCGAGGCGCTTCGAAACGGGGACGTGGCGGGCGCACAGGCGGCACTAGACCGCGCGACTGCATATGACCCGAGCAATCCCGACATCGAGGCACTTCGTGCCAAAGCTAGGCGATAGTGTGGGGGCGGTGGGGCGGGACCAATCGCCCGCCGAAGGCGGACCGGGCGATAGTGTGGGCGCCGTGGGGCGGGACCAGATTGCCCGCCGGAGGCGGACCGGGCGATTGTCGGGGCGCTGGGGCGGGACAGATTGAAGCCGCAGGCCGTCCAGAGTTAGTGGTCGCGCTTGTCGGGCACGGCTTTCCACCGGCAGTCTTGGCCGCCTCCAGCCGTCGGGTTGCACTTGTACATGTAAGTCAGCGACCGCCCGCAACCGCTTACTCGCTTTTCCATCGGGGCGTCTTCGACGATCTCGAGGACCGATTCGTCGCAGCTCAAGTCGACGGCGGCGGCGCTCCGCACCTGTTGGGTCGCCGCGTTCTCGTGCCCGCAGCCGAGGAACACGACGAGCGAGACAAAGGAAAGGTGCTTGAACATGTAATCGACCCTCGCGGCCCGTATCTACACTACGAACCGACGCTGGCGTTATAACTTGATGCCGAGTCCAAGCAAATCGTTTTCGGCTTGAGCGGCCCAACCGCGGTTCGCCTTGGGGCTTGCAGGGCTCGGGTGCAATACGGTTCCGATCGCCAGCCCATCGTTGTGAAGCGCCGCCCTTGCACGCTTCGTCGCCCATGCACCAACCCCGACGGCCAGGCTGGGTTGAAGCACTTCGATTGCTTGACGAAGCGCCAGATCGCAAGCTGGAAGCAATTCTTTCCGCTCTTCGACCGAAAGTTTGTCTGGCGTTCGGTTGCGACCCGTCGATTCGATGAAGACCAACGGGCAGTAGTTGATTACGAAGAAGCGGGAGAAGAAACGGTCCGGTGTTTCGAATCGCGCTTTCGCCCACCCCCAGAGCCGGGAGCCGCTCACTTCCGAGCGTGAGCAGTCGAAACCAAGCACGGGTCGTTTGGGATGTTGCTCGGCAGGATGACCGACCGGCGCCTCGATTCCCATCCAATCTCTAACGAAACCCACGTCGCCGAACGGCACCCCCGTCTGAGCCATACCGAAGGGCCCTGGGTTCATCCCGATC
The DNA here is from genome assembly GCA_029863605.1 of Myxococcales bacterium. Lineage (GTDB taxonomy): Bacteria > Myxococcota_A > Polyangia > Polyangiales > Houyiibacteriaceae > SG8-38. The sequence goes on along the minus strand of JAOTVB010000001.1, from coordinate 44,158 downwards.
AGCACCACCTCTTTTCTGCCCTCGCCGTAGCGCCTCAGATAGAGTTCGTGTGCCGGTCTTGCATAGCTGAGTGGATTGTAGACGTACGCGACCGGGTCACGGAAACGGATCTTCGAAACTGCGCGCGACAGGTCACGCGAGATCTTGGTCAGATCGGACATGGCCGGTCAGCAGAGATAACGCTCGCCGCCATCGCAAAGGATCGTGACGACGCGTTGCCCGCTCCGCATGCGGCGTGAAACCTCGAGCGCGGCGTGCACATTGGCACCCGATGACGGTCCGAGAAGAAGACCTTCCTCACGCGCGAGACGTTTGGTCATCCGCTCGGCCGCGAGGTCGGTGACGGTGATCACCTCGTCGACCAATTCGGTATCGAGGACCTGGGGAACGAAGCCCGCGCCAAGACCTTGTATCCCATGAAGCCCAGGTTTACCGCCAGACAGCACCGCGCTTGCGCGCGGCTCGACAGCAATGATTCGAATCGCGGGGTTTCGCTTCTTGAAGACACGCCCCACGCCGGTCACCGTTCCCCCGGTGCCGACACCTGCGACAAAGGCGTCGACCTCGCCCCCAGTAGCCTCCCAAATCTCCTCGGCGGTGGTCCGCTCGTGGACGTCCGGGTTGGCCGGATTTTCGAATTGACCGCACATCATGGAGTCAGGCGTGGTCTGCAGTACATGCTCAGCCTGCTCGACCGCGCCTGCCATCCCGTCGTCCGCGGGCGTGAGAATCACGTCCGCACCGTACGACTTGAGGATGTGGCGCCGTGCCGTACTCATGTCCTCGGGCATTATGATCACGCAGCGGTAACCGCGTACGGCGCAGATCATCGCAAGGCTGATGCCGGTGTTGCCGCTCGTCGCTTCCACGATCGTGGACCCAGGACCCAGCTCTCCCGACTCTTCGGCTGCAAGGATCATCGATAGGGCCGGGCGGTCTTTGACGGAGCCTGCGACGTTGTTCGACTCGAGCTTGCCGCAAATCTCGGCTCCTTTTTCGCCTGCAATGTGTCTGAGACGGACCAAGGGTGTGTGGCCGATCAGCTCGAGTGCCCCGTCGTAGATTCGCTCGGTCATGTGGTCGCTAGCATACCAGGGAGCGCTTAGATGTCATCGTCTGACGCACTTCCGGCTGACTCGTGAGCGTCGTAGGCCTGCACAATTTGCTGCACTAGCGGGTGCCGTACGACGTCGGCGTGCGAGAAATAGACGAAGTCGATCCCTCGGATGGAGCGCAGGACACGTTCGGCATGCCGGAGGCCGCTTCGGGCGCCTCCGGGCAGATCGACCTGGGTCACATCGCCAGTGATGACCGCCTTTGCGTCGAACCCAAGGCGGGTGAGGAACATCTTCATCTGCTCGGGGGTCGTGTTTTGAGCTTCGTCGAGGACCACGAAACAGTTGTTGAGGGTCCGGCCGCGCATGAATGCGAGCGGCGCTACCTCGATCGTACCTCGCTCGAGCAACGCGGTGATCCTGCCGGGCTCCATCATGTCGTGCAACGCGTCGTACAACGGACGGAGGTAGGGATTGATCTTCTCCGCCAAGTCGCCGGGCAAGAAGCCTAGGCGCTCGCCAGCTTCGACAGCTGGACGCGTCAATATGATGCGTTTCACTTGCCGCTCTTGAAGCGCGCGAATCGCCATTGCCATCGCCAGATAAGTCTTGCCAGTACCTGCGGGGCCGATCCCAAACACGAGGTCGTGCGTGCGGATCGCCTGAATGTAGTTTTGCTGCATCACGCCCTTGGGCGAGACGATTCGGCGGTTCGACGTCGTCAGCACCACATCGTCCAACAAGTCCCGAAGCCGCAGTTGCGGATTGGCACGCAGGGTACGTGCTGCGCGTGCCATCTCGATCGGACTGAGATCTCGAAGCTGAAGCGCGTCGATCAGCTCGTGCAGGACGCGCTCCACCATTTCGACGTCTCGGTTTGGGCCCTGGATGTGGATCGTCGAACCACGCAGACCCATCGACACCCCGAGCTCGCCTTCGAGGACCCGCAAATTCGAACCACCAGGGCCGCTCAGCCTTAGCAAGAGACCGGGGTCGGCGACTTCGATGTCGGCGGCTACGTCAGCCTCGGTTGGGCCGGGACGCGCGGAAGGGTGCATCAATACCTGAAGTCTACACGGTTGTTGTGGACGGCGCGAGCCACGTCGTTACCGCCAGACCAACGAGTCTGACCCTCGCTCGATAGCGGTTTCGAGGCGCTCGTGCGCTGCCAAGATCAGTGCGCGGGTCGTGTCACCATCGAGGGGATAAGATGCCAGCCCGACGGCGACCTGGAGGAGCGAAAGCTCGTCCGGCCGCCGTTGCCTTTGCAGCGCAAGCTCCTCTTGAAGCCTGCGCACCACTTCGACCACGGCCCGCGCGCTGGCGCCCTCGAACCCGACGACGAACGCGTTATCGTCCCACCGGCCCCGCACGTCCTCACGACGAAAACGGCCAGAGATCAATCGACCGAGGTATGTGCGCAACCGACGCGCCTGCATGTGGTCGAGCCCGTCGAGACCTACGGGGCTCAGCAGCCCGATCGAATAGGTCCGGCCATGACGTTGCCCGGAGGACAAGCCGTTTTCGAGGGCCGCAATGGCGGCCGTTCGAAGTAGCAACCCAGTCTGGCTGCAGCGCAACTGTTGACGACGCATGCGCGCGATGCGTTCGGCCACTCGATGGAGCTCTACCAACCAACCACCATGACGCTCGAGGCGCTCGGTAATGACCGGACTATCGACCACCGGTGAGTCGTCGAAGCAAAGGAACGCGGATGCGACATCCCAGCTAGACATTTGAATGATCGCCGGGACCTGAGGGCCGGTCACCGTCGAGCCGATCAGCACGACATCGGGACACTGCACGTCGACCTCGCGAAGAAGCTCTTCCAAGCTGAAGTAGAGGAAACACTCGATCCCGGCTTCTTCGATCTGCCTCGCGGCATCGGAGTCCCTCAGTACGGCGACTTTGGGCCGCGGGGTCGTGGCTCGTTCGACTGCAGTTTCCACCGCATGGTGCAAGCGCACGAGCTCGATCGGATGTGGCAAGAAGATGTCCACGCCGAGTTGCGCGGCGAGGGCCCGCGTGTGTGGGTCGTCGTCGACAGACAGCAGGATCACCGGAGTTTCGGAGCACCCGTGTAGCGCTCTGAACATCCCGAGAAACCGGCGCAGAGCATCGCGGTCTTCGAGAGGCCAACCGATGATCGCCGCAGTTGGGGGGGTTCGCCCCGCGATTTTCAAAGCCTCCTCGACGGTGCCCACCGGACGAAGGTGCACCAAAACTTCGTCGAACGCCGAGCGAAGGTAGGCGATCATTGCAGGATCGTCCTCGAGCACGAGAATAGTAGGGACGAAGTCACGGGGAACCGCTCGATGCAAGAAGAAGGACGCAGCGGGGGTCACCGAAGGGGGCGCCGCCGCAAGTGGTTTGAGAGATTCAGCGGGCTGACCCACCGCTGCTGCAGCATGCGTGCGAACCTCGTCGATCGACTCGAACATCGCCGACCAGTCCAGTCGTCCCGACCTCTGTAGCTCGCGAAGCTCATTCTCGATTCGGGCGGCCGCGACTGAGATCTCGGTGAATCCGTGAGTCTCGGCAGCGCCGTGAAGATCGTGTGCCTGACGAAGGGCCTCCGCCACGACGCTGGTACGCGCGGTCTCGGCATGCACGCGCCGGATCGCGCCGGTCAAGTTGTCCGCCGCCACCGGCAGGAGGCTCGAATAGGACTGCGGGTCGTGCACGCCCTGCGGCTCGGAAGGCTCGTCCGGAAAAAGCACGGTATCCGCTCGATCCTGAACTATGGGACGGCGATCCGCGGGTGTGAGACTGATGGGCGCGGAGATCGTATTGGCGACTTCCCGCGCGAATCGTTCGACCGTGACGGGCTTGTGGAACACCCTCAACACGTCGAGGTCGTGGGTGAGGTGTTTGAAGGTGGTCAGGTCACGATAGAAGGCCGAAACGAAAATGACCGGCGTCTGGTAGCCGGACCGGCGCAACTCCTCGATCCAGGCGATGCCGTTGATGTCGGGAAGAAGCCCATCGACGACCAGTACGGAGGGCTCCGCCTCCTCGATCATCGCCCAGGCGATACTTCCCTTGGTGGCGTGAATAACACGCAGCCCGAACGCCTCGAGCGCCGGGGTGACGCTCGAACGGAACTGGGCATCATCGTCGAGAAGGAGGACCGTTTGGGGCACGTCCCACTAATATTGCACCGTTTGATGGGCTCACAAAGCCGGTTCGCTCCAACGGTCAGGAGGCTTGCCAATACTCCGGCTCGGCGTGCTGAAGGTAGGCCTTTGCGACCGGATGGTCGGCACACCGGTCGACGACGTCGCGTAAGTGCTGGAGTCCCTGCCTGCGGTCTCCGGTTTCGATCTCGATCACGCCGAGCAGCGCCCGAGCATCATGGTGGCCGGGTTCTAGCTGCAAGACCAAGGTGAGCTGCTCGCGGGCGCCGTGGACGTTGCCGCGAAGCCTAAGAAGCCGTGCCAGCTCGAGACGAATGTCGTGAAAGCTCGGGCAGAGCCGGAGCGCGCGGCCAAACTCGTGGATCGCGTCCTCGGGACGTTCGAGCTCGACGTAGGCCTGAGCCAAAGCCCGGTGAAGATTGGCAACCTTGCCGCGGCGATACGCATCGTTCGAGGAGTCCGAGTGACTTTGTGCGCGCTCGAGAGAACGAACGCCGGAGCCGTACTCGCCAAGCTCATTGCACGTGACGGTGAGGTTGAGGGCAGCCTCGAGATAGCCCGAGTTCACCTCCAAGGCTTGCTCGAAACACCATCGAGCTTCCGGAAGGCGCGCGTTCAGGTGGTAGATGACGCCGAGTCGGTTGAGAACGTCCGGGTACCGGAGGCCCTGTTGCACGAGCTTCTCGTAATACGGTTGCGCGAGTGGGTACTCTGCACGCGCGTAGTGGTCGTTTGCCGCGTCCAAGATTTGTTGAGCCCAAGGAGGCATGAGCCCGAAGGTAACGATCGGTCGAAACGGAGGCCAGAAATCAGCCGGGGTCAGCCTTGGGCGAGCTTACCGAGGATGGTCTGGGCCCGTCTGGCTTCGCCCGTGTCGGGAAAACGCTGGACGAGCTCGTTCAGCGCCTGACGGGCGGCTTCGACTTCATCGAGCTTCAAGTAGATCTCGCCGAGCATGAGTAGTGCCTCGGGCTCCACTCCGCTCCCGGGATAACTGGCGAGCAGGCCCCTGAGCCGCGATACGACGCCGCGGTACGCGTCTCGCTTCAAGTAAAACCGGGCCACATAGAACTCGTGCTCCGCCAGCAGGCTCATGCACTTGTCCATGAGCTTGTTCGCTTCGGGCACGCGTTGGTCGTCGGGGTAATCCACGACGAACCGCCGCAATTGAATCAGCGCGTCTCTGGCGGCGCTTTGATCGCGTTCGTGGCGTGGCGGTGTCATGAACCAACCACCAGGGATCTGATTGTAGTAGGCCTCGGCGATCCGAAACCGGGCGTACGGGATCTCTTTGTGCGAGGGGCGTATCCGGACGAACTGACGATAGGTCTGGATCGCCTCCGGGTAGGCTTCGTTCTTGAATTGGCAATCTCCAATCCGAAGCTCCGAAAGCGCGGCGAACCGACTGTACGGAAACTCCCTTCGGATGTCGCGAAACAAAGGTTCCGCGCCGAGACAATCTCCCCGACGGAAGTCGAGCAGGGCCCTTTCGTAGGCACCCCTCGCGTCCTCGCCGCGCTCGATCGTGCTGCCTTTGCTCCTGGTTTGGCCGCTCCCGCCGCCACACGCAAAAGCGGCCGCCAAAAGCACGACAAAGAAGGCCTTCGGGAGATGTACGCGCATCGCCACGGGCGTAGCCTCTGTGCCTTGATCGAACAAGTCGACGGTTTGGAGCGGCCGAGAGCTGGGTCTTGTCAGGCGCTCGCCATGTGGCTGTCGATCACCCTGGCAGGATCGATCCCGAGGCTCGCTAGGGCGGCCTCCCAACGCGCTTCGACCGGGGTTTCGAAAACGAGGTCGTAGTCGAGGTCGACCGGGATCCACGAACCCTCTTTCATCTCGCTCTCGAGCTGTCCGGCACCCCAGCCAGCATAGCCGAGCATCATCGCGCAGGTGTCGGGCCCGTCGCCTCGGGCTATTCGCTGAAGAAGCTCGAGTGAAGCGCTGCACGCAATGCGTGCTCCAACTGCGATCGTGCGCCCGGAGCTCGGCTGTGGGACACCCTCCACGTCGTAGAGGATCCAACCCGACTCGGGAGAGACTGGCCCGCCGAGAAGTACGGGGGCGTCGACCGCCGTGGCGGCGTCACCATCGACACCGACTTCCTGAAAGACGTCGCCCATGTCCAAGTCGGTCAATCGATTGACGACGAACCCAAAAGAGCCTTCGTCGCCGTGATCGATGAGCAACACCAGCGTATGATTGAAGAATGGACACCGCATCGACGGGGACGCAACGAGAAATCCTGGTGCCAATGACCCAGCCACGAATCGAGACTGCCACCAAAAGGCGAACCTCGCGAGCCCAAATTCGGGGGGTTCCGAAATGAGCACGGTGCGTGCCGCCTATCGGTCGGGCGCCTTCGTCTCGCTTTCAGCAGGGATCCTGGCCGCGTACGAAATGAACCGTCTTTTCGTCCCCAAAGAGCTACATGAGCCGCTCGCCGACACGTACCGCACCTACTTGGTAAACCGGCTCCTCGACGTGTTTGGCGCACAGATTGCAACCACCGGTGAGCTTGCTCACAAGTCCGGCGCCCTGGTGGTCGCAAACCACCAGAGTGCGCTGGACATCGCGGTGATGCTTTCCGTGTTTCGAGGCGTGATGGTCAGCCGGCACGATGTCGCCGACTGGCCACTCCTCGGACGGATGGCCAAGCATGGCGCCACAATCTTCGTCGATCGAGACGACGGTCACAGCGGCGCCGCGGCCGTACGAGCGATGCGAAGGCGGCTGAGCGAGGGGCGAACGGTCGTGGCGTTTCCCGAGGGGGGCACGTTTCCCGAAGACACGGTTCATGACTTTCAACCGGGTGCGTTTGCGGCGGTTCGCTCCCTGGACGTGCCCGTCGTGCCCGTGGGGCTCGCATACTCACCTGCGGTACCATACGCTCAGGAATCGTTCGCGAGGCATCTCGCCAGGATCGCTGCGAGGCCACGCACTCGAGTTTCCGTACGTGTGGGTGAGCCACTGTCCCCGAGCCTCGACCCCCGTGGAGCAGCAACCGCAGCGCGCGCTCGTGTTCAAGAGCTCGTGATCGATGCTCGTGAGGAGCTCGATGCGAGCTGAAGCCCCGTTTCCATCCCGGTATCAGCGACAATGGCAGGCCAGGCTTCGGCGCCAAGTCCTGACTCTGCGAGCTTTTGGGAGCGACGGCCCCGCTTCGCTACGATTCGGAGGGAGCTCGTCCGACCCGAGTCCTGCAAAACGATGGTTCGCCTCTTACGTCAGTCCAAGGATATGACCACGCAGCGTGACGACAATGTGTGGGCATTGCTCCCGAGCGCCGTCTTGGATCTCGACTTCGCGGCGGTTCTCTCGTGGATCGATGCCCAGGGATGTCACGATGCCGACGAGTTCAAGCAACTCGTCAGAAACGACCCGGATGCTCTTTCGGAGTGCCTGAGGCGGACGCGCATCCGAAGAGCAAGCGCCGGCGCCATCGCGCTCGTCGGTGCCTCGAGTGAAGAAGAGTGCATACGCCGCATGCCCGAGTTGCTGACCGCCGAGTCGAAAGCGGATTTTCTCCGCGTGCTTCTCGCTGCATTTCGAAACGAAACGGATGTGCATCTCGAAACTGCGATTACCACATGCGCCCTGGAACCCCGCGACGTTCGTGCGCATTGGCGTTTCGTACCCGACCGGGCGGGCAAATTCGTTCGTGCGATCGTGTCCGTCGTCGACATGACAGGGGAACGCGAGCTCCAACAACGACTCTTGCTCTCCGAGCGCATGTCCGCGATCGGAACGCTGACCGCGAGCATCATTCACGAGATCAGGAACCCCCTGACTTTCGTTTGGAGCCATCTTCGCTCGCTCGGTAGCATGAGCAAGAACCTCCCGGACCAGGCGGCCGAATGGGTCAGCGAGGCGTACGAAGGAGCGGATAGAATTCGCGAAATTGCAAAGGAAATCACGGAGTTATCGCATGGCGGAGATCCGGCTGAATCCGGGGTCGTCGACCTCAAGGAGGTCCTCGAGAGCGCGATCCGCATGGCGCAGCCCGAGGTGCAGCATCGCGCATCGATCGTCCGCGAGTATGAAGAGGGAGCGCTCTACACGCGGGGATCGAAGACGCGCATCGGCCAGGTGTTCCTGAATCTGATCGTCAACGCCGCGCAGGCGATCGAGCCCGGCGATCTTTCGCGGAACGCGATCACCGTCCGCGCGCGTAGCATCGAGAACGACCGTGTTTGCATCGAAGTGCAAGACACAGGTCCTGGAATCCCCGCACAGCTCTTGCGGCGGGTATTCGATCCGTTCGTGACTACCAAGCCAGCTGGCCGTGGTACGGGGCTTGGGCTGTCGATTTGTCGACGGATCGTTCATTCACTCGAAGGAACGATCGAGATTCAGAGTCATCCGGGTCAGGGCACGGTCGTGCGTGTGGTGTTGAAGCGGGCTGCGCGGTCACCCCTGCCGCTCTCGGCGCCACCGCCATCGACTACCGCCGTTCGACGTGCTTCGGGTCGAAGCTTGAGCGTGTTGGTCGTTGATGACGAGCCGGTGATCGCAAGGCTGATTCAAAAAGCACTGGTTGGACACGAGGTCACGATCGCGCACGATGGTCGGCAGGCGGTCGCGCTGATGGGCGAGCACGCCTACGACGTGATCCTCTGCGACCTGATCATGCCGGAGATGACCGGAATGGACGTCTATAGGGCGGCCCTTCAGCGGGGCACCCCGATGCACGAGCGCATCGTGTTCATGACCGGCGGCGCCTTCACTCAGCGCGCTCGAGACTTCCTTCAAAGCGTCCCAAACCTTCGAATTGAAAAGCCTTTCGACCTCACCCACCTGGAGCGCACCATCCAAGAGGCCGCCGACGCGACCGAGGCCCCTTCGAGCCGCGAGTCCGTGCACCCATAAAAAAGGAGGACGGTCCCCTTTTTGTGGGGGTTAATCCGATGGGTGATGGGCAAGCCACGGATGATCGTCGTTGGGCTCGACTGTGCGACGCCGGCGCTGGTGTTCGATCGCTATCGAGACTCGATGCCGAACCTGAGGTCATTGATCGAATGCGGTACTTGGGGTCCGCTGCGGAGCTCGGATCCTCCAATCACGGTCCCAGCGTGGACGTGCATGGTGTCCGGAAGGGACCCGGGAGAGCTCGGGCTCTACGGCTTCCGCAATCGGATCGTTGGAGCAACTGGTTTGCGGATCGCGGACAGCTGCGACGTACACGTGAAACGTGTGTGGGACTGGCTTGGCGACCACGGTTTTCGGGTAGCCCCTCTGTTCGTTCCGCTGACGTCGCCACCAAGCCCGGTTCGAGGTGAGATGATCTCGGGTTTCATGTCGCAGAGTGGTGACGCCCCTTGGTGCTTTCCGCGTTCGTTGGCGACGGAGATCGAGGGGCGTTTTGGCCGGTACATTCCCGATGTCGAGCACTTCCGATCGGACGATCTAGAGCGCATCCACGAAGAGATACACACGATGACTCACCAACACTTCGACATCGCGGAATACATCTGGGTAGAAAAGAAGCCGGACTTCATGATGATGGTCGAGATCGGCCTCGACCGCTTCCATCACGCATTCTGGCGGCATATCGATCCCGAGCATCCCAAGCACGAGCCGGGCAACCGATGGTCCGATTCGGGTCGTGAGTACTACACGCTGCTCGATGAGGAGATTGGCAAGCTGCGCGAGCTGGCGGACGACGACACGACCTTTTTAGTGGTGAGCGATCATGGCGCGCGCGCAATGCGGGGAGGCTTTTGCATCAACGAGTGGCTGATTAGGCGAGAATACCTGGTCTTGAAGGACCCCCCGAGCGCCGTGTCCCCACTCACCCATGACCGCATCGATTGGTCACAGACTGTGGCATGGGCGGAAGGCGGCTACTACGCGCGGATCTTCCTGAACGTCGCGGGCCGCGAGCCGGAGGGACGGGTGTCTCCGCACGAGGCGACCGCCCTCACGAACCGATTGCAGCGCCAGCTCGACGCCTTGCGAGACGACGAAGGCTGCGAGCTGCCGACAGTGGTCCGCAATCCGAAGGAACACTACCGGGAGACGCGCGGCTTTCCCCCGGATCTCATGGTTTATTTCGACGACCTCTCGCTTCGAGCAATCGGGTCGGTCGGGCACGGTCGATTGATCGTCACCGAAAACGACATTGGACCCGATACTTGCAATCACGACTGGAACGGGATTTTCGTCATGAGCGGCGGAGGCGTGCCGGCCCGTGGTCGCGTCGAAGGGGCGGAGATCCACGACGTGACGCCTACCATTCTAAGCGTATTCGGCGTGGAAAGGCCACCAGGGATCCTGGGCAGGGACTGGACAGCGTGAGGACGGCTGGCGCTGACCCTGCGCCCCTGGCCGGGAACGAACAGCATCAGCAGCCCCGCCAACACGAGGGTCGCGCCGAGCAGATTCTTTGCGCCTGCTAACGCAAAACTAATCGCGGGGTACCGCGACGTTGGGGCCAGGCGATGTCGCTGTGAGTGGGAAAAATAGTCCGCGGGAATACGCTTGATAAGAGCGGGCACCAGCAGCACGACCGCGACTAGGCTCGCGACCCCGGCTGCTTGCACCACCGTCAGGACAGCTTTCCGAACCAACCCCGCCGTTCGCACCACTTGGCCAGCTCCAAGACCGGCGAAATGGTCAGGGCTGCGCCCATGGCGATTAGCCAGTCGTTCTGTGACAACGCGTAGATGCCAAAGAGCTCGTGCATCGGTGGAAACAACACGATGAAGAGCAACAGCCCCAGCTCCCAAAAGATGGCGCGGTTCAGCCACTTGTTGGCGAATGGCCGATGCAAGATGGACCGGCGGTCGGAGCGGAAGTTGTAGGCCTTGACGAACTGGATCAACACCAGGGACACAAAGGTTATCGCCATGGCGTGAGCAACGCCGCGGCCCGACCGCAGAGCCCACGTGAAGACACTGAGATTCACTACTGTGGACCAGAGCCCTCCAATGGTCATCAGGATTACGACAGGGCGAGTGAATACTCCGGTGCGACCGTCGCGCGGCGGCCGCTTCATCAGGTCGTCCTCGGGGGGATCGACCGCCAGTGCCAGTGCAGGCAAGCCGTCGGAGGCTAGGTTGACGTAGAGGATCTGTACGGCGGTCAAAGGCAGCGGCAAACCCGCGATTACGGCGCCAGCCATGAGACCGATCTCTCCGGCGTTCGAGGAGAGGAGGTACATCAGGTACTTCTTGATGTTCTCGAAGATCCCGCGCCCTTCTTCCACCGCCGCAACGATCGATGCGAAGTTGTCGTCGGTCAGGGTCATCGCGGCGGCCTCTTTGCTCACGTCGGTGCCGGTGATGCCCATGGCGATCCCTATGTCGGCTTTCTTGAGAGACGGTGCGTCGTTCACGCCGTCGCCTGTCATCGCTACGATGTGACCGCGCTTCTGCAAGGCGGTGACTACCCGGAGCTTGTGAGCCGGGGAGACCCGGGAATAGACCTCGATGGTTTCGACGTCGCGCTCGAGCTCCTCGTCGCTCATGTCTTCGAGCTCTGCGCCGGTTATCGCGTGCCCCGCCTTGAACAGACCGAGCTCACGAGCCACGGCCTGAGCAGTGATCGGATGGTCGCCCGTGATCATCACGACTCTGATTCCGGCTTGCTCGCATCGTTCGATTGCGGCTTTGGCTTCGGGACGCGGTGGATCGATCATGCCCACCAGGCCGAGGAAGGTCATATTGCGCTCCGCGTCTTCGAGCTCGGCTTCTGCTTTGGTCGCCACAGCTAGGACGCGGAGGGCCTCGCCAGCCATCTGTTGGACCGTTTCCAAAATCGCGCCTCGGTCCGCATCCCCCAGCGCGACTTCGCCTTGCGCGGTCAATTGCCGAGAGCACGGATCGAGGATGGTCTCCGGCGCGCCCTTGGCGTATGCGACCTGACCGTTCTCAATGGAATGCAGGGTCGTCATCCGTTTGGTTTCAGAGGTGAACGGGATCTCGCCAATCCGGGGGAACTGGAGGTCGAGGTCGTCCTTTTGCAGTCCGGCTTTCGCTGCCGCCACGATCATGGCGCCTTCGGTGGGGTCTCCCTTGATGTGCCAACCGCCGTGCGCATCGTCGCGGACGAGGTGTGCATCGGAAACCAGCGCGGCGGCCCGTAGCAACTCCGTCTCCTGTTGCGAAAGCTCGACAGCCGGTCCCTCCAGTGAGAACTCGCCTTTAGGCTCGTAGCCGCTACCGGAGATCGTGAGCGTTCTTTCGGGGGTGTACAGCTTGCGAGCGGTCATCTCGTCCCTGGTCAGCGTCCCGGTCTTATCCGAGCAGATGACCGACGTGCTCCCCAAGGTTTCGACAGCGGGCAGGCGGCGCACGAGGGCGTTTCGCTTCGCCATACGTTGCACGCCGATTGCCAACGATACGGTGACAACTGCGGGCAACGCCTCGGGTACGACCGCGACCGCCAGGGCGATCCCGAAGATGAACATCTCTAGCAACGGTTGCCCGCGAAGTATGCCCATGGCGACGATCGCAGCCACGACGACAGCGGCCGCTAGGCCCAGGACGCGACCTACCTTATCGAGATTCTGCTGCAGAGGCGTCTTGCCGGATTCGACGGATTGCAACATCTTCGCAATCCGGCCAAACTGGGTATTCATGCCGGTGCCGACGACGACGGCACGGCCACGGCCGTAGGTGGCGATCGTTCCAGCAAAAACCATGTTGCTGCGGTCGCCGAGGGCCGGGTCCTCCCGACCGAGCGGTTCGGTGTTCTTCGCCACGGCCACCGATTCGCCCGTGAGCGCCGCTTCTTCCACTTGCAGATTGACCGACTCGATCAGCCGCGAGTCGGCCGCCACCTTGTCGCCCGCGTGCAACAGAATGAGGTCGCCTGGCACGAGCTCGCGCGCCGGAATCTCGATCTCCTGACCGTCGCGGATCGCCGTTACGGTGGGCGCGGCCATTCGCCTCAGTGCTTCGATCGCGCGTTCCGCTCGGTACTCCTGTACGAAACCCAGCACCACAGCGAACAGCACGATCACGGCGATGGCGATGGCCTCGACGCCGTGTCCGACAAAGGCGGAGATCGCGGTTGCGACCAGCAGGATGATGATCAGTACATTTTTGAATTGTCCCAACAGAAGGGTCCAAGGCGAGACACGATCAGCGGCCTCCAGCTCATTCGGGCCGTAGAGAGATAGGCGATGCTCAACCTCGACCTCCGCGAGGCCGTGAGGGCCTGAGGACAGATGCGACAAGACACTGTGAAAGGGTAGCGTATGCCATCCGGGCCAACTCGCATTTGGCAAGGGCTCGGTCACTGCTTCATCTCCATGTGCGCTATTAAGATTTTCGAGAGTCGGTCTTGTGGCATTTGAGCAAGGAGGAATTACACTCATTCAACTCCGTCGGCGAGCCAGCGGTCGATTGAGGGGCGAGAATCGCCGAGCCCGTCCATCACCCTGATGGTGGCAAAGACCTCGTGACGGTCGGTGAACCCTTTCGTGGCTTGCTTCAGGCGCACTGGTACCAGTGGGACGGCTTCTACATCGCGCTGTATCGAGGCTTCGATCTGCGCAGGCAACTCGATCCAATCGACTGGCACTGCGGCTGGCACTGCCGCTGACACCACCGCTGAGGCTGCTAGGCTCCGCGCGTGTCTGCGCGGGCGCTGGTGATTGGCCTCGATGGGCTCGACCTCGGAGTGGTCGAACAGTTCGGCGCTGAGCTTTTGCCGAACCTCTATCGCGTGATGAATCACGGTGCTTACGCGGCGCTCGAATCGGTGCAACCTCCGGCCACCCTACCCAACTGGACAACCTTTCTGACCGGTCTTGATCCTGCTCGGCATGGAGTGTTCGACTTCACGACCCGACGTGGATATCGAGTGCGGTTCACCGCGGGCACGGCCCGAGAGGCGCCGACCATCTTTCAACGCCTCGACCGGCTCGGGTTTCGCTGCGCTTGCTTGAGCTTCCCGGCAACCTGGCCTCCTGAGGAGCTCACGCGGGGAGTTTTTGTCAGCGGCTGGGACGCGCCGGTGGCCTTCGAGGCGGATCGGTCCTTCATGTGGCCCCCGTCCCTCTACGACGAGACGGTGGCGCGGTTCGGCACGCCCACCTTCGACGACATCGACGAATTCCACGCGGACGCACCGGGTTGGATCGACCGTCTGCCCGACGCGTTGGCGCGGCGCGTGGTGAGAAAGCAGGAATGGGCCCGGTGGTTGATGGAACGCAAAGAGTGGGATCTGTTCGCCGTCTATTTCGGCGAAAGCGACACCGCATCACACTACCTTTGGGCGCACCACGACCCCCGGTCACCGAGAAAACCACGAAGCGTCTCGAGCGAGCAACGGGCGGGCCTCTCGCGCGTTTACCAGGCACTCGACGAGGCGGTGGGTCGGTTGATCGACGCAGCGGGCAGCCAAACCGAGGTAACTGTGCTCAGCGATCATGGCTTTGGGGGGTCCTCCGACAAGGTCCTGTACCTGAACCGCCTGCTGGCCGAGCACGGGCTGCTGTCATTCAAGGCCCGAAACCAGCATGCCGCAGCGCGACTCAAAGAGCTCGCCCTGAGACGCTTTCCACCGCGCCTTCGCGAACGAGTGTTTCGCATAGGCAACGCCTGGCTCCCGAGCCGGCTCGAATCGCACGTGCGTTTTGGCGCGATCGACATGGAACGCACGACCGCCTTCAGCGACGAGCTCAACTACTTCCCCGGCATCTATCTCAACATGGCCGGCCGTGAGCACAAGGGGACGGTTCGCCGGGACCAGAAGCACGAGACGATTCTGCGCATCCGTACCGCCTTACTCGCGGTTCGCGATCCATGGACGGGTGGGCCGGTCTTGCGCGACGTGGTGCGACGAGAGGAGCTATTCGATGGCCCTTACCTCGAGCGCGCGCCGGACCTGCTTCTCGATTTTCATCTCGACGGCGAGTACTCGTATAACCTGATGCCGAGCGCGAGCGCCCCCACGGAGCACGGCGCGTGGCGGTTGCTCACAGACCAGGAGAAGCTTGGGAAGAAAGGCCGCAGCCTCCCAGGCAGTCATCGCTCGCATGGCTTCGTGGCGATCGATGGTCCGCAAGTCGTTTCGGTAGGGCGGATCGACGCACACATCGCGGACGTGACCGCAACACTTCTCGCGCGCCTCGGTGTCGTGGTGCCATCTTCGTTCCGAGGACGCGTACTATGGAATGCTCTCGAGGCTTCGGATGCGGCCGAAGCGCTTCCCTCAGGCGATCGGCAGAGGTCTGGCGTCCGTCGCAATGAAGCAGCGGTTGAGGCTCGTCTACGAGCGCTGGGGTACGTGGAATGACCGTTTTGCACGTCGCCTGCTTACCGTTCCCAACGTACCAGGGCACACAGGCCGCTCTCGATTCCATGCTTCGAGCATCCTCGGAGCTCGGTAGGCCGGTTCATCTGCTCACGTACGCGCGCGGAGCCTGTGAGCTCGAGGCGCCCTACCCCATCGATCGCGTCCCGGACTTCCCGAGGGTCCAATCGCTGCGCTCCGGACCATCGCTGGGCAAGCTTGCGCTCGATGTGTGGTGTATTGGCGAAATCCGTCGCCTATCGGCGCGGCTGAGACCGGAGGCAGTCGTCGCGCATCACATCGAAGCAGCGCTTGCCTCGCTCGCTGCGAACACGGGGCCTGTCTACTATGTCGCACACACATCGCTCGAACGAGAGCTGCCGATGTACTTTCCCCGACTCCTCGAATCGCCGATGGCCGCCACCGCACGTCAGGTCGAGACGCGGGTCTGTCGACTGGCCGCCGGCGTTGCTGCCGTCTCCCCTTCGCTGTCGACTCTGCTCGGCAAGACCGCGACGTACCTGCCCGTCCCATGGCGTCGATCGATCGGCGCCGCGATGACCCCAGGCGACGCGAGAAAGACACTCGGGCTCGGGACGACAGGGCCCCTTTGCCTCTACGCCGGGAATCTCGATCCTTACCAAGGCTGGGAGGACCTGCTCGACGCCCTCCTCGCCCTGCGACGCCGGCACCCGAGCGCTCGGCTCTTGATCGCCACCGAATCCGACCCCGTTCCGGCCCGCCTAGCAGCAATCCGCGCCGGGCTGGGGAACGCCGTCGATTTCCGCCGATTGGCCGGTGAGCGAGCCCGTCGGCTGGCGCATGCAGCGGCAGATTTCACATGGGTGCCACGTCGTGCCGTCGGTGGTCTCCCAATCAAGATGCTGGATGCGTTTTCCCGCGGGCTTCCGGTGGTGGCGACGGAGCGGGCGACAGCAGGCCTCCCGATCGACGAAGCGTGTGTGAGCGTGCGCAACGACGACCCGCGCGCGCTGGCCAAAGCGGCTCACCGAGTGCTGATCGACAAGGCCCTCGCCGATCGGCTCCGGTCTGCCGGTCTCGACTATCTCGATCGCCATCACCGTGCCGCGAGGTTCGATGCCGCGATGCAGCGGCTTCTCGGCAGGCCTTCTAGACGACTTTCCGCGCACGATGCGCCGCCTCGATCAATCGGGCTGGCACACCCAGCTCGGTGAGCTCCTCGAGCGCGCACCATCGATACGCATCGTGCTCCAGCGACAAGACAACCTCCCCGCCTTCGTGCTCTGCTCGAAACACGATCACCGTCATCGGCTCGCCACGTCGACGGGCAGCGTACGTGTCGACGGGACGAGCGCGCACTCGCACGCGGAGGCCACTCTCTTCGACCACTTCGCGTTTCGCGGCGGCAAGAGGGTCTTCATCAGCTTCGACCCGCCCCGAGATCCCTTCCCAAATACCGGCCCCCGCGGCTGCGGACGACGCGCGCTGCATCGCTAGAACGCGATCACCACGGAACACCAAGACAGTCACCGCGACCCACTGTTTCGCTTCTTCAGTCACCACAGAAACCCTGCTGTCAACATATAGGGAAAGGACGCCTTTTTTTGGATCCGCGTCGAACGACCCAAGTACCATTTTCTCTCCAGCTCGCGTTGGAAAACCAACATGGTCGCGCCATTGGACGAATCGGTCTCACACGCACAAAAACGCACGAATTCGGGGGTCCCGCGTCTGCTGCTCGGGAGCGAGCTCGACGTCGAGGTTCCCGCGCTCGCGGAGCTCACGGCCGCCACGGCAGCGCTGGCGATCGGCGCAAAGCGCAAAGTCCTATTGCCACTCGCGACTTGTGCGATCGAGTACGCGTTGGTGCGGCGCGGAGACTCGGTGTTGGTCAGTTGCTATGGGACGGCCAGCGCCCCGGTCGTGTATCAGCTCGACCGCACGGTCCCGCTCAGGCTACTCCTGCACACTTGTGCACAGGCGATGCTCGAAACCGCGAGGCAGGAGCTCGACCCGACGGCCAGGCAGATTGCCATTCGAGTCGCAGAGCGGGCGCTTGCCACCAAGCTTGCGCCGGACCCTATAGGACCGATCGCCGCTGTCAATCAACGAGGCGGTGAGCTCGATGCTCCGCCCTCGGAAGTGCCTCTCGCGTTTGGATATGAAGCGGCGATCTATCCGTCGTCCTCTGCGTCACAGAGCCGCTCGGTTCGGGCCGACGTTCATGCTCTTCTCTTCGAGGGCCATTTGTGGGCGTTCGTACGCGGACGTCGGCTCTCCCTCGTGCAAGGCCCGTTGATGCTGGCGGCGCATCGGATGGTGGTCGCGGTGCGAACCCTCGTAGATTCCTGGGACAGCGCCCAGCCGACGCATGTCCGTCTACGGGCTGGCGGCTTTCAGATCGCGATGCGGAAGTCGTCTCACCAACTGGTCAGTGTCGAGCTCCATTCCGAAGGCCGAGGCGATCTCACTGCGACCTCGCTGAGCATCGCAGAGGCGGCTCTCCCTATTCTCAAGCTGGCGAGCGACCTCCTTCGAAGCCTGGTCGCCTCCGACCGTGGGCAAAGCCGCAACCTTCGCGTGCGTGCGCTCCGACAAGAGGTGCGGGCGCTGCGGCGGGAGATCCGGGCGCGGCGTAACGCCGACAGCTTCGTGAACCTCGACCCCGACCGGCTTCGCATACACAACGAGGTGGAGTCCGGACCAACCGCGAAGGCCGAAAGACTGCCGTCCCTCCAGTTCGAGGAGCGATGGCGGATCTGCCTCGAAGGGCTCGACGCGAACTCGGTATTCATGTGCGGCGATAGGCTGGTCATCGCGACCCAAAACCACGTAGTCGCGATCTCGCGCGACGATGGTCAGGTGCTCTGGGCCCGTCCGGGCCAGGCCTCCACCACCCTGATGGCTGGCTCGGTGCTGATCCGGCTCTCGCCTGACGGTGAGGTCGAGCTCTGCAACGTCGAAGACGGCGCGGCCTATTGCTCGACGCACATCACGCCACGCATTGGCGGCCCGCCGAGCGGACTGATGGCCGGCGGCGGCAGCATTCCCCCCGTTGCGGTCATCACCGAAGGCAGCGATCGATTGGTTGCGCTCGACATCCGCACCGGGGAGCCGCGTTGGCGCTTCGCATCTCGAACCGGCGGCGAGTTCCGAATGACGAAGATAGGCCGCGTGCTGCTCGTGACCTGCGGCGAAGAGGCGATTCACGCCATCGACCTCGCCACCGGGGAAGATGTCTGGAGATTCGCCGAACGAGGCTGCTTTCAGTTCAAACCCTTGGTCCGAGACGAAACGGTGGTGGCTGCCGCGGTTCGTGGCCGCCGCGAAGGCGCGCTCTATGCGATCGACCTCTACAGTGGGCAGCCCCGGTGGCAGCGCGAGCTCCAAGGCCCACCCACGTCGGACCCATCGGGCGCTGCCAGCGTCGTCCTGGTTTCCACCGCGGGAGAGCAGGCCACGCTCACCGCGCATTCGCTCGACCAAGGCGAGCCGCTTTGGGACGTGAAGGACCCGGGCCTCGGCATCGGCGGCGCCGGCATGACGATCGACGGCACCTGGATCGTCAACGCGCCCTTTGGGCAGCTCAGCGCGTTCGATGTGCACACGGGCCACGTGCAGTGGTCGACCAATCTCGCGGATGCCCTGGCGGACGAGATCCCGAGGAGGCTCGAGCCCGTTCTTCGAGGGGGCGCACTTTTCGTGCCCGCATCGTCTGTGCACGTCGTTCGACCCGCCGACGGAACCCGGCTTTCGGCGAGCCTTCCCTGCGACCTCGTTCCCGACCTCATGCGAGTCGACGAGCGTGGCTGGGTCTATGTCGCCGAGGAAAGCGGCTACCTCGCCGGCTATGCGCCTAAGCCGATGCTGACGTTGGTGCGCGGCGGCTAATCAAATGGGACGCAATGGAACTCGATCGACCATCCTTGGAAGATCGGTGTGCTCAACGCGTCGCTCGAGGCGTTGAGCTTGGCCCGCACCCGGAGGTAGGGCAAGAAGTTTGTCTCGCCGCCGGCGAGAAGCTCGTCACCGATATCGTACGTCTGCAAGGTCGTGTCGGTCGGATAGACGATCGACACCGGAATCACAGTATCGAGCTCGGCAAGGGTGTTCGCGGTGAAGAACTCGAACTCGACCGTGCTGTCCGAGGGGGTCGAGCCGATCCAGGTGAGCGTGCCCCAGTCGGGTCGCTCAGGTGGCATCTCACAAACGATATCGGAGTCGTAGGTGTTCTGGTAGAAGCCCGCTCCGTAGTCGGATCCGGCCGGGGGCACCATGATCCGAACCGGATATCGGGCGATCTCGGTCGTGCCATCGACCATCACACGCATATCGAAGTCGAAGACCTGCGGAGTGGCCGTTGGGGGCACGAAGTCGTTCCCGACGCGGAACTCGAACTCAATGTTCGCTCCCGCGAGGCACCCTAGACACATGGGAGTCCCGGAGCCGCCGATGCATTTTTGGGGGACGCCATTGTCTGGGCAGTCCTTGGCCACGATCGCGCTCACGAAAAGACTCTCGTCGACCGTGGGAGTTGCCAAGTTGTCTTCGGGAACAAGGGTGACATCCCGTCGTGTGTCGCCGACCAGGGCGAGCATGGCATCGAGGACCGCGGTCCCGAGACCCGACCCGTCGCCTGCGATCTGCTGGAGATAGGGATCACCGAGCAGGTCGACCGACCCGGTGACAATTCCGAGCTCGGTCAGGTCAGGCATGGCGATGTAGCCTCCGGAGTTGGGGCTGACAACGCTGACGAGCTTCACGCCGTTGGCCAGCAGCTCGGTTTCCACCGTGGTCCATTGGACGGGCAGGTCGGTGGTCTGCCAGCTCGGGTACCCGCCGGGGTCGGCGGTCAGGTTGTGAAACCGAAGTTGAAAGTTGCCCCGGCGAGTGGAGACCGACGTGCTTGGATCGACCGAAGCGTCCGAGACCGCGTACCAATCACCGGCGCCCAGAGTTTGAGTCAGCCGTCCCCAGTAATCGCCGCCGCCGGGCCCGGGATTGCAATCGACGAATGCAAGCGCTGAATCAAGGAGCGCGGCGTTGGTCGTATGGTAAGCGGTGCCCTCGCCGCTCACAAACATGTCGGTCAGACCGCTGAGGGAGAACTTGACGAATGCGTCACGCCCGTCGGCCCAGCACCCAGAGCCGCCGCACTGCAGGCAGAGCCCCTTGTCCCAGGTCACCGCGTCGTTTCCGAGGTTGGTGTTGCTTCCCATCAACGTCAACGACTTGTTGGTCAGGTCCCCGAGATCCCAGGCCGTGAACGGGTCGCTCGAGTAAAGGACGTTCGGAGACTGCTCCACCGGCGGCAACCGGGTGCCTATGCCGAGGGTCCCGTCAAAGGGTGGATTGCCATAGGTGTGGCCGTTGGCGACCGGGCCGTTCCACATATCGGCGTCGCTGAACAGCAGGATGATTGGAAGCACACTGTCGCGGAAGCAGGGGTAGCCCCAGCGCGCTGCCGGCGTCGAGGGACACGCGCCGCGATTCGGTACGAGGTCTCCAAGGCCCTGCCCCGTCACAACCGAGTAAAGCGCTTGGCTGAGGGCCTCTGGGTAGTCCTTGTTGCCGTCGGCGCGGAACGCGGACACGGCATCGAGCACCTGCTGAATGTTGTTGGTCGTGTCGAGGTAGTGGTGATAGGGCGCCATGTCGTAGCGGTCGTTGTGCGGTAGATACGAAACCTCTTTGAAGTCCCCAACGCCCATCCAGACGTCCGGAATCACGCACTGAATGGCTCCGACGATGCCTGTGTCCGCGCCTCCCGGGCAGTCGTTCGTGTCGACAAAGGTTCCGCTCGTCAAATCGGTAACGAGCTGGTTCTGCTCGCCGCTCATGGAGCCGGTGGCATCCATGAGAATATAGACGTCGGCGCTCTGGATATCGGACTGGATCTCGATGCTGGCGGACACAGTGTTGTCGCCGCCCGAGTCGTAATAGGCGGTCTGGTAGGCGCCGTCGTCGTCCTTGTCACCATCGCAGGGAAGTCGCCAACCAGGCCCCGCACAATCGTCGGCCGGGTCGGGCACCCCGTCGCCATCTGTATCGCCGAGGGCTGCACTACCGCTGCCGCCGACGAGGGTGAGCGCGCCGTCGGCGCTCGAAAACAAGAGGTCGCTCGAGTTGGTGACACTGAGATCGATCTGCTCGGGGTAGTCGATGGCGGTGTTGCAGGTGGGGTCGCCGTTGCCACAGGATGTGGGCGCGGTGACGACCGCTTGGTAGGCGGCCTCCACCGAAGGATCGCCGCTCTGACACGCGGGCAGCGCGACTGCGAACGAGAAGAGAATCAAAGGGGTCAGGGCTTGGGGTTTCACGTTTTCCTCCTTAAGGAACACTTCCGGCTTGGCAGCTCGGCGCGCCGCCATTGCGAGGGGCTGCACAGACCTGCTGGGGGTCGCAGTCCGTTACTTGGTCACACGTACCGCCGGCTCGAACGCATTCTTTGCGACCGTCTTGCCAAAGGCCGACGCATTCAAAGCCAGCCGCTTCATCGCAGTCGCTATTGGAGCGGCACAATCCGTAGTCGCCACACGCAACGTCGGTGGCGACGGCACCGACCTCGCAAACCGGGACGGTGGACGGACAGCTTGCGTTGAGGCATGGGCTGCCCGCGCCGCCGGCACACTCTTTGGTGCCGTTGTTGTCGATGTCGGCGCAAAACTCGCCGAGCCCCGCGCAATCTTCATCGAGATGGCAGGTTTGGAAGGTGCGAACGCAGAAGTCCGCCGTTGGGGTCACCTTGCAGACGTGGCTCTTCGGGCAGTCGAGGTAACTGTCACACGGGACGCGACGATCGACACAGGCGCCTGCCTCGCAGGAGAAGCCGAGCGGACAATCGTAGCTCTCAGTAGACGGGCTGCAGCCCAGTGTGATCCTCACGCAGTGCGTAGGCCCAACCCCGATCGGAGCGCATGCGTAGTCCGTGGAGTTAGGACATTCAGTCACGGAAGCGCACGAGCCACCGTGCAGTGGCTGGCACTGCTTGATCGGTGCGCCTTGGTTGGTATCGCAGCCCGAGTCGACGCAGACATATCCGCTAAACGCGCAGTCGTCGTCGGTGTTGCAAGGCAACTGTGTGGGACAGGTGTGGCAAAGCGCATTGGTCATGCAGGGGCCAGTCGCACCGCCGGTGCCACCCGTGCCGCTGGTCCCGCCCGTGCCGCCTGTCCCGACCGTGCCACCCATGCCGCCGGTCCCGACAATGCCGGCCATGCCGCCGCTACCGCCCATGCCAGTACCACCCGTGGCGCCAACACCCCCGGAGGCTCCGGTTCCACTGGTCCCTCCGGTTCCCCTGGGGACAGACGGGCCGCTATCACCGCAGCCGACCAAGAGCGCGAGCGACACCGCGCCAACCGACCACAAGCCGTGGCGGGCGATG
The DNA here is from genome assembly GCA_029863605.1 of Myxococcales bacterium. Taxonomy (GTDB): domain Bacteria; phylum Myxococcota_A; class Polyangia; order Polyangiales; family Houyiibacteriaceae; genus SG8-38. Next base: position 21,353 of record JAOTVB010000001.1, on the reverse strand, counting down.
CTCATTCTCGATATGGGTTCGGTTCGGTTCATCTTGTATTAGTTCAGGAATCCAGCTTGGCAGCTCGGTGTCCCGCCCTCGCGAGGAGAGGCACAAACCTGTCGTACCGGACAGTCGCTCACGTTCGAGCAGCTCCCGCCGCTCGGTACGCATTCCATGCGCCCATCGGGCCAAAGGCCAACGCAATCGAAGCCAGTCGCGCAGTCTGCGCCGTCGCGGCAAAGCCCGTACTGCCCGCACACAGTCGTGCTTCCTGCGCCTGCGGTTTCGCAGACGGGTGCCGACACATCGGCGCAATCCGAGTTCAGGCAAGCAACCGGCATCGACTGATTTGCATCGAACACACCGGCGCACTCCATGTTGCCGTCGCCGTCGATATCCTCACATCGAGGCGCGAGACCAGCACAGTCGAACTCCGCGACGCACTCGACTTGGACGCGCGCGCAGAAGCTCCCGTTTGTGCCGGCTACGCAGACGTGGTTCTTCGGGCAGTGGTCGTCGAGGTCGCAGGGAAGCCTACGATCTACACAGCTACCGTTTTCGCAGGAGAAGCCAGGCACGCAGTCAAACCTCGTGTCGCAGCCGGGCGTCGTCTTGACGCAGCGCATGCCTTCACCGGGTACGTCGATGCACTCGCGTCCTGGAAAGGGGAGACAGTTGTCGTTGGTGACGCAGGCCCCGCCACCGCCAAAGACACACTGTTTGATCGGCGCACCCTCGAGGCTGTCGCACCCAGATTCGAGGCAGACGAATCCCGGAGAGCAATCGTCCGTGGTGTCGCACAGATCTTCGGTCGGACAGCCGCGGCATAGCGAGTTGGTCATGCACATCGGCCCGGATCCACCAGCTCCGCCAATGCCTCCCCCTGCTCCGCCAGCGCCACCAGAGCCGCCCGTGCCAAATGGTGGGCCATCCGAGCCTCCAGTCCCGCAACCGACCATGCAAGCAGCCGAAAGCAGCAATATTCCAAGCCATCGATAAGCCATGAGGCCTCCTCTTCAACAGAATCACGGAAATATTATGCTCAAGCAAGCAAAGCAAGGCCCGCTAGGAGGCAAAATTACGATCGTGTAAGGGACCGCACAGACCAGGTGGCAGCGGCAGGGTCAGTGGCGGCAATGCGAGTGCCAGGTTCAGTGCCCGCGTCAGAATCGGTGCCCCGGCAGCAAGAGCGACGGCGCTTAATCCTGAACACGAAGGAGGGGCTTTCATTCGAAGGCGGGCTGGGCGTTCTTTTGCGCGGTGCGCTCGGTACCGTCTGGGTCAGCCAACGGGTCCCGTGGTTCACGAGCGATCCGAGCGCGCGGTTTCTCTTGCCGCTGCTCGCGGTCGTCGCGACTGCGCTGGTCACCGGGCTCTTCGTCTCAGAGTTCGACTACCTCTATCCCCTGCGCATCGGGGTCGCCCTCACGGTGTTGGCATGGTTCAGGAAAGACTACCTGGAGGGTTTGCGTCGCCACCTTCGGGGTCGGAGCATCTGGTCGTGGCAGGCCGTGACAATCGGCGTGGTCGCGTATCTGGTATGGATCGCGGCGTGGGGTGTCGATTCGCCGGTGAGCAACGACCCCCCGGCCGCCCTCGCCGAGCTCTCTGCTTCTGCTGCGATGATCTGGGTCGCGGCACGCGTATTCGGCTCCACCGTGACCGTTCCGATCGTCGAAGAGTTGGCCTTTCGGGGGTTCTTGTTGCGCCGCCTGATTGCCCGGGACTTCACGAAAGTCCCCGAGACGTTTCGATGGCCAGCCGTCCTCATTTCGTCATTGGCATTCGCAGCAGCGCACCAGCAATGGGTCGCGGGCTTCATTGCGGGCCTATGTTATGCCTTCACGCATCACGCCGCGGCTTGCTCACCGATGCCATCATCGCTCACACCGTGACGAATGCCCTCATAGGAGCGCAAGTCCTGCTCGCGGCACACTGGTCTTTGTGATGAACGGCTACTGTTTTCCTGCAGCTCATCGGTGCACTTGATCGTCACCCCCGATCTACGGTAAAGAGATTGCTAGTCGTTAGATCGCCTGATGACCCAAACTTCCGCCAGCGAGAAGAAGGAGCTCAGCAGTCGTGCAGCTTGGGACGGCGATCCGCCTCACCGGACCGCCGCACGCGAACGCCTGCTGGAGGTCGCCGCGCACTGTGTCGCCCGGGACGGAATCTCCGGCACCGGGATAGCCCACGTGGCACTCGAAGCGGGAGTTAGTCGACCGACTGTCTACCGCTATTTCAAGGACCGCGATGAGCTGATTCGCTGCGTGCTGCTGCAGGCAGGCCTTCGCCTCGCAAACGAAGTGCGCACCCACATGAAAGGCTTCGACGACCCAACGGAGGGCGCGGTCGAAGCAATGGTCTTCACGCTCGAGGGCATTCGAGAAAACCCAGTCCTGAAACAGGTCTGGAGCCCACCGGTCTTCGATGCGGTCGTGTTGCGCGGGTTCACACAGCCCGCCTCGATCGCGTTCACCAGGATCGCATTCAGCGACTTCATCGACGCCGCGGGTTGGGACGAAGCCGAAGCGACCGAGGTCATGGAGTACATGCTCCGCTTGATCATGTCGTTTCTCGCCTCCCCGGATCCCCAGCGAAGCGAGCAAGAGTTGCGCGATTTCCTCAGGCGCAGATTCGTGCCCGCGCTGGGCCTTTAACCGAAAGTGAATGGCCGCCGAGCCGGGGCCGTCCAAGGGCGGAGCCGGTTGGTACCCTCAACTGGCTTGTAGTAAAGGGGTTCACGATGACTCGCTGGAGACTGTTTTGCATCGCGGCGCTGACGGCGGCCGCCCTGTTGTTTCCGGGTAGCGCGACTGTGTCGAGTGTGGACGCCGAGGCGGCCACTACGATTCGCATCGCCTCCCTTGCGCCCCCAGGCTCGTCATTCGTGAAGGTGCTCAAGGCCTGGAGCCGTACCCTCGAAAAGGAGACCGAAGGGCGCGTCGAGCTCCGTGTCTTTTCGGGGGGTAGCGAAGGCGACGATCGCGACCTGATTCGAAAGATCAAGACGGGAAAGCTAGATGCGGCGGGGGTCGCTACGACCGGGCTGAGCCTGATCGCCCCAGAGGTACAGGTGCTCACCGCACCTGGGTTGCTGACGACCGACGCGGCCCTAGACCAGGCAAGAACGAAGCTCGACGAGCGCCTTCAAAAGATGATCGAGGACGGCGGATTCAAGCTTCTCACCTGGGGTGACGGCGGAAAGAACCGCGTCTTTTCTTCGACGGCGTTCTCGAGCCCGGCCGACCTAGCCAAGCAGCCGGCCTGGGCCGGCAAAGACAACGCCGTCGTCGAGGAATTCGTGAAAGCGATCGGAGCCAATCCAGTTCGAGTCGGCGCCTCGGGCGTGTTCCCCGCTCTTGGGAACGACAAGCTCCAGATCGTCCCGGCGTCGGCGATGGCTGCGGTTGCTTTCCAATGGTATACGCGGCTCAAAGCGATGACGTCGGGCAACTTCAACATCATCGTGGGGGGCTCGGTCATCAGTAAGAAGAAATTCGACGCGCTGACGGCCGAGGACCAAGAGACTCTGCTCGCTACCGCCAAACGGGCCGCCGAAAAGCTCGACCAGATCGTGCAACGCGACGACGACCGAGCCTATGAGACCCTCGTCACCCGAGGCATCACGGTCGTCGACACGGCCGCTCACCAAGCCGCATGGGATGCGACAGCCAAGAAAGCGCGCGAGCGCCTGGCAGAGCGCGGCGTCTACAGCAAGTCGCTCCTTCGCGCCGTCGAGACCGCGGCCAAGTAAGGAAAGGGCCCATGTCCAAGCCTCATCCTGCCGTGACCGCTAGCGAAAACTCCGCGAAGTTCGCCATGGCAAAAGACAAAGAATCATGGCTCGGGCTGTTTGCCGAAAACGCATTCCTGGCCGACCCCGTCGGCAAGTCGATGCTGGATCCCGAAGGCCAGGGGCATCGCGGAAAGGCCGCGATCGAAAGGTTCTGGGACAACGTGATCGCAAAAGCGAACCTCACCCTCGTCGCTTCGCAACGCATCGCCTGTGAAAACACCTGCGTCGCGGTGCTTCGAGCCACGAACGACCTCGGGGGCGGCTTCGAAACGGTTGTCGACATGGTGGGCCTCTACGAAGTGAACGAGGACGGCAAGCTAAGCTCACTCAGGGTGTATTGGGACTTCAACAAGCTCTTGGCGCAGCTCAAAGAGCTCGGAATCGGTTGACCATGGACCCCGTCGCGCTCTACCAAGCCACCGACCCGCTCGTGACCGCGTTTTGGGCCTCTCTCGGCTTCGCGGCACTCTGTTGGGTGCTTTCGGTGTTCACGCGTGAGTACTCTTGGGTCGACCGTCTTTGGTCGATTACCCCGGTGATCTACGCGGTACATTTCGCCGCGTACGTGGGCTTCACCGATGCGCGGCTCAACTTGATGGCCGCTCTCGTCACCCTGTGGGGCGTACGGCTCACTTATAACTATGCGCGCAAGGGTGGATACGCCCCGGGGGGCGAAGACTATCGGTGGGAGGAGATTCAGCGAAGAATCGGCATGAAGTGGTTTCAAGTGTTGAACGCGACCTTCCTCGCTCCCTTTCAGAACGTGTTGCTGCTTCTGATCGTGGTGCCGTCGTATGCCGCCTACCAACATGCGGGGACGCCCCTCGACACGCTCGACTATGCGGCGGCCGTAGTGTTTGCATTGTTCTTTCTCGGAGAAACGATCGCTGACGAACAGCAGTGGCGATTTCAAACCGCTAAGCACGCCGCCAAAGCGCGCGGCGAAACACCGGGCGCGGACTTCCTGACGACCGGCCTCTTTCGCTACTCACGCCACCCGAACTTCTTTTGCGAGCAGGCGATGTGGTGGACCTATTACGTGTTCTCGATCGCCGCGGGCGCGGGATGGCTCAACTGGACGATCACGGGCACATTGCTGTTGACGTTGCTCTTCCAAGGGTCGACCGGCCTCACCGAACAGATTTCGCTTCGTAAGTACCCGGCCTATGCCGATTATCAAATTACCACCAGCCGTCTGATGCCCTGGTTTCCGAAATCGGCCCGGCGGTCGATTCCCTGACCCGTCCCGGGGATTTCGTGAGGGGTCCCTTTTCGCAGTACGCCCGGGGCTCTGACTCGGAGCGCCCGACCAGCAAACGCATGTTCAGCCGAAAAACCCTGGGATTACGAGGACTGTCGTGAGCCGGTGGCCCTCCTGGTGAAGAACCAGGCCCCGCCCTCGAATTGCGCGTCGCGTCCAATCCCGTAATCAGGGTCGCAATTCGTTGCATCCCCGACAAACACCGGCTAAACGTCTTCGCGCGCGCTGGGCTTGCCCTGGGTTGTGTGCCAAGCTGTCCCGCGCCGGGGCTTTATGAAGAGGAGAACAAAGGGATGACGAATCTAATGAAATTGAGTGTAATTGCACTGCTCACCGGCACGCTTGCCTTGGTGGGTTGTGGCGACGACGCCACTAGCACCGGCGGCACGGGTGGCTCCGGCGGGACCGGCGGCACGGCGGGCGCAGGCGGCGCAGGTGGTGCTGCTTGTGAAACGACCTGTGGCGTCGGCAACACGATCGACCCCGCATTTGACAGCGACGAGCAGGTTCTGAACTGCACCGTCATGGGCATCGGCCTCGGCTTCCAATCCAACCTGACGGGTCAGGTCATGGGCGGCGGCGACCCCGTCGTTGGGCCAAACACCTACAGCCTCCAGCCCGAGGCGATCGTCAGCGCAGCGACGGCGAACCTCGTCCTTGCGTTAGCGGACTCGTCTACCGTCACCGGGATCACCGCGACCGTGGTGCCGACCGCGGGCACGACCGACACGAACACCGTGGATCTCGCCTTGGACAACGTGCCGTGTCTAATATGCTTCGAGAGGGACACTGAAGTCAGGATTGTGTCGCCGGCCGGCCCGGGCACCTGGGACTTGAATGACGGCACCACGCAGACGCTTACCCTGCAGGACGTGACCATCGAGCTCGACGCATCTGGCCTCGCGCTGGTTCTTGAGACCCGAATGCTGTGCTCGGGTGGCGACAACGCTGGCCTCGAATGCGTGGACGACGGCGACTGCGCTGGCGGCGGCACCTGCACACCCCCAGATTGCGTTTGGGACACCGTTCCGCCGTCGCTCAGCTTCACGGCGGCCGCGGCGAACTAGTACTCCGCTGACACAGTCAATGAGCCCCGTCGTTCTTCGGCGGGGCTCGTTGCGTTAACCCGTCACTCAAGGCGCCGGTGCGCGAGGCTCGGAAGCGAGCGCCGAACACGCGTGACGACATCGGGGTCGATCGGGCCGACCGCTACGCCCGCACCCTCCCCACACTCCGCAATGACCGTGCCCCACGGGTCCGCGATCAACGCGTGACCGTACGAGCGCCGCTTTCCGTAGTGGTGGCCGGTTTGGGCCGCCGCCAGGACGTAGCATTGCTGCTCGATCGCCCGTGCCCGAAGAAGGACGTGCCAGTGATCCTTGCCGGTGGTGAGTGTGAACGCAGAAGGGATAGCCAGTGCGATCGCCCCCTCGTCGACCAGGCGCCGGTAGAGCTCCGGAAACCTGAGGTCGTAGCAGACGCTCAAGCCGAGCGTGCCGAAGGGCGCTTCGGCGACGACGACCTTCGCGCCGGGATCGACCGTCTCGGATTCGAGGACCTTCGTGCCGTCGGGGAGGTCGACATCGAAGAGGTGGATCTTTCGATATACCGCCGCGATCGACCCCTCGGCGCGCATGTAGACACAGGCGTTGTGCACTTTGCCTGCCACGTCGCTCTTTTCCCAGAAGCCGCCGTAAACGACGTCGACGCCTGCTTCCGTGGCGACGCTTCGACACGCGTCCAGGATGGGGCCACCGTCATCGAGCGACTCGGCGACCTCGAGCTTGCCAGCCTCGGGGCCTAGGTACGCAAAACACTCCGGAACGACGACGAGCTCGGCGCCGCGCACCGCGGCCTCCCGGACGAGCTCCTGCACCATGCTCATGTTGGCATCGACATCGGCGGTAGAGGTCATTTGAATGACGCCGGCTAGGCTTGGCTTCGACTGACTCAATGTGAAAACCTCCGCATCGATACGTTCATCAGCAACCCGAGCCCGAGCATCGTCGAGAGCAGGCTCGATCCGCCATAGGAGAACAGCGGCAGTGTCATCCCGACCACCGGAAGCAGCCCGGACACCATCCCGAGGTTGACCACGGTTTGCCAGAAGATCATGGCGCCGACGCCCACGGCGACAACTGCCCCAAAGCGGTCTTTGGCCTGCGAGGCGATCCGAAGCGCCCAGAGAATCAAGAACAGGTATAGACTGATCAGCAAGATCGCCCCGATGAAGCCGTGTTCCTCCGCCCACACCGGGAAAGGGAAATCGGTGTGCTGGTCGGGAAGGAATCGAAAGCGGGTTTGGGTGCCCTGGGTGAAGCCCTTCCCGGCCAGGCCACCACTGCCGATCGCGACGAGCGACTGGTGAGCATGCCAGCCGGAGTCCAAAAGGTCGGCTTGGGTACCCCCGACGCGGCTCCAGAACGCGGTAATCCTTTCTTTTTGGTAGTCCTTGAGCAAGTAGAACCAAGTAACCGGTGCAGCGACCACGAAGGTCGCGATGAGGGTGACCACCGAACGGGCCTTGAGCTCGGTCAGCATCATCACGCTGGCGAAGATGAATGCGAGCACCATGGCCGTCCCGAGATCCGGTTGAAGAAGGACGAGGGCCGTTGGCAGGGCGAGGATTAGTCCTGGAATGATCAGATCCGCAAGCGTGCGTCCGCCGGTCTTGGTGTCGTGGTGGAGGTACTTGGCGAGCGCGATGACGAGCCCGATCTTCATCAGCTCGCTCGGCTGGAGCGAGAAACCGCCAAGTGCGATCCATCGGGTAGACCCACGAACGCTCTTTCCGAGGACGAACACCAACACGAGGGCGAGAATGCAGGCGCCGTAGATGACCCAGCCGTAACGCTCGAAGTATCGATAGTCGATCGCGACAGTGACGCCGGCCGCCCCGAACCCGAGAATGAGCCAGTAGAGCTGCTGTACGTACGCATCGGAAGTCGTTCCACCGTCGGTAGCGCTGTACAAGTTGAGAACACCGAAAAGAGCGATGGTCGAGACCGCGATGAAGAGCGGCCAATCGAACTCGTCACGGATGGTTCTACCGATCGCCATCACTATTCGGGCTCCTCACCCTCGGGCTCTCGCAGGTACTCCTGCATCACCATCACGGCAATCGGCGCCGCGCTGGTGCTTCCCGATCCACCGTGCTCCACCAGTACGGCGAAGGCCACCTGGGGGTCGTCGGCAGGTGCGTAGCCGGCAAACCATCCGTGAGAGCGGTCGAGGTACCAGGCGCTCGACGACTCCCCCGACCGACTCTTACGGCTCACGACCTGTGCCGTGCCGGTCTTGCCCGCGATGAGCGGCCCCTCCCGCGTTCGCGCACGGTATGCGGTTCCCAACTCTTCGTTGACAACGCCCGTGAGCGCACGCCGGAGCAGCTCCAAGTGCTCCGGCAAGACCCGGATCTCGCGCCGCACTCTGGGCTGGAAGGTCTCGGAAAGCGAGCCGTCGGGCGCCTTCACGTTCTGAACGACCTGTGGAACGTACAAGGTACCGCCGTTGGCGATCGCTGCGTACGCCATCGCTAGTTGCAACACGGTGACCCGGGTGTTGCCCTGCCCGATCGCCGTATTGAGGGTGTAGCCTGGACGAAACGCTCCGTAGTGCTCTTTGTACCAGTCGCGCGTCGCCAAGAATCCCTTCGCCTCACTGTTGACGCCGATTCCCGATCGCTCCGCGAATCCAACGGCCTCGGCGTAACGATTGATGCGCTCGAGGCCGACCTTTTCGGCGAGCTCCCAGAAGTACACATTACAGGACTGAACGATCGCATCGTATAGGTCGACCCAGTCGTGACGGTGGTTGCAGCGAAATTTCTGCCTGCCGATCTTGATCGACCCGAGGCATTCGACGCGCTGCATCGGGTCGACGACGGAGTCCTGTAGGGCCGCGAGCGCAGTGATGACCTTGAAGGTAGAGCCGGGAAAATAGGTCTCGTAGATCGTCTTGTCGATCAGGGGACGGAACGGATCCGACGTGAGCTCTTGGTAGCGTTGGGTGCTGAGGCCGCTGCTCATTTCGTTCGGATCGTAGACTGGCTTCGAGTAGAGCGCGCGAACCGCGCCGGTGTGGATGTCGACGACCACGGCGGCGCCGGAGGGATGCTGGCGAAACGCTCGATCGAGCGCCTCCATGAGCTGCATGTCGATGGTGAGCTGGAGCTCGTGACCGGGGACGGGCTTCTTGAGCATTTCGACTTCGAGGGATTGGGGTCGCGTGCCTTCGAGGGCTCTTCCACGCGCGTCGACGACGACACGGCGATAGCCTCGCGTCCCCCGTAGGAGCTCCTCGTAGCGACGCTCGAGGCCGCTTCGGCCCATGCGGTCACCGGCTCGATAGATGCCGGGGTCAGGGGCATCGCGAAGGTCGGTCTCGTTCACCTCGTTCAAATAGCCGATGAGGTGCGCGCCGAGGGTCGCATAGGGGTAGTCGCGAAGCGGGACGGTCACGATGTCGAGAGCAGGAAGCTCGGCGAGGTGGGTTTCGAGGGCCGCCAGCTGCTCGCGAGAGATGTCGCTGTAGAGCTCGAGTTGGTGCGTGCGGCGGTTTTCGGGCAGCTCGACGAGCCGTGTGGTGAGCGCGGCGGTGTCCTCTTCGGAAAGCCCCATCAACGTAGCGATCCGTTCGACGTCTTCAGGGATACGGAGAAGGCCTGGCGTGGCATGGACGTTGTACGAAGGTCTGTTCGAGGCAACGACGCGACCTGCGACGTCGCGAATCACGCCGCGGGTCGCCGGGAGCTCGAGTGTCTTCGTGATGTTCTGTTGGGCAATACCGGACCAGCGATTGCGCTGGAAGAGCTGCACCTGCGCTACGCGTACGATGAGGGTTCCGAATACGAGCACGACGAAAAGCGCCATCCACCGGTATCGCTTGCGGAACTCGCCGACCTCGCGGCGCTGCGAAAGCGTGATCATGTTGGAGCCCGCGCCGACTCCGGGTCGACCCAGCGCACCAATGCGAAGAGGAGTGGCGACACGAGCGAAGTGGCAAACCCGGATGCGAAGAGCGCCAGGGCGAGCGCTCCGCCGTCCCAGGCCATGCCGCCTGGCGAAAAAGAGCGAATGATTTCGATCAGCCCGCCGATCGAGATCGTCAAACCGAAGGTGAGCGCCATCTCGAACAAGACGCCACGAAACGACATGAGGTACCCGACCAGCCACGACGCCAAATAGCCGATGACGAACACCAAGGTGTGAATCCCGAGGGGGTTCCCGGTGAAGAGGTCGAAGAGGTAGCCGAGGGCAAAGGATGTCGCTGCGCCGCGAACGAGCCGCACACCGGGGGCAGTGCCGAGCGCGAACACCAACGGCAGCCCGAGGTAGGGCGAGAATGGATACGGAGACAGAACCTTCGCGAAGGAGGATTGCGCCAACAGCATCCCGAATGCGATCAGGACGATGAGGATACTGCTTCTGAGCCCTTGCATCCGTCCCCCTCTAGAAGGCGTCCGAGTCCTTGGGACCAGACGTCAGGACTAACACCTCGTCGAGCCGCGTGAAATCGACCGAAGGAGTCACTTCCCCCTCCTGGTGGAGCCCAAATTCCTGGTCGTTGATCTTGCTCACGTATCCTATGAGGATCGAGGCAGGAAATTTCTTCCCGAGACCCGACGTGTAGACCTCGTCGCCAACCCCAACCTCATCATCGACTCGGTCGAACTGAATGCGCCCGCGGTAGCGGCTCCGCTCGCCCAGGCCCTCCAACCGCCCGCGCGCACGCTGGTCGCCGACGACCACATCGACGCGGCTTTGCGGATCGATCGTCAGGAGCACATCGGCGAACCGACCGGAGATTCGACGGACCTGCCCCACCAACCCCTCGTTGGACACCACCGGCATCCCCGGCTGGACACCCGAGCGTTCACCTTGGTCGATCGCGAGCCTCACTACTCTAAACGACGGCGAGATGTCTTTGGCGATGACCCTCGCACTCACGCTCTCCGTCGAGAGACGCTCGCGCAACCCGAGCAGCGCTTCGAGCTTGTAAATGCGCTGAGCGTCCGCTCGAAGCGCGCGAATCTCACTTCGCAGGCGGTCGTTCTCCGCGCGTAGGTGGTCGTTGTCACGATTCACATCGACGAGATAGACGTAGTCCCCGATGATGCCAGTCGCCGCGTCTGCAGCCCACTCGGCGGTGTATTGTATAGGACCGCTCACCTGTAGGATCGCATGGTCGAACCGTGAGAGCTTGGAAGGGTCTTTGAGGTGAGCACGGAGAAAGAGAAGCGGGACGATCAGAAGAGCGATCACGATCGCAGCGTCCCGGAATGTCTGAAAATAGTTCATCACCGCGTTCTCGCGCTACGCGATCGTCACCTCGCGCAGCAGGTCCAAATGGTCGAGCGCCTTGCCCGAGCCGAGGACGACCGCGCTCACTGGATCGTCCGCAACCATCACGGGAAGGCCCGTCTCTTCGCGCAGTAACACATCGAGATTCTTCAACAAAGCGCCGCCTCCCGTGAGCACGATGCCCTTGTCTACGATGTCGGCTGACAGCTCGGGAGGCGTGCGCTCGAGTGCCATCATGACGGCCTCGGTGATCGCATTGATCGGCTCGGTGAGTGCGTCGCGAATCTCGTCGGAGTTGACGACCACGGTTTTCGGCACGCCTGCAACCAAGTCGCGGCCCTTTACCTCGAGCGTCGCCGCTTCGCCGTCTGGGTATGCATTGCCGATGCTGCACTTGACGCGTTCCGCGGTTTGTTCGCCAACCAGAAGATTATACTTTCGTTTGAGGTACGCGATGATCGCTTCGTCCATTTTGTCACCACCAACGCGCACAGACTGAGAGTAAACGATCCCTGCAAGCGAGATGACCGCGACCTCCGTGGTGCCACCGCCTATATCGACTACCATGTTGCCGCTCGGTTCGGTAATCGGAAGCCCGGCTCCGATCGCAGCTGCCATCGGTTCCTCGATCAAAAACACCTCGCGGGCGCCAGCCCCTTCGGCGCTCTCTTTCACAGCGCGCTTTTCGACCTCGGTGATCCCGAATGGGACACAGATGATGATCCGGGGCTTGACCAGCGTGCGCCGGTCGTGATGGGCGCGGTTGATGAAGTAACGCAGCATCGCCTCGGTGATGTCGAAGTCGGCAATGACCCCGTCGCGAAGCGGTCGCACCGCGCGGATCGAACCGGGCGTGCGGCCCAGCATTTCCTTGGCCTCCTTACCGACTGCTAAGACGCGCTTGCCACCGCGGGGGTCCGCTTGTACCGCGACCACCGACGGCTCGCAGGACACGATCCCGCGCCCCTTCACGTAGATCAGGGTCGTCGCGGTACCGAGGTCGATGGCGAGATCGTTCGAGAAGAAGCCGTAGAACCAGTCGGAAATCATCGGTGTCGAGTGGACTCGAGAAGAGAATTCCCCACCATTTCCAAGGGCTTCCGGTCCAGGCGGGTAGCATGTATCAGCTCCTTTTGGGCGTTTCAAGCACGGGCCTGAAGGCTGCGCGACGGATTGCCCACAGTGCCCTACAGTGCATGGTCGCCCGGCGATTTGGGCATGGGCCAGGAATGTGAGTAACCTTTAGGGGTCCTGAACAGACGGGGGCTTTTTGCGACAAAAGAGATGCGTTTCAGAAGCACAGCGGCGCGGCGCTGAAGCCGCGGAGCTCGTCGATCGAGCCAAGCGCGGCGACACGGCAGCCTTCGACGAGCTGGTTCGAAAATACCGCGATCGGGTGTATGCGTTGGCGCTGACCCTCACCGGTCAAGCGAGCGACGCGGACGACATCACGCAGGACGCGTTTCTCAAGGCGTACCACAAGCTTCCGGAGTTCGAGGGGCGGAGTGAGTTCTTCACGTGGATCTATCGAATCACGCTTCACCGAGCTCTCAACTCGAAGCGCGACCGAAAACGACGACGGACGGTGCCCCTCGATGACCCACGCCTCCTCGCCGCCGTCGCAGTCGATTCTCACGGCGACCCAGAGCGCGCGGTCCAGCTGCGGCAACGATACCGCGCTCTGCTCGAAGCCTTCGATCAGCTCACACCACTCCTTCAGACGACAGTTGTGCTCACGACCCTCCAGGGGCTCAGCTACAAGGAAGCCGCGGTCGTCCTCGAAACCACCGAGGGCACCATCGCTTGGCGGATTCACGAGGCCCGGCGCAAAATGCAAGGCTACCTCGACAGCCTCGAGCGAGGCGCCAGCCCAGCTAGGGTCAGGCGTCGTCCGATGTCGGATAGCGCGGTCCTACGCCTGGAGCGGGCTCTCTTGCAGCTCGTCCCGAGCGCCCCGGCCGCCGCTAGCGCTCGCTGATCGGAATGTAGTGTCGCTCGCCCTCGCCGAGGTACACCTGCCTCGGGCGCGCGATCTTTTGCTCGGGGTCGGTGAGCATCTCTTCCCATTGCGCGAGCCAGCCGGGCGTGCGGCCAATCGCGAACAGCACGGGAAACAGATCCACTGGCAAACCCATCGACTCGTAGATCAAGCCGGAATAGAAGTCGACGTTCGGGTAGAGCTTTCGCTCGACGAAGTACGGGTCTTCGAGCGCAATCCGCTCGAGCTCGACGGCGATGTCGATCAAGGGATTTTTGCCCATCTCTTCGAACACCTCGTACGCGAGCTTCTTGATGACCTTGGCCCGCGGGTCATAGTTCTTGTAGACGCGGTGGCCAAAGCCCATCAATCGCTCCTCGCCGCCCTTCGCGCGTTTGACGAACTCCGGAATTGCGGCGACGGACCCGATCTCGGTCAGCATCCGGACCACCGCCTCGTTGGCGCCACCATGAAGCGGCCCGTAGAGCGCGGCACAAGCTGCTGAAAGCGCGCTGTAGGGATCTACGTGCGATGAACCCACCGCCCGCATCGCGCTCGTGGAGCAGTTCTGCTCGTGATCGGCATGAAGGATGAGCAGCACGTCGAGGGCACGTTCGATGATCGGATTCGGGGTATATGTCTGCTCCATCATCTTGAAGAGCATGTTCAAGAAGTTCCCCGCATAACTGAGATCGTTGTCGGGATAGACATAGGGAAGCCCGCGCCGATGACGGTAGGCATACGCCGCAATCGTGGGCATTTTTGCGATGATGCGATGCATCTGTAGGCGACGTAACTCCGGGTTCGATAGATCCTTCGCGTCTGGATAAAACGTCGAGAGAGCGGCGACCGTGCTGCACAAGGTGCCCATCGGGTGTGCGTCGTATCGAAACGCGTCCACAAACTCTCGGATGTTTTCGTGCACCATCGTGTGATGGGTGATCTGGTGCTCGAAGACGTCGAGCGCGGGCGTGGTAGGTAGCTCTCCCGTCAACAGGAGGTACGCGACTTCGAGAAACGTGGCGTGCTCAGCAAGCTCTTCGATCGGGTAACCACGATAGCGAAGGATACCTTTGTCGCCGTCGATGAAAGTGATGCGGCTCGTCGTCGACGCAGTGTTCTTGTAGGCCGGATCGTACGACATCATGCCGAAATCGTCCTCCGACGTTTTGATCTGTCGGAGGTCCATGGCTCGGATCGTACCGTGCGTGATCGGAAGCTCGTAGGACTCCCCCGTGCGGTTGTCCTTGATGGTCAGGCTGTCCTTGGACATCTGTGGTAAGGGAGGTTTTGTGCTCGCTCATAGTATTGTCAAGTTCGAATCGAGCCAGCCGTCCCGCTACATGATCTTTCTTCACGGGATCCTCGGCACACGCGCCAATTGGCGAGGCATCGCGCGAAGCTTCGTGAAAGGACGCCCAGACTGGGGGGCGATTTTGGTCGACCTTCCGCAGCATGGCGATTCCCTCCAGCAGCCGCCTCCGCACACGCTGAAGACGACGGCGGCCGATGTCCGCGCGCTCGATCAGGCCCTGTCACTGCCCGTGCGGGGGGCGGTCGGCCACAGCTTCGGGGGCAAGGTGGCATTGGAGTGGCTCGCAATGCAGGACGGCGGAGCCGAGATCTGGCTCATCGACTCGTCCCCAGGCCCGAAAGAGGAAGGCTCGAGTGTGACCGCCGGAGTACTGATGACGCTCGAAAGTCTGAAGAAGGACTGGCCTTCTCGAGAAGCGTTCGTGCAGTCGATCGTCGAGGCCGGGCAACCCGAGGCAATCGCCCAATGGCTCGCGATGAACCTGAACCGCAACGACGATGGAAGCCACTCGTTTGGGCCCGATCTTTCTGCGATTCGATCCCTGATCGAGGACTACGCCAAGACCGATTTGTGGCCCGTCGTCGAATCGCCTTCCGCCGGCTCCACGATCCACGTGGTCATCGGGGGACGCTCGTCGGTGTTTTCGAGGCTGGATCGGGCCCGTGTGGAAGCCGTTGCAGGGCGCGATCCGGGAGTGTTCGTTCACATCATCGAAGACGCGGGCCACTGGGTGCACGTCGACGCCGCCGAGGAGCTCGTCGCTCTCTTGACATCGGCAGCCGGCGAACAACCATAAGCTCTGATGGCGATCTTCATGACGGGAGCAACGGGGTTCATCGGTTCATACGCGACCGACTGGTTGCTTCGAAACACCGATCACGAACTTGCTCTCTTAGTTCGAGCTGCGGACTACGACGGGGGCGTCGAACGCCTGTGGAGATCACTGCAGCTCCACATGCAAGCGGACCAGTTCTATCGCTCCCTCGATCGGATTTGTTTCATCACCGGCGACCTCAGCGAGCCAGATCTCGGAATCTCCAACGCCGACTACGACTGGCTCATTTCGAACGCGGAGTCGGTCCTACACAACGCGGCGGCGTTGAACTTTCGCTCGGACCGCGCCTGCACGAACCACAACCTTCGGGGAACGCTCTCGGTGATCAAGTTGGCGCGAGCGATTCAAGACGACCATCCGCTCCGCCGCTTCACACTCGTGTCGACGGCGGCCGTGGCAGGCGAGCGTCCAGGCGACACCGTTCTCGAGAACGAGCCGCTCGATTGGGATCGTCGCGACTTCAACCCCTACACCCGAACCAAGAAGTTCTGTGAGCACATGGTTCGAGAGTTACTACCCGACGTACCACGTCTCTATCTCCGTCCAAGCAGCGTCATCGGAGACTCGAGATTTTCGGAAACGACTCAGTTCGATATGGTCCGGGCTTTCTGTGTGCTGACCGATCTTCCCGTCCTTCCGTTTTCGAAGGACACGCGGGTCGACATCGTCAATGCAGATTGGGTTGGTCCCAGCATCGCCGAGCTCCATCTTCGCGAGGACCTTTCGTACGACACATATCACCTGAGCGCCGGCTCCGAATCGCGTTCCATGGGCGAGATTGCCGAAGCCTTCTCTGAGACTCTCGGGAAACGAATGCCGCGCTTCGTTGGAGGGTTGAAAGCGCCCTTTGAGCAGGTGATGCGCTTGCTCGCGAACCTCAATCGTGGAGGGAACGCGCAACGCATTGGCGCACTTTTGAGTGTTTTCGTCCCCTACATGGCGGCCGACATCGTGTACGACAACACGCGTTCTGTAACCGACCTGCACACTGCACCGGTTCCTTTCACTCGGTATGGAGCCGATCTCTACCATTATGCAAAATCCGTGGACTTCGAGTTCCCTTATTGCTCGTTGCCTGAAGGCCTGGATCTTTCGAACGTTCCACCGAACCCCGTGCGGCCAATGGCATGAGCTGCGACGATCAGCTCAGGCAAGGCTTTTCTTGTCTGCATAGCAGTGGTAATTGAGCCCAGAATGGGTATCAAGAGCACCCTGCAGTGGGTTCGAACCGAGTGGGGCATCTTCCGTAAAGGCGGCGAGATGGGTGTCCGCGAGCGCGTGCGTTGGATGCAGCAGTGGGTACCTTTTGGGGCGCGCACGATTGGCTGGGCAGTCGTGTCATTGACGGGCGGCCCCTTTTCGAAGGGGCGAGCATCGACCTGGGCAGCCACCCGATGGAGCCGGTCGAGCGCGAAGGGGCTCAACATCGCGATCGAGGCCGACGGTCTCGACAACGTTCCTGAGGGCGGCTTCGTCTATGCGAGCAATCACGAGAGCCTGGTCGACATCTTGATCCTCGGCGCAGTGCTTCCTGGGGACTTCAAGTGGGCCGCGAAACGCTCGGTGATGAACATCCCTTTCCTCGGTTGGCATCTCCGACTTGCAGGTCACGTGCCGGTCGACCGTAGCCAGGGAAGAGACGCGGCGAAGGCTGCAATCGAGGCGTTCACGAAAGTGCTCGAGGATGGCCAGCCACTGCTCGTGTTTCCCGAGGGCACACGAACCCAAGACGGCAAGCTCAGGCCATTCAAGAATGGCGCCTTTGAAGCGGCCGTCGAGACCGATTCCCCTGTGGTTCCGGTCGCCCTCCGCGGAACCTTTTCACTGATGTCTCGGGACGCGGTCGATACCGGCAGCTGGAGAGACCCCCATGTGAATCGTCTCGTCACCGTTCGCGTCGGTGCCCCACTCTACCCCATTGCCGAGCTCAGCAAAGAAGACCGGATAGCCGACCTCCGCGATCGAACCCGAGAAGCGATCATCGCCCTCAAGGAGAGGGCTATCCCGGCTCGGGCCGTCGCCGAATCAGCGCAGCCGCTTTGAAGCTGATCACGGTCTCGCCGTCCTGATTCGTGAGGCTGATGAGGCTCTTGACGACCCCCAGGGAAGGATTGCCCTCGGACACCCGCGTCTCGATGATCTCACCGCGAAGGCGAAGGCGGTCGCCGGCACAGGCGGGAGCATGAAAGCGCACTTCGTCCCAACCGAGCCCAATCGCGGTCGCGACCGGCTCGGTTTGAAGCTGGTGGCCGAGGCGAATGGCGATCGCCACGGTGTGAATCGCCGAGGTAAACAGCTTGCCGACGGGGGTCTGTTCGGCCGCGCGCTCGTCGATGTGAAACGGAAGCGGATCCCACTTTCCGCAGAAATCGACTATCTCCTCGGCTTTCAACTCGTAGAAGTCCGCAGACTCCTTCACGTTCCCAACGACGATGTCCTCAAAATACTGCATCGGGGACAGTCCCCCTTTTGCCAGGGTTTAGAAAAACGGGGCCGTCCTGTTCACGTGTACCTGTCGATGATGCGGCCGAGGCCGGGAACGGCGCTCTCGACGTTCTTGCGGGCAGAGCCACGCAATTTGCTGTAGGCGCCTTTGACGGAACCGTGTGGCGAGCTCGACGCCCGACTGTCGGTCACGGCCAAGAGTGCCTCGGCAACCTCTTCCGTGTGCGCTCCGAAGTAATCGCTCACCGACTTGCCTTGGGCCACCGCTTCTTCACGGATCGGCTCCAGGGCCGCCGCAAACTCAGGAAGCAGAGATTGCACGACATTTCTCACGAAACCTGGCTTGACGCTTTGGACGACCTTGTATCCCGCCTTCACCGCAACGCCACCGAGTCCTCGCTGCTTCGCCACCTCGTCTTCGACCAGTTGGCACACCTCTTGGACAACCGAAGTCCGTGTTGCATCATCGTTGAGCACGTCGTTCAGGTTCATGGCCGTTCTTTTTGCCTTTCCGGCGTTGAGATGCAAGTGCCTCTTCTTCGATGCTGGCTTCAATCGCCTCACAAACCGACTCGACGCACGATCGCCGAGCGCTGACCACGAAGAGATACTCCTTGTTTCGAAGATGGCTCACCTGGCCCACCTTCTTCCCGTTGGGGCTGTAGATTCCGATCTGAGCGCCGACGTAGCGCTTGAAGTCGACTGCCACGACGCCGACATGCCCTCTTCGCTCGAGCAGACCCACCATTTCGTGTCGTTCGAGGTGACCCTCGTTGTTGAACGAGACGACGAGATGAGGACACCGGACCGCATCGATCACTGATTCGAGGCCCTGACGGATGCGCCGCTTCGAGTTGAAGTCGCTCTTGTAGTCGCGACACTGCACGCGCTTGTTGGCGATGCCGTAAGTCGCGGGCTTGTCCCAACGCACGAGGCTCTCCCACACGTGGTAGTTCCCCATGTAGCTATGCTGGTTGTAGGGCGGGTCGATGTAGGCCACGTCCGCCTCGACCTGCGATGCCGCTTCGACAGCCTCGAGACAAAGTGACTCGCCCGGCCCCGGTAGAACCGCCGGCATTCGGAGCTCGAGATCGTTGAACGCGCGGGACGCCCACTGTTTTAGGTACGCCATCTGTACACCGGTCGTCGAATCGACTCGGTCGGCTGCCTCCATCAACGAAACGAGTGCGATCGCTTCGAGCTCTGGCGGCAGGACGAGTCCTGCGATCTTCTCGCGTATTGCATCGACGCGCGCCCCATTGTGAGGCTGAAAGTAGCGGGCGTCCTCGCAGAAGGCTTTCGTGAAGTATCCGGGCGCGGGCGCGGCCTCCGCGAGCTCAGCGATCAAACAGGCCGCTTCTTCCCGCCAGCGCTCCGCGTCCGCTTGCACGTAGCACCGCGCCAAAGTCGCCGCATAGGCCAGGTGATCGTTCGCGATTACATATCGCCCCGACTGCTTGAGCCCGCGCGCAACCCGGGACGTCCCGGAGAATAGGTCGAGAACCCGCGCAGATTCGGGAAACGCAGACACCGCTCGCACGATGTGCGGCACCAACACCCGTTTCGAACCTATGTACTTGATCATGAAGTCTGGGCCGTCATCGCCTGCACGATGGCGTCCCGAAGCGTAGCAGCTTCGTAGGGCTTTTGAACAAAACCGAGCGCTCCCATGTTGCGAAGCTCGCGCTCCAGCGCGCCATCCCAGTAGCCGGACACGAAAACAACGGGAGCCTGAGGATCCATGGCTTTCAGCTCCTTGAACGCCTGGTCCCCGGTCATCCCGGGCATGTTGAGATCCATCAATACCAGGTCCGGCCGCGGTTGGGTCTCACCGTAGATCCGAAGCGCTTCTTCTCCGCTTCTCGCGAAGATGACGCGATGACCACTCTGTCTCACGACCCGACCCGCGCTTCGGCGAACGACGTCTTCGTCGTCGACGAGCATGATCAGCAGCTGCGTTTGCGGAACGGGAATCGCGGGCATGCGCGGCTTGCTTGGCGGTATCGACTGCTCCGTGGCGAGCGGAAACACCACTTGAAACGTGCTTCCGCGATTGGGCTCGCTGTGCACGGTGATGTGACCATTGTGACCCTTGGCGATCTCGTACACTGCTGCGAGCCCGAGCCCGGCTCCGACTTGGTCGGCCTTGGTCGTGAAAAACGGGTCGAACGCCCGCTCTCGGGTTTCGTCATCCATCCCGATACCGGTGTCCTTCACCGTGATGAGCGCATGCGCGACCAATGGGTTGAGGGGCGCTTTTTCGAGATCCCGCCGATCGGCCTTCTTCGCCCTGATGGTGAGCTTGCCGCCTTTTGGCATCGCATCTCGCGCGTTGATCAAGAGGTTCATCAGGAGCTGATGGAGCTGCCCTCGATCGCCCACCACCGTGAGCCCGCGGTCGATCTTCGCGCTGATGCGAATGCTCCGATGAAAGGTGTGTCGGGCTAGCTGCACCACGTGATGGCAGAGCTCCGACAAATCGACCTCGGAGTGGCTGCGCTGGACCTCACGCGCAAACCCGAGAAGCCGGCTGGTCATTTCGGTTGCGGCACTGGCGGCCGCGCGAATATCATTGAACGCCTCACGCACGTCGGGGTCGCTCAGCTTCGTGTCGGGCGGTAAAGCATTGAGAAAGTCGATGCTCGAGCGGACCGCCCCGAGAAGATTGTTGAAGTCGTGGGCCACGCCGGTGCCGAGCCGACCGATCGCTTCGAGCTTGCGACGATGGGCAACCTGCTCTTCCATCGGATCGTGGTGTGCGAACAAGAGCAGGCAGCTCCCGATCTGAATGCGATCACCGTACGTCAACACCTGACGCGTGATCGCCATCCCGTTGACCTGCGTTCCGTTGCGGCTTTCGAGGTCTTCGACGACGTAAGCCCCGTTCTCGTGCCGGAAGATCCTCGCATGCATCCGCGAGGCCAGGTTGTCGTCGATCTTGACGTGCGCTTCGACCCCTCGCCCGAAGGTCAGCTCTTCATCGATCGCATACTTGTCCCCCGCCAACTTGCCGGCGAGGACGACGATGCGAGCCTCCTCCTGTTTTTCGGAGAGCCCTTGCAGCGCAAACACGTGGCGCCGTGTCACTTCGGTGGTTTCTTCCCTCGACATCCTCAGGGGCCCCTAGACCGGTTAAATCCTAGCCTGTTGCTGGGTCAGAGGGTGTAGCCCGAGAGGGTGACCAGACGCCAGCGGCCCAACTCCACCGGTTGATGGACGACGGGAAACTTTGCATACTCCGCTCCTGGCGATGGCGCGAACGAGACCGACGGCACCTAGATCCCTCGTGATTCGGCGGGCTTGCGCGACGCTTGGACTTCTCGCTCTCATCCTTCAAGGCTCGAGCGGCGGCCATATGCTCCTGGTCGAGCACACGAAGTGCGCAGAGCATGGTGAGCTGGTTCACGACGCGCACGGGCATCCGGCCAATCTCGCC
>JAOTVB010000035.1 GCA_029863605.1 Myxococcales bacterium | reverse complement strand
CCGAGAGCAAGTTGTTCAGGACCTTGTAGTAGTCCGCGACCGCTTTCGTTTCATCCGCTGTTTCGGTGGGCTCGCCATCCTGCATTCTCTGAAGGAACTTGAAGCCATCGATGCAAGCTTGCTTGTCCTCGTCCGTCAGCTCTGCCAACCGCTTGAGTCCGATGAGCGCGGTCTTAATTCGGTACCAATTCATTTGTCAGATCTCTGATTGAATACGTTCGGAGGCGTCGACCGTCCAAGTGCGTCCGGACAGATAGCTCTCTCGTCGACATCACGCCAGAGGGCCGTCATTCGGGAATGATCCTCGGCGGGGTCCTCTTTGGCATCGGGGTTGCCCTTCTGTGTGAGACCTACCGCGCCGACGCGCAGCCGACAGGACCTGGCCTGGCCGGCTTGTACAAGATCGACTTCTCCGGCGATGAATCCGGCGGAACCTTACTGTGCTTCGCCACTACTGCGAAAGCGGAGAGTTCGTGCCCCGTAATCGGATCGCGGGAGTGATTACGACCAGCAACGCACTGACCATCGCCGACCGCGGTCGACTCCTCGTGAACACGCTCGCGATGGCGCGGAAACGGGATCCATTGCGGCAGCGCTATCTTGCCGAGCTTGCCGCGGGGCTACGATGATAGCTTAGCCGGAATCCGACCCGAGCGCCCGAAATAAGGCGGTCCGCGTGGCCTTGTCGCCTGAGGTGAGAACAAAGCGCTTCTTGTCGAATGATCGACCGAGCAGGAAGTCGGACATGGTTTGCCGAGGCACGCGAACGCGTGCGTCCGCATCCGTGCAGGGCCTGGCGGTCGCGGTGGGGCTGGCGCCGAGGAGGATCTGGATGTGCTCGCCGTCGATCTCTAGCTCGATGACATGACGCGCGTCGGGGAGAGCATCCCCGGCTCGTGTGAGCACCGCCTGCAGCGCCATCGCGATCGCGCGAATGCTGCGCGGGTGCTTTGGAGGCGCGATCGGCTGGAGCATGGCTCCCCAGAACGCGAGCTCCTCTACCGCACCGCGTGCTGCAGCACCTAGTTCGGTGAGCGCGTAGAGCATGGTGTTGTGCGAGCGCACTCTCCGAACAATTCCGTCACTCTCGAGGCGACGCAGGCGGTCGGCCAAGAGGTTCTTCGGGATGCCCTGCAACCCGTCTTGGAGCTCCTGGAAGCGCGCGGCGCCAAGCCCAAGCCAAATGGAGAAGACAGAATGACGAACGATCACATCACAGTCGTATACAAGTGGACCGCCAAGCAGGGAAAGCTGGATGAGCTCAAGTCGATCTACGAAGAGGTCACGGAGGCGATGAAGCAGAACGAGGCGGACGCCGAGGCCGTCCACTGCTTCGTCTCCGAGAAAGACAACGCCCTGTCCGTCCGTGACGAGTTCAAAGATGCCGCGGCGATGGGCTACCACTTGAGCACCACCGCGGCCGCTCACTTCCCAAAGTTGCTTGCCATCGCAGTCCCTGGGCCATTCTTCTTCTTCGGAGACGTCCCCGAGGAGCTTCAGCAAGCAACCCAGCAGATGCAGCTCGGCGGCGAGTTCAGCGCGCACGCATTTGGGTTCGATCGCTAGGCGACGAAGGTTCTTCGTATCAACGACGACGAGGCCGCGCGGCCTCCGCAAGCTTGATACCTCGCGCGGGACGACCAGCGCTCAGCGCCCCTCAACGAAAAAGCCGACCTCGGAATGCCGGCTCTCGGGGCGGGAAATGGGATTCGCTTGCGAGTGTACGAGTGCAGCGCGCTGCACGAGTACGGGAGCAGTACGGAGGCGAAGCCGAGTTGCAGAGTAGCTCTAGTTCACTCGGTTCTCGACCCGCCCTGATTTAGGGATCGACCTCGGACTGCTAGGGCAGTCTAATACGTCTACTGCGGTACGGCGGCCGGATCGCTGATGCCGGAGCACAGGTTGAAGTCCATCTTGCACTCGTCGAAGATGCAATCTTGGCACGGCAAGGTGTTCGCCCCGCGCTCGTTGCAGACGTCGCCGCAGCCCGAGTCGATGCAACCCGCAAACGTCCCGAAACAGCCGCCGCAGTTCCCAGAGACGCCGAGCGCCTCCGCCACACACGTGTTTACGGACTGCTCGATGTCCGTGTCGGCCGCGTCGTAGCAAGCCCAGAACTCGTTCGGGTACTCGGGGTTGCTGATAGTCCCCTGATGATCCGAATCGTTGTTGCACGCGTTCTGCACGCTCCCGGCGGACCCACCCGAGCCAGCGGACCCACCCGAGCCAGCGGACCCACCCGAACCAGCGGACCCGCCCGAGCCAGCAGACCCACCCGAGCCATCGCCATTGCCGTCGCCGCCGCAGCCCCAAGCGCCAATGGCGCTAGCGATAATGATCGCGATACATTTCGATCTGGCCATTCGAACCTCCTCGACGACTGGTGTTCCAAGGCCAGGCTATCACGGGCAATCAATGGTCGACTACCAGAAGATGTCCTACTCGAACCTAGTGCCCGAGCACATCAAAGGAACCGGACTTCGTTCGGGTAAGGCATAGTTGTGGCATTCACCAAAACCGCACGGCCTGCGCCGCGGGTCGTCGCCCGGAGCTCGGCCGTGACTGGCGCGCTCAACGCCTTCGGCTTATTCGCGCGGAGAGTGCAGCAGACGGCAGCCCAAAGCGCCCAAACAGCCGACGTGTCGCTGTTGCCATCATTTCGAGTCGATTCGCCGCCGTTCGCCGTCCAAGATCACCGCGTAGAATGGCATTGACAGGACGTCCCGCGCCTCAAGCAGGATTTCCGATGCTTGTCTCAGGTTGTTCGCTTCTTCCGCCTGAGCCAGCCAGGCCGCCACGGGTGGCCAGTCCATCAAGGCGATCCAAGCGCAGCTTGGCCATCGCTCGGCGCAGAGCACGGAGGTCTACGCCCACCTAGGAGCACAGGCGCAGCTCCGATTAGTCGAGGCGTTACGCCCCGTTGCGCCACCTCATGTCAACGTCAGGTGAACGGCCCCCGATCGCCGAAATCGGTAGCGCCGCAAGTCCTCGAAATCCTTAGTCGGGGCGACTGGATTCGAACCAGCGACCTCATGCTCCCAAAGCAACGCAGCGCGTTGCAAGCAACGAACGAAAAACCACTAGAAACCCAAACATGACCGGGGCTTGCCGGCATCGCCGTGTTTGCGGTTCGTCACTTCATATCAGCCGATTTCACGTCGCTACGGCAACGTCAGGTCAACGAGAGCTAGGCACCACCTTCGTAACGGTGATCGAGTCGTCTTGCCGCCCGGTGTTCTTCCGACGACAATCGGTGCCGGTTCAATGCGCCGGACGTTTCCGTTCTCACCACGATCAAACCGAGCTTTGCAGCCTGGCGATTTCTGGCAGGTCCGTCTGGACGACGGGCGGTACGCATGCGGCCGCGTCCTTCAGACGGAAGGCGAGGAACTACCCACGAAGACTCAGGCTTTTTTTGGTGGCCTGCACGATTGGGTCGGCGATATTCCGCCCACCGAGGAAGACGTGGCCAATGCCACCCTCGTCGCATTTGGAACGATGCACGTAAAAGCGATCCGTGAAACCGGTGGCGAGATTCTTGGGAATGTGCCGCTCACGGAGAGCCAGAGTGAGGTCCCGGAACTCATGGATTCGCACGGGGGACCGGCCGCCCGCATCCTGAAGGGAGCTAAGTTCTATCGGGCCGCTCGTCGGGACGAATGGGGTAAGATACCGGTGCTGAGTCACTGGGGATATGACGTGATAAAGCTTCTGGCCGAGAGCAGATTCGCCAGCCCGGCAGCTTGAGCGCTACCCGGAGGCACGACACCAACTTTGGCAACGACTCCCTAGCCTCGAACACCATGCCGGAATCCAAAGATTCCCACTCTTAAGCCCTCCACGCGGGACAAGTACGCCGGCATGCTCGACCACCACATCTTGCCTGCCTTGGGGAACTTCTACGTAGATGCCATCTCGCCCCAGGACGTGATCCTCTGGCGCGATGCCCAATACGCGAAAGCGAGCACCGTCAACTCGCGGCTAAGGGTGCTCCGGGCATTGCTCCGGGACGCTCAGGCCGATCTCGGGCTGCCACGGGACCCCTGTGCTCGGGTCCGGACGCTCCCGGAGAACCCACCGGTAGGGAACCGGCTGAAGCCCGAAGACCTGCAGCGCGTTTTGGCCTACCTTCGCGAAAGCGAGCCGGACTGGTACCCGCTGTTCCTGACGATGGCGCTCACGGGCGCTCGCTTCGGCGAAGTCTCAGCCCTCCGGTGGGACGACGTCGACGAGGATGCCAACGTGATCTGGATCCGGCGGTCCCAGTGGCAGGGGCGCGTGGGCACGACGAAGACCGGCAAGGTCCGAGACGTCCCTCTTCCGCCGCCACTCAAGGCGGTCCTCAAGCAACACCGGCAGCGACTCGTCAGAAACCAGGCTCCTGGGCTCTCCGAGGGCTTGCTCTTTCCGAGTCGCGTCGGGACCCATCCACGCAACGCCTCGCTCCGAAAGCCCCTCGAGCGAGCTCTCAACGCGGCTGGCGTTGCCGACCGCTTTACCCTCCACGGCTTTCGCCGAACCTGGAACAACCTGCTTCGCCAAGTGGCATCGGGCGCGATCACGCGTTCGATGATCGGCCACGAGACGGAGGAGATGTTCCTTCACTACTCGCATATAGAGCGCGATGAGAAGCAGGGCGCCGTCGAGCGCGCACTAGCGCTGGTCGACGGTCACAAAGTGGAAGGTCGAGTGGAAGATTCCCAGCCTGGGGACGATGCTCGAAATGCCGGCCGTCGTGAAACCACCGGCAACGATTAGCGATTCTTAGAGCGGGAAATGGGATTCGAACCCACGACTTCAACCTTGGCAAGGTTGCACTCTACCGCTGAGTTATTCCCGCAAAAGGAGGGGATTGGTAGCTCGCTGAGCCTAGCCCGTCAAGCTCCCCGCGACCGTGCGGCGTGGCTTCTTGGGCGTGCCCTTAGTAGGCTCGGCAGGGCGGACGATGTGGGACATCGAAGGTAAGACCATCCTTATCACCGGTGGGTCGTCCGGGGTCGGCCGCGCGACGGCGACCACCCTTTCGGCGAAGCGCGCCGACGTGGTGATCACGGCGCGAAATCTCGAGCGAGCCCGGCAAGCGGCTGACGAAATCGAGCAGTCGACCGGGAACCAGCTCCGCCCGATGGAGCTCGACCTCGCGTCGGTAACGTCGGTTCGTGCCTTTTGTAAGCGCTTCCTCGAGGAGCAGTCGTATCTCCACGTACTGATCAACAATGCTGGCACGGTCCAGGCCAAACGACGCGAAACCGTTGACGGGCTCGAGATGACGTTCGCTGTCCACTACCTTGGGCCGTTCCTGCTCACATCGCTTCTCCTCGATCGAATCCTGCAAAGTGCCCCGGCGCGTATCATCAACGTGAGCTCGCGGATTCACCGACTCGCGAAAAACGGGCTCGACTTCGACGACCTGCAGCTCGAAAAAGGCTACAGCGGTCGGAGGGCCTACGCGCAATCGAAGCTCGCCCTCGAGCTATTCACCCGTGAGCTCGCGGCTCGATTGGCCGACAAAGCGGTGACCGTCAATTCCATTCACCCTGGCGCGGTGATCACCAACTTGAGAGCCGACGCGGGGCCGTTGGTGAAGCTTCTCTTCTTCGTGTTGCGCCCCACTCTTCTCACACCCGAAGAAAGCGCTGAAGCGGTGCGCCTTCTAGCGACGGACCCCGCCCTGCAAACGGTCACCGGCCAATACTTCTCAAAGGGCGAGCAGGCCGAACCTTCGGAGCAGGCGCAAGACATTGCCGCTGCAAAGCGGCTGTGGGAGGCGACCGAGAACCTTCTCGCATCGCTCCCGACGCGGGGTTACTCGTAGCGTAAACCGTCGACCGGGAGCATCCGCGCCGCCCACCACGAGGGGGCGATCGTCGAGACCGTGCAGATCAGCAGAGCGATGCCGATCGTCACCAAGAACACGCTAGGGCTCAACACGACCGGCAGGTGATCGATCAGGTAGACTTTCGGATCGAGGGGAAACCGTATGCGGTCGAGATAGGCGACGATCCCGCCGCCGACCAGCACCCCGATCAACGTCCCGACGACGCCGACGACGATCCCCTGGACCATGAAAATTCCGAGCACCGTCGTGTCGGTGGCTCCCATCGCTTTGAGGATCGCGATCTCACGCTTCTTTTCGAGGACGATCATGATCAGGGTCGCGATCACGTTGAAGGCAGCGACGAAAATGATCGTGGCGATCACCAAAGTGAGCGCGATCTTCTGCACTTCGAGTGCGGTGAAGAGGTTCCGGTTGAGCTCGGACCAATCGAGTGTATGGAACGCGCCGCCGAGGTTTTGCTCGATCCGTCGGGCGAGCGCCTCCGAGTTGTCCAAATCGAACACGCGAAGCTCGACGCCGGTGACATTGTCGCCCTCGTCGAAGAGCTCTTGTGCCTCGTAGAGGTCTGTGTACACGAGCCCCGAGTCGTACTCCTGAAAGCCGGCCTCAAACACCCCGATCACCCGAAACTCTCGCGACCGCGTGGCCGACGCGCCGGTTCCGGAGAGCGTCATCCCAAGCGCGGCCAGCGGCGAGATCATCCGCACCCGGTCACCCACCTCGAGGCCGAGGTCGGCGGCGAGGGTCTTTCCGACGACGATCCCAGGGAGCGCCGCGAGGGGCTCTTGGCCAGCGCCCATCGAAAGCCCCGCCTCCCAGGCTGGGTCCTCGGGGAGCTCGAGCTCGTCCTCGCTCAGCTCCCCCAACAGGGCTTCGATCTCCGACGGCTTGGCGACCTTTCCGACGGGCTTGCGCGCCTCCTCGCGCGCTCGGTTTGTCTCCCACACCGTCGGCGGCTTCCGAAAACGGGGAGTGCCCCCTTCTTCTGACTCGGCGTCTTTGAAGCGGCGGAGCCAGTCCCAGTCGTCCTCGGGCACGACGCGTGGATCGGGGGATGGCCTGGCACCCTCGCGGCGAAGGCCCTTCAAATCGCCGGCAATGATCTGCTGCGGAAGGTCGAGAACTGTGCTGACGCCTTCGGGGGTGACGCCCTTGACCAGCACGACGGCGCGGCGTTCGCCCTTGGTCAGCATCATCTCGTTGATCGAGAAGGGCGCGATGCCGGCGACCTCGGGCATCTCTCCCACCGACGCGAGGACCTCGGGATAGTCACCGAACTCACGTCCGTACTTCAGGATGAGAACGTGCGCATTAACCCCGAGAACTTTATCGCGGAACGACTGCTCGAAGCCGGTCGTGATCGATAGGACAGCCAAAAGCGCGGCAACCCCGAGCGCGACACCCACGATCGAAATCAGGGTGATCATCGAGACCGTGGCACGCTTCTTCGAACGGAGATACCGGAGGCCGATCTGGAGGCTGTAGCTCACTCCCCGTCCCCTTATCATGGGCCTGGGTCATCGGCGATCCGCGTCAGGTAAGCGAACTTGCCGGACTTGGGCGAACTCACTAGGGTTCATGAGAATGATGCGGATCTGGGCCCTGGCGTGTTGCTGCGGGTTGTTGGTGGCCTGCCATCAGCAACAGAACGTCCGCCGTGAAGTATGGCCGCCCTTGAAAGGGCCCAAGCAAGCCGTCGCGCAAACCCCGACGCCTCCGCCAAAGGTGCTCGACCCCAAGGTCGTCGAGCTGTCCAACAGATCGACCGTGATGCAAGCGCGGCGCGCTCTCGAGAAGGACAATGTCGACAAGGCCCTCGAGATCGCCGAAGCAGCATTGCCGCAGGCCAACGCCGAGGACAAGGGCCGGCTTCATTGGCTGGCGGCAGAGGCCGCGTACAAGCAAGGCTACACCAACATCGCCCTTGCGCACCTCGATACACTTGGCACCTTCCGACATCCTCTGGCCCGTTGGGCACAGCTTCGGCGCGCAGCGCTGCTCGAGCGCCGCGACCCCGAGGCAGCCGCCGCAATCGTCGCAACCCTCACAGATGATTGGGCTGGTCGCGACCAGGCCGAGTCGATCGAGACCCGCGTGGGGCCCTCGGGAGGGACGGGTAACCTCGAAATCAGAGTCGACGGAAAGCCCGTGGCGTCAATCGCGAAAGCGAGTAGACGGGTCAAGCAAGGGCTCGAAAAAGGCGATGCCCTCTATGAGGCGAAACGATACCGCGAGGCCGAACGAATCTTCGCCCGTATTGCGCGAAATCTGAACGTAGGGTCGGTCGTTTGGTGCGACGCTCGCTACAAACAGGGTCGCTCGCTGCTTCAGGACCGCGAACGAACGCGCGGCGCGCCGATCATGAGAGAGGTCGCCGATCGCTGCGTCAAGATCGCGATCGACACTCGCGCCTGGGCTCGCTACCACGCCGGCCGCGCCTACGGCCGCATTGGTCGTTGGGATGAGGCGATCCACCAATTCGCAAAGCTCGAAAAGGAAGCCCCAGGTCACCGGCTCGCGGACGATGCCAGCTACCGCGCGGCGCTTGCCGAGCTCGAGAATGGCCGGCGCGGAGCAGCCCTCAAACGCTTGGCATCCATTCCGATGCGCTACCCCGACGGCGACATGTGGCCGCGGGCGCTCTTCGAGCTCGGGTGGATCGAATTTCGCGATGGGCGCTACGAAAAGGCTCTGCACCACTTCGATGAACTGATCGAAAAAGGCGGCGACGGGCGCGAAGAAGGCATCACCGGTCGCGCTAACTACTGGCGAGCACGCGCGCTGTTTTCGATGGGACGTCGGATCGACGCGGTCGAGGCTTACGCGGAGATCGCGAAGCGGTGGCCTCTTCGTTACTATGCGCAGCAAGCACTTTGGCGCCTGCACGAGGTCTTTCCCGACCGTGCGAATCGCATTCTCGCGGAGATGCGATCAGGCGACGGCCCCTCGCGAATGGTGTTCGCGTGGCGTGACGAGTTCGATGATCCGTCATTTGGGCGCATGGTCGAGCTCCTGATCGTTGGCGAAGTGACCTACGCTTCAAAAGAGATGGCGGCGCTTGGCATGATAGGCGATCAGGTGGACCCGGAAATGGCCGTGGTTGGCGCGGTGCTCCTTCAACACGCCAGAGCCGAAGCCAAGCTCAGCCGCGTGATCCGCTCGCACTTCGAAGACTTCGAGGGCTTGCTTCCGAAAGGTGAAGGCAAGCTGATCTGGGAGGCTACGTATCCACAGGCGTTTTCCCCGTTGATCGAGAAGATCGCCGACGACCGCGGCATTCCGCCCTCTTTCGTGAGAGCCGTCGCTCGCGAAGAAAGCTCGTTCGACCCGGAGGCGGTGTCCTGGGCAAAGGCCTACGGGTTGGTCCAGTTGATCATGCCGACGGCGAAGCGATTCGCCGAGGAAGCCGGCGTCAAAGCCACACCGCGCACGCTCAAGAAACCCGACGTCAATCTCAAGATCGGTACCGCCTACATGGCGTGGCTATGGGATCGCTTCGAGCAAAATCCCGCCCTCGTCCCCGCTGCGTACAACGCGGGTGAGGGCGCCGTCCGTCGCTGGCTCGAAGACGACTCGGCACGTTCGTTGGACGTGTTCATCGAGGAGATCCCCTACGACGAAACCCGTCGCTACACGCGACGCGTCCTACAGACGTACGGGGTCTATCAGTGGCTCGCCGACGAGCAGCTTCCGCCCCTACCCGCCGCGCTGCCCAGCACGAAGCTGCAGCGTTACAGTTGGCTTCGATAGCGTGGCCTAAGCCGAAACCCGAGGCAGCAATGCACCAAACTCGATCGCTTTGTTGATGTCACCGTCTACTCGAAGCTTGCCTTGAACAAATGCGATCTGCGGGTCGAGGTTGCCGTGGAGGATCTGGCTCAGATGGTCGCCTCGGATCGTCAGTGTCGCGTCGGCGGCATCGGTCACTCCCTCGGTGACGCTCCGGCCGACGAGATCCACCATCCAGTTCTTTTCGCCGGCTCCCGTGATTCGAAGCTGAAACCGTCCGGTTCCGATCGGCTGTTCTTTTGGGGCGTCACGCAGCACCGACCGCATATGATCGACGAAGATTCGCATCTCTTTGGCGACTGCACCATTGGTCGACGCCTCCTCGTCACGCTTTGGCACGACCGCCGCCTCGAGCTCGTTGGCAGACTCCCGCAAGTAGCGGGCAAACTTATCGAGGTCTGGCATGACCGCGGGCGATGACGTGGGGCTGATCGAGAGCACGCCGTTGTAGCTGAGCACAGCGATGAGAAGCCCCATGCCGTCCATCACCGGAGCCATGCCCATCGTCGCCAAGAGCTTGTGTCCCGCCATGTAGAGGTCGATCTGCGGCCCGGGAACATTGGTGATCACCAAGTTGAAGAACGGGTTGTGCAACTCGGAGACCTTGAAGCGTGAGTAGAGCCTGGTCATGCGATTGGCCAAACCAAAGGGTATGAACTCGGCGATGTCCGACATCGCCCGCGCCGCGCCGGCCTTCTCGACCGCCTTCCCGCTCTTAGCGTGCGACTTGATTGCGTTGAGCCGCTCGACGGGGTCTTCGATGTCGGTCCCCAGCTCGATCATCATCGCCGAAACCATGTTTCCCATCGTACCGCGTTGCTCTTCTTGTCGCGTCGACACCGGCACCATCGCAACCAGTGGCTTGAGTGGAAGCGCGCCCCGATCGACGAGGTAGCGTCGTAACGCGCCAGCGCAAATCGCCAACACCACGTCGTTCAAGGTGCATTGGGCGGCGGTCTTGATCGCCTTGACGCGATCGAGCTCGAGCAGCGCCGTGTTCCAGATCCGTTGGCCGGAGATCAGGTGATTGAACGGCGTGACAGGCGCGGTCATTGGAGCCGGAGGCGCATCCGCACCCTGCTTTTTTTGGGTCTTCGAAGTCGCGCGCGCTGCTTCGACCGCCTCCTTGACGACTCGGACGATCTCGCTCGGCTTACGGGCAATCTTTCGGCCGGTGTACCTCAGCACCTCGAGCTCGTTCGGGATCGGTGGCACGTGGCGAGGCGTCGGCGCTGGAAACTCCCGAGGCTCGCGCGTCATGTCGAGCAGGATGCCGAGCATGTCCGCACCAGAGACCCCGTCGATCGCGGCATGGTGTACCTTGCTGATCAGCGCCACAGAACCCGGCGGAACCTGCGGAATGTTGTCGAGCCCTTCGACGAATGTCATCTCCCAAAGCGGACGCGTGCGATCGAGCGGGACGCTGAAGATCCGAGCGGCGAGCCTTCGCAGATCCTTCCACGCGCCTGGTCGAGGCAACGCCACGTGCTGGAGCTGCATGTCGATGTTGAAGTCCGGGTCCTCCACCCAGTACGGCTTCCCGATCCCGAAAGGGACCATCACGAGCCGCTCTTTCATCCGCGGCACCATATGGAGACGAGCCGCCATCACGTCGCGGAAGTCGTCGAACTGAATCGATCCCTCGAACACGAGCACACTACCGACGTGCATCGGTTGGCGCGGGGTTTCGAGGAAGAGGAAAGAGGAATCGAGGCCAGACAGCGGGTTGAGCATAGACGCCTAGGCTACACCCTTGTCAGGTTGGATCTCCAGCGTTTCTCAGGACTCGTCAAAAGACTCGTCTAGGTCCTTCAAAAGGCGCTTTTGCTCGCGCGAGAGCTTCCTCGGAACCGCGACGTCAACGACACAAATCAGGTTACCCCGGCCCCGACCGTTGAGTCGCGGGACGCCGGCGCCTCGGATCACCAGGGTTTCGCCGGGTTGCGTGCCTGCCGGGACCTTCAAGGTCGTGGTGGCATCCTCATCTTTATCGAGGATCGGAACTTCAATTTTGGCTCCAAGCGCCACCTGGGGGTAGGTCACCGAGAGCCTGTGAATCAGGTCAAATCCCTCGCGCTGGAAGTGCTCGTCGGGCTCGACGTGCACGGTCACGTAGAGGTCTCCCGGTGAACCCCCGCGTGAGCCGGCTTGCCCCTGGGCCGCCAGTCGAAGGCTTTGCCCGGTGTCGACGCCACCTGGCACATTGACCTTCACGACGCGCTCGGTGTCGACCTGCCCGCTGCCTTCGCAGTCTTTGCAGGCGGCTTTTGCCTGAGTCCCCCGGCCATGACAGGCGGGGCAGGTCGTCGTCATGACGAAAGCGCCTTGCGCGCGCGCGACCTGGCCTCGCCCGCCACAGGTCGCGCATCCCTCGACGAATCCCCCCTCCGCACCCGTGCCGTGGCATGCCTGGCAGGGAGACGGATGGGACAAATTGATCTCGGTCTTCGTACCGAACGCAGCGTCTCGCAGTGAAAGGCTCACGTCGGTGCGGATGTCGGCACCTCTCGTGGGGGCATTTGGGTCGCGCCGCCGTCGCCCGAAGCCGCCGAAACCAAAGCCGCCACCAAAAATGTCGCCAAAGATGTCTTGAAACTGAGTGAAGACGTCGCCGATGTCGCCAAAGCCGGGCGCGCCACCCCCAGCCAGGCCCGCATGACCGAAGCGGTCGTACAGTTGCCGCTTGTTGGCGTCGCTCAAGACGGCATAAGCCTCAGCGCACATTTTGAATCGCTCTTCGGCCTGCGGGTCGTCCGGGTTGCGGTCGGGATGAAGCTCGAGTGCCTTGTTTCGGTACGCCTTCTTGAGCTCGGCTGGGCTCACTTCCCGTGAAACCTCGAGCACCTCGTAGTAATCTGGCTTGTCCATCACTCCCGCACCTAAACTCGCCGGGGCAACATAAACACGCTCCGGACCCGGTCAAGGTGTGGTTTCCCCCGGAAAACAGACGGCGCGAGCTTCCAGCGTCAGTTTGAGCTCGCCCCC
Source organism: Myxococcales bacterium (assembly GCA_029863605.1). Lineage (GTDB taxonomy): Bacteria > Myxococcota_A > Polyangia > Polyangiales > Houyiibacteriaceae > SG8-38. Next base: position 2,719 of record JAOTVB010000035.1, on the reverse strand, counting down.
GCGGGGGCTCGTGCGCGAGTCAGCACGTCGTCGACCAGCGCGTCCGAGAGCCGAGCGTCGCGTTGGAATGCGCGCATGTGGAGGATGGGCTCGCCGCCCATGTCGGCAGCGGTGCGCCCACTGATCTCTTGAACGTACTTGCGTGGCTCGAACGGAACCAAGTTGGAAGCAGGCTCGGTGTCGACTCGTTCGAGTAAGCCCATGAGGGCGTGAAGCGAGTTCATCTTCATGTATGGACAGGTCGCGCACCCGCCAGCAGTGGAGCACCCCTCACCTGCGGCCACTCCTGGGACGATGCCAAGGCCACTTTCGGGCTCTTGCGCTATTGCCTCGCTGGCAACCGGGAAGATGATCTCGGCGGAGATGCCGTGACCCCCTTCAGATGTGTAGTCTCGAAGCTTGTCCTGCACCTGGCGGACGATCGGAGTGATCATCCCCGCTTCAGTGCCCAGGATGAAGCGGAGTTCGCCGCTACTTCCCCAGGCGATCGCCTCGTCGACCTTGCTGAGGATGAACGAGAGGATGTTGGAAGTGGAACCGACGACACCCTCTCCGCGTCGTTGCGCCTCGAGGCCAAGCGCAAACATCTCGCCAGGCACCTCGAGGTGCGCCGTCACAAAAGCATCGGGGTAATGCTCCCGAACCGTATCGACAACTTCCCGTCCGAACATCGCGTGGACGATGCAAGTCCCTTGCTCGAAGTAATGGAAGCGCGACAGCAATGCCCGAATCGATGCTCGATCGTGCTCGGGGTGCACCTCTCCAATTTGCCGATCGGTCATCTCGGACATGGCGCGGAACATTTCAGCGAGGTTCTCCCCCATGTACGTGTCGGGCCCAAACCACACGTGACCGTCGGGAACCTGGGCCGCCGCCTGGAGCACGGTCTGCACCACGTTCGACGACGTGCAGGTGATCGTCGGTACGAGAGCGTGGGCCTTGGCTTTGGTGATCAGGCTGGTGTTGATGTAGATGACATGGAGCGAGTGCGGTGTTTCGGACGCCTCCATCAAGTACGCTCCGTATGCCTGCGCCTCCGCGGACTCCGCCAGGGAGCAACCGATCGGCTCGGTGGCGACTCGGTACACCGGGATGTCCCGAAAGCCAGACGCGTCGAGCATGGCGCGAACGTTCTCGCTCATGAAGTCGACGCCCAGAACGACGACCGTGCGCACCCCCTGCTCAGCCATCGCGATCGCGCGGTCCGCCATCGCAAGCGAATCCGACACGTGAACGTGGGGCCAGTCGCATGCCGAGAATACGCCCTGAAGCTCCGGGTCCATGTAGAAGTGGGCGACCAATCCTACGTTCTTTTCTCGGAGAAGGCGGTTGAGCTCGGCGACGAGTGTCTCATCGGGCCGCAAGAATGCCGCTTGAGCCTCGGCAAAGGAGCCCTGCGGGATCAGGGCGTCGGCTGTAATTCGGAGAGAAGGGAACGTTGTGGAGGCCATCTGCAAGGAGCTCCTGTATTAGAGTATACCTCCTGCCAGGCGCCTCCCATGTCAAGCGAACCAGGCCAACCGGTACCGACATCAGTCTACGTCCACTTCCCCTGGTGCGCGCGCAAATGTCCGTACTGCGACTTCGCAACCGAGCCCGTCAAAACCAACACCATCCCGCACGAGCCCTATACCGACGCGGTACTCCGCGAATTAAGCTTTCGAGCTGCCGATCTGCAGGGACGGGAGCTGACGTCGGTGTTCTTTGGGGGCGGCACCCCTTCGCTCTGGGACGTCAAGGCGCTCAAGCGGGCGCTCGAGGGGATCGAGCAGGCCTTCGATCGCGTGAGTGACGACATCGAAGTCACGGTCGAGTGCAACCCTAGCTCACTCAGCCGTCGGCATGCGCGCGAGCTACATGAAGCCGGCGTCGGTCGGTTGTCGATCGGTGTTCAATCGCTCCGTGACGATCATTTGCAATTCCTTGGACGCCTCCACGACTCGAAGCGGGCGGTCGCCACGTTGGAGGACGCATGCGCTGAAGTGCCGCGGGTGAGCACGGATCTGATGTTCGGGATGCCGGGGCAACAGTTGGATGCATTCGGCACCGACATCGAGCGGATCGTCGCTACTGGAGTGCGTCACGTGTCCGCTTACGCGCTGACGATCGAAGAAAAGACGCTATTCGGATCGCTTCACAAGGCGGGCAAGCTTCGTGTCGCTCCTGAGGACCGGTACGCCGATCTATTCGAGTTGGCGCAACGGCGTTTCACCGACCTCGGATGGAACCAATACGAAGTGTCGAACTATGCGGCGGAGGGCGAAGAGTCGCGGCACAATCTTCACTACTGGCGAGGCGGCGCTTATGTGGGGCTCGGCGCTGCCGCGGTAGGCTGCCTCGACCGCGGACCCGGAGACGCATTTCGCTGGCGGAACGAACCCATCCCGCAGCGATACCTGGCGCAACCGACACATCACTCCGAAACCGAGAGGCTGGGGCCCGACGAAATCGTGCGCGAAGCGCTCATGCTGGGCCTTCGGACGGCACGCGGGATGCACCTGGCCACGACGCGACAGCGCGCCGACCAAGACCCGTGGACCGGGCGTGAACGCGGTTTAGAGCTAGCCATCCAGAAGGGAGATCTCGTCCACAACGGTGACTGGCTTCGTGTTCCGAAGGATCGCTGGTTGAAACTTGACGGTATTGTCCGAGACCTGTTCTAGACTGCGAGGCGGTGCAGCTGGATTTCGAAGAAGTCGCCGTCGCGGGTCTCGCCAAG
>JAOTVB010000034.1 GCA_029863605.1 Myxococcales bacterium | reverse complement strand
CCGGGGACACGAGTGTCCTCGTCTACCACCTCGAAGATGGCTTTTATTCGACGCAAACCAACTGCACGCACACTTTCGCGCCGCTTCGGCGCGGCAAGATCGTCGATGGACACCGCGTTCGGTGTCCTCTTCATCGCGCAGAGTTCGATATCCGCACGGGCGAGGTCCACAAATGGGCCAACTTTCCGCCCGGCATCCAGCTGCTCAACGTCGTGCGCAGCGAGAAAACGTTGAAGACTTATCCCACGATGGTAGAGGGCGGCAACGTGGTGGTGGAGGTATAGGGTCAACCACCGTCGGGGCGCTTCGCCGTCGCAAGGAAGATGCCCGCCAGCTCGTCTTTTCTCTCGCGGCCCATGAGCCGCGTCGCCTCGTCGGCCAAGACCGCGCCCTCGTGGCACACGCGGTAGACCGACTCGGAGATCGGCATGTCCACCTTGGCCCTTTGAGCCAGCGAGTGAACCGCGGCGGCGGTGTGGTAACCCTCGGCCACTGCCTTCTGAGATGCGACCACCTCCTGCGCCGGTTTGCCAGCAGCTAGCTGCAAGCCGAGCTGGAAGTTGCGCGAGAGCTTGCTGGTGCAGGTAAGAGTCAAGTCTCCCACGCCGGCGAGCCCCAGAAATGTGAGAGGGTTCGCACCGAGCGCCACACCCAACCGTGCCATCTCGGCGAGGCCTCGGGTCATCAGCGATGCAACCGCGGAGGCGCCGAGTCCGAGTCCGTGCGTCGCGCCGCAGGCCACCGCGATTACGTTTTTGAGGGCGCCGCCCAGCTGAACCCCGACCACGTCGTCGCTCGCATAGACCCGAAACCGCGGGGAATGAAGGATGGCCTGGACGCGGCGTGCCAAGTCGATGTCGGGCGCGGCAAGCGTGACTTGCGCCGGCAACCGAGAAGCTATGTCCTTTGCGAAGCTCGGCCCGGAGAGGTACGTGGCGTGCCCGGCGTGATCGGGCAAGGTCTCCGCCAGGATGTCGCTCATGAAAGCAAGGGTGTCGCGTTCGATGCCTTTGGTCGTCGAAGCGAATAGCACCCCGCGCGGCAGGTGCGGTGCCGCCTGCTCGGTGACCGAACGCATGAAACCGGAGGGCACCGCCAGCAAGACCAGCTCGGCGCCCCGCAACGCCCCGGCCAACTCGTTCGTGAAGAGCACGTCGTCGGGGACTGGAAAACCCGGAAGATAGACCACGTTCTCATGCACGGCCGCGATCCGTTCCGGTAGACCCTCGTCGTACGCCCAAACGCGCGTTTGGTGGCCAAGCTCGGAGCAGTAGACGGCGAGAGCAGTACCAAAAGCCCCCGCCCCGAGAACGCTGACGTTAGGCATAGAGCAATGGATAATAGCGGCAAACGCGCTGAGCAAGAAACCAAAAGAGAAGATTCGTGTTCAGGGTGCTACTAGTCGACGGCGCGTCCGTAGAGCGGCTGCACGTGCCGGGCGTTGTCGCCTTCGATCTGATTGATCCGTCGAACCTGCTCGGGTGACGCTTGCTGAATCTCTTTCGCGATCATCCATTCGACGGTTTCGGTGAAGGGCGGCGTGGTGAGAGAGCCGCGGTAGTGATAGAAATGAAAATCCATAGCCTGATCGACAACGGTCACATGCACCTGGCGGGGCTCGAGCGCGGCGAGGCCCTCTCCGGTGGGAACCTGGCTGAGAAAGCTCGCGATGAACGAGTCCTCGTCACCCATTCGGTAGAGAAATGCGAGCACCAAGTAGCGCGGTGGCTCATCGGGCGTCTTGGGCTCGATCGAGTTGACGACATGCAACTCCATAGGGTACGTGATGCCGTCGATCTGATGCTCCGACGGAGTGTGGAAATGAAGCTGCTTGAGCTCGTACTCCCTTCCGTCGAACGCGATCGTCGAGCCGCGCGGAAAATCGAGCTCGATCGTGTGCCCCTTGTTCGCCAGATACTCGGGCTCCGCATGGTGCAGATTGACCGCGATCTCATGATGCCCCGCTTCGGACCGATTGCTTAGAATGTTGATCGGCGACTGCAAGAGGCCATGAGCCAGACCGGGCATAGTGTTTCGTCCGCCGGCGGGTTCCTGCTCGTCAGCCTGTGGAGGCTCGACCTTCGCTTCGCCCGATTCGCGCTCACACGATGTCGCTACCATGAGCAGCGCGAGTGCGGCGAACCCAAGCAAGCGTTTACGCAACGTGTTCATTTGGTCCGACCGAGAGGCACGCCCTCTTACTGACCATGACGGGCCTGCACGGCGGCTTCGATTTGAGCCTTCACCGCTTCCAAGTTGAAGGACGCGCCTTTTTGCATTGGCGGAAACTCAATTGCCGTTTTGGCAAGCTTAGCCACTTCGCGCTGCACGAAGACAAAGCGCCAGAACTCTCGGGCGTAGAACTGCATGAACCAGTCCGGTGAGCCGACCGCAAAATTGGGATCCGAATACCGCTCGAACGGATCACGGCGCAGGTTGTGAATCAGAGGCATGTTCAATTTCAGCTTGGCGCCCGGCCAACCGTCGGGTTGTTCGATGAAGGTGTACTTCCAGTCGCCAATTCGAACAGCGCCTAGGGTCGACTCGCCAAAGTACCAAATCTCTTGACGCTTGCTTGGACCCTTGCCGGTGAACATGTCCATCTGGTTGTAGCCGTCGAGGTGAACCTTGTATTCGCGGTCACCGAGCTGCTTCCCCTTCTTGAGCTCGCCGACGATGTTCGGGTTGCCTGCTGCTGCGACGAGGGTCGGAAACCAATCCATGCCGGACATGATGCCGTTCTGCACATTGTTGGCGGGAATATGCCCCGGCCAACGGACGATCATTGGTACTCGAAAGCCGCCATCGGTGGTCATCCCTTTGGCACCCTTGAACGGTGTGTTCCCACCGTCCGGCCAGGTGAAGACCTCGGTTCCGTTGTCGGTGGTCACGGCAATGATCGTGTTCTTGTCGACGCCCATCTGCTCGAGCTTCTTGACGACTGCACCGACGATGTCGTCGAACTGAGCCATGCCGGCTTCTTGAAGCCCGTAGTTGTCTTTGCCCTCGAGCGCTTTGTACTTGGGCGAGAGGAACGTGAAGATATGCATGCGAGTGGGATTCAGCCAGACGAAGAAGGGCTTGTTGTCCTTCTTTGCCCGCTCCATGAAGTTCAACGTGTGTTTCAGGATTTCGTCATCCACGGTCTCCATGCGTTTGGGCGGAAGCCGGCCGGCGTCTTTGATCTTCTGTTTGCCGATCTTGCCCCACCTGGGCTGTACGGCTGGGTTGTCTTTGTTCGTTGCCCATGAGTGCACCATGTTGCGCGGCCCGATCTCGTCGCGAAGATCTTGCGGATAGCCAGGCCAGTACGGATCCGACATGGCGTCGAGGTGATAGAGGTACCCGAAGAACTCATCGAATCCATGAACCGTCGGCAGGAACTCGTTCAAGTCGCCCAAGTGATTCTTGCCAAATTGCCCCGTGGCATAGCCCATGGCCTTGAGCGCGGTGGCGATCGTCGGGGCCTGGGCAGGCAGGCCTAATGGAGAGCCGGCTTGTCCGACGGTGGTCATCCCGGTGCGCATTGGAATCATGCCCGTGATGAAGTTCGCGCGTCCCGCCGTGCAGCTTGCCTCCGCGTAGTAGTCGGTGAACATCATGCCTTCGCTAGCCAAGCGATCGATGTTCGGCGTCTTACCCGACATGATGCCGCGGTGATAGGCGCCGATATTGAACCAGCCGATGTCATCACCCATGATGATGACGATGTTGGGTTGATTGGTTTTCTTTGCTCTCTTCGCGAACGCCGGCGAAGTTCCTCCCAGCGCCAGAACGATGCCGGCGATGAGCAGTGCGCTAAGATACAGTCGAAGTGCCTTTGTCATGTCAGCTATCCGTGCTCCTCAAGAGTGGGTCACCGCGTGTTCGACGCAGGCAGCTCGAATTACACGCAGGCAGCTCGAAGATCAAACACTAGTCGCGCGGGGGCGTCCGCCCCTCGCCGCGTGTATGTGCTTGGGGACCGTTTGACCCTCGATTTGGCGGTTTCGGTATGCCAGTATGCCGGGACAATTATGGATTTCACATACAGCGAAAAGACCCAGTCCTTGGTCTCCCGTCTGCAGCACTTCATGGAGGCACACATCTATCCGAACGAAGCGGCGCTGTACGAGCAGCACGCCTCGCTTCCGGATCGATGGGACACGCCGCCGATGCTCGAAGAGCTCAAGAACGAGGCGCGAAAGGCTGGCCTTTGGAATCTTTTCTTGCCCGAGAGTGACCGCGGCGCTGGGCTGACCAACCTCGAATACGCGCCCCTCTGCGAAATCATGGGCCGCGTCACGTTCGCCCCGGAGGTCTTCAACTGTGCCGCCCCGGACACCGGCAACATGGAGGTGTTGGAACGCTACGGCACCGACGTACAGAAAAAGGACTGGCTCGAGCCTCTTCTAGCAGGACGGATTCGCTCAGCGTTTGCGATGACGGAACCCGGCGTCGCGTCTTCGGATGCGACGAACATCTCCACCGAGATTCGACGCGATGGGGACGAATACGTGATCAACGGCCGCAAGTGGTGGACCTCTGGGATCATGGACAAGCGGTGCAAAGTCATGATCGTGATGGGCAAGACTGACCCCAACGCGTCGACGCACCTGCAGCAGAGCATGATCCTGGTGCCCCGCGACGCGAAGGGCGTGACGATCGAACGCTACCTTCCGGTGTATGGGTTCGACGACGCACCTCACGGGCACGGCGAAGTCTCGTTCGAAAACGTCCGGGTGCCTGCGAGCAACATGTTGCTCGGTGAGGGGCGGGGCTTCGAGATCGCCCAGGGACGCCTCGGGCCGGGACGGATTCACCACTGCATGCGGCTCATCGGCGTGGCCGAGCGCGCGCTCGAAAAGATGTGCGTGCGCCTCATGAGTCGAACCGCCTTCGGCAAAAAGATCTACGAGCAATCGGTGTGGGAAGAACGTGTGGCGGACGCGCGCATCGATATCGAGTGCGCACGCCTGTTGACGCTCAAAGCCGCCGACATGATGGATAAGGTCGGCAACAAAGAGGCGCGCGCGGAGATCGCGATGATCAAAGTGAAGGCCCCGATCACGGCGCTCAAGGTCCTCGATGACGCGGTTCAGGCCCATGGTGGGGGCGGCGTGACGACCGATTTCGGCCTGGCGCAGGCCTGGGCCCAGACCAGGACCCTGCGGCTCGCAGACGGGCCCGACGAAGTGCACCGACGAACGGTGGCCCGAATCGAGTTCAAAAAGCACCCGCCGGTCTGACGAGGACGCTGCCCCAGAGCATCGCCCGGTCGTCGGCGGCACGATTCGCCGGTGAGCTGGCACTTGCATCGCCAAAGCTACGGAGAACGGTGACCGCCTCGGGAGCGGCAGCGCGTTTCACGGCGGCAAAGAGCCTTTGGCGATAGGCATTATCGACCCCATCCAAGATGTTCGAGAGCGTGAAGCCATCGAAGCTTCCAGGCGGTTCGTTCTCGAGAAAGCTCGCGGCATCGGCGTGTACGAGCCGAATGTTCTTTGCTTCCGGGGGCGGGGGATCGGAGGGCAGCTCGCCCAGTAAGAGGGAACGTGCGTAGGGGTTGCTGCGATTCGGGTGCCGTTCGAAGCAACGTTTCATTCGCCCGCGCATGACGGCTCCGAGCCGCTTTGGCAGGAAATCGAGGAAGCGCGGGGCGTAGACCGAGCGGAGCGCGGTCAGGGAAAAAAGCGCATCGACGGCGGTGCGGAAGCGCCAGGTATCGAGCTCCGCGTCCCAGTACTCGATCTGCTCGACCGGGTTGTCGAGCTCGAGAAAAGCGCGCACCTGCGATGGCCACCAGCCGGCAAGAGGGCCGAAGACGCGGGCGAAATCCATGACGCGCTCGGCCTTGCCGCGAAAACCGGGATCACCGTCGAAGCGGCGATTGGCGTAGGCGAGTTGCACAGGGTTGATGTCGACAGCGACGACTTCATGATGGGGAGCCAGCTTCATGGCCGTGCAACCTGCCGAGGCGATGCAAAAGACGCGACTGCCCGGCCGGAAGGCCTCGAGCTCGATCAACGCGTCTTCGTACATGCGTCCGAACAGCACTTCGCTCGGGCCGACGCGCGCATCGAACCGTCCGCGTTCCCAGACGGTCGCCGCCGTGGTCACGGTCCCGTCCCTGCCGGAAGGCTTGCCGAAACCCAGGCCAGCACGAGGAACGCGAAGTTCTTGACCAACATGCCGCGCGGGTCGTGGATGACGTGCCTGGCCCAGACAAGACCGTTGGCGTTCAGGGAAACCAGCAGCACGGTTTGCACGATTACGCAAACGAGTGGAGCCGCACCACTCAGAACCCACACTGCGAGACTCACCTCGACGACCCCTAGGGTCATCAGAAAAGGCACACCGAAGCGCGGCCCATAGCGCGGCACCGCCTTGACGACCTCGAACTCGCGTGGCTCGCCGCGTAGCAGCTTGCACCACAGGCCTTCATAAAGCCAGACTGCAGCTACCGCGATGCGGATCAACCAGTACGGCGGCATGAGCTCTGGCATATCGGTCCTCGACTTACTTCACTGCGACTCGATCTGGCGCCGCATCGAGCTCAAGAGGCAGCGGTGAAACGAGTGGCAGACCAGACCTTCTAGCGGTTTCCAGAACCAACGCGGCCACCGGGCACTGACATATCGGGTCTCGAGCGCGACCTCTGTCCGGCCATCAGCAAGCTCGCGCAATGCATAGCGGCCGCCCGATAATCGCATCCCTCCGGCCACGGAAAGCGCTTGCTCGGCGACTTCGAATGCGTAGAGCTCTTCGTGCTCGATCCGCGTGACACGCTTCACGAGATGCCCGCCTTCGTACAAGCAATTCACCTCGTCGCCGACCTTCGAGATCCGTCCCTCGGTACCAATTGGAACAGGCAAAAGCAGGCGCAGATGCAGAGGCGGCCGCTCGGGTATCTCCTCATAGAAGACGAGACCTTGCCAGACTTGCGCCGGTGAAGCAGCAAACATCATGCGGGTAACGACGGATATCGGTATCGTGACGGGGACTGTCGATTCGTCGAGCTCGTTCGCGATGGTTGCTTTCATATTATGCAGTTCCAAGGCCTCGTATGCGTAGCCCGGCCCGTGCCGATGTAGCATGATTTATGCTAGATGGCGGCGAGACCTCAGCCCCTGGCGGCGCAGGTATTGCGCCGTTTCGCTGATCCGCGCATCGGTAGTGAGCCGCAAGGCGGCCGCCTGGGCCTGCGCGTGCTTGGTGATAAGAATGGAGCATGGCCGAGAGCTTTGAGTTGCGCCCCGGGCGGGTGCTTGCCCGCAAGTATGAGGTCGTCTCGTTCTTGGGCGCCGGATGGGAAGGCGAGGTCTACAAGGTGCGCGAGCTCCCGACCGGAATCGAGCGCGCTGCGAAGTTCTTCTTTCCGGAGCGCAACCCACGTGACAAGAATGCGCGCTTTTATGCCAAGAAGCTCCACAAACTCAGGCACTGCCCAATCCTGATTCAGTACCACGCGCAGGATCAGATCACGCACAAAGGAGAGGCAGTGACCTTTCTGATTTCAGACTACGTGGAAGGGGAGCTGCTGAGCCAATACCTCGGCCGCCAACCCGGTCAGCGCATGACCGCTTTTGCGGCGCTTCAGCTCCTTTACGCATTGGCGGATGGCATCTCGACGATTCATGGAATGGGCGAGTACCACGGTGATCTCCACACCGACAACATCATCGTCAGGCGGTACGGGCTCGGCTATGATGTCAAGCTGCTCGACATGTTCCACTGGGGCGCTCCGACGCGCTCGCACATCGCCGATGACGTCTGTGATCTCGTGCGCATCCTTTATGACGCCGTCGGTGGCGCCAAGCACTACGCAAAGCAGCCCCCGGAAATCAAGACGATCTGCGCAGGGCTGAAACGGTCGCTGATCCTAAAGAGCTTTCCAACGGCTGGTGAGCTTTGCGAGCACCTCGAAACAATCGAATGGACGTCGTGAGTTGAAGCTACTATGCGCCCAAGATGGAAGGAAGTCAGACGCCGGTCGACGAGAAGCTGGAGATACCGCGGCTCGATTCCTCTCGTGGCCGAGTGATTGCGATTGTGGCCGGGGTGCTAGTGGTTGGCGGCGCCGTCGCCACATACTTTCTGACACGTGGTCCCGAGGAGAGCCCGTATCGGGTCGCGCAGGTCTTGCGGACATCAATCGTCAAGGAGATCCGGGTGACGGGACACTTGGAGCTGACCGATCAAGTCGAAGTGCCCGCACCGATCGAGGGCCAGCTCGTGAAGGTCATGGTTCAGCCGGGAGACAGCGTTGAGCAGGGGCAGCTCCTCGCACAGCTCGACAAGGGCCTGGCTGAGGTCGCCTTTCACGTTGCGCAGGCAGAGCTACAAGTGGCTCGCGCGCGTGTCTCGGAGACGGAAGCCGCGGCTCAACGCGCGACCGAGTCGCTCGAGCGCACGAAGCGCCTGGCTGAAAAGAACCTTGCCAGCGACAGCGCCTTGGAGGCCGCGCGCTCGGAAATGATCAAAGCCAACGCGGTGGTGCAAGCCGCGCGGGCAGAGCGCGGCGCTTCGCTCAGCCGAGCGTCCCTCCGGAGCCGTGAGCGGGACCGAACCGACATCGTTGCCCCGCGTGCCGGGCTCGTTCTCGAGGTCCCACCCCACACCGGGATGATCGTCGGGCCTCGGAACCGTCTGTTCCGGATCGGCGCCCCTGTCGACCAAATGAATGTTGCGGCTCCAATCGGTGAGGCCGACATCGGTGAGGTGACCGTTGGGCTTGGTGCGAAGTTCGAGGTGCCCACATATCCGGGTCGGGTCTTCGAAGCAACGGTGAAGCACATCAGCCCCGACCCGCAAACCGAGTACGGAGCGATCTTCTACCGCGTCAAGCTTGCGACTGAGAACCCCGAGCGACTGTTGCTACCGGGCATGACGGCGCAGGTCCGGATCAACGTTGCCCAAGTCGAAGACGTGCTGGCGGTGCGCGAGGCAGCGCTTCGATTCACTCCGGACGGTGCTAGCGCTGCACCCCCCCGGAGTCGCGTGTGGCGTATCCGGGGGGAGGTACTCGAAGAGATGCCGGTCGAGGTAGGTCTTTCCGACGGCGCCATCACGGAAGTTCGGCCGACTGAGCCCGACAGCCTCGACGTCGACGACCCAATCGCGATTGGCTTGGCCCTGGACGGCCCAGGAAATGGCCCCCTGCTCTCGCTGAAGGGCCGCCGATGAGCGACTTCTCGATCGTGCAAGCCCAGGGCATCGGCAAAGAGTTTCCCAACATGACGGCGCCGGTGCTCGACGAGGTGAATCTGACGGTCGCTTCAGGCGAGATCGTCGCGCTCCGCGGGCCCTCGGGATCAGGGAAGTCCACGTTGCTCAACATCCTCGGGTGCCTCGATGGCCCGACGCGCGGTTCTTATTCACTGGGCGGACGCGACGTCTCCACGCTCAGTCGCCGGGAGCAGGCCTGGGTGCGCCTTCACTACATCGGCTTCATCTTCCAGTCGTTTCACCTCATCTCGGACAACACAGTCATCGAGAACGTCACGTTACCGCTCTACTATGCGGGCTTGGGTCGCCATGAGCGGGAGGCGCGCGCAACCGAGCTCATCGAGCGGGTTGGGCTGGGCCATCGAATGGGCCACAGGCCGTCGCAGCTTTCGGGTGGGGAGAAGCAACGTGTGGCGATTGCACGGGCCGTCGCTGCTCAACCTCGCCTTCTTCTCGCCGACGAGCCCACAGGAGCCCTCGACACACGGACTGGCAACGAGGTCATGGACTTGCTGCTCGAAATCCATGCAGCGGGATCGCTCACTTTGATCATCGTCACGCACGATCCAGACGTTGCGGCCTTTTGTCACCGCCAGATCTTCCTGCGTGACGGGAAGATAATCACCCACGGGAGCAGTCATGCGCCGAACGCGTAGCGAAATCGTGGGGCGAGCCGTCCATACGGCAATCCGGAACCCCGGCCGGAGCAGCCTGACGATGCTGGGCCTGGCGATTGGAGTGGCGGCTTTCATCGCGATGGTGAGCTTTGGGACCGGAGCGCGCACGGCGGTGATGGAGCAGTTCGAGGTCTTGGGGACACGCGTGGCGTCGATCAGGAGCAACGTGGGGCGGCGCGACTTCGGCGGCAGCGCCAAGCCCTTGACGGATGCGGACGTCGAGGCGCTCAAGCGCGACGCAATGACGATTGAGCGTGTCGTTCCTATGACCACGGAGGTGCAGTCCGTCCGATCCGCGAACGCAACCTACTCGACGGAGGTCATCGGCACGATGCCGGGATTCGTCAAGATCCGAGAGTGGCCAATTGTGACCGGGGGCATGTTCGATGACACCGACGTCCAGCAGCGAGCAAAGGTTGCGGTGATCGGCCTCACCGTTGCGCGCGAGCTCTTTGGGCTGGCGGATCCGCTGGGCCAGACGGTCACCATTGGATCGAATCTCCCGTGCACGATCATCGGCGTGCTCGCCCCCAAGGGGCAGGCGACTAGCGGGAGAGATGTGGACGATATTCTGCTGGTCCCGGCGAGCACCTTTGCTGCGTTTCTCGGGATGCCGATGGGTTATTTCGGCTTCGAGCTACAAGTGCGAGACATCGAGATGTTGGAGTCGGCCATGCAAGAGGTGGTTCCGATCATGCGTCGTTCACACCGCCTCTCCGAAGCAGAGCCAGACGATTTTCGAACGGGGAGCCCGGTGCAAGCTGCGGCGGCGGCAAGGCTTGTCTCGAACATCCTGACGGGGCTCCTGATGGGGATTGCCGCCGTGTCCCTTCTGGTCGGCGGCATTGGGGTGATGAACATCCAGCTAGTTTCGGTCGCCGAGCGCACCCAAGAGATCGGCATTCGGTCAGCCATCGGTGCGTCACCGAGGCAAATCTTGGTTCAGTTCTTGTCCGAGGCTGTGGTGTTGTCGTTTACGGGGTCGCTTGTGGGGGTGCTTCTAGGCTGGCTTCTGTCGAGTCTGGTGGCGGATGCCATGGGTTGGTCCGGAGGCCTCCCCTTGTTGACCATGATCGGCGCTGCTGCCTTTGGAACTAGTGTCGGAGTGATCTTCGGCTACCTCCCCGCTCGACGCGCGGCGCAGCTCGAGCCCATGGAGGCACTGCGCCATGAATGAGGTGGAAAATGAACGCAGTCTGCAAATGGAATGGCCGAGCATCGACTGTGGTGGTCGTGCTGGCCGCTACGTTCGCACCAGCGGCTGCGGCGGCTGAGGTTGTTACCCTAGAGGAGCTCGAGGAGCTGGCACTGCAAAACCAAGCGCGCTGGGAGGCGGTCGACGCGAGGTCCGCTCGAACAGCGGCTGAGGTCGATGCAGCCAGGGCCGGGAAGATGCCGACGTTTTGGCTCGACGTCACCGGCGTTGCCGCCCCAGGCTCCGATATCGAGCGGGTGCAAACCGTCGACGGCCGTGACGTCAACGTCCGGGCGTCGCCGACGTTCCGGGAGCGCACGGCGTTTCGCCCCAACATCCGGTACGACGGGACCGTCGGGATGCGAGCACCGCTCTACGACGGGCAAACGCGTGCTGCGGTCGAGGCAGCGGAAGCCTATCGCGCTTCGGCCCAAGCAAGCTCTGGCGCATCCCGTCACGCCATAGTCGCTCTGGTGCGCGTGTCCTATCTCGACTGGTTGGCCAACCATTTGGTGTACGGGCACGCGGCAACCTCCGCCCAAGAAGCGAAGGCGCAGCGGGAGCGCATTGCCGCGCGGGTCGCAGATGGCGATCGACCGGGGTCCGAGCTGGACGCGGCGCGTTACGAGGAGCTTCAAGCCGAGCTCGTGGCGACAGAGGCGTTGGCGCAAGCCGTCGTCGCCAAGCGTCACTTGGAAGCCGCGGTGGGCATCGAGCTATCCCCCGGGGCGGAGCCCGATGGCGAGCTGCTCCAGATCGAATCCCAAGACGCAAGCACCGATGCCCGGTTGGAGATCGCAGCGCTCGAGCGTCAGCGGGACGCAGCTCGCCAGGAGGCTCGGATGCACCGTAAGAGCCGTGCGCCTGTGCTTGCCGTGATCGGCCAGACAGGCGTTGCTGGTGTCAACGACAGCGTATTTCCGATGTATCGCCTCGGCCTCCAGCTCGCCGTTCCCCTTTGGGATGGCGGAAGGGCCGCGGCGATGGCGCATGCGGCAGATGCCCAAGCCGCCGAGCTCGAAGCGCGCGCCCGCGACACGGAAGTTTCGCTGAACGGCGAGCAGCAACGCGCGATCCTCGACAGGAAGCATGCCGAGGAGCAACTCGCCCTCGCGGACGAGTTGGTGGCGGTTTCCGAGAAGCGCATCGGACAAACGCAGGCTAGTTACGACCTCGGCGCTGGCAACCTCGAAGCGGTGGCAGACGCCCGCGCGGCCCACCGCCAGGCCCAATCCCGCCGCGTACAGATCCAAGTCGCCCGCGCCGACGCCGTCCTGCGACTCGGCGGTCTGGACTAGCTAGGTTCCGGAGGGCGTCGCGGCGCAATGTCGCGGAGCACTAATCCTTTGAACGCATCATCCACCGATCAGGCCTTTCGGCGTGCCATCGCCCCGAGGGCGCAGGTCGCATCCCGTAAACTTCTTGTTTCTAACAATCGATCTTGTTAGCAAGCCAACGCCTGAGACCTCGAATTAGGATTTTCACTTGCGCCTCGCTTTCCATACTTCCATGGCGGCGATTTGCTTGACCGCATTCGCTTTTGCAATCGCTGCACACAAAAAGACGGCTTGCTTGCCTCCATCACGGAGCACCACCAGCCTGGGTCATGTAGGTGCATATGGCGTGCCACGCAGGACCGGTGATTCTTGCGGTTTTTACAGAGCCGTGCCCGAACGATCTGCGTTTGCCCCGCCAATCAGCGCGCGAATTGCGGCGTACGTAATTCTTTATCCGTTTACTTTTTCGATTGACGCCGAGTGCAGGTCATCGCTCGTCGATCGCGCGCGAGATGACGTTCAAACCCGCTTGCAAGGGGCCTCCGCCCGAAGCCTGCGGCTGCACCTCACGGACGCGGAGGGATCGCTCTGCCAGCACGGGACCGTCGCCGAGAACTGCATCATCGAGATTCGTCCAACCGGTCACTTCGCGACGTATGGCGTCGGTGTGTCTCTCATGGACATGCGCGACCCGGAAAAGGCGCGGGGCCGCGCGCCTGTCGGCTGATCGCCCGTGAAACTGCGAAGGGCCGTTGCAACCAACTTCGTAGTCTTATCAAACACGCTCGGATCCCCTATCATTCGGGGGTCGATGCCGACCGCGCACGAATTGGAGGTTCCTACCCTCGGCCCATGCCGTTTCGAATCACCGCTTCTAGTGAAGGGGCGGAGGTTTGAGGACGAATCGACTCGCGTGCGCCTTTTGCGTCACACCACCGCCAAGCCATCGGAGGCGAGCAAGCTCTCACTCGAATGCGCGGGTGCGCGTCGCCGGCTCTTTTTCGATCCGACACGAACAACAGCCGCGTTTGTCACTTGCGGGGGGCTTTCCCCGGGACTCAATAATGTGATCCGCTCGGGGTTCCTCGAGCTCAAGCACAACTACGGGGTCGAGCGTGTGTTGGGGATACGCAACGGCTATGCCGGACTCAATCCAGAGTCAGACCTTCCCCCAGAGCCCATCACCGCGGACTTCGTCCGCAACATCAACTATCTTGGCGGCACGGTGCTTGGAAGCTCTCGAGGTGCGCAAGAGCCTGCAACCATCGTCGACTTCATGGAGTCGCAGGGAATCGACATCCTGTTCTGCATTGGTGGGGATGGCACGCAGCGCGGCGCGCATGCGATCGCCGAAGAGCTCGCAAAGCGAGGCCATCCGAGGTCGATCATTGGCATTCCAAAGACGATCGATAACGATGTTCGGTTCGTGGACCTCAGCTTTGGTTTCCTCACCGCTCTCGAGACAGCGAGCGAAGTTTTGCGTGGCGCGCACGTGGAGGCCGTCGGCGCCCGCAACGGCGTGGGCTTAGTCAAACTCATGGGCCGCGAGGCAGGCTTCATCGCCGTGGGCGCCGCACTCGCAAGCCAGGAGTCCAACTTCGTCCTCGTGCCCGAGGTTCCGTTTCCGCTCGACGGCGACGGCGGATTTCTCGATGCGCTCGAGCAACGAATCTTGGCAAGAGGACATGCGTTGGTGGTCGTCGCGGAAGGTGCCGGCCAACATCTCTTCGCGCCGACCGAGGTTCGACTGGACGCTTCCGGGAACCGCCGCTTCGACGATATCGGCATCTTCCTCAAGGAACGCATTGTGGCTCACTTTAAGGAACGCAACCTGGAACTGAACCTCAAGTACATTGATCCGAGCTACGCGATCCGCAGCGTCCCGGCCAACGCATGGGATCGGGTCCTGACCGACCGCATGGCGCGCGGGGCAGTCCACGCAGCCATGGCCGGAAAGACCGATACGATGATGGGGTTCTGGAACCAAGAAATCGTTCACGTACCCATCTCCACCGCCATTAAGAAGAAGAGGCGCCTCCGACTCGACAGCGACATCTGGAGCGCCGTGCTCGCGACCACCGGCCAGCCGAATTGGCACCAGTCTCTCCGAAGCTAGATCATCGAACGACTCACGCATTCAAGCGGGTATCGTCGGGCCGAGCGAAACGATCCCGATTCGCGAAGGCCGGCTCAATCTCCCGACGTGGCAGAACGTCTTCTTCTGCGAGTTTGACGGCCCGCGTCGACGGCGGACCATAGCGATCACCATCCTCGGCGAGTGAACGCCGGACGCGTGCCACGCAAGGTGCGTACCTGATCACTCGGGGGGAACCCGCCACAACCGCGAATGCCGTTCGGATTCGGTTCGAGCGATTCAGCGCGCCTCAAAGCGCTCTCGGGGTGAAAGGCGAGTGTCGACATCAACGAGGTTGCCAACCGACTGCGTGAGCGGGCTAACGAGGACGCTCGTGAAAAACGGGCACCGGTTCTCCGGCATACGCAATGGGCGAAGAGAGCAAGAGACAAGTCGCTTCGACGGTGAGGGGAGAGACGGAATCACCGCGCATCGCGTCTCATCGAGTAAGAGCGCCTCCGATCCTTTTTGAGCGAAGGCTCCATCGCGATACGGCGGCAATACTGGCTGCGATCGCTATCCTGGGCTAGAAACCGATCATGGCCAGGTATGACGCGTCGACGGGGGAATGCCTCGTATTTGCGTTTCGGGAGGGACTGCTATCTCGGGCGGCCCATGATCTCGAGATCCGCGTCGAGCAGTTTGAAATCCGGGTGGACGATACGTCTCATCAGATCGAGGCGACATTCAGGACGAACAGCCTACGTTTGATCAGCGCGAAGCTCGACGGCCAGCCAGAAGAACTGTCAGAGCGTGACATAGAGAAAATTCACAACCATATCGCGGAAGATGTTCTTCATGCGCAGCAGTTTCCCGAAGTGAGCTTTACTTCGTCCGAGGTGGAAGAGGTCGATGGCGGATTTCGCGTTCAGGGCTCGTTGAACTTGCACGGACAAGTCGGGACAATCGGCGCGGACATTCGTTCTGACGGCGGGCGATGGACCACGGAGGTCT
>JAOTVB010000033.1 GCA_029863605.1 Myxococcales bacterium | reverse complement strand
CCCGCATTGCAGTGCGTCAGGATCACCGCGCCATTCGGAACGTCTGCGGCGCCGAGCTCTCCCATCCGGCGACATGCTTCGACGTCTTCACGATGAATCGCCTCGGCCTCCGCCAACATCCCTTCGGAGCGTTCGCGCACCGGGCGCTCCGAGACTTCCCCAGCCTTTCGTGACATTCGCGCGATCGCCCAGCCTAGGTTGACCGCCGTCGGGCGGGTCTCGTTCAGGATGCGTCCGGCCATCCCGTTGGCGACCAAGAACATCTTCGCGTCGCCATCCTGATGCCGCGCGAGCAATGCGAGCCCGTACGCTGCGGCGATGCCGATCGCTGGAGCCCCTCGAACCACCATGTCGCGAATCGCCCCCGCGACTTCGTCGGGCGTGCGGTAGCGGTGGTACTTGATCTCTGCGGGCAAGAGACGCTGGTCGAGCATCACCACCTCGTCGGTGGCCGGGTCGTACTCGACCGAAAACCAATCGGCTCCGCTCAGCGGTTCGCGCGAAAGGCCGTGGCTCATCACGCGTCCAGAAGCCTTTTGAGCGTGTCGTTGACCAGCTTGGGATTGGCAGCGCCCTGGGTCGCCTTCATGACCTGACCGACGAAGAACCCGAGGACCCCGGTCTTGCCGCCCTTGTACTGCTGCACTTGTGATGGATTGGCATCGAGCACCCGACGCACTTCGTCCTCGATCGCAACGGCGTCGGTCACCTGGGCGAAGCCCCCCTCATCGATGATCGTTCGTGCCGACTTTCCGGTGTCGACCATCGTCGCGAAGACCTTCTTTGCGATCTTGCCGTTGATCGTGCCGTCTTCGACGACCGCCAAGAGCCCCGCAACCGCGGTGGGCCCGACTGGGAACGTGGCGGCAAGCCCATCGGTCGACACGTGCCTGAGCACCTCGGACTGGATGAAGTTGCCAACCTTCTTTCCTGCCTCGCTCGCCTTCATCCCATCGGCCCGTTTGGCGAGCCCTTCGGCTGCAGCTTCGAAGTACTTGGCGACTTCGGGGTGCGCAGACAACACGCCCGCGTCGTAATCGGTCAACCCTAGGTCTTTTTGCCAACGTGCGCGCTTCGCTTCCGGCAGCTCCGGCAACGCCTCGCGCAGCGCTTCGATCCGCTTCGCGTCGAAGACCAGGGGCGGTAGGTCTGGGTCGGGGAAATACCGATAGTCATGCGCCTCTTCCTTCCCCCGCATCGAGACGGTCTTGTTTTGCGCTTCGAGCCACGTTCGCGTCTCCTGAACGACTTGGCCACCACCCTGCAACACTCCCTCTTGGCGTGCGATCTCGTGGTCGATGGCGTTCTTGACGAAACGAAAAGAGTTGATGTTCTTGAGCTCGGCGCGAGTCCCGAGCTCCTCTTGCCCCACGGGTCGAATCGACACGTTGGCGTCACAGCGAAACGAGCCCTCTTCGAGGTTTCCATCGTTGACCCCGATGAACATGAGGATGTCACGCAGCTTCTTCAAATAAGCCTCGGCCTCGTCGGCGCTTCGCAGATCCGGTTCGCTCACGATCTCGATCAGCGGAGTTCCAGCCCGATTGAAATCGACGAGAGTCACCGCGCCCGACCCTACACCGTGCAGATTCTTGGCGGCATCTTCTTCGACGTGAATGCGGGTGATCCCGATTCGCTTGGTATGTCCGTCGACTTCGATGTCGAGGTGGCCTTTCTCGTTCAGCGGCAGCTCAAACTGAGAGATCTGGTATCCCTTGGCGAGATCGGGATAGAAGTAGTTCTTGCGAGCGAAGCGACTATTCGGCGCGACCCGACACCCGAGCGCCAACCCAGCCCGGACCGCAAGCTCGATCGCCTTCTCGTTGGGCACAGGTAGCGCCCCCGGAAGGCCAAGACACACTGGACAGGTGTGCTCGTTGGGGGGTGCCCCGTAATCGGTCGGGCACCCGCAAAACAACTTGGTGCGCGACCCCATCTGCGCGTGCACCTCAAGTCCAATCACGGGCTCATAGCCGGCCATGCGTGCGCTTTATAGCGCACCAGGGACCGATAGCCATGCCGTGTGGCTCCCAAGATAGATTGGCAATCGGTGATCAATTTTACCAATATGGAGATTGGGTGGAAATGCCTTCGAACGCTGGGCAGGGGAGCAAAACGGCCGAGACTTTCCGTGTCTTGGTGGTCGACGACAGTCCGTCGATTCGCCGGCGTGTGGTCCAGAAGCTCGAGACGAAAGGTTTTCACATCACCGAGGCTAGCTCGGGTGAAGAAGCCCTTGAGCTAACCCTCGACCAGACCTTCGACTTGGTAGTGAGCGACATCGAGATGGGAGCGATCACGGGGGTCCAGCTCTGCCGCGTCTTTCGAGGAGACCCGGGCATGGCCGACGTCGCATTCGTGTTGTTGACGGCGGCCAAGGAAGCCAAGACCCGGTTCTGGGGACGGAGCGCTGGGGCGGATTGCTATCTCGCCAAGGAAGACATGGATGAGGAGCTCGTTCCTGCGGTCGAAAAGCTGATGATGGGTCGCGTTCCGCGCGACAGCACGCGCCCACAGCTGACAGGCACTCCGCTCGAGCGCGTGAGCGCCGTGCTGGACCACCACTTGTTCGACGTCGTGGTTGCGTCCGAGGTTCGCAAACTGATGGACCACGTGCACGATCGCATCGAGTTCGCGGAGAAAGCACTGGAGCTGGCCTCGGAGGTCATCGGCTGCCCGTATCTCGTGCTTCAACTCCTTGGTCCCGGGGGTCCAACCTACTCCGTCCGCGCGCGCGGTCCCTGGCCTGAAGGCAACCCGACCGCCGGCCTCGCCGCGCTCGCCATCCCGGAGCGGAGCATATCTGCCGCGCACACCAAGATCGATGCCGATCCGCGCTTTGGTGATGGCCAAACCGTCATCGGCGGCAAAACTCATACCTGTGAGATTCGCGTCCGGGACGAGACCCTCGGCGCCCTGCAGATCTTCGGCGGGACGAACGACTGTGCTGAAGTCGACATGCAAAGCGCCGAGCTCATCGCTAGTGCGCTCGGAATCGTCGTGAAGTCCCTTTTTCTGGTCGAAGAGACTCAGCTCCTGGCGCTCACGGACGGCCTGACCGGCCTCTACAACCGCCGCCATGCAGCGAAGCGGCTCGAGGAAGAGATCGCGCGCTCGCATCGAAATGGCACCGGCCTTTGCGTCGCGATGTGCGATGTCGATCACTTCAAGGCCATCAACGACGAGTTCGGGCACAGCGCAGGCGACCGCGTGCTTCAGCAGATCGCGAAGTCGCTCACCGAGTACGTCCGGCGAAACGACATCGTCTCACGGTGGGGTGGCGAAGAGTTCTTGGTAATCTTTTCCGAAATCAAGCTGACCGCCGCCCGCATCGTTGCCGAGCGACTCCGAGGCCGACTCGCAAACACGCCCAAAGTCGAAGGCGGCCCCGACCAGATTACCGTGAGCGTCGGGCTTGCCATGCTCGGTCACGGCATCACCGCGGAAATGCTGATCGAGCAAGCCGACCAGGCGCTCTATCGCGCCAAGGCGCGCGGTCGTAATCGCGTCGAAGTCGCCGGGGAAGAGCGCCGAAAGACGCCGACCCTCATGCGAACGCAGGCGGAGGGGAAGTAAGGAGCCCGCAGGCGTCTTCGACGACCTGCGCCGCGCCACAGAGCCTTTCCTCCTCGAACGGAGGCGCGACGATCTGCAGCCCAATCGGAAGCCCGTCGGCCGCGAGCCCACACGGGGTGCTCAGCGCAGGCAACCCGGCAAGGCTCGGCGGCAAGGTGAAGATGTCGGCGAGATACATCTCGAGCGGATCGCTCGTCTTTTCTCCGAGCGCGAACGCGGGTGTGGGCGTAGTGGGCGTGCACAACACATCGCACGACTCGAAGGCGGCGTCGTAGTCACGGCGAATCAAAGTCCGCACTCGTTGTGCGCGAAGATAGAACGCATCGTAATACCCTGCGGAAAGCGCGTACGTACCGAGCATGATGCGTCGGCGAACCTCGGGCCCAAACCCCTGCCCCCGCGTCTCTGCGTAAGTGTCGGCGAGGTCCTTTCCCGAAACGCGCAAGCCATAGCGAATCCCGTCGAATCGCGCCAGATTGCTCGACGCCTCTGCGGGGGCGATCAGGTAGTAGACGGACACCGCATGTTTCGCGTGCGCAAGCGCAACGTCGACGAGCACAGCTCCGTTGTTCTCGAGGCTTTGAAGGGCTGCTTCGACCGCCCCACGCACTTGGGAATCTTGGAGCTCGTCGAGCTGGTCGCGAACGACTCCAACTCGCAGACCATTTACTCCACGGCTGCACGCCGCGTGGTACGCCCCGACCTCGTGATCGGCCGACGTGGCATCACGCACGTCGTGGCCGGCAATGACTTCGAGCAAGAGCGATGCTTCGCGGACCGATCTCGCCATGGGGCCCACTTGGTCGAGCGACGAGGCGAATGCGATCAACCCGTAGCGCGACACTCGACCATAGGTCGGTTTGATCGCGGTGATTCCACAAAACGCCCCCGGCTGGCGAACCGAGCCCCCGGTGTCGCTGCCGAGCGCGAGCGTTGCCAGCCCCGCTGCGGTGGCACAAGCGGAACCTCCCGATGATCCTCCCGGAGCGCGATCGAGGTTCCAGGGGTTGTGTACGTTGCCAAAGGCCGAATTCTCGTTCGATGACCCCATCGCAAACTCGTCCAGGTTGGTCTTCCCGACGATTACGGCGCCGGACGCTCGAAGCGCTTCGACCACATGCGCGTCGTAAGGAGGGATGTAGTCGCCGAGGATTTTCGATGCACAAGTCGTGCGAACACCCCGCGTGCAGAGGTTGTCTTTGATCGCGACGGGAACGCCCGCCAGCGGCCCGAGCGCTTCGCGACCTCGAACGGCGCGGTCGACCTGAGCGGCCGCGGCGAGCGCCCCCTCGTGATCCACGTAGAGAAAGCACGAAAGCTTGGCATTCAGCTCCTCGGCCCGCGCGAGGTAGGCCCGCGCGACGTCGACCGCGGTCGCCGCACCGCTGACGACCTGCTCGCGAATTTCAAACGCGCTCTGCCATGGAAAGCTCGTCATGAGTCGACCTCGAGGACCAGCGGCACCGCGAAGCCCCCGGCTTCACTCTCGGGGGCCTCGGCCAGGATCTCCGATCGGTCACTGCAGGGAACCGGGACATCGCGCCGAAGAGGCGCGTCCATGGGGATCGAGTGAAAGGTCGGCTCGACGTCCGAGACATCGAGCTCATCGAGCTCCGCCAAGTACCCCAGAATCGAGTCGAGCTGGGCCTGCATCTGCCGCGCTTCGTCATCTGACAGCTGGAGCCTGGCCAGCTCGGCCACGTGCAAAACCTCGTCCAGCGTGATTCTTGGCTCAGCCATGGGGGCGCCGAAAGTAGCAGATCCGGCCTTTGAGGCGAGCCTGTGCTCGTCCAAAGCCTCAACCGAAACCTCTGCCGCCCGTGAAGGAGTTCCAAGGCTTTTCAATCAGGCCCAACCCGATCTGCCTGTCCGGGTTCGGCGCCACGCAAAAGCCCACGTCGGGTGCATCAAGCAGTCGGTCAATCGACTGCACACCTGTGCGCCCGCGCTCGCAGCGAAGGTGATTTCTAGTTACAATTTTGAAGTACTATTATGCTGGCAGCGGTGTATAGCAATCGACTAATGTGGAGAGGTGGGAACTAGCCGAAGCGGCCAGCACACGCTCGCACCCGACCTCTTTACACAAGTCCGGCAGCTGGACGACTCGGTACCTCCAACGCCAGTGGCTCCGGAACGCGTGGGCCACTATGAGTTGGTGTTCAAGCTCGCGTCAGGGGGCATGGCGGACGTCTACCTCGCGCGCGAGACCAGCGCTCCTCCAAGACTCAAACGAATCGTGGCCCTCAAGCGTGTCCATCGCGATTTGGTGGGAACGGCCGGCTACAGAGAGATGTTTCTCGATGAGGCGCGCCTGACGTTTCAGATCGCGCACCCCAACGTCTGTTCCGTTGTCGACTTCGGCGAGGCCGAAGGAGAGTACTACCTCGCCATGGAATACCTCGTCGGCGAGCCCCTTGCTCGGTTGTTGAATCGTTGCGCAAGAGAGCCACAAGCTCTCGGGTATCCGTCGGCGGCGTGGCGACTGGCGCGGATTGTCGCCGACGCGTGCGCCGGGCTCCACGCCGCGCACACCGTCAGCGATGCCAATGGAAACCTGCTCGAAATCGTACATCGGGACGTGACGCCACGAAACATCTTCGTGCTCTATGATGGAATGGTGAAAGTCCTCGACTTCGGCATCGCCAGCGCGGCGACGAGGGCGCATTCGGACGGCTCCGAAGACCTCAGAGGAAACCTTTCTTACATGGCCCCCGAGCAGTTGATGGGCGGCCGGGTCGATCACCAGGCTGACATCTGGGCGCTGGGCGTCGTTTTCTGGGAGATGCTGGCCATGAGGCGGCTCTTCAAGCGCGACGCGCCAAGGACCACCGTCCTTTCGGTCGTCTACGATGAGATTCGTCCACCGTCCAAACTCCGACCAGACGCCCCGAGAGAGCTGGATCGAATCGTGCTCAAGGCACTGGAGCGCAATCCCGCCGATCGTTGGAAGAGCGCGAAGGAAATGGAGTTGGCCATCCGGCAGGTGTTGGACACCCAGCCGGTCGTCATCGGGCCAGCCGACCTGTCGGAATGGCTGGCCACGGTGTTCCCCTTGGGCGAGGTCAGAAAGAAGCAATTGGCCGAGGTCGCTCTGCGTGGAAGGCGGGTATAGCCGTGACACTTTTTCGACTTCGATATCGGTCGAGCGACCTCGAGCTTTCCTTCGGGGATTTCGTCATTGGCCGTAGCGGGCGCTGCAACCTTGCGCTTGCAGACGCTTTGGTCTCTCGACGGCATGCGACCCTTCACGTCCGTCCCGGATCGGTCGTGGTCGAAGACCTGGATAGCCGAAACGGTGTCATGGTGAATGGCGTGCGGATCGAGGGTCCACGCGAGCTCGTCCACATGGACCGCATCTTCATCGGCGCGCAAGAGCTCCTCTTCATCGACACCGAGCAGATCACCGATCGAACGGGGGGCCAGAGCTACGTGGTGTGCGACTCCTGCGGCGCCATCAGTGGAGCCGCCAAGCGCCATTGCGGCGACTGCGGCCGACGCCTCGATCCAGCCACGGGTGAAACCTCGAAAGACTGGAGTAGTGTATTCGCCCACGAATCGCCTTGGGGAGAAGACACCCGGCCGGTGCGGAAGCTCGAGGTGATTGGGGGCATTGCTTCTAAGGCCATCAAGATGGGCCGGTTTGACGAAGCCGAGCGGGTGCTCCTCCCCCACCTGGATGAGCTCCTGGAGCAGGCGGTGCAAGGGCGTCCGCACGCCGATTTGGAGCACGAAGACACCAACAGCCTTTTCGAAGGGGCGACGATGTTCGCGTTGAGCCTCGCGGACGGTCCCCGCGGCGCCAAATGGATCGACTGGGTGTTTCGATTCCACACAGCGCTGGGGCGCTGCATGACTGCCGAGACGGTCGATACGCTTCACATCCTCGTCCGCACCCACCACTATCGAGGGCATCGAACCATACGCGCCTACCTCGACAGCCTGGGTAATCAGGCAACCAGGCGGACGAAAGAGGAGCGCTTCGTGATCGGCCGCATCCAAGGCTTAGCTCAGATGGTCGAAGCTCACGCGAGCGTGCTCGGCTAGAACGACGCCGACACCAAGACGCCGGTCGGCGTGAGCATCCACGCGGTGTCTCGCTTCCTTTTCGCGCGCCGGCTGCTGATCACGAGCCATGACGCACTCCCAGCCAAGGCCGCGACCCCGATTCCCCCATAGACCGCCGTCCAAGTGTTCGAGGTTCGCTCCGTGATGCATGCCCCCGAGGCGTCGGTTTCTAAGCACGCGCCATTCTGCGACAGCCCGACGCCCATGGCGATCACCCCCGCTGTCCCGAGCGCGGCCAAGGTGGAGCCGCCGATGATCGCGGAGCGAGGGACTTTCCGGTCGGACGGGCGTCCTGCAAGTGCTGCGGTCGCGTTGTGCGAAGCGGCTGCGGCGAGCTCTTGCGTCCTCTTGTCGCTCTCTTCGATGGCCACGCGGAGCACTGCAACCCGCATGCGCACCTCTTCCTCACGGGAAGGATTCTCCGTCCCCTCAAGATAGCGCTCGAACGCTTCGAACGCCTCGTGGTGTTTCCCCAGCCGATCGGCGCAAATACCAATGTTGTAGTGCAGTTGGCTGCGGCCGCTCAGTCGGTAGGCATGTCGGAAGTGGGCCAGTGCCTGCTCGTAGTTTGCCACTCGATAGGCCGCGCGCCCGAGCAGGAAATACTCCTTCGCAGCCGCGTCTTCAGCCTCGCGCTGCGCGGTCTGGTCCTCCTCGGTCGGAGCCTCCTCGCCATCGCCCTCGCGCTGGGCGGTGCCGGCCTGCGCCGCGGCGGACGAATCCAAACCCCAAAGGGTCGAAGCGATCAAGACTGCGATCGCCCACCGGCTCGGCGTCTTTACTTCTGTCATTTATGTAATGTTACACTATAATTGTCGGAACGACCAGCACCCGCGGGACCGTCTAACGGAGCCCAATTCCAAAGCAAGAGGGCTTGGGGCCGTTGCCAAGACCAGAGTCCCGTGTTCCACTATATACAGAATCTTGCGCAATAAATGTAAATCGCTGAACTCGACCCTGTTCGACGATCGGTCGAGCTCCGGGCCGCGCGCCTCGACGGCGAGGCCCGATCCGCGGATCGGCACCGTCGTCGACGGGCGGTACCAAGTCGAGGGGGTGCTCGGGGAGGGTGGCATGGGGCTCGTGTATCGAGCGACGCATGTTCGTCTCCGGAAGACGCTCGCGATGAAGGTGCTTCGACAGGGAAGCACCAATGACCCGAACGCGCGGATACGATTTCAGCGCGAGGCCGAAAGCGCGTCCGCGATCGGCAACGCACACATCGTCGACATCAGTGACTTCGGTTCGCTGGAGGACGGCTCCACTTACTTCGTCATGGAGTACTTGGAGGGAGTCGATCTCATCGACGCGATCGAGGCACACGGACCGATGCCCGCCGAGCGCGCGTGCAACATTGCCGTTCAACTATGCCGGGCACTGGGCGCTGCACACGATGCGGGAATCGTTCATCGCGACCTCAAGCCCGAAAACGTTTTTCTGATCGACCGCGATGGCAACCCGGACTTCGTCAAAGTGCTCGACTTCGGCATCGCCAAGATGGCACAAGGACCGGATCGACTCACTCGAGCCAACGATTTCCTTGGAACCCCCCACTACATGTCGCCAGAGCAATGTGACGGAAGAAACATCGACCAGCGGACGGACATATATGCGCTCGGTGTGCTCATCTACGAAATGGTCACGGCCCGGGTCCCACATGATGCCGACACGGTGATGGCACTCCTTCACAAGCACGTGTACGAGCGGCCCACGCCACCTACCCGCTACGTGCCCGAGATCTCCGCAGACCTCGAGCGCATCATTCTGCGATGCCTAGAGAAGAAACCAGAGTGTCGCTACGAGTCCATGTATGACCTGCAGGCGGATCTCGAGCGCTTTCAGCAGGGTCGACCAAGCCTCGGGCCACAGCGTGGGCGACGCCGGCCGGGTCGTGTTGGTTCGAGGACGTCTCGTCTAGGGTTGGGCGCCCTTGCGGTGGCCCTGATCTCGTTGCTTGGAGGGCTTGCCGTCCGCGCATTCCCCGGAACCGCCCTTGAGCATTCGGCCAGGAGCAACGTCGAGCGAATCGTGGTGGTTCCCGCAGAGCGCGGCGTACCTGAGCTATTGGCCCGCCCCGAGTCGGCGGCCGACGGCGACCAGCCCGACTTCGCTGCGACGCCGGCCCCTCTGGCGGAGCCCGACGACTGGCAAAACGGCGAGGGAAAGGGTCCCCGCCCGCCCGAGCGGGCGAAGCCTAAAGCGCGAAAGATGCCGAGAAAGGTCCGTAGAGCTCCGTCCCCGCAGGACGATGAGGTGCTCAACCCCTGGCTCTAGTCAGGTGTCCACCAGACCAACCTGCCGAGGCGGACAAGCTTCTACGAAGCTGGCCCGAGGAGGTGTTCAACAAACGCTCGAGTGGCGCCCACGCTACTGTCATCCGTCCAGTGCCCAAATAAGGCTGGCATTCTGTCTTGCGAGATGTAAAAATACAGTTTGATGGGAAAAATGGGCTTCCCTTTAACGTTTTTGCTATTGAGCTTGAGCTCGGGGTGCGCATTTGAGACGCACACCGTCGCCCTGGGTGGCGCTTTCGACGGGGACGGTGGAGCCGGCGGCGCAGGTGCCGCCGGCGTAGGTGGAGCTGGCGGCGCTGACGGTATAGGCGGAGGTCTCATCGTCGAGCAGCCAGAGTGCACACCGGCCACCGAGCGAACCGACTGTCCTGGCACCAGCTGTGACCCAGCGACGATGCGGTGCAGCCTGTTCAAGCTGGCCAGCCGACCTGCCTGCTGGACGTGCGCAAGCGACACCGACTGTGTGGAGCCGGATCAGCGTTGCGTTGTGATGTACCACGACGGCGATCGGTTTCCCGATGAGGAAACGGGGTTCTGTTTGCAAGTTGCGATCGTGGAATACGACAACGGCGTCTACGAGTTCGACGAGGCTAGCACTTGCGCGCCGCCGTTCATGACCCCGATCGTCGACCGCGAAAGTCTCTCGGGCGGCAGAACCCAGAGCTACTGCGGCATTCGAGAGGACCTCACGACTTGCTACGCGGTACGAGCCTACGCAAACCAAGAGCCATGCCCTATCGGACTGGACGAAGAATGTCCCGAGGGCGGCATCTGCCGCACATTTGGCAGCGGAGTCAATGCGGCCAACTGGTGCACTTACGAATGCACCGCGGACGGCCAGTGTCCGAGTCTAGGCAATCAGCCCACCTACTGCGGAGGTTTCTGTGGCCGCTGAGGAGTGTAGAAACATCATGACGAGAAGATCCCAAACGCAAGCATCACGATCGACGGCCAGCATGGCCCTGTTCTTAGCGACCATGGTTGCGACCGCGCTTGGTTGCGGAAGCCGTGACTCGGGCACCGGCGATGGCGCCCTTGGGAACAGTGGCACGGGTGGATTTGCCGGCGCAGGCGGGATGGTCGGACCCGGAACCGGGGGTGCGGGAGGCGTCGGCGGAGCGGGCGCGACCGTTGGCACCGGTGGCGCGGCCGGAGCCCCGATGCTCGAAGTCGTCGAGTTGGACCCGACCTTTGGTGTCGATGGTATTGCTACGTTCAGCATTCTCGATGGCATGTGGACGTCCGAGGGTGCGAGAGCCGTAGCGGTCATGCCGGACGATCGAATCGTCGTCGCCGGCACAACCCATGATTCGACCTTTGGTCCGAACCACGGATTCGCCGCCCTTCTCGACGATGATGGTGCCCTCGACGTATCGTTCGGCGAGGACAGCACCGGTTTCGTCCGTGAATCTCTCGACGAAAACACGGAGTACAGCGCGGTCACCCTCGACGGCGGAGGGCGCATACTCATCGCTGGTTGGACGAAATCGTACTCGCCAAGTGCTTGCGCCTTCACGTTGGCCAGATACCTCGCCGATGGGTCCCGCGACAACGCGTTTGGAAACGATCCTGCCCTTGCGGGCGTCACTCGACTTTCCGAGCCCTGCTTCGTGGAGGGTACTGACATCGCGGTTGACTCAGACGGCCGGATCGTCGCTACCGGCATTGCTTGCGAGTGGACGAAGCGTTTCTCTGCGGTGCGAGTTTTGTCGGACGGAACACCTGACGCCGCGTTTGGTGACAACGGCGTGCTCCTCATGGACCCTGGCTACAGTGAGGAGGTCCTCGTTTCGAGCGACGCCGACGGGGCCACCCGCATCCTGGTGGGGGGCAGCGTTGGCGAGATCGGCTTCAACGGGACCCTCGACTTCACGATCGCTGGCTTGGCGGACGACGGCTCGTTCGACGCGACCTTCGGCGACGGCGGAAGGGTCGTCACCGATTTTGGAGATGGGTCGCCCGGCCACTCGGAGTCTTTGAACGCAATGGCCCTCACGCCTGCCGGTCGAATTCTCACCGCGGGTTGGGCTCAGCTGCGTTCGAACTTCGCTGAACCGTGGCGGTACGCGTACGACTTCCTGGTTGCCGCGTACGACCCAGCCGGCGCTCTGGACGAGGCGTTCGGCGACGGTGGCTCCGTGCTCATCGACTTCGGCAGCGATTCGGAGGAGGCCGTCGAGGTTCTCCATCGCCCGAACGGGAACATCGTCGTCGTCGGAGCGTCGCGACCCTCTCTCTGGGAGCGGCAAATCGCGATTGCACACCTGAGCGCCGATGGCTCACCTGTCGAGGGCGAGCACAAAACGCTCACGGGGCTCGAAGGCGCGGGGCTCAACGCTGCGGGCGCGATCCTCGATAATCGCGGACGTCTGTTGGTGGTCGGCTACGTCGTGTACGAGGGCGGCGGGGTCGACGTCGTGGTTGCCCGATATGTCTTTCGAGGAATCTAATAACATGGAGGAACGCATCCCTAGCGCAAGGTTCACCCTCGCTTTAGTGCTGTTGGTACTGAGCTCGGGATGTGCGTTTGAAACGCAAACGGCGGGTGCCGGCAATGGTGACTTGTATGGCTACGGAGTGGGCGACGGTGGGGTCGGCGATGGTGGCTTCGACACGATCACCCCCGACATGACCACCTCCGACATGACCACCTCCGACCTGACCACCTCCGACCTGACCACCTCCGACCTGACCACCTCCGACCTAACCAAGCCCGACGCCAGCAACTCGATTGGTGTCATCGTTGGTGAGGGGCAGTGCACGCCCGGAACCGAAAGGTCTAGCTGTCCAGGCACCAGCTGTGACCCCATGACGCTGACCTGCACCACATTGGCGCTGGCGAGCCGCGCGACTTGCGAGACTTGCTTCACCGATAGCAACTGCGCGGATCCGGAGCACCGGTGTGTGTGGATGACGTACTACGGCAAGCCCTTTCCAGACGAAACGATGGGGTTTTGTTTGCGGGTAACCGATGAACGGGGTACGGGTTGCCCCCCACCGTTTGTCGTCCCCCTCGTCAACCGGGAGAGCCCTTCGGGAGGTAAGACCCAGAGCTATTGCGGCATCCACGAAAAGCTCACGACTTGCTTTGCGTTGCGTGCGTTCCACGACGGGCGGACATGCCCAAGCGGCCGTGATGACGAGTGTCCTGCGGGCGGGTTGTGCCGCGGACTCGTGACCCAGGGCCAGAAGACGGAGTATGCCTGTACCTACGCCTGTGTCGATGTCCCCGAGTGCTCGACTATGGCCGCCAAAGTCAACTGCGCTGGCTTTTGCGGCGGCTAGAACGCGTTCTGCTGTTGGCGCAACCCGCTGAGATGATTAGTCGGGGCGACTGGTAATCCGATCGTTGGGGGTCGGGCGCACAGACTGGGCCAAGCCTGTGCTAGGAAACTTGAATGATCGGTACGGTTGGCCTAGTTGAAAGATGACGATGTGATTCGCGAGAACTACGCGGACTTTCTTCGCGCGCGCGGTTTTGGGGTTCAGGCGTTTGGCGACCGTGCAAGCGCACTCGATTCGTTTCGCCTCGACATGCCGGATGTTGCGGTTCTCGACGTGGCACTTGGCGAAGAGCGCGATGGCGGGCTTCTGCTCTGCTCTGCTGATATTCGGCGCTTTTCGCAGACGCTGCCCGTGATCTTCTTGACCTGCCACGACAACGAAGTGGACCGGATTACGGGGCTCCGAGTCGGGGGCGACGACTATCTGTCTAAGGAGAGCAGCTTCGAGTTCTTGGCGGTGCGCATCGTATCGCTGGGTGTTGTGAGGCGGGTCACACCCCGCACGCAGCGAAAAGCGCTCCTTCTGCAACCCAATTGATGAGACTAAACGCACACGAGCGGCCGCTTCGGGGCTCAGCTCCGCTTGGTGCAGGTGAGACCGCGCCCTAGCGCGCGCAACATGATGATATCGCAAGCAAAACGTTAGATCGCAGACACTCGCGAAGCGAGGACTGCGCACTTGCTCACCAAAACCTGCCTTTCGGTTGACGAAACCCCAAGAAAGGTCGTACATTTTGGTTGAAACGGACGTTTGCGGTGTCATTAGAACTAATTCGTTGGCTGGCTAACCAACTCCGTCTGTCGCTCCTCGAAGAGGACTCGAACGGGACGCTGAGTGCCAACATTCATGCCCTCGAGCGGCTCGGCACACACCAGCCGAGCGGTCTGCTCGAAGACGCGCGGAAACTGGTCGACGCCGCGGACACGGACGAGCTCGAAGGCGTGGTCGCCGAGGCGCGCGCGGGGCGACAGGGCGCCTTCGACCCCCGCCCCGGCGTACAGGTGCTCGCCATACCGACAGGAGCGGACGGGGTCGCTTTGTTGATCACATCCCAGGAGAGCCCGATCCCCGAAAGCGTACAGGCCAAGGCAGCCGCGGCGGATCTCGCGGCGGGCGTTTCCCACGAAGTCGCCAACGCGCTGAGCGCGATCGTCGGTTGGGCCCAAGTCGCGCGGGAACGCCCCGACAAGGCACCGCCCGAGGAGGCGCTGTCGCTCATCGAGAAGAGCGCGCAAGTGGCGCGGGATGCGACTCAAGACTTGTTGCGGATGGTACGACACACCAATCACGAGCGAAGTCGCACCGATCTCACCGTGGTGATCCGCGATGTCGCCCGTTTGCTTCGCCCGGAGGCACAACAAAAGCGCGTCACCGTGCATGCGGAGGCGGAAGACGAATGTTGGGTAGACGCCAAGCGCTCCCAGCTGTTCTCGATCGTCTGGAACCTCGCGCACAACGCAGTGCAGATGGTGCCGAGCGGTGGGGAAGTGTCGATCCACGCACGCCATCACGGCAAGCTCATCGACCTCGAGGTGCGAGACAATGGGCCGGGGATGTCCGACGCTCAGCAGCAGCGCGCGTTCGAGCCGTATTACACGACGCGCTCGGAGGGCACTGGTCTCGGCCTTGCGATCGTTCGGGGCACCGTGGAGTCGCTCGGCGGTCGGATCCGCTTGGACACATCGCCAGGGCACGGGGCTAAGTTCAGGATTCAACTCCCAGAGGCAGGCGTAAAGCGCGAGTCCGAGTTCGTTCCGCGGCAAACTCGAATCAGCCGCGTCATGGAGCCCGAAGCGGCTCAGCGTATCCATGTGCTCGTGGTCGAAGACGATGAAGGGGTGCGCGGTTTGATCGCAACGACGCTCGCCCTCGGCGGAGTCACGTCGGTATGCGTTTCCTCCGCCGCTAAGGCACTCGCGCGCGAAGAAGTTTTTTCGGCCGCCTTGATCGATCTCACCCTTCCCGATGCCAGGGGCGACATTCTTCTAGGCCAGCTGCGTGACAAGGGCTTGGTGTCGAGTGCCGCGATCATGAGCGGCGCACCCCCGCCCCAAGACATCGATCCACACGGGCAGCCGGATCGATGGCTCCGAAAGCCGTTCGACCCCTCGGACCTCGTATTGTGCGTTCGCGAGCTCGTCGAGTCAGGCGCCGGCACCAAGAACGCCGCTAGCTCCTGACCGAAAGCGTTCGCTCAACGCGCGAATGTGATGAGGTCCGATGCCGCAGCACCCACCGATGACGGTTGCGCCGATCTCCGCCCAGCGCTCGGCGAGCGCGACGTACCGCTCGGCCGCATCCTCGGCAGCGTCACCCCAGCCGAGCCGCTCGTCTTTGGCCCCGGCGTTGGCATAGACGCCCACCGGTACGCCGAGCGAGGCCAACGCCTCGACGAACGGCGTCATCCGGGTCGCCGCAATGCAGTTCGCCAAGAGACGATCGACGCCAAGCCCGACCGCCTCACGACCGATCCGCTCGAAATCCGATGGGGTGAGAAGCTCTCCGGAGGGACCCGCTGTCAGCGACAGCCAAACCGGGAGCCCGGTACCGCGCGCCGCCTCCAGCGCAGCGAGTGCCTCCGCCTCATGCGCGAAGGTCTCGCAGA
>JAOTVB010000007.1 GCA_029863605.1 Myxococcales bacterium | reverse complement strand
ATTCAGTACCGGGGCCGGGCAACTGCAGGGGTCGGGACCACGCATGCGGCTCTCGGTGCTCGACGCTGGAGGCCCGGGCTGACCACCGGCGTCCGGTGGGAGCGCCTTCGCGCATGGCGCTTTGCGATTCTGTACATGGGCCTCATCTTCGTGGTCTCGTCGATCGAGGTGCGGGTGCCGGGGTTGCAGCATTTCCCGCTTCGAGACAAGGGCCTTCACTTTCTCGAATACGGCGTGCTCGGGTGGCTTTGCGCCGCCGCCTCATCGCGCACTTGGTCTTCCGCCACGGCCTGGCGCACGGCCTCCTTCGCGGTGTTCGTGGCCGTGCTTTGGGGACTCTCCGATGAGATTCATCAGGCGTTGGTGCCGGGTCGATCGTCGGAGCTCGGAGACTTCGTTGCCGACGCGCTTGGGGCGTTTGCCGGCACCGTCGGGTGGCACAGATTTTCGAACAGAACTGTGAGCTAATCCACCGGAAAACGCAGCTAAAAGGCGTACCCGCCATTGACGGTTCCGCTGTCGGTGTTTAGGTTTTAATCCATGAGGACTTACGGGTTCTCATGACATCAAAAATCCAAAATTTTCCGGTGGACCCCCCTAAAATCCACCGGTTGCCCTCGCCCGGTCGTACGTCTCCCCCCTCCAACGACCGGGCGACTCTTTTTAATCAGCGTGAGTGTCAGCGGCAGTGTCAGCGGCAGTGCCCGTGGTCATTGACGCCTTTTAACTGTCGACCTTGAGGATTGCGTGAAATGCGTCTTGCGGTATTTCGACGCTGCCGACGGCCTTCATGCGTTTTTTGCCTTCTTTTTGTTTCTCGAGGAGCTTGCGCTTTCGGGTGATGTCGCCGCCGTAACATTTGGCAGTGACGTCTTTGCGAAGCGCACGCACCGTCTCGCGAGAAATGATCTTCGAGCCGATGGCCGCCTGAATGATCACCTCGTACTGCTGACGCGGCACGATCTTCTTGAGCTTGGCAGCGAGCGCCCGGCCGAGATAATAGGCCTTATCTTTGTGGACCACGGCGCTCAACGCGTCGACCTTTTGGCCGTTGAGCAGCATGTCGAGGCGAACCAACGGGTTCTCACGATATCCGGAGAGCTCGTAGTCCATGGACGCGTATCCGCGCGTGGCGCTCTTGAGTTTGTCGAAGAAATCGAAGAGGACTTCGGCAAGCGGCATTTGGTACGTGATGATGACCCGGTCCGTCGACGCATATAGGATCCCGTCCTGCTCCCCCCGCCGGTCTTGGCAGAGCTTGAGGACGGCCCCCACGAACTCGGACGGCACGTGGATCGACACCTTGAAGTAGGGTTCCTCGATCCGTATGCGCCCATCGGGGATCCGCGAGGGATTGTCGATGTCGAGTGTTTCTTCCTCGGTGTGCACGCGATAGACCACGCTTGGCGCGGTCGTGATCAGCCCGATGTTGTATTCGCGCTCGAGCCGCTCTTGAATGATCTCCATGTGGAGCAGCCCGAGAAAGCCGCATCGAAACCCAAAACCGAGCGCATCCGAGCTCTCCGGCTCGAACATGAACGCCGCGTCGTTGAGGTTGAGCTTCTCGAGGGCTTCGCGAAGCTCGGTGTATTGGTCGCTGTCGGTCGGGAAGATCCCGCAGAACACCATCGGCTTGACCTCTTTGAAGCCAGCCAAGGGCTCCTCGGCGCGGTTGTGGGCGAGGGTGATCGTGTCGCCAACCTTCGCGTCGTGGATCGATTTGACGCTC
The DNA here is from genome assembly GCA_029863605.1 of Myxococcales bacterium. Classification (GTDB taxonomy): domain Bacteria; phylum Myxococcota_A; class Polyangia; order Polyangiales; family Houyiibacteriaceae; genus SG8-38. The sequence goes on along the minus strand of JAOTVB010000007.1, from coordinate 193,022 downwards.
GCGGCGAGATAGCCGACCTCTCCCGGGCCGAGATGGTCGAGCTCCTTCTGAAACGGCGTGTAGACGCCGAGCTCGGTGACCTCGTATTCGGCGCCCGTAGCCATGAGCCGAATCTTGTCGCCCTTCGAAACGGTGCCGTCTTTGATCCGGACCATGCACACCGCGCCGCGATAGCTGTCGTACCAGGTATCGAAAATCAATGCCCTGAGCGGGCCACCTTCGATCGTTTCGGGTGGCGGAATGCGGTTGACGACGGCTTCCAGGATCTCTTTCACGCCTTCGCCGGTCTTGGCACTGCACGCCAACACGTGGGAGCAATCGAGGCCGACGAGGTCCTCGACTTCTTGGCGAACCTGTTCGACGTCGGCGCTCGGAAGGTCGATCTTGTTGAAGACGGGGATGATCTCGAGGTCATTCTCGACCGCCAGGTAGACGTTGGCGAGGGTCTGCGCTTCGACTCCCTGCGTGGCGTCCACGACCAGGAGGGCGCCGTCGCACGCGGCTAGCGAACGCGACACCTCGTAGCTGAAGTCGACGTGCCCGGGCGTATCGATGAGGTTCAATTGATACGTTCGGCCGTCCGCGGCCGTGAACGGCAGCCGGACCCCCTGAGCCTTGATGGTGATCCCGCGCTCCTGCTCGAGCTCCATGCGGTCGAGGAGCTGCTCTTTTTGCTCACGCGCAGAGACCGCCCCCGTCACATCGAGAAACCGGTCAGCGAGGGTGCTCTTGCCGTGGTCGATGTGGGCTATGATGCAAAAGTTACGAATGAGCTGGAGATCGCTGCTCAAAGTGCGACCTCTCTAACCCCCGGACATCGCTGCAGCAACGCGGCGGCGTCGGTTTGCACCGCGCCTATTTCTCGGAGCTGGCATCCAGTGTCATTTGACCGGGGAGCTCATCTTTGTGGCAATCGAGGACAAGATCGATACCTTCGCGAATATAGACCGCGACGGGCACCTTGGTACGCTCGTGCAGAAGCTTGAGCCGTTCATTCTGCTCGGCTGTGATGTAGACCGTGGTCGAGATTTTTTTGCGCGCCATCTGTGACCCTCAAAAACGTGGCATGAAGCTACATGGCACCATATATATTGTCAAACGACCCGGCCAGGTACTTGCACAGCGGGCCGGGTGACCCCTATCCTTATAAGGATCGGGGTTTCCGGGGGAAGCCAAACTGTCTGTAAACATGAGCATTTTTGCGGGTGCTGTGTTCGGGCTTGCCGCAGGGGCATGCCTGATGGCGGCGGGCTGTGCGAAGGGCTCGTCTCGGTCGCTTCCAAGCGGCTCGAAGATGGAAGCGTTCTCATGCAACGGACGTGAAGTGACTCGCAGCGACATCAATGAAGACGGCCAACCCGATATTGAACATGTGGGGCGCGGCGGGCGTCGGTTCTGCTCGAAGGCAGACATGAACTTCGACGGCAAGATGGACATGGAACGGTTTTACGAAGACGACGGAGAGACGGTCGCCCACGAGCGGCACGATTTCGACTTCGACGGCCGGATTGACCAGCTGTCCTTCTATGAGGACGGTCGGCTGGCCCGCAAAGAGCTCGACACCAATTTCAACAACGCCATCGATACCTGGCTCTGGTGCAGCGAAGGCTGGGTGACCCGCTCGGAGCGCGACCGGAAATCGAACGGGCGTCCCGACGTGTGGGAGGTCTACGAGGAAGGGCTTATCGTCGAGGCGAGTTACGACGACAACAATGACGGCCGTCCCGAAAAGTGGGACGTGTTTCGGGGCGGCAAGGTCGTCCTGACCAAATATGATGATGATGGAGATGGCACGCCTGACCGCACTGATGAAATGCCTCTCTTGAGCATGGGCGCCGCCGACGACGCGCTTCGTTGTGAGCAGGTCGAGGAAGCGGAGATCGCGACAACTGAACCCAAGGAACCCGCAGCCCAGGGGTCTGAAGAGGTGTCGCAGGGAGAACCGTAATGAGATACGCATTGATCATTGTAATGAGCCTCACGTTGGTGGGTTGTGGCTCGAAGAATGCTGAGCCCGTGACGAGCCCTGGCTCCGAGGACATGGAGGCGACCACTGGTGGCGAGGTGTACGACGCCGGCCGCTGCATGCCGCCTGGCCCCGGCTACGAAGTCACCGAATACGACACTTCGGGCGATGAGGTGCCGGATGTGCGCAAGCTTTTCAAGACCATGGGCGAGGGGAGCCTCGCGCGCTTGGTATTGGTGTGCCGTGAGGCGGACCTAAACGGCGACCGCCGCAAGGACATCGTTCGGCTCTACACCGATGAAGGGCGACCGATGCGGGAGGAAGCCGACCGCGATTTCGACGGCCAAACCGACGAAGTCACCCATTTCACCGAGGGTCGCGTGCGCCTCCAAGAGCTCGACACCACCGGCAACGGCCTGATCGACACCAAGATTTTCTACGAGGGGGGGCAGCCCATGCGCGCCGAGCGCGACACGGCGAGCCGGAGCACGGCCGCCGAGTGGAAGCCCGATCGCTGGGAGTACTTCGTGGACGGCCGCACGGTCCGCATTGGGACCGATGTCAACGGTGACGGCAAAGTCGACCGATGGGACCGCGACGAAGAAAAGCTTCGGAACTCTGCGTTAGCCGAGCAGACGGCCGCCGACTCCGCCAGCCAGTAAGTCTTTCCGACGCCGGCACCCTGCTCCGTGGCGACGAGGTCCCTTTACGGGGTGGCGCTGGCGCTGCAACAGGCTAGCTTCCGCCGGTGGAGCGCCTGCAAAAAGTGTTGGCCCGCGCGGGGATCGCGTCGCGGCGTGCGTCCGAAGAATTGATCACGGCCGGGCGGGTGCGCGTCAATGGGCGCGTCGTGACCGAGCTTGGGACCAAGGTGGACCCGCACAAAGACCGCGTGGAAGTCGATGGCAAGCGGGTCGTCGCCGAAAAGCCGGTCTACTACTTCCTCCACAAACCGCGGGAGATGGTGACCACGCTCGATGATCCCGAGGGGAGGGCGACCATCGGCGACATCTTGCGGAGAATTCCCGAGCGGGTCGTTCCGGTCGGGCGCCTCGACTATCACACTAGCGGCGCCCTGCTGGTGACCAACGACGGCGACATGGTCGACGCGCTCCTCCGGCCTCGGTCTGCCGTGCCCAAGGTCTACGCGGTGAAGTTTCAGGGGCACCTCGATGTCCCCGAGCTCGACGCGCTTCGCAACGGGGTCACCCTCGACGACGGCTACCGCACCCAAAAAGCCGAGGTCTTCGTGCTCCGCCAGGAGCAAAACCACAGCTGGGTGCAGATCACCCTGACCGAAGGGAAGAACCGCCAGGTGCACCGGATGGGCGATGCGATCGGCCATCGGGTGATGCGGCTTACCCGGCAGTCGTTTGCGGGGCTCAGCATCGAGGGCCTCAGGCCTGGCGAATACAGGGAGCTCACGCGCGATGAGCTCAGTCGCCTCAAGAAGCAGTATCTCAATCCGTATCGACGTGCCCGCGAAGCCTCCAAAGGAGCGTGAAGGCGCTTGGCACGACGAACAGGGTAAGCACGGTCGACAGCAGCAACCCGCCAAGCACGATCGCGCCAACGCCCCGGTAGAGCTCCGACCCCGAGCCGGAAAAGATCACCATCGGCAAGAGGCCGGCCAGCGAGGTGGCGGTGGTCATGAAGATCGGCCGGACGCGCGCCTCGACCGCCTGCGGCACCGCCTCACTGAGCGATTTTCCCTGGCGCAAGCGCGCGAGCGAGCCGTCGACGACCAGGATCGCGTTGTTCACCACGACGCCGATCAGGATCAAGAACCCGAGCGCGGTCATCAAATCGAGCGGCTGCTTTCCGAGGAGCGCGTTGACGAGCCACAACCCGCCCGCGCCGCCTGCCGCCGCCAGGGGGACGCTCATCAATACCGCCAAAGGCGAGACGAAGTCCTCGAAGAGGGCGGCGATCAACAAGAAACAGATGACGAGCGCCAGGAGCAGGATGTTCCCGAACTGCTTTTGGGCGAGCTCGAGCTTGCCGGCGGCACCGCTCAACCCGAACTCGACTCCCGGTGGCACTGCGCCTGACTCTTCGAGCTCGGCGAGCACGTCGTTCTTGATGATCCGAATCGCCTCTTCGAGCGCAAGATCCTCAGGCGGCGAGACGTTCAGGGTGATCGCGCGTCGGCGTTCGAGGTGGCGAATCACCGACGGCCCGAGCGTTTCTTCGATCTCGGCCAGGGCGCCAAGGGGGACGGTCCTGCCGCTCGGGGTGGCCACCGGCGCCGACAGCAAAGCCGAGGCGTCGGGCAGGAGCTCATCGTCCTCGGTCACCGCCCGGAGCACGACATCGAGCTTCGGTTGCCCCTCCGGGGTGTACTCGCCGATGATCGCGCCATCGATCAACGCGTCGACGACCAAACCAAGCTCTGCGCCCGGCATCTGGAGCCGCGCGGCCTCCTTTCGTTTGGGAATGACGTGGAGCTCGGGCGCGCCCGGGTCGAGGCTCGGGACCGGACGGATCTGCGCCCCCGGAAGCGCCTCCCGAAGCGCGACGTACAGGGTTCCGCCCACGTCGCTCATCGTCCGGAGGTCCGACCCCTTGATGTCGATTTCGACGACGCGGCCGCCGCCGATGGTCCGCCCGAAGAGCGAAGCCTGGGTCGCAAAGGAAATCATGCCGGGGATCTTCGCCTGCTCGCGTCGAACGAGGCTCAACATGCGACCGACATCTTTGTCATGCTCGGCGACCGCGCCCGCGAACACGCGGTCAGGGCTCCCGACGAAGAAGGCGCGCTTGATGTTGGGCTCGCCATCGGTCTCGACGCCGGTGTACCGGGCCATCTCGCCTTGCAGCCGGTTGCCGGTCGCTTCGAGCTCGTCGATCGAGTAACCGGGCGGGGGCACGAGGATGCCGAACACCAAGTTACGGTTGCCGGTCGGCAAGTATTCCATCGGCGGGAGAAGCAACCAAGTGACCAAGACGGAACCGACGATCGCCATCACCAACACCGTCAAAGATCGTCGGGTCGAGCTACACAACCAGCGGACCTTCTCGGTCACGTTCGACCGAAAACGAACACCAAACCCCGTGAGCCCACCGATGTCGAGGGTCTTCCCCCGAGAGAGCAAGCGCGCCGCCAGGCTCGGAATGACCAAGACCGAGACCACCAGCGAGATCGCGACGGCTAGGGCGATGGCCACGGCGACGTCTCGAAGAAGCTCGCCTACCTCGCCCTGCCACAACACGATCGGAATGAACACCGCGACCGTCGTGGCTGTCGACGCGATCAAGGCGCCCCACACCTCACGGATGCCTCGATAGGCAGCGAGCTTGGTATCGGGTGCCCGGTTTTTCCACGTGTCGATGCTTTCGAGCGCAACGATCGAGTTGTCGACCACCATGCCGATCGCGAAGGTAATCCCGGCAAGCGAGACGACGTTGATCGTGCGTCCGAAGGCTTGCATCCCAAGCGCTGTTGCAAAGGCGCACACCGGGATGGCGATGCTCACTACCGCCGACGCCCCAAAGGTCCGCAAGAAGAGGAAGAGCACGATGATGGCCAGGATCGCGCCGAGCAGAAGGTTTTGTTGTACGAGATCGAGCGCACCCTCGATGTAGTCGACTTGGTCCGCGAGAATCTCGATCTGTAAGCCCTCTCGGTCGAAGTGCTCGCGTTGCAGTCGGTCGATGACGGTGTGCACCTCTCGGGTGACTTCGAGGACATTGGTGCCGGCCTCCCGCGAGAGGAGCATCACCATGGCGGGCCGGTCTTCCACGATCGCGACGCCGGTGGGCTTTCGGAGGGCCATCTTCACGGTTGCCACGTCACCGAGCAGGATCGGCGTGCCATCGGTCGCCGCGCCGAGGACGATCTCTTCGAACGCGGTGGCGTTCTTTGGGGCGATGGTCGTACGCACAAGATAGCGCCGCTTGCCAAGGGTGACGTCGCCGCCCGAGAGATCACGGAGCTCGCTTCGAACCCGGTCAGCTACCCCCTCGACCGACAGGCTCCGCGCGGCCAGGGCCTCAGGATTGAAGAGCACATGCACTTCGCTGTTCTGGCCGCCGATGAAGAAAATGCCCGCGACGCCGGGGATCCGATCGATTTCTGGAAGGATGGTGTCCTCAACCCAGGTGCGATAGGCCGCGACGCTGCCCTTGCGCGGATCGCGGATCGCGATGACCGCGAGAGGAGGGCCGGCGCTATTGGCGGTTTCGACGATCGGCTCGCGCACCGCGGTCGGGTAGCTCGCGACCTGGCTCAGCTTGTTGGTTACGCGGACCAGGGCCTCCTCGATGTCGGTGTCGACCTCGAACTCGAGCGTGATGCTGCCGCTGTCCATGCTCGCGTTCGATTCCATGAGCGTCAGGCCCTGGACATTCTTGAGGACCTCTTCTTGAGGCTCGAGGATCTCGGTTTCGATCTCGACCGGGGCGGCGCCGGGCCAAACCGTGCTCACCGAGATCGTCGGGGTGGCGATGTCGGGGGTGAGCTGGATCGGGAGGTCGACGACCGACAAGGCCCCAAACAAGACCACCAGCACGATACCGACGATGACCGTGATCGGCCGCTGAATCGCAATCCACGTCAGGCCCGCAGGCTGCTCTTCGTGCGCGTGCGCGTCGTCGGCCATGCGCGATCAGTCTTCCGGCACGATCGTGAGAGGCTGACCGGGAAAGACCCGTTCGTTGCCACGCGTGACCACCGCATCGCCCGCCGCAAGCCCGTCTGCCTTGATCAGGATCTCATCGCGGCCGCGCGCGATGATCTCGATGGGGACCGGTTCGGCATGCCCGTCGGCGACCTTGATCACTTGAAGGTCGGCGATGCCATAGACCAACGCGTCTCGCGGGATCACCACCGCACCTGGCTCGCTTCGCTCGATGGTGAGGACCACGTCGATCGCCGCGCCTGGAAGGAGCCACACTGCGTTCTCGTCAGGAACGAGACGAACCTTAACGGTCCGCGACTCGTCATCCAACGCACGAACCACCCCGACAATGGTGGCCGGGACTGCGGCGCCTTTGTAACGAAGGAGCGCTTTGTCGTCAGCCTCGAGGTAGAGCGCAACGTCGGGCGGGGTAGAGACCAAGACCTCGACCCCGGCATCGTCGACCAGCTCGATGACCTCGACTCCGGGCTCGACCCAGTCGCCCGGGTCGACCGCACGGTTTGCGACCACCCCGTCGAAGGGTGCCCTCACCCGATGCCGACCGAGCTGCGCGCGCGCCTCGGCCTCGGCGGCCTTGAGTCGCCCTCGTTCGGCCACGGCGCGCTTGCGCTCGGAGGTCGCCTGCTCGATCTCGGCACGGGCCGCGATGTCGGGACCCGCGACAGTCAGCCGTTCGGCATCACGCTGCGCTCGTTCGAGGTCAGCGGCCCCCGCTTGTTTGGATGCTTGTGCCGCCCGAACCCGCGCTGTTGCGAGAGAGGGATCGATGTCGACGAGCAGGTCGCCCTTCTTCACGTGATCCCCGACGCGCACTCGTACCTCGCGCACCTCGCCCCCAGCGCCTGCGGCGAGCTTGGCTCGCTTGAGCGCGCGAACGTCGCCGAGGAAAGACCATTCAGCTTGGATGCTGCCGCCCCGAACCTCGGCCACTTGGACGCGCGCGGGCGGCGGCCCCTCGTTGGCGTCGCTCTTCGCCGGCGCCTCTCCCTTGCAGCCCAGAGCCACCAAGGAGACCCCCGCCAACAGCAACCCGAGGCGCGGCGAACCCAACGAAATCATCGGGAAAATCTAGTGCGTTGGCTCGTTTTGACAAGTCAAAGCCCCTGACTATAGTGGCGCCCGCGGGGTGGAGCAGTCTGGTAGCTCGTCGGGCTCATAACCCGAAGGTCGTCGGTTCAAATCCGGCCCCCGCAACCAACGAAGTCGGGCACTTAGCGAAGACGCTAGGTGCCTCTCTTTTTGTTCGTTGACGCGTGGTTGACATGAGGTGGCGCGAGCGGCGCCAACGCCTCGACCAAACGTCGTTGTGCGCTCGATCCAAGTTCCGTCCACAGCACGCAACCGCTGTCCAAGAAAAGGAGCTGCTGGCTGCGAAGGACGAAGCTCCGACGTATGAGCCGTGTGTTTTGTCAGTGTTTTCGTGATGCTGGCAAGCGAGGTCGACATGGGCGCGGCCGCGCTATCAAAAGCCGTGTTGGCGGAGTAACATCCGACGCCTGGAGGCGGCCGTGAAGTCAGCGGTCGCAAGAAGAGAACGCCGAGTGCTCCCTGCTCGCATCCGTTGGGGTGCGTGGACGCCGGACGCTGCGTCACGGCCCCCGGCCGCGGAGGGAGCTCATGGTGATGGCGCTTGAAGATTCGCCCAAGAATCAGACAAGGAGAGTGCATCATGACGAAGTCGAGGAAGCTCTTGTGGTCGGCATTGGCTGTTGTCGGGTTATGCGCAGCGGCCGTCGTCGGACTATTAGTCTCGTCTCCTCCCGTGGCTGCTGGCGGCCCCAACTGCCCCGCGTTCACGACAGAGATGGTAGACGCGGCAGCCATGGCCTTTGGTCTCCCGCCGGGAACGATGGGCGAAGCCCGCGATGACGCGAGTGCGGCTTCCATTTACTGCCGCTTTGAGCGCCCACCTTCGGCCGGCGGGGGTCTTTTCATGGTGGACGTCAACGACGCCAATCCGGATGAAGCGTTCGTCCGCGGGGAGAATCGCACGGAGGACGAGCCTACGATCAATTTTCGCACGCAGCTTCGTAGTTTCGCCGAGGGTCTGACGACCGGCGAGGGACACGGATGTCGGGCAGCGGTGTTGCAGAGTTTCGTCTGGAACAACTACTGCGCTTCTGCTTTGCCGTAGTCGCGCGAATACGTTCGCGCGTGTCACTGCGCTCGTTCACTGCGTCACGCCACCATGTCACGTCAGAGGTCTTGACACGCGGGCGCCGCCACCCCGAGACTCCATGAAAAGGAGCCCGAATGCAAGCTGCTCGAGCCCTACGAAGTTGTTCCTGTCCATTGGCCGAGACGATTTTTGCGCTTGCGGGGCCGGAATTCAGCTGACTAGCAATCGAATAGCTCCACGGACTGTCGTCCGTTCCGCCATGTTCGATTGCACAATGCAGAGGCAAATCCGGCCTCTGCTGTCTTGCGGCCGGTGGGCGTCCGCTCGCGCTCTAGAGTAACTTCGCACGATAACTCTTACGGCACTGGTTTCTGATCCCATGCCCGAACCCGATCCAGCGAAAATCAAAACCTTTGCATCAGCAAAAAAGCTGAATCAATGGCTCAAAGCAAACCATGCCTCCGAAAATGAGCTTTGGATCAAGGTATTCAAAGTGAAGACGGGCAAACCAAGCGTCAGTTGGACCGAAATCGTCATCGAAACGCTGTGCTGGGGCTGGATCGACGGCGTCAGGAAGTCTATCGATGGCGAAGCCTACCTCCAACGGATCACGCCACGAAAACCTCGAAGCAGTTGGTCCAAGCGGAACCGAGAGCACGCGGAGCGTCTGATCGGTGAGGGTCGGATGCAAGAGCCGGGGCTGGTGCAGGTCCGCGCCGCAAAGGCGGACGGACGCTGGAAGAAGGCCTACGCGGCAAGCGAAATGAAAGTGCCCGCGGATTTCCTGGCAGCGGTCGAACGCGAGCCCAAAGTGAAACAATGCTTTGAAACGTTGAACAAAACCAATCGATACGCCATCGCCTACGGACTTGCGTCGGCCAAGCGACCCGAAACCAGACAGAGGCGCTTCGACAAGTTCCTGGACATGCTCATCCGCGGAGAGAAGCCGGCCTAACCGCCACCCTTGTCCCGACTAACCGACCGGCGTGCGACCGCGCGCCTTCTCCGGGTCCCGCATGTCCAGCAAAGACACCCCGACCCCGTAAGTCGCGAAGTGGCCGGTCGCGTGGATCTCGATGATGCAGTTCTCCTCATTGTTCGCGTGATCGATCATCCGTCCCAGAAGCGTTTCGAGGAGCTTCGGCTCGACCTCGCTCATCGAGAGCACGCGCGCGGTGCCGCTGAACGCGATGGTCGCGTCGGGGATGTCGATCCAGGGCATGAACGGAACGCGTTTGGAAATGGTCACATTGAGCGCGACGTGGGGGTTCCGCCCGATGTGCTTTGCCTTCCACGATTCCTTGGCCACCCGCACGTAGAGGACCCGGTCGATCGGGACATAGACGATGCCAGAGGAGCGGGCTTGGCCTTTGGGGTTCACATAGGAGAGTACGGCGAACGAGCGCTTTTCGATCTCTTTCCAAACGAGGTCCGAGGTGACGGGAGCTGGCATGAAAGTCCACTAGATCTGTGTTGGCTGCTGTCAACCCGAGGTTGACCGGAACGACGCGACCAAAGATCCTAGGCTCGAATGTATGCCGAGAAGCGCATTGACGCGGTGCCGCTCTTGCGGTTATCTGACTGCCCGGTCCGGCTCTGAGCGGGCTCGGGGGAGCACCAATGAGCGAATTCGACGTCATCGTCATCGGGTCGGGCATGGGCGGCATGACGACCGCGACCGCGCTGTCCCGGTTGGAACACAAAGTCCTGCTTCTCGAGCAGGCGCAGTCGATTGGAGGACTGACCCACTCCTTTTCTCGCGAGGGCTTCAGCTGGGACGTGGGCCTTCACTACTGCGGCTTGTTTGGTCGTGACCAATCCGCAGGAAAGATCTTGGACTGGCTCAGCGGCGGGACCATCGAGTTTCGCTCGATCGGCACGGTCTACGACACGCTGCACTTCCCAGATGGCTTCGACATCTCGGTGGCGCGCCCGGAGGCCGCCTACAAGATGGAGCTCAAAGACCGGTTCCCCGACAACGCCGCCGAAATCGACACCTACTTCGAGGCGATAGAGTCGGCGGAGACCGCTGCAACCATGGTCGCCGGCGGGCGGTCGGTTCCCGAGCCGTTCCGCGCCGCGCAGCGCTGGCTCAACAGGCGCAAGATCGAGCGCTGGGTCGGTCGCACTACAGGCGAAGTCATCGCGGACATCATCACCGACCCGAAGCTCGCGTCCGTGCTGTCTGCGCAGTGGGGCACTTATGGCGGCAAACCAAAAGAAGCCAGCTTCGGCGTGCATGCCATCATCATGCGCCACTACCTCGAGGGCGCGGGCTATCCCGTGGGCGGCGCGAGCTCAATCGCGGCAGGGCTCGTTCCGGTGATCGAAGCGGCAGGCGGAAGTGCTCGCCCTGCGACGCCTGTCGCCGCGATTCTGTTTGAAGAAGGGAAAGCCGTCGGCGTGCGCACGAGCGCGGGCGAAGAATTCAAAGCGCCCGCCGTCGTCTCGGCAATCGGCGCCGGCGAAACGGTGAAGCGATTGCTCCCCGAGGACATTCGCGAGCAGGACTGGGCCCGCGAGATCGCGTCGTTCAAGCCAGCGGTTTGCCACTTCGAAGTCTACCTCGGCTTCGAGGGAGACATCGCCCGGCACGGAGCCACGCGCTCCAACCATTGGTTCCACGAGAACTGGGACACCGATGACGGCATCTGGGCGGTCGCCGACGGCAGCCCGATCCCGATGCTGTTCGTGTCGTTCCCGTCTCTCAAGGATCCCGAGCACGACCCAGGCCCGTCGAACAAACACACCGGCCAGGCGATGGTGTGGGCCGATTGGTCCTCGGTGGCCGAGTTCGCCGACCGCGAGCCCGGCGAGCTCGCCGCCGAATGGACAGCCTTCAAGCAGAGCGTCGAGGCCAAGTTGATGGCGTTCTTCGAAGAGAAGTTCCCGGCGCTTGCGCCGCTCGTCGTCTACCGCGAGCTCGGGACCCCGCTTGCCACCGCCGCGTTCACCCGCCACGAAAAGGGCGGCTTCTACGGCGTCGAAACCACGCCGCGCCGCATGTTGTCGGAGGCGCTTGCCGCCCGCACCCCCGTGCCCGGCCTGTTCTTGACGGGCCAGGACGTCATGACCCCCGGCATCGCGGGGGCCCTTGCGGGCGGCATGCTCGGCGCCGCGGCGGTCGACCCTCGGGTCTACCGGAAGTTCGATTGGTGACGGCCATCCATGGACCACGACATCGTTTTGTTTGGGGCAACGGGATTCACGGGCAAGCTGGTGGCGGAGTACCTGGCGAGCCACCCGAGCCGAACCAGCTTCTCCTGGGCGATCGCCGGTCGCAGTTCCGAGAAGCTCGTTGCTCTGCAAAGCTCTTTGGCGGGCGCGGCTTCCGAGATCATCGTCGCGGACACCGCGGACAAACCATCGATTGACGCCATGGTCTCGAAGGCCCGGGTCGTGCTCACCACGGCCGGACCCTTCAGCAAGTACGGGGGTGACGTCGTCGTCGAAGCCTGCGTTAAGCAGGGGCGCCACTACGCGGATCTTTCTGGCGAGTATTGGTTTCAGCGCGCGATGATCGATCGGTTCCACGAAGAGGCGCAGCGCACTGGAGCGAAGATCGTGCACTCTGCCGGGGTCGACAGCATTCCCTCGGACTTGGGTACCCAGCTCGCCATCGAGCAACTGGAACAGCGCGGCGAGAAGGCCGCACACGTCAAGGCGCTTTTCACGGCGTACGCCGGCTCGTTCAGCGGCGGTACGAATCAGACGCTCCAGTCGCTCGAGCAGCTTCGAGAGTCCGGACAGTACGACGCGGCGTTCTACGACGATCCGTACGTTCTCGCTCCGTCCGCGGAGGGCAAGGTCGAAGGCGAGACCATTACGGGTTGGGACGAGACTCGGTTTGACCGCGACTTTAGAAAACTTGGCATGCCGTTCTTCATGGCGCCGATCAACGCGCGCAACGTACGACGCTCCCTCGCGCTCAGTGGACGTCTTCCGTGCTCCTATGCAGAAGGGGTTTCCCTGGGCGCCTTGCTGAAGGCGGGTTGGTTGTGGATGAGCCGTGGCTTCGGGTACTTTGTCGGCGCACCGATTCCGTTATCTCCGAAGTCGGGTCAAGGCCCGCCGGAGTGGTTGCGGCGCGCGGGCAAGTTCCGCGTCGTTCTCAAGGCGACATCGGCAACTGGCGAGCACACAACGACGGTCGAAGTGCAAGGACGCGGCGATCCAGGCTACCTCGCCACCTCGAAGATGCTGGGCGAGGTGGGACTCTGTCTCGCGCTCGACGGCGACGAGCTTCCGGCAGGCGGAGGGGTGTTGACTCCCGCGCTCGCGCTCGGCTCGGTTCTGCGAAAGCGACTCGCGGCTGTCGAAGGCGGCGAGTTCATGCGTTTCCGCGTGCTGTCTGCGTAGCGGAACGCCACGGTGTATCCAGAAGGAAGCCGACGACCGCGCATAGACACGCCAACACATTGAAGCGCCAAGGTGGCGAAGCGGGTGTCTCGTGAAGCACGCTCAGGGTGGCAAGCAGTGTGGGGACGTAGAAGAGCAATAGAGCGGCTGGTGCAGCGAGTCGCGCCCAGCGCTCACCGCGCCGAATCGGAAACGCGACGAGCAGCAAGACCAGCGCTCCGAGCGCCAGCCAGCCGCCGGCCGCAACTTCCATGAGGGCCTTGAGGAGCGTCTGAGTCGCAGGGCCGAGCTCGTCCCAATCCTTGCCCAAGGCAGCCGCGTGATACGGCATGAAAGAATCGCGAAACAAATAGATCGCGCCAAGCACCAAGCTGACGACGGCCATGCCGGCATACAAGAAGGCCGCGACACGGTGACGGCCCCGGAGACGCGGTCGCTGAGAAACCATCGCCACTACCCGTATGACCCCTCGCTCACGTGGGTTTGTATTCCCAGCTTTTGGAGGACTTGCAACAAGCTTTCCGGCCGCTTGGATTTTGACGCGTATTCGACGCGGAGATCTGGAATGGCCTGATATGGGATGACGGTCCCGAGCGCCGGCCAGTGCGATAAGTCTCAGTTATCGTTCGTAGAGTATCTCAAATGTTGGAGTTGACTGAAGCTAAGAAATTGACCGGTGTAGAGCTTGATCACCCGAAGGTCGTCAGCTGATGAAGCTCCTCTCTGGCCTCATGATCACAAGCGCTTGGAACTCTGGCCTCAGCTCCCTGGGGCCATTGCGGGGCCGCCGGTCCTCGCCTGCAGGTGGATGTCCAATCTGATTTTCGTTCACGATGAGCGCCGGGTTCGTTAACCACGGTGAACCCAGTGTCAATCGACAAAACCGAACGGGTGAAAAATTACGTATGCCGCATTGCGTGCGCAGTGACTACGGGTCGAAACGCAAGGCGTTCGTCATCAATCTTGTTGCCCGCACGTAATTGCGAACGATTCCCAGTTGGCACGTCCGATGCACCTACAGGACCCCATCCGGTGATGCTCCGGTGGGGAGCGTCGCAAGGGAAGGTGGCTCATGCGGTACTTGTTTGGATTTCTATGTGTCTGCGCGCTCGGCGTCATGCCGATGGTTGGGTGCGGTGATACTAGCGGCGATGGTGGAAGCGGCGGTGACGGCGGAACCGGTGGTTTCGGTGGAAGCGGTGGCGGTGGTGGGTCCGCTGGAGCCGGTGGCATGGGCGGTGACGGTGGCTCCGCTGGAACCGGTGGCACGGCTGGCGATGGTGGAAGCGGGGGGATGTCCGAGTGCCCCATGGGTTGCGATGACATGAATGAGTGCACGGAGGACGTGTGCACCGATGGCATGTGCAGCAACACCGCGGTCACCGACAATACTCAGTGCGACCTCGGCGGACTTCCCGGGCGATGCATGTCCGGCCGCTGTGAGGGACTCTGCAGCCGCGTCGACTGTGACGACGGGAATCTATGCACCGAGGATACGTGCGACCCGGCGGATGGTATCTGCGATTACGTTCCGGTGGATTGCGACGACGGCAATCAATGCACCGACGACGCGTGTGACGCTGCAGGCGGGCTGTGCAGCCACACGGCCGTCCAGGATGACACTTCTTGCGGCGACAGTGCAGGGACCTGCCAGGGAGGCAGCTGTGTTGGTAGGTTTGCCTGCACTGAAGCGGGCATTCGTGAAGCGATCGCCGTGGGCGGTGGGCCACACACCTTTGACTGCGGCGGACCGATGACGGTGGTGACCGTTGCGGAAATCCGCATAGACAACGACGTCATCCTCGACGGCGAGGGAAATCTCACGGTCGATGGAAACGAAAGCCATGGCGTGTTGTTCGTAGCGCAGAGCGTAACGGCGGAGCTGCGAGGTTTCACGGTGACTAGAGGTGCCGCCACTACGGAGGGCGGCGGCATCTGCAACTTCGGCGGTAGGTTGACACTGACGAACAGCACGGTCTCGGGGAACACGGCGAACTCGGGCGGCGGCATTTGGAATATTTTTGGTGGACAGCTAACGCTGACGAACAGCACGGTCTCGGGGAATACGGCGAACCGGGGCGGCGGTATTGCCAACGTCGGCGGGCTCTTCACCGGGGGTGCGACGTTGGCGCTAACTAATAGCACCGTGTCGGGAAACACGGGAGTGGGCATTTCGAACAGTGGGCTTATGACCCTGACCAACAGCACGGTGTCAGGCAATGACGGATTCGGCATCACTGGGATCGGGGTTTCGACACTGACAAACAGCACAATATCGGGCAACTCGAGAGGAAGTCTCGAGGTGTTCTGTTCGGAGTTTGGTGTGGTTTTTTGCGGTCGGTTCGACGTCATCAACAGCACCGTGTCCGGGGACACCGCATGTAGCGACATCTATGGGGGCTTTGGGGATGAGGGCCCCCTTTGCTTCTCCCCCTCTGTCGATTCCAGTACATTGACGAATACCGTTATCGACGGTGTCTGTAGTGAAACTTGGGTGGCCGCCTCCACCTCGAACGGCCACAACATCGAAAGCCCCGGCAATACCTGTGGCTTCGACCAGCTGACCGACCAGACCAGCGTTACCGAAATGCAGCTGAACCTCGGACCGCTTGCCGATAACGGCGGACCCACTCAAACGCATGCGCTCGGGCCGGGAAGCTTCGCTATCGACCAAATTCCCGTGACGGAGTGCGTCGACGTCGACAGCATGCTGCTGACGGAGGACCAGCGCGGCGTAACGCGGCCGCAGGGAGCGATGTGCGACGTGGGTGCTTTCGAACTGGAGGTTGGACCATGACTCGATACTTAGTCGGCTTTTTATGCGTCTGCGCGCTGGGCGCCGCCGCTGGTTGCGGAGAGCTGTATCCGCCCTGGGGTGGCGGCGGGGGCCACCACGAGGTTTTGATCTGCCACGTGCCACCGGGGAACCCCGATAACGCACATGAGATCTGGGTCGGCGAAAGCGCGGTCCCTGCGCACCTCGATCACGGCGACACGCTCGGCGCTTGCCCCTTTCCATGCGACGCCGAATGGGCCTCATTCGGGCGGGACCTCGACAATAGCCGTTGGCAGAAGTGCGAGACGCAGATCTCCCCGGAGAGTGCGGCTAGGCTCGAACTGAAGTGGGTGTTCGACGGTTTCACTGAGAATGACGTGCACCACCCGGTCGGAGACATCTCCGCTACGCCCAGCGTCGTCGGCGACGGCGTCTTTTTCGTCGATTGGACGGAAGGCCTAGAGGAGGCCAAGGTCTATCGAATCCACAAGGAGACACGAGAGGTCGTGTGGTGGCGGTACATCTGGGACATCGCCGACTTTGTTGAGGTCGACGCCGCAGGAAACCGCACTCCCATCCCGGGCCTCGTCTCCCGCACCAGCCCGCTGGTCGTGGGCGACTCCGTCATTATTGGTACCCAACGGAGGCGGCCTGAGCTGTTCAGAGATCCGCGACCGAATGCCTGGATCATCTCGTTGAATAAGAATACCGGCGCCGTCCAGTGGAAGACCGAGCCGCCCCGCGATCCGCTCTGGCCGACACCCGCCCAGGACCCGAGCCCGAAGGACGAAGCGGGCAACGAGCTCTTGCCTATTCCCGACGGTTCGGAGATCGTCATCACTGCGTCTCCTGTTGCTCACGACAATCGCATTTACGTCGGCGTGTCGGGCTGGGCGGAGTTTCTCTCATTCTGGGCGCACTACCGGTTCTTCTACCGTGGAAGCGTCTTGTGCCTGGATGCCACGAACGGGGACGTGATTTGGCAGAGCTTCATGGTCGATGATGACCTCTACGTTACCAGCGAGGAGCCGGAGACGGACCCCAACACCGGCCAGCCCATCCCCCGCGACCGGCGCCGCTACACAGGGAACTCGGTGTGGTCGAGCGCGCCGGCGATCGATGTCAAGCGAGAGCGGCTCTACGTAACAACCGGCAACAATCACACCGCCCCAAAAAGCGTGTTGGAGGGTGTTGGTTCGGGGGAGATTGTCGACCTGCCTCAACCCGGGAACTACATGGACTCGATCGTCGCTCTGGATCTCGGGACCGGTGCCGTCGAATGGTCTTACAGCCCCGTCGGCAACCTGGTCGATGTCTGGCAAATCTTCTGCAGGGACACCGACTCCGACTCCTGCGCGGAGGGACCTGACTTCGATTACGGTGCCGGGGCGAACCTTTTCTCTGTGGAGATCGGTGGCGAGCGGCGCGATGTCGTGGGCGCTGGCTCCAAAGCCGGGACCTACAGCGCCGTCGAGGCTGACACCGAAGACCCGCGACCCGCTCCCCGCTGGGAGACCCAGGTGGGACCGGGGTCCTTTTTTGGCGGCATTCACTGGGGCACGTCCGTCGCCAACGGCGTCGTCTATGCTCCCCTGGGGGATGGCTTTAGAGAGTCGGGCGACAACGGCTTCTTCGCCGCTCTTGATGGCGCGACAGGACAATTCGTTTGGAAGGTCCCCAACCCGATCGCAGATGAGGGTTTCCCGCCGGCGAATTATCCAGCCGCTTTCGGGGGGATTCACATGAGCATCCATGCTCCAACGACGGTTGCAAACGGGGTCGTCTTCGGGGCCCCCTTCGACCTCGAGGGGCACATGCTCGCTCTTGACGCGGCAACGGGCGATCTTCTCTGGACCTACGCCAGCGGTGCCACCGTGTACGGCGGTCCGGCGGTGGTCGATGGGGTCGTCTACTGGGGGAACGGCTATCAGACAGTAGCCGGGACACGGGGCAAGGGGCTCTTCGCCTTCCACGTACCTTAGGCCTGCGGACAAGTGGAGGACGGTCGCAACTCAACGACTTACCGGGGCCATCTTGGGTCCACAGAGCTACCGAACAGCACAAGAACCACAACCTCAGCAAGTCACAACGTGCGCGAGACGTGGTAGAAACGCACCACACAACATGAGCAAGACTGCTCGCGCGTCCTCATAACCCGAAGGTCGTCGCGCCCGGTTGCGACGCCAAATCGCTTTCATCAAGTTCATCGGGACACATCGGCAAGACGACCGAATCGACGCCGCAACGTTTGTGACTATGACCTTGTGATTCCCATTGCCGTAAAGCTCATGTGCCAAGGCTATGACTCGCTTCGTCCTTCGAGCGGCGAGCGAGCACCTTGACGCGCAGGCCTTCGGGCTGCGTGAAGGGGCGCGCCACCGCACGGACTTTTCGTCTTGATGGTGCGACCCGGAGGTCAAAGTTGTTCACCCAATAGGAAACCATCTCGACGGCTACCAGTTCGCCGAGCACGGCGCCGGTGCAGCGGTGGGCGCCGCTGCCGAATGGCAACACCCGTCGCCTCAGAGGGCCCGACTGCGGTGCGAAATAGCGCGTCGGGTCGAACTCGTTCGGATGCTCAAAGACCTCCGGGTTGCGGTGGTCGCTCGCGATGACGACCAGGACCTCGTCACCCTTGCGAATCGTGTAGCCAGCGAACTGGAAGTCTCGATCCGCGACGCGAATGACCGCCGTACCCGGTGGGTTCAGACGCACGGCCTCGAGGAACGCTGCGCGGAGAAACTTCTGCTTGGTCGGAGCGACAGGGCCTGGGGTTTCGCGAGAGAGCTTCTCGAACTCCTGCCTGACCCGAGCGAGATGCTCCGGGTGGGTGAGGAGCTGGTAAAGGAGAAAGGAGCTTGCCGACGCGACCGTATCGAAGCCTGCCAGATAGGCGCTGTAAGGCACTGCGACGAGATCGCGATCCTCCCAACGCTTCCGCCCGATGGGAGGTTCGAGATCGAGGTAACGCCCCACCAGCGTCGCGGCGCGCTCGGGGCTCGTGCGAATCCGCGCGACTAGATCCAAGAAGTGCGAACGCATGCGTTTCTGCACAGACCTGTAAACCGGATTCCGCAAGACCCACGGAGGCGCGTGCCCGAACGTTGCCCAGATCAAAGTGTGGACGACCAGGGCCAAGTCCTTCTTGCTGAATGGAAAGGGCTCGCCATTGAGGACGACCGACAGGACGTCGACGGTTTGGACTTGGGCCTCGTGAAGCACGTCCACCCGATCGCCGGCGCGCCATTCCGAGGTGTGCTCGGCGAGGCGATTCTGAATGTCGTCCCGGCGCTTCGCCTCCAAGCTCGCGGTCATGAACTCGAGATGTGCTTTTCGGAACATCCAGTGCTGGGGGCCGTCGAATGTGCTTGGGAGACAACTGCCGAGCTCCCCGTCGAGCACATGCATCGACTTGCTCGTCCGTAAACAGCTCCCGGCTTCGAGCAGTTCGACGGCCTCGGGGCCACACAGGCAGGTCATCTCGAGGTTGAACATACGGAGGCGAAACGCATCACCGTAAGTTGCGCGACTCTCCATGAGAAACGGAAGAACATCCCCGAGGAACTGCCGAACCGGACCGATGAACGGCAGCGACTTCACCAGCGGTGGGCGGCGTTGCTCGACGGGACGTCGTGCCTTGGTCGGAGTTGCCTTGTGCGCGATCGTGGCTGTCAAAAAGGGGGGCTCCTGGCTGCTAACACTTGTTAGGCTGAAGCTAATACATGTTCCATCAGTCTGCAACGCAGTCTCGAAAGGTTCAGCACTGGGTCTTGCGCATGCGACGACGGCCTGTCAGCCACTCGATCTTCCTGAAACCGACGACCGGTCCGTTCCAGATGCACGGCTAGTCTGCTGTCTGCAACAGCTTCCGCAGCATCGAGATGAAGTTGTCCCGAGCGAGCTCTTTGCTCCACGCTTTGCGCTGCACGTGCGTCCGTAATCCGGGGGCCCCGTGGTAAGTCAACAGGTAGCTCGCGCTCCACAGGATGAACGCTTCCGCTTCGAACTTCGGCAGCTCGCCACTGGCCTGCGCATTTTCGATGTAGCCAAGGCTTGCTTCGATGATCTCAGGTGCGCGACCCACGAGCGCACCGACGTCTGGCTCGCGATTGTCGAACATCTCTCGAATGAGGAGCGTCGCGTAGTCGGGGTGCTCCTCACAGAAATCCCAGAACGCCGCTCCTAGCTGGACAATGGCGTCCTGTGCAGACAGGCCGACATTGCGCCCGTACCGATTAACAATCCGATCGAGCAGCATCTCGGCGATTGCCGACATGATCTGCTCGTACAGCTCTTCTTTCCCGTCCGGGAAATGGTTGTAGATCGATGCCGCCCGAATCCCGACCCCCTCGGAAATCCGCCGCAACGACGCTCCGTCATAGCCGTGTCTGGCGAAGTGGCGCGCGGCCTCGTGCAGAAGCTTCTGGCGGGTTGGATCGCCGTTCACCTCGGCAATAAACGCGAAATTCGTGGAGTACACAACGTAACAGTTCGCTTGGTGTCAGCGTGCGCGTTGCTTCCAATCACTCGCGCGCCCCCCGCGGTTCCTCGAATTGAAAGTCGAGGCGCCCCGAAAAGGGGCTTGTGCGGAACATTCGAGCCCTCTAAACTAACGATCGTTAGTCACAGGCATTCTTGCGTTAGTCCCGGGAATCCGCCGCCTGTCGAGGAGGAGTTAATGAGAATCAAAAACGTCGAGAACAAAGCATTTTTCGCGCAGTTCCTCGCGCGGCTCTTCGTGCACAATGTCCTCAAGGACTCGCAGATCTTCCTACCGAAGGGCGACTACGAACGGAGGCACGGCGACTTCCCCCGCTACTTCTCCGGCTGGTATCTGTTCGTGCCCTCTGATGACCTCGCTGTCGGAGAGATCGTTCACAAGAAGCTCAACGGGCTCGACCTCGTCGCCTATCGTAACAAGGAGGGGCAGCCTGTCGTTCACAGCAACCGCTGCACGCACATGGACGGCATGTTCGCGCCGTTGGGCTCGGTCAAAGACGGTCGTATTCAGTGCGCGTACCACGGCTATACGTTCGAGGACGGCAAACCTCGATCGGGGCCTGCAGAGTTCCGCAACGACCCGAGCAAGTGCATTCCTTGTCATCCCGTCACCGAGGTCAACGGGCTCATCTTCTTTTGGTTCGATGCCAAGAGCGAAGACGGCGTGGGCGTACCCACGTGGGAACTAGACCTGCCAGACGTGAGTCGTTTCCCACGACGGGCGACGATGCGGTCGATCACACCAACACACATGGCGCCGCTGCATGAGAACATCATCGACGATCAGCACTTCATGATCCTCCACGGATCGCAGCGCTACAAGTCGGACCTCTTGCCGTACCAACACAAGCACCGATTTCGCACCCGAAACCGAATGGTCTTCGAGCTTCCGGATCGCATGAAGAAGTTTTTTCGCCTCAAGGAAAACCCGGTCACGGAAATGGACTCGGATTTCCATGGGCTCGGCATCCACATCACCAAGGCCAACATCGGCGGGTTCGAGGCCTTGATGATCCACTGCACCACGCCGATCGAAGACGAGGTCACAGAGTGGACGCTCACCATGTACATGGACAAGCGACAGTGGAGCCTTATCCCGAGCTACCGCGACTTCATCAGTCAAATCCATCCTTGGGGGACGTTCGCACAGGTCTATTACCTGCATACGCAAGATCGCCGCGCGTTCTTCGAAAAGGCGCCCTACCGTTTCTACGAGGACGTGCCCAAAGGCTTCGAAAAGGTCAACGCCTTCCGTCGTTGGATCCAGGTGGAGCTGCTGGGCGAAGAGCGACCGATGGGCAAGAACTGCATTCCCACCAAGTACACACCGCTGAACGTGTTGCAAGACGACGCCGCAGAATAACCGTCCTCTCGCCGCACATACGAAGGGCTGGGCTTCGAATCCGCGAAGGCGCTTGCCCGCAACAAGGCGGAGGTGATCCTCGCCTACCGCTCGACAGAACGCGGCGAAAACGCGAGACGAGAGATCTTGGGCACGCCCTATGGCGTGACCGGGGACGGGTTCGAAGCGCAGATGGGCACCAATCATCTTGGGCATTTCGCCTTGACCGGCCGACTCCTCAGCGCGCTCAAGCGCACCGCGGGGTCGAGGGTGGTCACGGTCAGCAGCTCGGCGCACCGCACTGGAACGATGAGCTTTGACAACCTGCTCTTTCGAGACGGTCGTGGCTACACGCCGCGGAGAGCCTACAGCCGTTCCAAGCTGGCGAATCGTCTCTTTGCGTATGAGCTTCAACGACGCTTCGAGCGACACCGCATCGTTGACCGCTCTTCAAGGCCCTCGGTTGCACCGGGGGTTTTCGTTGCTGACAAGGCGGCGGGGTATTGTCGGGTAGGGCTGCGCACGTTTGAGCCGGTAGTAACCACAAACGCCCTCTCGTAGGCTCCACGAGTTAGCTCATGAGCCGTTCTGCGCAATTCAGGAGCCTAAGTGGCACCTCCTGCTAACATCGCTCTGAGGACATGACCGATGTTTAAGACAGCTGAGTTGGGCCGTTCGCTGTCCGAGGACGAATTCGATGAGCGCGCCGAGGACCTGCGGCTCAAGCTGTTGATCGCTCAGGACCAGTTGCAACGGAGCAAGGCCTTCCAGGTCATCGTCGACCTCGCTGGGGTGAGCGGCGCGGGAAAGGGTATGGCGGTCAATGCGTTGCATACCTGGCTCGATACGCGCTTCTTGACTACGCGCTCCTACACAGAGCCGTCCGAGGAAGAACGCCAGCGGCCGGCGTACTGGCGCTACTGGCGTGACCTGCCGCGCAAGGGACGCATCGGCCTCTTCCTGCGCGGCCGCTACAGGCGACTGACTATGGATTTCTTCGACGGCAAAGTGACCGAAGCCAAGCTCGAGAACGAGTTGGACCGCATCACTGCGTTCGAAAACGAACTGTCGGCGGACGGTGCAGTGATCCTCAAATTTTGGTTGCACCTCGGTCGGGACGCGCAAGCAAAGCGGTTGAAGGAGCTCGAGTCCAATCCGGCGACGAGCTGGCGCGTTACCGACGTAGACTGGAAGCACTGGCACGAGTACGACCGGTATATCTCCATCGTCGAGCGCGTCATCACGAAAACCAATACCGGCGTCGCGCCGTGGCACATCGTGGAAAGTGCAGACGGGCGCTATCGCGATATCACAATCGCAGAGACAATCGTCGAGGCGCTGGCCGACGGCTTGAGGAAAAGACAAATCGAGCCGTTCAAGGCTGACGATCACGCCCGACCGCCAAAGAAAGATCCACTTCCGAAACGGCCGGCCGGCCCGCCGACGATCCTCTCCACGCTCGACCAATCCGAGGGCGCCGACAAGAACGAGTATCAACAACAGTTGGTGGAGCTGCAGGCAGAGCATCATGTCCTGCAGAGAACGGCTCGGCACCGAGGCGTATCCAGTATCTATGTGTTCGAGGGCTCTGACGCTGCTGGCAAGGGCGGCAGCATCAGGCGTCTGGTTGCCACGCTCGATGCTCGCAACTACCAGGTGATTCAAGTCGCGGCCCCTACCGAGGAAGAGGCCGCACAACACTACCTCTGGCGTTTTTGGCGACACGTCTCTGCCGCCGGGCGCCTCACCGTGTTCGATCGCTCGTGGTACGGGCGGGTTCTCGTGGAGCGCGTCGAGGGATTCGCGTCGCAGGACGAATGGCGACGCGCCTATGCGGAGATGAACGACTTCGAGGAGCAGCTGACCGAATACGGCATCGTGCTAGCGAAGTTCTACCTTCACATTACTCCCGACGAACAACGGAAGCGCTTCGAGGCGCGCCTCGAAACGCCCTATAAACGCTGGAAGCTGACCAAGGACGATTGGCGGAATCGAGCGCGCTGGTGGGACTATGAGCAGGCCGTCCACGACATGGTCGAGGCCACGGACACACGTCACGCGCCTTGGACGCTGATCGCAGCGAACGACAAGCGAGCCGCGCGGCTCAAGGTGCTCCGAACGGCCTGCGAAGCGTTGCGGCGTAGGCTGAACGGCGGCGATTGATGCCTCTCGTTTTCGTCAGGCGAAACTGATGCGTACGCCGGGGATCACGCGAGGTCGAAGCGATCGAGATCCATCACCTTCGTCCATGCCACTACGAAGTCGTCGACGAACTTCTCTTCCCCGTCTGAGCTTCCATAGACCTCCGCCAGTGCCCGGAGCTGGGAGTTCGAACCGAAGACGAGATCGACACGGGTGCCGGTCCACTTGAGCTCACCCGTCTTGCGGTCGCGCCCTTCGAAAACTTCCTTGTCGTCCGACACCGGCTTCCACTCCGTGCCCATGTCGAGCAGGTTCTTGAAGAAGTCGTTGGTCAGCGCGTTGGGCCGCTTGGTGAAGATGCCATGCTTGGACTGAGCGACGTTGGTGTTGAGGACACGCATGCCGCCAACGAGCACCGTCATCTCGGGCGCGGTCAGGGTCAGCAGTTGCGCTTTGTCGACGAGCAGCTCCTCTGGCGACGCAGCGCACTTGGCCTTCTGGTAGTTGCGGAAACCATCCGCGACCGGCTCGAGCGGCGCGAAGGACTCGACGTCGGTCTGCTCCTCCGAGGCATC
This sequence comes from Myxococcales bacterium, assembly GCA_029863605.1. GTDB lineage: Bacteria > Myxococcota_A > Polyangia > Polyangiales > Houyiibacteriaceae > SG8-38. The sequence continues at coordinate 168,603 of JAOTVB010000007.1, read as the reverse complement.
CATGCGTCCCGGTGTGAAGGGAACGGTCGCCTCGTGACCGGCGTTTTTCAGCGCCTGCTCGATGCCTGCGCAACCGCCGAGCACGATCAGGTCGGCGAGCGAGACTTTCTTGCCGTCGGACCGCGCGCCGTTGAAGTCGCTTTGGATATGCTCGAGGGTCTTCAAGACCTCCGCGAGTTGCCGAGGCTCGTTGGCTTCCCAATCCTTCTGCGGGGCAAGACGAATGCGCGCACCGTTGGCACCGCCACGCTTGTCCGAGCCTCGGAAGGTGGACGCCGACGCCCAAGCGGTCGAAACCAGTCGCGAAATTGACAGGCCCGACGCTAGGACCTTGGCCTTGAGGGCGGCCACGTCGTCATCATCGATCAACGCGTGATCGACCGCGGGGATCGGGTCCTGCCAGATGAGCTCTTCCGCAGGAACGTCCGGGCCGAGATAGCGTGCGCGCGGGCCCATGTCACGGTGCGTGAGCTTGAACCACGCCCGGGCGAATGCGTCCGCGAGCTCGTCCGGATTTTCGTGGAAGCGCCTAGAGATCTTTTCATACGCAGGATCGAACCGCAGAGAGAGATCCGTGGTGAGCATGGTCGGTGCGTGACGCTCGTTCGGGTCGTGCGCATCCGGAACCGTGCCGGCACCCGCACCATCCTTCGGCACCCACTGATGCGCGCCACCAGGGCTCTTGGTCCGTTCCCATTCGTAGCCGAACAGGTGCGAGAAGTAGTCGTTGCTCCACTTCGTCGGCGTCGTGGTCCAAGTGACTTCCAGGCCGCTCGTGATCGCGTCACCGCCTTTGCCTGAGCCGTGGTTGCTATTCCAGCCGAGGCCCTGCTCCTCGATGCCGGCCCCTTCGGGCCCGGGCCCCAGCTTTGAGTCGGGCGCGGCACCGTGGCACTTGCCGAAGGTGTGGCCGCCGGCGATCAGCGCGACCGTCTCTTCGTCGTTCATCGCCATGCGGCCGAAGGTCTCACGGATATCCTTGGCCGCCGCGACTGGATCCGGGTTGCCGTCCGGGCCCTGGGGATTCACGTAAATCAGGCCCATCTGCACCGCGCCGAGCGGCCTTTCGAGGTCGCGCTCGCCGGAATAGCGCTCGTCGCCACCGAGCCAGGTGTCCTCGGAGCCCCAGTATACGTCCTCATCGGGTTCCCAGACGTCCTCGCGACCGCCACCGAAACCGAAGGTCTTGAACCCCATGGTTTCGAGAGCGACGTTGCCGGTAAGAATCATGAGGTCGGCCCAGGAAAGCTTGCGCCCATACTTCTGCTTGATCGGCCAAAGCAAACGTCGCGCCTTGTCCAGGTTGGCGTTGTCCGGCCAACTGTTGAGCGGCGCGAAGCGCTGCTGGCCCCTGCCGCCGCCGCCACGGCCGTCACCGATGCGGTACGTACCGGCGCTGTGCCACGCCATGCGAATGAAGAAGGGCCCGTAGTGACCGAAGTCTGCCGGCCACCAGTCTTGGGAATCGGTCATCAGTGCCGCGAGGTCCCTCTTCACAGCCGCCAGGTCGAGGCTCTTGAACTCCTCGGCATAGTCGAAGTCGCCACCCATCGGATCGGACTTGGCAGAATGCTGGTGCAGGATGTCGAGACGCAACTGGTTCGGCCACCAGTCACGGTTCGACTGGCCATCGCCTGCGGGATGATAGAAAGGGCATTTCGTTTCGCTTGTCATCGTGGTCTCCTCAGGAAGCGGCAAGCATACGCTCCTCGGGACCATCGCTCCACACGCAGCGAACGCCGACCACTTACGCACCAGACCAAAGCCGGCGTCTTGGGGTCGGCCTGGCCGAGTTTTTCAGCCGGTGCCAACTCTCCAGGTATGCTCGTCGCATCCGCACCCCCACCATGATGACCCAAAGCCCGATCTGCCTCGCAGCGATCACCGCAGCCTTTCTCGGGACCTGGTCCCTCACCGCGAGCGCGCACCCCATTGAGGATGACGCTGCGGGCACCGCGAACTCGCAGCCGATGCAGGAAGACCGCACGCGAACGCGTCGAGGAGAGGTGTTCTCGGACATCTACATCGGCGCGGCAATCACGACGGATGCCACGATCAAGCTCGACGGCGTCGTACAGGAGGAGAGCCTGTTGTGCGGAGCGGAATGCTCGAGCACGAAGGCACCGGTCGGAGGACTCAGGGTCGGGTGGTTCGTCGGACGCTTTCCGTGGCTCGGCGTTTCGGGGGACTTCTCGGTCTTCGTCCAATCGTGGGGCATCCAGAGCCCCTACGAGGTGACCGCGATCCCGATCTCCGCGCTCCTCATGTTTCGCGCACCCTTGGTCAGAAGTCCGGAGCATCCGAACGGCCGCGCCCAACCGTACCTGGCCTTAGGCCCGTCCCTCGTCCTCTCGACCGCAAAGCTTGCCGAAGGCTCGGCTGCCCTCGGCACCGCGCGTGTCGATAGCGACACCTCGGTCGACCCTGGCCTCGATGCGCGCGTCGGGATCAGGCTCGTCGCTTCCGACTGGATCTCGGTCATCCTCGAATACCGCGCGACCTACTTCACACCCACCTGGCAGCTCCAAAGTCGCAGCGTAGCCACCACAGTCTGGACGAATCACTACATCATCGGTCTCGGGATCCACTACTGAGCAGGGTCGAACGCCTCGACGATGGCATCCGCATATGCCCCATATCCCGGGAGGTTCGGATGTAGCGCGCCATTTTGGTCGCCCTGAAATTGAAAGGTGTTCTGGAGACGAGTGAGCCAAGCCACGTCTGAGCAGTAGCCGTGGCCTGCGAAGCGCGAGTCCACGCCTTCCACGAACTGCCAGCCATTCTTGTTGGCAGCTGCCCGCATCGCGGCGCGGAGCTCGGTCAACACGTAGCTGCTAGCCCATTCCATCTCCGTCTTCGTCGCCCCGGGTACCTGTTGCGCGGCGATGCGCAGGCTCTCCAAATAACCGGGAAGCTCCGTCGGCCATGCACAGAGGTCGCCGAACTCGTCGCGGGTCACGTCGGGGATCTCGGTCAGATAAACCCGCGCCGGATCCATCCCAAGCGAGCCTACGATCGCCTTGCCAAGGTCATCATAGTTGGTCGGAAGGTCGTCGAGGCCGTCCTGGTGCAAGTCCTGCCCGTTTTCGTCGTACTCCGCCTTGGAACCGATATCGAAGATCGTTCGCGCATCGAGTGAGTCCAGATTAATCACGTCCGGATCCAAGTAGGACTTGCACTCGTCTTCGAACGAGCCCAGGAAACCACAGACCAGGGAGGCCGTGCGCTCGAGGAGCGGATCGATCATCGGAGTGCCTAAATGACAGTCCTCACCGAGGATGCAGGCCTCGACCACTTTCGAGAAGTTGATGTCGTTGCCGCCTATCGACACGAAGAGCGCGTCGATTTCGTGGTCACCCGCGAGCTCGGCAACCCGATCGATCTGCGCCGGGAACGGCTCGCCGTCGCATTCGATTCCGAGGTATGGCTCGAGCAAGGCTCGGTGTATCCGGCCTCCTGAACAGGCCAAGTGCACGAAGGTCACAGACGTGTGCGGGTCCGCGTCCTCGATCATTTGTGCCGCGCGCACCTGCCCCGACTGCGCGGACCTGTGACAGCGCCGGTTCTGCCACTGCACGCCGCCCTCGTCGAACTCTTTCACGTCGGGGCTGCCTTCCCCCGATCCGTACGAGTCCCCCAGGCCGAAGATGAGCAAATCGCGCACCTCAATCATGGAGGTCTGCTCCCGCTCCTCGCCGCTGCTTTCCTCGACCACGAGCGAGACCTCATACTCTCCCTCCGCCGGAAACTCGTATTCGAAGCCGTCACACCTCGTCTCGACGCCAACCTCTTCGCCGTCGACGCGCCAGCGATACCTGACGATCGAGCCGCTCGATGCGCACGCGCTCAGGTGCACTCGCCACGTGTCCGGTTGGAGCGGGCCATCTGTGTAAATCTCGTACTCCCCCTGCTCGTCGGACGGTCGGAGATCGGGAACCGCGAAGCGCGCGGGAACCACATAGTCGAACGACGCGTTTAGCCCAGGCGAATCGCCGCAGCCGCCCAAGAGGAGGACCAGGACGCCAATGCTGACCGTCATCTGGTTCCATCGGGTACGGATCGTGCACGCCATTTCCTCTCCCTATACCAGATGCAAGCGCCTTCGAAGATTCTCTGGCGCTGTCAGACCGCCGAAGGCTAGTCGGAACTGCGCGCAGGTGGAGGCGCCGAGAAATGCCGTCGGCCCTTCAGCGCTTCTCGTAGCTCCCCTCGGAAGTCCGGATGCGCGATGGAGATCAACGCCTCCGCGCGTTCGCGCAACGTCATTCCGTGGAGATCGACCGCTCCGTGCTCGGTGACCACCCAATGGACGTGCCCGCGTGTCGTTACGACGCCTGCGCCTGGCTTGAGCTGCGGGACGATCCGGGAAAGCGCCCCTCGCTTGGCAGTCGACGGAAGAGCAATGATTGGCTTACCACCGCGGGAAAGCGCAGCCCCGTGGATGAAATCCATCTGGCCGCCAATTCCCGAGTAGATGCGGTGCCCCATGGAGTCTGCGCAGACCTGTCCGCTCAGGCTGATCTCGATCGCCGAGTTGATCGCGACGACTTTGGGGTTTTGTCGGATGATCGCCGTGTCGTTGGTGCGGTCGCAGGGATGAAACTCGACCGTGAGATTGTCGTCGACGAAATCGTAGAGACGCTGGCTTCCCATGACGAAACTCGTCACCGAACGTCCTTTGTGCACCTTCTTTTCGTTGTTCGTGATGACGCCGGCTTCGGCCAAGTCGACCACGCCGTCGGAAAACATCTCCGAGTGAACGCCCAGGTCGTTCTTGTCGCCTAGACGCCGCAGAACTGCGTCGGGGATCGCGCCGATGCCCATCTGCAGCGTAGCCCCGTCCTCGACGAGCGCGGCGATAGTCTCGCCGATGCGCTTGTCGACCTCTGATTCCTCAGCCGGCTGATGGCTGTACAGCGGGCGGTCCGAGGCGATGAATGCATCGATCCGATCGAAGGGAACCGCAGTATTCCCTTGCGTCCGTGGCATGCGGTCGTTGACCTCCGCAATGATCATCTTGGCAGACTCGGTGGCCGCCTTGGCCGTGTCGACCGACGTGCCGAGTGTACAGAAGCCGTGTCTATCCGGCGGCGACACCTGCACCAAGGCGACATCGAGTGGGATCTGCCCACTCGTGAACAGTTCCGGAATGTCCGAAAGAAAGATCGGCATGAAGTCTGCACGCCCCTCGTCGATCGGGGCTCGAAGCGCCGGCCCAGTGAACAGCGAGACCGACAGAAAACGCCCACGATGCTGCGGCTCGGCAAAACGGCAGGGGCCGTTTAGATGAAGGTGATAGAGCCGCACCGCTTCGAGGTCAGTACGGTCAGCAAGTGCATCGAGGAGCGGCGTCGGCGTTGCTGCCGCGCCGTGCACGAACACCCGGCTACCGCTAGGCACGAGCGCCACGGCCTCTTCGGCAACGACTGCTTGCTCCCTCCAATCAGGGTCCATGATGATCGTTCCGGCAGCTCGACCCAAGGCTCAGGGAAGCTTGTACTCTCCTTTCCAGTCGGACCAGCCCGCGCCGGTGTCACCTATGAAGTTACCCTGAAATGTTTGTTTGCCGGTTATCCCTTTGTATTTGCCGGTCCCACCCACGAAGCGTTCCGTGCCCGGACACGCAGGCATCACACCCGCGCATTTCCACTCGACGAAGATTTTGTCCCCATCTGCGTCCGTGACCACGCACGTCCCGGTCGCATTGGCACGTCCCTTGTTGACGTCGTTATAAAGCGTGCAATCGACTCGGGCTTTGTGCATGAAGCCTTTGCCCTTGTCATTGAACATGACCCCAGGCACGACACCAGCGTAGACCGTCCGGTCTTCTCCCAGCTGCTGTACTTGCCCGATGAAGGTCCAACCATAGTGACCCGAGTACTTTCCCTTCTTGGGGAGATCAGCAGCGGCGGCGGGCAAACTGAAACACAACGCAGCGACTGCCAATCCCTGCGCGATGGAATTATTACGAGTCATTGTCATTGCTCCTTCGAGGGTTTACTGACCTAAATGGCCTCTTTGTCGGGGGAAGAGTACGCAGCGAAGACCTTATGCGCAATGGCGTCGTGCAGTGTACTGCCGGGCGGCGCCGATGGTGCCATCGCGGGTCTTGGGAACGAGAACTCGCTGCGAGAGCGCAGTGAAAACCAACCCCAGAGATCATGGGTGCCTGGGAGAAATGGTTTGAATCGGCATGACCTGTCGTCTTGAGTAATCGCGTCTACGAAATCATGGCGAAGTAAACGAACGGCAAAGGCTCACTCGACGGGTACGGTGACGCTCGTGCCATCGACGGCGACCACGAGCTCGCCTTCGTATCTTGCCGTAATGGGCGTGCGAAACACGAGTCCGATTTGCGCGTCGTCGTCGAGGGCCGGGACCTGGTGCGTGAGAACCAGGATGCCGACGCCTGCGTCTTGTGCGAGCTGGGCGAGCTCTTCAACATCGATGTGATAGGTGCGGATGTCTTTGAAAATCGCCGCATTGGTGTCCTGGCCCAGCCGACCGAGAGCGCACTCCGCGTCTTCGACGAACGACTTGTTCATGACCTCGCTCACGAGCACGTCGGCGCCTTGGCTCATGTTTTCGAGGCCCTCTGTGTCTATGGTGTCGCCGCTGATGGCCACCGACTTACCGGCGTAGTCGACGCGGTAGCCGAGGGCCGGCAGGATCGGCGAATGGTCGACGGTGTAGGCGGTGACCGTGACGCCGTTTTCGTCGTAGACGATCAAGCCCTCAGGGCCCGGATCCAGAATGAGCTGCGCATCAGCACCCGTGGTGTCTGGGGGGAACAGTGATTCGCCGTGATGTGCCGTTCGGTAGTTGTAGTCGAGCGCATAGATGCTGTTGAAGCCATCGACCACCCGCTCGACCGCCTCCCCGCCGTACACCCGCAACGGGGTTCGGCGCCCGAGAATCCAACTGCGGCTGATCACTTCGCCGACATCGGCGATGTGGTCGGAGTGGTAGTGTGTGAGAAAGACGGCGGTGAGGTCTGGGAGCGGCAAGTTGAGATTCTCCATGGAGGGCACCGCCCCGTCGCCCGCGTCGAACAAGAGAAATAGCCCGTTGACGAAGACCGCAGTGCAGGATTGCGCACGGGTTCGAGGCGGGATCGGTGACGCCGTGCCACAGGTCACGACCGTGATCACGTCCGGGTCGAGCAGCTGGTTGCGTCTCTCCGCGGCGGTCGCTTGGACGTCCGATATCTGACCCTCGATGAGGGACGAGAAGAATGTCGGCGGGCTTGGACATTCGGCGGCCGGTGCGGGTGGGGTTTCGCCGAGCGGCAGCGGACCCTCCGACCCATTGCTGGAGCCGTCACACGACAGCAACAGAGCGCTCAGGGTGAACGCGACGATGCGCGCGAGGTGAGGGGGTACGAAATGGGCTTGCATTGCGTCACCTTGCCACAGCACGTTCCCCAGCGATAGAAGGAATACCATGAGCTCAGAGCTGTTGAACTCTCTTTTCACGGTCGCCCGTTCTGGCCTCGATGACGGCGTGTGGCAGCACCGAGGGAAGCACGTCTTACTCTACGACGACTTGGTAGCGGGCTCGTAGCTCTTCCATTGCGGCGGCCAGGCGTTTCTGTCTTTGGCTCGATTTGTACGCTGCCGCGACGCGGGCGCGGATTTCTGCCAGCGGTGGTGCCTGCGGCTGCGTGTGCTCTTGGACGAGCACGAGGTGAACACCGAAGGGAGTCTCGACGGGGTCGGACCACTGCCCCTCAGGAAGGCTCCCGGCGACCTTGGCGAACTCTTGGCCAAAGCGGGATGCGAGCTGGCGGATGAGCTGACCCTTGAAGTGGGCTCCCGACGGAGAAGCGTCGCCTAGCTCGACCGCTCTTTCGGGCTTTAGCGCCTCCGTGTTCAGCTTTTCCTTTGCCGCGCGGGCAGCCGCCATGGCCGACGATTGCCGGAGGTCTTTGGAGAAGAAGACATGCCAGCCTGTCAATCGAGCCGGGCGCGCAAACCAGGCGCGCTCGCTTTCGTAGTACGCCTCGACCTCCTCGTCGGTCGGATCCTGCTCGCCTTTTCGCGACAAGAGCAAGCGCATGTTGTGGACGAGCATGTTGCGAATCACCGCGTCGTCTGAATCCATGCCCAACGCTTTGGCCTGACGCTCGAGCTCTTCGTCCGAGTGCTCTTCGTCTGACACGAACGCCATCTTCTGGCGGAGCCTGAGATCGATGGCTTGGTTGTTCTTTGTCAGCCCCCATCGTTGGGACTCACGGTAAAGCATTTCTTCCTCGGCAAAGCGCGCAATCAGCTCGGCCCGCACTTCGTCGGTCGCGGCCATGCCGCTCGTCGCCTCGTATTGACTGACCAACGCAGCAACCTGCGATTGAGAAACAACGATACGAGAAGCTGGTGCTCGCTCGTTCTCCTCGGTCTCGTCACTTGCCGAAAGCCATCTGGCGCCGACGAACAGCCCGAGCCCGAGCAATGCAAAGTGGACCAAAGGCCACTTCATTGGCTTCGGCATCTTCACAGCGTCTCAGGTCGGTACCAAATCGGCGAGCTCCACGCTCTCTCTTTGATCACCATCTGGTCTTCGATAGCCAGTGAACAACACTCCATGAAGTCGGCGGGAACGTTATCGATATCTCTGCAGTCGACACCAAGCTCGTTGCAAAGCGTCGTGCTCCAGCGGCAAACTGGGTTTTCGAAGATTCTGGCGTAGTAGAACGCGCGTTGCCCCGAGACGAACTCGGGGTCGGTCCACACGGTGCAGAGCGAAGCGTAGCCCTCGCCAGACGTTTCACATGTATCGACGTCGACACTTGCCGTGCGATCGCCGCCCGCCACATCGAAGACCTTCTCTTGTGCGTCGCCGTCGGAATCGACCCATCCTTTGACGATTTGGATGCGCTCGAGCGGAGTCCCGGGCTCCCCTTCGGACCCTGGATCTTGTTGCGCCGAGACAAAGAACTGAGCGCTCCTGCTCTCGCCGGCGGGGGGCGCTGGCAGCGTGCCGCCCATCGGTACGCCATTTCGATCTGCGACTTCGAGGGAGTCCGGTGAATCACACGCGTCTCTGGGCATGTCCCAACCGCCGAACAAGCGCAGCGTCGGACGCGTTCCACTCGTAGCATACACCTCACGGCGCCTCATGGCGTCGAAGATCGCATCGCGGCTGTTCTCTTCAGCCCACACGATCGCGAGCCCTCCGCCGTTGGACTCCATCCCGCTGGCCGGGAGGAAGCGGAGCAAACGTCGTGGCTCCCAATCGAGGGCGCCGATGTGGCCAGTCTTGCGGTAGTCGCCTTCGTGCGTGGCGCCGGCGGTGGCGTTGTGGGTATCGCTTGCGCCGACGAAGCCAAACTCAAAAGGGTTGGCGCCAATGGCCTCGTCTTGAACGAGACCTTCTTTGAGTCCGTTTCGCACGAACGACAGTGGCGGAACCGGAAAATTCGGCACGGGGTCGTCGAGGATTCCCACCTTCTCGTAGGTTTCAAAACGGCAGTCTTCGTCGTTTGTAAGCGCGCCGGTTTTGCACTCGGTGTTGCCTTTGTGCTGATGGATTTCGACGAGCGGCTCGATCGCCGCTCGAAACTCGGCGTCTTCTTTGGACAAGGGTGAACCGTCGGCGTTCGTCGGCTCAAACATCAAGCCCGCACTGAAATTAGAGCTGTGGGGAATCGAGAGCACGTCGCAGCCCGGCAAGCCGCTAAGGCATTGTGTATCGAGTGCGCTCCACAATTGCTGAGGTTTGGGGGCTTCGATATAGGACGTCGGCGACGTAGGCACGACGTCGTTTCGAAAGATCACATTTCGGTGAATGTTGGCGTTGCCGGGGTTGCCCGTCCATTCGTAGGCAGCGAACGTCGTGAACGTGCATCGGTCGTTGAACTCTTCGGCGGCAGCCTGCTCATCTTCCCAAACGATCGACGTTTCAGCGATGCAGTCTTCATTGTTTGTACCGCAGAGTGCATCGCGCGTCGGATCGAGCGAAGCCAGTATCAACGCGATTTCGAAAAACACCCGAGGCAGCGGGCTACCGGGCTCTCTCAAGCGGTCGGCGTCTTGACCGATTTCGATCTGCTCACGATAGCGCACGCAGAAATCAGACTCGAAGCCGTCACGCCCGCGGATCGTGCAGACGCGAAACTCACCAAAGAACTCCGCATGATCCGTCGCTGCCGCAAAGTCCAGAGGGCGTCGCAGCTGAGTTGTGCGTTGGGCAGCCCCAGGCACGAAGGGAGGCAGGGCCAGACTTTCGCCTTGGGCAAAGCGGTACATATCGCGCGGCCCGGCCGTCACACCCGCTAAAATTGAGTCGAACGAATAGGCCGTGTGTACATGAAGTTCCCCAACGTAAGGGTTACGCAATGGGTTGCGGTCGGGGCAGGGGTCTGGCTGAGCTTCGCATTCCGCGGATACCGCACCGGGGCAGGAGTCGGCGTTCGGCGAGTTGCCGCACCCAATCAACGTTGCCGAAAAGGCAAAAGCCAAGAAGGGGCTCGCAATGGCTACGAAGGATCGAATCGTCACGCGTACACCTGAAAAGGGACCAAAAATTGTTGTGGGCGACTCTAGCACCGGCCCCCGATCAAGTCAGTGCCCTCGCGAAAACCCAGTAGAAGGCGAGCGTGCCGATGACATAGGCGCTGACGATCCTAAACGTTCGCAACAACGAATCGGACGAGGAGACCAATGCCACCGGAACGAGTGCCACCGCGATAAAGGCGAGCTGCCCCACTTCGATTCCGACGTTGAACGAGAACAACGAAAGCGGAATTGCACCTTGAGGTAGACCGAGCTCGCGAAGTGCACCTGCAAAGCCAAGGCCATGCAACAAGCCGAAGGTTGCCGCTATCACTACTGGGAGTCTTGTGAAGCCTGTTTGTTCGGCGTTGGCAAAGCGTACGACTTCCCAGGCCACGACACCGATGCTCAGGGCGATCAAGATTTCGACAGGTCGTTGCTGAACGCGGACAACGTCCAGGACCGACAACGCGAGCGTGATGCTGTGGCCAATTGTGAACGCCGTCACGACCCAAAAAAGGCGCCGAAGGGTGACCAACAACATCAGCCCAAATACGAAGGAGAGATGATCAAATCCAGAAAGGATGTGCTCGAATCCAAGTCGCGCGTAGTTGGTGAACACATCCCAGTCGCTTTGAACTTCGGGCACGCTCCACCGGGGCTCGTCGTCCGTAAGGATTGACCGATAGGTGCGCCCGTCGAGCAGCTCGATGTGCACAATGACATCCGTTCTCGATTCGGCGATGCCGTCTGCGCCAATCGATGCGTTCGACAGGCCACGCTCACCACAGTCGATACGCCACGTGTAAATGCGTGCCGTTCCTTGTTGGCGAAGTTCCGGCTGCGAGAGCGATTGGCAATGATCGGGAAGGACGGGTCTCAGCTTGCTGCCAGGGACTTTGAGCTTCGGGGTCTTCCATGTGACGTCGGCCTGGCCGGGTGCGTGCTCTTTGATGTGTATCAACGAAGGCGACAACGGATGCGCGGAGGCCGTCGACGCACAAGACAAGATCACGACGACTGCGCAAGCAGCGATTGTCGCATGAGTTTCGCGCAGATCGACTCCTGAAGGAGAACGGGGATCGCGCAGCGTCAGTCTATTTCTCCTTCAACAAGACGCCGGGGTTCAGCACCCAGTTGGGGTCGAGCGTCGATTTGAGCCCGGCAAGCGTCGTCTCGAAGAGCTCGCCGCGTTCCCGTGCGTACCAGGGCTGATGATCGCGACCGACCGCGTGGTGATGGGTGATCGTGCCGCCGTTGTCGATGATCGCGTCGGACACGGCCGCCTTGATCGCGTCCCAGGTCTCCAACTGCTTACCCGGCTCAGCCCATGCAAAGACGGTGTAGTACGGTGCCGGGCCGTCCGGATAGATGTGTGTGAATCTGCAAGTAATGATCCCGCGCCCGCTGCAATGAAGATCAAAGGCCTTCTGCGCAGCGCCAAGGACGTTGGAATGAAACCGGTCGAATTGATTCCACGTGACCGCGCTCTCGAACGTCTCGGAGATCATACCCTTCTTCGCCATCGCATCTCGGATGTAGGGCGCCCGGATGAAGTTGTTGCGCCAGGCACCGGCCGAGCCTTTTCGAACGGTCTGTTCGGTGTGTCGAATCTTGCGCCGGTTGTACCGGCCCCGGTGCTTGCGGCACACCTTGAGCGCTTCGGTCATCATCGCTTGCTGCGGGTAGTGCTCAGATTCGAACCCGAGGATCAGCATCGCGTGTTTTCCGTCGCCAAGGCCCATCGCGACCGCTTCCATCCGACTGACCAAGCGGCAGTTCACCGGATACAACTTGCCTTGTGAAAGGTCGCGCACCGCTCCGGCGCCATCCATGAAGTCCTCGAACTTCACGGTGACCGAGGAGCGATAGCGCGGGCGGGCGTGCAGCCGAATCCACGCTTCGGTGATGACGCCTAGCGTGCCTTCGGAGCCGAGCCAGAGCCGCTCCGGACTCGGTCCTGCGCCGGACGCAGGCAAACGACGCGTGGTGTGGATGCCCTTCGGCGTGACGACGCGCACCGACTCGACGATGTCGTCGATGTGAGTGTAGAGCGTGCAGTAGTGACCGCCGGCGCGCGTGGCGATCCAACCGCCGAGCGTCGAGAACTCAAAGCTCTGCGGATAAAAGCGGGGGCTCAAGCCATAGGGCTTGAGTGCCGCCTCGAGCGCCGGGCCGAAGATGCCCGCTTGCACGCGTGCTGCGCGCGACACTTCGTCCACTTCGAGCACCCGGTTGAAGTTGCGCATGTCGAGCGAGATGGTGCCTTTGTATCTCTGTGACTTGGTGGGCTCGACGCCACCAACGACGCTGGTGCCCCCACCGTAGGGCGTCAGGCTCAGGTGCTCTTCTTCGCAAAACCGGATTAGCTCTAGGATCTGATCTTCGGTGTCCGGGAACGCGACGTAGTCGGTTGGGTTGTCGTACTCGCCGTGTAGGCCACGAACGATGTCCCGATACGCCGAGCCGTAACTGTGCGAAACGCGCTCGCGCTTATCGTCGGTACAAAACGCACCGAAGCGCTCGGGAAGAGCGAACCGGGAAGCCCGCAGGGTGATGTCCTCGAGCCGCGGCGCCGGAGTATCCACGAAGTCATCGAGACCGAAGCGCGCCTTGATGAACTCGAGCAACACCTCCACCATCCGCGGGTCTGGTCCGTCACCCTCGTAGCCCCATCCCCAAAAACTCCGTATTCGCGCACCACCCGCTTTGGGGGCCGCGGAGTCCCGACCTAGCATCGCGGCCAAAGCTTCTTGTGCCGCCCGAAGATCCGTCAGTGCGTCGCCGGAGCGTTTCGCATTCCAGTCACTCGCATGGCGGGCAAGAACGCGACCGACCGCGGATAGAAGCTCTTTCTGATCGTCGTTAAGAAGAATCGAACCCATGGCTGCGGTTGGATCTGAGGATGGCAGATCCGCAGACGAGGTTTGTGGATGGGCAGGTGATTGTCAAAGGTGAAACCAGCAAGCAGTCTGGCGAGGTCCGACGCGTTTGAGTCGGGCCACTCAGCCGGGAACCGCTGGCACCGGTACCTTGCTGTCTCTGCCTTCGTGATCGAGCGTGACGTGAAGGGAGCCGGTCAGCACCCCTTCCCAAGGCCCTTGCAGGGCCTCGAACGTGCTTTCGTCGAGGTCGAGCGACGCCTCGAGAAGTGCGTCGACGAGCAGCTGACGGTGGTCGCCCTCCATGTCCCAGTGCACGACCAAGGCCAGGCCGCCCAGTTGATGAGCTTCGGTCAAAAACACATGGGCTTTCGCGAAGGCTCGCTCGACCGCTTGAAGCGCCTCGGCGGCGGTCGCATGCATGGTGGCCGTGAGTGCACAATCGTCAGTCACGATGGTGCAGTATACCAGCCTGCGATGGCGCGTATCCACGCGTTGACCTGACGGCGCCCGGGCGATAGTACCAGCCGAGTTATGCGTAAGTGGCGATGCATCATCTGTAACCACATTTATAATGAGGCCGAAGGCGATCCGGATAGCGGCATTCCGCCGGGCACGAAGATGGAAGATGTGCCCGGCGATTGGTGCTGCCCCGACTGCGGTGCCGCAAAAGCGGACTTCGAGCCCATCGAAGGGTAGGCGCTGGATCTATTCCTTGGCTGGCGGTACCGTACGGTACAAACATGTCTGCCCACCCGATGGACAACATTCCGGTGCGGAGGCTGCGGTTCAAGTTGGACGAGGATGGCGCCCACGAAGAGCACCATCCGATCTGGAGCCGCAGTTGTCCGGATTTCTCGATGTTCATCAATGCCCTCGGGATTCACGTTCCGTACTTCGAGCGCTTCCTGGTGGAAGTCATGCGCAAGTATCGGGGCGAGCTGACGGATCCGAAGCTTGCCGAGGATGTGCACGCGATCATGGGCCAGGAAGCGTTTCATGCCTTCAATTTCGTCGGTTGGAACAAAGCCATGGCGCATCGCTATCCTCGGGTCGCGGAGCTGGATGAGGCTGCGCGAGTCCACTTCGAAGATGCGCTGGCCACGCGAGACAAGAAGTTTCAGATCGGATTTACCGCGGGCTACGAGACGTTCACCTATCTCGGCGGAATGATCGTTCTCGATCGCTACGAGGAGTTCATGGCCGATGCGGATCCCAAAATGCGAGCGCTATGGGTTTGGCATCAGGTGGAGGAAGTCGAACATGGCTCGGTCGCGTTCGATTTCTACAAGGCCTTCTACGCGAAACACGAATGGTATCGTCGCTGGATGGTGCTCTATGCCTTTGGGCACATCCTTCGTGAGACCTTCAAGGGGTATGCAGCGATGGTTCGGACCGAAGGCTTTTATCGCAAGCCGCTACGCGCGCTGAAGGCCTGGAAGTTCTTTCTCTCCTTTGGGTTGGATTTGGCGTATGCAGCCCTTCCAGTGCTCTCTCGCAAGTACCACCCTCGAAATCACCCTATTTGCAACGAAGCGCAGAACGACGTGGCGGTTGCCTGGCGGGAGCGTATTGCGGGGGGCGCTGATCCCCATAGTCTCACCGACGGCGACGTGGAGCAGATGCTGAAGCGCACTTAGCGCCAAAACAGGGAAGGAAAGGTTCGATGAATACTGACCTCTCGGCACCCGAGGCCGAACGACTGCAACGCCAGGTGATCGGCCACGGGATGCTGGTCTTATTGATCGGCCTGATCGCGGGCGTACTCCTGACGTTCTCTCTGCTCGGCGCAGTGGCACTCTGGCCTTTCCCAACCTGGGAGGTCACCGTGCCCGGGTCGACTCGGGGCTGGGTGTCGGCTCACGTCGGCGGCATCCTCAACGGCGTGATGGTCGCAGGTCTCGCGCTGCTCATGGGGAAGCTCAAGCTCGAGGGAAGCAGGGCATTCTGGACTGGATGGGGGCTAATCATCATCGGCTGGGGCAATACGCTCTTCTACTGGGCGGCCAATTTCTCGGCCAACCGAGGGTTGTCCCCAGCCGCTACGACCCACGGCGAGGGTGGTGTCTGGGCCGCGCTAGCCTACGTTGGAGGCGTGGTCGGCATGGTGCTTGCTTTTATTGTCGTGGTGATCCTCGCGCGTGCCGCCTTCAAAGCAGCCCGAGCCATCGACTGAGCCGGCCAACTGCGGCGCGCGATACGAACTTCACGGATTCCCAGAACGTCTACGACAACATCCCACAACACCGGAAATCACCGTCGCGTCGAAGCCCATCAGGAACCCGCCGAGCGCGACCGTGAGAGCGACTCTGATCGTGTAACGCATTTCTGAGGTCATTTTGAATACAGCCGTGCGGATGCCCGTGTGACGAGCTTAGGCTCGAAAACGTGTTGAGTTTCCATGTCGTTATCGTCCACCCTCGAAACCAACGAAGTCGGGCACTTAGCGAAACGGCCAAGTGCCTTTCTACTTGCCCGTTGACCTGACGTTGACAGGATTCAACCCCGAACGGTTCGTTTGATTACCGGCACGCGATGACACTTGCGGATTTCACAAAGCCATATTCTACGTTGGAGGCTTGGGCGTACGATCGGTTCATCGCGGCGGGCCCGGTCCGCTTCTTCCAAGAGCTTTTCTCGAAAACGGTCATGAAGGATGTACCCCACGGTGCCGCTGTGCTCGATGTCGGCTGCGGTGGCGGGCAAATCGCGTTGGCGCTTGCTGAGGCTCGACCCGATCTATCGATTACCGGTCTCGATCTCAATACCCATCAGGTCGCGCGGGCAAGGCGGCGGGCCAAGCAACGAGGCATCGATGTCTCGTTCGTGCAGGGCGACGCCCTCGACGTGCCATTCGCGGACCGATCCTTCGATGCGGTCTACAGCGTCGCGTCGATCAAGCACTGGCCCGGCCAGTCGCGCGGACTTCGAGAGTGCTTGCGCGTGCTTCGGCCGAACGGGCTCCTGTTCGTAGTCGAGGCAGACCGTGGCTGCACACTCGAAGATGCGGGCAGTTTCATCGATGCTGTGGGTGTCCCTGGCGTGTTCAAGCCGATCGCGCTTGCTGCGTTTCGCACCTGGGTCGCGGGGCGAGGGATCGAAATCGACGAAACCCGGGAGCTACTGGCGTCGATCGACCCGCCTGATTGGACGGTCGGACGCCTGGAAGGCGTGCCGGCTCTTGCCATTACGGCCAAGGGTCGTTGAGCACCGCGGGCGCTAGCGCCAGCGCTTGCCCAATGCCTCGAGCCCAGCTTCCTGCAAATCCTGTGGCGTCATGGCCGGCAAGAACTCGCAACGTAACGCATAGCAGCCCTCCTTGTCAGTGTCTCATTGTCCTTATCTCCGAAAAGACTTTGGTTACGACCGCAGGCATCCGACGGTCTGCGTCGTTCGCAAGAGCGCTTCTTGCTCGACGGGCCGCAAAGGCCCGGTGGGTAGCTCGAGCTCCTCGCCCTGTAAGGCCTTCAGCATCGCGGCGATCGAGTCTTCGATCGCTTCGAGGTCATACCCGCCCTCGAGAAACAAACCGAGGCGGCCATGCCCCAGCCCGTCGACATGTCGAGCGAGAGCGGTGGTCATCGCCCCAAAGCAGTCTGCGTCGAGCTCCAGTTGAGCGAGCGGGTCTCTGAAATGCGCATCGAGCCCCGCGGAAACGAGGACGAGATCGGCCTCGAAAGCATCCAGGACCGGAAGGACGATCGTCCGAAAAGCCTCGCCATAGGCAGGGGGGCCGGTTCGCGGAGGCATCGCGATGTTGACGTTGGTGCCTTCGGCACCCGGCGCGCCGACTTCTTCGGGCGCGCCAGTACCCGGGTAGAACGGGGATTGGTGCAGTGACACGTAGAGAACTCGCTTCTCTTCGTAGAAGATGTCCTGGGTGCCGTTGCCGTGATGCACGTCCCAGTCGACGATGGCCACTCGTATCGCCCCTTGGGCCAGGGAATCCGCTGCCGCAATCGCGATGTTGTTCAAGAGGCAGAACCCCATGGCCTTCGACGGGCAGGCATGATGGCCCGGAGGCCGAAGTAGCGCGATGCCGCGACGAGCGGGTCCGTGAAGCAGCGCGCGGGACAACTCGACCGCTCCGCCCGCAGCGAGCCACGCCGCTTCCTCGGTTTCGGGACAAAAGTAGGTGTCGGCATCGATGTGCCCCCAGCCGGTACGCAGCATACGTTGAAGGCGCGCCAGGTATTCGGACGAATGTACGCGCTCCGCTTCTTCTTCGCTGACGGCGCGCACCAAAACCTCGACCTGCTCAGCAGGGGGCAGCGCGCTTGCCAGCCCGGCTCTTGCCGCGACCAGTCGCTCCGGCCGCTCCGGGTGTTGCTCTTCGGAGCGGTGTCGGTCGAAGCGGCGATCGTCCACGACGGCAATCGGCAACGCATGCATGGCTGTGCTCGGAATAGTAACCGTCATGCGCGTTCTTTGGGGCGCAAAAAAGGCTGCCAGATTCGAGCGGGGCGTCTCACCATCCCGCGCCGATGCTGCTCCACGAGTTCTCCTGGGTATGCTGGCAATTGTGGCTCAACCGTGACAATCTCCCCGTGGTTTTCATTTTAGAAGTCCCCCGCATGACATCGATCATTAGATTATTCGCGCTTTCGCTCGTCCTCGTCTCCGCCTGCACAGGCGATGAAGCCGGTTCCGGCGATGGCGGGAGCGGCGGCACCGCCGGCACAGGCGGTACGCCGATCGCATCGTCGTTTGAACAAGAGACCGTCGACCTGCCGAGCACCGCACAACCCGCCCACACCCCCGGTAGCCCGGGGGTGATCGTGACCAATCCTCGCTTGATCGCGCAGTTCGGCGGCAGCGATTTCGACCTCAACAACGCGCGCTACACCCGGTACCACCTGTCCGACCAAGCCGGCAGCCAGCCGGATGCGATCGTGGTGCTGGTACCTGGTTTCGAGGGCGGCGCGTCGACATTCGCGGTGCTCGCCGAGAGCCTGGCGCGGCGGGCGAAAGACGCATCGATGATCGTCGAAACCTGGGCGATCGATCGCCGCTCCAACCAACTCGAAGACACGGCGGGGCTGGACCTCTCGGAACGCGAACAGGACCCCGCGATCGGGCTCGATTTCCTATTCGGACAGGAGCTGGGGCTCGCTCTAAACGAGACACTGGCATCGGAGCTGAACCGCCGCGCGATCTTTCACAACACCACAGACGACTTGGCTTTCATGGCTCAATGGACGCCACTGGTGCACTCCCAAGACATCGATGCCGTCATCGAGGCTGCAAGGAGCACCGCGCGCAATGCAAATGTGTTTCTGGGAGGCCACTCCGCGGGCACAGGCTATACCGCGCGCTACGCGGCGACCGACTTCAATCTCGACGGCGGCCCGGCGGAGCCTGGCTACGCAAAGGTCCGCGGTCTGATCATGTTGGAAGGTGGGGGCGGGAGCTTGTCAGAGGATCCACCGAGTGACGAAGTGCTCGACCAAATTGAAGCGGCCTTCGATGGTGGCCTCTATGGCGCAGTGAAAAGCGGAGAGCCGAGGTGTATCGATGGGGAGACCGCGTGCACTCCTGAGACCGAGGCAACCGACTGCGCGGCCTTTGGCAACACGTCATGTACGGAGCCTACGAACGCCTATTCGGTGGTCGCGGGCTTGCTCTCGCCGCAATTGTTGGCGGTCTCCGAAGTCGCTGCACTCGAAGGTGACCTTCAAGGTGACACCGGAATCTCCATCTTGCAGGCAGACCAAAATGGCGTCGACGGCAACAACGCCGTCGCGCAGGTGCCAGAGCTGTCGGCATTGACCCTCTTGTTGGGTACCGAACCCACCACCTCGACTGCTCTCATCGGTTTGTTTCTGGATGACGATGGCAGGGCCGCGGCCCTGGCTTCGTTCGTGGCCACGTCGCTCGGAACCATCGGCCCGTCCGAGGACGGCGTGCGCACATGGCTCAACTACGGTGATGAGCTCCCTGCAGAGGTACTAACGGACAACGGTCCCGCTCCAACCGACGTTGCTGACGCTGGCATGTGGGGTCAGGAGGTAGAGTCGACGGACCTCGAAGGACGCATGATGCCGACGTTCTATCGTGGGCAAACGAACTTTTCAGACTGGTACTATCCAAGCTCCGGACTCGGCGTGACTTCAGGGCTTAGGCTCGATTCCACCGCGTTGTCTGCACCGCCGCCGGCCGGTCGGGGCCGGTCTGACATTGAAAACCTCACTCAGGCGCGCAGCGTCGATATCCCGGTTATCGCGTTTGGTGGCAGCAACGGCCTCGTGCCGGTGCCCGCAAGAATGCTCGGCTACGCGGACACGCTTGCGCTATGCGCTGCCCCCAGCTGCGATGGGACAACCCCGCGGGTGGTAGATCGCGAACAGCCGAACACCGCGTTTCCCACATACGGTGACGTCGCCGGCGGCTACGAAGTACACATGTCTGAGGGCTTCAGTCACGTCGACATCGTGACCGCCGAAGACGACGAGACGAACAACGTGGTAGGGCCGCTCTTCCAGTTCGTGCAACGCAATCTGCAATAGGGCGAGTGCTCTGTCGCGATGGCGGTCCCTGTTCGACGCGTATCTACCTGCGCTCGGAGGGTTGCTGAACTGCCGAAACCTCAGGTGCGCGTGCGGCGGCGAGTTGTTTGTACTCCTCGAACGTCGCCTCGAGGTCCTCAACGAACTCGTGCACGTCGGGGAAGCCTTCCCAATCCGCGTTGAAGCCCCAATGCACCCCCCCGTTATAGCTGAACAGGGCGATGCCGAGATTCTGGTTCGGCGGGATCGGAACCAAGGGATAGATGGCCTTCATCGGCGCGCCGAGCATGTAAAGAGGAAGCGGCGGTCCAGGAATGTTGGTCACCACGACATTGTAGGCGCGTCGCTTGATGGCACCGCGGGAGATCTCTAAAATCAGGCGCTTGGTCGTCAGGTCGGC
This sequence comes from Myxococcales bacterium, assembly GCA_029863605.1. Classification (GTDB taxonomy): domain Bacteria; phylum Myxococcota_A; class Polyangia; order Polyangiales; family Houyiibacteriaceae; genus SG8-38. The sequence goes on along the minus strand of JAOTVB010000007.1, from coordinate 148,325 downwards.
CACGTCTTCGAGGAGCTCCGCGCCTGCCGTTTGGTTGGACTCTTTCTTCAGCTCGGTCGTGACGGCAATGACCTTCTTCAGCCGTTCGATTGGGTCACGCTCGGACACCGGTAGCTCTGCAAGCAGCATCGCGACCTGGTTTCCGGTCGATCCACCGCCGGGCTTGCGCGTGTTGACGGGGAGAAAGGCGCGAAAATCCCTCATGGCGTCCACGTTGGTGTTGCGCGCTTCGAGGAAGCGCCGGATAGCGCCCGTCGTCGTCGCGACCACGACATCGTTAATAGTGCCTCCCAGCGTGTTCTTGACCGCCTTCACTTCGTCGAGGTCGAAGGAGGCCCAGTCGAAGCGACGATAGGGGCTGATGTTGGGCGCCGTGAACACGCTTCTCGGACCGGGCTTCATCCCCGAACGGAGCACACCTATCACACCTCCAAAGTCTTTCCGAACGCGCGGCATGAAGTGCGAAAGCTTGCGGAGACCATCGATGCGGTGCTTGACCTCGGCCCGGAGAAGCTGCGCGTCGCTCGGAGCAGGACGCGGCCTCCATTCTTTCGGCTCCCTTTCCACGACCGCCGGCGCCATTTGCAGCAAGGCCTCGATGAGCCCAACACCCGCGACGCCATCGACCATGCAGTGATGCGCCTTGGCGACCAGTGCAAACTGCTCGTTTTCTATGCCTTCGACGATCCAAAACTCCCACAGCGGCCGGCTCCGATCGAGGCGCTGCGAAAACAGCCTGCCAACCAGGCGCTTGAGCATTCGCTCGTCGCCAGGGAGCGGGAGCCTAGTGTGGCGCAGATGGAAGTTGATGTTGAATCGATCGTCGTCGATCCAGACTGGGTGATCGAACCCGGGCACCCACGCCAGCCGTTGCCGGTAGCGCGGAATCGTCTCCAGTGCTGCCAACGTGTATTGGGTGATGCGCTCGATATCGAGCCCGCCGTGTTCGAGGGTAAGCGGTTTTGCATCGAAGAGGAGCGCCGCGCCGACGTGCATGGACGTGGTTTCGTTCTCGAGGTCGAGAAAGATGGCGTCGAGCGCGCTCAAACGTTCGTAGAATGTGTCCGACATAGGGAGGTGGGTAGGATACGCTAGCACGCTTGCAACCGTGCTGGCTACGTCATGGCATGAGTGATAACGCTTTCGTTGGTAGTCTTCATCGAGCACGGAGGACAAGAATGGCGCAGACACGAGTTCCTGATCAGATGACCGCCGTTGTGTTGGATTCATATACCGGGGTCGAGGCGCTCCGGGTCGAAGAGCGTCCGGTTCCAAAGCCGGGAAAGGACGAGGTTCTGGTCAAAGTCGCCGCCTCACCGATCAATCCCTCTGATTTGGCCGTTCTGCAGGGTCGATACGGTTTTAGACCAACGCCCCCGCTCGTTCCCGGAGGAGAGGGTTCGGGGACTGTTGTCGCCGTGGGTCCGGGCCTGATGGGCCGCTACTTCCTCGGCAAACGGGTTGCCTGTTTATGGGATGGGCAAAGGGATGGTGTGTGGGCTGAGTATGTGGTGACTTCTACGAAAGGTGGTGCCCTCCCATTGGATGCATCGGTGAGCCTAGAGCAGGGGGCCATGTCTGCGATCAATCCAATGACAGCGAGCGCTTTTGTGGAGATAGCGAAGAAGGGTGGGCACAAAGCCATCGTGCTCACAGCCGCGGCAAGTGCACTCGGGCAAATGGTCAACCGTTTGGGCCAAAGTGAGGGAGTTCAGATCATCAATGTGGTTCGTCGAGACGCTCAGGTGGAGTTACTCAAACAGCAGGGCGCAGCAGTCATTTTGAACAGCAATGAGCCCAACTTCGACCAACAACTTCATGATGCGTGTCATCAGTATGAAGCCCACTTAGCCTTCGACGCTGTTGCCGGGCCGTTGACTGGGCAACTGCTACAAGCCCTGCCGCCGCACAGCAAAGTCACCGTTTTTGGTGCTCTTTCCTTTGAAGCGGCGCAGGCACTTCCCGACCAGTTGATCTTTCATGACAAGGCTGTCGATGGCTTCTGGCTCGGCCCTTGGATCACCGAAAAGAATCTACTTCAAATCCTGATGACGTGGCGGCGAGCACAAAAGCTCTTATCGACCGAGCTGAGAAGCGAAATCCGAGCTCAGTATCCGTTCCAAGAAGCCAAGAAAGCCGTTGAGGAATATCTGAGCCAAATGACGGGCGGAAAAATACTGCTGAAACCGAACCCGTGACCAAGCGACTGTGTGGTGAAGAGGCCTGTGAATCTCGAAGTCCTCGATCGTAAGCTTCTTCGTGAGGTGGTTCGCCTGCGCGGTCAGGCGTTGACCATCGCGGTCGTGGTTGCCTCGGGTGTCGCTTGTTATATCTCGCTTCAAAGCGCGTGGCGGGCGCTCTACCAATCCCGCGACCTTTACTACGAAACGCAGCGGTTTGCCGATGTGTTCGTGCACCTCAAACGCGCACCTCTGTCGGTTGCGGGGCAGGTCGCCGAGCTCCCGGGTGTGGCGCGCGTGTATCCCCGCATCGTCGAGCATGTACGGCTGCCGATGGACGACCTGATTTCCCCGGCACGCGGCGATCTGATCTCGATTCCTTCGACGGGGAGACCTGCACTCAACGGGCTATTGCTGCGCGCCGGACGACATCTCGAGCCAGGGCGGTACGACGAGGTTCTGCTCAACGAGCCTTTTGCGAAAGCACACGGCCTCGAGCCGGGGGATCACATCGAGGCCGTGATCAATGGCAAGCTTCGTGAATTACTGATCGTCGGGTACGCATTGTCTCCGGAATATGTGTTTGCGGTCGACTCGGGACTGCTCACGACGGACGACAAGCGGTTCACTCCGCTGTGGATGCTCGAGGACGCGATTGCGGCCGCGTACCAGATGGAGGGAGCCTTCAACGACCTCGCGGTGAAGCTCGAGCCGGGAGCGCACGAGGACGCGGTTCTCGACGCAATGGATCGTGTGCTCAAACCCTTTGGTGGCCTCGGCGCGTTCACCCGAGAGCACCAGCTCTCTCACTCGATTCTCACCAGCGAAATTCAAGGAATCGAAACTTTGGTGATCTTTTTGCCGAGTGTTTTCCTTGGAGTGGCTGCGTTTCTGCTGAACGTCGTGTTCTCTCGGTTGATCACGTTGCAGCGTCCGCAGATCGCAGTGCTCAAGGCGATCGGATACACGAACACCAGCGTCGCCGTGCACTACTTCAAGATGGTCGCGGTGATCGTGAGTTTTGGGGCGCTCATCGGACTAGGCTTGGGGGTCTGGCTGGGCAAGGGCCTGCTCGGGATTTATGCGGAGTTCTTCCGGCTGCCTGAGATGCCCCAACGGGTTGACCTGACCGTCAGCGCGAACGCGATCCTAATCAGCCTCCTGGCTGGCGTTCTCGGTGCGTCACTCGCGATACGGGCTGCCGTGCTTCTGCCTCCCGCCACAGCCATGCGTCCGCCGGCTCCCGCCAAGTACCGCGTGGCGTCGATTGAGCGATGGGGGCTAACCAAGAGATTCACGCAACCTACCTTGATGGTGTTTCGCGAAATCTGGCGTCGGCCGGGACGCACAGCGCTCTCTTCCCTCGGAATAGCCCTCGCGGTAGCGATCGTGATCCTGGGGAGATTCGGGTACGACGCGTACGGTCCTCTGATGATGCTGCAGTTCGAACGCCAACAACGCGAGGACCTGACGGTGAGCTTCGTGGATGCGATGCCGGACCGCGGCCTCAGCTACCTCGCGCACGTCCCTGGTGTCGAAGAGGTCGAAGGGATTCGAATGACGCCTGTCCGGATGCGATCGGGGCACCAGTGGCGCGACACGGTCTTGATGGGCATCCCCAGTGGGGCCCGGCTTCGGCGGCTCTTCAACCTCGAGTTTGAGCACGTCCCGATTCCCGAGGAAGGTGTTCTCCTCACGAACGTCCTTGCGGAGATCCTCGGGGTTGGACCGGGCGACGTCGTCGAGATCGAGCTCAAGGAAGGCGATCGAGGTGATCGCGTGCTGACTGTTGCCGGCCTGATCGAGGAAAGCTTCGGCCTCCAGGGATACTTGTCGAAACCGAATCTTCATCGCTTGCTACGGGAGGCCCCCACGTTTTCGTCAGCTCTGCTTCGGATCGACGACCCGTTGGAAAGCGAGGTGCAGTCGCGGTTGAACGACATCCCGGCGATTCAGGCGGTGTCACGAAAGCGCGACATGATCGAAAGCTTCGAAAAACAGACCGAGGAGACGATGAGAGTGATGACATTGATCATGACGTTGTTCGCGACCGCGATCGCCATTGCGATCGTGTACAACAACGCTCGGGTGAGCGTGTCGATGCGGGGCAGAGACTTGGCTACCGTGCGGGTGATCGGTTTCAGTCGGGGCGAGATCTCGGCGATCCTACTCGGCGAGCAGGCGGTGCAGATCGTGCTCGCGATTCCCCTTGGACTCGTCCTAGGGACCATAGGCGCCAAAGCTCTAATTGCTTCGTGGGCCGACCCGGAAATCTTCAGAATTCCATTCTTCATCTCGAGCCAGACGTATGCGTTTTCGGTGGCTGTCATTCTCGCCTCCGGCATCGCAAGCGCTCTTCTCGTCCGACGAAAGCTAGACCGTCTCGATTTGATTGCGGTGTTGAAGACGAGGGAATGAAACTCTGCCTACGGTGACAACTTCAACTTCCTACGGATACGTGTGGCCAATGACGACGCTGCTTCGTCAACCCAGATTGAGAAAGGGATAGCGCTGGCGCTCTTCCCGGCTCCAGCAGGCGAGCCCAGCTCGTTGGCCCACCGTTTCCACGGTGACGATCGCATCGGGATCATCAAAGGTCACGCGGCCGGAAGAGCGTGCCTCTTCCAGACGACTGAGAATGTAACCATCGAGGAATCGCTCTTCTTCCGGGCTCACCAGCCGACCCTTGAATCCACGACGGTGCATGCGAACGTAAAAGCTACAGCCTTTGAGCCGCGGGATCAGCTCGTCCAGGGCCTTGCAAGCCTTGTCTTCAAACTCCTGTGGCGACTGGAAGTCGAAACTCTCTTGGGCAGGAATGATCTTCGAAGCTGCGTTCAGTAAGGTCATGTCCCTGCTGGTGTGGTCCTCGAGCTCCTGGAGGAACTCTCCTACGTCAGGCACAGTGAGCAGCAGTACGTTGAAGTACTCAGTCGTACTCACCTCACCATACCGCCTCAGCAAGCGCTTTGCTTCGGGATAAGAACCCGGATACGTCGTTGCAACGACGTTCCAAGTGACTGCTGCCGACCCTGAGCAATTCAAGAAATTCAACTCTGAATGAATCGCTGGCCGCGCTCGGTAAGTGAGAAGTTCATGTCGATCAAGCCGTCGGCGAACAGCTCAGACGCCCACTCCCAAGGCGGTCCACCCGACGGCTGCTCGGCGACGTACGTGCGCAACACCTCCAACGCCTCGGTAGGTGCATCAAACGTCTCCTGAAATGTCGGGCCGCCCAGGCGCAGCGTGGCCTCTGTCGATTTCCCGGCTTTGCTGCGCTTCGCGACCGTGCCATCGACGATGTATTCCCAGTCGCCACCCTGCGTCTCGAAGACATCCATGACCGAGCCGCTTTCCGATCGCCCTCGATATAAACGAGGCACCTCGTGGACGGGGGCCGGCTCCGGCGCGGCGCGGAACAAATGTTCGCGCCACTGTGCTCGAGTGGTTTCATCGCGGAACCAATGCTCCAAGATTTGCTCGAACCGCGTTTCGAGGTCGGCGAGCTGGGCCTTCTGCCGACGCCGCCAACTGCCAGACTCCCCTTCGCGCTCGTGCTCGCCCTGAGTGTGCCGGTACTCGCTAATGATTCTTCGCAACTCATCTTCGGGAACCTTGTTCGACATCGACCGACCTCTCCACCCGCGGGCCGATCGAGCATAGGGAATTCGACAAGAACCGTCTAGGCTGCAGACTATGCTTGCCTGTGTCGATGTCGACTACCAGGGGGATGAAGGCCCAGCCATTGCCTCGTGCGTCGTGTACAAAGATTGGGATTCGAGCGAAAGCCATGAGGAGCGCTTCGCCTTCATACTGCGGGTGGCTCCGTATGCTCCTGGTCAGTTCCACGAACGCGAGCTTCCCTGCATCCTCCATCGTGCGCTCAACGAAGAAATTCACGTGATCGGCATCGCCAAGAACCCTTTTGGTGATTTTCACGGCCAAAGGCGTGTGCTTCGGGGCCGAAGCCACAAGCCGCTGTTCGTCACCGCGGCGGGGATGGACGTCGATGTCGCGGCGGAAAGCGTCCGCCGCATGAACGGTGGGCCCATCAGCTTGCAACGGAAGAGCTATTGGACACCGTGATTACGCTGCCCGCAGCCTTGCATCTACGATCGCCCTGCGGCGCTCTTGCCGGCGCACGGCTGCGTCCTTGAGCGCGTCGCGAATGCGCTCCTGTAGTAGCTCGTTGGTCGCGTTCAGGCGGTCGACGAAAGATTGCTCGATCTCACGCTTTCGCAAGACCGTCTCGTAAAGCTCATCGAACACCTCGACCACAGCTGGCTCGAGTCCACTTTCGGCGGCACTGACTTCCAGGCAACGGTCGGAGACCTGCGTCCTCAGTTGAGGCCGCACCTGCGCTACGGCGCGGGCGACATCACCTTCTCCCAACCACTCAAAGACGTCTCCGACAGTCGCCTCAGGCCTCTCGATCACTGCATCGTACGCCACCATGAACATCGGGTACCGACGCGTCACCACATCGCTGATCAGCGAGAAGTTGTGCGTCCACCACTCGAGCGCCGCAGGGATGTAGACGGGAGGCGGGACGCACGGCTTCTCTTCGCCACGCTGCGCGTTCTTGGCCTCTTGCTCCATCGTGTAGAGACGGTCCAGCGACCGCACATATTCGCGCCAAGGCCTTACCGTTGCGACCACCTTGTCGATGTACGCACGGTCGGTTCGAATCAGCCCTGGCACGAACACCTTGAGTGCGTGTTGCCGCGTGGCCTCGGGGAACAGGTAGTGTCCAGTCTTCGGATCCGGGTTGGTCGCGTGGTACACGCCTTCGCGCAGATCAGACTCATAGAACCCGCCCGGGTTGGCGTCCTTGATGGTGCTACCCCAGTCCTTGGGGAAGGCGCTACCGATCGAAGGGAAGCCCCCTTCGATCAGTAGCTTCATCCACATCGAAGTGCCCGAACGCTTGGTGCCAGTGACGATGATCATCTGAATCCTCCGTGGCTCTTCGCTGTCATCCAATGCCGTAGGGATCAGTAGCCGTTGTAGAAGCTATCGCCGCCCGACAAGAACGGATCGTTGGTCGGATTGGGGTCGTTATCGGGGAGAACCGTGCCATCCCCGGAGCCGCCGCCATAGTAGCCGCCGTAGTAGCTGTCCCCGTTGGCGCAGCCGTCTGCGTAGCCGTTTAGATCGCCGTATCCCTCGCCGCCGTAGTAGTCACCGTAGAAGTCGCCGTAGCCCGCCACGGTCTTTTCGTTAAGGCACTGCCTCTGGCTGTCAGGCCCAGCGACGCCCGGATCACCGCAGCCGGTGAGAGCGAGGGCACCAAGAGCAAGCTTTGGGATCGTCTTTTTTGGTTGAAACATGCTGAACTCCTCTCCGTCTTTCTATTCAATCGGTTCCGCGGGTCTGAGGTCCGCGAGTGTTGTCACGTCTGGGCTACGTCTGGATGGAGCGTTTGGATTAAGGGCGCCGCGTCCACGAGGCAGTTCTTGGGGCGAAGGGACTGATTCGACCCTTTTTAGCCAATCTTGGCTCTTCCGATCGACCGGGACAGCTTCTACGCTAAGCCCGACATCAGGAGGCCTGCAGTGAAGGGCGAGACCTACGATCAAAAGCTCGGCGGGGAAGAACGCATCGAGACTCGCAAGCGGGGAGTCTGGCTGCTCAAGAACCCATCCACGAACAAAGGGCTGGCCTACACGAAAGAGGAGCGCGGAGAGCTCGGCCTCGACGGTCTACTGCCGGAACAGGTGCTCGAAATCGAGCAGCAGGTCGAGCTAGAGCTGGAGCACATCCGCGCCAAGTCGACCGACCTCGAGAAGTACATCGGGCTCACGAGCCTGCAAGACCTGAACGAGGTGCTCTTCTATCGGGTGCTCGTCGAGAACCTCCCGGAGCTGCTGCCGATCGTTTATACGCCGACAGTCGGGTTGGCCTGCGAGCAATTCAGTCACATTCTTCGTTCAGCGCGCGGTATCTGGATCACGCCGAGCAACATCGAGCACGTGCATGAGATCCTGGAGAGCGCGCCCTTCCACGACATACGGCTGTTCGTAGTCACCGACAACGAGCGCATCCTGGGGCTAGGCGACCTCGGTGCCGGTGGCATGGGGATTCCGGTCGGCAAGCTGGCGCTTTACGTGGCGGGCGCTGGCATTCATCCGTCCAAGTGCCTTCCAGTGAGCCTCGATGTGGGCACCAACAATCAGGAGCTGCTGAACGACCCGCTCTACAATGGACATCGAGGGCGCCGGCTGACCGGCCAGGCGTACTTCGACTTCGTCGAGCGCTTCGTGCAGGCGGTGCGTGACGTGTTTCCCCGCGCCATCATCCAATGGGAGGACTTCGCGAAGACGCACTCGTTCCCGCTTCTCGAGCGCTACCAGAAGCGCGTGGCGAGCTTCAACGACGACATCCAGGGCACCGCCGCGGTGGCGCTAGGCGGCATCTTTGCGGCGCTTCGGATCACGGGCCAGACGATCCGGGACCAGCGGATTCTCTTCATTGGAGCGGGTGGCGCGTGCATCGGCATTGCCCGGTTGGCGTCGGCTGCCATGCGCCAGGCCGGAGCCACCGAACACGAGATCGAGCGCGCAATCGCTGCGTTCGACTCGAAGGGTCTGCTGCACGCCGAGCGTGAGATCAAGGAGCCCTTCAAACAGGAATTCGCGCTCAGCAAGGAGAGCCTCGAGCACTACGGGATCGCGCAGTCCTCCGACACAACCCCGGTGGAGATGATTCGCGCGTTCAAGCCGACCATCCTCATCGGCGCGACGGCCCAGCCGGGCGCCTTCACCCGGGAAATGATCGAGGAGATGGCGAAGCACGTCGACCGCCCCCTAATCCTGCCACTCTCCAATCCGACCTCGAAGTCAGAGTGCACTCCAAGAGACGCCCTCGAATGGACCGGCGGCCGGGCGCTGGTGGCCACCGGCAGCCCGTACGATGACGTGACCTACGAAGGCAAGCGTCACGTGATCGGGCAGAGCAACAACGTCTTCATCTTCCCGGGGGTTGGCCTGGGCGCCATCGTCTCGAATACACGGGAAATCAACGACGAAATGTTCTTGATCGCTGCGCAGACGCTGGCGAGCTGCGTAACTGAACAGCGCCTGGCGCTCGGCGCCATCTTCCCTAGCGTGGACGATCTGCGCGAAGTGAGCTTCAACATCGCGTGTGCCGTCGTGCGCTCGGCACGCGAGGCGCATCTCGGGCGAGTGATCCCCGACGACGAGATCGAGGCAACCATCCGCAGCGCGGTCTGGTACCCGAGCTACATCCCGATCCTCGCCGAGCGCTAGCGGGAGGTCACCCGTCTGGGTCGCATGACGGGGTGAGGTGTTCTACGGTGGCTGCTACGAGATGGGCATGCTTCGAGTCTTCTCTGCGGTGAGCGCGATCGTTTTAGCCTTGGGGTGCAGTGACGGGGAGAGCCCAGGCAGCGTCGACGACGACGTATTCTCAGCCGCGGTATTTGCCGACCCCCCACTCGAGTTTGGTCCGCAGGCGCGGTGGTGGTGGCCCGGGGGGGCCGTAGATGACGTTACGCTGCGCGAGCAGTTGAGCCAGTTTGCGGAGCTGGGCTACAGCGCAGTCGAGATTCAGCCGTTCATGTCGGCCGTCACGAATGCTGATCTGAGTAGCGACTCTCGCATCCGTACCGTCGGCGATGCTTCGTTCTTGGAGCGGCTACGCACCGCTGCATGTACCGCGCGGGAGCTCGGACTCTCCTGGGACCTCACGCTCGGAAGCGGATGGTCCACGGGAGGCGCAGGCATCGACGAGGACGGCGCGCGTCAATTGGTAGCAGCCGAGCTCACGCTCACGGGACCACTGAGTTACCGAGGTCCGTTGCCCGAGGCGGAGCCCCCTGCTTGGGTCGACGCCACGAACAGCATCCTTCCAGCAATCGCCGGCTTCGACGAAAACGCCACTGTGATGTCGGTCCTTGCGGCCGAAGTGCTCGAGGAGCCTGAGAGCTCGCCCGCCATTCTCGGGAATGTCGTCGATTTGGGGCCGAGCGTGGAGGCCGGCACGTTGTCGTGGGAGGTCCCCGAGGGCACGCACCGCGTCTTTGCGATCTATGAGAATCGAACGCAACATTTTCCAGTAGGCAATGCGTATCCGGGACCGATCGAGGGAGCGCGAATCATCGACCACCTCGATCGCAGAGGCGTCGAGGCCTTCGTCGATCGCGAGTTTGGGGCGTGGATCGATGCGGTTTCCGATTGCTCTCCACGCGCGGTTTTCGTCGACAGTTTCGAGCTCGTCGGAGAGCTGCCTTGGACGACGGCGTTCGGCGCGAAGTTCGAGTCTACCCTTGGCTACGACGTCGCGCCGATGCTCCCCTTCTTGTTCTTGGAAGGAGGCGAGTCCGAATACGCGACGCTATTCGGTACCGGGTCCCCGCGCTATCGGGCAACGGATGAGCGCGGTCTCCGAGCACGAGAAGACTACGAGACGTTTCGTGGCACCTTGTTCGTCGAAGAGCTCATCGTCCCCCTCCGTGCGTGGCTGCAAAACAGAGGCATAGACTTTCGACTGCAAGCCCATGGTGGATACGCCGACGTCCTCGACGCTTACGGCATGGCCGACGTCCCGGAGTCCGAGGGGCTCTACGGTGGCGGTTCCTACGACTTCCTCCGTCTGGCGGCGTCGGCCGCGCACGTGGGGGGCAAGCGCTTCGTGAGCAGCGAAACGTTTCCCACGGTTGGGACGCTCGAGTTGACCGAGGATGAGGCGCGACTGCTCATGGGGCGAGCGTTCAGTGCCGGTGTCAATCGGCTGATGTATCACGGTCACGCGTATCCCTACCTTCACCAAGACGGGCAGCGCTGGTTTCCTTTTCATCCGCTCGAGGACAGCGCGTTCTCTACGGGGCCGCTCGACCTCACGTTCGACATCCACCCGGATGCCGCGATCTGGGCCGCACTTCCATCTCTCAACCGCATGGTGGCGAGGCTCAGCTACGCGATGAGCCGCGGCGCGGCGGCGGCCGAGGTGGCTTGGCTCTACCCTGAGTGGGAGGCAGAGAATTTCCCGAACTTTGGTGTCGAGCCTAGGGCATTCGAATCGGAGATCAGCATGGCGCTGAGACGGGCGGGCTTTTCGTATGCGCGCCTGAGCCGTTCGGCGCTAGCGGCGTCCACCAGCGATGGAGGTGAGCTACGAGCCGGTGCGGCCTCTTTTCGTGCTCTCGTCGTCGAGAACGTCGATGCAATAGACCCAGAAGTCCTTCGGGCGGTTCTCGACGCGGCCGACGCTGGAGTCGCGGTAGTTTGGATGGGGAATCTCCCAGAGCGCGCCGATGGCTTGGTCGATGCGGACTCCCGCGACGCGATGGTCGCAGCGCTCGTGGATCGCTTGCAGTCCGACATCGGGATGGTGTCGTCGGCGAACGAAATCCCAGCCGCGATCACGGATACCGGCGTGCTCCCATCGCTCGGCCCGCTCAGCTCAGACGGGTTCCGAATGTCGGTGGCGCGTCGCCAAGTGGTCGGCGGCGATCTCTACTTCCTCTTCAACGAAAGCTATCAGCAGCAGACCGATCAATTTCGCATCGAGGGGCAGTTTGCAGACGCGCGCCTGTTGGACCCGGACACCGGTCAAGCCTTGGAAACGAACCTCGATGGCGACGTGCTGACGGTAACGTTACCAGGCGCACGCAGTGTCGTGCTTTCGCTCGCGAGATAGGCGACCGTCCTCGGATCCAGGCTATTTCCCCTGCCAGTTGGGTGGGCGTTTTTCGATGAACGCACGGGGGCCTTCTTTGAAGTCCTCGGTGTTCATGATCTGAGCGGTCGCCTCGTAGCCGACGCGCCACAGGGCGTCGTCTTCATCGATGAAGGCGCGGACGGCAACGCGACGGCTTGCCTGCACGGCCAAGGGCGCATTGGTTGCCACCCGATCGGCGAGCTTCAGTGCTTCTTCCACCACCTGGGCCTCGGGAACGACCTTGTTAACCATGCCCAGCTCATAGGCCCGTTGGGCGGACAGCGGATCGCCGGTCATGATCACTTCGAGCGCGGGGGCCATGCCAATCGCACGGGGCAGACGGAACAAGCCACCGGCAGCGGCCACCAGAGAGCGTTTTACTTCTGGCAAACCAAACATCGTTTTGTCGGAGCAAATGATCATGTCGCATGCGAGCGCGATCTCGGTGCCGCCTGCAAGCGCGCTGCCAGTAACTGCCGCGATCACCGGCTTCGTCCGTTCGCGCTTGGTGATGCCGGCAAAGCCGCCTTTCTTGGTGCTGAGCGAGACGACATTACCAGCCGCAATTTCCTTCAAGTCGGCGCCCGCGCAAAAGACCGGGCCATTCGCTTTCAAAATGGCTGCCCACAAGGCGTCATCTTCCTCGTATCTGTCGAGCGCGCTTTCAATGCCACTGGCCATTTCGCCGTTGATGGCATTGCGTGCCTCGGGTCGATCGAGGGTGATGCTGGCGATGTGTCCGTTCGTTTCAAAGGTAACGCCCATGGGTCTTCTCCTCGTGAGGCAGGATACGCGATTTCGTGGCATGGATTGAGAAATACCCCGAAGCCCAAATCGAAAAACGACGGCGGGCTCGCCACATTTGGCTCCCTCGCCCCGATTCGACATACTGAGAGTAGCGCGGCTCGAGGTTGTCGCGCGGTGCGGATGGCGATGTGAGCGACACCTTTCAGTATCGGTTCGACGAGACCCGTTGGCCGCTTGTGATCATCCCGTCGCCTGGTGGCAGGGACCCGGAGTCGATCGACCAGGACACCTTCTACGAGGAGTTCCATCGATTCAGCGAGAGGGATGAGCGTGCCTTCTTCGTTCATGATTTGAGGGGCGTCCAACGCATGGACGCCGGCCGACGTCGCCGTTTTGTCCAGTGGGCCAAACTGCATTCACCGACGGCCCGCAAGCTCGTCATCGGCTACGCGGTCCTGACCAATTCGAAGCTCATGGCAGGCGTAGTGACTGCCGTCCTTTGGTTGATGCGCCCCCCCGCCCCGATGAAGGTGTTTTCGAACCTGGCCGACGCTGAAGCTTGGCTTTTTTCGTTGGACAACGAGCTCTACCCGAGCGCGAAAACAGGCTGAGCCTGAGAGCGACCACCCAAACAACGCTGCGGCTCGGTCGGCCGACCGCGACGGATGTGATACTCCTTCGGGGGCCATGACCTGGGAACGTCGAGGCGTCGCCGTTGCCGTAGCCACACCGGTTAGCGTGGTAGGCGCGCACGCGCTGGCTACGCTGCAGGCTTCTTCGGTGGGGCCGCCGATCTCATCCGCGGCGGTCGCGTTGGTGCTGCCGGTGATCGCGGCGGGTGTGGCGCACTGGCTGAAGCCGTCGTGGATCGTTGGAGGCGCGGTGGCCGGCATCACGGGTGGCGGAATGGCTGCAGCCGGCCTGCTGCCGTGGGGCTTCTTGCCTCTACTGCTGCTGGTGGGCGTGTTGCTGAGCACTTTGGCCAAGCGCATCGAGCTCGCGTTGCCGCACTCCATGGATGGCGCCTGGCAACGCTCCCGGGGCAAGACCATCGCTTGGGTGGTGCTGGCGCTGGTGATGTTGGTTCAGGTCTCGAGGTTGAGCGTGTTCATGGCGGATCGGGACATGACCTGGTGTTCCACGTTTCCGCCGGTGCAGTTCACGGTGACGCACATGTGCATGGCGTCGTATGTGCATGCTGCCGATCTCACACGCCAGAACGATCCCAACCTTTACGACACCACGCACTACCCCAACTTCGGGCTTACCGAGGCTCAAGACATCGAGACGTCAGTGGTCAGCCTTCAATCGTACCTCGACGATTCCTTTCATTACCCGCCGCCGTTCTTGTTGCTTCCCCGGCTGTGGCTCGCGCTGAGCAACGACTATCTCGTCATACGCTCGGTGTGGTTTGCACTCCAAATCCTGATGTTCGCCGCCTTCGCCGTGTTGCTCGCGCGCTGGATCGGGGGCTCCACGGGGGCGTGGGCACTGTGGATGTTGCCCTTGGTGCTCGCGAGCATGCCCACGCTGTTCAACTTCCAGTTTGGTCAAATTCACCTGTTCACCATATGGACGGCCATGGCCGGGATGCTGGCTTTCGAGACCAAACGTCCCGCCCTTGGCGGTCTGCTGTTGGCCGGAGGGGTGGCGTCCAAGCTCTTCCCTGGGATCTTGGTGCTTTACTTGTTGCTACGAAGGCGCTGGCGTGACCTCGCCTGGACGGGAGCGTTTTCCGTCGTGTTTGCCTTGCTGAGCGTGGCCGTGACGGGAACCGAGCCCTTCGTGCAGTTCTTCAGCTTCCTGCTGCCGCGGCTGTTGTCCGGCGAAGCGTTCTCGTTCGTCACCGACACCCTGGTGATCACCACCAACTTGTCTGTTCCGGGCAGCGTATGGAAACTGGATTTGCTCGGGATACAGGGCGGCGATACGCTGCTGGGCCCCGCTTCCACGGTTTACACCCTGCTCATCTTGGCCGCGACCTGGTTCGCGGCCCGCCTCGACGTGGATCGCGTCGGTCGCGTGCAGATCTGGCTCTCGCTCCTGATCCTCGCGTCCCTGCGGAGCCCTTTGGTGCCGATCTACGGCGTCGCCCCCGTTTTGTGGCTCATGACGCTGCAGCTCGACCGCGTCGACACCACCAAGGCCCTCTTGGGGTTTGGCATCAGCTGGGCCTTCATCAGCAGCGTGCCCCCCGCTCCCAATCCTGTCGTCACCATCGCTCTGTACGGCGTGGCTCAACTGGCCATGCTGTACTGGGTGCTCAAACCTCTCCGCCCTGCCCACCGGGGCTGACACGAGACGGTTGACTCGCTGGCTGGTTTCAGCCGATGCTTGTCATTCGCCCGATCGAAGAAGGTGGCCGTCATGGACCTCGACACTGTCATTGCGCGCGCCCGCAGCGTTGCCGTTCAGATCCTGGCGCCCGAAGCGCGCTCGGTCGATGAAGAGCGACGATGGCCCGAGCCTGGGATTCGCGCGCTTCAAGACATGCGGCTCGCCGCGTTGACCATTCCCGAAGATCAAGGGGGGTTGGGGCACGGCTTGCTCGCACTCGCGAGGGTGTGCGAGGAGTTGGGTCGCGAGTGCGCTTCCACATCGATCTGTTTCGGGATGCACGCAGTCGCCACGGCCGTCATCGCCGCCAAGGCGACCCCGACGCAAGACAGCCAGTTGTTGAGGTCGATCGCCGAGGGCAAACACATCACCTCGCTTGCCTTGAGCGAGCCGGGGACGGGCACCCATTTTTACTATCCGCAAACCAAACTCTCGCTGAACGGAAACGCGAACCTACTTCTTTCCGGGACGAAATGCTTCGTCACGAACGGCGGGCACGCCAACTCCTACGTGGTCTCTACGGTGTCCGCAGACCCAGATGCGCCACCCGGACACTTTTCTTGTGTCGTCTTGCCAGCTGGCACGAAAGGAATGCAATGGGGCCCGTCGTGGTCCGGCATGGGGATGCGCGGGAATTCCTCGCGTTCCTTGGAGCTCAACGACGTTCAGATCCCGAAGGCGAACCTCCTCGGTAACGAGGGAGACCAAATATGGTACGTCTTCAACGTCATCACGCCCTACTTCCTCGCGGCAATGGCCGGAACTTACTTGGGAGTCGCCAGCGCTGCACTCGATGAAGCACGGAAGAACGTGAAGGAGCGGCGCCATCGGCACAGCGGTGCGTTGTTGGCCGACAACCAAGTCATCCAGCACCGGTTGGGATCGATTTGGGCAAACGTCGAGCGAACACGCGCTCTGCTCTATCACGCTACGTCCAAAGGCGACGCAGGAGACCCGGATGCATTGCTCGGGCTATTTTCAGCCAAGGCCGAAGTGGCGGAGTGTGCCGTCGGTGTCGTCGGAGAAGCGATGACCCTCAGCGGTGGACGAGGGTATCGCGATGGTTCGACGCTTCATCGAATGCTTCGAGATGTTCAAGCATCGCATATCATGGCGCCGGCAACCGACACGCTTCGCTCATGGACAGGACGCGCTTTGCTCGGCCTTCCGATTCTGAGCGATTAGGAGGCGATGTGGGCGAAGTCCTCTTGGTCAACGTGGAGCCCAACACAGCCGAGCTGCTTTTTGCTCCTGAGCCCATACCTGCACTGCGCAGCGTGCAAGATCCTGAAATGGTGAAGGAGGAACTGACACGGCGACCTCGGGCCGTGGACCTGCTCGTCCTCGGCGCGAGCCGAGGTGATCCCATTCGCGTTGCGGAGGACGCGCGTGGCATCGACCAAGATCTATCCATCGTGATCCTCGCAGACCCCGCTCGGCTCGAGCAGATCGAACGACGGGTGATGTATGCGCCATTCTTGAGCGGAGACGTGACCTGTCAATCAATCGCCGAGAACGGCTCCATCGGACCGGTGCTGAACGAAGCAATGACGAGGACGCGACAACGCCGCAAACACCACGATGATGTCGTAGCCACCCTGACCAGACTCGAAGCCCCGAAGGTTTGGCAGCCCAACCCCAAACAGTATCTCGATCGAATCCTCGACCATGCGCCAATCGGCGTCGCAGTGTTGGACTACTCGGGAGAGATCCGTGCCTGGAACCGCCGTGCGGCGACGGTATTCGGCGCGCCGGAGGCAACCGTCCTCGGAGCTCGATTTGCCGATTTCTTTCATCCCTCGGATAGAAAGAGGTTGGAGGACTTCATTGCCGAATCGGCATCGAACGGCGACGAGCCTCCACCGCAAATCTTTAGGGGCCACCGGGATCAAGACGACGACTCGCGACAGCTCGAGGTGACCGCTGCGGCGATTTCGAGCCGATCCGGTGAGCCGGGGGCCTTGGTGCTCTTCAAAGACATCACCCGAGAGAAGGAGCAAGAGGCCGAGCGCCAGCGGATCGAGACTCAAATGCAACGCGCACAGAAACTCGAAAGTTTAGGTGTGCTTGCAGGTGGCATCGCGCACGACTTCAATAACCTATTGGTGGGTATCGTGGGCAATGCCGATCTTGCGCTCCTCCTTGCGTCCGCCGGCTCGCCCATTCAGAAGGCCCTGATCAAGATCAAGATGGCTGGTGGACGAGCCTCCGAGCTCACGCAGCAACTCCTTGCGTACTCGGGAAAGAAGGAGGGGGTGCAGATCGAAACCATTGACCTCAATCCGCTCGTCTCCGAGATGAAGAACTTGCTCGAAGTTTCGATTTCGAAGTATGTGTCACTGGATATGGTGCTGTCCGTCGACCTGCCACTCGTTCGGGGAGATTTGTCGCAGATCGGCCAAGTGCTGATGAATTTAATCACCAACGCGTCGGAGGCCATCGGCGAACACCCGGGAAGCATCATGATTGCAACGGGAGCGGTTGTGCTGGGCAGCGAGGAGTGCGCTCAGTGGACGACCAGCTGGGACGTCTCCGAAGGAGTCTATGTATTCATCGATGTTTCCGATACCGGATGCGGCATGTCTGCATCAACCTGCGAACAGATATTCGAACCTTTCTTTACGACCAAGGCGACGGGGCGAGGCCTTGGGCTAGCGGCAGTGGCGGGCATAATCCGTAGCCACCGCGGCGCGATCGAAGTGCATTCGGAGCTTGACGCCGGCACGACCTTTCGCGTTCTGCTTCCTGCCGCACCCGGAGCTCGCTTAGATGCCCCTCCGGCCGACACGAACGAACTGAACGTAGAGGGGCATGCCGAGGGTACGATCCTCGCCGTTGACGATGAACAACATGTTCGTGACGTACTCTCAGAGATGCTCGAGACGTTTGGTTTTGAGGTCGAGACAGCTGGCGACGGCATCGAGGCGATCGACATCTTTCGCGAGTCGCCGAACGAGTTCTGTGCGGTAATCCTCGATATGGCCATGCCAAAGATGGGTGGCGCCGAGACGCTCCGGCGACTTCGGGAAATCCGTTCCGATATCCCCATCATCATTTGTACGGGTTACATCGAAGACCAGACGTTCGAAGGGACCGGCCCGTCCGCGTTCCTCCAAAAACCCTTCAGGCTCGCGACCCTGATGAGCAAGTTAGAGGAAGCGCTCGGTCGTTCCCTGAGCGCTCCAATCGACCCATCGAGCGGCTGAAATCCACACGCGAGGCAGTTTTCTAGGCTTTATCGCATGGCGGCCTTGACCCGCTCGGGGGTCATGGGCATGCGCCGCACGCGGGCGCCGGTTGCGTCGTGGATCGCGTTGGCGATGACCGCCCCCATGACGATGATGGTCGGCTCTCCACCGCCCTGCGGCGAAATATCGTTGGCTTCGAGGATGACCGTCTCGATCTTCGGTAGACGCGAAAAGCGCGGTATCTCGTAGTGCTTGAAATTGGTATCGAGAATCTGCCCGCCCTTGAAGTGGACCTCTTCGGAGAGGGCGTAACCAAGGCCCATCGTGATGCAACCTTCCATCTGGATGGTCGCGCCCTGGGGGTTGATCACGATGCCCATCTCTTGCGCGCAGAGGACTCGCCTGACCTCGACCTCTCCAGTGCGCGCACCCACGGCGACCTCGGCAATGGCGGCCACGTAGGTTCCGGCATCGATGCCGCAGGCCACGCCGACGCCGCGCTTGCTCGGCGACTTGGCAGGCGTCCAACCAAAGTGTTTCGCCGCGGCCCTGAGCACGCGGATCATCCTCGGATCGTCGAGATGTTTGAGGCGGAACTCGATCGGGTCCGCGCCCGCCGCCATTGCCATGAGGTCGATCTGCGATTCGCGCGCAAAGGTGTTGGTGTTGTTCGCGGGTGCCCGCCAGGCTCCGGTGGCGAACGGATGTGTTCCCCGGCCGCCTATCCAGCCACGCGGCCTCACGGTCGTACGATGATGCGGGATGTTGTAGAAGTGCTCCGAACCCCGCTGCCCGGCGAAAAGCACTTCGTAATCCCAGAGCGTCATCCGGCCGGAGTCGTCGATGCCGGAGCGGATGTTGACGATCGCGGCCGGCCGGAACGTGTCGTAAAAGAACTCTTCCTCACGGGTGCGCATCACCTGAACAGGCCGGCCCACGGCCTTAGCAAGGCGCGCGGCTTCGACCGCCTGCATGTTACCCGTCTTGCCACCGAATCCGCCGCCAACAAACGGCGTGATGACTCGCACTCTCTCGCCGGGAAACCCGATCGCCCGCGCGATCTGGTCGCGTGCGCCGAACGGATTCTGCGTCGAGGCCCATACCGTGCACTTGCCGGCTTCGATGTTGGCGAGGGCTGCATGCGTCTCGATCGGCGCGTGCGCGACATAGCCATCGAAAAAGGTCGTTTCGAACGTACGCGTCGCGAGCTTGCGTCCTTTCGCGAGGTCGCCGCCCCCGGCCGCAACGTCGCCAATGGGGGCTACTCGGATGAGATGCTCGTGAATGTTCTCATCGGTCACAGTCGCCGGGGGCACGTCGAACTTTGCCTTGATTCGGCCGAGCGCCTGCTGCGCCACGTCGGGGAGCTCGTGGAGCACTGCGATGAAGTTCCCGTCTTCGACCACCGTCACACCAGCCACTTTGCGGGCGCCCGATCTGTCGATGTGCCTCAACTTCGCCCCGTGCGCGGGCGGTCGCAGGATGCTCGCATAGAGCATGCGCGGTAGACGAATGTCGGCAGCGTACTTGGCCTTGCCGGTCACCTTCTCGAGTGAGTCGCGCCGGAGCTTCGGCTGACCCATGATGCGAAACTCGGCAACGTCCTTGAGCTCAGGCTTCACCGTCAGGTGTCGGGCGATCGGTTTTCCTTTGGCGAGTGTGCCGTAGGTGACCCGTTTCTTCTGGTTCTTGCGGTCGAAGATCACCCCATCTTTGGCTTGCAGTCGTGAAACGGGCACGCGGAACGTCTCAGATGCGAGCTCGAGGAGAACGCCACGAGCCTCAGCGGCTGCTGCACGTAGCGCCGCGCCGAAGAAGCGCGTGGTCCTCGAACCCCAGGTGCCCATGTCCCACGGACAGAGGTCCGTATCGCCCATGAGTATGTCGACGCTCTCGTAGGGCGCGTCGAGCTCGTCGGCCAGCATTTGAACGAGCGAGGTGATCGGCCCTTGCCCCATCTCGATCTTGCCGGTCAAACAGGTGACGCGCCCATCCTCGGCGATTCGCAAGAACGCGTTGAAGTCGTTTGGCACACCGCGTTGGCCAAAGCGCGCATCGGCCCCGGCCAGCTTCCCACCAAACCCGACGAAGATGACGATCCCACCGCCCAAACGCTTGAGAAACTCTCGGCGAGAGTGGGGGTGCGCTTGCAGAGCCCACGTGGGGTCGTTTTCCTGGAAGTCCAACGGCAGGTCGTCGTTCGCGTTCATCTGTCGGCCTGCTTCACTTCCGCCGCGGCAGACTGGATCGCATCGACGATGCGCGTGTGGGCGCCACAGCGGCACAAGTTACCGTCCATGCCCCGGATGATCTCATCACGCGAGGGCTTGCGTTTCGATCGGAGCAAGCCGTAGGCGGTGAGGATCATGCCCGGCGTGCAGAAACCGCACTGCAGGGCGTCCTTCTCCATGAACGCCTTTTGTAGGGGGTGCAGGTCGTCGTCCTTCGCCAGCCCTTCGATCGTGACGACCTTCTTGCCGCCGACGCTGGCGACCTGCGCCATGCATGCGCGAACCGGGCGGTCGTCGACCAGCACCGCGCACGCGCCGCACACACCGTGTCCGCAACCGAACTTCGTGCCGGTCAGTTCCAGCTCCGTCCGAAGCACCCACAGCAGCTTACGGTTGCCGTCCACCCGGAGACGGACTGGTTTACCGTTGAGCCTGAAGGAAATCGTGTTGGCCATCGTATCCTCCTGCCTGCTGGTGGATTGGCTGATTGTAACTCCAATTGACTGCCTGGTGTCGTGCGAACGTATTGCGATCATCTGCTACTGAACGCAGAATATTCAGCTGCCCTTTCTTTCGGTGCCGCGGAATTCATAGCCTGACAGGCTGGCATGCAACGTGCTCTAGCTGGGCTTGTTCGAGAGCACAGAGAGATACAGGGAGATAGAGAGGTTGTCATGAAGTACTCCGTAGGACGTTGGGTGTGTATCTGCGCGTTATTTGTCTTTCCGGCGTGGTCCGCAGCTGGTTGCGGCGGCGACACTCAGGACGGCGACGGTGGCTCAGCCGGCAGTGGTGGCTCGGCCGGTAGCGGTGGCGCGACAGGAGGCTCGGGCGGAAGCGCCACTCAGCTCACCCTCGAGCAACAGGTTGTCGGCGCATGGGGCGCCGCCGGGACGTGCGACGGCAGCGAGGTCGTCATCGGCCAGTTTGTTTGTCCGGGAGGACGAATCCGCGGCGTCGAAACGTTCGGCGGTTTCGAGTTCCTGGTCTGTGGGACGTGGACATCACAGGAACCCAGCAGTGTCAGCTCCGACGTCCAGCTGATCGCGGTCATTGACCCCACGGACCCCGCGAACGAAGACGTAGTCTCGCAACCGTACACCTATGATCAGGCAAACGACGTGCTCACTCTGGAGATCGCATGTGATATTCCCCTTCAGCGTCTCGAGGGAGGGGTAGACGCAGATGATTGTGAGAGTGTGACGTGCACGAATGGCGGAGGATCGGGTCCCGTGTCGTGCGGCACGGACTGCGACTGCGGGCGTTGCTGGTACTGCGAAAGCGGTATCTGCCGCTACGGCGGTGAAGGCGAGTTTGGCTGCTTCCGCGGATGCGGGGAGTTCATCCCGTAGCTCTACTGAGAGTTCGTTGAAAGGAGCAAGCGATGCGGTCGTTTACGGCTACTTTGGCGCTAGGTCTGATGATTCTCGGGTGGCCGGAGCGGTCCTCTGCGGACGATCCCGTACATACGGAGGAAGCCCCACAAGTCGAACTTGAGGAATCCATCGCGGAGGGGAGTTTCGACGAGGAAGCACCCGAGCTCCGCATGGCCAGGCGGATGCACATGATCCTCCGCGTTGGGCCAGGCGGCGGTGTAGCGGCGTTCAACGAGATCGATGTTGGGTTCGACGCGAGGACGACCGTCGGGCTCACGCTTCGCTTCGAAGCCCCCGTGCACAAGGTGCTTACCACGGGGGCTCTTTGGAGCATCTACACCTTCGGGGCGGTGGAACGCGATCGCAATCTCGGCATGGATTTCTCACCGTTCCTCAAGGGTCGCTACGCCTTCACGATGGGCGCACGAGGGCTGGAAACTGAGGTCTATGCGATTTTCCAGTTCGGCTTGTCGCTTGCCAACGTTCCTGACAACTTCGACTACTCTAGCTTTGGTGTTGGGTTCAACACCGCGATCGCACCCGGCTTCATGGTCTTCGTCACAGACCGAGTCGCTCCCTTTTTCGAAGTTGGGTATTCCTATGGTTGGGCCCGCTTTGACGGAGAGCTGACCGGAACCCTGAGCCAGGCGACTTTGCGATTCGGAGTTGCAGTGGCTTTCTACTAAGAGAGGAGCTCCAAATGAAGACACCGTATCTCTTGCCGTTGTTCGCGGTCCTGTGGCTGGGATTCGTCTACCCGCCGGCGAGTGAACCCATTACTCCTTCGGGGCCTGCATCGTTTGTCGCACCGAAAGACAAGGCCCTTGTGGTCTTCGTCCGTGACTCGAGGCTCGGCAAAGCCATCAACTTCTACATCGTCGATGAGAACAAGAAGTTCTTGACGATGCTAAGGGGCAATCAACACGTCATGGCCACGCTCGAGCCTGGCAAACACACCCTGTACATCGTCTCAGAGAATGCGGGGCTAGTTCGCGCTGATCTTGCCGCAGGACGCACTTACATCATCGAGACACGGCCGAAGATGGGTTTCGGCAAGGCGCGAGTCATCGTAGAGCCTGTCTTGCGCAACACCGAGCGTTTCGCGGAATCTGCCAAATGGCTCCGCGACACCAAACCAGCCAGTCCCGATCTTGAAGACGGCGCCAAATGGGTTCGCAAGCATCAGAACGTGGTGGACAAGAGAATCAGCGATGCAGAGGAAGAGTGGTCGAAGGGCAACGAAAAGTACCGTGCGTCGCTTTCGATGAGTGCGGAGGACGGACGTACCCAGGAGGAGGCGCGCGATCTTCGAGGAGGGTAGCGGAGCCCGAACGGTGCTCGCATCGCTTACGTCGCTGATCAGGACAGAGACGAGGCCTACGAGCCATATGGCAGGACCGGCGGCTCAACACGCTGTCTTGCCCGGGGAGTGCCGCGCTCGATCCCGGGCCTCACGTGACGTACCCGCATACGGCTCACGGGTGCCCATCAAGTGATCGAACCAAGGTCGCGTGACACACCAGTTGGCTTCCTGATTCGGTCCCATGTGGTGGTCGTAATGCCAGGGCAGATGCTCCCGAGCCCAGTCGGGATCGAGGTGTGCGCGTTTGTGTGCCCGGTGATACCGGATCGCGCCGTAACAGACGGTTGCAGTGAAGAAGGGTGCAATTGGCAAGAGTGGCAGATGGGCGGCAGCAAGCATGGTGACGCCCAACGCCTCTTTGCCTTGAGCATGCCAGCCCCACATCGAACGTTCGTAGTTAGGGTCTCGAAAACCATGACGACGTGTTAGCCGATGGTGCTCGTGCCAATGAAAGCTCCAAGCGCTTCCCTTTTTGCGACCCTGCCCATGAAGCACATGGCGATGAATGAACCACTCGCATGCATTCGAGTAGACAAGACCTATTGGAATTCCGATCATTTGGTTGCCTCGGCAAGAACGCGACTAAACAGTCACGTCATCAACAAGATGACTGATCGGACGCTAATCTGCAAAGGAGGCGCATCTCCGGGACGCTACCGTGCCCGCTGGAGCCTGCCGTAGGATGCCGGTCGCTGTCGGGAGGCGCTCGGTCTGCTCAGCAAGCCACGCACCGCAGCGACGTCGAGCACCGAGCGAATCTGCAATGGTGAGCGCCAGAGCCCACCATGATTGGCACCGCTCATGAATAGCTCGAGCGGATTGGAGAGGGGTGTGTCGGGGTTGGCCACTGAGCTTTCGGAACACAGGTCATGCACGAGCAGTACGCCCATCAGCGCATTGGTGGTTTCCGGCGCGAAAATCTCCGCCCCGTAGTGCCGCGCGCCAGCATAAGCCGCTGCGAACGCGCGGTTGCTAATCACTGAACCGGTCATGCTGGCCGGAGCCACGTTGGCTGAGGCTCGATGGCCCGTGGTCCGCGCCATCAGCGCCCGCCACTTTTGGATTCGTTTCGCCAGCGCGTAGTTCGGCCCTTGTCGAACGACGAGCCCATCATACATCCCGTACCGCTGGCCCGTTTCTGTAGTGACCCAGTCAGGAATGTTGGGAGCATACAGGCGCTCGCGCGTCATCCAGCGGACCGGCGACTGCCAAAGTCCGAGGAGGCCCCGGCCGCCGTACCGCTCATGGGCGCAGCGGGCAGCCTCTTCGGGCACTGCAAAAGCATCCGTTGCGCTGGCCAAGTAGGCGAAAGCTGCCCGTGAGCCTTTCGCGTGGAGCCGCTGCACGAGCGCATCCATGGCAACCGATACGCGCACGTGATCCTTGCCATCCAGGTAGGCGTAACAGCCCACAGCCGCCGGGTTCTCAAAGCTCTCGAGCCATGCCCCGAGCTCGGGCGTCTCCCGCAAGAGGTCAGCACCCGCGCGCTGCGCAAGCTCATTATCCGAAATCTCCGTTCGACAGGGCTCTCGCACGGGGACGTGCAGGACACACGGCGATCGCGCAACAAGCTCGAGGACGCGAGCCCACACCTGTGGCCGGCCGACATCCGCGGCGACGATGTTCGCGCGATGGGCGGCGAGAAAAGCGAGTGGCCCAATTTCGGCGGCGGCACCGAGCAATATGAAGGTCCGCTCCGAAAGATCCAGCCACTCCGTGTTGCGCATGACCGTACGGATCGCCTCGGCATGGGAGGGCTCAATGATGCCACGATGGGACCACTGGTCGAGTTGCCGCAAGAGCTTGTCTCCCGAGAGGCGTTCACCTCGATACGGGATTTGCAGGCGTGGCCCGGCGAACTGCAACTTGCCGCGAACCATTGCCGTCCTGAGGCGCGGTTCCGCGAGCTCATCCATAGCCTGCCCGAGGGGCAGAACCATGTCGTCGCGTGCGAACTCGAAGTTGTTGTGAACTGCTTTGAGCCCGTCTGCTGCGATGTTGGTCGCCGCCGCAGCTTCACGCGCTGCGAGCTTCTCTTGGTGAACCAGGTGCGCCGGATAGCGTTGCCGCCAGTTCCGCTCGGCAAGGAGAGCCTCAGCGGCTTGCGCGTCGATGCGCCTCACCGCCTCTGCGAGGATCTGCTTCCCGGCATCGGTCGAGCTGCGCTTTCCCTCGGTCGACTCCGGGAATGACACCCCGGTTGCAGGCTCCGTGCTCGTGTTTGCGTTTTGCACCGCCCTCGTGTTCGTTGTGCTGCACCTGGATGCCTCATGTCAACACGCAAATTTGGTCTTAAAGTGAGGAAGAGCGCGTAGAATATGCGCAACGTCCTGGAAGATAATTTCGCGAAGAGAAAACGAGGATTGCGGTGGTCCTCCTCTTCTTAGGACACCATTCAGGGGGTGAGCCGGCGGATGCCCTAGATCGTTTTGGCGCGTCACGCGTCGGAACCAATATGCCAACAGATTCCAAGTTTCAGCTTCGTATTGCGAGCCCTTGTAAGGCGCTGTGGGAGGCCATGGACGGCGACGACCGAGTGCGGTTCTGTCGGGAGTGTAATCGCAACGTCTACAACCTATCCGCGATGACGGAAACCGAGGCGCGACGTGTCGTTGCAGAGCGGGAAGGGCACCCATGCATCCGCTTCTACCAGCGGCGCGACGGCACCGTGCTCACTTCAGACTGCCCAGTGGGCCGAAAGCGGTCGTTTCTTCGGACAGGAGGCCGCGCCGTAGTGGTCATCGCAGGCGTCACGGCGGGGGTCACGAAGCTCTCCGCGTGCGGCCCCGCTGAGGACGGGCCGTTGCGAATGGGAGAACCGCTCATGGGCACACCGCGCATCGATCCCGCTTGGGACACCGGCACTACAGACGACGACGATCCGCGACACCCAGACGAGGTCATCATGGGCGAAATCGAGATCTCGCCCGAGCGGCCCTTGATGGGAAAGATCGCCCAGCCGAGTGAGGGTGAGTAGCCACGGCGGAAACCCCCTGCGTGCTAAGCACGCCGTCACAGGCCAACACGGTACCTGAAGTGGAGAGCTATCTGGTCATCGACGGGATCGCAGTCTAGATGACGTCCCAGCGAAAGCCTTCGGCTTCGAAAGCGTCGTCGGCCAGTGCCTTGGCTAGCTCGTCATCATTGTCGTCGATCCGGCGAAAGTTGTGTTTCATGCGCGTTCGCGCTTTGTCTGTGAACATGCATACGATGTCGATTTCTCGTTGGGCGCCCTCTTCGCCCTGGGTCTCGATCGAGTTGTTCACACGGCTCAACATGCATGCCAAGACAAAGAGATCGATCATGATCTCGGCCAGTCGGTGACTTGCGAATTGCTTGCCGATGATTCCCTTGCCATGCTTGCGTAGGATCCGGTCCACAGCGGTCGCCAAGTACCGGGTTTCCTTTTCGAAGAACGCAGCTTGATCCTTGAGCGCCGGGTGAAGCTTGGTGAACTTGTTCTTGTCGCCTCCAAACCCCGACACTAGGGTCGCTTGCTTTCGGGCGTAGTCAGACATTACGCCAAAGCCCTTGATCGGATGATTGAAGATTCCCTTCATGGTTTGGCTGAGTTCTTGCAGCTGACTAGCCACGTCATTCATTGCGGTGAGCGCGATGAACAGCCGCAGGACCTCGTTGGTGCCCTCAAAGATCCGATAGATTCGGCAATCGCGCACAATTCGCTCGTACGGGAACTCACGCATGTAGCCGTTACCACCCGCGATCTGCAAAGCCTCGTCCGCGGTGCGCCATGAAGATTCACTGGCAAAAACTTTGCTGATCGCTGCCTCGACCGCGTACTCCTTGCATCCTTGGTCGATCAGGCCGGCGACCATATGGACCACGGACTCGGCCGCGTAGCAGTCGACGACCATTTGGGCGACTTTTTTCTTGATCAGTCCGAATTCGGAAATCGTTCTTCCGAATTGCTTGCGTTCGGTGGCGTGTTGCGTCGCGAGGCGGATCAACTGCTTCATCAATCCAACCGAGCTACCACCGAGACCCGTCCGACCGTTGTTGAGGATCATCATGGCAACTTTGAAGCCTTGGCCGACCTCGCCAAGTACGTTCTCTTGGGGCACGGCCACGCCGTCCAAATGAACCGTGGTTGTGGGGTTTGACCTGAGGCCCATCTTGTCTTCATGCGGTCCGATGCTGACGCCTTGCATATCGCGCGTGACGAGGAAGGCCGTCATCTTTCCGCGCCCGTCTTCCTGTTCTGTCTTGGCGAATATCGTGAAAAAGTCCGCGATGCCCCCATTGGTGATCCACAACTTGCTGCCGTTGAGCACCCAGTGGTCGCCTTGGCGGACTGCGGTGGTCTTGATCGAGGCGGCGTCCGATCCTGCACCCGGCTCGGTCAGGCAGAATGCCGCGATCATCTCGCCAGTCACGAGTTTCGGGTAAAAGCGGTTCCTTTGCTGCTCGGTGCCGAACAGCAAGAGTCCTCGCATTCCGATCGAGCAGTGGGCACCGATGGTCACGGCGAGAGAGGCATCGTATTTCGAAACCTCCTGAAGCGCGCGGGAGTAGGCCATGCTTTTCAAACCCATCCCGCCGTCTTCCTCTGGAATCACCAGGCCGAACATGCCGAACTCCCCAAGTTCTTGGAGAAATGCCTGAGGCAGCTCAGCCTCCCGGTCCCACGTTCGGAAATCTTCCCGTCGAGGGGCCAATAAGCCTTCCAGCGCGCCCCCGACATCGTGCAGCGTATCCTTCTCGCTGTCCGCCATTTGCGGGAAGGGCAAGATCAGATCTTCTTCGATCTGGCCCATACAAAGCGAGCGCATGAAACTTGTGGTGGTTAGGTCTTCCACGTGCATGGCTGATGCAAGGCGAGTGCCAGGTTCGAGGGCTCTCCCTGGCCGCATTTTCTTATATTACCGCGTTGAGAAAGGTCGCACAGATTGCGTCCCCAACGACGGCTCGGTGCACCTTTTTCGCAAATCCATACGTCCTAGCGTGCTGACCGGGCCTCTGGAGCAGGCTAAATAGGAGGCGTGGATGTGGTCGATAGAGCTGAGCGGTGGTTGGCGGACGACCCGGATCCGGTGACGCGTCGCGAGCTCAAAGAACTGCTCGACCGCAACGACCTCGACGGCTTGCACGATCGCTTCGACACTTCACTCGCTTTTGGCGGCGCCAGCTTCCACGGGCGGCTCGGCCCGGGGCCGAACCGAATGAACCGCGTCGGCGTCATCCGGGCGACGGCCGGCCTATGTGCTTGGCTTCGTCAACAGCTTCCGAACGCCGCAGAGCGAGGCATTTGCGTGGGCTTCGGCGCGCGCCGGATGAGTCGTGAGCTCGCAACCGACGCAGCAGGTGTGATCGCGGGCGCTGGCTTCCAAGTTTGGATGCTCGACGAGGTACCCACTCCTCTCCTAGGCTTTTCGGTGTTGGAAACCGGCGCTGCGGCGGGCGTGATGATCACCGCGAACCATGGTCCTCCAGCCTACAACGGCTACACGGTGTTCTGGGGAAACGGTGCGCAGATCATCTCCCCGCATGACGACGGCATCATGCAAGAGATCGCCCGGATCGACAGCGTCAGCAACATCCCCCGGTGGACGCGCCACGAAGCGATCTCTCAAGGACGCATGCAGGCCTTGACCGACCTGATGGAGCGGTATCGCGAACGGGTCAGCGCATTGGTGGGTCCCCCCTCGGAAGCTCGCCGCCTTCCGATCGCCTATACGGCGCTTCACGGCGTCGGAGATCGACTGGTCCGGACGATCCTCGGCGCCGCCGGGTTCTCCGGTCTCAAAAGCGTGGCCTCGCAGGCGGAACCCGACGGCCGGTTTCCAACCGTCGACTTCCCCGATCCCGAAGAGCCCGCGGCCATGGTGAAGGTCCTCACGCTGGCCAAGCGAATCGGCGCGGAGCTCGTGCTCGCCAACGACCCCGATGCCGGTCGTCTAGCTGTCGCCGCCGCCTCGGACGGGGGCTACGAAGTTCTCTCAGGAAACGATGTCGGCTGCATGCTAGCCGACGACCTACTCGAGAAAACCGAAGGCCAGCCGAAGCGCCTCGTCATCTCCTCGATCGTAGGCCCGCCGCTGCTCGGAAAGATTGCGGAAGCTCACGGGGCACGGTGGGAGCAAACCCTCGTCGGTCACGGCTGGATCAATCATCGTGCGATCGAGATCGAAGGGGAGGGCTACCGGTACATCATCGGCTACGACGACGCGCTCGGGTACGGCGCCACAACGTTCGTTCGAGACAAGGACGGCGTCAGTGCCGCGCTGTTGGTCGCGGACCTTGCTGCCCGATGCAAAGCGCGGGGGAGCACGCTGCTCGACCAGCGTGAGGCGATGTGGCGCCGGTACGGCCTCTATGTGAGTCGACAGATCCCGGAGGCCTTCGGAGGGGGCAATGCGAACGAGAAGATGGCGGCCGTGATGAGTCGTTACCGAGACGAGCTTCCGTCGGAGATCGCCGACCTCGAGGTGGAAGCCTGCCTCGACGCGAAGAAGGGCGTTCGCATCTTGGCGGACAAGAGCGAGGCCCCGCTCGAGTTACCCGAAAGCGACCTGCTCATCTTCGAGCTCGAAGGAGGGCATCGCGTGCTGCTGCGTCCGAGCGGAACAGAGCCAAAGCCCGAGTATTACGTCGACGTCCGCATCGAGATCGCTCCCGAAGAAGAGGTAGACGCTGCCAGACAGCGAGGCAACGGCCTGATCGACGAGATCGCTGCTGCTATCGGTGCGTGAGCGATCCTACCCGGAATGGGGCCTCGGGCTTCCTGTCGGCGCTGCAAGCGAGTAGGCTCAGCTGATGAAGCGATACTCGAAACACTTCCCGTTCGTCGTTGGCCTCATCGCGGCGTTGCTCATGGCCTCTTGCAATCCGAAGCGAGCCATCATGAAGGTCGCGGTCGGGGACATGGAGGGCTACTTCGGGTCCGGGGAATACGACGGCTCGGAGCTCGTGAAGCTCACCGATCGCGTCTACACGTATCGGTGGACCTGGTACCGAAGCATCGTCATCGACACCGACGAAGGGCTCGTGATCACCGATCCTTTCAATGCCGAAGCCGCCGCCGCGCTCAAGGAGCATCTGAAGGAGGCTGGGTTGACGAAGCCGGTGCACACGCTCTTCTATTCCCACTATCATTTCGATCACACCGAGGGTGGCGCCGCGCTCGAGCCCCAGGAGATCGTGGCGCACGTGAAGTGCCCGACCTACTGGGCTGACTTGGACGCATCCCGTGTCCTGGCGCCTACCAAGCTCATCGAAGGAGACCAAACACTCACCATCGGCGGCGTGAGGATTGAGTTGATCTACCTGGGAAAGACGCACACCGATACGCTCTACGCCGTCTACCTTCCCGAGGAGCGATTGCTGTGGACGGCGGACTTCGCGCTTGTGCGCACGATCCTGCCCATTGGCGGACCCGACTATTACTTCCCCGGTGCGATCAAGGCGATGGAGCGCCTCGCCGCTTTGGATTTCGATACCTTCGTTCCGAGCCATTTTGGCTACGGGAAGAAGCAAGACCTCGTCGACTACGTCGCGTTCTTGAAGGATCTTCAAGACATCGCTGGCCGTTCGACGGAGAAGTTCGGAAGGGAATTTCCTCGCGACCGAGAGACGCTACAAGACGCTTTCGACTTCTACTATGACGAGCTCGAAGGGCGATACGGTGATTGGCATGGCTTCGATCAAAACGTGCTCTTCGTAATCGTTCGCACATCCACCGGCGCGCGCCTCGGCTATTGATCCTCATTGGTAAGCACGATGCGTCCCCATACGCTCAAGATCGCCGACGATTTTTGGAACATTCGCGGGTCGTTCAAGATCGGCGGGGCCCTCGACATTGGTACGCAGGTTTCGCTCGTTAGGCGAGCTAACGGCAGGTTTGTGTTTCTCGATTCCTACACGCTGACCGGCGAGGTCGAGCGGGAGGCGCGGGAGCTCACCAATGATGGCAAGGACGTCGAGGCAATATTGAACCTCCACCCCTTCCATACGATTCACGTGCGCAAAATGCATGAGCGGTATCCGCACGCCAGGCTTTACGGCACGTCCCGCCATGTGTCGCGGTTCCCTGGGCTTCCGTGGGAAGAGACCTGCACGGAAGATCCCGAACTGCACGCGATCTTCGCCGAGGACTTCGAGTTCTCCGTGCCGCGTGGCGTCGATTTCATTTCCGCCAACGAAAACGTTCATTTTTCGTCGGTGCTGGCCCTGCATCGTGCCTCGAAGACCATTCACGTGGACGACACGATCATGTACATTCGTTTCCCGCGGTTCATGGGGTTGTTTGGGCTGAAGGATACGATGAGCTTCCACCCCACGCTCGCAAAGGCGTTGGAGAAAAGGGCGGGAGCCGCACGAGATTTTCGGAACTGGGCCCTAGAGCTGGCCGAACGTTGGCGGGACGCCGAAAACCTTTGCGCAGCCCATACTGCTACGCTGATGGCGTCCAAGAATCTTGGGGCTTCGATACAGGCGCGTCTCGAGAGGGCGCTCGACAAGGTCAGTGGCACTCTATCGGCGCACGAGCGCAGGTACGGGTAGCAACGCTTGGCCAGTATCGCTAGCCGGATCCGTCTGGAAAAAAGCCGAGGATCTCGTGCTCGCGAGCAAGCGCATCGCGCTTTCCGAGCTCGATGAGGTGACCCGCGTGCTCGCCATCAAACATGATGAAAGAAAGCAGGTCCGCCTCGACGGTCGTCCGGGCTGACGCGCTCATCCTGAACAACAAGCGTGGCAAGGACGTTCTCGGAAGCTTTCGGACATGCGCAGATGTGATGTCCCCGATGTTTTCCGATGGATGAAAGACCAGCGTGCGAAGGTGCCGATAGGTTTGTCCCCGCGTTTCCTGCAACACGTGCACGACGCGCTCCATTTCTGCTTGGTTGAGCGATGATTCGAGGGTGGTCCAAAGGCGATTCAGCCGATCCAGAACGCCAAGGTCGTAATCGAGTGGGTCGAGGAGCAACGCATTGAGCACTTTGCCGGCCAGGAAAATGACGTTCGGATACGCCTGTGCCGGCGGTTGAGAGACCCGGTTGTCGGGGGACACGAAATCTCCCCCACGGTAAAGCGCAGAAATGACCACTAGACGAGTGGCTCCAGTCCGAATCGCAGGCGCGAGGGGAGTATTGAAGCGCAAACCTCCATCACAATAGTAAGCATCCTGCACCTTGCGTGCCGGAAACAAGATTGGAATGGCCGCCGACGCAAGGACGTGGGAGCAATCGATCTGGGTCACGCGCGCGCGGCGCCTCGGGTCACGCGACGGCTTGAAATTCGCCTCGGGGGAAAGCTCGGCAAACATGGTGGTGCGGCCGCTGGCGATTTGCAGCGCGGCCACCACCAAGGCATGAACGATATCCTGCTGTGCATTGGTATGCAGTCGTGCGAACGGAATCTCGCGCTCTACGAGATCTTCCAGCGCCCTAGGATCTAGGAGTGAGCGACCCCATTCATCACCGTCGCGCCTGGAGCGCAACAAGCGAGGGGGGCGAATCCGTAAGTGGTCGTGCAGATTGAGTGCGCGCCACTTCGCCAAGAGCCCCTGGACGTTCATATCCGCCTGATCGGCGTGGGCTGCTAGCCAAGTGGCGTTGATCGCTCCAACCGAGGTGCCCGTAAAGATCGAAAACGGTGCGTGCTCGCCGTGGCGTCCCGCCAGCACCTCTACGATACCGGCAACGACCCCTGCCTCGTAGGCACCGCGTGCGCCACCACCCGAAAGAACCACCGCGGTTCGCGGCTTGGAATGTTCGTTAC
Source organism: Myxococcales bacterium (assembly GCA_029863605.1). GTDB lineage: Bacteria > Myxococcota_A > Polyangia > Polyangiales > Houyiibacteriaceae > SG8-38. The sequence goes on along the minus strand of JAOTVB010000007.1, from coordinate 115,484 downwards.
TCGCCATGCCGAGTACTGTGGAGGATAGCCGTTTATGACGTTTCCGACTCGCGTTTCTGCTCGCGCGAGACCAGTTGAGCGAGGTCGTTGAGCTCTTGGGCCATCCATTCTACCATGTCGTCGAACGCAATGATCCCCTGCAGCCGATCCTCGGCGTCCACCACTGGGATGCGTCGCACTCCTCGCGCGCGCATCTTCTTGCGCACGTCGTGCATCCATTCGGTATCGCGTGCTGTTAGCAGCCCTTCACTCATGACTTGACTCACCTGCATGGTTTCGAGTTTGCTGGGCGCTTCGGCCATGCCTTTCACGACCAGGTCTCTGTCCGTGACCAACGCAATGGGAACCCGATCGGTGCCCCGCTCCTCCACCACCACGAGGCAACCCACGTGATATTTCTTCATCAGACGAGCCGCCTCCAGGACGGCCTCGTCTGCGCGGATGATGTAGACGGTTCGGTTGCAAAGCTCGCCAGCGGTCATGGTCGATTCCTTCTGATCCAGTCCGGCGAGTCTATCATCCTGGGCTACTTTTTGGCCATGCCGGGGCAGTGCAAACAGTGAACGAGGCGCACGCACCCGCCACCGCAGACCGGAAAGGAACCTCGCGGTGGTTTCGGATCGGATTGTGGCTCGTCGTGGTCACGATGGCCTACAACGTGATGGAGGCGGCTATCGCTCTGTGGGCCGGAACGGAGTCCGACAGCATTGCGTTGGTTGGCTTCGGCCTCGATAGCATCATCGAGACCATCGCCGCCGGGTTGCTGTTGTGGCGGCTTGCGGTGGAGGCGCGCGGATCAGACCGCGAAACCGTCGAACGCACTGAACATCGAGTGCATCAGTTCGTAGGCGTCACGTTTGTCGCGCTTGCTGTCTACGTCACGGTTCAGGCAATCTGGACACTTTGGAAGCTCGAGCCTCCGCGCGAAAGCGTCATCGGAATCGCACTTGCGTTGGCTTCGTTGGTGATCATGCCACTCGTTGCCTGGGGCAAGCTCCGTGCAGCGCGTGAGATCGCTAGCGCAGCTCTACGCGCAGAAGCGAAAGAAACCCTTGCGTGCTCGTACCTCTCGTTCACGCTGCTGCTGGGGCTCACAGCCAACGCCATTGCCGGTTGGTGGTGGGCCGATCCGATCGCCGCGCTTCTCATGGTGCCCTGGCTCGTGAAAGAGGGCCGCGAGGCACTCACCTAGCGTGATGCGCCGCGGCGCATACCCAAGAACCGGGGCACCCGTTGACAGTACGCATCGTACGCCTCTCCGTACTGCTTGCGAAGCCAAGGTTCCTCCGTGAATGGCGTGAGCGCGAACCATACCATCGCGGGAATGCAAAGGATCCACGCACGAAGAGAGTTCGCGAGGATGCCCCAACCCAACAAGAGCACGATATCCCCGACATACTGGGGATTCCGCGTAAAGCGATAAGGACCGGCCTCCACGAGCAAGTGTTTCAGTCCGGAAGTGGCGTGAACGCCCAGGACTCGGACGCCCCACATTGCGAACGCAAGCCCGCCCACGATGACGATCGTACCAATGGGAATGCGAGACCAATGACTGAAGGCAAAAGTATTCCAGTCGAGCACGCCAACCGCAGCGATTCCCACGGCACAGAGACCGGTCAGCGTCCAGACCAAGCGGTATTGCCAGGAGTTGCGTCCTGGCGGCGGCCAGATTCGAAGTCTCGGACGCACGAGTGAAACCACGAGGCAGCCTCCGAGTGAGACGTTCGCAACGAGAGTTGGGACAAAAGTTACATCGAGCATGACACGATCCTCCCAACGCCAGTCGACGACTTAGCGGGAGACGGAACGAAGCATTTGCTTCCGTGATATCTTGATCCGAGCGGGCCTGGTGGATTCGATGAACTCCGTGAGCGACGCGACGAAGCGATCAGGAGCTTCGCAATGCGGGTAATGCCCAACCCCCTCGATGATTTCGAGCCAACTCCCTGGGATCGCCTCACGGGCTGCATACGCGTGCCCGACGGGGATGATTCGATCTTCCTCGCCCCAGATGATGAGCGTAGGCATCTGGGCCGCTAGGTGCAGCTTGTTGATTGCACTCACAGCTTGGCCGCGTGGGTCGATCACTGCGCGCAAGGTTCGCAAAAACGCACGGCGCGTCTCGACGTCTCCGAGCGAGGAGTAACTCCGCCAGAGCTCGGCGACGACGGGCGCATTCTCGAGCTTCTTGCGCAGTGCCACGCGACCGATCGATTCGACTATGCGCCGAACGGGTGGTGCGCAGGCCAACAATAGTACCGCTTCCGACCCGGGAAGAGTGAGCAGCCGCAGGAGTGGGTTGACTTCGGACCCAAGTCCACCCGCATTGACCAGCACCAGCCGCTCACAGCGCTCCGGATACTGATAAGCAAACTGCATCGCAATCCCGCCGCCATAAGACTGACCGACCACGGTGGCCCGTTTGTATCCCAGCGCAACCATTAGATCGCGTAGCATCGATGCGAACGCCCCAAGCGAGTAGTCCCCCTCCGTTTTGTCGGACTCACCGTGCCCGAGGAGATCCGGGGCCAACACGGTGAAGCGCTCGCTCAACGCAGGCATGACCTGCTTCCAAGTCGTTGCGCTGCCAGCCATACCGTGAATCAGAAGCACTAGTGGGCCTTTGCCTCCAAGTCGATATTTCAGGCTCCTGCCGTGGATGATGAGCTCTTGCTGTTCCATCGAAACGGGTTTCTGTCACACGAGCGCTGGCCGTACAACTAGGCTGCTAGATTTCTTGCGTGTCGGCTACTATCGGCCGAGGAGGTGCCACCATGTCTTTCATGCTCAAGATCCAGTGGGATATCAAACACGGCGCCGAGGCCGATTTCAAGAGAAATCAGGAAGCGCTCTGCAAGGTGATGCTCAAGCATCCCGGCGTAATCTGTTACCACGCCGACTATCCGTCTGAGCGCATCAGCCAGTGGACAGAGGTCTACGCCACCGACGAAGCCTTTGCTTCCCATCTAGCCAACGAGAAGGGTAAAGCCCCCCTCGGCGCGGTCGTCGAAGCCTGTGACAAAGTTACGTGTCGTTGTTGGGGGAACCCCAACGCCGCGTCGAAGGAGCTCCTCGCGGGATTTGGCACCACGTACCAAGCAACCGGTAAGAACTCTTTCGTATTGAACCCGAAGGCGGACAGAGATTCCCTGGTCTAGGAGTGGCTCCCCATCCGCGCCTAGACTCCGAAGCGCTGTCGGTAGTCGGTAAACGTGGCCTCGATCTGATCTTCGGTGAGCCCATAGTCTGCGATGTCGTAGTCGTGCTCGCCGTACTGGGCCGTCGGCTCTTCCGCTATGCGGGCGCGCAGCTGGTCGGCCAGGGCGCCGTCGAAGGGCAGATCGAACCGGCTGTAGATGTCCTCGATTACCTCGAGCGGCTTGTCGCGAAGCTCTTTGAGGCGCACGTCGTAGATTTGCGAGGGAGGAAGCGCGCTTCTCGCGTGCTGACCGCGCTCCATTCCAACACGAGAGTAGTCGAGCCAGAACCGTCCAACCTCGTGCAGGTCCAAGGTGCGTTGAAACTTTGCCGCGATGCGCGCGCTCAGGCTGCACTGTGACCCAATGGCGTCGACCAGCCCTCGATGGGTTTGAACTACAAGGGCGTCGGGGTACACGGCAAGAAGTGCCTGAAGATTCCACAGGTGCCACGGGCACTTGAGAAGCCACCGTTTTGCCGATCGGTGTTTCCATAGAATCTGCAGTTGCCTCTTGTGCCATTGGTAGGGCTCGACCATGTCCCATTCGAGCATGCGTCGCGCGTATGCGAAGTCGCCAAGCCCGACGAAGAACTTCATGATGGTCATGTCATTCTCGAGCAGAAAGAAGTCCTCTTCGTAAGCGTCTATCGTGACGAGGTGCGCTTCTGCCTGCTCGGGGATGATGCTGTGATTCATGGCCACCACGTGTCCGGCACGCCAACGTCGCCACTTCTCGTCGCCGAGCAAGTTACGCTTGCGTCCCACCGGATGAGCAAGCTCCCACATACGCGCAACGCGACTATTCGGATCAGCTGCCAAGACGTTGTGCAGAAACGTCGTTCCGGTGCGAAACAAGCCCGTGATGACGAGCGGACGTTCGATCTCGATCTCTTGGATATCCGGGCGCTGCTTGAGCAACTCGACGATGCGGAGACGGTTGCTCAACTGCCAATGCAGGATGTACCGAATCCCGAAGCGACCAAGCGTGTTCCAGTCGGTTTGAAGGACGGTCTCTATCGTCTCGTCGAGCCGCTTTCGAAAGCCACCCGAGCCGTCGCCATAGTCATGAAACCCGGTCAAGCGCTCGGCGAGCTTCATCACCCGTTTGGCACCGACGGGAAGCAGCCATTCGCCGAGGGGGTCGAGCAACGTGACCATCGAGAGCGGAAAAGAAGGCCCGAGTGATGTCGGCGCTTGGCTCATGGCTCGCTAGCGGGTCATTTCGAACGCTTGCCGCGGGCGATCTTTACCTTCTTGGGACTGTACTGTAAATCGGCCTGAATGAGCGCACCGTCGCCGGTGAAGTTGCGTGTGCGTCCGCTTGGCACGGCGATCTGATACTCGTCCCAGGTGATGTGGAAGCTTGCACGAACGTGGATCCGGGAGTCCTCTGCGCTCCCGGGATCGGCGGGCATCCACTTTACAGTCGCCGGGACGCTGACTTTTCTGATGATCCCGTGCAGCATGAAACGCCCCTCGAGCGTCACGGGGACCCACGCTCCTCGCTTGAGGCGCTTCGCTCCGCGCACCTCTTCAACCACGAAGCGACTTTTCGGGTAGTCGTCGATTTCCAGAAAACCCGCGCGGCGGAACATCGTGTCCCAGGCGGCGTCATCGGTGCGAACCGATACCATGTAGACATCGATGTTTCCCGATGCTTTGCGCAAGTCGAGCGGATCAACTGAGAGCGCGCCCTCAACCGTGCCAAACTGACCCCACGCCGGCACGGTGACATCCGGGCCTTCACAGACGAAGCGGATCTTCCCTTCGGCGAGCGCATAGCTGTCTAAAGGTGCATCGGCGTGCGCGAACGAAGCGACGGCCGAGAGCCAAAGCGCCAGCAGCATCAAATGGTTTCGATGTCGAGTCATGGAACCCCCCGGACATCATTACTAACGCATCACGCGAGAGGGTCCAAACTCGGTGCCACTGGACCCTGGAAAGGCTTCGGAGCTACGATGGAGCCTTGTCGCACTCGTTCGAGATCTCCAGCGTCCTAGCCGCTGACCGCGACACCGTTTGGGCGCACTGTAGCTCGGTGCAGGGCGTTCAGCGCGAGCTCAGCCCCTGGTTTCGCATGACTTTTCCCACCGACGTCGCGAAGCTCACCCCCGAGAGCGTCACGCTCGGCAAGCCGCTGTCTCGCAGCCTGCTTCTCCTGTTCGGTGTCCTGCCCCTCGATTGGGACGATGTGACCTTCATTGAAATTGATCCAGGTCGTCGGTTTGTAGAGAGATCCAGCATGGCAAGCCAACGCGTTTGGGAGCACGAACGCTTCTTGGAAGACGTTGCGGGCGGCACCCGCATCACTGACCGCCTGCGATGGGAAGGCCGGTTTCCAGGCGCCGCCGCTTTGTTTGATCTAATCGTTCCGCGCCTTTTCACGTGGCGCCACCGGCAGCTACAAAAGATCTTTGCCTCCTAGCGAGCATGGCTCCTCAGCCAAAAACTCGTTTGGATTCGCGGTTGCCTTCATCATGGACGCGGAGGGCGGGATGCGAAACATCTTCATCACTGTGGGCTTGCTCGGAATCGTTGCGATGGGCTGCGATCTGAAAGATAAGCAAGGTGGAGCAGCCACCGACGAAGGCATTGCAGCGAGCAACGCCTGGCTCGAAATCGTCGACGCCGAGCGCTACGGCGACAGCTGGCAGCAGGCGTGCGCATACTTTAGGGGCTTGGTGCCCAAGGAACGATGGGAGCAACAAATAGCGAGCGTCCGTGCCCCGCTCGGACCGGTGCTGAGCCGCGAAGTCACCTCCGCGGAGTATGCGACGAAGCTCCCTGGTGCGCCGGATGGCGAGTACGTCGTCATCCAGTACCAGACGAAGTTCCAAAACAAGGCGGATGCCATCGAGACCGTCACCCCCATGCGCGACCCCGACGGCGCCTTTCGCGTCTCGGGGTACTACATTCGCTAATCATCAAATGACCAACGCCCTCCTAATCGCTCAAGCGGTGACCACATTTGCTCTGACTGGGCTGATCTGGCTCGTGCAGCTCGTGCACTATCCGGGGTTTGCGAGCGTTGACTCCGACCAATTCAATTCGTTCCATGCAATGCATTCGACGCGAATCACGCTGATCGTGGCGCCGCTCATGGGGGTCGAGCTGTTGACTTCGGTGGCGTGGTGTTTCGATGATCCACGCCGCATCACCGCGTTCATCGGCCTTGCGCTCGTGGCGATCATTTGGGGGTCGACCGCCTTCCTTCAGGTGCCTCTTCACAATCAGCTATCGAACGGCTTGTCAGCCGGCGTCATCGACCGACTGGTCGACACAAATTGGATCAGGACAGTGGCCTGGTCCGGGCGTTCCGTTCTCGTCGTCATCTGGCTACTCGCTGCCTTGCAGGGCCAAGGTCTCGAGCGGGGTTGAGTCGTGGGCGCCGATCGCATCGCGTTCGTCCAGGGAGCAAGCCGCGGTATTGGGCTCGAGCTCGTCCGGCAGTTGCTGGAGACGGGAGCGGCGTCGCGCGTGATCGCATCCTGCCGGGAGCCGGACCGCGCCACCAAGCTTCAGTCGATCGCTGCTGAACACATGCCAAGGCTCACGACGCTTGCCGTCGACGTTTCCGAGGAGGCTACGATAGCGGAGGCTGCAACGCGCGTCGGACAGGTGACCGACAAGCTTCACTTCATCTTGAACGTTGCAGGCGTCCTTCACGGAGAGGGCTTTGGTCCCGAAAAACGACTGTCCCAGGTTCGGCCCGAGGTCCTCAAGACCGTGTTTGAGGTCAACGCGTTTGGACCGCTGATCGTTGCAAAGCATTTCTCTTCCTTCCTCCGTCACGACGATCGATCGATCTTCGCGAGCCTTTCCGCACGCGTCGGCAGCATCTCCGATAACCGACTCGGCGGCTGGTATGCGTACCGGGGGTCCAAAGCGGCACAAAACATGTTCACCAAGACCCTGTCGATCGAGCTAGGTCACGTGGCACGCAACACCATCGTCGTCGGACTCCACCCGGGCACCGTTGATACGGGGTTGTCAGAGCCCTTCCAAGGGAGCGTCCCGAAAGAAAAGCTCTTTTCCACCAAGCAGTCCGTCGAGCATCTTCTCGCGGTGATCGACGGCCTCACACCGCAAGACACCGGCAAGGTCTTCGCCTGGGACGGGTCCGAAATCCCTCCGTAGTCCGAGATCCTTTCCGTCGTTCGCAAGAAGGAGTACCTTTGCCGTAGATGGAGACGACCGGTGATGCGCGAGCGGGGCTCGAGCCCACGCAGCTTCTGAACATGGCGCTCGAAGATGCGATTCGCACGCAGCGTTCGATTCGTCGCCTCAAGCCAGACCCGGTCGACGACTCGGTGATCCTGCACTTGCTCGAGCTAGCGACGAAGGCGCCCACTGGCGGAAACCGTCAAAACGCGGAGTTCTTGGTGATTCGGGACCTCGCTACCAAACGCAAGCTCGCACAGCTCAATCGCGCAGCCTGGAACACGTACGGTCGCGTCTGGAGATTCTTTGCCCGCAACGACGAGAAGACCCTTCGCGCGATGAAGGCGGTCGATTGGCAGGCCGACCACTACGAAGACATCCCCGTGATCATCGTTGCGTGTCTGCGATGGAGCACCTACGGCCCGATCGTGAGCGGTATACGACCGCCGTTCCCGCCATTTCTGGCGAGCATCTTCTATGGCTCAATCTTCCCGGCGGTTCAGAATTTGCTCCTCGGCGCGCGGGCTGCGGGGCTTGGCGCGTCGCTCACGGTCATGCCGCTCTGGAGCGTTTCCCTCGCTCGTCGCGCGCTCGGCTTACCACTTTGGGTGTCGCCAGTCGCCGTCATTCCGCTCGGGTGGCCGCGTGGGCGCTATGGCCCAACCACGCGCAAGCCAGTCGGCGACATCGCGCATTTCGATTCGTATGGCAATCGGCCGTATGAGGGCATGACCATCGAGACGATCCCGCAAAGTAAGCGCGGCTAGTCAGTCGTCGCGGCCTCTTGGGTCTCGCGGAGCTCTTCCTCGAGCTCGGTTACCCGAGCTTCTAGCGCTTCGACCCGCTTCCTCAGCGCTACCAGTTCACTATGCAGCACCGACTCTTCGTGCTCTTCATGTTTTGACATTGGACTCCTTCTATCATCAAAACGCCTCAACGGTAGACATGCGGAATTTCGGCATGTGCCGCCTCGGGTTCTAGTGCGTCTACGGCGCGGGTTTCATCAAACCAAACATACGCATCGAACTGCCAGGGCAGCGCAGCTTGGAAGTAGTGGCTTTGAAGCTCGGTTTCTGGTCTGTAAATGACGCCGATGGCCCGCTCTAGGCGGGGCGATGCGAGCTCCTCACGGACCGCGTCACGCGCCGGATAACGCAGCGCAAGCAGAAACGCCGGCACTCCGGCATCGTGACAGAGGCGCTCGTAACTGCTGGGATGTGAAGGCCGCACTTTCTTGATCTGCATCGGACCGTCCCAATCGGTCGCGGCTGCGACTGTGCCGGTGTGGGTGCCAAACCCGATCGAAAATGCCGCATCGCCGAAGCTCTGCCGGCATAGTTGACCGATGTTGTGCTCGCCGCGCGCAGCACCCATCTCGGTCGCGCGGGCATCCCCGACATGGGAGTTGTGTGCCCAAACGACCGCCTTCGCATCAGGTCCGCGAAACGCAAGGAGTCGCTCCAAGGTGTCGAACATGTGTTGGTCGCGAAGGTTCCAGGAATGTGGACCGCCGTAGTACATCACGCGATAGTACTCCTCCGCAGCGGCGACCAAATGCGCGTTGGATGTTGCATCGAAGAACCGATCGCCATCGGCCCTCGCGTAGTCGAGCCGACGCTTCAACAGGTCGGCGAGGACCGCGACGACAGGGCGCTCGCATTCAGCATAGCCTCGACTGAGAGCCGCGCGTCCGTAAAGCGCTGGGTTCTGCTCCCAAGGCGAGAGACAAGCGTATCGCTCCTTGGCGATTTGTGCTGCCTTCGGGTCCACATCATTCAGATAATGAAGAACCGCATCGAGTGACTTGTACAGGCTGTAGAGGTCGAGACCGTGAAATCCGACGCGCCGCTGGGGGTCTTTGATCAATTCATTGTGCGACTTCAGCCACGTGATCAGCTCGCCAATCTCTCGGTTGCGCCACATCCACGTCGGGAAACGCGCGAAAGTGGAGTCTTCGCGGACGCGGAACTCGAGTGCGCGAACATGGTGATCGACCTGGGCCGCGTCGGGCCAATCTCCCTCGATCGCAACGATATTGAAACCACGCCGCATCACGAGCTCGGTCGTGATCCGAGCCCTCATGCGATAGAACTCCGAGGTGCCATGGGTGGCCTCGCCGAGAAGCACGACGCGCGCATCGCCGATCTGCTCCAGCAATGGACCGAGCTCGACTTCGCCGATGTCGGAAATCGGCTGGCAGGCTTCACGAATCAAATGTGCGATCGCGGGCTCGGGGCGTGAGATGCGCTCTACGGTCGGGGCTTCAGCCGCTTCTGCAAACCCGCCCGCGCCGATGAGCGGCACGAAACGAACCCCACCCAAGTCTTCGGTATTCGTGTTGCCATCGGGCTGTTTTGTGATGCGAAGCAACCGTTGATCTCGCAGATCGGGTCCAACCGGGATCACGATTCGGCCCCGCGGGGCGAGCTGCTCGATCAGGACGCGCGGGACCTCCGGCCCTCCTGCGGAAACCAGGATGCCGTCGAACGGGGCATGCTCGGGCCATCCGAGCGTCCCGTCTCCGCATAGAACGTGCACATTGCGATAGTCGAGCTCCCGTAGTCGGCGCTCCGCCTGGTCAGCGAGCACGCGATGACGCTCGATGGTGTAGACTTCCTCGACAATTTCGCCCAGAACCGCGGCTGCATATCCGGAACCCGTGCCGATCTCCAACACCCGATCATGCGGCCCTGGCTTGAGCGCTTCGACCATGGCGGCAACGATGTAAGGCTGAGAAATCGTCTGCCCCTCTTCGATGGGTAGAGGCGTGTCTTCGTAGGCGAACTCCGCGAAGTGGTCCGGGAGAAACGCCTCACGCGGCACGGTGCGCATAGCCTCGAGCACGGCAGCATCATGAACACCCCGTGCCTCCACGTGACGTTCGACCATCCGATGACGCCGCTCGCTACTTTCCATGTCGATCAACTGAACTCAAGCAACGGCCAGGCCAAGGGGGCCGTTTGGAACTCGCCAGTATGACACGTGGTCGCCATTTGCTGAACCGCATATTATGCGCCTCCGATCTACGGCCGCGCCAAGAGTCCCTTGAGCTCACGCCAAGGTCGCGTGTTGAGGACGTCCTCGGGCTCGAGCCAACCGCGGCGGCCCTGATCCACGCCAAAGCGCATGTGCTCCAAGTTGCTCGTCGCGTGGGCGTCGGTCGAAATGGCGAGCTTGAGGCCCATATCCCTCGCCATCCGGCAGTGGACGTCGTTCAGATCGAGCCGGTCAGGGTGCGCATTCAACTCGAGATAGCAGCCTCGTTCGAGGGCTGCCTCCATGACGCGCTCCATGTCGATCTCGTACGCACCTCGTTGGTTGATCAGACGCCCCGTCGGATGGGCCAAGATGTTGAAGTATGGATTGTCCATCGCACGAATGATCCGTTCGGTTTGTTTGGTGCGGCTCAAGCCGAAACGGCCGTGGATGGCACAGACGGTGACGTCCAATTGCTTCAAGACGCTGTTGCTCAAGTCGAGCGACCCATCTTCCAGAATGTCGACTTCGATGCCTTTTAACACCTGAACCCCGTTTAGCTGCGCGTTGAGGCGATCGATGGCACCGAGCTGCTTCCGCAGACGCTTTTCGTCGATCCCATGAGCGATGACGAGGCTCTTCGAATGGTCGGTGATCGCCAGATACGCATAGCCGAGCTTCTTGGCTGCGCCGGCCATCTCTCGAAGCGAATGGTGGCCGTCTGTTGCGTTCGTGTGCGCGTGGAGATCCCCACGGATGTCGCTTACCGAAACGAGGCGCGGCAGCCGGTTCTTCTTGGCCGCTTCGATCTCCCCCCGGTTCTCTCGCAGCTCGGGTTCGATATAGCGAAGCCCCACTGCCTTGAAAACCTCTTTCTCGGTCCTGCCCGCAACCCTACGTTCGCCCTTGAAAACGCCATATTCGTTGATCTTCAGCTTCTTTTTCACCGCAATCGTGCGGACCGCGATGTTGTGCGCTTTGGAGCCCGTGAAATAGTACAAGGCGGCGCCGTAAGAAGCTTGCGCCACGACTCGCAGGTCGATTTGAAGGCCCGACCGCAGCGAGACGGTAGACCGCGTCGCGCCTCTCGAGATCACCGCGTCCACTTCGTCGTACTCGACAAAGCCCTTCATCACCGGCGAGCCCTTCTTGCAGGTGACCAGGATGTCTAGGTCTCCGACGGTCTCCTTCCGACGACGATAGCTTCCCGCGACGATCACCTCCTTCACGCCGGGAATGGCTCGTAGATGGCCAACGTATAGGCTCGCGATTTCCTCGACATCGGCGAGCTTGGTTCGTGGCTCTTCTCGAGCATGTCTTGACAGCGCCTCGAGAATTCGTTGCTCCGTCTTCGCCCCAAATCCTGCGAGCTCGCGGATACGGCCCTTTCTACCCGCTCGTTCCAGCCCAGTGAGGTCGCGGATTCCCAGCTCCTCGTGCAGGATCTTGACGCGCTTGGGGCCCAACCCTGGCAGCCGAATCAAGTCGACGAGCCCCGGGGGAACCTCCTTTTCGACTTCCTCGAGTGCGGTGAGATGCCCCGTGTCTACTATCTCGGCGATCTTGCTCGCTAGATCCTTTCCGATGCCCGGTAGCTTCGAGAGGTCTTCTTCCTCTGCGAGCATGTCGCTGACGCTTCGTGGCAGGTCGCTTACCGTTCGAGCAGCGTTCCGATAGGCGCGCGCCCGGAATGGATTCGCCCCTTGAATCTCCAGCAGGGCGGCCATCCGATCGAAGATATCGGCGATTTCGGCGTTGCGAACGGACATGCTCGCTACCGAGGTAATCGTAGCAGCACTGAGGTAAGGTTCACCCATGCCTAGCTGGGAACACTTCCCTCACGAGGCGGACATCGGAGTGCGTGGTCAGGGGGACTCGCCGGAGGTCGCGTTCGAGCAGGCAGCGCTTGGGCTGACGGCAGTGATCACCGACCCGAGCTTGGTGCGCGCCAACGAGCAGGTTGCCATCAACTGCGAGGCGCCGAGCTTGGACGTGCTTTTCGTCGACTGGCTCAATGCGCTCATCTACGAGATGACGACGCGATCGATGTTGTTTGGCCGCTTCCGCGTCAAAATCGACGGGCTCCGGCTGTCCGCAGAAGCGGAGGGTGAATCCGTCGATCGGCAGCGCCACGAGCCCGTGGTAGAACCCAAAGGTGCAACGTTCACCGAGCTCCGGGTCAGCCGTAATGACGAAGGGCAGTGGGTCGCGCAATGCGTGGTCGACGTGTGAGCGAGACCGCTAGGAGTCACGATGGACATCGCTCCGCTTCAGCAGATTTCTGAAGACCAGTGGCAGCTCCCCGCCACAGGCAAGATGCGCGCTCCGGTGATCTTCTACGCCGACCGGGCGCTGCTCGAGGGCATGGACGACAAGGTGCGCGAGCAGGCAACCAACGTTGCAGCGCTTCCAGGGATCGTGAAGGCAAGCTATGTCATGCCCGATGGGCATTGGGGTTATGGCTTTCCGATCGGCGGTGTGGCCGCCTTCGATGCAGATCAAGGTGGTGTGGTATCCGCCGGAGGGGTCGGTTTCGATATCTCGTGCGGGGTCCGCTGTTTGCTGACCGGATTGCGGGCCGAGGAGATCGAGCCGGTGAAAGAACAGCTCGCCGATGCGCTCTTTGCGCACGTTCCGGCCGGCGTCGGAAGCACCGGCCGCATCCACCTCGATGATGACGAGATGACGGCAATGCTGCGTGGCGGCGCCCGCTGGGCCGTCGACCGTGGCTGGGGCTCACGAGAAGACCTCGAGCGAATCGAGGAACACGGTTCGATGCAGGGAGCCGAGCCCGAGCACGTCTCTCAAAAGGCGCGCCACCGGCAGCGGAATGAGATGGGCACCCTCGGCTCGGGAAACCACTATCTCGAAGTGCAGCGCGTGGCGGAGATCTTCGCTCCTGACGTTGCCGCCGAACTATGCCTCGCCGAGGGTGATGCGGTCGTCAGCATTCATTGCGGCTCGAGAGGGCTCGGCCATCAAATCGGCACCGAGTATCTTCGCGAGATGGCCATCGCCGCGACCGAGCACGGCATCGACCTTCCCGATCGCGAGCTTGCTTGTGCCCCGCTGCGTTCCGAGGTTGGCCGTCAATATCTCGGTGCCATGCGCGCCGGGGTCAACTGCGCACTCGCAAACCGCCAGATCATCACGCATCTGACTCGCGAGGTGTTCAGCGACGTGTTGCCAAACGCCGAGCTTCCGCTCCTCTACGATGTCTCCCACAACACCTGCAAAGAAGAAGAGCACATCGTCGATGGAGCACCGAGGCGGCTCTTCGTCCACCGAAAGGGAGCCACCCGCGCGTTCGGGCCGGGGCACGCAGAGCTACCCGAGCAGCTTCGCGAAGTCGGCCAACCCGTGTTGATCGGGGGCAGCATGGGGACCGAATCGTGGGTGCTCGTCGGGACAGAAGAGGGGATGGCTCGTTCTTTCGGGTCGGCCTGCCATGGGGCTGGGCGGCGAATGAGCCGTCACCGTGCAAAGAAACAATGGCGCGGCAGCAAGCTGATCAAAAATCTTGCGCACCGCGGCATCATCGTTCGATCGGTCAGCATGCGCGGAGTCGCCGAGGAAGCACCGGGCGCCTACAAAGACGTTAGGGCCGTGGTCGACTCAGCCGATCGAGCTGGGCTCGCCCGCAAAGTGGCGCGCCTCGAGCCTAGGGTATGCATCAAGGGCTAGATGCATGAACGAGAGAAAGGACGACGCAATGACTCGAGCCACACATGACATCCGTTTTCCTGACGAATCGAGCGACTACCGGGCCGCCCGAAACGAGCTACTGCAAGCCGAGGCGGAGCTTCGAGACAAGCTCGAAGCGGTGGCTGCACTTCGAAGAAAGCTCCCCTTCGGTGGTTCAGCAGAGGACTACGTGTTCGACGAGCTCGTGAACGGCGAAGTCCGCCAGGTAAAGCTCTCCGAGCTGTTCGAAGACGGTAAGAACTCGCTGATCTTGTACAGTTTCATGTATGGGCCAGATATGGAGAAGCCTTGTCCGTTGTGCAATTCGTTTCTCGACGGGCTCGATGGATACGCCCCGCACATTTCGCAACGAGTCAATCTTGCGGTCGTTGCAAAGTCGCCGATCGAGCGGACAGAGGCGTGGGCGGGCTTGCGCGATTGGAACAACTTGCGGCTGCTCTCGTCGAACCGAAACAGCTACCATGCCGACTACTTCAACGAAGGGCCGGACGGGTCGCAGTGGCCGGTCTGCCATGTCTTCGTTAAGACCGATGAGGGCGTGCGCCATTTCTGGGCGTCCGAGCTCTTGTATGCACCCACCGAAGGACACGCTCGGCACATCGACTCGCTCTGGCCGATCTGGAGCTTCTTCGACCTCACGCCGGAGGGCCGCGGCGAAACCTGGCTCCCAAAGCTCAGCTATTGAGTGTCGCTCATAGCTACCACGTACGGCCAACCCAAAGACTGCAGCTGCGATGTTAATGAATAAGGCCGAAAAGCTCTTGATGAACAATCCCGTCCGCGCAGCGGTGCAGCGCCACTACGAAGCCAGACGCCTTCGCGCCATGGGCGGCGTGATGGCTGGGGGCCGGGCACTCGAAATCGGATGCGGTCGCGGGGTCGGCACGGAGATCGTCCTAAAGCAATTCGGTGCGGACAAGGTCGACGCGTTTGACCTCGATGCAGACATGGTTCGTCGCGCGCAAGCCCGTCTGAAGCGCTTCGGTGATCGGGTTCGCCTGTGGACCGGCGACGCAACCGACATCCGAGCAGACGATGAAACCTATGACGCCGTCTTCGATTTCGGGGTCATTCACCACATTCCGGACTGGAAAGCTGCGCTTCGAGAAGTCCATCGCGTCCTAAAGCCAGGGGGGCGTTTCTACGCGGACGAGATCTACGAGAAGTTCATCGTGCATCCTTTGATTCGTGCCTTCCTGGACCATCCAATGCGAGACCGATTCGATCACGCGCGATTCACCGAGGCACTCGAAGGAGCGGGGTTGCACGTCGAGGAATCGTATGACGAGGGCCATTTCGGTTTCTTCGTGGCAAGAAAAGCCGCGGCATTCCGCACGTCGTGACCCGCCGAAAAGAATCAGACTTGCTCTCCATGCCGCTTCGTCATCGGCCGTTCGACGCGTTTTTGGTGTTCTGGTTCTGCCTTTTTGCGGTCTCGTCGCTGGTATACGAGCAATTTATCGTGTTCAACGTGGACCTGTCGGCTACGACCGATGTCTTTGGGCGCTCTTGGTATTGGTACGCGCGATCCATCGACCCAATCTTTCTCGACACGCCACTATGGCTTCGGGTCATGTGCGCGATCGACGCGTACCTGTTTGGGCCATTCTATCTCGTGTTGATCTACGCGTTCGTTCGGGGGCGAAACTGGGTGCGGGTCCCGGCTCTATTGTACGGCGCTGCGATCGTGTATTCGACGGTCGTTTATTTTGGCTACGAGTTTCTCGACGAGACGAACCGCGCAAACGCCGATCTTCTCGGGGTATTCGTCGTGAACATCCCTTACACCATCGTGCCCCTCCTTCTCATCTGGAGGATGCTGCGACCCGAGCCGTTCGGTAACCAGGATTGAAGGATAGGGTGCTGGCCGCAGGCGATACTCGTGTTAGTGAAGGCTCATGAGCGCTCCAGGGTCGAATCCTCATCCGTTTGCCGACCTCATCGGTTTGACCTTCGAGCCGACCGAGCCTGGCAGCAGCCGATGTTGCGTTCCCATCCGCGCCGAGCTCCTCAATCCGCATGGCGTGGTGCACGGCGCCGTGGCCTATGCACTCGCAGATACGGGAATGGGTGGCGCGCTCTATCCGCTCCTCGACGAGGGCGATAGCTGCGCGACGATCGAAATCAAGATTGTCTACCTTTCGAGCGCAGGGGAAGGGGAATTGGTGTGTGACACTCGCGTCGTCCGCAAAGGCTCACGCGTTGCGGTGCTCGAGTCGGAGATCCGCGAGTCAGACCGACTCGTCGCCAAGGCGCTCGGCACGTATTCCATTCACAGCAGGTGAGTTGCCTTGGCGACTGACTAGGAAGTGAGAAGGGATGGTAGGTCACTGCTGTGAAGGATCCTGATTGCATCTCCTTTTTGCAGTGGGCATTGCCACGTCTTCAGCTCCGGTGGCCTGGTTATCGGAAGGTCCGGCGTCAGGTCTGCAAGCGAGTAGACCGTCGCATACGAGCCCTCGGCTTGGACGGCGTGGACGCCTACCGGGCCCGTTTGGAGGCAGACCCCGCCGAATGGGCCGTTCTGGACGACCTGACGCGCATTACGATCTCACGCTTCTTTCGCGAGCGCGACGCCTTTACCTATCTGTGCGAGGTGGCGCTGCCGGAGCTCCACAAGCGGACCGCTCCGAAGCCGGTACGGATCTGGAGCGCAGGCTGTGCCGCAGGTGAAGAGGCCTACACGCTTGCGATTGCCGCTCGTCAACAGAGCATCTCGCTGCGGATCGTAGCCACCGATTCGGACGAGCATCAGCTCGTGAGAGCGCGCGAGGCGCGTTATTCGGCTGGCTGTCTCAAGGAGCTCCCGGCCCGCTGGCGGATGTCGGCCTTTGAGCAAAAGGGTGACGAGTTCGTGCTTCGTGACGAGCTTCGGGCCGATGTCGAGCTCCTCCGGCAGGACATTCGACGAGACATGCCCACTGGGCCGTTTCATCTCATCCTTTGCCGCTATCTCACGTTCACGTATTTCGATGCGCGATTGCAGCACCAGATCGCGGAGCGCCTGCTCACGCGAATAATCCCAAACGGGTTCATCGCGTTAGGCAAGCACGAATCGTGGCCGGAAGATGTCCCTGGCCTCGTCGAAGCGAAGCCAGGGCTCCGTGTCTATCGCAAGCTCTGACGGCGCTTGATCAGCAACCCGAGGAGAGCCAACCCGATCCACCACACGGCATCCGGACGGCCTTCGGCAAGTGTGCATCCGCCGCCACCCCCAACCGCCCATCCGTTGGGGGTAGGGACCGTGGCGTTGTGTTCGTCTAAGGCCTGCCCGATCGCGTCCCGGTTGTCGGTCACGATCTCGCCAGGACCGCTCGTCGTCAGTTGGGCCACGATCGCGTTTGCAGGGGGAGCGTCCGCGTCACCTGGCACGAAGGGCCAAGGGCTGTTGGGCAACAAACGGACGACCCGGCCGTCTTCGAGCTCGATGCGTGATGGAGCCTCCCACGGATAAATCGTGGGGTTGCATTCGATGACCTGGCGCGCGTTGTGGAGGTTCGGTGCATCTTCGAGGTCGGGGTTGAAGTCGAAGAGGGGATCGAGGTCCATTTCGGGGGCTGACAAAGTCGTGTACATGCGAGTGACGTAAGGTCGGGAGGTCATGAGCGCTTGGGTCTCGATCATGGGATCGACCACTTCGAGGCCGAGGGCATCGATGAACGCCTGGTTGTCGATCGGCTCCAAGGCATGGCCACATGAAGGGCATCCGAGGAAGTCGTCGACATCGACCGATTCGGGAAGAAAACGCTCGACTAGGCTTCGATATCCATCCCACCCGGCGAGCGTTTGCGCGCTCCCAATCAGGAGCTCCTCGGACGACAGCCCTCCGCCGCTTGCGCGAAACGAGTCCCACGCCTGTCGCTCGAACTCTGAAAGAACCACATTGTCGTAGTCAGCGCTCTCCCCGGCGCGCTCGGTCACGAATCCCTGGCCGCCGGCCTCATTTGCCGCAGCGACGACGACTTGATTGTAGTTGCTGCCTCCGGTCGTCCAGTCGATGAGTGCCTCGTTGAGCTCGAGCGATCTGTAGTTGACCGGCACGGCTCTACTTTCGCCGAGCACCCAGACCATCACGCCCATGTCGTCGTTGGCGGCCACCGCGGTGGGTCGAATCGGGATCATGGGCTGCGACGAGGCATAGGTGATCCAAATCGGGCGGATGGTCCCAGTGTCGTTGCCTTTGGTGAGGCGGAATGCGAGTAGATTCATGGCGTCTTGAAGATACTCGCCAAGCAGGAGTGAGATGTCGCTTGGATCGCCGCCTGGAGGCACCACGTCGTAGCCCTCGTTGGTCAGCCACTCGACAGCGACGTCACCGACCTCTTCAAAGGAGGCCTCTGGCTGGATCACGACGTAGTCATAGGGGCCGACGGTTCCCGAGGCGAGCACGTTGACACCCCCAGAGCCTCCTGCGCCCCCGCCGCCGTCGTTGGAAGTCGAACCCGGCGGACCGGAGGATGCGCCGTCGAGCTGATCTTGACGGCAATCGCCTTCAACCTCGGTGGTCAGGATGTACTGTGGATTGCTCGCCTGCTGAAGGCGGGTGAACGCCAAGTCCGAGGATACATTGACGTCTGGGATCCCTGGCACCGGGAGGACCCAGGCAAACTCCTCCGACGGGCCGGAGTATTGGATCTGAACGACGGCCGTGACCGTCCCATCTTCGTTCTTCGAAAAGATGATCCGCTCGGCCGCTTGGTTGACCGGCGCCGCGGCGGAGCAGAAAAGCCCGCCACAGGCGCTGACGGATTGTGGGTGGAGGGCGATGGCGCAAATCAGCGCAGATCCGAGCCCGATGGCGTAAAGCGAAAAGCGAATTCCGGACATTGATGACATCCTTTCGGAGCGCGGGCACAGTCTGGCACAGTGGATCGCTACTCCACCACTAAGTGCAGCAAGCGCCATGCCAAAGCGTAGTCGAACGGACGCAAAGTGCTTGCCGTCTTCAGTGACGGTCGGTCTGATCTGTCCTCAGCGAATAGGTTTGCCTGGAATGACGACGTTTCAGTATTTGGATGTGCTGGACGACGTCGGGGCGCCTGAGTAGAAGTTCGGCAAATCGGGCTGCTGACATGCGCAGCACGAGCACATCGCTCTTGGCTTCGACGGTGATCGGCGACGGTTGACGGGTCAGTATCGACTCCTGGCCGAGTGCATGTCCAAGCTCCATGTCACCGATGCGCGTCCCGTCGGGCTTTTTGGCTACGATGCGACCATGAAGCGGCAGGTACATCGCGTCCGCGCGCTTGCCGCCCTCGAGAATCTTGGTACCGGCAAGCGCCCGACGCACTTCAAACAGGCCAGCGATGTTCTTTCGAGTGCGCTCGTCGAATGCCGTGAAAATCCGATTCGTGCGTAAGAGAGTTGCCACGAGGCGACGGCTCAGGATCTCGAGGATCACGTCGTCCAACGGAGGATGTTGCTCGACTAGCCGGTCGAGAAGCAGCTTGCTGATTCGAAGCGCGCGAACTCGACCGCACGCGATGACGTCCTCTCCATAGTTCACGTTGGAGAGCAAGCACGAAACCCCGGCAACGTCTCCTTCTCCGAGAAGCAAGCTCTGAAGATCGGTCCCCCGCTGTCCGATTGCATTACCTTCGACGAGCACGTACAAGGCATCCGCGGTGGTGCCCGCGGTGACCAGGCGCTGTCCGTCTTCCACGTCGACCAGCGTGGATTCCCTGACCAAGGCTTCCAGAATGTTCCGCGGAACTTCGGCGAACAGCGGCATCGCGGGAAGCTGGGCGAGTGTCGCGGCACTCGGACGCAGGCTCATCAGAGATTCCCGCGCTACTGGCCTTTCGACTAGCTCGATATCGGTGAGGTCGAGTTTTACGTCTGCAGTCTTTTCGGGCTTCGTGAAGCGAGTTTCGCCAGGGGGTGCAGTCTGGTCGGTGATCAAAGGCAGTGCATCTGTGATTAAACTGTGCGTCTCCGTCGTCGGCCCGTTCGAGTCCGGGGAGGGCGGCGCATCCGCCGTGACGATGACGCTCCTGTTCTGCCGATGGAGCCGTCGTGCCGCTTCTGGATCTACCCGGTCGAGCACTTCGCCCTTGCTAGGGTCGATCGCTAGGATCACTTTCGCCATCGCGGCGGCACGGGCGACAAAGCCCTTGGCCGCATAGCCGTCCACTGCGCGCTCGTAAGCGAGCGCTGCGTCAGCCTTACGGTCCATGCGTTGCAAAAGGTCGCCCTTGCGGTGCGACCAACGTGGCTCGTCCGGCTCCTTTTTTTCGATCCGCTCGTAGAGCGAGAGCGCTTGGTCGAGGCGGTCGGTTTTGAGTGCCTTGGCGAGCTGGGCACGAAGGTTGGTGGTCTTGCTATTGCGTCTCGGCATCCTTCCCCCCGAAGGCGTATCCAAAGTCAACCTAGCGGTTCATTCCGTCGACCCCAAATCACGGCCGAAACCCTAAAGAAATCAACGGTATGTCTGGTTCGACCTTGCCATCCGCCCGGAGAGTAGGCTATGCAACCCGCCAACGGGGGCCGCATCGACTCGGAGGGCATCATTACACCGACACCGTGGGTGTCGGCCACTTGACGAATGGAGGGAGCAGTGAAGTTTAAGCAAGCATTTCTATCCTGTGCGATCGCGCTGGCGATGTCAGCCGGCCTGATCGGATGTGAAGACAGCACCGCGGTCAAAGCTCTGCAGGATCTGACGACGGAGCTCTCAGACCAGGTTGCTGAAGCAAACGAGGAGCTGACCAATCTGGCAGACCAGCTCCAAACCTGCATGAAGGACCTGGCCGAAACCAAAGGCGAGGCGATGGTGATCACGTCCAAGGACGCGACCGTGGAAAGTCCCAGCCTGGAAGGCGAGGTCAACCTCGCTGGCTTGGAGGAGCTCAAAAAGGCGTTGAACGAGACGATCGATAAGCAAAAGGTCGCGATGACCGAGCTGAAGACGAAGGTCGAAGGCTGTGCCACGGATCTCGCCGCCGCCAAGACAGAGGCCGAGGAAGCTGCCGCAGCCGAAGCTGCCGCCGAAGCTGAGGCCGCCGCCGCCGCTGAAGCGGAAGCAGCCAAGAAGAAAGCGACCGGAAAGAAAAAGGCGACCGAAAAGACGCCTACGATCGTCAAGGAGCGAGAGGCTGAAGGTCGACCGACGACGGGTACCGGAAGCCGGTATGAAAAGCGTCAGTGATTGAGAACTAGTGGGAGGAATAGAGCGATGAATAAGTTATTAGTGATGTGCATTCTAGCCGCCGGTCTCGCCGTCGGGTGTGGCGAGGACGTTTTGGGAACCGGCGGGTCGGGCGGAACTGGGATCATCGGGCCGCTCACGTGGGACGTTTCGGGCTATACGGTGGAAAGCGACGGCTGTGAGGCGGTTTCGCCGACAGAGCCTCTGACCGCCTTTGACGTTACGATCGAGGGCAGCGACGCTGCGCTGGAGTCCGTCGATCTAGTCCTCGGAGGCGTTACCATGACGTACGATCCAGCGGACAGCACCGTCGAATTCACGGATAGCTTCACGGACGGTCCCATGGCAGTCCCCGACTGCGTCGTCGATCTGATGGACACGTTTACCGTTGTTCTCGGCGATCCAAGTGTGAGTCTAGATCAAAATACAACGGTGCAGGTGACCTGGGACCATGACGAGAGCGAGAGCGACGAAAGTGCGATGCCGGGTGCGTGCGATGGCGCCTGGTTCGTTGATCTTCCTTGCGACTCGCAGGCGACCTTCACGCTGACCCAACAGGCCCAGTAAGCTAGCTCCATTCATTCTCGGCAAGACTAGGCGCGCAGAGCCAAAGCGATGGCTCTGCGCGGCCTGCGATTGAGGAACGATTTCTATGATGAGCACTCACGCGCGGGCGCGGGTCGGTTCAGGTGTGGTGCTGGCGGTCCTGATCGCCGCATGCTCGACGACCATGACAGGACGCAGACAGCTGACCCTGATCGACGACGAAAAAATGGACGCGCTCGGGGTGGCTGCCTTCACCGACATCAAACAGCAAGGTAAGGTCGAGAAGGATCGTCGCCCAAACACGTATGTCCGCTGCGTGGCAGACCCGATACTCGCCGTCATTCCGAAGGGGGGCGCGGCGCCGAAGGATGGCAGGTGGGAGGTCATCGTCTTCGACGATTCGACGCCCAATGCGTTCGCCCTCCCTGGGGGCAAGATCGGCGTCCACACCGGCATGCTTGCGGTGGCGACGACGCAGGGGCAGCTTGCGGCGGTGATCGGCCACGAAATCGGACACGTTCTTTTGCGTCATGGCAACGAGCGGATGTCTCAGTCCATCGTCGCTCAGAGCGCGATGGACGCGGGCTCTGTCGCCCTGAGCCAAACCAGGCCCGAGTATCGCGACGCCGTCGTCGGCGGTCTCGGTGTGGGCGCCCAATACGGCGTGCTCCTTCCCTTCAGTCGAAAGCACGAAAGCGAAGCCGACGTCGTGGGGCAGCGATTCATGGCGCAGGCCGGCTTCAACCCAGCAGAGGCGATCGCACTCTGGAAGAAGATGGCAAAGCTCAGCCAAGGCACGCAGCCACCAGAGTGGATGTCGACCCATCCGGCCAACGAAACGCGCATCGAGAACCTCGAAGCAAACCTCCCGCAAACGAGGGAGCTCTATCTAGGGGCGCGCGCGAGGGGCAAGCGCCCAAACTGCGTGCCTCCACCGGTTCCGTCGGGGAACTAGCCAGCATGCCACCTGCATTGCGCCGGGCCTTCACCCTATCGCTGATCGTCGGCGTGCTCGGGTGCGCAGGGCTTGGATTCGGAACCGGAGGGAAAGCGCTCAACATCAAGCCCCCCAACGTCTCGATCGCCGAGGTTCGCTTGGCGGAGATGCCGTCCAACAAGGAGCTCGCGAGCTACTACTGCGCGCAGTACCTTGGTCCGCTCGTCTGTCGCGTCTTTGGGCCGGTCTCTTCGATTTCCGACATCAACTTTGCATTCGATGTGGAGCTCGAGTTTCAAAACCCAAATCCGGTGCCTCTGCCTGTCGTGCAGTCACTCTTTGCCTTCACTGCATTCCCAGGGCAGAGAAGCGCCTCGAACTTGGGCACGGTGTGCTTGAGCCTCTGCGAAGATCCCGATCGTTGCACCCAGAACGCGAATGCCTGCACATCCGACGACCCCGAAATACGTGACGCGAAAGACTTCGCAAGCGCCGCAAAGGACTTCTTGTTTGCCGTCGCGCTCGGCGAGCGCAACTTCCGTGACCTTCGCGTGCGCACCGTCCCGCCCAACGACCGAACCCGCATGGTCGTCCGGCTGGGCGTCGATCCCACCCAGATGGTCGATCTGATCGCAAAGCTCGCCAAAGGCGACATCGATCGCGTCAAGCAAGGCAGGGTGCCGGAGTTTGCCATCCCGTACCGGATCGAGGGCACGGCCTGGGTCGCGGTAGAATCGTTTGGCCGGCTCGCGACAGGCTTTGGGCCAGCGACCGGTGAGTGGCAGCTTCGACGCTGATGAAGCGGAGCTCGAAAAGAAGGAGAAAGAGATGTTGAAGGAATTTAAGGAGTTTGCTCTCAAGGGCAACATGATGGACATGGCGGTCGGCATCATCATCGGTGCGGCCTTTGGAAAGATCATTGCCTCGCTGGTCGCCGATGTGCTCATGCCTGTGATTGGGCTATTCACCGGCGGCGTCGATGTGAGCCAGAGCTACGTGCTGCTAGGCGAAGGTAGTTATGAGTCGCTTGCGGCCGCCGAAGCAGCGGGCGCGGCGGTGCTCAAATACGGATCCTTCCTCATGGTGGTCTTCGACTTCATCATCATCGCATTCGTCATCTTCATGATGATCAAAGGGATGAACAAGCTCCGCAAGCAGGAAGAGAAGGCGGAAGAGGCAGCGCCACCGCCGCCGCCGAAAGAGGAAGTGCTTCTCGCAGAGATTCGCGACCTTTTGGCGAAGCGGTAAAGCTCGCTGGCGTGCTACGCAGGGTTCCCTCGAAAACATCGAGGGAACCGGCGCCGATCACATGATCGTGTACACCAAGCTGAAGATCGTGGTGGTGTCTGTCTTTGCGAGTGCCGCGGGGATGCGATCGTAGAGCATCAAGAATCGCGCCTCAAAGGCGAGTTTGTCGTTCACCTTCGACAAGAGCGCCGCGGTGAGATAGATGCGGATGTCCTGGAACGGGCTAGCGTTCTGGACGTCGATATTGTTCAGGTTGTAGATCGTCACGATGCTCGAGAGAAACTCGACGTGCTCGTTGAGCCTGTTTTCGTAGTCGAGGGCTGCAAGCAAGCCGTGAATGTTCGAGTTTTCGGTGAGGAGCGACGGCGGCACTTCGTAGTGTTCAAACGTGTAGCTGTAGCCGACACGCCCAGCGAAGTAGTGCTTCTCGTTCTTGATGAACGCGTGCAGGTACCCGCCGTTTACCAGTAACTGCGCCTTAAAGCCTGCGAGCGGGTCCCATCGATAACCGAGCGACGCCCAGACCGCGTCCATGTCGGTGAAAAAGTACTCGTACCGCGAGTCGAAGAAGAACTGCTTTGAGACCGTGGAATAACTGGTCGTGGGGTCCGTCGGAGCGACATCCGCTCTGCCGAAGCTGAAGAGCGCGGCCATGGTCAGGGTGTGCTTCTCTTTCAGGAGCTTGAAGTCCGAGCCCGAATAGATATTCCACGACTTCGTGTTACCGGTATTGACTGCCCCACCCGCGCTGAGGGCCCAGTCCACCTCGGCTTTCACCTCTTCGGGTGTGGCCTCGGCGGCCGCCGTAGCGGTCTCTTTGACGTCTGGAGACGCTGCGAAGGTGGCTTCGCCCGCCGTTTCGGTCTTGCTTGCCGCGACATCGGTCGCGACGCTGTCGGGAATTGCTTCCTCTTGCGCGTCTGCCCGGGCTCCCCAGGTCGACAAAACTACCCCGGCGAGCACAAGGCTCAACTTGGCGGCCGTCCGCCACACACACTCTCTGGTCATTCTACCCCTCCTGGTACGCTGCACGTGAGTTGGCGAACCATATACTTGGGGGCGGCGGAGGCGCCAGTTTCGATCGGGGGCGTCTCATTGTCGATCCCCGCTGATGCTCTACGTAATGCGCATGCGCGATCGACTCTTAGACAAGTCTCTTCTCGGGTACACGTCCCTTGGCTACGTTTGGCGCTCGCATCCGAAGATCGACGTCGACCTTACAGGCCGGACCGTTGTGGTGACTGGCGCAACGTCTGGGCTAGGCAAATGCACCTCGACGGAGCTTTCGCGGCTTGGCGCTACAGTTGTGCTGGTCGGACGGAACCGAGAAAAGACCGAAGGGGTGGCGAAGGAAATCGCCAAGCAGACCGGAAACACCACCGTTCGGGTAGAGCTCGCCGATCTCAGCTTGATGGCCGAGGTTCGAGCCCTTGCCGAACGGCTGGAAACCCCGATTCACATTCTCGTCAACAATGCGGGCGTTCTGCTACCTACTCGTACCGAGACGACAGAGGGCATCGAGACCACGTTTGCAACGAACCTGCTCGGACACTTCTTGCTCACCAACCTCCTGGTGCCTAAGCTCGTCGCGTCGGCGCCCGCGCGCATCGTTAATGTGTCTTCCGGCGGAATGTATACTCAGCGAATATCGGTCAACGACTTGCAGAACGCACGCGGCACATACGACGGCGCGAAGGCGTATGCCCGCACGAAGCGCGGCCAGGTCATCCTGACCGAGCTGTGGGCCGAGGCGCTCGCTCCACCGGGGATCGTCGTGCATGCCATGCACCCGGGTTGGGCCGACACGCCGGGGGTCTCGAAATCTCTCCCACGCTTCTACAAGTTGACGAAGCCGCTTCTGCGCACCGCTGCACAGGGAGCCGATACCATCGTCTGGCTCTGTGCATCGGACGAAGCGGCGCAAAGCACTGGGCTCTTCTGGCACGACCGCACCCCGCGCCCCATTCATCGATTTCCCGGAACTCGCGAAAGCGCCGAGGACCGGCGCGTACTTTGGTCGCAGCTCTGCCACTACAGCGGCTGGTCGGGTACTCTTGACTCGCTCGCAATGCATCAATGAGCGGACTCGATGGTGAAGCCTCCGAAAGAACGGCCGGGTCGGCGCCGGTTGATGACGGTTTCCCTCTACGTAGCGGCCTGGGTCCTGCTGACCGTCCTGGCGCCGGTGTGGCTCGTGGCCGGGGTCGTGATCGGCGCCGTTCGGCGTCGCTCGTTCGTGACGTTGCGGCTCTTGATCTTTGCATGGTTCTTCTTTGGCATCGCGATGATTGCGTTGGTGCGGCTCGCAGTGGTGTTCTCTTTGCTACGCGGGAAACCGGTAGAGCTTCAGACTCGTCTGTTCGAGCTGCAGCAGTGGTGGAGCGCCACGCTTCTGAGACTTGCCAGTGCGCTATTGCGGCTCGACATCGACATTGAAGAGGCGGATGCCGCATCGCCTGGGCCCACTATCTTGCTCGTGCGGCACGCGAGCATCCTCGACACGCTCCTCACCAGTGTCTATGTCCAGAGGCCAACACGATGGCGTGTGCGCTATATTCTCAAGCAAGAGTTGCTTTTTGACCCCTGCCTCGACATCGTCGGCAATGCGCTCCCGAACTACTTCGTAGATCGCACCGGGAATCGCCAGCGCGAGTTCGATGGGATCCGCGCGCTCTCGCGAGATCTGGGCGACGAGGGCATTCTGATCTATCCGGAAGGAACCCGGTTTTCTCAGGCAAAGCTGGCCCGGGCACGCGAGCGCGTTCGAGATCAAAGCCCTGAGCTCACCGAGGCCGCGGAGGCGCTGACCCACGTTCTGCCACCACGACCAGGTGGCGTGCTGACTCTCCTCGACGCACTGCCGGAAGTCGATTGTGCCTTTTTCGCCCACCGTGGCCTCGAGGGCCTAGGAAAAATCAAGGACATTTTCAGTGGTTCCGTGGTTGGCTCGCTCGTTCGGGGAAAGATTTGGCGCGTGCGACGCTCAGAAATACCCACGACCGACCGAGAGCGCATTGAATGGCTCTATGAGCAATGGGCTCTGGTCGATGCATTCGTTAAAGACACGGAGATAGAATGATGCATCCTCAAAAGAAGAAATGGCTCGCGATCAATGTGGTGGGCGGCATCGCGGTGCTCGGTAGCTACACGCACGGGCTGATTACGCATCCAGACACGCGCGAGATGCTTTGGGGCAGCATGCCCGATCCACTCAAGGGCATCTACGGTGTGACGATGTGGCTCGCAGCGGCGGGCTATCTTGTGTTCATGTATTATGTGTTTTTTCGAGTGGATACCGAGGATGCCTCGGTGGGGCAGCGTTTCGGGTTCGGCATCGTGAACGCATGCTGCGCGGCAATAGTCTTCGCGTCTGCTCTGTGGATGCCGCTGACGTTCGCGTATCTGGATCAGCCCTCGACAGCGCTTTGGGTGCTGATCCGCGCAGACCTGTTCATCGTAGGCATTGGCGCGATAGGTTTGATCGTTTCGCTTTTCAATCTCAGCCCACGGCCCACCGGGTGGGCTGCCGTGATTCTCGTGTTGGCCCTTCTGTTCTTTGCGCTACAGACCGCATTCCTCGACGCGTTCGTGTGGCCTGCCTTCTTCCAATAAGAAAACGAGGCCGCCCACTTGGAATGGACGGCCCCACACGTTTACGCAATGTGGCAGTGTTTGGAATAGACTACGGAGCCGAAAGAGTTGTGATTGCCCCTTCAGTCGTCGGCAACAGCGCGTAAATCGCAGGTACCAGCTCCGCGCTCGTATCGGTGTCGACGGCAACGAGAAGCGTCACGACGTCGGCTGTCACTGGAGCTGCGAGCGGCCCCACGTCGAGATCGTCATTGGCATCGGTGCCTCCGCCGGCTGCTGCGGTATCGACGTCAAAGCCGATGTTGACCGTGCCTTCCGCAAGGTCGAGCGGACCCGCGGTTGCCCCGAATGCAAGCTCGTCGACGACGACAGCGCTAGCGTCGGTCACGATGTCGACGGGATCGACCGCTTCTGCGTCGGCGCCATGGCCTACGAGAACACGACCACTACCAGACGCGAGCCCGGTTGGATCTTCGTCGAAGAGTAGGACGTTGACCGGAACAGCGGCCGCGCTATCCCGATATGCGACGACGGTGAATATGCCGCCGGCCGGTAAGGTCGCGGGCACGTCGAGAAGAGAAGTGGTGGTCCCCGCGGCCGCCACGCCAAAAACGTAGTCGCCGGCAGGCAGGCTGACATAGCCTGTGCTGTTCCCGAATTGCAGATTCTCGATTCCCGAGGCAGCTCCATCGACCAGAATATCGACGCCGGTGTTGTCTGCCGATGGGACCTCGGGCGCCAAATGGGCCACGCGAACCATCGCCATCTCGCCGCCGCCAGCGCCGCCGGCACCACCGCTTCCCCCGGTCGCGCCGGTTCCACCCGTACCTCCGGTTCCGGACTGGTCATCATCCCCACAACCGATCACGCCGATTCCAAGCGCCGCCACGATTGCTAAACCAAATGTTGCTTTGCTCATCATTTCTCCCTCCGACCCGTCTAAGTTATGTCTAGGTCTTGTCGAGGTTTCTACGGCACACCGGGAGGGGTGTCAAGCAGGCGGCTTCTGATTTTCTTGGCCCACTGCTTGATCGACAAGATCACTAGGTATAGACAACTCTTAGACATTTTTTACACCGGAATTCTCGGAAATTCGAAAGACGAAGATGGCGGATGAGGCGAAATATCGGGTCGGAATGGTTTCGAAGATGACGGGACTGTCGACGCATACGCTCCGCATGTGGGAAAAGCGCTACGCCGCCGTGCTGCCGAAACGCACCGAGGCGGGAGGTCGTCTCTATACGGACGCCGACGTCGACAGGCTTCGGCTTCTGCACAAGTTGGTCGAGAGTGGCCATTCGATAGGCGGGATTGCAAGGCTGTCCGACGCCGACCTCCGACACATGGCCGCCGCTTTCCCGATCGCGTCGAGCCAGCTGGCACCGAGACACCTTCCCGAAGTCCGCGAGCGCGTCCTTGCGGCCATCGAACATCTTCGAACCGACGAGGCTGAGCAAATCTTGTCGCGTGCCGCCCTGAGCAACGAGCCGACCGAGTTTTTGAAGGGGGTCGTCGCTCCGATTCTCGTCGAGGTCGGCGACCGATGGGAGCGGGGTGAGCTTCGCATCGCCCATGAGCATGCATGCTCGACGGTGATGCGCGGCCTACTCTTTTCGCTGATGCGGCTCTACCCGACCAACGACGCTAGGCGCCGCGCCGTGATTGCAACGCCAGCCAAGGAAGAACACGAGCTTGGCGCGCTCATGGTCGCGATGCTTGCAGCCATGCACGGCTGGAGTGTGCTGTACCTAGGTCCCAACCTACCGGCTAAAGAGATCGCCTACGCGGTGACCGACACCGACGCACAGCTTCTGATGCTGTCGATCACCAACTTGAAGCCCAAAGAGTCCGAACGAGAGATCGCCGCGATCGAAAGCGCGCTACCCGAACGCGTGGGGATCCTCGTGGGCGGGAGAGCAGCCAAGGTGCCTCCCGACAGTCGAGCACAGATTCAACAGGACCTCGCGCTCGTGGAAGCCGCGCTCAGCTGCTAGCGTCGCTCAACTATCAAAGAGATCGGGCTGGCCCCCAAAGCGATTGAGGTACCCGGCCATTCGCAGCTTTCGCTTGGTATTATCCGAGCTCATGTACCGGATCTTGCCGAAGATGGGCCTCTCGGGCCCCCAGGCGCGGTCGTAGCGACCGAGAACCCAGAAGATGCCAGAGTAACTGTTCGGGTCCCGACCATCCAACGCGTACTTGTTGTTGAGCTCGACCATCGTGGCAAGCGCCTCCCTTGGCGTCGCAGACCACTCGAGAATCTTCTTCCCCCAGAGCATCCGCAGATAGTTCTGGAGCCGTCCAGTCTCGCGAAGCTCGGTCTGTGCAGCGTTCCAGATCGGATCGTGTGTTCCCGACGACTCGAACCGCTCGAGCGAATAGAGATGCTGGCGTTCGTCCTTTTCATGCACCTCCAGGGTTTCACGTGCCCACTTGGGCAGCGACTCGTACTTGTCGTAGTCCGACCGGTGGGCGCACATGTTGAAGCCCACCTCCCTCCACGTGACCAGCTCGTCGAGGAACGCCTCCGCGTTGGCGCTCATTCCCCACCATCCCTCGCGCGCGCCGTTGACCTTCGCCGACACACTGTCCTCGGCCCAACCTTCGTTCTTGGCGAGCTCGTCGAAAATCTGGTGCGTCGACACGTGGCCAAAATGGAGCCATGGGGAGAGACCGCTGGCTGCGTTGGCGTCGGGGTGGTTGCGGTCTTCCGCATATCGATCGATGCCGCTGCTCAAGAACTCGTGCGCGCGCCGTTCGCCAGCCTCGAAGCCGCCCTCGAGGTCCACTGCCGACACGGAGTGATCGATCGGGAGCGACCCTAGGGTCTTGCCAGAGAGCAGGTCATCCTTAGCAATACCCCACTTCTTGCGTGATGCAGCGAAGAGCGCCTCGGTTTTTTTGCTGGAGACTTTCGACAGGCCCTTCAGAGGATCTTCGAGCGGCCGGGCATCGAAGTGCTTTGGGAGCTCGCGCTGCAGATGGCGACGGAAGTCGAATGCTCTGCTGAAGACCTTGTCGCTTGCCCTCATCGGAAGAAGACCATTGCTGTCGACGACCTCGAACCGCACGTCGATCCGAGAGGCTGCTGCGTCTTGCATCTTCGGAATGAAAAACGTTGGATAGTCGTCGCTCACGACGACACATGCGTCTTTGACGAGCGCTGCGAGCAACCCGCTCCCGTCTCCCTCCGCCGACTCCAGGTAGGGGAAATAAAGTGCATTCTTGCTCGCGAAGTACTTGGCGTGAGCGCGCATCCCGTCGAGGATGAAGTGATGCAGTCTGTCGCTTGCCCACGGATACCCGACGCGAAGCGCTTCCAGAATCAAGAGCGGCTTCCCGAGCTCGGATGCATGTGCGGCCGCGTGTTGAAGGGCGAAGTTCCAGCGCGGCCTGCGGAAACCAACCATCCAATAGACGACGTGCGCACCGTCAGGCCGAATCGGCTGGTCGCTGAGGTCACGAACACGGATGGCGGGCGCGGCGATCACGACCCCGGAGCCTCTGCTGAGAAGGTGTTGCGCGAGGCGATCTGCTCGGCAGTGCGGACGCCCCCGAGCGCTACTGCCAGCGTGCTTTGCCCGAGCAGGACGGAGTCACCGACCAAATAGAGATCACGCATGGCCTCGCGCGGCCATAGCGCCCGAGGACGATAGTGGTTCCACCCGACGCGTCTCGGCACCCCTCCCACGTATCCCAAATGGCGCCCTGTGAATCGGGCGAAGGTGCGAGGGCTCGCGGTCATTTCAAAGGCCGCATGCTCGAGAAGCTCGGGCGCCCGACGACCGATGGTCTGTCGCATTCGGCTCTGCGTGGCTGCGACGTACGCTCCCTGATTGTCGGGCTTCATCTGACGTAGCTTCTTCATCGGAACGTGTGTCGACACCGTCACCGTTCGCTGTCCGTCGGGAGCGCGTTCGTGCTCGTCGGCCGCGCTGATCGAGCAGAACACGTGATTTCCCTCGACAAATGGAGCGGTTTCGTCGTCGACGAGCTGCAAGTGATGGGCCTCCGGTCCTCGTACCGCATCGGAGTCGACCACCATGTACAGCATCGCGGCGCCCCAGCCCGACTCGACCGATGCTTCGACATCATGGAGCTCGCCGTTCATCTGGGGCTCCGTCATGCTCGACAGCGACTGCGGCAGTACGTTTGCCACCACAGTTTGCGCCTCGAGCTCCCCTTTTCGAGTATCCACACGCCATCGACCAGCCTCGCGGCGGATTCCGCGAACACGGTTGGCGAGCAGGATCTTACCACCGGCCTGCTCAATCGCCTTGGTCATAGCCCAAGCGAGACTCCCGATACCTCCATGCACATGGCCGGTGCCCCGAAAGAAGTAATCGAGGGCCGCCATGGCAAAAGGCGCCTCGGCTTCGTCGGAGCTGACCTGCACGGTGATCTGACTCACCGCATCGAGGTATACCCGGAGCGGTTCCCACCCGGCAAGACCGTGTTGCGACGCCACATCGGAAAGAGGCCGTCCCATCCACCGCACGACCGGCACGTACGAAAGCGACCGGCCGAGATGACGAACGACCGAGCTACCGCTGAACGGCGGAAGGAGGCTCGGATCTTCGAAAAGCGTCCAGAGAGCGTCCGCCACGCGTCGTTGCGTACCGAAGAAGCCGAGTACTGCTTTGGGATCGGCGCCGGGTAGGGCGCTGAATCGTTGAACGAACGAGTCTCGGTCCGACGGGACAGCGAGAGACCATTGCCTCGTGCGAAGCTCGACCAGTGGGTCGAGCGGATCGAAGCGAACTCCCAGATCCCATTTCTCGTTCCATTTCGAAAACAGCTGCCCATCGCCAAGCCCCGAAAACAAGGTTGCTCCGGCCTCAAATTGATAGCCGCGTCGCGTGAACGTGCTCGCGCAGCCACCCGGGTAGCGAAGCGTTTCGCAAAGGACGACGTTGGCGCCGAGCTCCGCGAGCCTCAACGCTGCGGCGAGCCCACCAAAGCCCGCCCCGATGACGACGACGTCGGGTTTTCGCATCGCGGGGTATCTAGGGCTGAGCGATTCGAACGGCACCCCTAGATGCTCTTGTGCTAACCTAATCCCCGCAAAATGATGCCTTGTGGTGCGAGAGACAGCGTATTTCATCCCTCGGCGACCCAGCCGAAACGCAAACCACTTCACTTGTATATCCTTGCGGTCACCGCGTTTGGTTTGGCTGCCTCCGCGGCGGCCGATGCGGAGACGGCGAAGGACAAAGGCACCCTGACCGTCGACATCTCGAACATTCAGAACGACAAGGGACAGATCGGCTGTTCCTTGTTCTCGAAAAACGATGGATTTCCCTCCAAGGCCGACAAGGCCGACGTCAGCATCTTCGTGAAATCGAAAGCGGGAAAGGCGACCTGCGTGTTCACGGGGGTGAAACCGGGGAAGTATGCGGTTTCCGTCATGCACGATTCCGATAAAGATGGAGAGCTCAAGACAAGCATGGTGGGCCGCCCCAAGGAATGGTGGGGCGTCTCCAATAACGTCCCGCCCGAGCGGTTTGGACCCCCCAAGTACGAGGCGGCCTCGTTTGCGTATACAGGCGATCCGAAGACGATCAAAGTGAAGCTTCGGCTCTAGCGGCGACGCCGCCGTCACAACCCGGCTGTGGCAAGAAGGCGTGGCCGATTCCTGCTATTTCGGCTGGCGGTTGGCCTCCGTTGCCCCATAAACCTGCGCACTATGTACGATCGACGGTACTTGGCAGACGACCTGCGGGCAGGCGTCGTAGTATTTCTGGTGGCTCTACCCCTCTGTCTCGGGATCGCCCTCGCTTCGGGTGCGCCCCTCTTCAGCGGGCTGATTGCGGGGATTTCGGGTGGCATCGTTGTCACCGTGTTCAGTCGCTCGCGGCACGGGGTGAGCGGGCCCGCGGCCGGGTTGGCCGTCATGGTGGCTGCCGGAATCGAGAGCCTGGGTCTCGAAGCTTATCTCTTGGCCGTCATCGTCTGCGGGGTGGTACAGATCGTCGCTGCCTTTCTGAAGGCAGGCGTCATCGCTCACTACTTTCCGTCGAGTGTCATCAAAGGGATGTTGGCGGGCATCGGGATTATTCTAATCCTCAAACAGATCCCTCACGCGCTCGGGTATGACCAATCCTGGGAGGGCGAGCTCTCGTTCTTTCAGCTCGACGGCCGCAACACGTTCAGTGAAATCGGCTACGCCCTTTCGGCGCTGAGCCCGGGCGCCATCATCGTCACGGTGGCCTCGTTGACCATTCTGCTTCTATGGCAGAGTCCGAGCCTCAAAGCGCGCGGCATCGCGACGGCTCTGCCGGCTCCGCTTCTCGTCGTTCTGCTCGGCATCGCCCTCAACCGCGCCTTCACCGCGTTTGCGCCCGGCCTCGCCATTTCCCCGGAGCACCTCGTTGCGGTTCCAGTGTCTTCCTCGGTCGGGGAGTTTCTGTCGCACTTCATCCGGCCCGACTTCTCACAGATCACGAATCCCGAGGTGTATCTGACGGGTCTCGCCCTTGCATTGATCGCCAGCATCGAGACGCTTCTCTCGGTCGAGGCCACCGACAACCTCGATCCTGAAAAGCGCGTCACTCCGACTAACAAGGAGCTGAAGGCGCAGGGGATCGGCAACATCGTTTCCGGGCTTTGCGGCGGTATCCCGCTCACGCAGGTCATCATTCGAAGCTCGGCCAACGTGGACTCCGGAGGAAAGACGCGCTTCGCTTCCTTCCTTCACGGCGTCTTGCTGCTGGTGTGTGTTGCGGCGATTCCGGGCTTGTTGAATGACATTCCGCTCGCCAGCCTCGCCGCGATCCTCTTGGTGATTGGCTATAGGCTCGCCAGAATCCCCCTCTTCCAGTCGATGTGGAAGGAAGGGTTGTGGCAGTTCCTGCCTTTCATCGTCACAATCGTTGCGCTGGTCTTCACCGATCTCTTGAAGGGGGTCATGCTGGGGATGGTCGTCGCCTTCTTCGAGATCCTGGTCTACAACTATCAGCTCGATTTCTACCGAGAGGAGACCGCGAAGGGCTGCTTCTCGATTCGTCTGACCGAGCATATGACCTTCCTCAACAAGGCGGCGCTCAAGCGCATTCTCCGAGACTTGCCCCCGGGCTGCACCGTCACCATCGACATGAAGGGCACCCGAATTCTCGATCACGATGTCGGCGAGGTCATCCAGGACTTTGCTACCCATGCCAAGAGCGACGGCATCACGCTTACGATAGAAGGAGCGACCGGCCCGATGATTGCCTTGAGCGACGGCGTTGGAGCCCCTGTACATTGAGCTTCGTCGGCCTCAGGTGGCCTTGATGTACCTTCCGCTGGGGCTCGTGTTGCGCATGGCGGAGGCCGGTGTCTTTCCGGACGGGCTGCTCAGGTGGGGCACCCGGCATCTGTTGAGACGGCGCTTACGGGAGAGCGTGTGGGGCGACTTGGAGATCCGAACACAACAGGAAACTGATCTCGTCAAGCGACTCGCCGCCGGGCCGATCGCGATCTCTCCGGACGCGGCGAACGAGCAGCACTACGAGGTGCCCGCGCCGTTTTTCGAGCTCGTGCTCGGGCCGCGACTGAAATATAGCTGTTGTTACTGGGACGCCGACACGCGCGATCTCGCGGCGGCGGAAGAGGCGATGTTGGAACTGACCGCGTCGCGGGCTCGCATCGAGGACGGGATGCGTGTTCTCGACCTTGGCTGCGGATGGGGATCGTTTTCGCTATGGGCTGCGGAGCGGTTTCCAAACGCTAGTATCCTAGCCGTTTCCAATTCTCCGTTTCAGCGCGAGTTCATCGAAGAGCGGGCCGCCGAGCGGGGGCTCCGGAACGTTTGCGCGCAGACGGCCGACATCAACGACTTCGACCCCAGCAAGCTCTTCGACCGCGTGGTGTCCATCGAGATGATGGAGCACGTGCGCAATCATCGTGCGCTATTCGAACGCATCGCCAGGTGGTTGGCGCCCGGCGGATCGGCGTTTGCCCACATCTTCTGCCACCGGTCGCACGCCTACACCTATGAAATCGAGGACACGAGCGACTGGATGGCGAGGAACTTCTTCACCGGCGGCATGATGCCGTCCGAGTCGCTGTTCCACCACCACCAGGACCATCTCCTCGTGCGCGAGCAGTGGCGCGTCGATGGGAAGCATTACCAGAAGACGTGTAGCGCGTGGCTCGAAAGACTGGACCGAAGCAGGGAATCGGCCTTGCGTATCCTCGCCGATGGCTATGGAGGAGAAGGCGTGCGCTGGTTTCACCGTTGGCGCCTCTTTTTCATCGCGTGCTCGGAGCTCTTCGCCTACCGTGGCGGCACCGAGTGGTTCGTGGCCCACTACCGCTGGGAGCCGCGATGAGTCGTCTGCTCGTGCTCTTCGGCAACCAGTTGTTTCCGAACCAGCTCATCGAGCATGCCAAGCCGGATGTCATCTTCATGGCGGAGTCGGACAAGATCTGCCGCAATTACAGGGCTCATCGGCACAAGCTCGTGCTTGTCTTGAGCTCGATGCGTTCAAAAGCCGACATGCTTCGCGAGGCTGGACACGAGGTCGTCTACACACGACTCGAAGATGCGGGAGGCGAGTCCTTCTCGTCGATGCTTTCACAACACCTTTGGAAGCAATCGTATGGAGAGATCGCCTGTTTCGAGACTGAGTCGTTTCGAATGGATCATCGGCTCGAAGCCGTGTGTTCAGAACACGGAGTGAAACGGACTCTTTTGCCGAGCCCGATGTTCGTCACGAGCCGTGAGGTGTTCGACCACTATCGTGATAGCCATAAGCGGCTTTTCATGGCCGATTTTTACCGGTGGCAACGAAATCGGATGAATATCTTACTCGACGACCAAGGGAAACCGATGGGCGGCCGTTGGAGCTTTGACGATAAGAATCGGAAGAAGCTTCCTCGAGGTTTGACGCCGCCCTCCCTTACGAAGCCGAATTGGACTTCACACACGCGAGCCGTGGTCCAATTGGTCGACTCGCAGTTTCAGGAGCATCCGGGCGATGCACGCGAATTCTGGCTTCCGACCACGCAGGCCCAAGCGGAAGAGGCCCTGTCGTCGTTTCTCGAACAGCGGCTGCGATGTTTTGGTGACTACGAGGATGCTCTGAGCAAGGAGCATCCCACAGTATTCCATTCAGTTCTCAGCCCGCTGCTCAACATAGGCTTACTCACGCCGCGCCAAGTCATCGATCGAACCCTGCAACATGCTGCGGAGAACGAGGTTCCCTTGAACTCGCTCGAGGGATTTGTCCGGCAGATCATCGGTTGGCGAGAATTCATCCGGGGTATGTGGATTACTTTGCCGTCATCACACTGGGAGAAAAACTTCTGGAACCACGACCGGCAACTCACGAGTCACTGGTATGACGGCACGACCGGCATTCCGCCGCTCGATGATGCGATCGGTCGCGCCAACGCCAGCGGTTATAACCATCACATCGAACGGCTAATGGTAGTCGGTAACCTGATGTTGCTGTGTCGCGTCGAGCCGACGGCAGCGTATCAGTGGTTCATGGAAATGTATGTCGACTCGGCGGACTGGGTCATGGCGCCCAATGTCTACGGGATGGCGCTGTTCAGCGAGGGTGGCGCCTTCACGACGAAGCCATATATCTGCGGCTCCAACTATCTCCGCAAGATGAGCGACTACCCCAAAGGGTCATGGTGCGATGTGGTCGATGGGCTTTATTGGTCGTTTTTCGACGAGCACTGCGACTTTTTCGAGAAGAACCCCAGAAGCAAGATGCTGCTGGCGACGCTGGAGCGCATGGATTCCTCCCGCCGGCAGAGAATTTTCGAGCTAGCCGATCAGTTCATCGAGCGGGTCACCACCTGATCAGTTTTTGTCTAAAAAAACATTGACATAAGATGGACAGGAACACATCATCGTCTGGGAGGTAGATCTTGAATCAAACGCCCTCGACCACGGTCTCCGCCCCAGGCGTCGGCCCGCGAATGATGCCGACCGGCTTGGCGCTTTCGAAAGCTCTCTTTTTTGCGGCCGCCGCGATCTCATTTTGTCTATCCATTTGGCTGTGGTTCTCGGGGGACCGAGAACGCGGGCTCTTCGTTGGCCTCTGGGTTCCCTCCATTTTGTCGGCCGGCGGTCTGCTTCTGACGGGACGTCATGAATGACCTCGACTTGATCGTCGCAGGCGCCATGGTCACCTTGCTGACGTTTGCAGGCGCCTATGTCGCGATTCGCCATCGGGCAAACGAATCACCGGTGGACAGCTACGAGCCGCCTCGCTCCCCGAGTCGCTCATCCTCCAATCAGAATGCGGATGTGAGGTAGGTCCCATGTCGGCAAGCCGGCGGTCGGACGACCTAGAGCGCGCTCGTGGGCAGTGGACCCATCGAGGTGATGGTAGGCCTACGTGGGCGATCGAGCCAAAGCCCGGTCAGGAATCCGTTTGGGACTATCCGCGGCCGCCTACGCTTGATCCAGACTCTCGGCTGGTTCGCGTCGTATTCACGAACATGGTCATCGCTGAGACGGGGCGCTCCATCCGAGTGCTCGAGACAGCAAGTCCGCCGACCTTCTACATCCCGCCCGATGATGTCCGCACTGAGCTGCTGATGCCGGGTCGGGGGGCGTCTCAATGCGAATGGAAGGGCACAGCGTCGTATTGGTCGCTCCGCATCGATCCCAATGAGATCACCAACGTCGCCTGGAGCTATGAAGACCCTAATCCGGAATTCACGATGATTCGAGGCTATCTGGGGTTCTACCCGAGCAAGGTGCAATGCTACGTCGACGGAAACAGGGTGGCTCCCCAACCGGGCGGCTTCTATGGCGGCTGGGTCACTGAAGAAATAGTCGGGCCGTTCAAGGGGGAGCCGGGCACGGGCGGCTGGTAGACCACTTCGCCTCGGACGCCCATGCTTCCGCACAGGGAGCCGACGTTGACGAGTGCACGCAACACCGCGGTCGCTTGGGCCGCCATCATCGGGGCGGCGGCCGTCGCTGCGCTCGTCGCATGGGCGGGGAGTCAGGGTGGCGCGCGGATTCTCGGCGTTCCGGTGATGGCGCTCTGCGCGGTCCTCGCCTTCTCCATCCAGTGGCTCGCGTTCGTGCCGGCCTATCTTCGCCGCACGGAACGCTTTTACGATCTAGTAGGAAGCCTGACTTACCTGGCGGTGACCACGTTTGCGATCGTGTCCACCTACTCCGATGACACGCGCTCCATCGCGTTGGGCATTCTCGTAGGGGTGTGGGCGGTGCGGCTCGGCAGTTTTCTTTTTCGTCGCATCCGCTCAGACGGTTCGGACGGCCGTTTCGACGAGATCAAGATGAGCGCCTCCCGTTTTCTCGTCGCATGGACGCTGCAGGGGCTGTGGGTCTTCCTCACGCTCTGCGCAGCTCTCGCCGCCATCACGACGACGGCGTCCTCGAACTTGGGCCCCTTGGACGGGATCGGTCTGTCGATTTGGGTCTTCGGTTTTGCTCTCGAGGTGATCGCAGACCGGCAGAAGAGCAAGTTCCGACGGGAAAACCCCGGAAGGTACATCGATACCGGTTTATGGGCTTGGTCACGCCATCCCAACTATTTCGGCGAGATCGTTTTGTGGACCGGCATCGCCGTGATCGCATCCTCCACGCTTCGCGGCTGGCAGTGGATCACCCTGGTGTCTCCGGTCTTCGTTACATTTCTGCTAACCCGTGTAAGCGGGATTCCGCTGCTCGAGAAGCGCGCGGATGACCGATGGGGGGATGATGAACGTTATCAGGTATACAAAGCACGAACACCGGTTTTGATCCCGCGTCCGCCGTGAGAGCGGATGGTCGCAAATCCTGCCCGCTACGCTGTGGTTGCACGAGTTCTTAGGTTGTATGCTCCGCGGATGAATGCATCGAGTGGACGCTCATCAACGATTCGATGAGACCAGGCGTAACGAGATCTTGACGATGTTTCGTGCGACGACGAGCCAGCGTTAGCGCGACCGTGCTCTACGTGGCTGCAGTAGGCCCTTCGGCGCGACGGTGAAGATCGGTTCCTGTTGGAGCGCTAGCCCGTCGAGGACTTCGTTGGCACATAGAAGGCCGGAGGTAAACGCGGCTTCCATGTGAGTCATCGGGTAGGGTAGACGGACCCAATCACCCGCCATCAACAATCCTTCGATCGGCAGCTTGGGCTCGGGTCGGTGGGCGTGTTGTCCCGGCGCGAAAGCCGGAAAATCGTTTCGTATCTGTAACGCTTCCGCCGAAATTGTGAGGTCTCCGAGCTCAGGGAAGTAGTACTCGAGCTCTTTCAGGAAAAGACGTCGCACCTCGCCCTCGCCAACGATGTCGCTCGGCAGGGCATAGCTGTGAAGCTCGAGAACTGCGCCATCGTGAGCTTCGGCCCACTGGCGCGCCTCATCGGTAATGCGATGATAGAGGGTGACCGAGTCCAACACCCGCTGCCGATCCACGTTGATGAACGTCGGCAAGTCCGGGCGCACGTCTCGATCCACCCAAATTCGCCAGACCGCATACCCATGCGAAGTGCGAAGCGCCTGTATGCTCGCCACGAAGTTTGGGTGTAACTCTTTCAACCAAGCCGACCCCTCGACGATCGCCTGCGCTCCAGCGATGTCCGCCCCGATCACGACCCAATCGTAGTCCCCGCCTGCAACCCGAAAGCGTTTGCGTTCACCGCGTTCGATGCTTTCGACCGGTGAGCTCAACCGGACTTCGACACCGTTCTGATGCAAGTGCGCACGGATAGGTGCTAGGAGCGTCGTCTCATAGTCGCCAACCGGATAGTCGTACATCAAGCCGTGGTCGTGGCTCAGGTAGTAGAAATGGAACGCGCGAAGGACGTCAGCCGTGGAGAGGTCCGCTTCGTTGGAGAAGAACGCCCGCGCGAACGTCCGAAACGACACCCTTAGCTCGGCAGGCAGCGCCGCATCGTCGCAGAAGCGTTCGAATGTCGTGTCGTCGAGCGTCTCGTAAGTTCGCGTCATGTCGAAGCGCAGGAATGCGTCGAGCCGGTTACGGGTTCGTTTGGCCGTCACGTCGCGCCACCGATAGAATCCGCGACGCCCAAGATCGAGGATATTCAGCGCAGGTACCTTCTCGACGTCCCCGAAGCTCAGCGGGCGGCGATCGAAGTCGAGAATCAGGTAATCCTCGATCTCCCGGAAGCCATCGAGCACACCCAAGCGGTCCAGAAAGCGGTTCAGGTTGTAGTACTGCCGGAAGAAGGCGTGAAACCCGTGCTCGATGGTCTGCTCCCCATCGCCTACGGCGACTCGCCATGCGCCGATCTTTCCGCCGAGGTACGCGTTCCGCTCGAACAACGTCACGTCGATGCCCCGTTCACCGAGGGTCGCAGCTGCCCCGATCCCCGCAAGCCCGCCGCCTAGAACGGCCACGCGAGCTACCTGACTAGTGGCAATCCGCGGCAGCGCGGGATCGACTCGATTGGCCTCGTGTCGATAGCCTTCAAGCTTGCGCTCGACGAGACGAGCAAGCGCTTTCCTCAGCCGACCGCGGCGCCCGACGAGCCATACCAGAACGACCACGCCGACGATCAGGATCGGCCACCAAGTGCTCATTTCACGCCCCCGCCCTCCTTATTGAAGAGAACGGCAAATTTCAACCCTATTGTCTACGAGTCGTTTAGATTGTGTCTAGGTCTTGTCAGTTCTCGTCTGTGGTTGCATAACCGGTGGGCGTCAACTCAGCGATGAGCGGCCTCAACGACATAGCAGTGCTTGGAAGCGGTCCAGCCGCCTTGTCCATCGCGGCGGCCTGCACCGAGCGGGGCGCTTCGGTGACGCTCGTCGCACCTGAGCCCGAAGCACCTTGGCAACCGAATTACTGTCTTTGGGCAGACGAAGTCTCGCCTCGAATGGAGCACTTGACGGAGCGTCTCTGGCCCCAAGCCTCGGTCGTGACGGCTCTTGGGAGCCGAGTGCTCGAGCGCCCGTACGTCAAGCTCGACACGCAAGAGCTCCAACGCTTCCTCTGGGGCGCGCTCCGGGCCGGTTCCGTGCGTATCACGTCGAGTCGAGCGGCTGCCTTGGACCATCGCGGGACCGAGAGTCGGATCCGCACCGATGACGGCACGATCCTGCGGGCCCGTGTCGTCATCGATGCGAG
This sequence comes from Myxococcales bacterium, assembly GCA_029863605.1. Classification (GTDB taxonomy): domain Bacteria; phylum Myxococcota_A; class Polyangia; order Polyangiales; family Houyiibacteriaceae; genus SG8-38. The sequence continues at coordinate 73,924 of JAOTVB010000007.1, read as the reverse complement.
CGGCGCAAGGAGCCCGTTCATCAAGCGCACGCATCGCCGGGCCCCCGCCTTTCAAACCGCATTCGGACTGATGCTGCGTGCGCCCGGTCATGGGTTCGATCCGAACCGGATGGTCCTGATGGATTTTTGCCCGGCGTCGCGCCAGGACCCCGATCCCCCTTCTTTTCTCTATGTGCTTCCGATGGGTGACGATCGTCTTTTCATCGAAGAGACCTCATTGGCGCGCCGCCCGGCGATGCGCCTCAGTGTGCTCCGGGCGCGGCTCGAGGCGCGTTTGGCATCTCTTGGCCTGCAACACTGCGAGCGGATCGATGAGGAGCACTGTTCGATTGCGATGGGCCTTGGCCTTCCGACCCCTGAACAGGCGTTGGTTCCGTTTGGCGCTGCCGCAGCCATGGTGCACCCGGCCTCGGGATACTTGGTTTCCCGCGTCCTTCGCAAAGCAGACCCGGTGGCCGCGTCGATTGTCGAGAGTCTCGTATCGGGTGACGCTTCGCTCGCGATTGCATCGGGGAACGCAACTCTGTGGCCGCGCCAAGAGCGGGCCGTCTGGGAGCTCTACACCTTCGGGCTCGAAACCCTAGTCGGGATGACCGCGACTGAGATCGGCTGCTTTTTCGATTCGTTCTTCCGACTCCCGCAGAACGGGTGGTCGGGCTTTCTCGGCGGGACCCTGTCTAGGTCCGAGCTCGCCGCGGTGATGACACGCCTGTTTGGCACCTTGCCCGCGTCGGTTCGGTGGCACCTGGTGCGGACAGGGCTATCGGCCGGCGCAGCCCCTCTCGCAAGATCCGTTCTTCAGCCAGGTTTGACATGAAAGCAGCCACACCCGCCGCTACAACCGTACTCAAGCACGCCCGAGCGTTAGCCTCGGTTCTTTTGGACCACGGCGATCTGCTCGTGAAGGTTGAGTCCCGCATGACCGAGCTTGCGGGCGACCGCGTCCTAGACCCCGGGGCGGAGATGCTTCACGAGCATCTGGGGACGGGCGGCAAACGCTTACGCGCCCGGCTTGCGCTTGCGGCATGCCACGCCCTAGGTGGCCGCTCCGAATACGCCGTCGATTGGGCCGCAGCCGTCGAGCTGCTCCACAACGCCTCGCTCATTCACGATGACATCCAAGACGGTGATCGTTCACGCCGGGACAAGCCCGCCCTGTGGGCTCGCCATGGCATCGCTCAGGCCATCAACGCCGGGGACCTTCTGTTGATGCTGCCTTTCCGGGCCCTAGGCGGATATCCTGACGCGCTGCAGAGTGCGTTGGTACAGATCCTCGCCGAGTATGCAGAGGGCACAGCGCGCGGTCAGATCCACGAGCTCGCCCTGACAGCCTCATCCGACAAAGGGTGGGGCGACTACTTCAGTGCTGTGTCCGGGAAGACCGGCACCCTGTTCGCGCTTCCGGTTCGAGGTGCCGCGGAGCTTGCGGGGCTCGAGCCCGATGAGGCGAACAACGTGGCGCTCACCTTCAGCTCGATCGGCGTTCTCTACCAGCTTCAAGATGACCTCTTGGATTTATTCGAATCCAAGGGTCGCGGTTCGTGTGGCAGCGATATCTACGAGGGACGCCTGAGCGCGGTGGTGCTCACCCATCTCGACCTGCATCCGAGCGACGCGGTTGCGGTGTTCGAGATCCTCAACAAACCCCGCGACGAGACGAAGCACCACGAGGTGTCTCAAATGATCGAGCGGTTCATCGAGGGAGGCGCGGCAGCACAATTGCTCGATCGCATTCACTTGATGGCCTCGGGCTTGCTCGCATCGAAGGGAACGGGAGTACGGTCCGACATCCAAGCGGTGGCCCGTGAGCTCGTGCACCGCGTGCTCACCCCGATCGATGCATTGGAAGGGGGGTTATCGTGAGCAAGCACGCCATCGTCATCGGGGCCGGCTTCGGAGGCCTCGCTTCTGCCGCACGCCTACGCGCCATGGGGTATCGCGTCACCGTCCTCGAGGCGGGCGATCAGGCTGGTGGTCGGGCTCGGGCCTTTCAGAGCGAGGGCTTTCACTTCGATGCTGGCCCGACGGTGATCACGGCTCCCTATCTATTCGATGAGCTTTTCGAGCTTTTCGGCAAAGACCGACGGAACTACTTCGACCTGGTGCCGGTCGATCCCTTCTATCGCGTCGTGTTCCCGGATGGCCGCCATTTCGACTATGTGGGTGACGACGAGCGACTTCTCCCTCAGATCGCCGAGTTCAATCCGGCCGACGTCGATGGCTACAGGAAGCTCGTCGAGCACTCGAAGCGGATCTTCGATGTCGGATATACGGAGCTCGTCGCCGCGGACTTCTCGCGTTTCGGGGACATGATGCGAATCGTCCCCGACTTGGTGCGGCTCCGCGCCTACAAGAGCCTCTACAGTCTGGTCTCGCAGTACATCAAGGATGACGCGCTCCGGCAGGTGTTCACCTTCCAGCCCTTACTCATAGGTGGGAACCCGTTCCGAGTGCCAGCGATTTATCTACTGATTCACTGGCTCGAACGGAAATGGGGCGTCCACTTCGCGATGGGGGGCACCGCTGCCATCGTGCGTGGATTGACACGTCTGCTGGGGGAGGTCGGTGTAGATCTGCGGCTCCACGCCCTTGTGGAACGGATCGAAGTCGTGAACGGCCGGAGCAAGGGCGTGCTGCTCGATGATGAAACGTTCCTCGAAGCGGACATCATCGTTTCAAACGCCGACCCGGCGATGGTGTACACAAAGTTGATCCATGCCTCGGCGCGCCGAAAGCACACTGATGTTTCGATTGCCCGCAAGCGATATTCGATGAGCCTCTTCGTCGGCTACTTTGGGACGAAAAAGACGTATCCAGACATCGCGCATCACTCGATCCTGTTGGGCCCGCGGTACCGCCAGCTACTGACCGACATCTTCGACCGCAAGAAGCTTGCGGACGACTTTTCCCTCTATCTGCACGCCCCCACGCGCACCGATCCGAGCCTTGCGCCACCGGGAGGAGAGAGCTTTTACGTGCTGTCTCCAGTTCCGAATCAGGAAAGCGGTATCGATTGGGAGATCGAGGGCACACGTTACATGGACCGAATTCTCGATGCCTTGGATGCGCATCACCTTCCGGGCCTCCGCGACAACCTGGTCACGCAGTTCCGTGTCGATCCGACGTACTTCGAGACCGAGCTTCGCTCGTACCAAGGGGCTGCGTTTGGTCTGGAGCCTACATTGCGGCAGTCGGCCTACTTTCGTTTTCACAACACGTCTGAAGACATCGAAGGGCTCTACTTCGTCGGCGCAGGGGTGCACCCAGGGGCGGGCCTTCCCGGCGTGCTCTCGTCCGCGAAGGTGTTGGAAAGGGTCGTCCCGCAACCCGCGACCGAGGGTCGGCCGGTCTCGGTACCCGAGGCGGTGGCGGTATGATCACCAGGGAGGAGCAGGCACGCCAAGTTGCGCATTGGCAGGTGCTGGCTGTTCGAGCGCGTTCGTTTCGGTGGGCATCGGTCTTTCTGAACCGCGCCCAACGCCGAAGGGTCGCGACTTTGTACGCGTTTTGCCGGGCGGTCGACGACCTCGCAGATGCGGAGTGGATAACGCCGGACGCGCGGCAAGACCTCTCTAAGCTTCAAGCAGCGCTCGCGGCAGAGCCGGCCGGCAGGGGGCTCTGGCCCGATAGGTTTTCCTGGTTTCGCGAGCTTTGTCTCGAGTGCGGCATCGACTTCCGCGTCGTCCAAGAGCTGCTTGCGGGGATGGCGTCGGACCTGGGCGTCGTTCGACTCGAGTCCGACCGAGACTTGGTGCGTTACTGTTACCGCGCCGCGGGGACCGTGGGTTTGATGATGTGCTGCGTCCTTGGAGTCCGCGACCCCCGAGCATGGCGTCACGCGATCGACCTCGGTATCGCGATGCAATTGACGAACATCGCCCGCGACGTGGTAGAGGACGCCAAGGCGTCGAGGGTATACCTTCCCGCCGAACGGCTCCGCATGTACGGCGTTGCCCCTGAAGATCTCGTGCGAGGAAAAGCGGATCAGCAGGCGGTCAGCTTGGTCGTAGGCGACCTTCTCGAGATGGCGGAGCATTACTACCGGAGCGGCGATGAGGGGATGCGGTTTTTGTCGTCGCGCGCCCGGTGGGCAATCCTCGTCGCAAGCCGGTTGTACCGAGGCATCGGTCGTCGACTGCGGCGCCGCCACCAGAGCAATCCAATGGTTGGCCGCGTCGTCGTGCCGTGGTCCGAAAAAGTGGCTCTAGTCTTGCGAGCGTCCGCAACGTGGGTGCGGCTCACCATCCGGTTGCCTCGGACGCATCGAACGCAGGAGCTCCGCGACTACCTCGATGGTCTCCCCTACGCTGGCAGCCGATTGCCATAGGGGTTGCCATCAAGAACCCTTGCCAAGCCATCCTTTCGACCGAAAGAAAAACACGAGCCCGATTGCCGTGAGCCCCATGATGCCGAGGGCGAACGGATATCCATAGCGCCACCGGAGCTCCGGCATGTTCCAGGCCGAAACATGCCCGTCGAAGTTCATTCCGTAAAGGCCAGCAAGAAAGCCAAGCGGGATGAAGATCGTTGCGATGATGGTCAGGACCTTCATGACCTCGTTCATCCGCATACTCACGTTCGAGAGGTGAAGGTCCATCAGACTCGAGGCTAGCTCGCGATTCGTGTCGAGCGCCTCGAGCAGCTGCACTGTATGGTCGTGGCAGTCGCGAAGGAAGATGTGGGTATTGTCCTGTGGGTCCCCGGCGTCTGCACGAGCCATGGCGCTCAGGACCTCGCGGGTTGGGACGATGGACCGCCTCAACATCCGCAAGTCATGACGAATCGCGTGAATCTCCGGGACGACGTTTTCGGTCGCGTTTGCAAGCACTCGGGTTTCGAGCTCCTCTAGCTGGTCGCCGTAGCGCTCGATCACGGGGTAGAACGTCTCGACGATTGCGTCGAGCACCGAGTAAGCGAGATAGGCGCTGCCACGTCGACGAACTTGGCCCTTGTTCTTCCTTATTCGATCGCGCAATGCATCGAAGCAATCGCCCGGCCTTTCTTGGATGGTGATCAGGAAGCTCTCGCCGACGAACATGCTTACTTGCTCCAGGTCGAGATGCGGAGTCATGGACGGCATGCGCAGCACGACGAAGTCGGTCTCGCCGTAGTCCTCGAATTTCGGCCTTTGGTGAAGGTTCATCACGTCTTCCAACGCGAGTGCATGCAGGCCGAAAAGCTCACCCATTTGCGAAAAAGTCTCTCGGTCGCCGTGGCCGTCGATATTGACCCAAGTGACCTTGGCACTGTCGTCACGAAGTAATTCCAGCTCCGAAACGTGGTCCACCGAATGCTCATCGACGCGATCCGCGTCATAAGTGATGACACGAATGACCGGAGGCGGCTGACCGGGGACGGCGATGATGGTTCCGGGAGGCAGCCCGAGCGTCTGGGGTCTCCGCTTTCGCAGAGCCGCGCGCTTTCGCCTTCGCTGTGCCTTCTTGGCTATGGGGAAGCCTCCTTTGGGGCCGCATCCCCATCTGCCGCAGCCAAGCTCGCGTTGTCAAGATCGTCGTGCGGCTAGGTGAGCGGGCGAGGCTCACTCTTGGGGGGCTTCTTCGTCGAGGAGGTCCGGGCCCTCGGCCGCACGCTCGGACTCGACCTGTGCGTCGAGACGTGCATCGGCACTGGTGTCTCCCGGCTCGAGACTCTCGGCTGACGGACGGATCACGTCTTGTGCCGGGCTCTCCGCGTCGCTCCTCATGAATACACGGTAGATCGGCTCCGGCATTTCGATCTTGGCCTCGTCAAAGGCCATTTTTACGAATCGGATCGCTTCGCTTTGCGCCTTCAAGAAGTCGGTTTGTCGTTGATCGACCCAGGCGAAGAAACGAATCGGCACGCTGGAATCTCCCAAACGCTCGATCAGGGCGAGCGGGGGCGGGTCGTCGATGATCGCTTCCATGGACGACAGCACGTCAACCCCAAGCTTTTGCGCGGTCGCTACGTCTTCGTTGACTCCAATACTCACCGCGAAGTCGAGCCGTCGAAGTGGATTTCGGGTGTAGTTGAGAAGCACCGCCTTGAAAACTTTCGCGTTGGGGATGCGCAGATGGTTCCCCGCAAGCGTGAGAAGTAGAGTTGCCCGGGACGTCAATCGAATCACCTTGCCCTCGTCCCCGTCGATCGAGACGAGATCGTTGGGCTCGAAGGGATGTCTCATGCTGAGCAGCAGACCTGCGAGATAGTTCTCCATGATATCGCGAAAGGCGAAGCCGACGGCGACACCGACGACGCCCGCTGCTCCTAGGGCAGCCCCTACGAGGGCTGTCGCATCGAGAAGCTCGAGTGCGATCAGCAAGCCGGTTCCGATCAAGACGACACGGGTGAGCTGGCGCACCATGTCGCGAAGGAACCGGTTGTCGATCCAACGAAACAGCCAATCTCCTTTGGTCAGGAGGCGCGCAAGGATCCAAAAAAAGGCGACCGTGACCAGCGCCACTCCAAGCAATGGCAGCAGCTCCAGCGCGCGATCTCCGAGCTGGTTGAGCTTGCTTTCGACGACTTCGATCCTATCGCCCGTATTCTCGATGGCCGCAGCCAACTCCTCTACTTTGCCACCCTCTTGGGAGTAGGCCGCGCCTGCCCGCAAAAGGAGAGCCGCCCCCAACGCGGAGCCGATCCTGCACAGCTTCTTTGTCGTGAATCGTTTCATCCGAAGGGCACTGGAGTATATAGGACGCACCGCTCCATGCATATGGACCCATTGATGCCCCAGCTCGTCGGGGTCGCGTTCTTCGTGTTGATCGCAAGCATCCTCTTGCAGCGATTCAAGCAGCCGTCTTTGGTGGCATACCTCATTACGGGTGTCTTGCTAGGACCGCGTGGGTTCGGCCTGGTCACCGACACCACCACAATCGCGCGGTTGGGCGAAGTCGGCGTGGTGCTCTTGCTCTTTTTTGCTGGCATGGAGCTCTCCTTGCCGGAGCTCAAGAAGCAATGGCGCATCCCGGTCCTTGGAACCCTCATGCAGATCGCGGCAAGCGTAGGGTTCGTCGCGGCCATCGGCTGGTGGATGAGTTGGCCGGTGGGCCGCATCGTTCTGCTCGGCTTCGTAATTAGTCTCAGCAGCACCGCTGTCGTCCTCAAGCTACTCCACGACCGCGGCGAGCTAAATGGGCCCGTTGGTCGAGATGTGGTTGGGATTCTGCTTGCACAAGACATAGCGATCATCCCGATGCTGATGACCATCGGGTTCTTGGCAGGAAGCTCGCCCTCGCCGATGACGCTCGGCATCCAACTGGTTGCTGGGGTCTGCGTCATTGTTCTGCTCGGCTTCATTGCTTCTCGGGACAGCATTCACATCCCGCTTGCGAAATGGTTACGCGGCGACCGAGAGCTGCAGGTCTTGGCCGCTTTTGCGTTGGCATTTGGACTTGCGTTTCTGACGGGTATTGCGGGCCTATCGGTCGCTTTGGGTGCGTTCGTAGGAGGCGTCGTCGTCGGGGCAGCCCGTGAGACCGAGTGGATCCACGACGCCCTGTATCCGTTTCAGGTCTTTTTCTTGGCAGTCTTTTTCGTTTCCATCGGGATGATGATCGATCCGAGATTTGTTTGGAACCGTTTTCCCGTTCTGTTTGCCCTCCTTCTTGCAGTCTTGGTGACCAACACGCTGGTCAACGGAGTCATCCTTCGACTCTTGGGTCGGAGTTGGCCCAACAGCCTTCGCGGAGGCGCACTGCTCGCCCAGATCGGCGAGTTTAGTTTTGTGCTGGCCGCAGTGGGCCGACAGACAGGGCTCATCGAGGACTTTGCCTATCAGACTACGGTCGCGGTCATTGCCTTGACCTTGCTCGTCAGTCCGACCTGGATTCGGATCGCAGAACTATTTCGACGAAAGCCAAGCGGGCCGTATACTGCCCGCCGGATGGAATGACCGCCGCCAGACACCGACAGTCTATCTGGATGTTCGTGATGGCGTGGTGCTTGGCCGTTCCAGCACACGCCCAGCCACGTGGCGGCGATGCTGACGCGGGCACGACGCCGATCCCGGTGGAATCCAAGACTGCCAAGGCTCTGGCCATCGAGCAGCTACGACGGCAAACCCAGCAGATCCAAGATCTGATCAACGGACGGCTGGATGTCGCCGTCGATCCGAAAACCCTCTTCGCTGTCGACCTCAGTGTTTCTCAGGCGGGCCCAGACCTCGAGCTCTTGTTGCGAGAGCTGGAGCGAGGAGCCGAGCAGGCCACCCGCCGAGCGGATCGCAAACGCGTTTCTCGCCCTCCAAAGAACGAGAGCTCCCTCGAACGCGCACGTCGTGGGCTGATCGAGGCGAGGGCAGCGTTCCTTTCGCTGCCACCGGCAAAGCAAGAAGAGATTCTGTCCAAGCACACTGCTCGACGCCGGGAGGCGACCGTCGAGGCAGCTTCGAAACGGGTCAAGACCGAGATGCTCATTGAGCTTCAGTCGCAAGCCGACCAGCTCGAGGCGTTTCTGCAAGGAGAGCTCGACCCGTCGATAGACCCACGGCCACTGCTCGAGATCGATTTCGCCGACCTCGGAGATTTCGCGTTGAGCTCGAGGCGCCGCAAGTCCTTCTTGGCCCCAGATACGGTCGAAGAGGCCCGCGGCGGGGCTCGGGAAGGCGACCTCGACGCCCAACTCGACGCAGCAAGGTGGCGGCGCGATTCGTTGTGGCGTCAGTTCCTAGCGCTCGATGAGGACGCCCGTCGCTCACTCTTTGCGGACCACGTAGAGCGTGACGAAACCACTTCGCAAGCATTGGTAGAGCAGATCGCGGCGGCCCAGGACGCGGCCAAGAAAGCCGCGGAGCAACGCGAGGAGGCGCTCGTCGATTCGCAGCTCGCCCAGACCGAAGCGCTTCGACTCATCGCCGACCGTCGCGCGAGGCTCCTGCGCTTGAAAGAAGCTCAGGCAAGTTTCGCAGCCGAGCTTGCAAGTCGGCGCGCGGAGGTCGAGGCCGCGATGGAATCGGCTCTCGCGTGGAACCGTCGAGTGCGAGAGCTAGAAGAGGGGCTGCCTTCGAGGACGGAGAGAGCCAATGAAGCCGACGGTCTCTACAGAATGCTCACCAAAGATCTCACCGAAGCGCGACGTAACCTGAGTCTCGCCCTCGATGCCGTGATGGGGGAGCCAAGCAGAGCTCCGATGCCGCCTGAGGCTGATCCGGAACCAATTCCGGGCGACATTGACGACGGCGTGATCCGCGAGCTTCGAACCGAGCTCACGAGCGCGGGGCTCAAGCTGCAAGTTGCAGAGGCTCAGCTCAGATGGGATCGCGCGGCCGGGCTTCGCGATGCCGTGGTCCTCATGAACCAGTCTCGCCTGCGCCTGTTTAGGATGCTCAGCGAGTCACGGCGGGACAGCGTCGAGGGTTTTGGGCCTGAGGGCGTCGCACAGGTCAAGAGGGAGGTCAAACAAATCATCCTCGAGTCTCGCTTCCACCTGCTGTCCCTACCGCGCGAAGCGGCTCGCCAGTATCATCAGCTACGATCGGCGCCAGGGCCGGCTTTCGCGGGCCTGTTTCAGCTCGCTCTACTACTGGTGTTCTTTCAGTGGTGGCGAAAGAGGGCCGACTCCACGCTCGAACAGATGCGAAGGAGTTGGCTGCAAAAACGGCCGCAGACCCAACTGACTCGGGGAGTCTCGACTTTCGCCTGGTACCTGCGCCGAGTACGAAAGCCTCTAGAATGGTTCGCGCTTTTCGCGGTGTTGATCGCCTTGATCGGCAGGGCAGGTGGAATTGCAGCGACCGAGTATCTCGAGATAATCATTCTGTGGCTCTTGGCTGGTGCGTTTGTGGTCGAGTTGATCGATGCCACCGCGAGCCGTCAGGGGTCCTCGAGCGAGTCTTCCGCCAAGCTGCGCTTTCGCTCGTTGCGGATGGTCGGGGTGAGCGTCGTCGCCGTCGGGCTGATCTTGTCACTCACCGTGGCCATCGTCGGCAAGGGCGCGATCTACGCTTGGGTTATCAGCACGTTCTGGTTTCTGGCGATTCCAGTGTTTCTGGTATTGGTGTTTTGGTGGAAGGATACGATCTTCGAACGGGCGAAAGGTCGCGAGTCGTCCGCAGTCTTGCGGTGGGTGGCCGCCCGCGAGGGAGGGTTTCTGAAGTACCCCGCCGCAGCGATCGGCGGAGGCTACCTTCTCAGCGAAGGGGTAGCGGGTTTTTTCGTGCACCGGATGAGCGAGTTGGCGCCGTTGCGTCGGTTTTTCGCCTACCTGTTTCGGCGTGGTGTCGAGAAGAGTACGACCGCAGCGCCCGCAGAATATGGCACGGAGCCAATCCCGCCGGAAGCGTATGACGCCCTCGCCCCGCGTTCAACGGAGACTCCCCAGCTGGTGACCGGGTATATGTCCGATCGGGTTCACGCGATGCGTGCGCTGGTTCGGTCCGACAATCACGCGATCGTCGCGGTGGTCGGTGAACGAGGGCTTGGAAAAACCACATTTCTCAACCGCGTCACGAGTGACTTGGAGCCGGGTAGCCTTTGTTCCGTACAGTGCCAACCGGGAGGGTTCTCGACGCTGTTGCGGGATTTTTCACGTGCGCTCGAGCTCCCCGAGTCTGCGACCGAGGAAGAGATCATCGCAACCCTCCGCGAACGCGCCCCGAGCGTCATCTGCGTAGATGATGCTCAGAGGCTCGTTCGGCCGCTCATCGGTGGATTGGAGGACATCGATCATCTCATCGAGCTCACACGCCTCGTCAGCCCGCAGACCTCGTGGTTGATCGCCATCGGCATGCCAGCCTGGCAGTACCTGCGCCGAGCCCGCGGAGACCGCGCCGCGTTCGACCAAGTGATCGAGCTCGCCCCTTGGGAAGAAACGCAAATTGCGACCCTCGTCGAGCAGCGCACAGCGGCTGCGGGGATCGTTCCCAATTTCGAACGGCTCGTCGTCCCGCGGCAAGTGCAGACTTCTCCAGTTTCCGATGAAGAGCGCACGAAGCGAGACTTCCACCGTATTCTTTGGGACTACTCCAATGGCAATCCGGAGGTGGCGCTCCACTTCTGGAGAGAGTCTCTGTATCGCCGACCCCCGGATGAGACCGTGCACGTGCGACTGTTTGCGGGACCAACGGCCGGCCAACTCGATGAGCTTCCAAGCACATTTTACTTCGTTCTTCGCACGGTCGTTCAGCTCGAGCGCGCCGTCGAAGAGGATGTGGTCACCTGTACGGATCTGAGCCCGGCGGAAGTAGCGGACGCCCTGCGTGCGGCCCAAGTCCATGGCTACATCCGAGAGCGAGACCAGCTTTTCGAGATCGACATTCAATGGTATCGAGCGGTCACGAGTATCCTCCGCAGGAAGCATCTGCTGTTGCTCTGAGGTTTCCATTATGAAAACACGAAAAACGCTCATCCTGATCGCGGCCATACTCGGCCAGTGTCTCGTGCCCGCGCTGGCTCTCGCACAGGATGCGACGACCGACGAAGAAGTGGTTTCGTATATTAAGCAATCGATTCGCTGGGGCGGCGTGGTCACCTCGCTTTTCGTGATCCTCGGAGTGTGGATCACGCTCCGGTTCTTCAACAACTTCATCGAGAATCTCGGCGATCAGTTTACGACCCGCCGGATGCTTTTTCAGAAAATCGGAACGATCGTACAGTTCTTCGTTTACATCATCACCATTGCAGCGGTCCTCGCGCTGAGCATTCGAATCGACAACAAAGTTCTTGCTCTACTCGGCGGCACCGCAGCTGTCGCCATCGGGTTCGCCGTTCGCGATCTCGTCGCTTCCTTCATCGCGGGCGTCATGATCATGATCGATCAACCTTTCCAGGTTGGAGACCGGGTCGCTTTCGGAGGAGAATACGGGGACATCACCGCAATTGGGCTGCGTTCCGTGCGACTTCAAACGTTGAGCGACAACACCGTGACGATCCCCAACAACAGGTTTCTGACCGACATCACATCGTGCGGAAACTACGGCGCCCTCGACATGCAAGTCGTCATGGACTTCTATGTTGGAGTCGATCAAGATGTCATGAAGGCACGCGATATCGTCACCGAAGCCGGGCTAACCAGCCGCTATGTACATCTGCCTAAGCCCGTGGTCGTGTTGGTGAGCCAAGTCATGCAGGATAACTACATCGCAGTGCGGCTTCGACTCAAGGCTTACGTGCTCGATACGAAATACGAAAACGCTTTCGAGACCGACGTGCACCTCAGGGTGATGCATGCGTTTGAGGACTATCACATCGGCCCCCCAGCTATCCTTCACCGCACGATAGCCGCGGGCAGCGGTTCAGAGCCGCTACCGGCGTGAAGGTACCCGTGGCACGCAAGCCTTCCAACGCCATTCGACGGCGACGGCCGAGGCTATCGTTGTTGGTCGCTACCTTCGTTTGCACAATGACGCTTCCGAATGCGGCCGAGGCAACTGAGCAGGGCCCCGCAGTATGGATAACGACGGCTGTTCGGGTGCCCTTTGCAGATCGATATGCCTTCCGGTTGCTCACCGAGCCGAGGTTCATCAACAACGTTACGAACTTTCGGATTCTTCTGGTGCGACCCTGGTTCGAAGTAGCGATTCCGCACGGCTTCAGTGTCGGCCTTGGGTACGACGCGCTGATCTTCTTTCAGCCGCGTTCACGGTCGGAGCACCGAATCTGGGAGCAGCTCTCGCATCGTCATGCATGGGAGCATTTTCGCTTGGACTCCCGGTTTCGCCTCGAGCAACGCTTCTTCAGCGATTTGAGCTCGGTGTCGGTTCGAGGGCGATTTCTGTTGGGGATGGCAGTTCCCTTGGTTGCCGGAATCGATTTCATCGTGAAGAACGAGTTCTTCGTCAACTTCAACGAAGTCCCCGTCGTTGGTGACAAGGGGTACCACGAGAACCGCTTGTATGGCGGCTTCAGCCGACGGTTCGGACCCTGGACTCAGGTCTCGGTAGGCTATCAAATGCAATGGTTAGACCCCGCGGGCACGAACCTCATCAACCACACCGTGATGCTTGGGGCATCGTTCGATACGCCCGCGATCAAGCGCCGATCGCAGAAGCCAGTGACGACCGCAGGATTGCACCCGCCACCGAAGCTCTAATCGAGAAGCTCGTATACATTCAGCCCCTGGCGCACCAGTTGGAGACGCTCTTGGCACGCTTCCCTGCCGACGAAGCGCGGCAAGAACTTCGGCGCCTCGAGCACTTTGCGGCTTTGGAGCTCGCGCACGATCGGAATGTGCTTGGCTGCGATCTTTCCGACGAAGAGCGGCTCGAATTCACCCCCGTTGCGCAGATACTCGAGGACGGTGAGGAGCCCTCGAAGGTAGATGCAGTCTTTGACGAGGCCGCCGCCGCGGTAGATGCGGATTGTGACATTGAACGCTTGCTGTCGAGCAAACCCGTATCGACACAACAGGCGAAACACATCGACGAACGACGCCCCTTTGATCGCCGCGTCAACGCCAACCACGCGTGCGGCGAGGGTACGTAGCCTCGCAGGCGTCATTCCACCTGCGAGGTACTCGGCCAGCACGGCGATTCCCTCTTGAAGCTCTTCGTACCCCGCGAAGCCGCTCCGGAGCTGGGTGAAACGCTGCGCCTTGCCATTGAAGTAGGTGACCAAATGTGTTCCGATCTCGTGCTGAATCAGCGCGTCGACGCGGTTCACCGGAATCCTAGACCGCGAAGGAATCAATAGGCGGCCTTTCGATACCATCAGGCCCGAGCTCATGCCCCGTATCACCTCGACGGTTGCATCGACGCCGTCCCAGATACGACGGTAGTAAGCGATCTCTTTTCTAGCTCGCTCAGCGAACTCCTCGACCGGGATCGTGCCGCCCCCACTCGGAGTCCGTGTCGTGCTCGAAATCTGTTCGAGAATTTCTTCTGCGGAGCGCAAGAGTTGCTTTGAAACCCGCCCGTACACCTGGATGCTTCCGAGCAAGAATCGCGGGGTGCCACGATCGTGCAGCATCGTCAGTTGTCGATCGAGCTCGTCTTGCTTCTGGCTGAACAAAAAGGAAATCGTGGGGTCCTCAATTTTCTCCAGCGGAATCGAATAGAGCTTGCGCTTCGCTAGGACGGGATCGATCGAAAGAGGGCGATACCGAAACGGGGGCACCTTTTCGAAGCCGCTCCGGCGAAAACCGTTCCACACCGCCTCGGTATTGATCGGATTGACCTCGAGCAACAGGTCAAAGCCCGATGCGACCTCATCGAGTCGAGCGTCGACGTCCCAAACTGCCTTGACGACTGCACGGCGTCCCAGAGAGTGAAAGTCTTTGGGGTGAAGGCTCGTGTCGCGCTCGGCAAAGTGAAAGAACGCATGCTTGAGCGCCCGGCCGAGTTGTCGCCGGAGACTCTTCAGGACGGCCGGATACACGTCGTTCCCGCCGACCTTTTGATAGATCGGCTCGACTTCAATCGTGATCTGTCCGCCACCGAGCTCGCGCAATACGGCATTCTTCCAAAGTGGGCGATCTCGGTGAGGAAACTCGCCCGTGTTCTGAACGACTTCGACGGCCGCGCGGCGTCCACCGATTTCGACCGCTCTTAGATGCCGTTCTAGGACCTCGATGATGGAGTCGATGTCGTAGCCTGGCGCCGAGCTGAACAATCGAAACGCGGGAGCTGGATGCTCTTTCGAGCTTTCGACGATTGGGGGATGCTCCGGCGGACGAGAATATACTGCGACGATCAAGAACTGGTTGCCAAAGCTCGGACGAACCGTCTCAGCCAGCACACGAACCAGCGTTGCGGCCCTCTTGCGGCCACCTTTTGCTGCAGAGGTGTAGAGATAGGAAGCTTCGGTGGTCACCAGTTGGTTGGTGCCGGGGTCTGATCGGTCGTCCGGCTCCACATAGACGGCGATGAAAGGAAGGGGTCGGTCGACGTGCAGCCTTCCGCGGCCGGGGAGCCTTCGCCGCACTGGCGCGCCTTCCGCAACCCGTTGTCGGATGGCGTCAGCGATCGCTTCAGTCGTCGTTGTCAGGCCGTTCGTCGGCAAGCTCGTGCCCTTTTGATCAGATCGTGTGCCGGATCCCTTGGGGCTTGCCGCTCGCGATCCGTTATGGTCCATGCCGTTAAATGATCGCCATTGCGACGTTGTCGAACTGGCGTCGGTAGTAGTCCATCGCTCGGGTCTTGCGCTCGAGGGCCCGCATGACGGCTTCGGAGAAGTTGACGCCCTCGAACTTCTGCGCGCTGCCGAGCCCACCCGGGCTGAAGACATTGATCTCCATCAGCTTGTTCCCAACGATGTCGAGGCCGACCAGGAACATTCCGTCACGCATCAGCTTTGGCCTCACGATCTCGACGAGCTCGAGCGCTTCGGGACCGATCTCGGCGCGCGCCAAGCGCCCACCAGCGTGAATGTTCGACCGCATATCGCCACCCTGACGAATGCGACGGAAAGCGGCGTACTTTCCTCGATGACGAAGGGCCTCACCATTCATGACGAACAACCTGGTATCGCCATGTGCAGCGTCTGGCAGGTACTCCTGGGCGATCATGAAACCGTCACGCGAGACAGAATCGATCATTTGATTCAAGTTGGGTACGTCGTCCGGGCGCACGAGAAAGACGCCTTGTCCACCTGAACCTTGAAGAGGCTTGAGCACGATCGTTCCGCGCTCTTTTGCAAAGGCTTTGATGTCGGCTCGGTCTCGAGAAATGACCGTCATCGGACGCACCTCTGCGGGAAAGGTCTGGAAGTACATCTTGCTCGTCGCCTTGGCCAGCCCCTCGGGATCATTCAGAACGACCACGCCATGACGCATGGCTACACGGCCAAACTGAATGCCGATGTTGGCTGCCCAGGGTCGCGCGACCGCATCGGTCGACGGGTCGTTACGAAGCAAGAGAATGTCCAGGTCGTCCACGGTCACGCGCTCTTCGATGGCGGCCTTTCCTTGAAGGTCCTTCAGAAAGGAGGCGCCATTTTTGTAGATGTGCTTTGGTACCGACCTTCCCTTGGCGCGAACCTTTTCGTCGCTATCATAGGCCAGATCGCCGACGCTCATGACCGATACCTCGTGGCCCATCTGTCGGGCACGCATGGCGAGACGAGTGGTCGTGTATCCCGCCTCCTCGGTCATCACGTCGTTGACGACGAAACCGATCCGCATGGCCCTGTGGAGCGCACTGGTGCCCTTCTTCGCCTTTCGTTTCCCCTTCTTCGTTGCCTTGAGGGCCGCCAGCACTGGCTCAACCGTAGATGCTAGGGCCCTCTTGACCTCGTCCATCGCCTCACGGTTGACCTCGCCGGACCACTCATCCATGAAGAATTTCTTCACTTCGATCGCTAGAACACACCCGCTCTCCGGGAAATTCTCGTGGACCCACTGTGGCAGCTGCCGGCCAACGAACTTCACATTCTCTCGGACGTCGAGCCGTCGGCCTTGAAAGTCGTAATTGGAGAGCGTGTCGATGAAGGTGTCGACGACGCGGGCCCAGCGGTCACGCTTCATCGTGCCTGTGCCAACATTGACCTCAGGGTTCTTCTGCGGATCTGCTGCGGGGCCATCCGGGCCTTCTCGGCGATGGTTGTAGCTGTGTAGGTCGAAGACCACGAAGGCGCCGTATTCTCGCTCGAGGCCGACAAGCACCTCACGCAGTGCTGCGTAATACGCGTCGTACTCCGCAAGGGACCGATCAACGATATCCTGGCTGAGAGGCTCTTTCCAAAGATCGAGGCCCCACGCATTGTCCGGCCCAAGATAAACCGCTTCGTGCCGTGCCCGATTGAGGTCGACTTCGAAGCGCGAGCGCCGCGCCACGAATCGAGTCGGCGCGATCACGGCCCACTCCTCCGTAAACGGATCCTCCTCGCGGAGACGCTCTTCGTCGGGGAGCTTCATCAGATCACGTACCTCAGGGCGAAGCTGATGGCCACTATGCGATGCAACCGCTACGAATTGGCCCTCACCCAGTAGCTGCGTCCACACGCGTTCTAGACTCTCTGCCATATATCCTCCCCTGTCTTCTGCAGGCCAGGCTCTTGTTGTCCCCGATTTTGGGGGCCTTCGCAAACAGATCGGTCGCTGCACATGAAAAGCGCGCTGCCATCATCCTGCAGTCCCTATTCCAAAAAGGGGTGTTGCTGTGCGAACCTCCAGCGAGCATGAGCGAGCTTCCTGACGTCGGAACCAACGACCATGTAATCGAAACTGAGCTCACCCGCGACCTCGGTCTGGTCTCGGTGCTCGCAATCGGCATCGGCACGATGATCGCCGCCGGCATCTTCACGCTCTCCGGCTTGGCCGTGGGTTACGTCGGTTCGGCCGCCATCGCGTCATTCTTGCTGGCCGCGTTGGTCGCCACCTTCACCGCGCTCACCTACTGCGAGTTCAGCGCACTCTACCCACAATCCGGCGAAGGATATCTATATGCGCGCCGCACCTTTCCCGCGCTCATTGCCTACATGGTCGGGTGGTGCTTGCTCCTCGGCTACACGGCGTCATGCGGCTTCTACATCGCGAGCTTTTCCAGTTACTTCAACGAGTTCATCCTGCACTCGCGTGTAAAGGCTCTTCCTGGTCTCATGACCGTCGGGGTACTGATCCTCCTCAACATCAAAGGCACCAAAGAGAGTGGCAACTTTCAGGTGGTCGTCACGATCGGCAAAGTGGTGCTGCTCCTCTGGTTCGTCGGCGGCGGTCTGCTCCACGTCGATCCAACCGTGATCGTCGAGCGCTTCAGTACGGATTTTCTGAAAATCGGAAGCACGGCCGCAATGGTGTTCATCACTTTCTTCGGGTTCTCGGCGATCGCTGCGTCCGCGGGCGAAGTAAGGAATCCAGTCACTACGATTCCGCGCGCGATTTTCATCTCGATGGGCTTCGTGACTGTCCTCTACACCTTGGTCGTGCTCGTCGTCGTCGCGGCAAACCTCAGCGAATACACCGAATCGGCGATGGGCACGGCTGCCCAACAGTTCTTGGGATCCATCGGCGGGATGGTGATCGTGGGCGGTGCGCTGTTTTCCATGGTCTCCGCATCGAACGCGTCCATCTTGGCGGGTTCCCGTGTTGCGCTTTCGATGAGCAGGCTTGGCCATCTGCCCAAAGAGTTCGGGTCGATCAACCCGCGCACGCGCACGCCCATCGTCGCTCTGCTGCTCGTTGGGGCGGGGATCGCAACGTTTGCCATGTTGCTTCCGCTCGAGGCGCTCGCCCACTTTGCGGATTGCGTGCTTCTGATCGCGCTCATCTTGGTGAATGCGGCTCTCATTCAGCACCGCCGCAAGTTTCCAAACCTCAAACGCCCTTTCCGGGTGCCCTTCGTCCCCGCGCTTCCTGCGCTCGGCATTCTTGCGAATCTGTACCTGCTCTCTCAGGTTCCGCAGCTTGCTCCGGTTCTCTTGGCGCTCGGAGCGTTGGTGGTCGGGTTCTTGGGGTTCATGGGCTGGAAGGGGGCGCAGCTCGAGGTCGAAGCGTTGCCTGGGCGGCCATCGCGGGTCGCTCTCGAGCAAACCGACGCAGCAGAGGCGGACTTCCGCATCTTGGTCCCCCTTGCGCATCCTGCAAACGTCGATTCATTGATCGACATCGCCGCCGCAATCGCTCATGCCCGCAACGGGCACCTCATCGCTCTCCGCGTCGTAGTGGTGCCCGAGCAGCTTCCGCCGCGCCTCGAGAGCTTCTACGTCGAGCGCGAGCGCGCTATGTTGGATGCGGCGCGTCGACGAGGACGCAAACACGACGTGCCGATGACGTCACTCGTGCGCATTGGTCACAACCCGGCCCGTGCCATCCTCGAGACCAGCCGAGAACGCGAATGTGATCTGATGGTACTCGGGTGGAAAGGGCACACATCGACGGCGCGTCACATTCTCGGGGAGATCACGGATGCCGTCGTCCTCAATGCGCGGACCGACATCATGCTCGTCAAGCTCACCGACGCGGCCTTGCCAAAACGTTTGCTGCTGCCGACTCATGGCGGCGTTCATGCGCAGCAAGCCGAAAACTATGCGGCAAATATTGCCGGTTCGCAGAATGGCACCGTGACCCTGTGCACCGTCGTCCCCGTGGACGCTCAAGAGGAGCTGATCCAATCGGAAAACGAACGCCTTCAGGCGGCCCGAGGTAGGATTGTCGAGGCGACGAAATTCGAGCAAGTGGACATCAAAATCATCCAGAACCGCTCGGTGACCGATGGGATCGTCGAGGAGCTAAAGAATTACGACGGTGTCATCCTTGGCGCCGCTCGACAGAGCTTTTCGAAGCGTATCTTGTTCGGCAGCATCCCGGAAGAGATCGCGCGTCTATCAGACAAGCCGGTCATGGTCCTCAAGCACCACGACACCGTCAAAGCGCTCTTTGGCCGCGTGATGAGCGAGTAGTAGTCGTGTCGGACAGTGAGGCTCGGGATCTTCGCCTCTACTGCTCAAGGTGCAACGATGGCACCGACTTCTTCATCGTTTGGCGCGCGCTCGAGGCGAACCCGTCGGACACGACGCCGGCCCACCTCCAGCACGGTCGCCAAGTAAGGGCCGACCAGCACCTGATCACCGGGCTTGGCCAACCGTCCCAAGCGCGCCGTCACATGGCCGCCGATCGTGTCCTCGTCTTCGTACTCTTCGCCGCCCAGCTCGAAATCCAGCCTACCGCAAGCTTCCGGGACCGACATGCGCCCCATGACCTCGTAGACGCCTTCTTCCACCTCTTCGAACTCTCGTTCGTGTTCGTCGAACTCGTCACCCAGCGGTCCCACGATTTCCTCGAGCGCGTCTTCGCGGAATGCCAAGCCGATCACGGTACCGCGTTCATCGACGACTGCCGCGCAGTGCTGTTTGGCCGATTGCAGCTCGATGAGAAAGTCGGAAAGCGACATCGTATCGGGTACGAAGACCGCGTCTCTGGCCAACGCCTTGAGGTCGAGCGGCTTACCCTCGAGAACCTGCTGCAGCACATCCTTCGTGTGGACGAATCCGATGATCGTGTCCAAGCTGATGTCGCACAGTGGTAGGCGGCTGTGCCCACTGTCCCGAATGACCGCCATGTTCTCTTCGTCCGGTCGGCCGAGAGATAGGTATTCGACATCAACCCGTGGAAGCACGATGTGCCGCACCTCGAGCTCCATGATTCGAAAGACGTTCTCCGTGACCTCGTGCTCGAGCTTCGAGATGTGTCCCGCTGCCCATGAAAGCGCGAGCATCGATCGGATCTCCTCGGAAGTGTGCGTGACTTCGTCGCCATGATGCACCGAGAGGCCCACCAGCCGCAGCATCCAGTTGGAAATGCTGTTGATCCCGGCGATGAACGGCCCGAAGATCCAGGTGAACACTCTGAGAGTTAACGCGGTGTGGAGCGCCGTCGTTTCCGCCCGACGAAGCGCCCACATCTTCGGTGCCTGCTCACCCAACGTCATGTGCAGCACCGTGATCACAGTGAAGGCCAAACCGATGGATACGATAGGCACCCAGGTCGCCTCAGGCGCGACCTCGATCCCGAGCGCGCGCAATCCCGCAATGATCAACACCGAGACGGCTGGCTCGCCCAATGCGCCGAGGATCAGGCTAGCGAAGGTAATGCCTAGTTGACAGGCAGACAGATAGCGATCGAGATGGCTGAGGATGTGCTTGACGGCCCCTGCGCGACGGCTTCCGCCCTTGGCCAAGGTATCGATGCGGGTCATGCGCACCTTCACCAGAGCGAATTCGGTTGCGACGAAGAAGCCGTTCAGCATAACGAAGAACAGCGTCGCGCCCAGCCGCCAGGCAATCCCGATCGCGTCGAGCTGAGCATGTGCTTCGTCCACCTAGAGCCAATCCTTTCGCCCGAAGTAGTACAGTATCTTCGGCACGGCGGAAACAGTTCCGTTCGCGAGGCCGGGCATTGTGGGCGGGATATGTTATAGGCACAAGAAGGAAAATGCCCCTTGGATGAAGTAGGCTCAAGTCTTGGGGGCCAAAAGTTCGGAACCCGCTGGAGAATGAGCAATGCGCCAGTTGCGTGTGATCGGTATCTGGACTCTCGTCATTTTCATCCTGCTTTTCGTTCTTTCCAATTGGGACACGGTCCGCGTCAGCATGGTGGGTATGCAGATCTTCGAAGCGCCGGCTAGTCTGGTGATCTTGGTCGCGGTGGGTCTCGGAATGGCGCTCGGGATCCTCGTCTCGGCGCTCAGACGCGCTCGCCGTAAGACCTAGCCGCGCCGCACGCGCACGAACGCAGAATGTGCGTTGCCAGGGCCGGCCGATTGCTCTCTCTTTGGTGTTGTCAGCTCGGGTCGGGGGGTTCTGCTTCGACGTGAGGGGGGACCACGGAGCCTTCTGGCATTTCGGGCGGCTCTCGGTCTGTGCGACAGCGGTTCAGGTGGTGCGCGATGCGCCACATGTGGTACGCGACCCGTCTCACGCTCCGTGCCGCGTCGAGACGCACCGCAGCCTCGCCTGTATCGAAGCCTCCCACCGCAACCTGCTCGAGCGCGCGCTCCCGGTAGTCATGGCCCTCGTCTTGAACCGATCGCCATGTGGCCTCGAGGTCTTCTTCAGCGACCAATTGCTCCCCGTGCACGATCGCCTCGCGCACCACGTCCGCCGCGGGGACGACCTTTCTGGCGATGGCCGCAAGCTGTCGGTCGTGTTTCAGCGGAGGCCAACGCTCCGAATCGGCGCAGCGATCGGCCAAACGGTCGAGGTGATCGATCACGTGCATCGCAGCAAGATGTCGCTGGTAGGTCCAACCCTCATCTGTCGAGGTGCGAATGCTCTCTACGTAACCGCGGGTCTCGCTCAACGCTTCGCGTACATGTGCCAGGCGTGCCTGCATGCCGCGCGTATCCGCGGTGGAAAGCAAACTCAGGGTCATCTCAAAGGCGGTGGCCGAGAGGTCCGCGAGCGTGGTTCCTAGCGCATCGAGGGCGGCGGCGGGTGAATCCAGAAGAGAATAATCGAGGCTGCTAGCAAAAGGGAAGGGCTTCATAGGTACCAACCGGACCATGAGACCCGCGAATTGGCTTGCGAAGGGCAGCGCGATCATCACGCCGAGGACGTTGAAAAAGGTATGAAAGCCGACCAGGATCAACTCCGGCTCGGAGGCAAGCACTTGCGGCGCGAAATATTCCAAAGCGTGCATGAATGGCGCGAGGATTGCGAATGCCACGAACCCCGTCAGCACGTTGAACATCGCGTGGGCATAGCCGGTACGCCGGGCATGCACGGACCCACCGATGGTGGCGAGGACAGCGGTGGCGGTCGTGCCGACATTCATTCCGATCACGGCAGCAGCAGCTTGCTGAACGGTCATCGCGGAAGCGTTGACGGTGGCTAAGGCCAGGGCCACGCCTGCGCTCGAGGATTGCGTAACGACCGTGAATACGAGCCCGAAGAGAAAGAGAAAAAGCCGCCCGGTCCAGGTGTCGGGCGGAAAGCTCTCCGGGGTGATGACGCCGACGAGCCCCCCCATGCCTTCCTGCAAGAACGAGATGCCCACGAAGATTAGGCCAAAGCCTGCGAGCGCAAAGCCTGCCGAGGAAGCACGGCCCCGCGTGAAGAGACGCATGAGGACGCCGACCAACACGATCGGTAATGCGGCAGTCCCAAGGCTCAGCTTGAAGCCCAGCAAGGCGACGAACCAGCCTGTGATCGTCGTGCCGACGTTCGCGCCTAGGACGATGCCAAATGCCTGCGGGAAGGTCAGCAAGCCAGCACCCACGAAACCCACGGCGGCAACGGTGGTCGCGCTCGACGACTGAACCACCGCAGTGGTCATGGCGCCGGTCACGGCGCCGCTCAGCGGGCTCCGGGTGAAGCGGGTGAGCACGCGGCGGAGCGCATGGCCTGCGAGGGCTCGCAAGCCCTCGGTGAGAACGACCATTCCGAGAAGGAAAAAGCCGAGGCCGCCGAGGCAGAGAACGATGGCGCCGATCGAGTCCAGGTCAGCAGGAGCAGCCGGCATGCGCAAAGTGTACGCCTCTCGCCAGGCGACTTCGCCGCTAGAGGTTCTGACGCAAAAGTTTCGCGCTTCGCTCAGTCCGAGTGTGGAGGAAGCGCCTTGGCGTGGAGGGCATCCTCTCTCCTCTGGATCCCCTAGATCCCCAAATTTCGCGATTACCCAACACTTCTACCCGGTGGGATAGCGCTGGGGCCCTCGGCATCGTCAGAGTCGGCACGACCTTTGCTTCAACAACGGCGGAGGGACCGATGACGACCAGAAAACTCGAACGTTCGGAGTGGGGAACATACTTTGACCGGGTCGCGAAGCGCCTACCAACGATGCGAGTGGCCGTATCGGTCCTCGGTGCGGACATTGGAGTGCAACACGAGACCGAGGATAGCGCATTGATCGGAATTACCTACGACCCCAAGGACGGGATCCTGGAGGTCGCCACGCCCAACATCACACACCGAATAGCCAACCCCGAAGAGATCTACGTGCAAGAGACCCTCGGGGAGCTTGCGAGCATCGAGGTGATCGCACCGGACGGCACCAAGCAAATCGTCGAGCTCAAGCCTCTCCCGGCTCTACCGCCAAGCTAATCTTGGGCCCGCTCGATCTGCTGGCTTCACGGATCCGAGCTGGTGCCAGAGCTGCTAGGCTCCCCCGATGGCCCGTATTGCATCGATTCTCTTTATTGGAGGCGTGGTCTTGGTCGTAGGGGTAGGCGCCTTTGCTTACTACCTCTTTCGACCTTTGTCGGCGGAACCAACACCGGCAGATTTCCAGTGCTATGACTTCGGTCAGGGCGCGCATGTACCCCTCGATCGGCCACCGCACGCCTTTGGCATAGGCCTATCGTACGCTGCACACATCCAGGAAACCGCATCGGAGTTCGACGCGGAAGCTCGACCCCCGGTGTTCGAAAAACACCTCCGAGCGCTGAGCAGAACGGGCGCCAATATTCGCATGCCGAACGCCAATGACCTGATCCGTGCCGCCGACGAAATCGAGCCAGGCCTCGGAGCTACTCTTCGCGCCGATTACCCCGAGCTATCCCCGCTGCTCGACTATGAGGTCGAGATGGGGTTTGTGCTGCTCGAAGACGTCGATCCCTCCCAGCTCGATCAGCCGAGCTTTGCTCCGAGGCTCGGGTTCTTCATCGCCAACGACCTCTCTGCACGATCGGTCGGCATCCTGGGAGAAGGCCAACCGAACCGATACGCGTACTGGGGCCTATCGAAGAGCTTCCCGGGATTCATGCCGATCGCCGACCAAGCCTGGGTACCTGCGGAAGCGAAGGCGACGGGGATCCCGTGCATCGAGATCGAGTCCATCGTCAACGGCGAAGTTCGCCAGCGACAGTCGACCGCTAATCTGATCTACACCCCGGTTCAAATGCTGCGATTCATCCATGCGGAGTTCCCCGACGTACCTCTGCAAAAGGGTCTGATCGTCCTCACCGGAACGCCGGGCGGTGTGGCGATGGCGACGCCGCGATGGTTGGTGCGACTGAGCAATCTGTTGGGGCTCAGCCGCTTCCGAAAGTTATCCACCAAGCTGAACGGTGACACCTCGCGCTTTCTTCACATTCACGATCGCGTTGACGTCCGCGGCCAGGAGCTCGGCGAGGTCAGCATCACGATCGTCCGCTAGCCCGGGGCTTCGCGCTGGCGCAAGGCGGACTGGGCGGCGCTGAGACGGGCGACGGGGATTCGGTACGGAGAACAACTGACGTAGTCGAGACCGAGGCGGTCGCAGATGGCGATCGAAGCAGGGTCACCGCCGTGCTCGCCACACACTCCGGTTTCGATGTCTGGCCGGGTCTTCCGAGCTTCGGTGATAGCCAGACGCATGATCCTGCCCACGCCGTGCTCGTCGAGAGTGGCGAATGGGTTCGTTGGAAGAACTCCATCGGCCAGGTAGCGATTGAGGAAGCCCGATTCGGCATCGTCGCGACTCATGGCAAACGTGGTTTGAGTCAGGTCGTTGGTTCCAAAGGAGAGGAACTCGGCGTACTCGGCGATTTGATCTGCGGTCACCGCCGCTCGCGGGACCTCGACCATCGTGCCGAACTGGTATTTCACTTCGACGCCTTGCTCTTCCATGACCGCGCGAACCTCGGCCTCGAGGACGGAGCGCTGTAGGCGAAGCTCGTTCACGTGACTCGCGAGCGGAATCATGATCTCGGGAATCGCGGTGACACCGTCTCGGGCAACCTGGCAGGCCGCCTCGAAAATCGCCCTCACCTGCATTTTGGTGAGCTCCGGAATCAGGATGCCGAGCCGCACGCCGCGAAGGCCGAGCATGGGGTTGCTCTCCCGCAGCGAGCCTACTTGCTGCAGCATGGTCTGCGTTTCCGCCAGCTTCGCGGTGAG
This sequence comes from Myxococcales bacterium, assembly GCA_029863605.1. Classification (GTDB taxonomy): domain Bacteria; phylum Myxococcota_A; class Polyangia; order Polyangiales; family Houyiibacteriaceae; genus SG8-38. The sequence goes on along the minus strand of JAOTVB010000007.1, from coordinate 48,755 downwards.
CTCTTCGACTTCGTCGAGGCTTCGCGCGTTGATGGTCCGTATCTGAAGGTCGGCGAGCTGTCGCGTCAGGTCATCGAAGCTCGGCAAGAACTCGTGCAGCGGCGGATCGATGAGGCGGATGATCACCGGAAGGCCGTCCATCGCCTTGAACAAGCCCGCAAAGTCGGCCCTTTGAAACGGCAACAAGGCATCGACTGCCTCTCGTCGTTCCGCCGGTGATCGAGTCGTGATCAACCGCTGCACGATCGGTAATCGCTCCGGTTGGAAAAACATGTGCTCGGTTCGGCAGAGGCCGATACCTTCGGCTCCATAGCGTCGAGCGCGTTCTGCGTCTTCCGGGTAGTCGGCATTGGCGCGAACACCCAGACGCCGAAACTCGTCAGCCCATGTCATCAGCTTCGAAAGCCATGGATCCTCCATGTCGGGCACGACGGTTTCGAGCTGGCCGGCGAAGACCTCTCCCGTCGTTCCATCCACGGAAATCCACTCGCCCTCTCGCACTTCGACACCGCCAGCTTCCATGGTGCGCGCACGGAGATCGATAGTGACCTCGGAAGCGCCGACCACGGCCGGTTTACCGAACTGGCGGGCTACGAGCGCAGCGTGGCTGGTGCGGCCGCCGCTCGAGGTCAGGATGCCTTGCGCAGCGAGCATCCCGTGCACGTCATCTGGCTTGGTCTCGGGCCGAACCAGTAAGACCGGACGGTTGTCGTCTTTGGCCCATCGCTCAGCAAGGTCCGGGTCGAATGCGACGACGCCCGTCGCAGCGCCCGGCGAGACGTTCAAGCCATGCGCAATGACGTCGTGCCCCGCCTTCGCTTCGAGTGAGAACTGCGGATGCAAGAAGAACTCGACTTGTGTCGGCTCGACCCTCAAGATCGCCTCCTCGCGACTCAGCAGGCCTTCCTCTGCCATCTCGACTGCGATGCGAACCGCCGCCTGGGCCGTCCGCTTCCCGGCTCGGGTCTGCAAGATCCAAAGCTCGCCGCGCTCCACGGTGAACTCCATGTCTTGCATGTCGCGGTAGTGGCGCTCGAGTCGACGCGCGATTCCCTCGAACTGCGCATACACCGCAGACATTTCACTGGAAAGCTGCTGCAACGGCTTCGTGGGTCGAATCCCTGCTACGACGTCCTCGCCCTGCGCGTCGGTGAGATAGTCCCCTTCGAGGGCATTTTCGCCGGTAGTGGCGTTCCGCGACATCGCCACCCCAGTTGCCGAGCCTTCGCCGAGGTTTCCGTACACCATCGTGACGACGTTCACGCCCGTTCCGAGGTCGTGTGCAATATTGGCAGCGTTGCGATAGTCTCGCGCCCGCTTCCCATTCCAGCTGTCGAACACGGCTTGCATCGCCATCCGCAGTTGGTCTTCTGCGTTGGTCGGAAACTCGATACGCGCGTGCCTTCGGACGATTTCCTTGAAGTCTTCGACGACTACCCGAAAGTCGTCTCCGGTGAGGTCGCCGTCGCTCTTCACGCCACGACGTTCGCGGTGGCCGGCAAGCGCATCCTCGAATGGCTCGTCTCGCACACCCAGAACGACTGTGCCGAACATTTGGATCAAGCGCCGGTATGAATCGAAGGCGAAGCGCTCGTTCCCGGTGAGCCGAATCATCCCCTTGGTCACTTCGTCGTTGAGACCGAGATCGAGAACCGTGTCCATCATCCCGGGCATCGAGAACTTCGCTCCCGAGCGACACGACACCAATAGGGGGCTCTCGGGGTCGCCAAAGCGCTTGCCGGTTTTTCGCTCCATCGTTCGAAGCGCGGTCAAGACCTGCTCCCAGAGACCATCCGGGAGCTCGCCACCGGCGGCGAGGTATGCATTGCAGGCCTCGGTGGTGATCGTGAAGCCTGGAGGGACGGGGACACCCAGCCGAGTCATCTCCGCCAGATTGGCGCCCTTTCCACCGAGCAGACTGCGGACCCGATCCCAATCGCCGTCCACGCTCGCTTCCGCCTGATCGAGCTCATCGAGCCCATACACCCATTTCGTCGTCATAGGTCTCTCCCGCGGCACGCTCGCGCGCGGCGTCTGTAGCGCTTAGCTAAGAGATGCCCGCGACGCAACGGCGGGATGAATGCCTCACTCGTTGGCGCGCCCACCCACAAGCCGATCTCGCCCATCACGGCTTGCTTGCGCTTGCAATGAGAGCGGGATGGTCGAATCGGACCGAGCCGTCGGACGTCACGAAGCGACTCAGCTCCTCTTCCGCCCCCGAGACGAGCCGCTCGTACTGCTCGTCATCCAGCTTGTCTGCGAGGGTCCAACCGCGCACATCGGTGTGCATCCAGGAGCGAACCGAGGGGAAGCAGGCTTCGCCGTCCACCCGTCGAACGAGGGGCTCGATCACACCTGAGCTCGAAAGAAGAGACCGGAGCGCCTTCGGATCGCCGAGGGAGTAGGGCGCCTTCAACAACTCCGCAATGGCACCGCCAAAGAGGCGATCCAAGAGCGACGTGACGGCGGCGTACCCGGGCGCGTTCTCGACGGAGTCCCAGACGGCAACGACCAAACGTCCTCCGGGCCGCAGGACCCTCCACATCTCACGAACGGCCGCCCTCTGGTCCTGGAAGAACATCAGGCCGAACTGGCTGACGACCGCGTCAAAATCATCCGAGTCGAGCGGCAAAGCCTCGGCTGGCGCCTCCCGCCACTCGATCTCGGGTGCCTTGCGTCGGGCGACGCTCAACATCGCAGGATTGAGATCGACCCCTACGGCGGCCCCGTTCGGGGAGACTGCCTTGGCTGCTTCGATGGTCAGAACACCGGTCCCGCAAGCGACGTCGACCACCCGCATTCCTGGCCGAAGCCGTGCAGCCGCGACGACCTGCGGAGCCCAAGGATCGAAGAGGGCGGGAAGAAAAAACTCATCGTAGACCTCGGCCGCGCTCGAAATTAGCTGCCCTGCGGCACCCATGACGCCAGGGTTACATCACGGACTGGGTGCAGCCGTCCAGTCGTTCGTGCACGTCCCTTGAGGTGTGGTGAACGAGCCTTCACCGCTCGCAGTGTCACCGACGAAGGTGCCCGTGATCTCCACCCCCGTCCCTTCGTTGAGCAGGCGAAACGCACCATCGACGATGGGGATATCCGGCCTCGACGAAATGCTGCTGGGGCACCCATCGAACACGACCTGGATAGCGAAGTTCTGACAGCCTTCGACCGCCGTCAGCGCGGTGCCGTCTTGATTGACCCCGAAACAGATCGTCCACGGAGCCCCAGGTCCCTGGTCGCCAGAACCCATCCACAGCCCCGCGGTGATCGGCTCAGCCCCCCCGGTACCGCCACCGCCCCCAATGGCGCCAGCGCCAGCTTGCCCTCCAGTTCCTCCGGTCCCGGCTCCCCCGCCAGCTCCACCCCCGCCGTCGGGTGCCGGATCACTACATCCGCTGAGCGGAAAAACCAGCAGTGCGAATATGCAGACCCATTGTAAGCGCGTTCGTGTCGAGGACCTCCTTTGAATCGCATCCAGCATCTCCCGTGCCAACCCGTTTACCGAGGCTTTGGGGGTCGTACGTCGTAGCGGGGCGCATCCGCTGCGGCGCACGGGTAAAAAACGACGAAGATGCACGCGATTCATTTAACCCCGGACTTGGCGACCCATAGCGCGCCGCGCGGGGTGTCTCATCGCCTGCGGAGGATTACGCCAACTCTGCCGCTCGTGGTACTTTCCCGGCGGTGGAGGGTTCGTCATGTTCGTAAGTGTTTCTCGGGCAGGTCTTGTGCTGTGGGCAGGGTTGTTGGCGTTGTCAGTTGTTGTGTTTGGGTGCAGCGAAACCACGAACGTCAACAACTTCGATACGAGCAATCTTCCGTGCTCGGATGGCGAAGACAATGATGACGACGGCTTTGTCGACCTTGCGGACCCGGGTTGCTTCGGCAATCCGCTATCGAGTTCTGAGGACGGCATGCCAGCATGCTCCGATGGAATCGACAACGATGGCGACGGCCTGATCGACTATGGATCGGATCTGGGATGCGCGAGTCCGGACGGCGCAAGCGAAATCGATCTTCCGCCAGAGTGTGGGGATGGGACCGACAATGACGGCGATGGCGCGACCGATTTCCCTGAAGACCCAGGGTGCTCGAGCAGCTTCGACATTCGCGAGTTCCCCGACATCGAGTGCCAAGACGGCATCGACAACGACGGGGACGGGCTCACGGACTACGGGCAGGACCCGGGATGCGTACGGGGCACCGACGCCGATGAAGTCGACGCGCTTCCCGAATGCATGGACGGCATCGACAATGATGCTGACGGTGCGATCGATTTCCCCGACGACAAAGGCTGCAGCAACAGCCTCGACACTTTGGAGTTTCCGGACATTCAGTGTCAGGACGGGATTGACAACGACGGAAACGGACTCACCGACTATGGCGAGGATCCAAAGTGCACCGGCCCGCTCGATGCGGACGAGATCGCCGGCGTCGTGATCGAGTGCCGGGATGGAATCGACAATGACGGCGATGGCGCGATCGACTTCCCCGACGACAAAGGGTGCGCTACGAGCAACGACAGCCTGGAGTTTCCGGACATCCAGTGTCAGGACGGGATCGACAACGACGGAAACGGACTCACCGACTATGGCGAGGACCCAAAGTGCACGAGCCCGTCAGATGCCGATGAAGTCGGAGGCGTCGTCGTGGAGTGCGGCGACGGCATCGACAACGATGGCGATGGCGCGATCGATTTCCCCGGGGATCTCGGCTGTTCGAGCTTTGTCGATCGGTTCGAGTTCCCCGACATCCAGTGTCAGGACGGCCTCGACAACGATGGCGACGGTCTGATCGATTACGGCCAAGATCGCGGTTGCGGTTTCGCTACAGACGATGACGAGACCGATACGACACCGGAATGCCGCGACGGCATCGACAACGACGGCGATGGGCAGACCGACTACCCGAATGACCCCGGATGCTCCTTCCCAGACGACACGCGTGAGTTCCCGAACCCCGCCTGCAGCGACGGCATCGACAACGATGGCGATACGCTCACCGATTTGGCGGACCCCCAGTGCGTTTCGGCAACAGACACTCGAGAGGACATCTGACGGGCGGCGGCCAGCCATACTATCTGTACCTCTCGTCGATTCGAACGAAGCCCTTTGGGAAGTTTTTTCAAGAGCTCTCGGTAAACGCGTTGCTTGGCTGCTTGGTCGGTGACGCCTCGCATTGCGGCTTGGTAGTTGAGGCCCCTGCCGCGCTATCGCCTGAAACACTGCACCTGTAAGATACAAACGGTGAAGTCGCTTTCGATACGGCTTTGGCTGCTGGGGATCCTCTCATGGGCGTTGGCCTGCGACTCCCCTCGTGCCCACGCTCCGGGTGCTCCGTCACCGACGGGCATGGCTGAGGAGATACCTCGAGCCGTAGCCGGGCCCGTGGTCGAGGAGGGGAGCGTCCGGAAGGGGATCAATGCGCCCTATTTCGCGCCCGGTGGATACGAGAAGTTCGCGCGAGTCCTCGAGGCCGAGAGTCGGGAGGTCGCCGCGCATCGCGACCAGATCGTCGAAGCGATCGGCCTCCGACAAGGCATGGTTGTTGCGGATATCGGCGCGGGCACTGGGCTTTTCACCACCGAGATTGCCAGACGCGTCGGGAACCAGGGTGCGGTCTTCGCGGTTGACATCGTTCCTGCGTTCCTCGATCGAGTTCGCGAGCGCGTGGAGGCCGAGGAGCTCAGCAACGTGACAGTGGTCCTAGGCGGGGAACGGGCGACGGGTTTGAAGGACGCCTCCGTCGACCTCGCCTTCATGTGCAATACCTACCATCACCTCGAGTATCCCCGAACATACATGGACTCGCTCTTCCGAACCCTGCGCCCGGGCGCCACCTTGGTCCTCATCGACCTCGAGCGCATCGAGGGCAAGACCAGCGACGCTATGTTCCAGCACGTCCGGGCCGATAAGCAGACGGTGATCGTCGAGGTCAGGCGGGCGGGGTTCGTGCTCGAGTCCGAAACCGACCTGCTCGAAGAGAACTATTACCTTCGCTTTGTCCGGCCCTAGCGCACCGGCCAGGGTAAACCGTCCCGCGGGTTTGGGCTTGCTTGGAGTTGCCCTCAGTTCACTTGAAACACATCGTCGCTGATCTCGGCGCCGATCGAGGTGTTGCGGCGGATGATGTCCGCAAGGGTCGTGTTTCCGACTTGGGCAATTTCCATCGGTGAGAGGCTCATCTGGTACCAATACCGGTCCCCATTTCGGAGTGCCTCGAACTGCTGTTTAATGATGTGGAACGCCAACTCGCCGACGTGTCCGCCGTTGACCGGGTCCTCGGCGAGTGCGCCCACCCAGAGATCGATCTCGTCGACGTCCGCGTACACCGACGCTAACTGGGCTTGGATATTGGGGTTGCTGCTCACTTCGGCAAAGTTTGCCCTCGTCGACAAACCCAAGGCTTGGCGGGCGCCGTTGTAGCCGGGTAGGCCATGGTCACGACCGCGCTGGATGTTGAGCGAGGCCAGGTCGAAGCCCCCCGCTCCAGGAGGTCCGAACAGAAAGTTCCGCACGTCGTCTACGAGCTCGGGATCGATCGGCGCACAGGCTTGGCTCGCGAGGCCTCGCAGGATCGGTTCGATACCGCCCTCGTTGACGAGTCGGTCCGGTCGGAAGAACGCGTCGCGCAGCGGGAGGTGCCCTTCCGGGATTGCGTTTCCAGTTGCGTCGAGGCGTAAGAGCGTTGGGCTCAGCGCGCTGTGCCCAAACCGGTAGATCGCCGTCGAGAACTCATTGGCGATGGCTGGGCTGGCGAGTAATCGGTAACCCATGTATGGCGTGAGCGAATTGGGGCCGAGAAGCGCCGGCAAGAACTCGTTGTACGTGATGACCTGCATGAGCGCACCGACGATGCGCCGCGCCTCCTGGTAGATCTCTTCTCCCGAAAGGGTTGGGTCGTTGGTTGCGATCTCCTGAGCCAGCCGGTTGTGCTCACGCACGAAAAGCACGTGCATCGCGGTCAAGCCGACTTGCTCGTTTGCCCGGACGTCTCCACCGAGAAAGAGCTCGGGACCGGTTCCGCCGGCATTGGGTAGGCCCGCAGTGTTGAACGGAAGCAGGCCGCCGGCACTCGTCAAGAGCTGGCCGGTACCGTCGTTGGTGCGCAGGGCGGCTGCACGAACGTCGTCCGAGCCGTATACGTTGGACGCGTCGATGAAGTGTGTGATTTGGTTGAGCTGCTGACGGGGATAGGCCGGATCGTTTCCGGTACCGGGGTGATAGACGGACCTGTTGAAATCGATCGTTGCTACTCCCGTACTGGTCGGATCGAAGGAGGGATCTCCCAAGGGAACGAGAATCGGCTCGGGCTCCACGGGGTTTTGTCCCTCGGTCAGGTCGATGTCGTGATCGAGGAACTGACCCCACTGCCATAGAAAATCGCTTGCCCCCAATGCATTGGGCCCAGGCTGAGAGTCCGCGCAGAGGGCGTTGCTCACCTCACGGGCGGAGGCGCGTCCGACTCCAGCCATCGAGGCAATCCCGTCGCCGTAGTCGACGAACGTCAACCGGCGGAGTGTCGTGTTCGCGGCGCCCAGCCTGAAGTGGATTCCGTGGTTGCCGGTTCCGTCGATGCTTCGGTATCGGCCCGTGGGCTGCTCCGAGGGGTCCGGCGGATCGACGCTCGCCGGATCCACGTTTGCGTCGGGGGAGATGATGTCCAGTAAGTTCTGCCCGCAACTGATGGCCATGCTCGGCAGCACCAGCACCACCACCAGCAGGCGGCCACACAACGTCGTCCACTCGCGTCTCATCAGGGGTCTTTCCAGGATCGGGCACCGATTTGTATACCGAAGATCGGGCCGGCTTGGAAGATGCGATGAACACAAAGTCCGCGTTGTCCGAATCCGGCTAGTGGTAGGCCGTCGACGGACGCCTGGTTGGCCAGTATGATCACCTCGTCAAACTCCCGACAGAGGAGGGCGCCATGCGAATAGGCGAGCCAGTCGATCGACGAATCCCTTGGGTGCGCGCGGTGAGCGACCTTACAGAGGCGCGCGCCATTCGTTCACCCGGTCCCCAGCTCAGGGAGCTCCGAAAAGGGGCGAAGGCCCTCGGTGACGACCTCCGCGCAGGCCCGAGAGTCGCCGCCGTCAAGACCTTGAACCTGACGACGCTTCTCTATCCGACGACCTTTGCCTTCAACCGCGCGGTTCCCCTTCCATGGCCGTACGTCCAGATGTTTCACCGCTGTCTTCTCGTTCAAGTGATGGCCGAGGGAGAGCTCAAGAACATTCTCTTCAACCCCACCGACTACGAAGCGTCGCGTGCCACGCCCTACTTCGCCAAAATGCTCGACAAAGTCGGAGAGCGGGGAGCCAAGTTGATCACCACGCAGTACGGTCACGTCGACGAGCAGCTGGTGAGGCTCGGGCTGTCGCCGGACGACATTGACCTCATCGCATTCGATCACTTCCACACGCAAGACGTTCGTCCGCACCTCGGCGACGGGACACGGGCACCGAGGTTCCCCAACGCGTACTTGCTCGCTTCCCGCAAGGAATGGGAGGACTGGGGCGATCTGCATCCGCTTCAGCGCTCCTGGTTCGTCGCCGACGGGAAAAAGGGCGTCCCGGAGGACAAGGTCGTTTTAGCCGATGGCGACGTGACGTTGGGTGATGGGTGCCTACTCCTTCAGACGCCGGGCCATACGACCGGCAATCAGACACTCTTCGTTCACGGCGAGCAAGGCGTATTCGGCTGCAGCGAGAACGGCACCAGCGCCGACAGCTGGGCGCCGACACACTCCCGCATTCCAGGACTGAAGAAGCAAGCCGAGCTCTACGACTTCGAGGTCGTTCTCAATACCAACACGCCCGAGCTCTGGGCCGATCAATACACCTCGATGATCGTCGAGCGGGAAATGGTCGACCCGGTGCCCGGGCGGCCGGAGTTCGTGCAGATGTTCCCGTCGAGCGAGGTGACCCCCTCGGCCTTTGCGCCCGGTGTCCGCCCATCGATGATCTTCAAGCACCGAGACAGCGGCCAGCTTCAAACGACACGTCAGCGGGTTTCCCGCGATTCGGGCGTCCGTCCCCAGCCGGCGGTCTAGGGCGAGGTCGCGCTCGCGGCTGTTGACGGGCGTTCGAGGGATCCCCATGATTGCTCTCCTCAGACGAGAGGAGGGCGCCATGGCGACAAAGGACTGGACCTTCGGTGGAACTTGGCCGTACGAGCCACGATGGTACGACTCGCCGGACGGGAGGCTCCACTACGTCGACGAGGGCCCCCGCGACGGCAAGCCTGTCGTGATGGCCCACGGCAACCCCACGTGGGGTTATCTGTACCGGAATTTCATTCCGGCTCTCGTGGACGCGGGGTACCGGTGCATCGTTCCGGACCATTTGGGCTTTGGGCGGTCGGACAAGCCCGACGAAGCAGAGCTCTACCAGGTGCCGCGGCATGCCAGACGACTGGAATGAAGACATCGCGTTCCTACCGCAGTATCTCGACGAGATTTGGCTCCGGGATTTCCCCAACGCCGACGTTCTGCGCCTGCCAGACGCCGGGCACTACCTGCAGGAAGACGCCCACGAGCGAATCGTCCCCAAGCTACTGGCACACCTGGATTCGGTTTTCCGGTCCGGGCCTCAGGTCGCCGAACGAACCGCGTCGACCTGACTTCCTGGGTTTCAATACTTTCACACAACTTTTACAAACGGCTTGCTGGCGCTGCCCTACATTGATGGCGTGGCAACGCGAGCAGCACGGAGCAGCTCTCCGAACCGGCTGGTGGACCTCCTGGTTCACCATGGCGAGGTGGCCTCGTTTCGCGAGCTGTGTGCGCGCGTCCTGACCTCAAAGACCCGGTACTTGGTCCTCGACCTCGACCGAACGATTCACCTCGGCCGCGATTTGGGCCAGGACCTCGGTTGGGAGCTCTGCGCGTATCAGGGCTATGGACGCGAGCACTTCGGGCGCATCGAAGGCCGGCAGCAAGGCGGAAAGTTTCTCCTCGACTGGGACCACCCCCGAAAGACAGCCCGGTATCTCGCACACAGCTTGAAGATCTGGGCCTACCCGGGCGTGTACTATGGCCTGTGGGGCAAAGCCGCCGCGCGCCTCGATTGGCTTCGACGGCGGGGTTTTCGGCATTTCGTCGGTGACCCAGTTCGCGCGGCGCAACGTGTTCCACAGATCACCCTGCTCAGGCACTTGCAGACCACGTCCGAGGAGGTGTTACGGGAGCTAGCGCAGCACATCTGGCGTCGGCACGAGCCCGATCAGGTGATCGATCGCGAGGACTTACGATGGGTTCGCGCGGAATGGCCACAAATCGAGGTCGTCCTCAGCAGCGCCTCGCCCAAACCGACCGTCGAGGTCGCCGGCGAAGCTCTCGGGGTCGACCACGTTCACTATTCAACGCTCGACCACATCAATAGTGGAGAGGCTAAGATCGAGCGCCTCCAGGAGCTTTGCGACCGCGTGGGCGACCCGGACGTCGAGATCGTCGGCATCAGCGACACGAGCCGCGGCGAGGACCACTGCTGGGCCCACCACTTCACCCGCGTGGTCGACATCAACAGCCCTACGCCGTTTCCTGCGATCGTTCCCAGTGGGTCCCCGCTGCTCGAGGTGCACTCCGCCACTCTCCTGACGAAGCACGAGCGTGCGCGGCGCGCTGCCGGCCACAGGGGCTACCTCGACCCCCGCCGCCGGAAGTTAGCCTTGGCGCAAACGAAGCTCGAGCTCACCCGTGAAGACCTAGAGCGCCGCTTGGGCCGGCTCCTCAACCGCATCAACACGCTTGCGAGCGGCCCGGGCCACATCACCGGTGACATCGCATATCGCCTCGCGGTGCTGCAAGAGGCGTCCACCAATCTCGTCCGCGCGTAGCGCGCTGAAGCGGGAGCGCCTCTCTCAACCTCAGGCGACGAGGGTCATGCTGACTTCGTGGGAGCGTACCGGCTGATACCGGACGGGAGCGGTCACGCCGAGGTCGCGGCGAACGTCATCGAGTGGGCGAGCCGACGAGGTCACCCTGGTACCCGAGCACGACGTGCCAAAGGTCGTGGGTGTCACGCAACCAGTTGTGCGCCCACGCGAGCTCCGCGGTTTCGTCTGTGCGACGGCATTCGGTCGAGGCCTCCACCAGGCCGTCGGCGCTGATGCCTTCGGCCTCGACGAATGCGAGGTAGGCCCGCCCAAGGGACCCTTCGGGAAGCTTCTGCAGACCTTCACGATCATTCAAGAGCGGCACGAGGCCTGGTTGGTCGGCAAGCAATCGGCGACCCTGTTGGCTCCGACGGAGCCGATCGCACATCCGATAGAGCGACGGCCCCTGGAGCGCGTCGATGACCTCGAACACGTACTGCGTGTCGTCTGGATTCGCGAACAGATCACGAATCGCGCGTGCAGCGGTCAGCGGCCTTAGCGACTTCAGCTTCACCGTCACGAGCCCCTAGTTGAGCGCCCGGGAACCGCTCTTTTCGGACCAGATCGAATCCCAGCCTTCACGATACTCTTTGGTGCTGATTTTCGGGGGGCCGCTTGCCGTGCGCGCGGGGGTCATGACGTGCTCGGTTTCGACGTCGAACAGCATCGGCGAATCCGAACGGGGTCGAAGGCTCACGATCTCACCGTGAATCGGCTTGCCCTCCTCGAGCGCGCGCAACGTGCCGACCTGAATCTCTTCTTTGCGACGCCGCAAAATCCCATAAGACCGACCGTCCTCGGAGCGCGAGCAGAGGAGCGCCACATCTTCATGGAGCTCGCTTTTCGTTCCCGCCATTTTCAATAATTAAGGCTGCTCGGGCCCGAAGTCTAGTCCCCGCGGCCTACAAGGGCCTGCGAGCCCCCGGACCCGCTCTCTGGGCCGCAAACCAGAGCCTCTAAGCCTCAGGGGCTCGCGTCCCAGGCCACCTCGGCCCCGCATTCGAGCATCCGAGAACCCATGTAGGGGTTTGCGATCTTGTCGGTCGTTTGAATCCACTTCCCGTAGCCCTCCGTCATGGGGCACTCATACACGTAGCGGCCCTTGCTCAGGGTCGAATCGGCTCCGAGGAGTGCGATCGTGGCGCGGCTCACCTTGCCGAACGCCTTCCGGACCGCCTCGGGGTCGTCTTGGTCAGCCCGTTGGAGGTCGCCTGCCGCCGCTGACAAGGACTCGAGGGTTGGCCGGAGCGACGCTGGCGCGCTCTTCGATGCGTCCGCAGCCGCTAGCTCGAGGCGTTGGGCATCGCCAGAGACAGCGATCTGGTCGCTTGCGAGCTTCGAGCGGATATCGTCGTAAGCGCCAAGTGCACGGTCGATGCCCAAACGAGCTTCCGCGGTGAGCTCGATTCGGGGTCCCTTGTCCGCCGGCGCCGCCTTGCTGCAACCGACAAGCGCCAAGAAGATGGCAGCGCTTACGGCGAGTCGCGTGCTCTCAGGGGCGGGCGTCTTCGTACTAATCATCATGAGTCCTTTCGAGTGTTGATGGTTCTAGCGGAGAACCCTTGGCGAGTCCTCTTCCCTTCCAGATGGCGAAGATCGCCGGGTAGACCGTCAGCTCGAGAAGAAACGAAGTCACGAGCCCCCCGACCATTGGGGCCGCGATTCGCTTCATCACGTCAGCGCCGGTCCCCGCGCTCCAGAGGACGGGCATGAGCCCGATCATGGTGGTCATCACGGTCATGAGCTTCGGTCGAACGCGCTTGGCGGCCCCCTCGACGATCGACTCTCGAAGGTCGGCGAAAGTTTGGAGCCGCCCCTCGTTTTGCCGGCGTCGGTGGGCAAGCGTCAGGTAGAGCAGCATGACGACGCCCATCTCGGCATCGAGGCCCGCAAGCGCAATGAGCCCGACCCAGACCGCGACACTCATGTTGTAGCCGAGCAGGAATAGCAGCCATACCGCGCCAATCAGCGAGAACGGGACCGCCAGTAGCACGATGGCGGTCTCGACCATCGATTGGGTGTTCCAATAGAGAAGGAGCAAAATCAGCAAGAGCGTCAACGGTACGACCCACGTGAGCCGCTCCTTGGCTCGCTCGAAGTACTTGAATTGCCCCGCCCATCCGAGCCAGACCCCAGTTGGCAAGCTCACCTGCTCCGCGATTGCCCGCTTCGCTTCCTCGACGTAGTCGGCGATCGGTCGGTCGGTGTCTACGAACACGAAGCCAACGAGCTTCCCGTCTTCGCTTCGGACCATCGGGGGGCCGGTGACGAACTCGATGTCTGCAACCTGAGAGATCGGCACTTGTGCCCGAGCGGCGGTCGTGATCAAGATCTCGTTCAGCAGGGTGGGGTCGTCGCGGAACTCGCGTCCATAGCGGACGCTGATCGGGTATCGCTCACGGCCTTCCACGGTTTCGGAAACCTCCATGCCGCCGACGGCGGTCATGATGACTTCGTTGATTTCGCGAACCGTCACCCCGTACCGCGCCGCGTCTCGTCGTTTCACTTTGAAGTCGACGTAAAACCCGCCTGTCGTGCGTTCTGCGAATGCGCTTCGCGTGCCGGGGATCTGCGAAACCGCCTTTTCGATCTCCAGCGCAGTTCGCTCGATTTGCTCGAGGGAGCTCCCGAAGACCTGGATCCCAAGCGGGCTTCGTATTCCGGTCGCGAGCATCTCGGTTCGGGTTTGCACGGGCATCCAGAAGATGTTGGGCATCCCGGGGTAGCGGAGCTTGGCATCCATCTCTTTGACGAGCGCTTCGAAGGTCAGGCCAGGGCGCCACTCCGAGCGAGGTTTGAGCACGATCGTGGTTTCGAACATCGACATCGGGGCCGGGTCGGTCGCTGTCTCCGCGCGCCCGGATTTCCCGAACACGGATTGCACCTCTGGGAATTCCTTGAGCTCGCGGTCCATTGCTTGGAGGATGTTTGGCGCCTCCGTGATCGACATTCCGGGGGGCGCCGTCGGCATGTACAAGATCGCGCCCTCGTTGAGAGGAGGCATGAACTCGGTCCCGAGGCGCAAGAAGGCCGGCACGGTCAACGCCATCGCGAGAGCTGCCGCAACGAGGACCGTCTTACGATGGTCGACGACCCAGTGAACGACCGGCGTGTAAGCCCGCACCAGCCAACGATTGAGCGGGTTCTTCTCCTCGTGATGAATCTTCCCGCGAATGAAGAGCGCAGCCAACGCGGGAACGAGCGTCACCGCGAGAACAGCGGCAAAGCCCATCGAATAGGTCTTGGTAAAGGCCAAGGGCTTGAAAAGCCGTCCTTCGGCGCCTTGCAGCGTGAACACCGGCAGGAAGGACACGGTGATCACCAGCAGTGAGAAGAAGATCGAAGGGCCGACTTCCTGCATGGCCACGACGATCACGTCGCGACGGGATCCCGGTTTCCCATCCCGATCCCACTCTTCGAGCTTCTTGTGCACGTTCTCGATCAGAATGATCGACCCGTCGACCATCGCCCCGATGGCAATCGCGATGCCTCCGAGCGACATGATGTTCGCCGTCAGCCCCTGGTAGAGCATGGGGATGAAGGCGAGAATGACCGCCAGGGGCAGGGTGATGATCGGTACCAGCGCGCTTCGAGCATGAAGCAGGAAAAGGAAGATGATGATGCTGACGACGATCATTTCTTCGACCAGCGTCGTGGTGAGGGTATCGATCGACCGCTTGATCAGCTCGGATCGGTCATAGGTGATGACCACCTCCACGCCTTCGGGCAGACCCTGCTCGACGGTCTCGAGCTTTTCTTTCACCCGGTCGATGACCGCAAGCGCGTTCTCGCCGTAGCGCATGACGACGACGCCGCCGACGACCTCTCCCTCTCCATCGAGCTCCGCGACCCCGCGTCGCATTGCAGGGCCAGCGCTCACGAACGCGACATCATCCACCAAGATTGGGGTGCCGCTCGGCCCGAGCTTGAGGGGCACTTGCCGCAAGTCGTCGAGGCTCTTGATGTAGCCCCGCCCTCGAATCATCTGCTCGTGTCCGGCGATCTCGATGGTCCGCCCGCCTGCGTCCTCGTTCGAGTCGCGAACCGCGCGCACGACGTCACCGATCGAGACGTCGTATCCCCTCAGCCGAATCGGGTCGATCTGGACTTGGTACTCCTTGACGAATCCGCCGATTGAGCCGACCTCGGCGACGCCCGGAACACTCTCGAGGGCGAACCGAAGGTGCCAGTCCTGGAGGGACCTCAGCTCCTGCAAATCGAGAGTCCCGGTTCGGTCGACCAGAGCGTATTGAAAGACCCAGCCCACGCCCGTTGCGTCGGGGCCGAGCACCGGTCGAGCTCCGTCGGGGAGGTCTCCTTCGGCGGAGCTCATGTATTCGAGCACGCGACTTCGAGCCCAGTACATGTCGGTTCCGTCCTCGAAGATCACCGAGACGAACGAAAGCCCGAAAAACGATTGACCCCGGACCGACTGCACCTTCGGCGCAGCGAGGAGTGATGTCGAAATCGGGTAGGTGATCTGGTCTTCGACCAGGTCGGGGCTTCGGCCGGGCCATTCGGTGAAGACGATCACCTGGGTGTCCGAGAGATCCGGAATCGCGTCGAGGGGCGTGCGCAAGATCGCGTACCCGCCCCATGCAGCGAGCGCCGCTACGAGAGCGAGCGTCAACAGAGGACGGCCTGCGCTCGCGGCGATCACGCGCGCCACAAAGGAGGGCTTTGGCTCGGCGTCAGTGTCCGGCATGGCCCGCTCCGCTGCCCCAGTACTCGATGGCCGACCGGATGCGACTTTCGGCGGCGATGAGGAAGTTCCCCGAGGTGACCACTCGATCGCCTTCTTTCAGGCCATCGACAATCTCGTAGAAGGTTCCTGCATGCACGCCGAGCTTCACCTCCGTCGGCCGAAGACGGCCTTCGCCCAGGTCGACGAACACCAATCGCCGCGGCCCCGTATAGACGACCGCCGAGTCCGGTACGGCAAGACGTAGGCCCAGATCCACGTCGACCAAGACATTTGCGTACATATCGGGCTTGAGCCGGAGATCTTGATTCGGGAGCACGATGCGAACGCGCGCGGTCCGTGTCTTGTCGTTGAGCGTCGGGTAGATGTAGTCGAGCCGTCCATCGAAGGACTCCTTCTGGACGTACGGCAGCTCAACGCGCACGGCTTGCCCTACTTCGAGGTGGGGGAGATCTGCCTCGTAGACATCCGCATCGATCCAGACGCGACTGAGATCGGCGATTCGATACACGCGGGTCCCCGCTTCGATGTGGGCGCCCTCGACCACGGCTTTTTCGATGACGTAGCCGCTCGCGGGCGCAGTGATCGGCATGTGCTCCCACGGCTTTCCACGTTTTACGAGACGCTGGATCTGCCCGTCGCTCATTCCGAGCAGTCGCAGCCGTTGCTTCGATGCGCCCGCCAGATCGGCAAGCACGGTGGCGCTACCATCCCTTTGTTCCCGGATCGCGGACACGAGCTCGACCTGCGCGGCATAGAGCTCCGGACTGTAGAGGGTGAACAGGGTTTGTCCCTTCTTGACCCGTTGACCCGTCTCATCGACCAGCAGTCGCTGGACCCAGCCACTCATCCGGAGGTTCACGTCGGAGAGGCGGGTCTCATCGTATTGCACCCTCCCGACGGCGCGGATCTCCAACACGAGGGGTCTCACCTCCGCGGTTCCGATCCGGACGCCGATTTGCTGGCGCCGAACCTCGTCCACCACGACCGTCCCCTCGCGGAGGTCCGTCTTGGTCACCGGGGTAAGGGTCATTCCGCAGATCGGGCACTTCCCGGGCTCCGGTTGCTCGACCGACGGATGCATCGGGCAGGTGTAATAGGCGATGTCCGACTCCGGGTGCTCGGTCGCTGCATGCTCGATCGCTGCGTGCTCGGGCGGATGCGCGTCTGGGGTCGGTCGCAGTGCCACGGCCAGCGCGACTGCGGTGATCGCGACGAGCACCAAGATGAGGATGATAACTCGACGGCGGGTCATGGCGTCTCTCCTTTCAAGAGGCCCGGCATTTGACCGAGCGCACGTGAGAGCTCGGCGCCGCGTTGGCCGAATGTCGCGAGCGCCTCCTCGTATTGAATTTCGAGCGTCCGAAGGGAGCGTTCCGAATCGACGAGCGCCTGAAAGCTATTTCGCCCCGTTTGGTATCCCGCACGCGCGGCTTGGATTTGGGCCCTTGCAGCGGGCAGCAAGCGTTTCTGGTAAAGCACCAGGACGTGCTGAGCTTCGAGCACCCGTTGCCTGCTTTGGTCGACCTCGGTGCGAACTCCGTCGCTGAGCACTTCCAAGTCCGCGCGGACTCTGCCGAGCTCGGCGTTGGCCTGGTCAACGGCTCCTCGACGCGACTTGATTTGGATGGGGACGTTGAGTGACACCCCGAGCATCCATTGGTGCTGGGTCTCTCTCCACATGGAGTTGTATTCACCCATGATGCCGAGGTCCGGAAAGAACTCGCGCTGCGTGAGCTCCGCCGCAGACTCGCGGGCGCCTATCCGTGCTTCCGTCGCTCTGAGCTCCGGCCTTCCTTCGAGGGCCTGGTCCTGAAGCTCGGTGGTCTCCGCGATGTCGGCGGGTACGAAGCGCACCCTTGCCGGCTTGGGAAGAGGGGCTTGGGGCGCCCGGTGGAGAAGCTGATTCAGCTTCGCGATAATCACCGAACGGTCGGCCTCCAACAGAACCTGCTCGTGCAGGACGTGCGAAAGCTCGACCTCGGCTTGAAGCGGCTCCTGTTGTGGAGCCCGCCCCGCCTCGTACTGTGCCATGGCGGCCGCCTTGATGTCTTCGGTCAGCTCTCGGTGCTCGAGGTTGAGCTCGAGCAAACGGATGACCTTGGCGTATTCGTCGAACAGAAGTGACGCCAACAGGGCCAGATCGAGCCGCACCGCCTCGTAGTCCGCTTGCGCTGCTTCGGCGTCGGACAGAACGACATCTCCTGCCAGCCCTAACTTGCTTGGCCACGGAAAACGCTGCTCGATCTTCACGACCTGGCCGAACCGGACGACGTTCGACCCAATGCTCGCCGGGGCAAGCGAGTAGCTCACCATCGGGTCGCTGAGCGCCGTCGCCTGGGGCTGTTGCGCCACCACTGCCTGCCACGCCAGTCGTGCGGATTCCAGGCTTGGGTTTCGAGCAAGCACCGCCTCAACCAGCTCTTTCTTCTCGAGCGGCCCGTCGTGTTTGTCCTCGAGAAGCGCGTTGGCAGCGTCGGCCTCCTCGGGTTGCGGCGCGGCCTGGTGCAACGCGTGCTCCATCGCGTCGATCTGTTTTCGTTGGCCGTGGGCACAGCCGGCCAACCAGACAGCGGCCAGCAGGCCGGCGCATAGGGTATTAGTTTGAATTTTCCACATTGCTCTTTCTCTCCTGCACGTGTTGCTCCACGGTCGCGCGCTCGTGCGACCGTCAGTCAGAGGGCGCAGAAATTCCTGCGCTCAGCCCAGCGAGTGTGCGGAGATCAATTCAAAAAAGAGCAGTGCTGAATGAAGAGCGGTGGCCCGTGCTCAGGCGGCGGACCTCGAACAGGCGGAAGGATACATGCACTGCCACGGGTTGCCGTCGAAAGCTCCGGCGACGCGACCAATGCGGCCAACATCAGCGACGATTCGATGCTGATGTCGTGCGTGGTCAACACAGGAGGCTGCTCGCTCTGCGGAAGCAAGGCGCCGCAGCATTCATCCACGCGCTTCAGCTGGATCGGCGGCTGCTCATGCTCCGACTGATGGCAGCAGCACGTCGAGCGGACCGCCCCCTCCATCTGGCACAGGTGAAGCGCAGCCCCGCCGAGGCCGGAGGCCGCGACCATCGCCGCTACGAGAAGCTGTGTGAAACCTCGATGCACCATCAGACTACGCCCGTTAATCTAGCTCCGTTCGCGAGCCGCCTCAAGGATCATGCCCGCACCGACGGAAACGCCTGGGAACCAGCCCCACGAGATGGACCTTCAGGTCTCTTTGTGTGAGTGCGCCGCGTCGTGGAGCGCTCTTTTGTTCTATTCGTTTGGCTCTTCGAAGATCGTCACGCCGCCGACCACCGTGCGCTCGACGCGAATGTCACGCAGGTTGCCGGCGTAGTCGAGTGGGTTCTCGGATAGGATCACGAGGTCGGCCTGCTTGCCCGGTTCGATCGAACCGATTTGCGTCTCCAGCCGGAGCTGCCACGCGGCGTCGGAGGTCATGGCCCGCAGCGCTTGCTCGACCGAGATGCGTTCCTCGGGACCCAGGACTTGGCCGCTCGATGTTTCTCGCGCGACGGGAGTCCAGAGTTGCAGCATGGAGTTTATCGGGACGATCGGCGTATCGAGATGGGTGGTGAATCGCAGCCCGAGTGCCACGGCGCTCGCAGCCGGGCTGATTCGAGCCGCACGCTCCGGTCCGAGGAAGATGTCGCGGTGACGGTCACCCCAATAGTAGACGTGCGCGTTGAAAAAGCTCGGGGTCACCCCGAGGGTCTTCATGCGTGTGAGTTGGTCGGCGCGCGCCATCTGCGCATGCACCAAGACCGGCCGCGCGTCTTTGGCGGGGCAGGCTTCGAGGGCCGCTTCCCAGGCATCGAGGAACTGATCGATCGCCGCGTCGCCGTTGCCATGCACCGCCACCTGCTGACCCGCGCAATGGATCGTCTTCACTTGGTCGTTCAGGGTCTCCGCGTCGATGTTGGGATACCCGCGATAGTCTGCGGAATGCTCGCCCGGCTGCTGGTAGGGCTCGGTGAGAAAACCGGTGTAACCCTGGATCGATCCATCGCCGACGAACTTGATGGCGCCGATGTGGACGCGGTCGGTGGCGTATTCTCCGAGCGTGAGCTCGCCCTTGGTGGCAGCGAGACCGAGCTCGTCTTTGGGCCACACTACCAATCGCTGCGGGATCAAACCGACCTTCGAGGCCCCGCTCATCCCCTTGAGTTGCTCGAGGGTAGCAAGCCCGTTTTGCACGGTGGTGAATCCTTGACGCGCGTACTCGTCGACCGCTGAACGGACGACGGCGAGCTGCTTCAACGGCGGCATGTTGAGCGCTTCCAGCATGATGGGTCGCGATGCAGTCTCGAGGAGCAGACCGGTCGGCTCTCCCGTCGCTGGGTCTTTTCGGATCTCGCCGCCGGCCGGGTCGGGCGTCTCGGCGGTGATCCCGAAGCGTTCGAGAGCCAGGGTGTTCACCACCGCCATGTGGGCAGAGATGTGCATGGCCATGACCGGACGGGTGCTCGACACACTGTCGAGATCGGCGCGCGTGAAGTGGCGCTTCTCCGCGAGCATGGTGTCGTCGTACCCGAAGCCGATCAGCCAATCGTCGCCGGGTTGCTCTGCGTCGGCCTCTCTCAACGCGTCCAAGGCCTGCGGTATGTCGATCACCGTGCCGATCGGCGGGCTATTCAGGTCCGCCGCAACCGCTGTGAGGCCGGCGCCCGGGAAATGGCCATGCGCTTCGATGAATCCGGGCACCACCGTGCGCCCCTCGAGGTCGAGGGCGACATCCGCATCGGGCAGCCATCGCTCCACGTCTTCGTCGCCACCGACCGCCGCGATCTTGTCGTCTTCGATCACGACGGCAGTAGCCTGTCGACCCGCAGCGTCCATCGTGAGGATGTGACCGTTGGCCCAGACCTGGAGCCCTGGCGGAGACGGGTGCAGACGCAACCATGCAATGCCGCCTCCGACGACGACCAGGATGATCAACGCTGCCATCGTCCAGACGGCCCCTTTGATGATCGATCGAGTCACGAGCCTACGGGCGCCATGCTACCTACATGCGCCAAATTCGCAACGGGGACTGTCCCAATTCTTGGTGCGTGACTTGTCCGCGCCAGCGACTTACAAGGGCTCCGGATGAAGTGGACCAAGCGCGTGGAAGACCCGAATGTCTGGCGGATCTATCGCGCTACGGTCGTGCTCAGCGTTGCGTATGGGATGGCGCTCTCGCTGATCGCGATTTTTCTCGACGCGAAGGGCTTTACCAAGAGCGACATCGGAAGCCTGGCGGTCGCGTTTGGGCTCGGCATCGTCGCCCTGTCCCTCGTCATGGACCAACTCATAGAGCGATTCAGCGCGCGAGGGATGTTGGTAGCGAGCTTCTTCGGCTATGCGGCGACCGTCGCGGTGTTTCCCTTTCTCGACAGCTTCGCGTCCCTGGCCGTGATTCGGTTCTTCGACGGCGGGTTTTCGGTGGGGATTTGGGTGAGCGCGGAGACGATACTGCTTTCGCGCGCAGGAGGGGGAAACAAGGCCTTCACGATGAGCTTGTACGCCGTGGCGATGGGGGTCGGCTATATGCTCGGCCCTGGGATCGCGTGGGCGCTGACCCGTTTAGGGCCTTTGTCGATCGGGTTCGTCGCCGCCGGGGTCATCTCTACGTTCGCCGGCCTCTACGCACTCTTCACGCTCGATCCGGACAAGTCTACTCGGCAGGTCGTGTCGCTCGTGCAGCACGAAGACGAAGCTCCGGAACAGGCTCGACGAAGGCTCTCGCGAGGCGAACTGCTGTGGCAGATCAAGAACTCCTGCTTCGCGACGTTCGCCTATGGCTACTTTCAGGCGAGCGCGGTGCTCTTCCTGCCGCTTTACTTGATCCAAAGCAAAGGCATCACCGAGGGCCGGACGATCTGGATCCCTGCGTTTTTCGCGCTAGGCATGCTGCTGTTCACCAATCCCGTGGGCCTTCTCGGCGACCGCATCGGCCACTTGCTCACGATGCGCGGCCTCGCGACGATTGGCATGACGATGGTCCTCGGCTTCGTGTTTCTCGACTCGTACCCATTGATGTGCATCGCCATCGTCGTAGCCGGCGCCACCTTGGCCTCGATATCACCGGTGAGCTTGGCGCTTCAGGGGGTGTCGGTGCGTCCCGAGGACTACGGTCGCGGCACCGCAATTTACAACACGTTCTACGCCCTCGGCATGTTGATCGGCCCGAAAGTCACGGCAGACATCTTCGAGCGCTATGGAGGTGCGATGATGCTCTATCACCTCGCCGCGTTGTGGGGCGGCTTCGTCCTCTTCAGCCTGATCTTCTATCGGGATGACCCTGCCGCTCGGGCGCGAAGCCTCGTCTCGAGGCGGTCCCGAGCGTAACGAACCTAGCCGCAGCTGCCTTCGCCGCAGGAAGCCTCGGAAGCGTCGCCCTTCTTCTCCGCGCCGCAGTTGCCTTCGCCGCAGGAAGCCTCGGAAGCCCCTTCGTGACTTGCGGCCTTTTCGGCGCCTGCCGTGACTTCGCTCGCCGAGGGGCCGTCGTCGCTCTTGCAGGCTGCGGTCATGCTCAGCGCCGCCGTCGCCATCGCTACAATCGTATGCTTGAGTGCAGAATTCATGTGTAGTTCACCCTCTGCCCGCGAATGGTTGGAGCGGGCCTTCCACGGGGTTACGCCTGTGCGTCCGAAATGTTTCACCAAAACGGCAGCGCCACCTCCGTCGCGGATTCACGGAGTGTTTTTCTGGCCACCGCCGACCGTGGGGCCTTTGAACATCCCGGTCCGTGGCACCGTGTTGCCGAGCAGCGCGCGAAAGAAAATCGGAAACTCGATGACGACGGTCAACGACGCCAGAATGAGCGCACCGTAAAGGGCGATTCGACCTGCTTGTTGGTCTCGTGGCATCCACAAAAGGAAGGCGACGACGAAGAGGGCGGTCGCTGCGAATCCACCGAGCGACATCAGCAGAAATTGTCGGGGCGTGTTGTGTTCGGTATCGTAGCTAAACAAGAACGGCGAAATCACGCGTCTGGCCGGCGTGAACACGCTGTCGGTCATGCGTGCAACGACCAGGTGACCCCACTCGTGAAAGTTGTACGCGCACACCAAGGCGCCAACCCCGGCGCTGATCGACACGACGGAGGCGAGGGTGGTGCCGGGCTCAGTCTCGAAACTGAGGAGCCAAAGCCCGATCGTGACGAGCAGAATCGCGACGTCCCGGATCACGAAGCGGAAAAACATGGGGTATGATCCGACAGGCGAGGAAACGGGTCAAGGCGCCCTACGAAACGCGATTAGCTGCCTCGAAGGAGTTGGCGACTGATGATGATGCGCTGCACATCCGACGTTCCCTCGTAGATCTGAGCTACACGTACGTCCCGGTAGATCTTCTCAACCGGTAGCTCGCGCGAGTAACCATAGCCGCCGAAAATCTGGATCGCGTCGGAGCATATCCGTTCGGCCGCCTCGGAGGCGAAGAGCTTGGCCATGCAGGCCTCCTTCAAGCACGGACGCCCCGCTTCGCGTAGCGCGGCTGCTTCGAGGACCATCGTGGTAGCGGCGTGAAGCTGAGTCGCCATGTCGGCGAGGCGAAAGGCCACGGCTTGGTGCTGCGACAACGTTTGGCCGAAGGCGGTGCGCTCCTTGGCGTATGCCAGGGCGTGGTTCAGTGCCGCCCGGGCCATGCCCACACATTGTGCGGCGATGCCGATACGCCCGGCCTCGAGGTTGGCGAGGGCGATACGGTACCCGTCGCCTTCGTTTCCGATGAGGTGGCTCGCCGGAACCTTGACTGCTTCGAAGGTCAGTTGCGCAGTGTCGGACGCCTCTTGCCCCATCTTGTGCTCGAGGGACGTCACAGTCATGCCCGGCGTGCCTCCTGGAACGAGAAGCGCTGAGATTCCGCGCTTACCCGCTGACGCGTCGGTGACGGCGAACACGATCACCGCCCCCGCGATCTTGCCGGAGGTGATGAACTGCTTCGTCCCCGTGATCTCGTAGCCGTCATCGGTGCGCACGGCACGAGTCTCTAGGTTTGCCGCATCGGATCCGGCCTGTGGCTCCGTGAGCGCGAACGCGCCGAGCATCTCCCCCGCGGCCAAGGGTTTCAGGTACTGCTCTTTGAGCGCGTCACTGCCTCGCGACTCGAGAATGGCGCACACCGGAGCGTTGTTGAGGCTCATGATCGTCGACACGGCACCGTCGCCGGCGGCGATCTCGATCAACGCAAGCGCATACGAAACGTAATCCAAGCCCGCTCCATTCCACCGCTCGGCGACCGTCATGCCCATGAAGCCGAGCTCCCCCATCTCACGCAAGACCTGCGGGTCGACGGCCTGAGCTGCCTCCCAGGCGCGGCTGTTGGGCACCAATCGCTGCTCAGCGAATCGCGCGGCAGAGTCTCGAATCAACTCTTGCTGTTCGGTAAGAATCATGTTTGTTTCGTCACTAAGTTAGCCCGATTCCGCGCGCGGCACACCCTGGCGCGAAACGTTCCTTCGCGTCGAGCGTATGCCCGGGAGCGCGAGACGATTGGACATCGATTACATGACACGCTTTTCTTTATTCCTCGTTGTATTGGCTGGAACAGGGGTCGTCGGCTGCGGCGATTCGAGCCCCGGAGAGCCATCTGGGGAGGCACTCTACCTTCAGCGTCACACCGATGGAAATACGTTCGCTTGCGCCACGTGCCACGCCCTCGAGGAGCCCGCCGCCGACGGGTTTCGGCGTCCGGGCCATCCGATCGGCGATGCCGCCAATCGCCCCTCGTACAAGAACGGACAGCTGACCGAGCTTCTCGATGCCGTCAATACCTGCCGTGTGGAATGGATGGTCGCGCCACCCTTCGCCGCGGATGACACCCGGTGGATCGCGTTGTCCGAGTACTTGAGCGGGGTTGCGGGGGGTTCCGTGGCGCCCGCGTTGAGCTACGCCATCGTCCCGCCCCCGTCGTCTCTCACAGGCGGAGACGAGATGGCGGGCCAAGACCTCTTCAACCAGGCCTGCGTCGTCTGTCATGGCGTCGATGCGACTGGAACCGAGCGAGCGCTCGCCCTTCGAGGCCAGTTGCTCGATGCGGAGACGATAGCGCGTCGTGTGCGAACGAGTGGCGCGACCGACAGTAGTGTGTACGTCGATCTCACCGGCGGTGTGATGCCGTTTTGGGCCGAGGACCGACTGAGCGACCAAGAGCTGCTCGACCTCGTGGCCTTCGTCCTTGCGAACGACGGTGGCGCGGGCGGCGGAGGGGGCATGGGAATGCTGCGGGAGTGCGAATCAACCCATCCCAAGATCGGGCAGGTCGCGGAGCTGAGCACCTTTGCCCATCAGGTCTCTGGCACCGCGGTGATCGTCGACGACTGCACGATTCGTCTCGATGACTTCGTGTTCGATGGCGCTGGCATCGATGTGCGGTTCTACAGCGGCCTCGGCGGCAACTACGCGGCTGGGTTTTCGATGAGCGAGGAGGACCTTCGGCGACCCGAGGGTTACGACGGCTCGGAAACGGTCTACGCGCAGCTTCCCGAAGGCCGCAGCCTCGACGAGCTCGACGGGATCAGCGTGTGGTGCGTCCCGGTCAGCCAGAGCTTCGGCGACGGGCTGTTTCGAGAGCCTTGATTGCCCTAGCTCCCCGTAACGGCCCCGTGGTTGATCCCGGTCGGGCCTGCGGCCCGTCAGTTTGTCCCGCCCCACCGCCCCCACGCTATCGCCTAGATAGGGCTGCCGCCGATCGCTTTGGTGATGAACGCCTTTTCTGCCGGGAACTCGCTCGGGGTGTCGCCGATCGGAAAAGTGCGCCGGATCAAGTTTAGAACCCGGATCGTGGCCATGGGTGTCAGACGATTCGAGAGTGCAAAGAACCGGCCTGGCGGCGTCATGACGCGACGTTTGCGGTCGACGATCCCGTCGAGGATCATGATCGCCGCCTGGTCGGGTGTCATCGCGTCGACTCGGCCGGCAAACTCCTCTGTCGGCGCCACCATCTCCGTTTTCACTAGCGGCAAATAGACCGATGACACGTGAATCCCCTCGTGGTGGAGCTCCGCGGCGAGCGAGTCACCAAACGCGTCGAGCGCAGATTTGCTCGCCAGATACGCGCCGAAATACGGCCCCGGGACCAGAACGCCCATGGTGAGCACGTGGGAAATCGTGCCAGCTCGTTCCCGAAGCGCCGGCAACAAGCGCAACGTCAGTCGCACGGGCGAGAAGTAGTTCAAGGCCATGGTGCGCTCGTAGTCGTGGAACCGATCGAGCGCGTCGGTAGCGGGGCGACGGATCGAACGGGCGGCGTTGTGCACCAGAATGTCGACGCCCCCATGGGAAGCCAGCACGGACTCGGCCAGCGCGTCGACCTCGTGAAGATCCGAAAGGTCCGTCGGATAGACATGAGCCTCGCCACCGTTGGCACGGATCCCTTCGGCCACCTCTTCCAGAGCTTTTTCGTCCCGGGCCACCAGGAGGACCTTGGCGCCCGCTTCGGCCGCAATTCTCGCCGCGGACGCCCCGATGCCACGAGACGAGCCGGTCACCAACATCACTTTGCCGGCGAGCGCCTTGCGATAACGCAGTGGACGCTGCGTCATCGGATCGAGATGGTCTTCGTAGTAACGGTAGAGAGTTTTGGCATAGGTCTTGAGGTGCGGACAACGGATCTCGGTGTCGCGTAGCGCCGCTTGGGTGTTCGAATCGTCGAATCTCACACGAAGATTCATCGATGACAGGCCGTTTGCCGGAAGCCCGAGGTCTTTGATCACCGCGGTGCGAAGCTCTCGGACACTGGGCAACATCGAGGCCATCGAACCCGCCTGCTTCACGCCGCGCATCCTCGAGAAATCGATCGCGGGGCCGAGTCGAGGCCCGCCGGCAACCTTGACCAGCGTCGCCATCATTCGAACGAATCGTTGCGGTTTCGGATCGATCAAGTGGAATACGCGCGCCTCGGCAGGCGATAAGGCAATGTGCACCATCGCGTCGGCGACATAGTCGACCGGCACGACATTGAAGCGGCCCCGGATCCGCGGGACCGGCACTCGCACCCAGGAGGGAAGGGCGGCAGCGAGCTTCTGAATCGCGCCAAAGCCGTAGTAGATGCCGTCTATGCGGTCGATTTCGCCCGTCTTCGAGTCTCCCACCACCGAGCTCGGCCGGTAGACTCGGTGGTCGAGCCCGGACTCGCGCACGAGCTTTTCAGACTCGAGCTTGCTCCGATGATACGCATCGGGAAGCTTCTGGCCCTCTTCAAACATCGACTCGGTGAAGGTGCCCGTATAGTCCCCGGCTACCGCGATCGAGCTCACATGATGGAGACGGCCTCGAAAGCTCGCCTTCCGAAGGGCTGAAAGAAGATTCTTCGTCCCCTCGATGTTGGTAAGTTCCGTGAGATCGGCGGGCGCTTCGATATCGTAAAGGGCGGCGATGTGGAAACAGTGCGCGGCTTGCGAGAGCGCCGCCATTCCCTCGTCTGACAATCCGAGGTTTGCTTCGGTCAAGTCTCCGTTTACATGGCTGAGCGACGTGTCGTGGACTCGCGCCACTTCGTTGAGCTTGGTGAGCGCCTCGGCACGTCGTTCGTCCGCGCCGCTTCGCAGCATCAACACCACGGGCACCCCGCGCTCGAGCAATCGCTCGACCACCGCGTGGCCGATGAGGCCGGTGCCGCCAGTCACGAAGGCGCCTTTTCGAGACGTCATGGCGGAAGAATACACCGTCTTCGCCTGCAGGATTCCCGGCATTCCCGGAATTCTCTCAGCACAGGCTCGCACAGTTGCCCTGACGCCAAAATCGTGTAGACGAGCGCCTGTCATGGCCCCTCTCATCGTTTGTTTGGACTTAGAAGGCGTCCTCATCCCCGAGGTCTGGATCGCCTTTGCCGAAAAAACCGGGATCGACGCGCTCCGCCGCACGACGCGCGACGAGCCCGACTACGACAAACTGATGCAGGGACGCCTCGAGATCCTCGATGAGCACGGATTCAAGCTCGGCGACATCCAGGACGTAATCGGCACCATGGAGCCCTTGCCAGGCGCTCGAGAATTCCTCGACGCGCTTCGGGCCCGCACCCAGGTGATCATCCTGAGCGACACCTTTTACCAATTCGCGGCGCCGTTCATGCGTCAGCTCGGGCAGCCGACGCTGTTCTGTCATCAACTCTTGGTCGACGAGGCCGATCGGGTGACCGGCTATGAGCTGCGCGTTCCGGACGGCAAGCGGAGGGCCGTGGCCGCGTTGAAGGACATCGGATTTCGCGTGCACGCCGCGGGCGACAGCTACAACGACACCACCATGCTGAAGGAAGCCGACAAGGGCGTCTTGTTCCGTTGCCCCGACAATGTTGCCGAAGAGTTTCCGCAGTTCAAGCGCACCGACGTGTACGACGAGCTACTTGTACTTCTCGAGCTCTAGCCTTGCGACCATCCCACGGTGGACCTCGTCCGGGCCGTCGGCGATGCGAAGGGCGCGGGCCATGGCGGCAAGACGGGTCAGCTCCCGGTCGGAAATGCCCTCGCCGCCGTGCATCTGGATTGCGGCGTCGGCCACCCTTTGAAGCACGTTGGGGGCCACGACTTTGATGGCGGAGATGTCGACCAGGGCCCCGAATGTGCCGAGCGTGTCGAGACCCCACGCGGCTTTGAGCGTCAGGAGCCGTGCCTGGTCGATCGCCATGCGTGAGTCCGCAATGATGTCGCGGTTGGCGCCGAGATTCACCAGCGGCTTGCCAAAGGCGACTCGGTGCATCGCTCGCCCGCACAACCGCTCGAGTGCCCGTTCAGCCGCTCCAATTGCCCGCATGCAATGGTGGATGCGCCCAGGGCCGAGCCGCCCTTGCGCGATTTCGAAACCCCGGCCGGGCCCCGCGATGAAGTGATCGAGAGGCACGCGCACGTTGTCGAAAAGAATCTCGGCGTGGCCGTGGGGCTCATCGAGATGCCCAAACACCGGCAGCATCCGCAAGACTTTCACGCCGGGAGCGTCGAGCGGGATGATCACCATCGAGTGGCGTTCATGCCGCCCCGCGTTCGGGTCGGTCACGCCCATGAAAATCAAGAACGCGGTCCTCGGATCGCCCACGCCGCTGGTCCACCACTTCTGGCCGTTGATCACGATCTCATCGCCCACGACCTCGCAGGTCGCTTGCATGTTGGTCGCGTCGCTCGAGGCAACCGCGGGCTCGGTCATCGCGAAGGCCGAGCGAATCTCACCTGCGAGGAGCGGCTCGAGCCACCGCTTCTTCTGTGCGTCGGAACCGTACTTGACCAATACCTCGGCATTGCCTGTGTCGGGGGCGCTACAGTTGAATACTTCGGGTGCAAGGAAGCTCCGGCCGGTGAGCTCGGCCACCGGCGCATAGTCGCGGTTGTCGAGGCCGGCGCCGTACTCCTCGTCGGGAAGGAAGAGGTTCCAGAGGCCGAGCCCCTTCGCCTCGGCCTTCAGCTCTTCGACGATCGGAGGGATCTTCCACTTGGTCCAGTCATCGGTATGCACGAGCTGATCGAAATACGTCTGCTCGTTTGGAACCACGCGCTCGCGGACGAAGCGCTCGACCTGCTCCATGACTTTGCGCGCGCGCTCCGAGTGTTGGAAGTCCATGATCCGCCTCGATTTCGGCCAGAGGATACACCATCTCCACCACCTGGCGAGCGCTGGCGCTCCAATATCACGCTTAGGCGGTGGGCTACTCAGCGGCGTCGGCGGCCGGGTCGAGGCTGGTGTCCCGCCCGTGGAGTTCGTCGTAGTCGATCACGGGGCCAAGCGGCACGATGCGGCTCGGGTTGATGCTTTCGTGACTGCCGTAGTAGTGATGCTTGATGTGGTGCATGTTCACCGTGTCTTTGACCCCGGGCACCTGATAGAGCTCACGCGTAAAGCCCCAGAGGCTCGGGTAGTCCACGATTCGCCGGAGGTTCGTCTTGAAGTGCCCGAAGTACACGGGATCGAACCGGAGGAGCGTCGTGAACAGACGCCAGTCGGCCTCCGTGATCTGGTCGCCCACGAGATAGCGCTGCTTCGACAAGCGCTCCTCGAGCCAGTCGAGGGTGTCGAAGAGCTCGCCGAAGGCCTCTTCGTACGCCTCTTGCGTGGTCGCAAAGCCGCATTTGTACACGCCGTTGTTGACCGTGTGGTAGACGCGGTCGTTGACCTCGTCGATTTCCGCGCGAAGGGCCTTCGGGTAGAAGTCGCCGACAGTGGCCCCGAGATGGTCGAAGGCGCTGTTGAACATCCGAATGATCTCCGACGATTCATTGCTGACGATCGTCTCGGTCTTCTTGTCCCAAAGGACCGGCACCGTCACTCGACCCGAGAACTTGGGCTCGGCCTTCGTGTAGACCTGGTGTAGAAACTCCGCGTTCATCACGGGGTCGGGAATGACGCCGTCGCCTTCGTGGAACGTCCATCCCTCGGAGCCCATGAAGGGGTTCACGACCGACACGCTGATCATGTCCTCGAGGCCCTTGAGCTTTCGGAAAATCAAGGTTCGGTGCGCCCAGGGGCAAGCGTAGGACACGTACAGATGGTAGCGGCCGGCTTCTGCCTTGAAGGCCTTGCCGCTCGGGGCGTGCTTCCCGTCCGGGGTGATCCAGTTTCGGAACTTGGCGTTCGCGCGAACAAACTTCCCGCCCGTGCTTTTCGTGTCGTACCACACGTCTTGCCACACGCCTTCGACTAACTTTCCCATGTCATTCCTCTTTCGCTCATCACAGAAGTCGGCCCATTTGGCCGCTCTGGTAATCTTTGAACGCCGCGACGATTTCTTCCCGCGTGTTCATCACGAACGGCCCGTAGGCGACGACCGGCTCGTTCAAAGGCTCGCCGGCCAACATCAGGACGCGCGCGTCCTTCTTCGCGTGAATCTGCACGGCGCCATCATCCTCGCGATCGAACGCACCGAAGTGCTGCGACGGGATCACCTCTCGGGTAGGGCCTGCGGCCACATCGCCCTCGAGCGGAAACACCAGCGTCGTCCACCCGGTCGGAAGGGTGAACTCGGTCATGCCATCCTCGTGAAACCGAAGATCGAACAAGGTGATCGGGGTGTGCGTTTTAGCAGGCCCGGTTTGCCCGTGAAGCGCGCCGGCGACCAGTCGCGCCTCGGCCGGACCCAAGTCCACTCGCGGGAACTCCCTGTCGAGGAGCGGCTGGTATCGGGGCTCGCTCATCTTCTTCGACGCGGGTAGGTTGACCCAGAGCTGCACCATTTCGAAGATGCCGCCGCCCTCGGAGAATTTCTGCGAGTGCTTCTCTTCGTGGACGACCCCCGACGCCGCCGTCATCCACTGCACGTCGCCGCGGCCGATCCGACCGCCACCGCCCGCCGAGTCCCGATGCTCGACCTCTCCTTCATACGCGAAGGTCACCGTCTCGAAGCCACGGTGCGGATGCTCGCCCACCCCGCGGCGCCACGGCGACGGATCGAAGTGACGCCGCGCCGCATGATCGAGGAGCAAGAAGGGACTCAGCATTTGTGCGTCCATCTGAGGCCAGAAAACCGTCTTCACGAAGAAGCCGTCACCGACCCAGTGTTCCGGGCCAGGTGCGAACACCCCTTTCAGCGCGCGCGGCGTCGTCCCGGTCTGTGAAGCTTTGGTTTCCATGGTTGCCTCCGCTGTCGGTCGGCCGAAGAACTTTCGAGCAAAGCCCCAGCCCGCCACGGCAGCCACAGCGGCGCCCAATGTGGCCAGCACCCCGCGTCTCGTCGTCTCCTTTGGCATGGCATGAATCTACGTCCTCGGGCGGCCGCGCGGGAGGCTGCAGTCTATTGACATTAGGTTGCGAAAAAGCAACGATGATGTGGAATTGAAGGCAGATAAGGACAATATTGCAACCTTTGTCGAGGTGATTCGGCGCCGCAGCTTGGCCGCGGCGGGGCGGCATCTAGAGGTCCCAAAATCGACCGTCAGCCGCCGTTTAGCGCGCCTCGAAGAGCAGCTGGGAACCAAGCTGGTCCACCGCGATGCGCGCCGTGTGACGGCCACCTCGGAGGGTTCTCGCTTCTACGAGTCGGTGGTCGACGCGGTCGACAGCCTCAACACGGCCGTCGCCACGATCGAGCTCAACACCACCGAGCCGAGGGGCACGATTCGGGTCACCGCCCCGGGCGACCTCGGCCGCCTACTTCTCATCCCGCACTTCGTCGCCTTCCTCGAGCGCTACCCCGACATCTCCCTCGATCTCGTGTTCACCAATCGCTTCGTCGATCTGGTGCAGGAGGGCGTGGACCTCGCGCTTCGGGCCGGCCGGGTCACCGAGCCGAACCTCATCGCGCGAAATCTCTTCCCCTCGGACTTTAGGCTCGCGGCTCACCCCGAGGCCAACGTTGAATGCACCGACATCGCCGAGCTCGAGCGTTACCCCTTCGTCCTCTACCGAGGCCGCGGACGCACCCAGGTCCTCCGCCTCGAACGGGGAAGCGGGGGGCACCGCGAGAGCGTCGAGCTCACCGTCAACGGGCGCGTCGCCGTCGATGACTACGGCGCCATGGCCGAGCTCGTCGCCGCGGGTCAAGGCGTCGGGCTCATGCCCGAGATCCACATCGCCGAAGGCACCAGGACAGGGCGCCTCCTTCCAATCTTCCCTGAATGGTCGCTCCCTGCGCCCCCGGTGCACCTGGTCTACTCGACCCGCCAGCTCCCCGAACGCGTGCGTTTGTTGATCGACTATCTGAGCCAAGCGTTCACAACGGTGTAGGCGCTCAGACCGGATCAACTCGGGTGAATCGGGCGGTGAGGGGACACGGCCATGTGTCGGACGGCTCGGCTTACATAGGTGGGCCGGTTCACTTGGGGACTGACGACGGAAACTGTCGCTGACACTGTTCTCGAGGAGTAGGTGACTTGGGCCGGGCCGATGCCTATGGGGGGCGGAGCCAGCGGTAGCCTCGGCGTAAAAGACGATTCTAACCGGCTAAAAGTCTCGGCAGCTCCGGTACCGGTCATGGCCGACGAAGCCCCCATCGGTGGCGGCCCGGCCCGGGTCACCGGTTGACGCAGAGTGCCATTGCCACTGGCACTTACACCGGCACTGATGTAGATCCAGGCGGTCATGCAGTGGGATATCCTCATCAAAGGTTTGCTGGTGCTGTGCGTTGTGTTGCCTGGAGGTCGAGCCTTTGCGCAGGAGACGACTCCCCAGATCCAAACGCAACCCGGTCCCGAGGCTTCGGTGGTCTATACTCCTCCAGGCCGCTACTACGGCTACACCGATTACGATCTTGAAGAAGCCGAGAGACGAAGCTGGGTCGTCCGCAATGCCTTGATCGGGACGAGCGCCGCATTTGCTGTTGGCGCGATCCTCATGGGAGTCGGTGCCTCCCAATGCAGCAACGTGCCTCGATTCGTCGACGGGCGTGACGACTGGATCTGCAACAATGCCGGTGATGTCTTGGTGCCGCTCGGCGGGACATTCTTAGGACTCGGCTCGATCGGGGTGCTCACGACCGGGATCATGCTCGGCGTCCGCAACCGGCAGAAGCGAGACATCGAGCGCGACATCCGGCGCCAGTACGGCAGCCGCTTCCACTGGGACGAGAGGTCCGGGCGCTTCGTCTTCTAACACTCACAGTCACTGACACTGTTCTCGAGGAGGAGGTGACCGGGGTCGCGCCGACGCCTATGGGGGCGGAGCCAGCGGTAGCCTCGGCGTAAAAGACGATTCTAACCGGTCTGAAGTCTCGGCAAACCCAGTACCGGTCATGGCCGACGAAGCCCCCATCGGTGGCGGCGCGGCCCCGGTCACCGGTTGACGCAGGGTGACGCTGGTCTAGAACCAGGCGGTCATGCAGTGGGACACCCTGATCAAAGGCGCGCTGGTTTTTGACGGTACGGGCGAGGAGCCCTCGGAGCGAGACGTTGCCATCAAGGACGGTGAGATCGCCGAGGTCGGTCACGACCTAAGCGGACAAGAGGCAACCGAGACCGTCGAGGCCAAGGGGCGGTGGCTTCTTCCGGGTCTTTGGGACATCCACACGCACCTCGATCTCGAGGTCGAGCTCGACCCTGGGCTCACCGAGGTCGTCCGCCACGGCACCACTTCGGCCGTGGTCGCCAACTGCTCGATCGGTGTCCCCTTCGGCCGCCAAAACGAGAGCGGACACGACCCGGTCGTCTCGTGCTTTGCCCGGGTCGAAAACATCCCGAAGGGCGTGCTCCGGCGCGTTGCCGACAACATCACCTGGAACAACCCGAAAGCGTACCTCGAGCACTTCGCCGAAATCCCACTTGGCGCCAATATCGTCCCGATGATCCCCCACTCGATGTTGCGCATCGAAGCGATGGGCATCGACCGCGCGATCTCCAACAAGCCCACGCCCGAAGAGCTCGACAAGATGGAGCAGATCCTGGAGCAGGCGATGGAGGACGGCTATGCGGGGTTTTCGACCGACTCGCTTCCGTTTCACTACCTCTCGAACGATCCGTACCGAAAGACGCGGATTCCCGCGAACCACAGTACCTATGCCGAGGTAAAGCGCCTGACCAACGTTGCAAGACGTCACGGCCGGGTCTGGCAGGCGACCCCCGACAAGGACAATCCTCTGAAGGTCATTCGCACGTTCGCGCTCACCAGCGGCCGGCTGTTCGGTCGCCCGCTCAAGCTCACCGCGGTGGCGGCCCTCGATGTCGTCACCAATCGCTTCCTCGCCAAGCTCGGCGTCGTGCTGACCCGAGTGCTCAACTCCAAGCTGCTCGACGGTCGATTCCGTTTGCAGGCCCTGGCGGCGCCGTTCCGCGTCTACGCGGACGGACCCATCACGCCGCTTTCCGAAGAGATCCCCGCCTTGCGCGAGCTCAACGAGATCGATCTCGACGACAAAGCCGCGCGCATGGCGCTGCTCGACGACCCCGAGTACCGCAAGCGGTTTCGCAAGATGTGGTACCACGACAAGAAGGGCCTCTCGCTCGGGCGGATCAAGCGCTGGCTTCGCATGATGGACGACAGCCTGAGCCGCGACCTCGAGGATATGGTGATGACGGCACGGCCGCTGCCGGTGTGGGAGGGCGAGACGCTCGAAATGATCTATCACCGTTTGTTGGCTTGGCAGGTGAGCGGAGAGGGGGCACGCGACGACGCGGAAGCTGGGGTCTTCGAGAGCTTCCCGAACCCCGTCGGCGACGACTGCGATTTTTTCCTGCATCTCCTACGGCACTTCGACATGCAGCTTCGGTGGTATGTCTTGGCCGCCAATGACGACGAGGACCGGCTCGCGCGTGTGCTCTTCGACCGCCAGATGCTCCCAGGCTTCAACGACTCAGGCGCCCACCTCACCAACATGGCCTACTACGACGGCAATCTCCGGGGCCTCCAAATCGCCCAGCGTCGGTCGCTCAAGGACGTCGCGTACCACGTCGGCCGGCTCACGCGGGCTCCCGCCGAGTTTTGGGGCATTTCATCGGTCGGCACCCTCGAGCCGGGCAAACAAGCCGACGTCATCCTGGTCGACCCCGACGCGCTTCGCGCCTACGACTCGGAAGCGCAGACGATCTTCGAGTACCGGGAGGCAGTCGGCTCCGAGCAAATGCTCAACCGCTCCGACGGTGTGGTCACCGACGTCTGGATCGCCGGCGTGCCGGCGTGGCGAGACTCCCGCGCCACTCCCCATTTGGGCAAAACACGGATGGGCCGCGCTCTGACGGTCACTTGTTAGACCAAAAGAAAACGCCCCGGCGGAGGCCGGGGCGTCGTGACGCGTTGGGGAGCGGAACTGAAGGGCCGCGCCCCGCGCTCGCGAAATGTAATGGACCTCATCTCACCTCGCTGCTCTGGATGGCGACACGGAGCTCCGCGAGAAACCCCGTAACCGCCGCCTTCCAAGATTTTGCGTCGTCGGTGCGCCATGACAAAGCGAAGCCGACCGCGAGGAGGAGTGCCCCCACGATTGTTGCGACCGCTAAGACAAGGCCTTTGCTCGTTTGCTGCATACTTCGCGAGTCCTAGCTCAGGTGCGCTTCCACCGCATCCGTCAGTGAAGAAGGGCGTCGTCGTCCGGGCAGGTTTGGGTGGAAGCAACCTGGTCACGGCGCGGGAGTGTCTGCGGGGCAGGTGACTTCCCCGCACTGGATATCCCGGCTAGCGCCGTCGGTGGCGTCGACGCAGATCTCGACATCGCCGGGGCGGTCGCAAATGTAGACCGCGTTCTGAAAATAGGGGCCGGGACAAAGCGGCGTGCCGTCTTCGCACTGCAAGGTCTCGTCGTCTTCGAACCTACCCCACGGTGCGCGCAAAGTGAGCGTCACAGGCAAAGGCAGGTTGTCGACGTCCCGCGCGCGAGTCTCAACTCTCGCGCACCTCTCCCCCGGGCAGGGTTCGTTGCACGTGCTGCCCGGACAGTCCGCGTCCTGGCGGCATTGGGCAAAAGGTGGCAGCCCGCACACGTCAAACACGTCGTTTTCGCCCGGAGCAATGGTCGATCTAACAAAGTTGAGGACGAACAGATCCACGGCAACATTGAACGGGATGGTGCTGGGGCATTGCACGGTAATGCAGGTTGGCTCGACACTGTCACAGTCTGGATGGTCGTCGGTCGCCTTCACGCAGAGTTCGACGGGGCCCGCCACGCCGCAGGTAAAGGTCGTTTCGGTGACAAAGCGGTTGCCGAACACGCCGTCGCTGAGCTCCGTGCTCAGCTCCGTGCGCAACTCCCCCGGGAAGTCATCCGGGTCCACAACATCCACCCGCACGTTGGTCATCGTTTGATCCGGGGGAATAGTCATGGGGTCTGCCGTGAAGTCTTCGATGATCGGGCAGGTGTTTTCCAGAGGGTCACCCGGACACCGAACACTGGTGCAGCGCCTGTCGTCGCAGTCTCCATCGTCTGCGACGACGCAAATCTCGATAGGCCCGCCGACTAAGGGGTCGCACCTAAACGTCGCCTCAGCCGCACTCGGATCGGTGATGGTCCCATGGGCAGCCGAAAGGGTGGTAACCAGCGCCTGCGGATTGTCGTCCGGGTCTTCGGCGACCACCGTGATCGTCGCTGTGCCTCCGTCGGGAACGACCATCGGCTCCACCGTCAAACTCGACACCTCGGGACAGGCGTTCTTGTCCTCGGGACAGATGACGGTTGCGCATCGCTTTTCGGAACACTCTATGGGGCTGCTCAGTCGGATGTGCGGCTTACCGAGATATTGATACGAGGCGCCGACACTTGCATCCCCGCCTCGTGCGAGTGCGCTGACCCCCCCTTCGGACATCCCTCCTTCGGGCTGTCCCCCGTCGGGCACGCCGGCGTCTCCGACCACATAGCTGGCAGTCGCGCAAACCTCGACTGGACCCGAAACGTCAAACGCACATGCAAAGGTCGTCATTCGGGCGAAGGGGTCGGTGATTCCGCCGCTGATGGTGGAGAGCTCGGTGATCACCTCGAGCCCCAGCTCGGGGCGCGGGTCGTCGACTTCGATGATCACGCTCGTCTCGCTCAGCCCCGAGGGGATCTCGGGAGGGTCAAAGACCACCGTCGCTTCCGGGCACTGGGGAGTTGCGACGGGGCAGCCCGTAAGGAGGAACGGGAGCAGCACGCACCACAGATCAGCCGTAGCTATCCTTCTAGAAACGGGCATAGGGCGAAATCCTTTTTACCCGATCACCGCTTGAAATGCGCGGCTAAATCGAGAGGGAAGGTCCGAGTCGTGAGTTGTCTCACCGAAGCCCACACCACGTGTCCGTTAACGACCATGGACGATGAGCCGTTGGCTCCATGAGCCGGTGGCGTGCGTCCGTTAACGGCAAGGCCCGCGAGCCGAAGCACGCGGGCCTTGCATTGTATCGACTCGCTATTCCTACGCGAGCCGCGTTCGTAAGAAATCGGACCCTTACATCATTGCGCCGCCCGCGCCGCCCGCGCCGCCTGCGCCGCCCGCGCCGCCCGCGCCGCCTGCGCCGCCCGCGCCGCCCGCGCCGCCAGAACCGCCTGCTCCGCCTGCGCCGCTTTCCACGGGGAACGTGACGCAATTGGTTGTCGGGTCGAGCGCAACCGGCACTGTTTCGCACTCACCGGGGAACATGTCGCTGAGATCGCATCCGGATGTCGGGAATGGTTCTTCCCCGGTAGTCCCGACGATGGAGGCGCAGTCATCAGGGCTCATGCAAGAGACACTTTCCCCAGGGGCGGGCAAGATGGTGCCCGGTCCGCACCCGAAGGCAACATTGAGTATACCCACGGCCACGCGCAGGTAAGTGTCCATTGGAACAACCATTGGGAGCACATTCAGTGGCGTCGTGCCAGTTGCGCAGAACGCCACCGTGTCTCCTGCCGTACCCGCCGTGCAGGGCACGGTGACCTGCGGCAGGCTAAGCGATGTCGGCGAGTTGACGGTGACGGTACCGCCGGCTCCGCAAGTACCGTCTACCGTGACGTCGAGGACGACTGTCTGCGGCACCGGGCTCAACGCGCTCAGCTGAGATGTACAGCTCGCGCCATTTAGCGCATCGACCCCCACTTGCGCGTCGTTGATATCCACCTCGGTCAAGGCGGTTCCGAGATCGCAGAGGGTATCCGCGGCATCTTGCAGGAAAATCGTGTCGAGGGCGAACATGGGCGTGACGTCCGCGTTGAACATCTGACCCTCTACCGGGCAGTCATCCAAACCGACGTCCAGGTCGACCGCGAATTCCGAAACCACCTGGTTGAACGAGTTGCGACAGGCCATCAACACCTGGCCACTGGCTGAACAAGCAGGTGCGCCGCCCATGCCGCCGCTGCCACCCGTACCACCGACTCCACCTGCGCCTCCCGTCGCGCCGGTTCCGCCTGTCCCGCCGCTACCTCCGGTTGCGCTCTCGTCGTCGCCACAACCTACACCCACTACGAGGGCAAGCCCCATTAGACTAATCAGCATTCCATACGATCGAAACATCGCTAACTCCTTCGACTCCCGCCGACAATCCCATCGCCGTCGCCGGAGCGGGGAGCATATCCCTAGGTCATAGCTAGGCGCAAGCGAGCAAAAGCCCGCAACCAAGATTTGCGGGTTTTGCTCTGCTGTCTGCTTCCGCGAGCCGTTAGGGTTCGACTGGGAACGTGACGCACTCGGTCTCGGGGTCGAGCGCGACGGGCACGGTTTCGCACTCGCCGGGGAAACCATCCGAGAAATCGCAATCCGATGTCGGGAATGGTGTCTCCCCGAAATCCCCGGTGCCGACGGTCGTGCCACATGGCCCTCCGACGGAATTGGGGGCCATGCAATCGACCGTCACCCCAGGGGGGGGCTCAATGGTGGCCGGTCCGCCGCACTGGAAGACGACCTGGATCGCACCTCCGCTCACCGATACGCCCACGAAGGTTTGCACCGCGGGGTTGGCGAGCGAGATCTCAAGCGGCGTCGTGCCAGTCGCGCAGAAGGCCACCGTGTCTCCGGCCGTACCCGCGGTGCAGGGCACGACGACCTGCGGAAGCTCAAGCGAGATCCCGGAATTGACGGTGACGGTACCGCCGGCTCCGCAAGTACCGTCTACCGTAACGTCGAGGACGACGGTCTGCGGCACCGGGCTCAGCTCGGAGAGTTGTTCGGTGCAGGTTGCACCCTGGACGGCGTCGACCCCTACCTGCGCGACCGAGACAGCCGCCTGCGTCAACGCTGTGCCCAGGTCACAGAGGGTATTCGCTGCCGCCTGCAGGAACGCCGTGTCGAGGGCAAGCACCGGGTCGACCGTGGCGTTGAACGTCTGATTGGCAAACGCGCAGTCGTTGAGTGCAACGCCCAGGTCCACCGGGAACGTGGAAACCACCTGGTTGAAGGAGTTACGACATGCATTCCGTATCCCGGCGACCGAGACCGGATCTGGAGGACAAGCAACGCTTGCTATGCAACTGCCCTCGTCGCAGGTGCCGCTATCGGGACCGCCGCCCGCGTCACAAGAAGTGTCATTCGCGTCGTTGACGCCCTCGCAGGCGCCGTTGGCCGGGTTGCACACGTCGGTCACGCACTCGATGCCGTTGTCCGGGCAGGTGACGGTGTCGCAAAGGGGCGTGCAGATGCCGCTCTGGCAACTGCCCGGAGTCGCAGCGGCATCGCAGGTCACCCCGTCTTCTTCAGGCTGGGTTACGCACATCCCGTCGACGCACGAGTTGACGGTGCATTCGTTGCCGTCGTCACAGTCGATGTTTTCGATGCAGTCGGGTGGGGTGACACAGGTGCCATCTTCGCATATTCCATCGTCCATACCGACGAGGTCACACACCATGCCGTTCATGACGTTGCTCTGGCCGCACACGTTCAGGTCGCAGGCCGCCATGGTGCACTGGTTGCTGTCGTCGGGACACTGGCTCCCGTCGTTGCACTCGACGCAGGTGCCGGCGCCATCGCACACGCCGTCGACGTCGCAAGGCGTATTGATCGGCTCGGGGCCGCCGCCCTCGCACAGGCCGTTGCTCGGGTTGCAGGTGCCGCCGTCGACGCAGTCGTTGCCCGAGGA
Source organism: Myxococcales bacterium (assembly GCA_029863605.1). GTDB lineage: Bacteria > Myxococcota_A > Polyangia > Polyangiales > Houyiibacteriaceae > SG8-38. Next base: position 8,830 of record JAOTVB010000007.1, on the reverse strand, counting down.
GCAGTCGACGCCCTCGCACTGATTGCCGACCTCGCACATGCCGCTCAGGCAGACGCCGGTGTCGTCGTTGCAGGCGGTTTCGTCTGGGACGTTCATCTCGTCGCACACGCCGGTCAGGTTGTTGCACTCGGCCACCGTGCAGTCATTCCCGGTGTCGTCACAGACGACATCCATGCAAAGGTCCTCTTCGATGCAGGTGCCGCCCATGCAGGCGCCGCCGTCGCCACACGGGGTGCCGTCACCGACATTGGAGGTTTCGCAGACGCCGGTGCTTGGGTTGCAGACCTCGGCGGTGCAGTCGTTGCCATCGTCGTCACAAACGACATCCATGCAAAGATCCTTCGGGACACAGTCGCCCGCGTCGCACATTCCGGCGCCCCCGTCGCAGTCCGTGCCGTCGGCGACGTTCGAGGTTTCGCAAAGGCCGGTGCCAGGATTGCAGGCCGCCGTGGTGCACTCGTTGCCGGTGTCGTCGCAGATCACGCCCTCGCAGGGGTCGCCATCGGCCGGCACGCAGTTGATTTCTTCGAAGGTGTGCATACTCATGCAGTACATACCCCCGTCGTCGGTCACCAGGATGGTAATCGTGTCGGGGCCAACCTCGGTGCAGGTATAGGTCGTATCAGCTGCCATCGGGTTGGCGATCCCTACCCCGCTCCCCGAGCTCCACATGTAGGTGATCGGGTTGTCCTCTTCGTCGGTCGCCACCGCGGACAGATCGATTTGGTTGCCAACCGAAGTCGTCATCGGCGAGGCATCCGCCCAGCGGAGCACGGGGCAGAGGTTGAACTCACCGTCGACCCGCACGCCGCCGAACTCGGAGGGGAGCTTGCAGTTCAACATGACGTGCACCTCGGTCACTTCCCCGACCTCGATGCCGAACATCGCTTTGCCCTTGCAGGTCGTCTCCTTATCGGTCGACACCGCCTCGAGCGTGATCGTGTACCCATCCCCCGGCTCGAGCCCGTAGGCTTCGACCGAAGCCGTCGCTTTGTTGGCGCTGGTGTTGATCGTGCCCGACTTGATCACTTCCTCCCCCTGGGTGATCGTCCAAGCCACCTCGTCGATTTCGGTATCGCCATTGATGACGAGTTCGAGTGACAGCGCGCCAGTCTCGCCTTGGGTGTCGGCAGTGCAACCAAACGCGGCGAGCGTGCCGCAAACGACAACAACGAGCCAATGCATAGAAGGGGAACCGGGCATGAGAGCCTCCTCAAGAGGGGGTGGGGCGGTGTCTACAAGTGGGGGAAAGCGACGCTACCATCGAAGGAACGCGCGTTTCAAGACCCTTAACCCCGGTTCCAACAACGTAATGATCTCTGTGTGTTGTAGCTCACAACGCCGAGCCCCCAGGAAGGTCGCACGGTGGCTCAAGAGCGACGGACGACGCGGACTCGGGCCCCCCGATGAGCGCTTGAATTGCGGGTCGAAGGCTGAATACTGAGACCTTCCTTGAGCACGATCGCTCGGTCGTCCCCCGTACGAGCGGCACAAACCGGAGAGTATATAGAGATGGCCAAACCGACCACTTACATCGCGAAAACCATTTTCATGGTGACTTGCTTGACCTTGGGTTGCACCAGTAGCGGGGCACTTGGCTGCGGTAGTAGCGGCAACGAAGGTCCAAGCGTCGACACCGAGCTACTAGGCATCTATCAAATCACTCGGTACCAGCGGAGCCAAAACGGATGTGACCAGATGATGGACGTGAGCGGGACGTCCCGCCTCGCACTGTACAGCGTCCCGTCCACCGGCGATCCGGACCAGGCCCTTCTAGTGGGCCGGTTCTGCGGCAGCGTCGACGATTGCCGTGCAAGGGTGACCAACCTCGCGACGATCGGCGCGAACTATTCGTTTTTTCAGGGTAGCGACGCTGGGGGATGGATAGGTTGGGCGATCCCCGGCGAGGGCGGCATGGCCGGCGATCAATGTCGAGTCGAGGTGCAGACGCACACGCTCACGTCCTCAAGCAACCAGGCGATCCGGATCGACACGAGACAGGTCGAAACCATCTTCATGGGCGAGGTTGACGCTAACAACAACGCGACTTGCACGTTCCGCGATGCGATCGCCGCCGTAAACGACGAGTCGCCATGCACGGCGATGTTCCTCCTCGAAGCGACGTTTGAAACGAGTCTCTGACGTCGCGCGCAGGTTACTCGAACCGGCTCGTCCGTAGCTTATTGGTATCGCTCTCTGAGTGCAGCCAGAGCGCGTGGGCGTGGCGTGCTTCGTCGACCGCGATCGTGGGTAGGAACGCCGTCTCAGGAATGTCCTCAATGCGCTCGGCGGTCCTCCAAGTGGTGTCTAATGGGTCGCGCCGATTGGACCAGACGCTGCCCCAGCTATCCCAAATCTGACGCCAGACGACGAAGGCATTGCCCGCGCGGTTGACCTCGACACGCGGTACAGTCGCATCGCCGTCTTCGTTGGGGTCAGGGTTTTCTGGCTCGATGAGTTCCGGGATGCCCCATAAGCCCGGCGTGTCCGGCGTGTACTGGGCCGCCCAGATGTTCGCAAAGGCCGGATCGATCTGCGACCAGACGGCGTAAGCGACGCCCGCCCCGTCGACCGCGATGTCGGGTGCGCTCTTGTCGCCCCCATCATGGCGATCGATTCGCCCGGGATCGCTCCAGACGCCTCCCGCGAAGCGAGCGGACCAGATATCGTTGCGCGGTTCCATCTCGTCGCCATTGTCCTGGACCCAAATCACGAACGCATCGCCATTGGCCCCGACATCTAGCCGAAAGCCATCGGCACTGGTGGTCCCATCGGACTTGATCGGCACTGCCCCGCCCCAATCCGAGCCGGGCGTGTAGTGGTTCGCCCAGAGTAGGCCTGCGGGCGGATCCCACACCGCGATGGCGTTGCCGTCATCGTCCATCCCAACGGCCGTGCTTCCTGCCGCAATGAACGTGCCCGGCACCCCGATGGTTACGGCGTCCCCCCAGCCGGTGCCTGGTTCGTACCGAATCGCCCGAATCACTTCTCGCCCGGTGTCGAGGTCGATCTGCACCCAGACCGCGACGGCGTTGCCTAACCGGTCGGCAGCGACGGACGGGTCGCGCGCCCGGGTGACGTCGCCGTTTTGCAGGAGCGCTGGTGTGTCCCAACTTCCTTGCTCGGCGTCGTAGCGGGTAGTCCAGATGTTGGTGGTCCCAGCCTCGGTTCGCACCCAAACCGCGAACCCGTTGCCTGCGCCATCCACCGCTAACTGGGGATTGGTAGCGTCGCCATTCCCATCGTCGATCGGCTCTGGCTCGCCCCACAGATCGGTGCGGGTGTAACGGTTGGCAACGATGCTGGTTCCAACTCCGTCGTCGATTTCCCACACCGCAATTGCGTTCAGTTGCTCATCGATCGCGATTTCCTGTGTCGAGGAGGTCCCCGGGCCCAACGGCTCGATCCATTCGGACTCGCCCCACTCTGCGTCCAGGGTCTTGAACCTCCACTCAAAGTCCTCTTCGAGGGTGAGGCCACCGGTCGACATGAGATCGGTAGTGACGGTGACCGTGAAGTTCGTGATGACCGCGAGTGGGGCGACCGGTTTCAACTCGGCCGCGGTGCCCCTCTGCGACGGTTCAGCGTTCGGCTCATCGAGGATGGTGACCGTACTCGGCACGACCGCGCCGTCTTCGTCGGTGAGAAAGAAAGTCTCGCTTGTGAGGGTCGCTGGATCGATTCGATCACTCAACCGGACTGCGATGCGGACTTCGACTTGGACGTCCTCCCGCCCATTCTCCGGGAAGAATTCAATGATTTCCAGAAAGCTACCGCCACCGTCACCACCCTTGCACGCGAGCCCAAACGATACGGCTCCAAGCAACACATAAGCCAACCAACGGGATTTCATAAGACCTCCGGAACGAAAGTGATAACACAGGTCCAGCGTTGACGCATTCCCCAAAACCTCGGTGTTTCTAAGCAAATTGGGGGGTGTTCTGGTGTGTGTGGGTGCGCGTCGGTGGCGAGACACTCTTTGCATTCGTTCAGCGATGAGCCATCCTTACTTTCACCCGCACGTGCTGTCTCTTCTCGGACGGTTCCTCACCTAGTATGACGGGATTTTTATCTAGAGCGGCGATTTGTGCGATTTCCGTCGCGTTGATCTGGGGGTGCGAGCGGAGCGCGAGCGACGACGTCGGGAGTGCACGCCCAAATGTGGTCGTCATTACGATCGACACGCTGCGCGCGGATCGTCTCGGTTGCTATGGCTACAAGCCGGCGCGAACCCCTCACATCGACAAGCTGGCGACCCAAGGGGTTCGGGTCGAACACGCGATTGCCCCGGCGCCGACCACGCTACCCTCGCACACCACAATTTTCACCGGCTTGGAGCCGCCTGCGCACGGGGTGCGCGACAACGCGTCGTTTCTGGTCCCGGATGAGGCCGTAACCCTGGCTGAGCGCCTCAAGGCGGAGGGCTATCGCACGCAGGCGTTCGTGTCGGCGATGGTGCTGCATCGGATGTACAATCTGCACCAGGGGTTCGACGGGTACGAAGACCAGCTTTGGCGCGAGGAGCAAGGCGAGGTCTTTCTCAATCGAGAGCGCTCCGGACAACGAACCATGGACCTCGTGCTGCAGTGGCTCGACGGGCCTGCAGCCTCGTCCAAGGACGCGCCGTTTTTCCTCTGGGTGCACCTGTTCGACCCCCACGCGCCTTACGTTCCACCGGAAGAGGACGCAAAAGCGTCGCCCACCCCCTATGACGGCGAGATTGCGAGCGTCGACCGGCAAGTCGGGCGCCTGATGGAGTCCCTCCGGCGGAAGAAGATCCTCGACGATACAGTTCTGGTCTTCACCTCGGATCACGGCGAAAGCCTCGGCGAGCATGGCGAGGCCACGCATGCAGTCTTCATTTACGAGTCGACAGTGCACGTCCCTCTGATCGTGCGCTATCCGCGGAAGCTTCCTGCGGGAAAAATCTACCCGGGCCCGGCTCGCCTCGTCGACGTGATGCCCACGATCCTCGGCCTCCTCGAGCTCGAGCCGAGCGCCACTCAAGGCACAGACCTCGGCGCCCCGATTGCCGGCACGGCGCCCCCACCGACGTTTACCCAGTACTCCGAATCGCTACACCCCGAGCTCGAATACGGCATGGCGCCACTCTTTGGTATTCGCGTGGGCGACCTGACGTACATCCGGGCGCCGCGACCCGAGCTCTATAACCGAGCGAAGGACCCGGGCGAGACGCGGAATCTTCTCGAACCATCCGCCGCGAAGTCCGACCCCGCGGGCGCGAGCACGGCTGGCGCGCAAGCGATGGAGCTCGATCACGAGCTCACCAAGACCCTCGCGGCGCTCGAACGCGGCGCACTCCGGCCCAAGGCCAAACCCGTCGATCAGGACACGGTCGAGATGCTTCGCGCGCTCGGCTACGTCGCAGATCCCGAGGCGAAAAAAGGCCTCGAGGGTATGGACCCCAAGGACGGCGTGCAGGTCTATGCGCGGCTTCAAAACGCCCGTCAGCTGTTTCACGATGGCGATTTCGCGGGTTGCACTGCGCTGCTCGAGCCCTTGCTCGCGACGATGCCGAAGAACGTGTCCGCCCTCAACACGGCGGCGCTCTGCGAAAGCAAAATGGGAAACGGGAAGGCTGCGGAACGCTACTATCTGCGGTCACTCACAGCCGACCCACGCCAGCACTTCGCGCTCGTCGAGCTCGGCCGTCTGCAGCTGGCCGAAAGGCGGGTCGACGACGCGCGCAAGAGCTTCCAAAAAGCCCTCGACGTCCTTCCTCGCTCCGTCGAAGCGATGAGCCTTTTGGGATATCTCGGTTTGGTCCTGGGCAACCCGGACGAGGCCCGACGCTGGTTTGATCGCGCCATCGCGGAGGACCCCACCTACGCGCAATCGCACATCGGCTATGGCGACCTCTACGCGGCCGAGCAGCGATACCGCCAGGCCAAAGAATCGTATGCCAAAGCCGCCGAGCTTCAACCGCGGAGCTTTCACGCATGGTTTAATGGGGGCCTTTGCGCGCTTCGGCTGGGCGAGGTGCAGACCGCCGAGCGCTATCTGATTCGCGCTGCCGAAGTCGACCCGAAGGCGCTGCTTCGCAACCCGAACCTTGCGGCCCTTCAGGCTGACCCCCGCCTTGCAGGATTTAGAGGTGCGCTCAGGAGGGCCATGCAGAACGCTGAAGCTGCGCCGTAGGGGGTGTCCCCCGCCAGTCGTGGTCGTGATCGTGGTCGCGACCGGTCGCGCGCTGGTGTGGGGCTGTTATCAGCAGCCCTAGGGCTTCGCCTTGATCTCGAGGGTCGTGTCCACCGACATGATGACGGTTTCGCGCTTGGGAGCTGTCGCCGTCATCACGAACACGCTGACCGTGTGCTCGGAGGCCGAAGCTGGTCCGAGCTGATTCAGTTGCCAGGCGCCCTTGCTCTCTCCGGAGAACTCGAGTTTGTCGAGGTCGAAGGTCGCGCCCGAGCGGCTCCCCGGCAACTTCAGCTTCTGCTTGGGTGTCTCCGTTGCGTGCTCGCTCATGGCTCTCACCCGCTCGCCCTTCACATCCGCGAGCTCGAAGGTCGACGTGTGCTTGATCTTTGCAGTTCGCTGCTCGAGGACCTGGGTAGCGGTCCACTTCGCGCCTTTGCCGATGGGCTCTTCGGGGAGCGGTAGGTTCGAAAGGCGTATCGCCTGTTTGACCTGATCGATCATGTCGCTCGCGAACAGGGAAGCATCCGAAGGCGCGTCGATCGTGAGGTCCTCGACCATCCCTCGAGGGCTGATCGAAAAGCTCCCGGTCGCACCCTCCAACGAGGCCCCCACTTTCTTGGCGGCCTCGAACTGCCCCGGCTTGACCTCCTTGCTCGATTTGGCGGTGACCTTGGTCACTCGAAACGCGAACTGAGCGCCCCCGTCGCTGGCCTCCTTGACTTCCGTCTGCAGCTCGTAGACGAGCGATGGCATCACGGCCTTGGTGCGGACCAGGGGACCGTACACGGTCTCGACTGTCCAATGGCTTTCGACCCGAAGTGATTGCTTCGCCCCGGGTTCGAAGCTCGCGCGCAGGGCCTTGTGGGGCGCCTTGCCCGCATCGAGGAGCGTCACTGTCGGCGGCGCGTCGAGGTCGATTGGAGCTTCGAGGCCAGGAGGTGGCGCGGGCGGCGGCTCGGGCGCGGCCTCTTTTGCGGGTTTGGGCGCCTCTTCAGCCGTGGGCTCCGGGGCTTTCTCAACGGGTTCGGACGTCTCACTGCGCGAGCAAGCGCCCGCCACGATCAGGAACAGGATCAGAATACGCATAGGCGCGCTCTTTACCACATGACGGGGGGATGTGCCGCTCAATGGTGGGAGCGCTTACGCAAAAACGACAAGACCCGCGAGCCGAAGCCCGCGGGTCTCATCTGTATTAGCTGCTCCTGGGAGCGGCTATGCCGTCGTTACTGAACCACGTACGTCGGACACACGGTGAGTGGGTCGACGCCGACCGGGACGGTCGTGCACGAGCCGGGGAAGCCACCCGAGAAATCGCAATCCGATACTGGGAATGGCGTCGCGCCGACGTTGCCTGGGGGTAGTGCGGCACACGCGCCTGTCGGGTTCGGGGCCGTGCAGCTGACGGTAACCCCTGGCGCCGGGCTCGTCGTGGACGAGGTGTTGCACTGGAAGACGACCTGAATCGCGCCACCGCTAACCGACACACCGACGAAGCTCTGAACCGGAGGATTCGCAAGCGTGATGTTGAGCGGCACGGTACCGGTCGAGCAGAGCGCCATGTCGGCTCCTACCGCGCCCGGCGTGCAAGGTAGCACATTGGACGGAAGCGGGAGCGAGACACCCGAGTTGACGGTGACCGAACCGCCAGCTCCGCAGATACCAGTGACCGTGACGTCGAGGATGACGGTCTGCGGCACCGGGGTCAGCAACGAGAGCTGCTCGGTGCAGGTTGCGCCACCAAGGACCTCGTCAACCGAGACCTGGGCGACGGTGACATCGGCCTGCGTCAACGCGGTTCCGAGATCGCAGAGGGTCTCCGCTGCGGCCTGTAGGAACGCCGTGTCGAGGGCGATGACCGGGTCGTAAGAGATGGTCATCGGCGTACCTGACAAGACGCACTCCCCGCCCGTGCTGACGTTCAGCAGGTCGATCGGGAATGTCGAAACCACCTGGTTGAAGGAGTTACGACATGCCATCGGGATGCCCGGGTTGTTTTGATCCGCTGGGACCGTGCAGCCGTCGATGCAAGCGCCGGCGAGACATACGCACGTTCCGCTCGCGCACGTGGTGCAGGTGTTGGTGTCGTCGTTGACCGGTGGTGGGCAAATGCCGCCCGCTGCCGCGTCACACGCTGGGTCGTCGGTGCACGCGTTGCCGTCGTCGCAGACAACGCCGGTGCAGTTGTCGACGCAGGTGCCCGCGGCATTGCAGGTGCCGGTGACGCCAGGACCGCCGGTGGCGGAGTTACAGGAAACGCCCGCGGGGCCAGGAACCTCTGGGGCGCAGATGCCCGTTCCGAGATCGCAAGCGCCCGGTGGAGCGACCAAGCATGCCGTGCCCGCGTCTTCACAGTCCGCGTCGCTGGCGCAAGCATCGGTGGTGCAGACGCCGCCTTGACAGGAGGCCAGGGGCGGGTTCTCCGAGGAGCAATCCACACCCTCGTTTTGCGGGACTGTGCAGCACGTGGCCGCTGAGGCCCCGTCGCAGACTGCGTTGTCGCAGGCCGCGCAGATGCTGCAGGTGCCGCCACCAGCGGCGAACGTCTGACAGGGAGAGAGACCCGGACAGGTGACCTGGACAATCTTTTGCTTGTCACAGTCGGTGTCGCCGTCGGTGGTGTCCGCGGTGCATGTGACCGTGGAGCCTGGGGCGACCGGAACCTCAGGAG
>JAOTVB010000049.1 GCA_029863605.1 Myxococcales bacterium | reverse complement strand
TACGACAACATATTCGAGGCTGATCGCATGAGCCTTTACGTCGAGATCGGCCTTTCACGCGAGACGGAGGTGGGCCTCAAGGCTGGCGAGGGATGGCTGCCGCGGGTGCTCACCGATCTACAGACCTGCGGCGTGGTCACCGACGAGTCGCTCGTCGCCTCGCATCACGTGTTGCTCGATCCCGCCTACGTTCACATCACTACGCGTTCGATCGCGGAAACCAAGCGAACCAAGGCCCTGCTCTCCGCGCGCGGAGTCTATTCGATCGGGCGGTACGGTTCGTGGCGGTACTGCTCGATCGAGGACAACATCGTCGAAGCACGAGCTCTGATCGACGAGCTTTTGTGACGTCGCGTCTCCGCGCACTTTCATGGTGCTACGCCTCGATGGCGCGTGTTAGTCTTGCCGCCATGATCCGTTTACGCCTCATGCGGCTGGTCGCCACGGCGACGATTTTCGTCATCGCGTCGACCGCAGTCACCTCTTGCACGAAAAAAGAAGAGAAGGCCGAGGAGCCTCAAGCCGTCGTCGAAGAAGTCGCGGCGCTGCCGCCGGCTCCATATGAGTTCCCCGAGATGAAGATTCCAGAGGACAACCCCCAAAACACATTGAAGGCTCTGCTTGGGGCTCAGCTCTTCTTCGACCCCCGCTTGAGCGTCGACGGGACGAGGTCCTGCTACTCGTGTCACCAGAACGAGCATGGCAATGGCGGGGAGACGCCACTTGCGATCGGAGCCAAGGAGAAGCAGCTCACCCGCCATAGCCCGGTGATTTGGAACACCGCGTATTTCGATCGCTTCTATTGGGATGGAAGGGCTGATTCGCTCGAAGCCCAAGCCAAAGGTGCATGGGGTGGCGGCAACATGGGCGTGGGTGCGGAAAACCTCGAGAACAAGACCAAGCAGCTATCGAAGATCAATGCCTACAAGGTCGCATTCGAGAAGGTTTTCCCCGAAGAAGGAATGACGCCCGATACGGTTGCAAAGGCGATTGCCGCCTACGAACGGATGACGCTCGTTTGCGACAACACGGCCTACGACCGGTTTGCCAAGGGCGATGATGCCGCGCTCACGGACCAGCAGAAGCAAGGTTGGGCGATCTTCATGGGCAAGGGCCAGTGTGTGGTGTGTCACGCGCCCCCGCTCTTTTCGAGCGCGATGGGAGTTCCAGAAGGCGTCTACTACAACGTCGGGATCGGAACCGAGGGTGTGGCCGAAGAGGACGTCGACATCGGCCGCGCAGCGGTCACGAAACAGGACGCTGACTGGGCCGCGTTCAAGGTGCCCTCGCTGCGAAACGTCTCGAAGAGCGCGCCGTATTTTCACGATGGCTCGGTGCCGACGCTGGAGGGAGCAGTCCGACTGATGGCGTCGGGTGGTATCGACAACAAGAACAAGTCGTCCTTGCTTGCGGACCGCGGCCTCGTTGATGGGGAAATCCGAGCGCTCGTAGCGTTTCTTGGCGCGCTCGATTGCCCCCGCCCACTCGAGCGGCCGGGGCTGCCAAAGTAGGCAGCGGCCACGGGAGGGAGCTGAGGGACCGTCTATGGCGCCTCTCGAAGGCACCGCGCTGTCTGGATTGGAGGCGCCGACCAGATTCGAACTGGTGAATGGAGGTTTTGCAAACCTCTGCCTTACCACTTGGCTACGGCGCCGAAGGCTGCAGTTTGTAGCTCCGATCGGAGCCATTGTCACGGAGCGTAACGGACGACCGGGCTGGCGCGCCACACGCCGCGTGGTAGGCAGTCTCACATGACATCACGAGACTCCTTGCAGAGCCGCGTCACCATTCAGGCCGGGGGCCGCCAAGTCGAGATTCACCGCCTCGATGCCCTGATTCGGGCCGGGCTCGAAGGCATCACGACCCTGCCGTACTCCATCCGAGTCTTGCTCGAGAATCTTCTTCGTTACGAAGACGGCACAACCGTCACTCGACAGGACATCGAGGCCGTCGCCAACTGGGACCCGGCCGCAGCTCCGAGCACCGAGATCGCGTTTCGACCCTCCCGCGTTCTGCTCCAAGACTTCACGGGAGTACCTGCCGTCGTCGACCTCGCGGCAATGCGCGACCAGTTCGCCAAGATGGGCGGCGACCCCAGTCGGATCAATCCACTTCAGCCCGCGGACCTCGTTATCGACCACTCGGTCCAGGTCGACTCGTATGGGTTGCTTCGGTCGTTCGAGGACAACGTGCGCCGCGAGTTCGAGCGCAACCAGGAGCGATATCAATTTCTAAAATGGGGCCAAACGGCATTCGAGAACATGACCGTCGTTCCGCCGGGCACGGGAATCGTGCACCAGGTCAACCTCGAACATCTTGCGCGGGTCGTCTTCACGCGCGAGGCCGATGGTAAGACGCTCGCGTATCCGGACAGTCTGGTCGGCACCGACTCGCATACCACGATGATTAATGGGCTCGGCGTCCTCGGTTGGGGCGTCGGAGGCATCGAGGCGGAGGCTGCCATGCTCGGGCAGCCGATTAGCATGCTCTTGCCGCAGGTCGTGGGCTTCAAGCTGACCGGGAAGCTGCGAGAAGGCGCGACCGCCACGGATGCCGTCCTCACCGTGACAGAGATGCTCCGGAAAAAGGGCGTTGTCGGGAAGTTCGTCGAGTTCTACGGGACCGGCATGGAGTCGCTTTCGCTTCCCGATCGCGCGACGATCGCGAACATGGCGCCCGAGTACGGCGCGACGATGGGGTTTTTCCCCGTCGACGACGAGACGCTGGCGTACCTGCGTTTCACGGGTCGCGACGAGGCTCACGTCGACCTCGTCGAGAGGGTCCTCAAGGAGCAGGGCTTGTTCCATACTGCGAGCTCGCCGGAACCGCGGTTCACTGACAGCGTGCAGCTCGATTTGAGCGACGTCGTTCCCTCGATTGCGGGACCCAAGCGTCCGCAAGACCGTATCCCTCTGACCGAGTCCAAGCGATCTTGGCACAAAGTGCTCGAAGGTTTTGGCGCCTCCGCCGACACGGTGGTCGAGGTAACACGAGGCGCCGAGACCTTTCCCGTACAGAACGGCGCGGTCGTCATCGCTGCGATCACGAGCTGCACCAACACGTCGAACCCCTCCGTCATGCTCGCGGCGGGGCTGCTCGCAAAGAAGGCTGTCGAGAAGGGCCTTCGAACGAAGCCCTGGGTCAAGACCAGCTTGGCGCCGGGCTCCCAGGTGGTCACGGAGTATCTCAAGGCCTCCGGCCTGATGTCCGACCTCGAGACGCTGCGTTTCAACCTCGTCGGCTACGGCTGCACAACTTGCATTGGCAACTCCGGTCCGCTCGATTCCGAAATTGGCGAGGCCGTCAAGGCAAACGACCTGATCGTCACCTCGGCGCTCAGCGGAAACCGCAACTTCGAAGGGCGAGTCAACCCGCTCACGAGAGCCAACTACCTCGCATCGCCGCCCCTGGTCGTGGCGTACGCGTTGGCGGGGACGATGGACATCGATTTCGAAGCCGACCCCATCGGCCAAGGTGCCGACGCAAAGGACGTGTTTCTTCGGGATATCTGGCCCTCCCACGACGAGATCATCCACACGCTTCGCTCGTCTGTGAAGAAGGAACAGTTTCTCGAGCGGTACGCCGTCGTTCTCGATGGCCCCCCCGAGTGGCAGGCCGTCACGTTCGAGCAGGCCGACCAATACCGTTGGGACCCGGAATCCACCTATGTCCGGTTGCCGCCCTTTTTCGAAGGCGTCGAACCCGGCGACCCCACCCCACCGACGGATATCGAGGGTGCGCGGGTGCTTTGCCTTCTCGGGGATTCGGTGACCACC
>JAOTVB010000006.1 GCA_029863605.1 Myxococcales bacterium | reverse complement strand
CTTTTCTCGGTGGTTGCGTGTACTCCGGGCGCGTAGCTGCGAGGGCGATCAACACCGGCCGAGGTGTGAGGTAGACGATGAAACAAAGCGGTGCATGGTTGACGGCGCGCGCTCTCGAGGAGATCGGCGTCAAGTATACGTTCGGCATTCCCGGCGTTCACAACACCGAGATCTATGACGCGCTCAATCGCAGCGAGAAGATCACCCCGATCCTGGTGACGCACGAGCAAGGCGCAAGCTTCATGGGCGAGGCCTTCAGCCGGGTCAGCGACAGCATCGGCTGCCTGTTGATCGTGCCGGCTGCCGGGATGACGCATGCGATGAGCGGGATCGGTGAGGCCTATCTCGACGGTATTCCCCTTCTGGTCATTTCCGGGGGGATTCGTCGCGACTCGGGACGTCACTACCAGCTCCACCAGCTCGACCAACAACGGGTCCTCGACGGGATCACCAAGGCCGCGTTTCTGATCCAGAAACACGAAGATGTCGTTCCCACGATCTACGAAGCCTACGAGATCGCAACCTCGGGGCTGCCGGGTCCGGTCTTCGTCGAGGTCTCGGGCGACGTGCAGTTGTTCACCGCCGAAGTCGAGGAAGTGCCAAGGTACGAGAGAAAGTACACGCCCCCTGCCCCGGACCCTGCGCTGGTCGACCGCGCGGTCGAGCTACTGCGGCAATCGAAGCAACCGGGCCTCTACCTCGGTTGGGGCGCGCGGGAGGCGACCCCCTACAGCATCGAGGTCGCCGAGCTTCTTGGAGCACCGGTGTCGACGACGATGCAGGGCATCAGCGTGTTCCCGCACGATCACCCACTACACACCGGCATGGGCTTCGGCCCGTCCGCGGTTCCGGCCGCCCGCAGAGCCTTCGAAGGGGTGGACTGCCTACTGGCAGTAGGGGTTCGGTTCGCCGAGCTCGCAACGGGTAGCTACGGAATGCCGATCCCCGAGAAGCTCATTCATGCCGATATCGACCCGGAGGTGTTTAGCAAGAACTATCCGGCCACCGTGGCGATCGAATCCGACGGCGAGCTATTCATGAAGGCGCTGGTCGAGGCGCTGAAACGAGATGGCGTCACGCCGCCCGATCGAGACGACCTGATGAAGCGAATCGGCCACGATAAAGAGTCCTTCTTCACCAGCTGGACGAACAAAGTCAACGAGGAGCGGGTGAGCCCCGGGATCTTCTTTCGGCAGCTGCGGGAGAGGCTCGACCGGGACGCCTATGTGGTCGTGGACGACGGCAACCACACCTTCCTGACGGCGGAGCAGTTTCCCGTGTACGAGTCCAAACATCTGATTTCGCCGACCGACTTCAATTGCATGGGTTACTGCGTACCAGGGACGATCGCCGTGAAGCTCTCCCACCCTGACAAGCAGGTATGCGCGATCGTCGGCGATGGCGCGTTCATGATGACTGCGATGGAAATTCTCACGGCCACCATGAACGGGCTTGGAGCCATTTTCTTCGTCTTTCACGATGGTGAGCTCGCGCAGATCTCGCAATTCCAGTCGATTCCCCTGAAAGACAAAACTTGCACCATTACGGGTGATTTACGCGTCGATGGTGTAGCGACCGCTACCGGAGCGGCATACGTAACCATGGAAACCGATCTGGAGGTGGACCGGGCGCTCGATGAAGCCCTGGCCATCTCCCAAGAGGGGCGCCCTGTGATCGTAGACGTCAACATCGATTACTCGCGAAAGAGCGTATTCACACAAGGAGTGGTGAAGGTGAATCTCGGCCGCTTCCCGTTGAGCCAGAAGGTTCGCTTCATCGGGCGCGCGCTCAAGCGCCATACCATCGGATGAGTGCCGTCATGAAGCATCGCGTAGCATCGATCATCTGCCTGTTCTCGATGGTCGCGTTATGGCTCATCGGACCCATCGCGACTGCCGACACCGTCGACAAGCCGGCGGCGCCCAAGCAGATCGATGCAACCCCGCCGCTCATTCCCATCCCGGGCGCCCACGTCACCAAGACGGGCCTGTTGGTTGGGGGGCAGCCTACCCCCGAGCAACTCAAGGCGATTCAGCGAGCCGGATATCGCACCGTCGTCAGTCTCCGTGCCGAAGACGAACGCGGTACCGCGGGCGAGCGTGCAGCCGTCGAGCGCTTGGGAATGGCGTTCGTTTCGATTCCGGTGCGGGGCGCGGCGGGCCTCACCGAGGACAACGCCCGAAAGCTCGGAGAAGCCCTCGGCAAACCGGATGTTCGTCCAGCGGTGGTTCACTGTGCGACCGGGCAGCGCGCAAGCGCGATGTTGGGCCTCGAGGCATTCGTCATCGATCGTGTTAGCGCAGCGGCCGCCATCGAATTCGCAAAGATGCTCGGAATGAAGAAACACGAGGCAGCTCTTCGAAAACGGATCGCGCAGATCTGCAAGGCGGACAAGTCGCGCCATTGCGAGGACTTCCGATGACCGAGAAGACGAAAGCGCTAGTGTTGCTGGCTCAAGGGAACGAAGAGATGGAAGCGGTCATCACCATCGACGTGATGCGCCGGGCCGGGATCGACGTGACGGTAGCCGGGATCGACGGGCCGGACCCGATACGCTGTAGCCGTGGTGTCGTGATCACCCCGGACGCTGCGCTCGAAGAGGTCTCCGGTGAATACGACATCATCGTGCTTCCAGGTGGCGCGGAGGGCGCACAACGACTCGGCGACGCTCCCGCCGTCGGCGAGCTTCTCCGCAACCAAGAGAAAGCGGGGCGTTGGGTGGGTGCGATCTGCGCGGCGCCGGCGGCGCTCAAACAGCATGGCGTGTTCGAGGGGCGCCGCATGACGAGCCACCCGACTGTCCGCGCCTTGCTCGACGACTGGGCCGAGTACAGTGAGCACTCCGTCGTCGAAGACGGCAACCTGATCACGAGTCGTGGTCCGGGGACAGCGTTCGCGTTTGCGCTGCGCATCGTTGGGGCGCTCACCGACGCCGAGCGCATGGTGCAAGTCCGGGCGCCGATGATGTTCCCCGTCCAGGTCTCCTGATTTAGTCGGGCTCGGGCGGTGGGCGGGTCACGCGCGGCTGCACGGTGACATCCGCCCGGGCCACATGCGCAAGCGCGCGATACAACGCCGTCCCCTTGAAGAACCCCGGCGCGGTTGGCGTCTTGTCAGGCTCAGGAACCGGAAAAGTGGCTACCAAGCACCCGTCTCCCGACGCCCTGAACTTGACTTCGGGGCTCAGCGACTCGGCCAGCCGCTTCATGGCGACGTTCCCGGAGAGCAGCACCGACCGGAACCAACGAATATCACGCTCCCACGCCGCTTCGATGAGCCGCTGCAACATGAGCGTGCCAAGGCCCTTCCCTTGAAACCCGTCGAGGATCGTCACAGCGGGCTCGGCGGTGTCGGGTTGGTCGGCGAGGCGCACGAATCGGCCAGAGCCGACGCCCTCGTCTCGAGACACCAAGTGACGCCGTACCGCACCGATCGCAAAGTGGTCGATCCCGTCGACCTCGGTTAAGTACCGCAGCTCCCAGTCCGTGAGGCTCTTCTTGGGCGTCATGAAACGGGCGTATCGAGACTCCGGTGAAAGTTGCTCGAAACCATCGAGGAGCATCTGCTTGTCGGACGGGCGGATCGGGCGGATCTCAACGCGTTGGCCGTCCGAAAGCTCCACGGTCTCTTGGTATGAATCGCCGTAGCGATACTGTCGCTTTTCCACCCCCATGGCGCGAAGAGTCTAGGCACGATCGAGCGCTTCGACAACCGCATCCATCGTCTCTGCCGCGCCCGCGCGCAGTCGATAGTCCACGATGTGTGAGACTTCGCTGGCGCCGGGGTTAATTTCGACGGTGAGCGCGCCGCGCCTCCGCGCATCGAGAATCGGCTCAGCGATGTACGGAAAAACGCTGGTCGTTCCAATGCTGAACACCGCGTCGAAACCGCGCGCCAACTGCTCTTGCAAGAGCTTGGTGCGGTCAAGCGGCAACATTTCGCCGAACAACACGACCTCGGGGCGCACCAAAGAATCGCATTCGGGACACGAAGGAGGGATCTGAATCCCAGCGTAGCTCTCGACGCGCCACCGATGACCGCATCGGGTACACAGGAGCCAATGCACGTCGCCGTGGATGTCGATCACCCGCTGGCTCCCAGCCGCGCGGTGCAAACCGTCGACGTTCTGCGTCAAGGTCCACACGCGGTTCAAGCGGCGTTCGAGCACGGCGATCACCTCGTGGGCCCGGTTTGGCCGAGCATCGCGACACGAGCTCTCAATTTGATGGATGTACTTCCACGTGAGCGCCGGATCGCGACGAAACATCTCGCCCGATAGAGCGACTTCGATCGGCACCCCGTCGTCGGTCGCCTCTTGCTCGTACAGCCCGCCGATACCGCGGTAGGTGGGGAGCCCCGATTCGGCCGAGATCCCCGCCCCAGTGACGAAGAGCACGCTGTGGCAGGCAGATAATTGCCTCGCAATGTCGGAGACCTCTTGATGCAGCACAGGGATGGGTTATCCCATCATTTCGAAGCCGCGCCACTACCGGCATTGGTCACCCTTCTCTATAGAGCGGGTATGGTCTTCTCTACCGCCAAGAAGCTACGGATGCCCACGCCCGAGCAGGCCCCACCCGGCCGCGACACCGAGGTACCGGTCCCGGACCGACACTTCGTGTTAGGGGCGCCCCTCAAAGGACCGTTTCCAGCCGACACCGAGCAGGCGATCTTCGGGCTTGGGTGTTTCTGGGGTGCGGAGCGAAAGTTCTGGGAAGCCCCCGGTGTTTACACCACGGCGGTCGGCTATGCCGGAGGCTACACACCTAACCCGACGTACCAAGAAGTCTGCTCTGGTCTCACCGGACACAACGAAGTGGTGTTGGTCGTCTATCGGCCTTCCGAAATCGGCTATGACGACCTGCTCAAGATCTTCTGGGAAAGCCACGACCCAACTCAAGGCATGCGGCAGGGCAACGACACCGGCACGCAGTACCGCTCAGGGGTGTACTACCTCGATGATGCGCAGCACCAACTGGCGATAGCGTCACGCGATGCCTACCAACGAGCGCTCGGGGGCACCGGCTATGGCGACATCACGACCGAAGTCGTCCCCGCGCCGCCGTTCTACTACGCTGAAGACTACCACCAGCAGTACCTCGCCAAGAATCCTGGTGGTTACTGCGGGCTGGGTGGCACCGGCGTGGGCTGTCCCACCGGCGTGAAGTAAAGTTCGTCGCGCGCGCTCGAAATGCAGTTTGAGCCGTGATTTTGGCCGCCTGCCGGCGATTTTTTAGTTCACCTATCGGCGGTGATTCCAGGTATCCTGCGCCGGCCCCAAGGCCGACCTGGCAGAGGAGCCCCCGACAATGAAGCAGCGACTATTCGCGGCATGCCTCGCGCTGGCCGTCCTTGCCCCCGCGCTCGCCAGCGCGAACCCAGAGCCGACTTCCTATGACAGCCGCAGCATTGCGATGGGCCTCACCGGGACATCCTTCCTGGAGCGACCCGCCGCCCTGGTGATCAACCCAGCCAATTTGGAGGGCATCGACAAGCTCGGCTTCACCCTCAACTTTTCCGCGCTGCTCGTCAAACAGTGGGCGCCCGTACGAGGACCGAACACCCGGCTCGAGTCCGGCCTCGGCTTTGGGCCGCTTCCGGCGGGGTTCATCGCCGGTCGAATCGCACCGCGGGTCGTGTTTGCCGCAGGCATCTACATCGAGACCGGCTACGGGTCTGATTTCAACCAAGTGACCTGTATCGACGGCGACCCGGTGGGTCCTGGCCCGGAGTACGTCCCGGATACCGACCCGACCACTTGCACCAACGGAGACGCACAAGACCTCGATGTCAGCTTCTTTGTCGGTGAGTTCAGTGCGGGCACGTCGATCCGAGTCACCGATAAGTTCTGGCTCGGCGTCGCCTTGCGACTGCCTTTCTCCAAGCAGGTAGCGAGCCTCTGGCAGAACGCGGGCGCGGCGCTCGGTGCCTTTGGATACAATCGCATCAACAACAACCTCGGCGGCGTCGGGTTCCCGTCTCCCCGGTTTGGCATCACTTGGAAGCCGCACCGGAAGGTTACCATCGGGGCGATGTACCGTGTGTACTCCAAGATCAAGTTGAGCGGCACCAGCGAGACAGGGTTGCTCACGGACCCTGCGACTGGAAATCCGCTCGAGCTCGACGCTAACGCAGACTGGTTCATTCCCCATGCATTCCAAGTTGGCCTCGCCTACCAAGCCAACGAGCGGCTCTTATTGGTATTTGAAGGTCGAGTGCAGTTCCACGCCGCTAACAAGAGCGGCAATCAGAACCAAACCGTCGATGTCACCGATCCCACCGGAACTATCGGTTTCCCGATCCAACCGATTGTTGTTCCGTTCGGGTGGCGGAACGCGTGGAGCGTCAAGGTCGGCGTGGAGTACCGCTTCCCCGTCGACCTCTTGGCGATCCGGGGAGGTGTGAACTTCGCGAGGTCGGCAACCAGCGGCGAATGGGCACAGTACTTCACGCCGCCGCCCGGGTTCAGCGGCTTCCTCTCCACGGGCCTCGGATTCTACTGGGATGACCAGACCGGGGAACAGAAGGACAAATACATGTTCGATATTGCCGGCGCGTTTTCCTTCAGCGGCGGCACCATCGGCAATGAGTACATCGATACGCAAGCGACCGTGCCAGGCACTACCAACCAGGAAACGCTGTGCAGTGCCAGCCAGGTCCTTCGCACCGGCTGCCCGGGGGACGTCGGTGTGTTCACGTACTTCCTGACGGCGGGCTTCACTCTTCAGTACTGATGGGCTGCGCTGCCAGGACCGGCGCGTAGAGCATCGACTCGCCGCGCCTCCACCAGTGCCCGTTTTCGCGGCGCTCATCGGGTGAGGTGAACTCGTACTCGTAGATCAAGGCTCTGATTTGCGTCGGAGGCGAGTCTTCAAACGGATTCTCCTCGATGAGCTCGACGATCGACGGTTCGTTGGCGAGCAGGCCGCGCATGAAGCTCGCCAGCCAAGTGTTTCGCCGAAAGTCCCCGAGGGCGGCGAACCACATCTGCCAGTCGAGGCGGGGCTGGTGAGGAGCGACCCAACGCGGTGCCTCATCGAGGGGGCCGGGCTTGTAGCGGAAGAGATAGGGCTCCCAGTGCTCGCCATCCCGGCTGCCTTCGATGACGATCTCGGGCCTATTGGTCGTCATGACCGAGAACAAACCATAGTTGTTGAACGTGCTGAACGGGTAGATCGGGCGGAGCCAGCCGGGCATTCGTCGCTCCCCGAAGGTTCCCGTGTAAAAGATGGTCGCGCTGAGGGCGATCACGATCGCCGGTGCTATCGCGGCTCTCGGGCGCCAAGTCGGCTCGTCGTGCGCAGCGAGTCGTTCGCGGACGCGCCTAGGCACGAAACGCTCGAGGAGCTGATCGTCGAGGACGGTCAAGCAGAGTAAGGCCGTGAGCAGATTGAAGAACCCGTAGTTCCCCGTCAGCGCGATGAGTGTCATCAACACGATGATCAGGCCGGCACCCGCGCGCCGTACCGCTGCGCGAGGAACCCAAACGAGGACCGGCGCGCCGAACTCGATGATGAACATCACGAGGCACGAAAGCTCGTGGAACCAGCGGGGCAACAGATCGACGTACCAGGCAAGCGCTGTCGGCAGTGGCTGCGTCCAGTAGTGATAGGTCAGCGCGCTGAGGTCGGCCCAGGTCGGATCGTGACTTGCGAGCTTCACCCACGCCGAACGGAACAGGAGCCGCGACAAGAGGAACCAAAGCGCCCACCTCGCTACCTTGTTGGGCTCGGCGTGGGTATGAAGCCTGTCCCAAGGGCGCCACGAGACGAAGAAGACCGCCGTGAAGCAGGTCTCGAGAAGAAGCGTGTCCCACTGAAACGACATGAAAGGCCAACCCACCGCGACGAACGACAGGTATGCGAGCCAGCAAACCAACGCGGCGATCTTGGGCACCCATCCTATGAGCAGCGCGACCGACGCGATCGCTCCAAGCACCCACACCGCCGTGATCATCGTGTCGCTTGCGCCGAACCACAGCAGGCTTGGATGATCGAAAAAGCTATGCCCGGCGCGATGGGCAGAATCGACGAAGGCGGAAATCGGCGCCACGCCACGTTCACCGAAGAGCCCGCGTGCCTGAACTCCAAGCGAAACAAATGCGATCAGAAGCGCGGCCCCGAGCGCACGGGCAAACACCCAAGAGGAGATGACGAAGGTCGACTGCCCGCGCTCGAGAGCCACGGCGGCCTTGCTACCACAGTCTGGGGATCCGCGGCAGTGGCGCACGTTTGCTGCTTGAATCGCAGGCCGAGATGCGCTCCAATCCGGAGATGCTCTACCGAGTCGTCCCCTGGGTCGTGTGCATCGGCCTGATTTCCCGCGTCGCAAGCGCGCAAGATGCGATCCACTTCGAGGGCGACGTGCCCATGGGGCCCAATACGTTCTTCTTTTTGGACTTCGAGGTCCCGGAGGGGACCGTGGAGATCGAGGTTGCGCACGCCCATGTTCCTGCTGACACCGGTAATGTTCTCGACTGGGGAATCGACGATCCGAATGGCTCTCGCGGTTGGGGTGGCAGCAACCGAGAAAACGCCGTCGTAGGCGTCGACGCTGCCTCGCGGGGCTACGTCCCGGGACCGATGCCAGCGGGGACTTGGCGCGTCACCGTCGGCAAGGCGAGGATCGTGCTGGGCGAGCCCGCAGGCTATTCGGTGGACGTCACGCTTCGGACGACGGCGACGCTCGAGCCACAGTCGCGCGAGCCCTACCAAGACCCCGGCACGCTGAAAGACGAAGCACGTTGGTACGCGGGGGACTTCCACGTACACACGCGGGAGAGCGGAGACGCCCGCGCGACGCTCACGATCGACGAAGCGCTGAACTTCGCGCAGGGACAAGGCCTCGATTTCGTCATGCTCTCAGAGCACAACACCAACAGCGGCTTCACGTTGTACGCCGATGCGCAGGACCGGCATCCGGACATCCTGATCTTCCCAGGACAGGAGTTCACCACCTATCAGGGGCATGCGAATGCGCTGGGTGCGCTCGATAACGTCGACTACACGATCGACACCGATGGCTACACGATCGCGGAGGCGATCGACGCGTTCCAAGCGCAGGGGGCCCTCTTCTCCATCAACCACCCAAGCCACCCGTTGCCGGAATGCCGCGGATGCGCGTGGTCGCTCGAAGTCGACCCCGCCAACATCGATGGAGTCGAGGTCCAAACAGCGGTTTTGCGAGGAGTGGATTTCTGGGAGGAATTGTGCGCGAACGGGTCGCACGCCACAGCCATCGCTGGAAGCGACGATCACAAAGCGGGTCAAGATCAAGGCGCGTTCGACACCCCAATCGGAACCCCGACGACGATGGTGTTTGCCTCCGAGCTCACCGTCGATGCGATCCTCGACGGCGTCCGAAGCGGGCGCACCGTAGTCAAAGTGTTGGGCCCTGACGGCCCCATGATCGAGACCGAGCTCAGTGGAGACCGGATCGGCAACACCGTCTTCGCCGACACCGCGACCCTGAGTGCGGCGGTGACGGGTGCGGACGGAAAGTCGCTTCGAGTCGTCAAGAATGGCGAAGTGATCGAGTCGGTACGGATTTCTGGCGATCCATTCGAGCACGAGACGACCGTCCAAGCGCCCGCCGACGGAGAGGACCGATACCGCCACGAGGTCGTAGAAGGCGCAGAGCGACAAAGCCTGAGCAGCTATGTGTGGCTTCGCAAGGCCGACGGCGCGCCTGACGGAGGCGTTCCCGACGCGGGCGCGGACGGAGGATCCGACCCCGGGACCAGCTCGGGCGGTTGCGCGTGTCGCACGCCCGGCACGCCGTCGAGCGATGGCACTCTGCTGTTCTCGGTTCTGTTCCTCTGTGGGTGGTGGCTATTCCGCCGCCGGGCCGCGGGCCGCTCCTAAACGGGCGGGCGCGGGCGCTCGTCTGGCTGCGAGCAAGAGCGCGCCGCCGAAGGTGACCGCTCCCGCGATCCAAAACGCCGCTGGGTAGCCGGTCGATGCTGCAACCATGCCCAGGGTGTACGCGAAGAACGCGTGGCCTCCATTGAAGGCACCGTGCACGATCGATACGACCATTCCCCGAGAGGAGGCGCTGGCCCGAGCAATTCCGAGCGCCGTGAGTGCGGGATAGGCGACGCCATGGGCGAGACCCATCGCAGCGCCGACGAGGAACAGATGGGTCGGACCCACCAGTCCCAGCAACGGTGGAACGGTGGCGTACAGCGCGACCGATACGATCGAAGCTCGCAGCACGCCGAATCGATCGATCAACCGACCGCCGCCAAGTCGCACGGTCAACGCGAGGATCGCGAAACCAACGAAGAACGAGCGGATCTGGGTGACGCCTTCACCCAACGCGTAGGGCTGATGAAGGGTGAAGAGCGCGGTGAAGGAGGCAGTGATTGCGAGAGTCGCACCGTAGACGCGCAGCATGGGCATACCGAGGATCGGCCGACGTTCTTCGAGGTCGTGCGGGACGTGCTTGGGCGGCTCCTTCAAGAACGTGCCGAGAACCGCGGCCAAAGCGCCTGCAGTGGCGCTGGCGATGAAGACGTAATCCCAACCGACGGTGCTCTCGAGGACTTCCCCGATCGCAGGTGAGACCGCGTTCATCGCGAGGTTTGCGGCACCGAAGAAGCCGATCGCTTCGGCCATGCGGCCTTTGGGTGCGATGTCGGCGGTCATGGTTCCGGCAGAGTTGAAGGTCATGACCATCCCCATTCCCCACATCATCTGGGCGAAGTAGAGGAGAGGGCCGACGTCCTCGACGAAAACGTACGCAATACCCGTGAGCATGAGCATGACATTGCCGGCGACCAGCCATGGGAGCCGCCCATACCGGTCGACCAGCCAACCGACCAAGGGCGTCGCCATGACGGCTGTGAGGCCCTGAACGCCCACGACCTTGCCGATCCCGGCCGCGTCGAGGGAGAGCTCCGTGGCCAGGAACTTCGGGAGGATCAGGTAGAACGACCATGACATCCCGAAGCAAGCCATCATCGCGAGCAGCAGCGCGAAGTCCCCCGTGAAGAGCCTGTCGTTCGCAGGGGGCCGCGAGGTGCTGGGCAAACTAGTCATCGCAGATCGTGGCTCAGTCCTTTGGTGCGATTCCCAGCCCGCGTCAATCTTCAGCGCAGTGAAACCCCCAGTTTTTCCACAGATCGCGCGCGTCTGAATTCGACGCTGGTACAGAGTTGTACCTCCGTTTTCGGGGGTTGGAAAAAGGGGGGCCCCTTGGTATTCTCAACCAGATATCTCGCCTCGCTTACTTGCCGGTTATCAGTTGAGGGGCTCGGATGCGCGTTGCTGATGTCATGAGTAGCAGGCCGGTGACGGTAACCCCGGACGTTCCCGTGTCCGAGGCCCGCCGCGTTGCATCGGAGTCCGGCGTTCATCACTTGGTCATCACCAAAGGCCGATTGCCGGTTGGTGTCGTGTGCGTTCGGTGCGACCTGGCTGACGCCATGCCGATGCGGCCCGTGAGCTTCTACATGACCAATCCCGTCACAATCGGCGCGTACGAGACGGCCGAGCGGGCAAGCGTGCGTATGTGCGAGCTCGGGGTGGGCGCTCTGATCGTGCGTGGGGGCGATGCAGGCTGGGGGATCGCCACGCGCGGTGACCTTCTGCGAGCAGGGTTCCGAGCTGGCGAAGAGGAGGGGCTTTTCTTCTGCGCATCCTGTGGCACGCACATGCACGTACACCCCGTGCCCGGCTGCGAGTGGGTAGCGTTCTGTGTCGATTGCTGGGATCGCGCGGGCCCGCCCGAGCTGGGCGATGATCTCGGCGTTTCCGACTAGTGAGGGTTCTCGTCACCGGGGCGACCGGCACGGTTGGTCGCGAGGTCTGTCGCGCGCTTCTTGCGCGGGGGGTAGAAGTTCGTGTTGGTGCACGACCAACGAGCGACGTCCCGGCGGTACTACCCAAGGTGACCGACGTCGTCCCTTTCGACTTCACCGAGCCTCCTTCGCCCTCCGTATTTGGTGGTATCGATGCATTCTTCTTCATGACCCCCTTGATCGAGGACCAAGTCCCCATTTCACAGCGGGTGCTCGACGCGGCAGAGAAGGCAGGCGTGGCCCATGTCGTGCGACTTTCCTCTCGTTCAGCCGGTTGGGATCACCAGTCGAAGCTCCGCGCGTGGCACCGCATGATCGACGAGAGCGTGCAGCGATCGAGCATGTCGTCCGTGATTCTACGTCCGTGCTCGTTCTTTCAGAACTTCATCAAGTACCAGGCGAAGACGATACGCAGCATGTCGTCGATCATCATTCCGCAGGGCGACGGACTAGTACCGTACATCGATGCCATGGACATCGGCGAAGCTGGCGCAGAGTGTTTGCTCGACTCGGAGAAGCACGACGGACAGACATACGTGCTGACCGGTGCTCGGGCCTACGGTGCAAAGGGTGTCGCCGCTGAGATCGGTCGTGTAATCGGAAAGCCGATCATGTTCATCGACGTCGACGAGAGCGCAGCGCAAGATGCGATGCTTCAGGCCGGAAACCCACCTTGGCTGGTCGAGGCCGCCTTGGCAGTGTTTGCGAGCGCCAAGGCGGGGCTCGAGGCGGCCGTCGATCCGTCGATCACCGAGTTGCTAGGACGGCCCGCAACGAGCCTCTCCGAGTTCGTCGAACGCAACCGCGAGGCCTGGACTTAGTCATACAGGTGAACCGAGCGGCCGGTGCTGGCCCTACTCCGTCAGTAGCCCCTTGCCCGGTACGAAGTTGACCTCTAGCCGGATCCCATCCGGATCCTCGAAGAGGACTGAGTAGTAGCCCGGGGCCCACATGGCCTCTTCGGGGCCGTGCACGATCTCGGCGCCGATCCGCTTCAGAAACTCGAACGCTTCGTCCACGCCCTCCCGCGTGCGGGCCCTGAAGCACAAATGGTGGAGGCCCGAGCGCCACTGGTCGAAGCCCTCTCCACGTTTGTCCTCGGGGGCTTCGCGGATCCCGACCGCAGTCCGCCCACCAACGCAGTAATAGGTTCCCGCAATGTCCATCACCGGTTTCATCCCCAGAAAGGGCAGCAGCTGACCATAGAACGCTCGAGCACGATCGAAGTCAGAGACGGTCAAGAAGGTGTGTGCAACTCCGTTGATCTCCATGTCATCCCTCCGTCAGCGGAGCTCCGCGGAGCGCTTACCAAGCAGCCGCCTCGCGATGATCAGCAACTGAATCTGCTGCGTCCCTTCGAAGATATCGAGGATCTTCGAGTCTCTAGCCCACTTCTCGAGAAGCCCTCGCTGGGAGTAGCCCTCGCCCCCGCAAAGCTCGACACAGCGCAACGTGATTTCGTTGGCAACACGTGCTGCTTTCGCCTTCGACATCGACGCCTCCATCGAGTTGGGGATCCCGTTGTCAGCCATCCAAGAGGCCTTCAACATCAAGAGGCGCCCTGCCTCCCACTCGGCCTCCATGCGAATGAGCTCCGCCTCTACCGCGCTCTTGCTGTGGATCGAGCCACGATAGCGAACCTCGATGCCTTCCTTCGAGAGAAGCTCCCGCGCGTGGTCGAGAGCCGCACGCGCGACGCCGACTGCCATGGCAGCTACCGTTGGCCGCGTGTTGTCGAAGGTTTGCATCACCCCACCAAAGCCTTCTTTGGTGTCGATGTCTTCGTTGCCGAGCAGATTCTCTTTCGGGATGCGGCAATCGATGAGCGTAATGCTGGCGGTGTCCGACGCGCGAATCCCGAGCTTGCGATCGAGCCGCACCACTTCCATGCCGGGCGTGCCGTGCGGCACCACGAACGACTTGATTGCCGCCCGTCCGAGGTTGCGGTCGAGCGTTGCCCAAACGACCACCGCGTCGGCTCGACTGCCTGCGGTCACGTAAATCTTCTCGCCGTTGAGCACCCACTCGTCACCGTCGAGGCGAGCGGTCGTGCGAATGTTGGCCGAGTCTGAACCCGCGCCCGGCTCGGTGATCGCCATCGCCGCCCAGAGCCCTTCGAACCGCTTCTTCTGTTCGGCGCTGGCCACTGCCGAGATCGCCGCGTTGCCAAGACCCTGCCGCGGGATCGACAGCGCGAGCCCGACGTCGCCCCAACAGAGCTCAGTCAGTCCCACACACGTCGCCATGTTTGCGCCGTTGTTGACCTCATCGCCACCACGTTTCTGTTTCAGACCTGCGACGCCACCACCGTCCGGACGCCCACCGCCTGCGTCGAGTCCATCCAGCAACGCCGCAAGCATGTCGAGCTCTTTCGGGTAATCGTGCTCCGCCTCGTCGTACTTCTGCGAGATCGGACGGAAGACATTCTTGCCGATCTGGTGGGCCTGGTTGGCTAGCACGCGAAGATTTTTGGGTAACTCCAAATAGATCATGATGACTCTACACCAAGAGATTCCCGTCCATCACGCCGATCGAACGCAGCTGGCGGTACCAAAGCTCGACGGGATGGTCCTTGATGAAACCCGCACCGCCGAGAAGCTGGACGCCGTTGGTACCGATCTCCATGGCTTTGTCGGAACACAACGTGCGCGCCAAATACGCTTCGCGAGTGCAAGGCAGCCCGGCGTCGACTCGACCCGCCGCGCGATAGACCAGCATGCGCATCGACTCGAGCTCGATTGCGATGTTGGCGATCATGAACGCGACCGCTTGTCGGTGGGAGATCGGCTCCCCAAACGCCACGCGGTCGTTGCAGTATGGAATCACGTAGTCCAACAAGGCTTGCGATGTCCCGAGCGCCATGGCCCCCCA
Organism: Myxococcales bacterium; assembly: GCA_029863605.1. Classification (GTDB taxonomy): domain Bacteria; phylum Myxococcota_A; class Polyangia; order Polyangiales; family Houyiibacteriaceae; genus SG8-38. The sequence goes on along the minus strand of JAOTVB010000006.1, from coordinate 191,908 downwards.
GGCGATGCGACTACGATTGATCGCGTCGTGGTAGGCTGCGCGGGCATCGGGTTGCAGGGCCGATTCGCCACCGAGGAGCGCATCGATCGAAACCCGGACCTTGTTCAGTCGGAGCCTACCGAGCCCAGCAGAACCTAGGCCCATCGCTGTCTCATCGGAGACCTCGACGCCCTCGGTCTCCCGCTCGATCAAGATGAAACGCGGGCCGAGTTTCGGGAGCTCCGCCGCTACCAGGAACCACTTCGCATGGCGCGCGAGCGCCACCATCGACTTTTCGCCGGTCAGCACGAGCTCCGATCCCTTCTTCTTGGCGGTCGTGCGCGGCGCAGCAGGATCGAAGAATGGATGCGGCTCCATTACCGCGACAGACGCTCCGATTGGACCCTTATCGACGAAGGAGCGCAACAGAGCGGTCTGCTGTCGCTCATCTCCCCAGTGGACCAACGCGGTTACAAATGACAGCGGCGAGAGCGCCGCATACGCCAGCCCCATGTCCCCTCGCGCGAGGTCTTCGGCAATCAGCATTTGAGACACGGCAGACACGCGCTCGGTCGCTCCTCCGAGGACCTCTGGCACCGCCATCGAGATCGCTCCGAGGTCGGAGCAGGCTTCGAAAAAACCTTCCGGGGGTGCCAAATGGTCATCGGCTTCCCGAGCCGCCGGCTGCATGACCTCGTCGGCAAAGCGCCGCAGCGTGTCGCGCATGAGCTGTTGCTCTTCGGTCAAGCGAAGGTCGAATTTGTGCGAACGTCCGGACGCCGCCCGGCGCGGGGCTTTCGGAGCGAGACGTTTGGCCGTCTCGGCCGCACGCTTGGCGCCTTCGTACACCAGTTGCCGGGCCCGGTCATGCAAACCAAAGCGCTCGACGAGGGGCGAGCCTGCCAACTTGTTGAGGGCGCGTAAACCGCCTCCCATCACCTCGCTGATGATCTTCTCGTTGTCCACCCTGGAGATCTGTGCCGTGCGCACATCGCGGTCAATAGGTGGACAGCAAGCGACCGATTCGGCGGTACTTGCCCTCAAACATCTCGATCCACTCGTCGAGCTTATCGATCTCTTCCTGATTGAGACCTTCGATGTCGCCGGTGAAGAGCTCGTCGTCGAACGCCATTTTGGCGAGCGCACGCGTGCAGTCCTTGCCGGCGAACATGCCGTAGGGCCCACCTGGCCCGTAGAAGCTCCGCCCCCGGGTGACGTCGTAGACCTCGCCGCGAATCCCGATGAGAAGGGGCTTCGCCGGGTCCGAGCCATCGTACGCTCCGAGCTCCGCAAGGGTGTAGTCCCGCTCCTCCGCTTCAGGCAGAGGCGGTGGCTCGGACTTCTTCCCAAACAGGTTGGAAACCCAACGACCCAGACCCATGCTACTCGACGAGCGCTCCGGAGCCTCCCATGTGGTAGCCCTCTTCACCGTGAAGGTTGGTGTCGAGGCCTTCGCTCTCCTCGTCATCGGTTACGCGGAGCCCGACCGTCAGATCGAGAACCTTGAGGATGATGAACGTCACGCTGAAGGAGTACACCGCTGCGACGCCCACTCCGAGCAGGTTCTCGAAGAAGAGCGAGCTGTTGCCATAGAGTAGCCCGTTTGCACCGCCCCAGGCTTCAGCCGCGAGGGCTCCCGTCAGAATCGCGCCCAGCGCGCCTCCCACACCGTGTATGCCAAAGGCGTCGAGTGCATCGTCGTAGCCAAACCTGCTCTTGGCAAGAACGGCGGCGTAGCAGACGAAGCCGGCTGCCAAGCCCATGGCGACCGCCCACGTGGGGCTCACGAAACCTGCCGCCGGCGTGATGCAGACCAATCCAGCGACGAGACCGGAAGCCACGCCGAGGGCCGTAGGCTTGCCCTGCTTGAGCCATTCGGCGATCGCCCAAGCGAAGGCCGCGGCCCCGGCCGCGAGATGAGTGTTGACCAGCGCTAGCGCGGCATTGTCATTGGAGGCCAAGGCGCTCCCCGCATTGAACCCAAACCAACCGAACCAGAGAAGCCCCGCGCCGATCAGGGTGAGGGTGAGGTTGTGCGGCGGGCCTGGGCGACGGCGGCGACCGATGACGAGGGCGCACACCAGCGCGGCCACACCGGACGAGAGGTGAACGACGGTACCGCCCGCAAAGTCGAGCGCGCCACGGGCACCAAGCCAACCGTCGGGACCCCAAATCCAGTGACAGATCGGGTCGTAGACGAATGTCGCCCACAAAAGAATGAACAATACGTACGCCGAAAACTTCATGCGCTCCGCGATCGCCCCTGAGATCAGCGCAGGGGTGATGATCGCGAACATCATCTGAAACGCCATGAACAGGATGTGAGGTATCGTGGATCCCTCCTGAGGCTCGAGCCCCACACCGTTCAGAAGCGCGTAATCCATTCCACCGATCAAGCCGCCAAAGGCATCCGAGCCGAACGCCAAGGAGTAGCCGATGACGACCCACTGCAGCGTGATGATCCCGAGGGCGATGAAACTGTGCATCGTCGTCGACAGCACGTTCTTCTCGCTGACCATGCCGCCGTAGAACAACGCCAGGCCTGGCGTCATCAGCAAGACGAGCGCGCACGACACCATGAGCCATGCTGTGTCCGCTTGATTGATGGTTGCTTCGATAGCTTGTTCCATCCCCGGTTCCTCCTCGAATGGCGCGAGCTTAGGCCGGTCCTGTTTCCACTGGATGTGGGCTAAGTTTCCGGGCGGTTTCAAACGCCTGAAAACCGGTGGCGCTGGCGGCGGAACCGCCTACATTTCGACAACTATGCGAATCGTCCACGACAAAGAGCTCTGCGCGAACCATGGCCAATGCGTTGGAGCGGCCCCTGAGTTGTTCAAATTCGCGGAGAATGGGTCTCTCATCGTCATCGACCCGAACCCCCCGGAGGAGCTACGCGAGGCCGCCCAAGACGCGGTCGACGTTTGCCCAGTGCAGGCGTTGGCGATCGTCGAAGACTGAAATCACTTCGCTTTTCGTCTTTCCAAGGGGGTGCATGCGGCCGTGATTTCGGTTACAACTCCCCTTCGGCAAATTGCACCGAAGAGCCGGTGGAAACGGCCGATCCCCCCACGGTCGACATAACAAGAGAGGCAAGATTCATGGAATCCGTATCTGAGTTCTTCGAGAAGTTCGAAAGTCGAGCAACCGCCAACCCCGAGGCCGCCACGAGCCCTAACGCGGTGTACCAGTTCAACATCACAGGTGATGGCGGCGGCGACTGGGCCCTGGTTCTCACGAAGGGCAAGACCGATGGATTCGTCATCGAAGGCAAGCACGACAGCCCGGGTGCGACCGTCACGGTTTCGTCCGAAGATTGGCTCGGCATGCTCAACGGCTCCGTCAACCCGATGCAGGCCTTTATGTCTGGTAAGATCAAAATCGACGGCGACATGACGCTGGCGATGAGCCTCCAGCAGGTCATGAACCTGGCGCAGGACTGAGTCACCTGAGCCCGTGAATCGATGGGGTGCCTCGTTCGTCGCGAGGCCGCCCCTTTGTTTCCCATGTCTCGTTCTTCGATCAAACCCGCTACCGACGCGCGCACCCGGCTGAGCCCCGAGGACCGTCGTGAGCAACTGCTCCGCGTGACATCGGAGATCATCGCGGCCGACGGCGTCGACATGGTTCGCATTCCGTACGTCGCCGCGGCGGCCGGCATCACGCGGCCCGTCGTCTACAAGTTCTTCCCCAACCGGCACGAGCTGATCAAAGGTGTCCTCGAGGACTTTCGGGAGGAGTTCGCTCGAAGGACGCCGGACACCTTGAGCAGCAAGACCGGCGAAATCGGGTCGATTGCTCGCGTGTTCATCGACGCCGCATGCGACACGATCGAAGCCAAAGGCTCCGGCGGGTGGCAGTTGATGCGAACTGTCGCCCCAGACGCCGAGATCGCCGCGATCAGCAAGGATTTCAGGGGGCAACTGGTCGCCCCTTGGCTTGCCCCACTCCGGGAGCTCACTGGCGTCGACGATGCTGAAGCGCGCGCGTTGTCCGACATGTTCCTCAGTGGGGCCGGTGAAATCGTGCAGCGCTGGATCGACGGCGAATTCAGCCGCGAGCAGGTCGCCACGCTTCTCGGCCGGATCATCCTCGCCGTGTTGATCGAGTTTACCGAGTAGACGGCGATGGTTTCCGAGCTATTCGACCCATCGAAATGGACAGAGGTCCCGGGCTTCGCTCTTCGGGACATCACGTACCATCGCGCAAACGATCAAGGCACGGTTCGTATCGCCTTCAATCGGCCCGAGGTTCGGAACGCCTTTCGACCGAGCACGGTCGATGAGCTTTACCGCGTTTTGGACGACGCGCGACAGACGTCGGATGTCGGTTGTGTCTTGCTAACAGGCAACGGACCGTCGCCCAAAGATGGTGGCTGGGCATTTTGCTCGGGTGGCGACCAGCGCATCCGGGGCAAGGACGGCTACAAGTACGAGACCGATGCGGCCGGCGAGATCGATCCCGCGCGGCTCGGCCGCTTGCACATTCTGGAAGTCCAGCGTCTGATTCGATTCATGCCCAAGATCGTCATCGCCGTGGTGCCAGGCTGGGCCGTGGGCGGCGGCCACAGTCTTCACGTGGTCTGCGACTTGACGGTCGCAAGCCGCGAGCATGCGCTCTTCAAGCAGACCGACCCGGACGTCGCCAGCTTCGATAGTGGCTACGGCTCGGCCTTGCTCGCGCGTCAGGTCGGTCAGAAGAAGGCGCGCGAGGTGTTCTTCGTGGGGCTCGACTACGATGCTCGACAAGCAGCCGACATGGGGATGGTCAACGCCGTCGTGCCCCACGCGGAGCTAGAAGACTTCGCCCTCGCGTGGGCGGCGGCGATCAATTCCAAGAGCCCGACGGCCATGCGAATGCTCAAATTCGGCTTCAACATGATCGACGATGGGCTCGTCGGACAGCAGATTTTCGCCGGGGAAGCCACTCGTTTGGCGTACGGCACCGAGGAGGCTCAAGAAGGGCGGGATGCGTTTCTCGAAAAACGACCCCGAGATTACCGGAAGTTCCCCTGGCACTACTGATCGGGGCGCTCCCTGACTATTCGTCGAAACTAAGCTACCCTTCAACACTTAGACTCACAACCGGCCCCAACACCGAGGGGCTAATTCGAGAACGGAGCAAGTCATCTCAAGCAAGATATTCGTAGGGAACCTCGACTTTGGAACCACCGACCAGCAGCTACGCGAGCTCTTCGGGGAAATAGGCGAAGTCGTAGACGTTCACATCCCCAAGGATCGCGAAACCGGGAGGCCCCGAGGATTCGCGTTCGTGCGATTCGCAGCCGAGGAGCACGCCGCCGAAGCGGTAGAGAAAATCCACGGACGAGAGGTTGCCGGCCGTGCGCTGCGCCTAGATATCGCCGAGGATCGTCCGCGCCAACCGCGCCCACGACGCGACTTCGGGCCGCCGAGAGACCCTGGCGGCTACGACAACCAGGGCGGCTATGATGATCGTGGCAGCTACAACCGGGGCGGCCATGACGACCGCGGCGGCTACGAGAAGCCCAAGCGTGCCAAGGGCAGCCGGCGTGGGCTTCGCGGCAAGAAGCGCAGCCTCTAGTCTGCCCGACTCCGACAGGCCGCGACTCGCAACCCAAACGCGACGGCAACCATCACCCTGCCGAAGAACGACAACGGCTTAAAAAATCTCGGGCGAGGTGTGAACCCCGCCCGAGTGCCCGTTGTGTTGAACCCCCAAGGAGTGTGATTCGATTTGCCCTGTGTCGGAGGGTCGCTGATCAGCCACCGACAGTCTTACGGTAAAGCTTCGGGAACACGGTTGTCAAGAGGTATTTTGAGTCACAAATGCACAAAAGTTACGAGTAGTTAACTTGAGCATGCTCACCCTGGGGGCCGGGTGCAGACACCTTCCGTCTGGTATTCTTTGCAGCCGAAATGCAAGGGGGACGATCGAGCCTAGGGGACCTGGGACTGCGCCGCGGGGATATCGTCGAGTTCGTAATTCGCGGCGCATGTATGGAATCACTGACGACCGGCGAAGCGGTCCGCGTGCAGAGGCGCAAAATCTACGCGCCGGGAGATGTCGTGGTCGTGCGCAGAAACGACTACTGGGACGTACATCGCTTTTTGGGTTACGCGCCGAGCGTTCACGGCATCGTCGTGCTGACGCAGGCAGACAGTGCCATACGTGCGGACGTGAGTAGCGCCACGACCGCTATCGTCGGCAGAGTCGAGTGCGATGTGACATTGGCTGACCGTGGCCGGTCACTAAAAAAATACGCGAAGGCTGCCGTCAGGCGGGTCTTTGGAGGCCGGAGATGAGCACGCTCACCCTCGAGTTCGCTCAATGCCGCTATCGGCTCACGGGATTGCTGCCCGAGCAGGAGGAGCTCGTCCGGGCGCGTTTCGGTGCGCTCGAGCGCGCCGAGGCGTGCGGGCACGATGTCGAGGTCGAAGTGCTGCATAGCGCTGATCCGCACCGCTTCATGCCCAAGCTCGTCGGCCCTGTCGAGTACCGGATTTCGGTGGCCTATGAACCCTCCACCGTATTGGTCGAGGGCATCGGGTTCTCGGCGACCATCGATCGCGCCTCCCTCCGGACGCACATGCACACCTGCGAGAGCGACGAATGGTTCGTGGACGCCTTCGAGAATCTCTTCCGCGTGCTCGTGAGCTATCGGCTCTTCGCTGAGGGGGCGCTGGTCATGCATAGCGCGGCGTTCAGCGACGGCGAACGCGGGTTTTTGTTCTGTGGCCGATCCGGAGCGGGCAAAAGCACCCTCTGTGGCCTTGCCGATCAGTTGCAGCTCCAAATCCTGAGCGACGAGCTCAACGCCGTCATGGCCACCGCGGAGGGATTCGGGCTTCAAGCAATGCCGTTCGCAGGGGACTTCGGCCAGATGCCGATGCCGACTCCGCCCCTCCCTCTCACCGGGCTGCTCGGCCTCCGGCAAGGCGCAAGGCCTGGCCTCCTGGCCTGCTCGCAAACCGAAGCCGTGTCGCGTATCGTCGCATCGTGCCCTTATGTGAACGCGGACCCGATGCTCGTCGAGCCGCTGACCGACCGCGCCGTACAGCTCACCGGGCGGGTTCCCCTGCGTGTCCTCTCATTCACCAAGGACACGACCTTTTGGAAGGTGTTGGATCGTGAATACAATAGACCCCAACCAGCACTATCGCGTTGACCCACACGCGCGGTTTCGCGTCCTCGACGGCGAGGGGATCTTCGTTTTGCAGAAGGCGGGCGAAGTCTTGGTAGTCAACCCCGTAGGGGCGTTCATCGTCGAACAGCTCGGGGCTCGTTTGACGATCGACGAAGTCGTGACGGCAATCACCGAGCGCTACGCGATAGACCGCGCGCGTGCACGAGCCGACGCCGATTCCCTCATCGAAGCGCTGCTCGAAGCCGGGGCGATCGAGGCATCGTGAGCTTTTCCGATACGATAAAACGAAGCTGGAACGGAAATCACCTGATGTCGGTGCTGTTGGAGCTGACGTATGCGTGCAATCTCGACTGCTCCTTTTGCTACAACGACCTTGCTCTCGAAGGCCAGCCTCTGAGCCTCACGCAATATCGAGCGCTCCTCGAGGACTTGGCCTCTCTTTCAGCGCTCAACTTGACGTTGAGCGGCGGCGAGCCACTCGCCCACCCGCAGTTTTACGAAATCGCCGGGTATGCACGACAGCTCGGGTTCGTCGTGCGCCTCAAGAGCAACGGACACGCACTCAAAGAAAACGTGGCTCGCCGGATTCGCGACGAGGTCGACCCGTTCATCATCGAGGTGAGCCTTCATGGAGCCAAACCGACCACCCACGATCGCCAAACACGGGTGCCAGGAAGCTTCGAGCGTCTCGTCGCAAACATTCGCACGATGAAGATGCTCGGTCTTCGAGTGAAAGCCAACAGCGTGCTGACGACGTGGAACGAAAACGAGGTCGAAGCGATGTTCGCGCTGTGTGACTCGCTCGAGATTCCGCTTCAAATCGACCCAGAGGTCAAACCCAGGGACGACGGTGACACGAGCCCTCTTGGGATCACGGCCAGCGCTGCGGGGCTGGCCAGCTACGAACGGGCAGTGGCTCGTCCGCATGGGAGCGCCGAAACGTACACTGATCCGGGAGACTCGCGAATCGCATCCGCAAGGCGTGAGACGATGAACGGGACCGACAAGCATTGCGGCGCAGGCTCCAACAACTTGACAGTGGACCCTTACGGCAACGTGCTGCCGTGCGTGCAATGGCGAATCCCGGTGGGAAACCTTCACGAGCGCCGCGTCACCGAGATTTGGGCCGAGTCGATCGCCCTTCGCGAGGTACGAGAAACCACGAAGGCGGCTCAGCGCATGCTGGAAGGTTTCGGCGACGCCGGCCTACTCGCGAACTTTTGCCCTGGCGCCGCCCACACGTATTCGGGCGATCCGCTGGCCATCTATCCGGCGGCCCAGCAACGAATCGAGTCGGGTCGCGCGAGGGTCCGACTTCCTGTATTGTAGCGGCGAGGGGTGAAGTGGAGCGCAAGACCAAAACCGAACGAAGCGAATCCGTCGACCGCGAGCCGTATGAGCCGCCGCGCATCGTGTACCGTGAACCGCTCGAGGCCGTCGCAACCGCCTGCACAGCTAGTACTTCCAAAGGCAACCCGGGGGTCTGCCCGATCGGGCCCGTTTCTTCCTGAGCCCCTTTACCGAGAATGCGCGACGAGGGACCTGACTCCGGAGCGCAGGCCGCACGGGAGTGAATCGTTCAACAGGTGCGCGGTGATTGCGCCGATCCGCGAGTACGGTCCTGCGTGGGCCAGCACGGGGCGCGCGATGGAGGCGACCGTCTCGCCGACCGGGTCCCGGGGGAGATGCCCGAGCACTCTGGCGGCGAATGGGTCCCCGACGGTCTCGCTCACGAGCGGAAGGACGTAGCGGGCGACACGGCGCATGCCACAGTGGACGAGATGACGCGCAACGATGTCGGGGGACGCTTCGATCCGCCCCGGCATCCTGGCGATTTCATCGAGACGTTCTTTGGACCCCGCATTCAAATGGTCGCTGCCGAACTTGCCGATCAGGTGCGCGTAGGCATCGAGCGGCGACGGCAGGCGCACGAGGGCCCCGAACAGGGCTCGATCGGGCGAGCTTCGCGAAAAGACATCCGCTGTGGGCAATTTGTAACGGGTCCGATCGAAAAGCTGCGAATGCAGGTCCAGCGCCAACCCGAAGGGGCTCCGCATCACGAACGCCCCGATCCTGCTACGACCCATCGGGCGGTACCCGGCCCGTTGGAGAATGGCGTAGGCGACCCGCGCCTGGTCAGAGCGGACCAGCACGTCCACATCGCTCATCGCGCGCTCCGCTGGGTCGTCGTAGAGCCAGTGCTGAAAGAGAGCGCCCTTGACGGGCATGATGTCGATCCCCGGGCGCTCGAGCCTCTGGGCCACATCGCTAACTACTTCCGACGCCAGGATCGAGGTTACGGCGCGCCGGCGCATCCGCGGTCTATCTGGGGTGGTCTGTGGCACTTCGACGGTCTCTTGGGGGCGTATATAAAACGAGGCCTTTCGGTGGTATAGAGCGCCGATGGGGATAGACCAAAAGCTCGGTGAATTGGCCGACGCACTCGAGGCTCGGGGGGCCGATGAGCTCCGAGTCCAAGTCGTGCGGCGCGCCCGAGAGTTCAAGCGCTCTTGGGTCATGATGGCGGAGGCCCTGGTCGAGGTTCGAAACCGCGAGGCGTATGTGAAGTGGGGCTACGACGACTTCTACGGCTACTGCAGTCTCGAGCTCCAAATCAAGCGAGCCACCGCGGACAAGCTCACCGGGTCGTATATCGCACTCAAGCGGCATGCACCGGCTATCCTAAAACGAGACGGCCTCATGGAACGGATCCCGACGTGCGATGCGGTCGACTACTTCGCGAAGGCACTGCAACGGGGGGACCGCGATGGCGCAACCGATCAACGCGTGGTTGACCAGGAAGTAGTCGATGAGCTCCGCCACGCCGTCTTCGAAGAAGGAGCCCCGGTCACCGAATTGCGCAAGCGCTTCAATCCGGTCTTTCACCCAAAACCCGAAGGCGCTGAGCAGATCGAAGAGATTCGGCGGGCCATGGCTACCGCGAGAAGGCTCGAGAGATTCGTCGAAGAGATCGACGGCCTCCATCGGCCGACCGTGCGCGCGACGTTGGATAGCCTCGAAGCCTTGCGCGAGGACCTCACCGACCTTCTCGAGCGCACCAAAGCGACCTTTGCGAGGGCCGGATGAAAACCCACGTCCCAGCCGTCGACGGCCTCTTCACCATGGACCCCCCCGAGCCGCGGTTGCTCGGAACCAGGTGTCGCGGCTGCGGCACCTATTTCTTCCCCGCAGAAAGAACCTTCTGTCGAAACCCTGACTGCGACGAGGACGCGCTCGAAGAGGTACACCTCAGCCGCACCGGCACGCTGTGGTCGTACACGAGCGCGAACTACCAGCCTCCGGCGCCGTTTGTGGCGAAGGATCCATTCGAGCCGTTTGCGATCGCCGCCGTGGAGCTCGAGGCCGAAGGGATCACGATCCTCGGGCAGGTTGCCGACGGCGTCGGCGTCGAAGCGCTAGAGGCCGGGATGCCGATGGAGCTGGTGCTTCGCGAGCTTTACCAAGACGAGGAGCACGTTTACTTCACCTGGAACTGGAAACCGACCGACGGCGCGGTAGGTGGAGCATGAGCAAAGACGTCGCGGTTCTCGGGGTGGGGATGCACCCCTGGGGGAAGTGGGGGCAGAGCTTCGTGCGCTACGGGGTCAAAGCCGCGCAAGACGCATTGCGCGACGCGGGGCTTCGGTGGCGTGACATCCAATTCGTTGCAGGTGGCGACACGATTCGCAATGGTTACCCGGGCTTCGTCGCGGGCGCGACCTTCGCCCAGGCTCTCGGGTGGTCTGGCGCGAAGGTGTCCAGCTCGTACGGCGCATGTGCGACTGGCGCGCAGGCGATCAGCGTGGCGCGCGCGCACATCCTGGCGGGGCTCTGTGACGTCGCTCTCGTCATCGGTGCGGATGCCGCCCCGAAGGGTTTCTTTGCGCCGACCGGTGGAAAGCGTCCCGACGACCCGGATTGGCTCCGCTTCCACATTCAAGGCATCACCAACCCGACTTACTTCGGGTTATATGCGCGGCGACGGATGGCGGTGCATGGCGCTACCCAACGAGATTTCGCGGCGGTCAAAGTCAAAAATGCGAAGCACGGGTTGCACAACCCGAATGCGCGGTACCGCAAAGAGGTGCCCCTCGAAGAGGTGCTGAGCTCAGCGCTGGTCGCAGACCCGCTCCATCTGCTCGACATCTGCGCCACCAGCGACGGGGGCGCTGCCCTCGTCCTTTCGAGCATGGACTTCGCGCGCAAGCACACCACCGACCCCGTGAAGATCGCGGCGGTATCGACGGTCACGCCGGTCTACCCGAATACGATCATCGAAATGCCGAACCTCGCCACCGACTCCAAAACCGGTGTGGGCCTCCCGGAGCTCGGTTTTAAAGAGTCGATCGCGCACGACGCATACGAGGAAGCAGCGCTCGGCCCCAAAGACATGAGCCTCGCCGAGGTGTATGACCTCTCCACTGCGCTCGAGCTCGATTGGTACGAGCAGATCGGCCTATGCCCGCCCGGCGACGCCGAAAAGCTCTTGCGCGATGGCGAGACGACCATCGGCGGACGCATCCCGGTGAATCCAAGTGGCGGCCTGGCTTCTTTCGGCGAAGCGGTCCCCGCCCAGGCGATCGCCCAAGTGTGCGAGCTCACCTGGCAACTCCGCGGCCAAGCCGAAGGTCGCCAAGTCGAAGGCGCCAAGGCGGGGGTGACGGTCAACCAGGGCCTCTTCGGACACGGCTCATCGGTGATCTGCACGGTTTGAGTCAGGGGCCGCAGTAACGATGAAAGAGACACGCCGTGATGCCATCGCAGGCCTGAGCAGGTTCTTTCGAGCGATTTCCGCGTGGTCCTACGACCACCGGTGGCTCGTTCTCATCGCAAGCTTTGCCGTTTGGGGGCTTGGCGGGTATTTGGCCGGCAGCGCACGTATCGACAACAGCTTCGAGTCCTTCTTCGATACGGACGACCCGACCTATGAGGCGTACCAACGCTTCCGCGAAGACTTCGAGTCGGACGAGATCGCGTACATCGTGTATCGCGCTGCCGAGGGACCATGGGACATCGACGTGATGCGCAAGATCGAGCGGCTCACCAAAGCGCTCGAAGACGAGGTTCCTTTCGCCGAAGAGGTGACGAGCCTTTCGAACGCCGAGTTCATGGAAGGTGCGCCCCCGGACGACATTCTCGTCTACGACCTCCTGGCGGACTTCCCCAAGAATCAGCAGGAGCTCTTCATCATTCGAGACAAAGTGATGAAGAAGCCTCTCTATTTGAGCGGGCTCGTCAGCACGGACGCGGAGCTCGGTGCGATCATCATCGAAATGGACCGCTCGAGCATCGACTCGGTCGAAGCGATCAGGCTCGATCCGGAAGGCGGAGACGGTCTCGACAACCTCTACCCGCAGGTCAGCTTCGACGCGATCGAGGCAGTGATTCAACGTCCCGAGTACTCCGGCATCGAGTTCTTCCACACCGGAGACGTCGCGATCAACGCGACATACAACCGCGTCTTCATCGAAAAAGACCTCCCGCTGGTCCTGAGCCTCACCGTCGTGGTGATCGCCATTGGTCTGGGGCTGGTGTTTCGGCGAGTGATTGGCGTGATCGGTCCTTTCATGGTCGTGGCTTTCGCGATGGCGATTTCCGTTGCCGTCATCGGCATCCTCGGCTGGCGCATCGATTTCATGTTCGGCTTGATGCCGGCACTCCTGATCACCGTCGGCGTTGCGGACTCCGTCCACATCCTGTCGGAGTTCGGCCTCTACCAACGGCGTCTTGGGGACCGTCGCAAAGCAATCCAGGAGACGCTCTATCTGGTGGGACCTCCGTGTCTACTTACCAGCCTCACCACGGCCGCCGGTTTCCTTTCGCTTTCGTTTTCGCCGGTGAAGTCGGTCTCGCACCTTGCGGTCTATAGCGCGGCGGGCGTCCTGGCTGCGTTCCTTGCGTCGATCACCATCTTGGTGGCCTTTCTTTCGTTCGGACGCCGCGTGCCGGACACGGCGTCATCGGAGAAGGAGCGAGCCGGAGCCAAAGGAGGTCGGTTCTCTGCTGCAGCATTGCACGGCGTTGCGTCTTTCGTGATCCGTTTTCGGAATGCCATTCTGGCGGTGTCCGCTCTCGTGTTCATCGCCTCCGCCTGGGGCATCTCGATGATGACCGTCGATTCGAACTTCCTCAACGAGTTCTCCGAGCGTGTTCCGATACGTCAAACTACGAGATTCGTCGACGACCACATGTCGGGGGCATCTTCGATCATTTACCTATTCGATAGCGGCGAGCCCGACGGGATCAAAAACCCTGCCGTGCTTCGGGAGGTCGAACGCGTGCAAAAGGTCGCCGAGCAAAACCCCCTGGTGACCAAAACCTATTCCGTCGTGGACTTCATCAAAGAAATCAATCAGAGCTTCCACAACGGAGACCCGGCTTACTACAGAATACCCGAGAGTCAGGAGCTGATCGCGCAGTACTTACTCGTTTACGAATTGTCGGGTGGTGCGGAGGTCAAGGACTACGTCTCGATCGATTATGCGCGCACGAGCCTCGAGCTTCGGTGCAAGCTCGCGGAGACGAGTCGCCTCCAGGGGGTAGTCGATGGAATCAGCGCCCACCTCGACGCGGAGCCGTTGAACGCCACGACGGTCAGCAAGACAGGCGTCGGCGCGTTGTGGCTCAAGTTCGTCGAGTACATCACGTGGAGCCAGATCCAAGGGGCGCTGCTGGCGTTCACCGTGGTCAGCCTGATGATGATCCTCGTCTTCCGCTCGGTGAAGATCGGTCTCCTGTCGATGGTCCCCAACCTGTCACCGGTGGTTCTCGTGCTTGGCGGCATGGGGTGGGTGGGCACCCCGCTCGACTACTATCGATTGCTGATCGCGCCGGTGGCGATCGGAATTGCGGTCGACGATACGATCCACTTGATGACCCGCTATCATCACGAGTTCCTGAACGCTCGCGACTACAAAAAGGCCCTCTACGCATCGATGGACGGCGTGGGCCGCGCGGTTTTCATCACCTCGGTCCTCTTAATCGTGGGCTTTTTGATGAACCTGTTCTCCTTGATGGACGGTCAAAAGAGCTTCGGCGTACTGATTGCCGCCGTCATCGCGACAGCCCTCATCGCCGACTTCCTCTTGATGCCGGCCCTCATCCTCTGGCTCAAGCCCTTCGGTCCCGAAGCCCCGGCCAATCCCACGTAGTCACAGTGGCAGTGGCAGCGCCAGTGCCGGCGCCAGCGGCAGTGACCCCGACGTTACGTCTCCGGGACGCCTTCGCGGCGAATGCCATCATACTCGGCGACGACCGTGCCCGTGGCGCTCGTAGGCGTACCGCTTCCCCGACCCTCCACGCCCTCGATCATCACGGTGGTGAACAGTCTGCTTCCATCAACCGTGAAGCCCGTGCTGTTCTGCTGGGAGGGGATGGTCACGCCTTGAGGAAGCGGGACTTCCACGACTTCGATCGGCTCGCCGGATGGGGATGCGGTGTCGTCCGTGCATCCGGTGGCAAGCAGCGCAAGCACGAGGCATTGCAGCGTAGCGTAACGAAACATCATGGTGCCTCCGCGGCGATACTACGCACGAGTCACAATATTGTTCAATCTGGAACCCCCCGAGGAGTAGGTGACTCGGGCCGCGCCGCGGGATGGGCAGCACAGCGATGGGGAGGAGCCCGCGTCAAGGTCTGTACTTATCGCGAAGGGCGACCAGGGCCCCAGCGCGAGCACGCCCGTCTCGTGCCGTGGTCCGAGTCACCGGTTGACACAGAGCGCTGGCACTGTCGCTGCTAAACCAGCATCCCGGCGACCGCCGCGGTCATCAGCGACGCGAGCAACCCTCCGAACATCGCGCGAAGCCCCAGCCTCGCCAGATCGTGCCGTCGCTTCGGGGCGATGCCCCCGATGCCGCCGAGCTGGATCCCGATCGACCCGAAGTTCGCGAAGCCGCAAAGCGCATAGCTCGCGATCACCAGGGTGCGCGGCGAGAGGTCGGCGGCACCTGCAGACAACTGCTCGGATAGGTGCAGATAGGCGATGAACTCGGTGAGAACGACCTTTTCACCGAGCAGGGTTGCGACCGTCGCGCACTCCGCGACGGGCACCCCGATGAGAAACGCAAGGGGCCAGAAGATCCACCCGAGAATGTCTTGAATCGTCAGTGGATCGAGGGGGGCACCCCCTTCGAGGCCCGCCCAGCCGTTGTACAGATCGACCGGTAGGCCGAGGAGCGCGTTGGCGAGGGCGATCAACGCGATGAACACCAACAACATCGCGCCGACGTTCAGCGCGAGCTTCAAGCCCTCCGAGGCACCACGCGCGGCTGCATCGATCACGTTGACGTCGGTTTGCTCGACGATCGGCACCGCTTCGTTCGACGCGTGAGATTTCTCGGTTTCGGGCCACATCACTTTGGCGATCACCAGCGCGGCGGGTGCGCTCATCACGCTCGCAGCGATCAAATGACCGGCGATGTTCGGAACGACGTCTTTGAGCATACCGACATAGGCCGCGAGGACACCCCCAGCGACCGTGGCAAAGCCCCCGGTCATGACAGCCGTGAGCTCCGACATCGTCATCGCGCCGATGAACGGAGCGATCATCAGCGGCGCCTCAGTCATCCCGACGAACGAGTTGGCGGCGACCGAGAGCGTCTCCGGCCCCGAAGTGCCCATCGTCCGACGCATGATCCAGGCGAAACCACTCACGAGCCTCTGCATGACACCGAGGTAGTAAAGGATCGTCATCAATGAAGAAAAGAACACGATGGTGGGAAGAACGTTGAGCGCGATCGTGAACCTCTCGGAGGCGTAGTCGCCAAACACGAACTCGGTGCCCGCGGCAGTGAAATCTAGGAGCGCGATCACCGCGTCGTTGAGGATGCTGAAGATCAGCAGCCCGGCGCGCGTCTTCAGCACGAGCACCCCAAACAACAACTGAAGCGCGAGCCCCCAGCCAATGGCACGCCATGGCACCGCCCGCCGATGCTTCGACAGCAGCCATGCGATCCCGACCATCGCAAACAGCCCGACCAACGACATCAGGCGCTGCCAAACCGGCACATCCATCGCGCAGATACTACCCTTATTCGTACGGGACTTCGAAGCGGGCGCGGTAGGAGGCCATTGCTGACTCGATGTCTTCTCGGGCCATGCCGAAGTCCTCGAGCGCGTACTTGTGGCGGCCGTATTTGTGCTGCTTGTTTGCCTTGCGCGAGCCCTCCATCGCTATGCGGGCCTCCGGGGTGAGCTCCATCCCCGCGCTCGAGTAGATCCGCGCGACCTCAAGGATCGGATCTCGGACGAGATCGTAGTACGACACATCGACGAACCCCTGGTCGCGAACGCGGTCCCGTGTGGCCATCGCTCGTTGGGTCATGAGCTCGATCTTGCGGAGCCAGTGGCTTGCGACCCGATGCGGCTCGACGTGATTACTGAAAATCCCTTGAAGGTGGGTCAGCATGCTGAAAAGCGACGGGCTGGTCTTGAGCGGGTCGCGGTGCGTACACACGATGATCGCGTCGGGAAAGACTTCGAACAGCGGGTCGAAGTACTCCTGGTGGTGCGGCGTCTTGAGAACCCAGCGCGTTTCGTGCCCTACCCCGGGCCTCTGCCAGTGGAGGTACTGCATCATGCGCTTCAACGCCTGGTACGCCGGCACGTGGTCCTGCGTCTCAAGCCACTTGGAATAGCTCGGCACCCGCATCATCGCTTCTGGCGTCGTGGTCAAAAAAGACTGCTCGAGAAGGATCACGTCTTCTTCCGGCGCGTTCGGCTCGGCAGGATGGATCGCAAAAAACCCGGGCGACATGTACTTCAGGCCCCTGGCGGCCAACGCGGCTTGCGTGAACCGTGGGTCGGTCCCGCGCCATGTTCTTCTTTTCGGCGGAGCTGGGCTGATCGCCTCCCATGAAGCAAGCGAGCGGATGCGTGGATCCTGCGCGATCAACCGGTGGAGCATCGTCGTACCGGTGCGAGCCAGGCCGGCGATGACGATCGGCGCCTCCACCGGAATGTCGAGAATCTCCGGGTGCTTCTTGATCGTGTCTTGAGCGATGAGCTTGTTGACCAACACCCCAGAGATCCGCCCTTGAATGATCAGGCGTCCCACCGGATGGAGCGCCGCTTCCTCGTTGATCGAGCTGACGAGCACCCCAAGAGGCTCGAGAAATCCGTGATCACCGAAATCGCTGAGACCGGTCTTTCGAATTGCCCTGGAGAGTACGTCCTCGACCGTGATTGGCCCGCCACCGATTCCCGCGGCGGAAAGCGCACTCCCCAGCCGGTTGGCGATCGCGATTGCGGTCGGTCGGTAGGGGGTCGCTAAGCTGCTCGAGCTCGTGACCTTCGAGGGCATCTCCGCTTCCACCGTTAAAGCTCGGACAACTTGACGACACGCGTCTCGGGCTCGAGGTTTTCGTCGGCACGGACCCACCGCCAACACATCGTGCCCTCGGTGTGGCCAACCGTGTCGATCCAGTTCTCGAAGCCCTTGTTCTCGGCAGCGACGACCACCTGAACGGAACCATCGGGCCGATAGTTCGCCGTGTGTTTGTTCACGTGCACGGGGTAGTAGCGGTAGTCGAGCGATTCCATCCAGTAGTTGTTGAGCTGGAAATTCCAATGGTCACACTCAGGCGGCATCGCCTCGATGACCAGCGCCTCGTCCGGCGCGAGCTTCCAGTAGCTGTGGTAGTACGCGATGTCCGGAACGCCTCCTGCTTGGTTCGACTTTTCCTGATCGAACCGCGGCAGTTTGTTGGTGTGCGCCTTGAATCCCTCCGCCCAGCTGGCGAAGAGCATCGCCGCCCCGGCCACGAGGCTTGCCGACATCTGCATGCCGTCCGCGCAACGTACGGGGTCGAAGGGAGTCGGCTTCCCGTCCCCGCCGATACGCTCGATGTCGAGCTCGGCGAGCTTCTCGGTCTCGCGGTCCAAGAAGGTTTGACGCACGATCAGCGTGCCAGTCTCTTTCTTCATCGGAAGCCAGTTTCCAGGCTTCCTTTCGGTGCTGACGACGATCTCGAAGCTCCCGTCCTCGTCGACTTCGAGCGACGACGCCTCGAGATACCCCGACGGCGGCATCCCACGACTCTGCCCATAGTTGCCGATCTGGGTGAAGAAGCCAAGGTAGTGCACCGTGCCGCGGTTGCCCCGGATGCGGTATTCGTGCTCGCCGCTGATCGACGCGTTCTGATAGTAGTTGTCGGGGTGGTCGGAACCCATCTTGGCCGTCTCGTGGACGACCCGCATCAGGACGGGAGCGAGCGGATCGTTGTGCTCGACGAACGCTTTGAGCGCGGCGCCGGTGATCCGACTGAGATAGCGAAACCCTTCCATACGGTTGAGCGGGTCGGACGGCGCATTGGGGCCCATCACTACGTTGCCCGCCATCTTCAGGGTGTCACAGAACTGGGTCCAAACCGTACCGTCTACGATTTCTTGCTCTCGTTTGCTGAGCTCGTCGGTCATGGCGTTCCTCTACAGCACACCGTGTGTGCGCAAGAGCTCTTCGGTCTTGCTCCACAGCAGCGCGCCTTTCTTGGGGTCTGTCGAAGCCTCGGACGATTCTTTCATCCGCATCATGTGCATGTAGGCGCCCGTCTCGCGGCCCATCTCATCGGACACGACGAGGTAGTCCACCGGGATAGATGCCTTCTCGGGGCTTTGGAAGAACAACGCCATCACGGGCTTCAGAACTGGTTTCAACCAAGCCGGCGCTTCGCGCGCCATATTGGAGTTGATCGCGCCCGGACAGACAGCGTGCACACACACGTCGGGGCTGCTGCCCTCCGCGGGATTGAGTCGACGGGAAAGCTCTTGAAAATATGTGGTGAGGTGGAGCTTGCTCAGGCCGTAGTACTTCACCCCATCGGAGACCCCGTACTCGACGGGCTTGCCAAAATGATCGAAGTCGATCGGAATCGAGGAGCGGTGCGTCTCCGACGACACGAAGATCACCCGAGGCGGGTCGTCGGCGCGCGAGTTGTTGCCGTAAACCGCATTCGGAATGACCCCGGCGCGGAGCAGTCGATCGAGCAGCACGAACTTGGCAAGGAAGTTCACGGCGAACATGAGCTCGAGGCCATGCTTGTTCGTGCGAGAGGTCACTGGGACGACTCCGGCGTTGAACACTGCGGCATCGAGTGTAACGTTTCGGTTACGCAGCTCGTCGCAGAACCGGTCAATTGACTCGAAGTCGCTCAAGTCGACGTGCATCATTTCGACTTGGTTGCTCCCGCTTTCACGCTTCACGTCTTCGCCGGCTTCGGGGATCCCGCTCCGGCACGCCATGATCACATGTGCACCGCGCTTCGCGAGCCGAATCGCTGTGGCTTTTCCAAGACCGCTATTCGCGCCCGTGACGAGACAGGTCCGTCCGTCGAGTTGAACCCCGGGGGGTACAGGTGTGACGCGCGGTTCCTTGCTCCGCTGGTCCAGCAACCCGCTCAAGACCGCGCTGAACGGGTTGTCGTGGGATCTGCTGCCCATAGCGGCCGCACTCTAGAAAACCCGGCCAGGCTGTCAACGTGATGTAATTCGAAGGTATTCCGACACTACCTCACCCAGACCGACGAAGAGCGCCCGGGAGATCAGCGCATGCCCAATCGAGACCTCGTCGATGTGCGGCAATCTCAAGAACGTAGGCAAATTCTCCAGATCGAGGTCATGGCCGGCGTTGATCCCCAGTCCGAGCTCGTGAGCGTGCCGGCACGCGGTGCCAAAGCGTTCCAGGGAGGAAGCAAGGGCGCGCCCGCCCTGCTCGAAGGCCCGCGCATAGGGTTCCGTATAGAGCTCTACCCGGTCGGCCCCGAGCTCCGCAGCCCAATCGATCGGCGCGGGATCCGGATTCACGAACACGCTGACGCGCACGCCGGCCTCCTGAAAACGCGCAATGATCTCGCGGAGGCTCTGTTTCGGGGTATCCGCGGGCCAACCCGCTTCGCTCGTCACCTCCCCTGGACGCACCGGGACCAGGGTGCATTGGTCTGGCCGCACGCGCTCCACCATCTCGATCAGCCCTGGCCGCGGGTCTCCTTCGATGTTGTATTCGACTCGGTCGCGCACCGCTTCTAGCGCGTCGGCTATCGTATACACGTCGTTTGGTCGGATGTGCCGCTCGTCTTCGCGCGGATGTACCGTGATCCCTGGGGCGCCCGCCGCGACGCAGACTTCGACCGCCTCGAGAACGCTCGGCACTTCGCCACCCCGTGAATTGCGCAGCGTGGCGACCTTGTTGATATTGATGCTGAGCCGAGCCACAAGGGTAGTCTTAGCCTCGCGCGAACCCTCTGTCAGGAGGGGCTGGCCTCACTTTGGTTGCGCCAGGCCCCTTGAAGCACGCTCTATTACGCCTGATAGCGTTCCTCAAAGAATATCGTAATATTGCGAAACATGAATGTCAGCGCGAAGTCCGTAGTCCTCGAGGTGCTGTCGGCTGGGGAATCGATCGACCGGGGCACCCTACCGGTGCGGTCGCTCGTGCAAGCAGCGTCGGCATTCGACATTGCGGAGAACAGCGTCCGCGTCGCCATCGTTAGACTCCGCGCGGAAGGCCTTCTCGATTCGCCGGGTAGGGGCGAATACTGCCTCGGTCCGAGCGCCCAAACGGTAAACGAAAGGATTCATGGTTGGCGCACGGTGTCGATGCGTGTCGGGGACTGGGATGGATCCTGGCTCGCGGTGTTCACCGCCGATCTTTCGCGCACGGATCGACCTGCCCTGCGTCGTAGGCTCCGCGCGCTCCGGTTTCTCGGGTTCAAAGAGCTTCGCCCTGGCCTCTTCGTTCGCCCCAACAATCTGAAACCGGGTCTCCAAGGCATTCGCGACGAGCTCGTTGCGTTCGGGCTCGAGCCGGACACGCTGGTGTTCCGACTCGAGGACCTCGAACAGGGAGAAGAAGAAAGTGCGAGGTCTCTCTGGGACAGCCCGACTCTCGAGCAGACGTACACGCGGCTCCAAGGGGATCTGACCGTGAGCCTCGATCGCCTGGAAGAGCTCTCTTTGAATGATTCCGTACGCGAGGCGTTCCTCCTCGGCCGCGAAGGGATCCGCCAGGTTGTGTTGGACCCACTCCTTCCAGAGCCCCTCATCGACGAGAACAAACGCTCGTCCATGGTCGGTGTCCTGCACGAATACTGCGACAAGGGCATCAATCTGTGGACCCGCTTTCTAGATCTTAGGCGATAGCATGGGGGTGGTGGGGCGGTTATGCTCCGGCGCACATGAACTCGGCGGACTTTACATTCCAAACAGTCGACGGGACCAAGCTCCACGTCAGCGGTTGGACGATCGACAACCCAAAAGCGGTCGTCCAGGTCATTCATGGCATGGCGGAGTACGGCTCGCGATATGCACGCTTGGCCCAAGCGCTGGCGGACGCGGGTTACAGCACTTACGCGCACGATCATCGCGGCCATGGAAAGAGCATCGCAGAGGGCCAACCTCCGGGACACATGGCCGATGAAGACTCGTGGAACCGCATCGTCGAGGACGCCCACGGGGTCAATCGCGAGATCGCAAAGCGCCACCCCAACTCACCGATCATCATCCTCGGGCACTCGATGGGTTCGTTCGTGCTTCAGCAGCTCTTGTTCGAGCACCCAAACGACATGGTCGCGGCGTGTCTTTCGGGATCGAATGGGAAGCCGCCAGCCATAGCGACGCTCGCCAAGGTCATCGCAAGAATCGAGCGGCTTCGAGTGGGGAAGCGAAAACCGAGCCCTGTGCTGCAGAAACTCACGTTCGAGGACTACAACAAGGCCTTCAAGCCCAACCGCACGGAGTTCGATTGGCTGTCGCGCGACGAGCACGAAGTCGACCTCTACGTTGCCGACCCGCTCCTCGGGTTCGCCGTCTCGACACAAACGTGGATCGACATGATCGACGCCCTCGGGCGCATCGCCAACCCCAGAAACATCGCCAAGGTGCCACAGGGCATGCCAATCTATCTGTTTGCCGGGTCCGAAGATCCGGTCGGAGACAAGGGCAAGGGGATGCGCAACCTCTACGACGCCTACAAGCGCGCAGCGATCTTCGACGTGCGCCTCAAGCTATACGAGGGCGCGCGACACGAGACGCTCAACGAAACCAACAGGCAAGAAGTGACCAACGACTTCATCGCATGGTGTGACGAAGTCATCACTGCCCACGCTTAGGCTTTGGGCGGGCGGCTCGTGTAGAGCGGTCCTTCGACCTCACCCGTAACCAGCGCTTTGGTCTCCGGCGTCACGCGGCATCGCCAAAGCGCGCTTTGTGAGCCGATCGACTCGGCGCCCTCGTATCGATTGAAGCCCTCGAACACGGCTTCGACGAGAAAGCCAGCCTCACCGAGGACCCGCTGTTTTTGGAGGCCTCGTTCGCTCGCGCGTCGGCTGTACCCAAGGGAGACGTAGAGCCGTCCGTCCGGCTTGAGGAGGTTGACCGCCCGACTGATGAAGAGCCGGAAGCCTTCGACGGCGTAGGGCGGGTCCGTAAACACAGCCCCAAAGCGCCCTCGCATCGACCGAGGCATGGGTTTGCGCAGATCGTGCTCGGTCGTCTCGATCTCCCAACCGTGTTCTTCGGCGGCGCTGTTTAGAATGTTCAAAATGTCGGGGTCGGTATCGACGACGGTCACCCGCCGCGCGGCGCCAGCGAGCTGCACCGCGGCACTGGTGAGATCGTCATCTCCTAGAAAAATGAGCCCGCGCTGATGCTCCCCCGCCTCCACCAACAGCTTCGCCCGCCGGATAGCCGTGTCGGTCGTCACGTAGACCTGATCCAGGGCGCGTTCCGGGTCTTTCCGTTTGCTAGCGAGCTTTTCGTACGCTTGCCGCCACGATGTCTCGCCTTCCTCGCCCGTGGTGCGAGCCATCAGCTCTCGGGCCAAAGCCGCGAGCCCGCGCTCCGAGCATCGGAGGCCATCGCCAGCTTGGTCGAACCATTTCGGATACCGCTCGATCACGTCGCGCACGACTGATGTGCTTTCCCGAGCGGCGTGAACCAACTCATCCTGGGTGAGCGACCGACCGTCGCCGAGTGCCCTGAGGATGCGGAACGCTCCTTCGTACACGTGGACTACTTGTCGCGGAAAACGATCATGCCGTGCGTGAGATCGTACGGCGACAGGGCAACCGTGACGCGGTCACCGAGGATCACACGGATCCTGAATTTTCGCATTCGCCCGCAGAGCTGCGCCCGAACCGTCGCTCCCGAATCGGCCGTGACCTCGAACTGGCCGCCCGCGTAGACCTGGCTCACCACGCCGTTCAGCTTGACGTGGTCATCACGCTTGTCTTCCTGGTCGAAATTGCGTTCGAATCTCTTTCTTTTTCCTCTGGGCCTTCGTTTCGCCACTCAAACTCCTTCGGCGCAACCTAAGTCTTCGATCCTGCCGCCGCCACTTTAGACGTCGAAAAAGTATCTATATTGATACCTAGGGTGTACTGCTTTTTGTAGCACCCCCCGTGGAAAAGTCAGCCGGAAGGCATCATGGTGATCAGTCCGGTGCTCCAACGACATCCCGACGATAGTTGGACGCTCGCAGACCCCCGGACGGTGAGCCAGCGGACGCACCGCGTGTTCCTCGCGTTGGCGGACGCGATCCTGCCGGCAAGCCCGAGAACCGAGACGACCCTCGGGGACGTCACCCGCCATGCGCTGGTGTGTCTCCAGTACATGCCTCGGTCGTCAGCCATGGCACTTGTCGCGGGGATGCGGTTGCTGAACTGGGCGCCGCTCTGGCGGTTCCGAGGGCTTCGTCCCCTCACCCGGCTGAGTCGAGGCGACGTGCACCGCCATCTGGTGGCAGTGACGCAGAGCCGTTGGTTGCCGGTGCGCGCGCTGATGTACGGCCCGCTCGGTTTGTTCATGTCGACGTATTTCGATCAGGACTACGCGCATCGGGCGCTCGACTACGACCCTGTGCCGTTCGTCGAGGAACGGATCGAGCTCCGTCGGAAATGGCTCGAAGGCGAAGAGCCGGGCGCAGACCAGGAGATCCATCACCTTCCCGTGGTTCCGCCATGAGCATTCTCGCACATCGCGACTACCGCGCGGGCCAGACTTTCGATGCGGAGGTCGTCGTGGTCGGAACCGGCGCTGGCGGAGCAGTAGCCGGAGCAGAGCTCGCTGAGGCTGGGCGAGACGTCTTGTTCGTCGAAGAAGGCGGCTATCACCCGACCTCGAGCCTCAATCCGTATCTTACCGAGTCGATCCCTAGGCTTTATCGCGATGCGGGCGGAACCATGATCATGGGCCGTCCGCCGATTCCTTATGCGGAGGGACGCTGCGTCGGAGGCAGCACGCTCGTCAACGGCGGAATGACGTGGCGTGCTCCCGAACGCGTATTGATGAAATGGGAGACTCTCACCGGGCAATCGGACCTCGGTCCCCGAGAACTGGCGCCGTTCTTCGATCGCGTCGAGGAACGCATTCAAGCAAAGCCGCAGCATCCAGTGTCAGTCGGCGATGACAGCCGCCTTCTCGAAGAAGGCGCTCGGCGACAAGGGTGGCGGTACGAACACAACCGAAGGGCACAGGACCGGTGCGTCGGCTCGAACCAATGCCTCACCGGGTGCCCGACGGGAGCCAAGCAGTCGACGCTTCTCAGCTACATGCCTCGCGCCCTTTCATTCGGAGCGCGTTGCTTGACCGAAGTACGCGTGCACAAGCTTTGGGTCGAACGGGGCCGCTGCGTCGGGGTGATCGGGAAAGCGGTGAACCCCCGAACGCGTCGATGCGATATCGAGGTTCGGGTGCGCTCCAAAGCCGTCGTGATCTCGTGCGGGGCAGTGCAAACTCCTTACTTGTTGCGCGGTCACCGGTTCGGGCGGCGAAATCCCCAACTGGGAAAAAACTTTCTTTGCCACCCAAACGCGAAGGTCGTTGCCATTTATCCTTTCGATATTCACGCATGGCAGGGGGTGAGCCAAGGGGGGCAGATCCGGGAATTTCTCGACGACGGCATCGTCATGGCCGAAAACGCGGTGCCCCCGGGGACTGCCGCCGCCCAAATTCCTTTCCTCGGCGAGGAAGCCCTCGAGATGATGAAGCACTACAACGGCATGGTGATGACCGGAGTGTTGGTAGACGACTCCCATGCGGGAACGGTCACGCGCGGCTTCGATGGGCCGCTCGCGAGGTACAGCATCAACGCGTACGATCACGAGCGTTTCTTGCGCGGCGTACGACTCTTGGCGACTTTGCATTTCGAAATGGGAGCAAAGCAAGTCGTCTTGCCGTTCAGTAACATGCATATCGCGAACAGCGTTGACGACCTGCGCCGGATCGAGCAGACACAGCGGTCGCGAAGTACGATCGAGCTCTTCACCGTACATTTGATGGGCACCTGCCGCATGGGAGCCGATCGACGCTCCTCGGTCGTGAACCTTCGCGGCGAGCTTTGGGATCTACCGGGCTGTTACGTAGCCGACGCAAGCCTCTTTCCGACCGCCGTGGGCGTGAACCCGCAAGTGACGATCATGGCGCTCGCCACCATGATCGCGCAGCGGGTCAAGGTTCCGAATTGACAAGGTACGGGCTTTTGCGCACAAGCTAACGTTCCCATGCTCGATCTTCCTCGCCTCCAGCGGATCCGACTGATGCCGCGGCCCATCGGGCAGATCTTCTTCGGCTGGACGGTGCTCACGCCCAACTACCGACTTCTACCGGGCATCGACATCGAGGTCGAGAACATCGAAAAAATTCCGCGAGAGCCTGTCATTTTCGCGATGAACCACACGGACCGCTTCAACTACTTTCCGTTCATGTACAGGCTCTGGCGAAAAGAGGGCCGCTACATGACGGTGTGGGTGAAGGGTAAGTACTACGAGACCACCAACGTGGGCATGTTCATGGAGCTCACCAGCAACATTCCGACCGTATCTCGTGGGTACATCATCACCAAAGACTTCGCGCTCACGATGGGTCGGCGACCGACCGAGGCCGAGTACGACACGCTGCGCGCCCGGGTGAACGCCGAAGCTGACCCGGATTTGGACCCGAGCTCGGTCGACATCTCGCAGATCCCCCAGCGCCTGCTGAATACGAAACGCGACATCCTCGGCGTCGAGTTCAACCCAAACCGAGAGTCTTACGCGCGCGGCATCAATAATACGTTTGCGGCAATGATGCGCGAGTTCGTCAAGCTCAACGAGCGCTCTTTCGACCTCGGGCTCGACCTACTGGTTTTCCCGCAAGGTACCCGTTCGATCCGTCTCCCGCGGGGTCGCATCGGCATGATGCAGATTGCGCTTCGTTACAAGAAGACGATCGTGCCCGTCGGCTGCAACGGATGCGATCTCATCTACCCAGGCTCGGTACCGATCGCCAAGAAAGGCACCGTCGTATATCGGATCGGCGACCCGATTCGGTACGAAGAGCTGTCTGCGTTTCACATCGACGAGCCCTTCGAACCTTTCTCCGCGGAGGCCGAGCACAAATACCGAGACAAATTTCAGGGTGCGGTAGACGTCGTGATGGATCGTATCAACGCGCTGCTCGACCCGCAGTATCAGTTCAGCGACGATTTGAACAGCACCGGCGTCCGCGGAACCTCACGCTTCATCTAGCGCGTGAGACGGTTTCGTTTGTTCGGGGCCGCAAAACCGGCTAGACGAGCCGAGATGAATTCGCTCGAGGCCTTGCGCGATGCAGCCGAACCCAAACCCGTAGTCGCGATCATCGGTGGTGCCGTCGCAGGGTCTGAGGCTGCTGCCGCCTGCGCGGCACGCGGGGCGATTCCAGTGGTATTCGAGCAGGGCGATCGGCCATACGGCAAGATCGAAGATGGCCTTCCACGCTGGCATGTGAAGCTCCGCAACAAAGAGTACCAGAGGATCGACCAGAACCTCGGCGGAGACGACGTAATCTTCGTGCCCCGCACGGAGATCGGAACCGCTCTTTCCTGGCCGGAGCTGTACGGCGATCTCGGTTTCAGCGCGATCGTGCTAGCCAATGGCGCATGGAGAGATAGAGGGCTGCCGGTCGAAGGCGCGGACGACTATGAAGGTCGCGGCCTCGTCTACCAAAACGAGTTCGTATACTGGTTCAACCATTACGAAGACGAGGGCTATGACGGGCCTGTTTTCGAAGTGCCGGATGGCACCATCGTCATCGGCGGTGGGTTGGCCTCCATCGATGTCGTGAAGATCATCAACCTCGAGCTCTACGCGCGCGCCCTTCGTGAACGCGGACTCGAAGTCGACATGGTCGAGATGGAAGTCAAAGGGATCCCGCGTACCCTCGAGGGCCATGGCATCACGCCCGAAGAGCTCGGCATCGAAGGATGCACCCTCTATTACCGCCGCGGCAAGGAGGACATGCCGCTGGCGAGCGCCGACAACCCAACGCCCGAGCAGCTACAAAAACTCAGGGTCGCGCGGGTGAAGATCATGGATCGGGTGATGCGTAAGTACCTCGTGAAGTTCGAGGCTCTGAGCCGGCCGGTCGGGCTCATCGTCGAAGACGACAGGCTCGTCGGGATCCGGTTTCAGAAAACCGAGATCGTCGACGGACGCGTGAAAGGGCTCGAGGGCACGGAGTTCGAGGTGCGAAGCCCGATGGTCATCAGCTCGATCGGCAGCATCCCCAAACCGATCGAAGGAATCCCAACGAGGGGTGAGCTCTACTACTTCGAAAACTGGGAGACGGGCGAGCTTCACGACCTGCCGGGTGTATTCGGCCTCGGCAACGTCCTTACCGGTAAGGGCAACATCAAAGACAGCCGCGAGAACGCGATCGAGATCATCGAAAAGGTCGTGGCAGCGTACCTCGGAGTTGGTGATGAACCGGACGAAGCTCCCGTCAGAGCGTCCAACCGTGCGCGCGACGTCGCCGACGAGGCAACCACGGGCACGCCGATGACAGCCGAAGCCATGAAAGCGCTGGCCGAGCGAATCGAACAGCGACACGCCGAAATCGGCTACCAGGACTACGCGACCTGGATCGCTGCGCACACGTAAAAGGGAGAAGTCCCCAATTAGTTCAGGGCGCGGCTTCGCACGTAGTGGCCGTTCTCGAAGCTGTCGAAGAAATCTTCGAGGAGGGGATGCTCGATGGGCGCGCCGAGCACATCTTCTTCGAGATTCCGCTCCGCGACATAAGTCTCGTGGAGAGCACCGCTCACCAAGACTCGATACCACGGCGCATCCTTGGGAGGTCGGCTCTTCGCCACCTGCTCGTACCACTCCTCGCTCAGAGAAAACACGGGGTCCACATCGATGACGACGCCCCGATAATCGAAGACCTTGTGATGAACGACCTGGCCGATGCCGTATTTGGGCTTGATGAGAATCACGGAGTTGCCGGGGGTCTACCCCCGCGTGGCCGGGGAGTCCAGCCAGCGTCAGTTCCCGTGCTGGTGAACCGTTGCCAGGGTCCGCCCCTGCCGATAAGGTGCGGCGTCTTGGACGTCTGGATCAAGAGGATAGGCTTGCCGCTCGCGGTGATCGGCTTCTGTACGACGCTTGCCGCGACCGCGTCCGCCGAGCAACGGCGGGTTGAGCTCCGCTTTCAAGGGGGCGTGAACGTTGGCGTCCCCATTTTTCTCGACGTCGACCGGAACATCGTCAAGCCCGGGGCAGGCGTCAGTGGGTGGGGAGGCTTGGATATCGGTTGGATCGTGTTCGACTTCGGCCTTGGGCTGATGGGTAACTCGATCCACACCGACAACATTCCGGAGGTCGAGACGATGGGCGGGGGCATCGGAGACCAACCTCTCATTCGCTGGCACTTCTCCCCAGGCATCCGTCTACAGGTCCCGACCATCGACGCCGTGCTCCCCTACGTCACCGGCCGCTTTGACGCGAACCTTTGGAACTTCGAGCCACTAGCGATCGACTGCGGCTGGTACTACTGCCGAGGAGAAGGTCGCTTTCGCTACGCGCCCGGGTTCACCGGCAAAGTGGGCGTGGGCATCCGCCTCAAAGGCCCATTCTATTTCAACGTGGGCATGAAGTACTCGATGAGCGGAAAGGGTCAGTTCTTCGTGCGCACGCAATGGTGGCTCGAGCCGTTCGTCGGGTTCCTGTTCAGGGGCGGCAGCGATCGATTCGACGGGGTCGGGTACTGATCAAGAAGCCGCGGGGATCAACGCCCAGAGAATCGCGCCGCCAAGCGCGATGCCGAATAGGCACCACAGCCGCACCATGATGGGGGGACGCTCCACGCTCCACTCGATGAGCTTGGTGAATCGGTCGAGCCCGATCATCGGCAACGACACGCCCGCGAGAATCGTGACGATACCGAGGACCTGAAGGAAAAGCGGGGCGCGCGACGCCGGTGCGGCGAACCAAAGGGCGAGGCCGAACGCCAAGCGAAGCAACGCAGCAACCCAAAGGCCTCGCTGGTTGGTCCATCGCGTCGCGAATGCGACGATCCGGCTCGGCACGAGCACACCCAATGCGCACATCAACAACACGAAAACAGCGAAGATCCCGGCGACTTCAACAGCGAACTCCATAAGCCCTCCCGCGTCGCGGAGAATATGCGGACCCGGCGCGCAGGGCAATGCTCGGTGGAGTCGTGGACCTCAGGGCAGCTCGTTGCCCAGGCCCGGCATCGGAGCTTGCAACCGATCACTGCGCTCGAGCGACTGTTCGATCTGATCAGCGGCGCGGGCCACCGAGTGCATGTGGATCTGCAGGTCGTCGGCAGCGAGCTCGTCGAGGAGGACGGTGTGGCGTACGACATAGACGTCGCCGTCGAGGCAGATGGCTCCCACGGCGAGGTTGAAGCCTTGTTCGAGGGCTTCACGAGGGTCCATGCGGTCGACCCGACAACACGCAGAAGAGAAGTCGACCCAAAGCCGACCCATGGCCTCGTAGTGGGACACGATCACCGCCTGGAGGCGGCCGCCCGAGTACTTGAACACGACCTTGAAGCTGTGGTCGTGCTCATCGGCCAGCCTGTAGCTCTTGCGAGCATGGGTTTTGAGCTCGGTCCAAGTCGACACGGAGCGTGTAATAGCATAGGAGCCTCCAAAAACCGCTCGAATCCGCCGGCAGAGGGCGTAAGCTGCCGACAATGTTGGAGCGTCTAACGTCCCGATCGTGGCGCGCAGCGGTGATCGAGGAGCTGCGCGCCGGCCCACGCGCGCTTCGCGGCACAGTCCCGTGGTTGATGCGCATGCGTCGCAAACAGATCCGCAGTCTGGTCGACGTGGTGATCCGAAACGCTGAAGACACCCCGCATGATTTGGCGTTCGAAATGGACCAGGAGCATCTCACGTGGTCGGGGCTCGACGAGGTGACGTCGCGCATCGCGCACGTGCTGGCTTCCGCGGGTGTTGGGCCGGGTGGCGTGGTGGCGTTGCTGGCCGAGAACTCGCCCTTCTACATCGCGTCGGTGCTCGGCATCACACGGGTCGGCGCGACCGCAGCCCTCATCAACAACAATTTGCGTGGTCGACCCTTGGCGCACGCAGTCGAGGTATCGAAGGCGACCGCGATTCTGGTGAGCAACACGCTCGAACCGGGACTCCGTGACTGCGAAGAAGTCTGCCAGAGCCTCGATCGTATTTTGGTGTTCGACGAAGACCCCTGGCACGGCTTGCTCGCCGACACACCCTCGAGCCCCTATCCCTCAGCCAAGGTGCGCGCAGGAGACGACTTCGTGTACATCTATACTTCAGGCACGACCGGGCTTCCCAAACCGTGCCGCGTTTCGCACGCGCGGGCGATCCTCGCTGGCGCGGGCTTCGGCGCATTGATGTACGAGTTTCGTCCCGGCGACAAGCTCTACTGCGCGCTGCCTCTGTATCACTCCAACGGCTTGCTGCTGGGGGCAGCGGCGACGATCATCGGCCGCGTCCCGATGGCTTTGCGCCGCTCGTTCAGTGCGAGCGCCTTTTGGGATGACATCCATCGATACAACGCCACGGCGATGCTCTACATCGGGGAGCTGTGTCGCTACTTGGTCAACTCGCCTCCGCACCCTTCAGAGCGGCCGAATCCCATTCGAGTTGCGGTCGGCAATGGCCTTCGTCCCGACATTTGGCCTCGATTCCAGTCGCGCTTCGGGATCGCTACGATCCGCGAGTTCTACGGTGCCACCGAAGCGCCTGGCTTCATCGCGAACCTCAGCGGGAGAGAGGGCTCCGTGGGTCGGGTGCCATTTGCGGGGTTCAAGGGGTACTTGAGCTTGGTCCGCTACGACGTCGACCACGACGAGCACCTTCGTGACTCGAACGGGTTCTGTATCCCCTGCGAAAACGACGAGCCCGGCGAGCTCTTGATCCGAATCGCCAGTGTTGCTGGCGGTCTGGAATATCGCGGCTACACCGACGAGAGCGCGACTCAGAAGAAAATCCTCAGCGGCGTTTTTCGACGGGGAGATCGATACTTTCGGACCGGCGATCTTCTCAGGCGAGATGGCGAGGGTTTTTATTACTTCGTCGACCGCATCGGAGACACCTTTCGTTGGAAGGGTGAGAACGTTTCGACCGCCGAAGTTGCTGATGTGATCACACGAAGCGACGAAATCGCCGAAGCCACAGTGGTTGGGGTGCACGTGCCCAACATGGACGGCCAGGCGGGCCTGGCTGCAGTGGTCCCAGTCGACGGTTTCAATCCAGACGGGTTTTGGCGCGTCGTCTCCGAGCTTCCGCCGTATGCGCAGCCTCGCTTCGTACGCGTGATGAACGATCTCGCGAAGACTGGCACCTTGAAGATTCAGAAGACTACCTTGAGAAAGGAAGGCGTAGACCCGGCCTCGATCTCGGATGCGGTATACGTTCGTACCGATGCCGGATATGAGAGGCTCACGCCGGAGCGATGGGTCGACCTCAAGGAAGGCAAGCTCAAGCTCTGAGCCGCCGCGGTGCGAGACCCATGCTACGGATGAACGCCGACGAGATCCTTGCCTTCATGCGAAAGGTCTTCCCGCAAGCACGAATGCCGATCGAGATCGAGGAGCTTCGCGACGGCTTTCTTCGCATCCGCGTCAAGACGACCGAGCGCTATTTGCGTCCCGGCAACACGATTGCTGGCCCCGCCTTGATGAACATCGCCGACACCGCGATGTACTACCTGGTGCTGGCCATGGTCGGTCCCGTGCCCCTCGCGCTCACGACCAACCTCAACATCAACTTCATGCGCGCCCCCAAGCTCGGCGACCTGATCGCCGAAACCAACATGCTCAAGCTCGGCAAGCGCCTCGCCGTCGGCGAAGTGTCGATCTATTCGGACGGCAGCGCCGAACCCGTCGCACACGCCACGGTCACCTACTCGATCCCGCCCGGCTCTACGAAGCCTTCAGCGCCTTCTGAATGAGCGACAGGTCTTCGGGCGCGTAGTCGAGCTTTAGCGCCGCTTCGTGTCCCTTCTCGGTCATCTTCTTCCAGGTCTTTTGCACGATGGTGATGAGCTTTTCTTCGGGGTGCTGCTTGGCGAAGTCGTGAAAGTAGTGCTGGAGAAAGACGAGGCAGATCACGTCTTCGAGAAGCTGCACGTCGGGGTCGGTCTTGAGCCCACGCTTGCGAAGGAGCGTCTTCACGCGTTCGATCGTGGTGTCGTCATAGCCGACGTCCTTCAAGATGGCGCCCGCGATGTCCCCATGGCGCTTGTAGAGATCGGTGCGCCACTTCAGGTACCCCGCCCTTCCCTCCGGATATGTGTCCCGCGGCACTTCCCAGCGCCGAATGTGCTGCGCCCGCGCGGCGAGCTTCACGGTCTCGGGAGCATCGGGAGCGAAGACCACGAGGCGTGTGGACATGCGTTGGCCGTAGACGAGCCCGCTGGGCAATGGCTGGCCATTGACCATTTCGCTCCTCGGATCCTGAGCGTTCGCCTGGTCAAAACGCCGGATAGCCTCTTCGAAGCGAGACATCGGTTGGAGGGTACACCCGGCGCGAGGACGCTGTCACCCGACCAGCCTCCGCCTGCGACGTGACGGCGCGAGCAATTGCCCTATAAAGATGGGCCCATGTCCGCTATCCGCCGCCGGGCCAACGGCCTTCGTCGCGAACGAATGGAAGCCTCGCCGCGCTTCCAAGATGGCCTCTTTCGAAACACCTCGGGTATAGGCGTGGGCCTCCAAAAGGGCACTAGTTTTCCGGTGATGCGGGACTTCTTATTCGGAAGCCGTCAGCGTCGCGTGCCAACCGCGCCGCTTCCCTCCGTGAGCCCGCTCGACCGTTGGGTCAAGCCCGTCGAAACCGGTTTGCGCGCGACCTGGCTCGGTCACTCAACCTTGCTACTCGAGATCGACGGGGTGCGCGTGCTTACAGACCCGGTATGGAGCCGGCGGGTCTCCCCGAGTCGCTTCTTCGGGCCGAAGCGTTTTCAACCCGTGCCGGTACCGATCGCCGCCCTGCCACCCCTCGACGCGGTGATTATCTCACACGACCACTACGATCATCTCGACTATCCGAGCATCGTCGAGCTGATTCGATGCGACGTCCCCTTCTACACCTCGCTTGGCGTCGGCGCGCATCTCGAGGCGTGGGGCGTGCCACCGGAACGTATCATCGAGCTCGATTGGTGGGAGAGCGCCACGCTGCCAAACGCCGATTTTCGGATCACCGCGGCACCTTCGCAACACTTCTCCGGCCGCGCCACCGCGGATCGCAATCAGACGCTCTGGTCCTCTTTCGCCCTGCAAGGTCCCGAGCATCGCGTGTTCTTCAGCGGCGACACCGGCCTCACGCCCGAGTATGAAGAAATCGCCCGGCGGCTCGGTCCCTTCGATCTCGTGATGCTCGAAGTTGGCGCTTTCCACCCGGCGTGGGGTCACATCCACCTCGGCCCAGCCAATGCCCTCGAAGCCCTGAGGCTTTTGGGCGGCGGAAGCCTCTTGCCGGTGCACTGGGGGACTTTCGACCTCGCCCTCCATGATTGGGACGAACCCGCGGAACGCCTCGTCGAGCTTGCGCCGCCCCTCGGTGTGCACCTGGTCATGCCGATGCTCGGGGCGCCGGTCGAACCATCCCGAGTGGAAGGGGTCGAAACCTGGTGGCGAACGATCTCCGTGCTCGAACGACGGGACCGTCCGAAGCCTCGGGCCGAGGAGCAGGAACGTCTGGTCCCTATTGGCGACCCCATCGACTAGGCCCGAACGCATTCCGCTAGGCGAACGGATCTTACGTGCCCACAGGAGCTGTGTGTCGATCGGCCTCTACGTCAACCGCCGCCAATGTCCACATTGTACCCCTCGTAGACGAGATCGGCACCGCGCTGACGATGGCGAACAATGGAAACCAGTACCGCCAGAACCTGACTTCTCAGATCTTCGGCATCGGATGACCCCTTGGCGCTGGCGATGGCGTCGGCCACTTGCTGAGTGAGCTCGGGGTGCTCGTCCCGAACCCGATCGATCTTGTTGATGAGCCGTGGTGCATCGTCTCTCAGCTGGGCGAGGAGGCCCTCGGCACCTTCTACCTCCTTAACATGCTGTGCAAGAGCGATCCGCAGGCTCTCCAGTTCGGTTTGTAGGTTGGAACGCCAGTTTGGCCCTCCAATCGGGGCTGAAGCGGCGATCTCAACACTTGAAATCGCTTCTTTCAACTCAACTCGGCGTTGCCGAGCGGCCTCGAGTGCATGCTCATGCTGCATCTCACTTTTGCTCACGTGTGTCATCTCCACGAACAAAAACGGTTTTCGGCGCCGAGCGAAGAATCACGAGAATGCGTTAGTGCCCGGCAATCAGAGCATTGCCACGAAAGCCAGCGACAGCAAGGGCCTTAGGGCATTTCGTCGTCCGACCAGAACCTCAAAAACCCACGATAGGCGCCGAGATAGACCGTATTGTCAGGGCCGAAGGTGAACGTACCCCAGATGTTGTTGAACACCTTGCGGTCGTAGTTGCCCTTGCCAAGGGCAGCGCGCTGCACAATGCGCGTGACGTTGTCGTCGAACTCGCCCTTGTTGAAGTAGCCCTTGATCCGGAACACCCGCCAGCCAGTCCGAAAATCGATGGCTGTGAGCATCCAGTCGTGGTGACCGTTCACCGGCTCGTCGTCGCGTTGATAGACATAGATCAACCCGCGCGGCGTCGAGAGCTTGGGAGTCGCCGTCTTCGCGTCGATATGGCCTGCTGCCGGCCAGCCCTCGACCACTTTGTATTCTCCTGCCTCGTGGTCAAAGTCGAACCGCATGATTCCGCCTGCGGTGGGGTTCTCCTTGAACGGATCAACGTAGCCATAGGTATTGCCGACGATCAGGTGGTCTTTGTAGGCCACGACCGAATTCTCGACCGCCCCTTTGCCAGCGTCGAACAGGGGCAGCTTGCTGACCAGCGAGCCATCGGTCTGACGGAACACGTTCAGGTGTACCTGCTCGGGGCCGTTGTCGACGATCGCGACAAACCGGTCCCCGATGAGTGTCGGCGTGGTGCCGCTCCCGTCGTTGAGATGGCCGGGCTTGATCTTGCGGTCGTTGTCGTAGACGAGATCGCCCTGTACGTAGGTCGGTTTCCAGGTCGGATCGAGCTCGATTTTCATGGAATCCGTGTTGAAGCGCAGCTTGTAGAGCGCGATGTTCGAAACGATGTAGACGCCGTCGGGGCCGACGGAAAACGAGTTTTGAATCTGCTCGGCAAAGCTCGATTTCTCCCCTAGGAACAGCTCCCGAAAGCGTTTCCGAATCTCGGGGAACTTATCGATGTCCTGGTCGTCTTGCGCCTTCTTCGCGTCGGCAAAGAATTCCTCCGCGCCTTCTGGAAGCGGCGCGAAGAGCTGCCGTATCTTGTCCTCGGCCGCAAACAGTTGGATCGCAACGGCGTAAATTCGGGGACACCCGTCCTCAGTCTTTTCGCCCAACGTATCGATCACGCCGACCACGCCGTACTTCGAGGTGAACCAAACCCGGCCATCTGCGTCGGGCATGATCGCGGTGAGCTTGTTGTCCTTCGGTTTCTTGTCGAGGATTTCCTCGACGATGGTCCCCTTCCCGACCGCGATGCCGAGGTTCAAGTAGACCATCTCGTCGCGAACGACCCGGCGATTGCGGATCGGAATACGGACGATCGTGTCGTTGGCTCCAGGGACGTAGACGTCGCCATTGCTCGCCAGGTACGAATAGGCGCCCCCCGACGTGTCGCGAAAGACCGCGATTCGCCCCTTGGTGCCGGCGACCTGTCGCATCTTGTTCCCCCGACCGGGGATCTTGACGGAGTCGAGAACCCGGGGTGGCGGACTGGAGATGTCGATCACGATCAGGGTCGCTGCGTCCCGCCCGAACGAAATCGTTACGACCGTTTGGTCATCGAGGAACGTGTAGAGCGGCGCCATACCGGAGAGATGCTTGCCTTTCTCCAACACGTGAAAGTAGCCAACCTTGGCGTTGGCGGGGATGGGCCCCGGGAAATGGCTCACGTCGGTCGCAAAGCTGTCTTCGTGCATGGTTCCTGCATAGCGGTTCGAGAGGATCGGGTGCTGCCAGTTCTCCTGGGGCGGAAGCGGCTCGGGCAGGGTCTCGCCGTAGCGCGACGTCCACTCCTCAAACCACTTCACCTCCACGTGGGCCAGTTGGGGCTTGAATTTGAAATCTTTATCGCCAACCGAATACGTCGAGCAGGGCTCGTCGGCTCCAGGCCCCCTCGACGCACACGCGCAGGCGAGCAGGATGAGGAGGCTGGGCAATCGATGGAATAGCGGTTGTCGTCTGTTCATTGGATCTCTCCTAACTCATGAGGGAACGCACCTGGCGTCTGAAGAGGCGAAGACGGTCTTTCAGGGACTCGTCCATGAGGATGGCTTCCTCACTCATCAGATAGACGGCCATGAGCTCTCCCCGGGCCCGCGCCTCGGCTGGGGGAAAACCCGCGTCTGCAAAGAGGCTTATGATGTAATCGAGGCGCTTGCGAACGACGCGTCGCAGCATTCTTGCTGCTTTCTTGTCGTCCTCGGCCCAAGAACGGATCGCCGACTCGTACCGGTTACGGTGGGCTGTGAGAATATCCTCCCCGGCCGCGATGAGGCGCTTCTCACCGCTCCCGCGGGTAGCATTTACGAGCTCGATCACCGATTCGGTCATTTCCCGATCCCACCAGTCGAGCATCGAGTCCTTCAAGTCTTGCAGATCCTCGAAGTGCCAATAGAAGCTCCCCCGGCTTACGCGCAATTTTTTCGCCAAGGGGAGCACGCGTACGCCCCCGATGCCGCGCGTTCGCAGCATTTCCATGGCGGCCCGGAGCCAGTCGTCCTTGGTTAGGGATTTCTTCCTAGGCATGACTCTCCCGATCCATACACTTGTGTCTTGACCAGGACAAGCGATTCTGTAAGGTCGGCGGCTCCGGGAGGGTCTCATGCGATCAGGACAAACTGCAATCGGTGCGTTGACGCTAGCGCTCGCCGCGATGACCATCGGCTACTTCATCGGCGTGAGCTTTCAAGAGCCGCAGGTGGCGCAGGCCGCAGGCGGTAAAGTGAAGTCCCCGGTCGGGACTGCCCCAGACCGCTACGTCTACTACCCGGGGACGGAAAAGCTTGGGAAAGACGAGATCCGCATCATCGCCTGCGGCACCGGTATGCCGGCTGCGCGGCGCGGCCAGGCCGCGTCCTGCTGGGTCTTCGAGCTCGGGAACGGCGACAAGTTCATCTTCGACCTAGGCACGGGCTCGATGGCGAACGTCATGTCTCTGATGATCCCCGCAGACATGCTGACCAAAGTCTTCGCGAGCCACTTACACACCGACCACGTTGGGGACCTGGCTCCTCTTTGGGCTGGCGGTTGGACGGGCGGTCGCACTACGCCGTTGGAGATCTGGGGACCGAGCGGGTCGAGAAAGGACATGGGCACCGCCTACTTCGTCGAGCACTTCCTCAAGGCCTACAACTGGGACTACATGACGCGCGCGGTGAAGGTGAACCCGATCCCTGGCAAGATCATTGCGCACGAGTTCGACTACAAGGGCGAAAACCAGATCGTCTACCGAAAGAACGGCGTCACCATTCGCTCATGGCCGGCCATTCACGCAGGCGATGGTCCGGTGAGCTACGCGCTCGAGTGGAAAGGCTACAAGGTCGTCTTCGGCGGCGATACCTTTCCCAACACTTGGTTCGTCAAATACGCCAAGAACGCCGACATCGTGATCCACGAGGCGATGCTCACCGCAGAGCAGCTCCGCAAGTACTACAACCAGCCGCCCTCCCGCACGATCATGATGAACACCGACATCCACACGTCGGCCCAGGCCTTTGGCAAGGTCATGAGCATGATCAAGCCGAAGCTCGCCATCGCCTACCACTTCTTCAACGAAGAAGGCACGCGCTACGGGATCTACGACGGCATCCGCGAAACCTATGACGGCCCGCTCTCGATGGCGACCGACATGATGGTCTGGAACCTCACCAAGCAGGGCATCACCGAGCGAATGGCGGTCTCGAGCGACGAGGCCTGGGACGTGCCTGGAACGGAGAAGGGACTCCAGCCCGATAGGAGCCGCAAGCCGGAGACCATCTGGAAAGAGCTCGTCGAGCAGCGCCTCGACATGAGCGAGGTGAACAAAGGTTGGCTGGACGAGTACAGGACGAAGTACAACCTCAAATGAGGCTGCGTCTCACGACCACGATCGTGCTCGTCGTTATGGCGCTCACGTCATTGGCCGGCTGTAAGACAGCCAAGAAGTCCGAGACGTCAAAGCGGCCCAACATTTTGCTCATCGTAGCCGATGACCTGGGGTATTCCGACATCGGCGCATACGGTGGAGAGATTTCGACGCCGGCCCTGGACGGGCTGGCGAAGGAAGGTCTGCAACTCAGCAACTTTCACGTGCTGCCTACTTGCTCACCGACACGGTCGGTTCTGCTGTCCGGTATGGACAACCACCTCGCAGGCCTCGGGACGATGGGCGAGTTCGTCACGCCAGAGATGAAAGGAATCCCCGGGTACGCCGGGTATCTGAACTTCGAGGTCGCCACCCTCCCCGAGGTGCTCAAGCGAGCGGGATATCACACATACATGGCGGGCAAGTGGCACCTTGGCCTTGACGAAAATACGAGCCCACATGCACGGGGCTTTGAGGAGACGTTCGTGCTGCTTCAGGGCGGTGGCAGCCACTGGAATGACCGCAAGCCACTCTGCCCGCCCGAAACGATGGTCTATCGACGGAACGGTAAGGAAGTCGAATCCTTGCCCGGCGACTTCTATTCGACGCGGTATTACACCGACCGCATGCTCGAATGGATCGAGCAAGGCCGGGGCGATGACAAGCCGTTCTTCGCCTATTTGTCGTATACCGCGCCGCACGACCCACTGCACGCGCCAAAGGAATACATCGACAAGTATAAGGGCAAGTACGACCAGGGTTGGGACTCGCTTCGGCAGAAGCGGCTCGAGAGCCTGAAACGCCTTGGCACGGTTCCGGACGATGCGGTGCCCTTCCCTCGCCTGCCAAACGTCAAGGCGTGGGATGAGATGTCGAAGAAGGAGCGTGCCCTCGCCGCACGCGACATGGAAGTGTACGCCGCGATGGTCGATTACATGGACGAGCAGATTGCGCGCGTGTTCGACTACCTCAAAGAGATCGGCGAATACGACAATACGATGATCCTCTTCATGTCGGACAATGGGGCGAATGGAGCGCTGCCAACGGCGTATCCCGGTCAGACCGAGGAGTACCTCGGCTCTTTCGACAACAGCCTCGACAATCGCGGTCTTCCGAATTCTTATATTGAGATGGGTCCGGGTTGGGCCCAGGCGAGCATGTCCCCGAGCCGTATGTTCAAGGCGTACCCGACCGAGGGGGGCATCCGAGCACCTCTCTTGGCCAAGGTGCCGGGCAAACCTGCTGAGCCTGGCGCGGTGAACCAGTCGTTCGTTCACGTTCGAGATATCATGCCGACCCTCCTCGACGTCGCGGGCGCCGCGAAACCCGACGCCATCGACGGTCGTGGAGTGCTACCCATGCAGGGCCAGTCGGTACTGGACCTCGTCGCGGGAAAGAGCGAGACCGCCTACGCAGGTGCCAGCACAGTCGGCTACGAGCTCTTCAGCTTCAAAGCGTTCATCGATGGGAACTGGAAGATCGTTTGGCTACCCAAGCCGCTCGGTACCGGCGACTGGGAGCTCTTCGACCTGTCGACGGATCCGGCAGAGCTCCGCGACCTCAGCACCGACCAACCGGACAAGGTCAAAGAGATGGTCGCCCTGTGGAACCAGTACAAAAAGCACAATGGCGTGCTCGACATCGTTCCCAAGGTCGCGAAATGATCAGAGCCCAATCGAGCGTCATACTCGCGACAGTGGTGGTCGTGTGCTCGGCGGCAACGGGCATCGCGCACGCTTCGGAACCCGGGCCCGACGAAGCCGCCGAAGTGGGCGAGGAAAGGGAGCGCCTCAATGGTCTCACGCTCGGCGGCGCTTATACTTTTCACATCCTTCGCGATCGCGACTCCGCCACAACTGGGGAACCGCTCCGAACCATCGAGCATCTCGGTGGGTTCGTGATCGCGTATGACCGGGAGCTGATTCCCGAACATCTAGCGCTCACCATTTCGAAGCCATTCTATTTCAACAAGGAACGTTTCGACACGCCTTTCGACTTCATTCTGAGAGGACTCTTCCGCAAGGGATCGTGGGAAGGCTTTATCGGACTCGTACTTACTTGGAACATCCGCGTCTTCGAAAAGGAGCGCGAGGAGCAGGAAGGGGAGCGAAACATCCTGTCGTTCGGCATCGGCGCGGTCATTGGCGGGGCCTATTTCTTCAACCCGCGCTGGAGTCTCGACCTCGAGCTTGGCTACGCCAACGTCCCGACCGACGACATCGTCGAGCACGAGGTGAGCGCAGCGTTGGCTGGGGTCTACCACTTTTGAGCAGCCAGGTGCGCGCGCGTTGAGTCCGAGCCGTGCTGGGTTACATTCGCCACCCTGTGATCTCTCTTCGCGATGTCGGGTTCGAATACGCACAGGGGGGCTTCTCTATCGACGTGGCTGAGTTGACGGTCGCCTCGGGAACTAGGGCGGCGGCGATCGGGCCGAGCGGCTCGGGAAAGACCACGCTGCTGAATTTGATCTCCGGCATCGAGCGACCGCGCTCGGGTGAGGTCCGCACGGCTGGGGTGCGAGTCGATCGTCTGTCGCCCGCGGCGCGCCGATCGTTTCGCATCACCACCATCGGCTTCGTGTTTCAAGACTTCTTGCTCTTGGAATACCTCGACGTCCTCGACAACATCCTCTACCCGTATCGCCTGCACCCCAAGCTTCGCCTGGATGCCTCGGCGCGATCGGGCGCGCGCGGGCTGGCTTCAGACCTGGGACTTGCCGGCCTGCTCAAGCGGCGTCCGAGTGAGCTCTCCCAAGGTGAGCGGCAGCGCGTCGCCATCGCCCGCGCGCTCGTCACTGCACCCAAACTGATCCTTGCCGATGAGCCGACCGGTAGCCTCGACCCCGCCACCAAACAGCAGGCGCTTGATCTTCTGTTCGAGCAGTGCGACGCGCGCTCAACCACTCTGCTCATGGTCACTCACGATCATGGGCTCCTCGACCAGTTCGCACAGATCGTAGACGTCGAAGCATTGGGCCCCGCTGAGGCATGAGCCGATGAAAGACAGCCTCTACCTTGCCTGGCGGTACCTTCGTCACCACCGAGCCAAGACGCTCCTGCTGGTGCTGTCGCTTTCGGTGTTCCTCGGCCTGCCCTTGATCATGCGCGCGATGAGCCGCGCCACACAAGAGTCCTTGTTGGCTCGCGCCGAGGCGACGCCGCTCTTGCTCGGCAAGAAGGGGAGCAGCCTCGATCTGGTGGTGGAAACCCTGTACTTTCAGTTGAAGGGCGCCGAGCCGATCACCGAAGCCGATATCGATGCGATCCACGCGACGGGGCTTGCACTTGGCATTCCGATTCGCACCGGATTGATGGCGCGTGGCTTTCCACTGGTGGGTACGAGCCTCGATTATTTCCCGTTCCGAAGGCTTCGGTTCGCCAAAGGCCGAGGTCTTGCGATGATGGGCGACTGCATCTTGGGAGCGGAGGCTGCCGAGACACTCGGGCTCGGACCGGGAGATGCGCTTCTGACCTCACCTTCCACGCTGTTCGACCTGGCGGGCGTGTATCCGTTGAAGCTTCACGTCGTGGGCGTTCTCGAGCCGACCTATGGGCCCGATGACGAGGCTGTCCTCGTCGATGTGAAAACCGCCTGGGTCGCTGAAGGCATGGGGCACGGTCACCAAGACCTGGCTCGCGCCGGGCCTGATGTGGTGCTCAAACGCAACGAGGGCACGGTCACGGCCAACGCGAAGCTCGTCCAGTTCAACGAAATCACCGAATCCAACTTGGACAGCTTTCACTTCCATGGGGACCCATCGAGCTATCCCGTGAGCGCCGCCATCGTGGTGCCTCACGATGAAAAGGCAGGCATTCTGCTGCGCGGCCGCTTCGTCGATGCACCGACGCGGCAGCTCGTGCGCCCTGCGCAGGTGGTTGACTCGTTGAACAAGCAGATCTTTCGGTTTGAGCGCGTGTTGCAGATCGTCGTCTGGACTGTGGGTTTGGCGACCGCGGTCATGTTTGTGTTGGTGATGGCGCTCTCCTGGAGGCTTCGGGCCGAAGAGCTGCGGACGATGACACGGCTTGGTTGCAGCCGATGGAAGGCTGCACAGATCATGGGCTCGGAGATCGCACTCATGGTGGGCGCCAGCGTGCTGATCGCGGGCGTCTTTGGAATCGTGATGGCGCAGTACGGAGACACGTGGCTCCAGAATCTGATCTTGAGGGGTTCGTGATGCGGAAGGGCGCGCGAGCGGGAACAGTTGTGATGGTGACCGCGCTTATCCCGATAGCGCTCGGTTGCTCGAAAGAAGCCGACCCCGATCACGCCCCGAAGTCGCAAGACGCAGACTCGCTCTCGATCTACACGGTCAACTACCCGCTCAGCTACTTCGCGGAGCGGATGGCGCCGGCTGGCGTTCGGGTCGTGTTTCCCGCGCCTGAGGGAATCGATCCTGCGTTCTGGAAGCCCTCGGCCGAAGCGGTGGTGGAATACCAAGCATCGAGCTTGATCCTTCTGAACGGGGGGGGCTACGCACGATGGACGCGCTACGCGACGCTTCCCCAAGCGCGAATCGTGGTCACGGCGGATGGTTGTCGCGATGGCTATCTTCGCACCGAGCAAAGCGTCCGCCATCAGCACGGTCCCGAAGGAGCGCATGCCCACGCGGAACTAGCCTTCACCACTTGGTTGGATCTTCGCCTCGCGGCTTGTCAGGCGAGCCGCATCCGCGACGCCCTCATCGAGCGGGTGCCGAATGCGAAGGACAGCATTTCCGCCGGCTTCGAGTCGCTCGAGCGCGATCTCCTCGATCTCGACGAACGGCTGCAGATCGTGGGCGACGCCTTGGGCGACCAGCCGCTCCTCGGTTCTCATCCCGTCTATCCGTACCTCGCCAACGCCTACGGCCTTTCGATCCAGAGCCTGCATCTCGAGCCCGATCAGGAGCTGAGCGATGATGACTGGAGCGAGATCGATGCAACGCTTAGGCAGCGTCGCGTGAAGTGGATGTTGTGGGAGGCCCCTCCCCTCGAGGCCACCAAAGCGGGCTTTCTCGAACGAGGTGTCACACCCATCGTGTTCGACCCGGCGGGACAAACTCCCTCCAAGGGTGATTTCCTGGCTGTCATGCAAGCCAACGCCGACCGCCTCGAGTGCGCGGCGGGTGTGAAGCCATGTCCCTGAGCACGCGGGGTTTGCTCCTCGTCCTGGCCGTCCTGCTCCCAAGCATCGCGTTCGCTGACGCGGTGGTGGTGACGCGCGCGATGACGGCGAGCACCATCATGGAAGCGTTCGTCGACCAAGATGCGATCGTCGTCGAGCTCGAGATCAGAGAACAAGAGCTCGCTGGCTTCCCCTCGCTCGTCGAGGCTGCCACCGGCGCCAAAGACTTTCCCGCGCCGATCCCGCCCGGGTCCGAGCTCTCATTGCGGGCGGACGAAAAGGGATTGCGCGGCACCATCGAAAGCGCAGAGCGCCGCAAGAAGGTAGAGCGTGACGAGGTCAGCGGGGAGCCTTTGCCGACCCCCAGGGCCGAAGAGGTCCTGTTCGTGGTGCTGCGATACCCGCTGCGAAACCAACCGAAGACGGTCGTTCTCAGCCCACCCTCAAAAGACGGTTACGCCATGGCCGACATCGGCTTCGTAGTCTACCACCACGGCGTTGCGGTCAATGACTTCCGATACCTGGCCGCCTCGGAGCGACTCCAGCTCGACTGGGAGGATCCCTTCTATTCGCGCTTCGAGCGCAAGACGTTGAAACGGCAGTTCGACTCGCCGATGAACATTTTCCTTTACGTCGAGCCGTTCGAGGTTCGCAAGGAGTTCGTCGTTCGACCGCTCGATCTCGCGCGGTTCACCGATCTCGACGTCCAGCCGCACGAGCCGATCCCAGCCGACCGAAGAGATGCCGTGCTTGCACAGATCGCCGATTTTCTCGCAGAACGTGCGCCGGTCACCATCGATGGGGCGGAGGCCGAGCCGATCCTCGACCGCATCCACTTCCTGAAGCGCGGCCTGCGAATGACGCGTGTCGTTACGCCGGATGAGCCGATCG
The DNA here is from genome assembly GCA_029863605.1 of Myxococcales bacterium. Lineage (GTDB taxonomy): Bacteria > Myxococcota_A > Polyangia > Polyangiales > Houyiibacteriaceae > SG8-38. The sequence goes on along the minus strand of JAOTVB010000006.1, from coordinate 147,396 downwards.
ACGGCACCAATGCGATCGTCGGTGCGATTTTCGTCTACCCGGTGGACGGCTTGCCCAAGGACGTTCGTGTCGACTGGGATCTCTTCGACGAACGCATCAAGCGTGTACCGGGCACGGCGACCGACGAGGCCGGGCCGATGCCCTATTTCCTCACTCCCGATGATAGCCAGCTTCACTGGGTGAACTACCTCAAAGGAGGCATGCTGCCTGGCAAGCTCGAGGTCCAATCCCCGAAATCGCATATCTCGATTGCGATCGGTTTCAGCCTGGGATCGATCCTCGCGCTTGGACTTTTGATCGCGGCCTGGCGTCGACGATCCTGGGCGCTCGGTCACGCGGCGGTCGCCTTGGCCGTGGTGGCCTGGTTGGTGCCCACGCCGACGGTCGACATCCCAGTCCCATCAAGCGTTCGTGTGCCGTCGGGCGAAGAGGCGGCGCCGACGATTCACGCCCTTCTCTACAATGTCTATCGCGCGCTCGATTTTCGAGAAGAAGAAGTCATCTTTGATCGTCTCGACCAGAGTCTCTCCGGCGATGTGCTGGAGCGCGTCTACCTCGAGGTGCGAAAAGGTCTTCGACTCGAAAACCAAGGAGGCGCGCGCGTCAGGGTCCGCGAAGTCGAGCTGCTCGAGGTCATTCCCCAGGAAAGCGATCGGGCCGGCACGCTTCGCTACAAATCGAAATGGAACGCGACCGGGACGGTTGGACATTGGGGCCACACCCATCTGCGGACCAACCAATACGAGGCGTTGATCACGCTCGCTCGGATCGAAGGTCGATGGAAAATCAATGATCTCGCGATCTTGGAAGAGGAGCGGGTGTCCGCCTTGCATCCGTTCTACCATTTGGTAGGTATATCTCGACCATTTGGTAGGGACGATGGATGTACGAACCGAGATTCTGACGCATGCGACCCGGCTCTTTGCCGAGCAGGGATATGACGGGACGTCGGTCCAGGAAATCGCCGATGCGGTCGGGATTCGAAAGCCGAGCCTTCTCTACCATTTCAACTCGAAGGACGAGCTCCGGGAGAATGTGATCAGCGAGATGCTGGCGCACTGGAATGCGGTGCTGCCGTCGCTCTTGTTGAGGGCAACCCGTGAAGAGCGGTTCGACGCAACGATGGAAGCGCTTAGCAAGTTCTTCATCGAGGACCCGGACCGCGCTCGACTGATGCTACGGGAAACCCTCGATCGGCCCGAGCACATGCGAGCGCTCCTGAAGGAGTTCGTCAAGCCTTGGATCGAGCTTCTCGGCGAGCAGCTCGAGCGCGCCAAGAGCCAAGGAATGGTGCAGCCGTGCGTCGATCCCGAGGCCTATGCCATTCAAGTAATTTCGATGGCCGTGTCGGGAACGGCCGTCATCGATACGTTGCAAACAATTCTCCCGAACGATCCGGTTCGAGGCACCACACGCGAGCGCCATGTGCGCGAGCTCATCCGGGTGGCTCGTTCGAGCTTGTACACCGATAAAGACGCCGAGAGGTAACCATGGCGAACTTCTTCAAAGACAACGACGACCTTCAGTACTACTTCGACAAAGGCATCGATTGGGAGCCGCTGGTTCGCATCACCGAGCACGATTTCGCGGATGCTGACGGTCACGACAACACCGAAGAGGCAGTGACCTTCTACCGGGAGATTGCCGAAATGTTCGGCGAGTTCGTCGCCGAAGAGATCAAACCGTACGAAAAGGAAATCGACGACAAGGGCGTCGAGCTGGTCGACGGAGAGGTCGTCTTCCCCGAGCGACTTCGAGACATCTTCGACAAGATCAAAGAGCTCGAGCTTCACAGCCTTCCCCTCCCCCGTGAGCTCGGTGGGATGAACGCACCGATGATGCTCTATTTCATCCATAGCGAGCTGATGGCGCGCGCCGATGTCTCGGTGATGGCCCACCACGGCTTTCACGCTGGCATCGCGATGGCGGCGCTGGTGTTCTCGGTCGCCGAGGGCAGCTCGGAAATCGACCCAAAGACAGGCCGGATTCTGAAGACGCGGTGGGAGACCGCTATCCGTGAGATCGCCGCTGGTAACGCATGGGGTTGCATGGACATCACCGAGCCCGATGCCGGATCCGACATGGCCGCAATGCGTTCCGTCGGCGAGCAGGATGCAGAGGGTAATTGGTATGTAACCGGTGAGAAGATCTTCATCACCTCGGGACACGGCAAGTATCACTTCGTCATCGCCCGCACCGAGGAAGAGAACCCGAACGACCCGATGTCGGGGTTGAAGAGTCTTTCGATGTTCTTCGTGCCTACGTACGAAGAGGACGCTGACGGAAACCGGAAGCGCATCGTCCAGATCAGCCGTGTGGAACACAAGCTCGGCCATCACGGGTCGGCGACCTGTGGGCTGGTGTTCGACAAGGCCCCTGCGGAGCTCGTCGGCGAGCGAGGCGATGGCTTCAAGCACATGCTGACCCTGATGAACAATGCCCGTCTCGGCGTGGGCTTCGAATGTATCGGTCTTTCAGAGTCGGCTTATCGAACCGCTGTCGCCTATGCTTCGGAGCGCTCGTCGATGGGCAAGACGATCGACCAGCACGAGATGATCGCCGACTACCTCGAAGGCATGAAGACCGACATCCAAGGGGTTCGAGCAGTGGCTGTCACCGCGGCTTTCCACGAAGAAATGGCTCAAAAGCTCGCGCTCGTTCTCGAGTTCGGCGACCTAGATGACCTCGAACGCAAGAAGATCGAACGACGGATGAAGTCGCACCAACGAGAGTCGCGACGCATGACGCCGATCCTCAAATACCTCGGAGCGGAAAACGCGGTCACACACGCGCGGATGGCTCTGCAGATCCACGGCGGCAACGGCTACATGAAAGAGTACTTGCCTGAGAAATTGCTCCGCGACGCTCTAGTCATGCCGATCTACGAAGGCACGAGCCAAATTCAAGCGCTGATGGCGATGAAGGATACGCTCGGTGGCATCATCAAGAGACCGCGTGCGTTCGTTCGGCGAATGGCGCAGACGCGCTGGCGATCGGTCTCGGCCCGTGACCCGTTTGAACGGCGCGTGGCGGCCCTGCAGTCCCTTTCGCTCAATGCACAGCAACACCTGGTGTTCAAGACAGCCGGCGACAAGATGAAGGGCCTTCGCGACAAACCGCTGACCGAGTGGCCGGAGGAATTCACCAAGAACTGGGACCCCAAGCGCGACTTCGCCTACGCGATGCTGCACGCCGAACGACTGATCCAGCTTCTCGGCGATACGTTGATCGCGGAGGTGTTGCTCGCGCAAGCGCAGAAACACCCCGAACGGCTGGAACTGCTCGAGCGGCATCTGGATCGTGCCGAACCTCGGGTCCGCTATCGACACGACGAGATCACGACGACCGGTGCGCGACTCCTAAAGAAGCTCTCGACAAAGCAAGAGGCGTCACAACAAGCCGCGGAGTGAGCTCTTAGGCTCCTAATACCACCCGTTCGCCATATACCATTCGTGGGTGAGCCGAACGCCTTCGACCAGATCGACCTCGCCTTCAAAGCCAAAGTCGGCCTTCGCCGCCGACGCCGTGCACGTCCAGGCATCTTGTGCGCCCATTTTGGCCTTCTGCAGGTTCAGAAGCCTCGGCTTCTTGTCGATGCGTGAAACGATCTCGCCGCCGACCGCCGCCAGGGACACGAACAGCTCCGGAAGATCGATGGTACGCACCTCCCGTTGGACGGCACGAACGATCTGATCCTGGAGCTCTTCCCAGGTCACGGGCTGCCCCGTTGCTAGAAAGTACCCCTTTCCCGCGCACGGCCGTTGGCACGCGGCCTGGAGGATGCCGCGCACACAATCATCCACGTAGATCAGAGACATCTCTCGGTGGCGATTCCCGAAAAAAGCGTTCCAACCCTGCGCAGCACTCTTGAACAAGTTGAAGTAATCGACATCGCCGGGCCCGTAGACGCCGGCCGGACGAACGATGGTCCAAGGAATACCCGCGGCCTCTTGCTCGACCGCCTGCTCGGCTTCGAGCTTGCTCTTGCCATAGTGCTCGATCGGGTTACGCGGATCCGATTCGTGGAGCGGCTGTGACGGGCTCGATGGCCCATAGGCCGCCAACGATGAAACCAACACGAACCGCTGGAGCTCAGGATGGACGCGGTGGAGGGCGCTCAAAAGATTCCGCGTCGGCATGACGTTGCCGCGCCAAAAATCTTCGTAACTCCGACCCTTGGTGACGCCGGCCACGTGGAGCACGTAGTCAGGCTTCTCGTCCGCCATGAGCGCCTCGAGCTCGCTGATGCTTGCGTAGTCCGCCGTGACGGAACGGCCCTGGCCCCCCTCGGGTGAGGCAGCGCGGCGGATCGCTACGACGTCACTCCCCGACTCCAGCAGTGCCTCGAGCAATCGGCTGCCGATGAAGCCGCTCGCGCCGGTGATCAGCACCCTCCCCTCGAGCTTGGGTACGGCCATGGGCCTGTCGTGTCCCGCGAAGCGCGAAGATGCAAGTCCGGATTGACGGCGGGGATACACTGCGAAACGCTAAGCTCATGGCTGACCGCTTTCAGACAATCTCTCCGGTGGACGGAAGCGTCGTTTTCGAGCGTGATTTCACGAGCCGAAACGAGATCAAACAGACGCTCGAACGAGCGCGATCGGCGTTCGAGCATTGGCGCCGAGTCGATCTCGACGAACGCCGAGCACGCGTAGAGCGATTCATCGAGCTCGCCGTGGCGAATACAGACGCTGTGGCGCGGGAGCTCACCATGCAGATCGGACGCCCGATTCGCGATGGGGGTGGCGAGGTGCGTGGTTGGCTCGAACGCGGCCGCAAGATGGTAGAGCTAGCGCCTAGGGCGTTGGCTGACGTCGTGCTCGACGACCGAGAGGGCTTTACGCGCTTCATTCGGCACGAGCCACTGGGCGTAGTCGCCGTGCTCGCACCATGGAATTACCCATGGCTGACGTCGGTGAACGCGCTCGCGCCGGCGCTGGTGGCGGGCAACACGGTGGTCCTCAAGCACTCGGAGCAAACTCCATTGGTCGCTGAACGGATCGCAAGCGCCGCGGTCGAAGCACAGCTTCCCGAAGGCGTGCTTCAGGTCTTGTATCTCGACCACGATCGCGTGCGGGATATGATCACCGACCCGCGAGTGGCTTTCGTGGCGTTCACGGGCTCGGTCGAAGGGGGCCGCGCCATCCAGCAAGCCGCTGCAAGCCGATTCATCGGGGTTGGGCTCGAGCTCGGGGGCAAAGACCCAGCGTACGTCTGCAACGACGCCGACATCGCTACGACCGCCGTGGGTCTCGTCGATGGAGCCTTTTACAATGCAGGCCAGTCGTGCTGTGCGGTCGAGCGAATCTACGTACACCGTGACGTCTACGACCCGTTCATCGAGGCGTTCGTCGCCGAAACGAAGAAGCTGATCTTGGGAGATCCGCGTGACACCACCACTACGCTGGGCCCTGTGGTTCGGGTTCGCAATGCGGAGGCGATTCAGAAACAGATCGACGAGGCCATCGCAGCGGGCGCCCGATCGCTGCTCGACGCAAACCTATTCCCGGAAGCGAGTCGAGGGCTTCCTTACATGCCGCCTACCATTCTCGTCGACGTCGATCATGGCATGCAGATCATGAGCGAGGAGACCTTCGGCCCGGCGATCGGGGTGATGAGCGTAGCCGACGACGCCGAAGCGATCACCTTGATGAACGATAGCCAGTTTGGCCTCACGGCATCGGTTTGGACCGAGGACCTAGAGCGCGCCCAGGAGATCGGAGGCCGCGTCGAGACGGGAACGTGGTTCTTGAACCGCTGCGACTACCTCGACCCCGAGCTCGCATGGGTCGGCGTCAAGAACTCGGGACGCGGGTGCAGCCTTTCGACCTTGGGCTACGCCCAGCTGACACGGCCGAAGTCGTTTCACCTGCGCCACACTCCGGGATAGCCTGGCCATTGGCGAGAGCGTCGCTATAGTCCGGCGCGATGAAGCCGTCCGTCCTCCGCTGCAACCACGTTACCAAGCGCTACGGCGACTTCACTGCGCTCGAAGATCTGTCCCTGGAAGTGTACGAAGGGGAGATCTTCGCGCTCCTCGGACCAAATGGCGCTGGCAAATCGACCTTGATCCACTGCATCACTGGCGTTTCAAAGCAGAGCGAGGGCACGATCGAGGTGTTGGGCTTCGACACGCTACGTGACTTTCGAACGACGCGTCGGCTCGTCGGGCTGGTGCCCCAAGAGATCAACTACGACCCGTTCTTCACGCCGATGGAAAGCCTCATGATCAACATGGGCTTGATGGGTGTCGAGCCAGACCGGGAACGAGCCGAAGACTTATTGCGAACGTTCGCTCTCGAGGACAAACGGGACGCCTATACGCGAACGCTTTCCGGCGGCATGAAGCGACGATTGTTGATCGCCAAGGCACTCGTCCATCAACCGCGGCTTTTGTTCCTCGATGAGCCGACCGCCGGGGTCGATGTCGAGCTTCGCCGCGAGCTCTGGCAGGAAGTCGAAGACCTTCGGGCCGGCGGCACTACCATCGTGCTCACGACCCACTACATCGAAGAAGCCGAGCGGCTCGCAGACCGAATCGGCGTCATCCACAACGGCGAGCTGCTGCTGGTCGAGGGCCGCGAAAGCCTCCTCGAACGCCACGACGGGCGCTCGCTCGAGGACATCTTCGTGGAGTTGATCAGGCGAGCCGATGGGAGGCACGCCGCGTGAATCGCGTCGCCCTCAAGACGCTCTTCATCAAAGAGATTCGACGGTTTGCCAAGGTCTGGATGCAGACCGTGCTCAGCCCGTTGGTCACGACCAGTCTTTATTTCTTGGTGTTCGGTGTCGCGCTCGGGTCTCGGCTGAAAGAGATTTCAGGCGTCCCGTACATCCAGTTCGTCGTGCCGGGGCTCGTCATGATGACCATGGTCCGTGATTCGTTCTTGAATACCTCGTCGAGCCTGTTCCAGTCGAAGATCAACGGGACGATTACGGACCTCTTGGTTGCGCCGATCGGCGCGAGCGAAATCCTGCTTTCTTATGTGGGGGCGGCGATGTGCCGCGCGGTGATCACGGGCGCGTTGGTGCTCGTGGTGGCGCTCTTCTTCACCTGGTTCCCCTTGCACAACGTCGGTTGGACGATCTTTTTCACGATCTTCGTCCCGGCGACCTTTGCGTTGCTGGGGATCGTCTCCGCATTGTGGGCCGAGAAGTTCGATCACCTCGCGATCTTCCCGAACTTCGTGCTCCTACCCCTAGCGTTCCTCGGAGGCGTCTTCTATTCGATAGACTTATTGCCCGAGCCGTGGAACGCGATCAGTCGTCTCAACCCGCTGCTCTACATGGTCAACGGCCTTCGATTCGGCTTTCTCGGTGTCGCGGACGTGTCACCGGTCGCAAGCGCGGTCGTGGTCCTGATCTCGTTCATGGTGCTGCTCTCCGTGGCGGGTATCATGCTCCAACGTGGTTACAAACTGCGCACGTAGCCATCATTGATCGCCCTCCCGAATGGGTGTAGGACGCAGGAACGTCGCATGTCGACTAGGAGCACTTACTTCTCGGATCCTGCGGCCCGCGCGTTTCTTCAAAAGCGTGTCGCGGCTTTTGGTCTCATCGGGATGCTCCTCGGGGGCACGGCGCTGCTCTTCCGCGTGTTGATGGGAATCCTGTTCGGCTTCCTCGAGGAGGAGCTCCGGAACCCGAGCTTCATTCTTCATGCGCTGTCCATCCTACCGATGCTCGCCATCTGGCTGATCTGTCGGCGAGGAGAGCTCAAGCTGATGACCATTGGGGCCGTCGAGTATGCGGGGCTCTTTGGCGCGAGCCTCGGCTACATCGGCATGGGGATGAATATCCGGCCCGAAGTCGGCGCCGACACGATCACCGCGTTCATCTTGGCCCTGATGCTCTTCGCGCGAAGTGTGTTCGTGCCGAGCTCGGCCAGGCGCACCGCCATTCTCGGAGTCTTGATCGGGATCCCGCTCGTTGCAGCGATGTACGCACACTACCTCTCCGTGGATCTCGGAATCTGGCGTCGTTTCGGCTTCGACAGCACGGGGCTCTCCAAGTATCGCGTGGCGACCTCCCAGGCGGTGATCACGGTCATGTGGTGGACCCTCACGGTCGGTCTGGCGAGCCTCGCATCCCGCGTCATTCATCGGCTGCGCGAAGAGGTGAGCGACATCCAGAGCCTCGGCCAGTACAAGCTCGAGCGGAAGCTCGGCGAGGGAGCCATGGGTGTCGTCTACGAGGCAACCCACGGAATGCTGAAGCGTCCAACCGCGATCAAGCTCTTGAAGCCCCAGATCGCCGACCCGGAAGCGCTCGATCGGTTCCGTCGAGAGGTCCAGCTCACCGCGAAGCTCACCCATCCCAATACGGTCACGATCTACGACTACGGACGCACGCCGGAAGGGCTCTTTTACTATGCGATGGAGCTCTTGAGTGGGGCGACGCTCACCCAGGTCGTCGAAGCAGGAGGCCCGCAACCCATCGCACGGGTCGTCCGCGTCTTGCGCGATGCGGCGCTCGCACTCAACGAAGCGCACGCTGTGGGGCTGATTCACCGCGACATCAAACCCAGCAACATCATGTTGGCGCGCCAGGGCGGAGTGCCGGACGTCACGAAGGTGCTCGACTTTGGCCTCGTCAAGAACCTCGGCAAGGTGGATGACCTCGAGCGCACGAACACGCTTTCGATCAAAGGCACACCTAATTACTTGAGCCCCGAAGCGATCCAAGATCCGCAGGGCATCGACGCTCGAAGTGATATCTATTCGCTGGGAGCGGTTGGGTACTACCTGTTGGCGGGTCGGCACATGTTCGAAGGAAAGACGATCATCGAGGTGTGCATGCATCACTTGCACACCGAGCCGGTCCCGCTTAACGAGCTCTGCGCGAATGGGATCCCCCCGCGGCTCGAAGAGCTCATCTTCGGGTGCCTGGCGAAGTCACAGGGCGATCGGCCCTCATCTGGACAAGAGCTCGCCGATGCGCTCGACAAACTAGACGTGGCGCGCTGGACGCGAGCTGACGCTGAAAGTTGGTGGGACGCTCATAGTCCGGACATCGAGCAGGCCAAAGAGCCGATTGCGAGCAAAGTGAACGGCAAAACCGTCGCGGTCGATCTCGAAGAGCGCTAGCTCACATCGAGCGGTGGTCACGGCGCAACGGGTGGTCCGGCGGTACCTCCACGAAGATCAGAACCAGCCCGTCGGGATCGGCAACGCGAAGCTCGGTCAACCCCCACGGCTTTTCGACCGTCCCTTCGAGGATCGGTACGCCGGCGGCTCGGAGCTCGTTTTCGACGGCCCGCGCATCCCTCACCTGCAACCACAGCTCGGTCGCTGACGTGGGGGGCGATGCGGCGGCGCCGGTGATTTCCAAGTAGCCGCCGCCGAGGAAGAACACGACTCCCCGCCCTTCGCCGCGGCCGAACTCCCGCATCGGATGGAGGCCGAGGACGTTTTGGTAGAAGTCGAGACTTCGCTCGAAATCGCTTGGATGAAGCATGAAACGGCTCGAAAGAATCTCCATGGTCCACGGGCTCCGAAGTTTCGTTGTCTGAGTGGGGAGGCAAGCTATATTGAGGCTGTTTTTCTTTCTTGAACAGCAAGACGTATGAGAGTCACGCTCGTAGCATGGGCCATCTGGATCGGGGTGGCCTCGATTGGGGGATGCGGCAGCGAAGCCCGAACACCGATGGCGGACGGGGTATTCGGCCCACTCGGCACTCCCTTTCCCTCGGCATCGGCCGAAGAGCTTGCGACCTTCGAGCGGGGGCGAGCGGTTGCGCTGCGACGCTTCACTCCAACCAATGGCCTAGGGCCCGAGTTCAACTTGACGTTCTGCGCGGGCTGCCACGAAAAGCCGGTGCTCGGGGGGAGCGCCAGCCACTATCGAGACTTCTTGCTGGTCGGAGACGAGTTGGTCCAAGACGTCGTGGTGCCACGGGGCAAGAACGGGGTACAGCGTCAGTTCTCGCTCGAAACGGGGCGCGCTCCGTCTGATGCGTTGACCGACGTCAGTGCGACCCGGAACCCGATCCCATTCTTTGGTGCGGGGCTCCTCGCAGAGCTTCCCGGGAGTGAGATTCTGAGCCGCGCCGACCCCGACGACGAAGACGGCGACGGGGTGAGCGGCCGGGCAAACTACGACGGCATCGCGGTCGGCCGTTTCGGACGCAAGGCGCAGACGGCGAGAATCGAGATCTTCGTTCGGGGCCCACTGTTCAATCACATGGGCATCACATCAGAACCACTGTCTTCCACCGAGCGCGAAAGCCTGCCAGGAGTGGGCCCGATCGAAGCCGCGATGCCCACCAGCGAAGTGCAAGGCGTGGGTGCGGTGGTCGCTGCACAATCTGTCATCGTGGATGAACCGACGATCGATTTCGACGGAGTGCCGGATCCGGAGATCTCCTCCGATGATCTGTTCGATTTGGTTTCGTTCACCCTGCTACTCGCTGCGCCCGAGCCGGACGAGCCAACCGAACAAACCAAGCGTGGCGAGCAGAGCTTCGAGGACGTTGGCTGTGCAAAGTGCCACACTCCCTCGTTGGCTGGGCCCCGTGGCAGAATCCCGCTCTATTCAGACCTCCTGCTTCATGACATGGGTGCAGAGCTCGCCGATGACATGCCGATGGGAGAAGCGACCGGCGCCGAGTTTCGCACCCAACCGCTTTGGGGCATCGCGACGGTTGCGCCGTATCTGCACGACGGGCGAGCCGCGACGCTGGACGAGGCGATCCGTTGGCACGGGGGAGAGGCCCAACCGATGAGTGACGCTTACGGGAGACTCGAGGACGGCCAGCGCACCGATTTGATCGCGTTTTTGGAGTCGCTTGGGGGGCGTGCGCAGCGAACCGACGGTTTGTTGCCTCCGGGGGTACCGCCGCCACAACCGGGAGAGATTGGCGCACCCATCCCAGGGCTCGACGAAGGGGAGCTCGCCGCGTTCGAACGCGGCCGTGCTCTCTTCGACCGTGACTTCTCCTATTCCGAAGGCGTAGGGCCCACCTTCAATGGAGATGCGTGCCGGTCTTGTCACTTCGATCCGGTCATCGGTGGCGCAGGACCGGCCGGAGTCGATGCGATGCGCCAGGGCGTCTTCATAGGAGACGTTTTCGCTGCGCCAATCGGTGGAACCGGCTTACCTCGACACGGGGTTACCGCCGTTCGCCCCGAATCCGATCCGGAAGCAAATTTCTTTGAACCGAGACAAACCCCGAGCACGCTCGGGTTGGGGTTGCTCGAGCATATTCGAAGAGAGACGATCGAGTCGCTAGCCGACCCAGATGATTTGAACCAGGACGGCATTGCAGGACGAGCGCACTTGCTCGGCGATGGGCGCCTTGGGCGTTTCGGATGGAAGGCAAACGTGCCTTCGATTCGTGAGTTCGTGCGTGACGCGCTGACCAACGAGCTTGGGATGACAGTTCCCGCCGAGCCAGGGTTTACCTTCGGCGGCGCGGAGGATGAGGACGAAGTGATCGATCCCGAGCTCGATGCCGACACGATCGACGACATCGCCACGTTCATCGCATCGCTCGCTCCACCTCCACGGACCCGCACCGACATCGAGCTCGAGGACGTGGGCGAGTTGGTGTTTGAAGCCGCGGCGTGTGGAAGTTGCCACGTGCCTTCGTTGGAAACCGCGGATGGCGTCGAAGTCCGCGCGTACACCGATCTCTTGCTGCACGACGTCGCGGCTGCCGATGCGCTGGGGATCGAAGAAGGCGCAGCCGGCGTTCGAGACTTCAGAACTCCACCGCTATGGGGCCTCCGCAGCACGGCTCCGTACATGCACGACGGCCGTGCCTCGACCATCGAAGAGGCGATCGCGGCCCACGAGGGCGAAGCCGACGAAAGCCGCATGGCCGTGGAGGCCCTCGACCGCGATCAGCGTGCGGCCCTGCTGGCTTTCCTGAGGTCGCTATGAGGCGTGAAATGGCCGCTCTGGCATTGATCGGCTTGGCGGCCTGCGGCGACGCGGGCGCAGAACAGGGCGCGACGCGGGCGCAGATCTTGAACGCGAATGGCGATGTTCTCCTCGAGGTCGCCATCTGGGTCGCCGAAACCGAGGATGAGCTTCGGGAGGGCCTTCGCCGCTACCCCCCTCTCGCGCAAGACGAGGGCCTACTGCTTCTTTTCCCTGTGGAAACAACGATCTGCATCACCAACACCGGCGTCCCGTACCCGATCGACGTCGTCTATGCGTCGGCCGACCGACAGGTGATCGCGGTCGAAACCATCCCCGCTGACGCCCCCGGCCACTATTGCCACCCCCAAACCGCAATGGCCCTCGAGCTCCAAGGGGGCGCTCTCCGGTCCACCAACCCGGTGAAACTACAGCTCTTCTGAGCCGAACGGCGCAACGACTCATTTCCGAGGTTTCAAGGGGCCCGACGGAGAGTGCCCCCTTGACCCACTGGGGTATTCACCCCAGAATGGCAGTTCTATGGTCCACAAGGGCATGACTATGAGCACTGAGACGGACCCGCGTCACGCGAGCCTCGTGAGCGGTGTTGTCGTCGTAGTCGGCCTCATTATTAGCCTTCTGCTAGTTGCGCAGGCATAGGCAGGGACCAGACCACCACTCACCAACCCTTTTGCTTTCTGGCCCCTGCATCGAGATGCGGGGGCTTTCTTCGTTGACCAAGACCCATGAACAAGCACTTACAACACAAAACTACACGTACCCGGCCGATGTCGGGCATGCCCGAGTTTGCCCGTGACCAAGGTGCCCGGTCGGCGTTCGACTCGGCGCCTTTTTCGTGGCGTGCGCACCGCTTGAAAGCCGCTCCGAATCGTTTAGTTGGAGCGAGCCACCGAACGAGGAGACCGTCGTGACACCCGCCAATCCCAAGCTCAAGAACCGCATCGGCGAATCGCTTTCCGGAGCCAGCATCATTTGGGAATCGCTCGTACGCGAGGGGGTCGAGGTCTGCTTTGGGTATCCGGGCGGCGCGATCATGCCCGCCTACGATGCGATGATTCAATACCCCGTTCACCATGTGCTCACACGGCACGAGCAGGGCGCATCACACATGGCCGATGGCTATGCCCGCGCCTCGGGTCAGGTCGGCGTGTGCATCGCGACCTCCGGTCCTGGAGCCACCAATCTCGTGACTGGCATCGCTACGGCGATGCTGGATTCGATCCCGATAGTCTGCATCACCGGCCAGGTGCCGTCGCAGTTGATCGGAAGCGATGCGTTCCAAGAGACCGACATCACTGGCTGCACTATTCCGGTGACCAAGCACAACTACCTGGTGACCCAGCCCGAGCAGGTTGCGCCGACGATTCGCGAGGCTTTTTACATCGCACGTTCGGGTCGTCCAGGACCAGTACTCGTCGATATCACGAAGGACGCACAGCAACAGAGCTGTGTGTTCGAATGGAGTGACGACGAGATCGTTCTTCCCGGCTACCGCCCCGACTATGCGCCGCTTGCCGAGCAACTCGAAGAGGCGGTGGAGCTCATCCAAAACGCCAAACGCCCTATCCTCTTTGCGGGTCACGGTGTCATGAAGTCGCAGGGTACCGGCGCTTTGTTGGAGTTCATCAACAAGACCAACATTCCCGTCGCCTGCACGTTGCTCGGCCTAGGCGGTTTCCCAGCGAGCCATCCGCGCAGCCTCGGCATGATGGGCATGCACGGAGAGACCTGGGTCAACAAGGCCATCCAGGATTCGGATCTGATCATCGCCGTCGGAATGCGATTCGACGACCGAGTCACGGGCAACCTGAAGACGTATGCTCCAAACGCAAAGAAGATCCACATCGAGCTCGACCCCGCCGAGATCAACAAGAATGTCCGCGTCGACGTTCCGATCGTCGGCGACGCGCGCGCCGTGCTGCAGGAGCTGCTGCCCCATGTGGACAAATGCGACCGCGAAGACTGGCTCGCCTACATCGATGAAATCAAAGGCGGTTCGTCGGTTCGAGACATCAAGAACCTTCCGGATCTCGGCAAGCTCTACGCGGCTCACGTGATCCACGACCTCTACCGCCACACGGAAGGCAAAGCGCTTATCGTGACGGACGTCGGTCAGCACCAAATGTGGGAGGCGCAGTACTACAAGCACGACTATCCGATGAAGCTTCTGACCTCGGGCGGCCTCGGCACGATGGGCTTTGCATTGCCCGCTGGCATCGGCGCCAAGTTTGCAAAGCCCGAGGACTCGGTGTGGATCATCTGCGGCGACGGCGGATTTCAAATGACCCAAGCCGAGCTTTCCACCTGCGCCCAGGAAGGCATCAAGGTGAACGTCGCGATCATCAACAACGGCTTCCTCGGCATGGTCCGCCAGTGGCAGGAGTTCTTCTTCGGGGGTCGCTACGTCGCGACGCCGTTGCTCAGCCCGGACTTCGTGAAGATCGCCGAGGCTCATGGGCTCACCGGCATCCGAGTCGAGAAGCGCTCGGAGGTCGAAGCTGCCGTCCGTAAAGCCGAAGAGACCGAAGGCACAGTCGTGATCGACTTCCGAGTGGAGCAGGAAGACTCGGTGTATCCGATGGTTCCTGCCGGAGCGAACCTGCATGACATGATTCAGCGCCCCGATCAGCCGGGGGAGCATGAGCACAATCCCATTTTCGAAACCGGGGAGGACGACTGATGTCCCAAAGCGTCCAAAGAACTTTTGCTGTTTTCGTGGAAGACAAGCCCGGTGTGTTGAACCGGGTGGCTTCGTTGTTCCGACGCCGAAGCTTCAACATCGACTCGCTCAACGTAGGCGCTACTCACGAGCCGGGCGTCTCGCGCATGACCATCGTTTGCGAGGCGGACGAAGACAAAGCGAGGCGCATCGAGGCCAACCTCTACAAGATGGTCAATGTGCTGTGGGTCGACGACCTCACCTACAAACAGTCGATCAGCCGCGTTCTCGCCTTGATCAAGGTCAACTGCGAGCGCATCCAGCGGGATGAAATATTGAAGATCTGCGACGTTTTCCGCGCACGAGCGATCGATATGTCGCCCGAAAGAGTCACGATCGAAATCACTGGACCGCAGGACAAGGTCGACGGCCTCGTCTCGGTTCTACGGCCCTTTGGCATCTTGGAGATGGTCCAGACCGGGACGGTCGCAATGACTCGGGGCGTCGAAGAACACGATCTCGCTCACCCCACGGTGCCTGCCTCCCGCTCGACAGCGGCATAACCCCATTTGGAGAATTGAGAGACACATGACTCAGATTCGGTATGAAAAGGACGCGGACCTCTCGTTGATTCGAGGCAAGAAGGTCGCGATCATCGGCTACGGCTCACAGGGCCACGCGCACTCGCTCAACTTGAAGGAGAGCGGCGTCGACGTCCGTGTGGGTTTGAAGCAAGGCAGCAAGAGCAAGACAAAGGCCGAAGCCGCGGGGCTCACAGTCAAGTCTGTCGCCGAAGCAGCGAAAGAGGCCGATGTGGTCATGATCCTCGCGCCCGACACGGCGCAGCCGGCGATCTACACGGAGCACATCGCGCCCAACCTCGAGGCCGGCAACATGCTGATGTTCGCGCATGGCTTCAACATCCGGTACGGCACGATCGAACCGCCGAAGGATGTCGACGTCACCATGGTCGCACCGAAGAGCCCTGGGCACCGGGTGCGCGAGACTTACCAGGAGGGTGGCGGCGTACCGGCCCTTCTCGCGGTCCATCAAGACGCCACCGGCCAGGCAGATGCAGAGGCGATGGCGTATGCCGCAGGCATTGGCTGCGCGCGGGCCGGCGTGTTGACCACCTCCTTCAAGGAAGAAACCGAAACCGACCTCTTCGGCGAGCAGGCAGTGCTTTGTGGTGGCTGCTCCGAGCTCGTGAAGGCGGGCTTCGAGACACTGGTCGAGGCCGGGTATCAGCCCGAGCTCGCGTATTTCGAGTGCCTGCACGAGCTCAAGCTCATCGTCGACCTGATGTATCGCGGCGGATTGAACTATATGCGCTACTCGGTCTCCAACACCGCCGAGTGGGGGGACTACGTCAGCGGCCCGCGGGTCATCGGAGACGACAGCAAGAAGGCGATGAAGCAGATCCTCGCCGAAATCCAAGACGGCAGCTTCGCAAAGCGCTGGATCGAAGAAAACCAAAAAGGTCGTCCGGAGTTCAATTCGATCCGCCGCGCCGAGCAAGAACAGCCGATCGAAAGAGTCGGCGCTAAGCTCCGGTCGATGATGCCTTTCGTCGACCCGGTAGAGATCAAACAGGGAGACTAAATGGCGCTTGGGGACGGAGCGATCCCCGAGCGCATGGGAGAATGAGCCATGCAACCCGATCACGTTAGAATCTTCGACACGACCCTCCGAGATGGAGAGCAATCGCCGGGCGCCACCATGACGTCGGCCGAGAAGCTAGAGGTGGCGAAGACCCTATCGCGGCTCGGCGTAGACGTCATCGAGGCTGGCTTCGCGGCAGCCTCGCCGGATGATCTGCGGGCGGTGAAGACGATCGCAGAGGCGGTCGGCGTAACCGGCGTCGAAGGAAGGCCGGCACCGGAGCCCCCGACAATCTGCAGCCTCGCAAGGGCATCCAAGCAGGATATCGACAAGGCAGCGGAGGCGGTGTCTCCGGCAAAGCACGCTCGGATCCACACGTTCATCGCGACGTCGCCCATCCACCGGGAGCACAAGCTCCGCATGACCAAAGACCAGGTGCTCGAGAAGATCACCGAGATGGTCACCTACGCGCGAGGCTTCTGCGAGGACGTCGAGTTCAGCCCCGAGGATGCGGGCAGGACCGAAATGGAGTTCCTGTACGATGCGCTTCAGGCGGCGATCGAGGCCGGGGCGAGCACGCTCAACATCCCGGATACCGTCGGATACATGATGCCAGGTGAGTTTGGAGAGCGCATCGCCATGTTGCGCGAGAATGTGCCCGGCATCGAAAGAGCGGTGATCAGCGTGCATTGCCACGACGACCTCGGCTTGGCGGTTGCGAACAGCCTCGCGGCGGTCGTGAATGGCGCGCGGCAGGTCGAGGTCGCGGTCAACGGGATCGGCGAGCGCGCCGGAAACGCATCCCTCGAGGAGGTCGTGATGGCGCTTCACGTTCGTCACGACCTCTATGGGATCAGAAGCCAGGTCGATACGACCCAGCTCACCCGTGCCAGCCGTCTGGTCAGCAAAGTGACCGGCATGGTCGTGCAGCCCAACAAGGCTGTGGTCGGGGCAAACGCATTCGCGCACGAGGCAGGCATCCACCAGGACGGGATGCTCAAGCACGAAGAGACGTATGAGATCATGCGTCCCGAGATGGTCGGTGCGGGGAAGACACAGCTCGTTCTCGGCAAGCACTCCGGGCGGCACGCGTTTGCGAACCGTTTGGGAGAGCTCGGCTATGCCGTGTCGGGTGACGGGCTCGACAAGGCCTTCGCACGATTCAAGAAGCTCGCCGACAAGAAGAAGTCCATCACCGATGCCGACTTGGTCGCATTGGTCAGCGACGAGCTCTACCAACCGACCGAGTACTGGAGGCTCGACGCGCTTCAGGTCGGTTGCGGCACGGGAATGCCAACCGCCACCGTCAGGCTGATCGGCCCCGATGGGAATACGCATACCGCCGCAGAAGTCGGCACCGGGCCGGTGGATGCCGTGTACAAGGCCATCCAGGAGCTCGTACACGTTCCCTGCAGCCTGCTCGAGTACACCGTACAGTCGGTTACCGAGGGCATCGACGCGCTCGGGGAGGTGAGCGTTCGCGTCGCTCCGCACGACGATGACGCTTCGACTGACAAGCTGAACCCGCAATACGAACATTCGCGTGCACGGGTGTTTCACGGACATGGAGCGAACACCGATGTCATCGTCGCCAGCGCCAAGGCCTACCTCGCAGCGATCAACCGCATCCTTGCGCTCACAGAAGGAAAGAAGGCAGACAGCCAGGCAGCCGGAAGCGCTGCGTAGTGACGGACCATGAAACCACAAACTCTATTTGAGAAAGTTTGGGATACGCACGTCGTCGTTGAAGAGCCGGACAGGCCGGCAGTCCTCTACGTCGACCTGCATCTCATCCACGAGGTGACATCGCCTCAGGCGTTCACCGGGCTTCGGGAGCGTGGCATCGGCGTGCGCCGTCCCGACAAGACAGTCGCGACGATGGACCATTCGACACCGACACTACCGAAGTCGCTCGCCGTCATCGACGATCAGGCCAAAGCGCAGCTACGAATGCTCGAGCAGAACTGCGAGGAGTTCGGGATCGAGCTCTTCGGCATTGGCACCAAGTACAATGGCATCGTGCACGTCATCGGCCCCGAGCGCGGGTTCACCCAGCCGGGCAAGACGATCGTCTGCGGCGACAGCCACACCTCGACACATGGAGCCTTCGGCGCGCTCGCGTTCGGAATCGGAACGAGCGAGGTCGAGCACGTTCTCGCCACCCAATGTCTGCTCCAGCGCAAGGCAAAGACCCTGGAGGTTCGAGTCGACGGTCAGTTGATGCCGGGAGTCACCGCGAAGGACATCATCCTCGCGCTTTGCGCGGAGGTCGGGACCGGTGGGGCCACTGGGCATGTCATCGAATACACTGGCTCTGCGATTCGCGGCCTCGACATGGAAGGCCGAATGACGGTCTGCAACATGAGCATCGAGGCAGGGGCACGCGCCGGCATGATCGCCCCGGACGAGGTTACGTTCGATTACCTAAAGGGCCGCGACCGGGTGCCGAAAGGTGCGGATTGGGATGCAGCCGTCGAGCGCTGGCGCGCGCTCAAAACCGACGAGCATGCGGAGTACGACAAGCGAGTCGTCATCGATGCCAGCAAGCTCGAACCGATGATCACCTACGGGACCAACCCCGGCATGGGCATGGGCATCAGTGGTACGGTTCCCAATCTCGACTCGTTCAGCGAGCCCTCGCAGCAGGCGGCATTCGAAAAGGCGATGTTTTACATGGATGTCGAGCCTGGGAAACCCTTGCTCGGCAAGAAGGTCGATGTCGTCTTCATCGGCTCGTGCACGAACTCGCGGATAGGCGACCTGCGGATGGCGGCAAGTGTATTGAGCGGCCGAAAGGTCGCCGCCGGCGTCCGCACTCTAGTGGTTCCAGGCTCACACGACATCAAGGCGCAGGCCGAGTCCGAGGGGCTCGACCGGATTTTCAAAGATGCTGGAGCCGAATGGCGGGAGCCAGGCTGCTCGATGTGCATCGCGATGAACGGAGACAATCTCGAGCCGGGGCAGTACGCCGTCAGCACCTCGAATCGCAACTTCGAGGGTCGTCAGGGCAAGGGTGGGCGCACATTCCTCGCTTCGCCACTGACTGCAGCGGCCTCGGCTGTCACCGGGGAGGTGACCGACCCACGGCGCCTGCTCCTTTCTTGAGAGACGAAACCATGGCGAAATTCACGACACTGACATCCCACTGCGTTCCGCTCACGGCAGATAACGTCGATACCGACCAGATCATCCCCGCACGCTTCCTGAAAGTCACCGAGAAGCACGGGCTCGGCGACAGTTTGTTTTCCGACTGGCGATACGACGAGGATGGGTCCCCCAAGAGAGACTTCGTCCTCAATCAACCCGAGTCTCAGGGCGCACAGATTCTGATTGCAGGTCACAACTTCGGCAGTGGCTCCTCGCGCGAGCATGCGCCGTGGGCACTCGTCAGTTGGGGCTTCCGCGCGATCATCGCAACTGGATTCGCCGACATCTTCAAGAGCAATGCGTTGAAGAACGGTCTTCTGCCGGTGGAGGTCACGCCGGATGTCCACAAGAAGCTCATGCAGGCAGTTCAACTCGATCGTGGTACGAAGATCACGATCGACCTCCCGACTCAATCGGTGACCGGCCTCGGCAGCCTCGAAGCAACCTTTCCGATCGATGCATTTTCCAAGCATTGCCTGTTGAACGGCATCGATCAGCTCGGGTACCTTCTCTCGTTCGACGATCAAATCACGAAATATGAGCAGCAACGGACATAACGGCTCGGGCCCTGTCGTGGAGATCTACGACACCACTCTGCGTGATGGAACGCAGATGGAGGGGATGAGTCTGTCTTGCGATGACAAGCTGCGCATTGCCGAGCATATCGATGCGCTCGGCGTCGCTTTCGTCGAAGGCGGGTGGCCGGGCTCGAACCCCAAAGACGTCGAATTCTTCGAGCGCGCCAAATCCGTTACGTGGAAGAGTGTGAAGATTTCCGCTTTCGGGTCGACTTGCCGAGCAGAGTTACGAGCCGAGGACGACAAGCAGCTCCAAACTCTTCTCGAGGCGCAAACACCCGTGTGCACGATCTTCGGCAAGGCGTGGAAGATGCACGTCACCGAGGTTCTTCGAACCAGCCTCGAAGAGAACATCCGAATGATCGAAGATAGCGTCGCATTCTTGTCGAGCCAGGACCGCCGGGTCATCTACGATGCGGAGCACTTTTTCGACGGGTATAAATCGGACGCAGAATACGCGCTCCGGACGTTGCATGCGGCAGCCAGCGGCGGTGCAGAGACGCTCGTGCTTTGTGACACCAACGGCGGCTCGATGCCTTGGGAAATCGAAAAGATGGTTCAGGCAGTGAAGGAAGCGCTACCTGAAGCTCGATTGGGGATTCATGCGCACAACGACGGCGAGTGCGGCGTGGCTAACTCGGTGGCCGCCGTCCGGGCGGGAGCTCGTCACGTGCAGGGCACTATCAACGGATACGGGGAGCGTTGTGGCAACGCCAATCTCTGCGCGATCATCCCCGACATCGAGCTGAAGCTCGGGCTCAACTGTCTACCGGAGGGCCGCCTGGCGCAGCTCTACGACTTGTCGCACTTCGTCGCCGAGGTCGCGAACCTGAATCCGAACGATCACGCAGCGTACGTCGGCCGAAGCGCCTTTGCGCACAAAGGTGGCGTACATGTCTCGGCGATCCGGCGTCATCCAGAGTCATACGAGCACGTAGATCCGAAGCTCGTCGGCAACGAGTCGCGCGTGGTCGTCAGCGAGCTTTCGGGGCGTAGTAACGTGCTCAGCAAAGCCGAGGAAATGGGGCTCCAGGTGAGCTCCGACCACGGGAGCCGCGTGCTCGAACGTGTGAAGGAGCTCGAGGCGAAGGGGTTTGCCTACGAGGCGGCGGAAGCGTCCTTTGCACTTCTGATGGCACGCCAACAAGAAGGCTATAAACCCCCGTTCGAAGTGCTCGACTTCCAAGCGAGCGTTGGACGCAGGCGCGGAGCCGGGATGGTCGCGGAGGCGACCGTGAAGGTGCAGATCGGCAACGAAGTCATGCTGACTGCGGGTGAAGGCAACGGCCCGGTGAGCGCGCTCGACGCCGCCCTACGGAAGTCGCTCCGCCCCTTCTTCCCGCAGGTCACGGAGATGCACCTGAGCGACTACAAGGTCCGCATCCTCGACGGCCGGAGCGGGGTTGCCGCTACCACCCGAGTCTTGATCGACAGCCAGTCGGCACACGACACCTGGAGCACGGTCGGTGCGTCGAGCAACATCATCGAGGCTTCTCTGCAGGCGCTCGTCGACAGCATCGAATATGGGCTGACCCTCGAACAGGCCAGGCAGGAAAGACAAGCGGAGGCGCAACGGGCACGGACTTAGTGATTGCCCTCGTCGCGGGTGCCGTGCATGCTGCGCGGCTGTACCTAGGTGTAGTAGATGAAAGCCAAAATCACACTCCTTCCAGGCGACGGGATCGGCCCGGAGATTGTCGACGCAACGAGGCAGGTGCTCGAAGCGATTGCGAGCAAGTTCGGCCACACCTTCACTTTCTCCACGCACCTGATCGGCGGCATCGCGATCGATGAGACGGGCGTGCCACTTCCGGATGACACGATCGTGGCCTGTCGAAGCGCGGATGCCGTGCTTCTCGGTGCGGTCGGCGGCCCTAAGTGGGACGATCCCACCGCCGAAGTCCGACCGGAGCAAGGCCTCCTCGGCATGCGAAAAGCTTTGAAGCTGTTTGCCAACGTGCGGCCGGTAAGACCGTTTCACGGTCTCGAGGGGGCGTCGCCTCTCAAGCCCGAGCGGCTGCGCGGGGTCGACCTGGTTTTCGTCCGTGAGCTCACCGGTGGCATTTATTTCGGTCAGCCCAAGGGGAAAGAGACGAAAAACGGAGTGCGCCGGGGCTTCGATACGATGATGTATGACGAAACCGAGATTCGCAGGATCGTCGAGCTAGCTTTCGCAGTGGCGCGAAAACGCAGTCGCCACGTCACCTCGATCGACAAAGCCAATGTCCTTGCGACGATGCAGGTCTGGCGAGAGATCGCCACCGAGGTCGGCAACGAGAACCCCGACGTGAGATTAGAGCATCAGCTGGTCGACTCCGCGGCGATGCGACTCGTCACCGATCCGTCATCATTCGACGTCATCGTGAGCGGCAACATGTTTGGCGACATCTTGTCCGACGAGGGCGCCGTGCTGACTGGGTCGCTTGGGCTTCTTCCGAGCGCATCGTTGGGCGAGGGCTCTATCGGCGTCTACGAGCCCATTCATGGCTCCGCACCAGACATCGCGGGCAAGGGAATCGCCAACCCGCTTGGCACGATCTTGAGCGCAGCGATGCTGCTTCGTCACAGTCTCGGCCTCGACGCGGACGCCAAAGCCGTCGAGGACTCGGTTCAGAAGGTTCTCGACAACGGCCTTCGAACCGCGGATCTGAGCGGCGGACAGCGCTCGCTCGGCACCAACGAAATGGCCGACGCTGTCGTAGCTGCCATCGAAGGCGCGTGAGGAAAGGACCAGCATGCCCCGAAAACGTGTCAGCCGACTGTTCGACCTCAAAGAAGACGAGCACGGACGTCAGTACATGGAAGTGTACCTCGACGGTATCGCGCTCCTGCGCCTAGTGCTGTCGAACAAGGGCACAGCGTTCAGTTACGAAGAACGCGTCGCGCTTCGACTAGGCGGTCTGCTTCCGCCGCAGTTTAACACGCTCGAACAGCAAGCCGACCGCGTCTATGAGGGCTTCGTTCAAGCGCCGACCGATATCGACAAGTATCAATACCTTCGGTCATTGCAGGAGCGCCAAGAGATCCTGTTCTACGCGTTGCTCGAGAAGCACTTGGAAGAGATGCTTCCCATCGTCTACACACCAACCGTCGGCGCCGCTGTGCAGCAATTCAGCGCCCTCTATCAGCATCCCCGCGGGCTTTCATTCTCGCCGCTCAACATCGACCGGGCGGACCAGACGCTCAATTGCTACCCGATGGAAGACGTGCGAATGATCGTTGCCACCGACTCATCCGCGATCCTCGGCATTGGCGACCAGGGCTATGGTGGCCTCGCGATTCCGATCGGCAAAATGGCGCTCTACACCGTGGCCGGAGGCGTGAGCCCGTTCCACACGATGCCCGTCGCGCTCGACGTCGGTACGGAACGCTTGGATCTGATCGACAACCCCAACTACCTGGGCGTGCGCCAGAAACGCCTCCGAGGAGAGGACTACTACAAGTTCCTCGATCAGTTCGTCGACGCGGTCTGGGCGCGATGGCCGGATGCGGTAATTCAGTGGGAAGACCTTTCGAAGACGGCCGCGTTCACGGTGCTCGAACGGTATCGGAACCGAGGACCCTCGTTCAATGACGACATTCAAGGCACGGGAGCTGTGGCGCTTGCCGGGATTCTTGCGGCTTGCCATCTGCGCAACGAGAACCTGAGCGACGAAGTGTTCGTCATTCATGGCGCGGGGGCCGGAGGGATCGGCGTCGCGTGGGCCATTCGTGAAGGGCTGGTCCACGCGGGGCTCTCCGAGGCAGAGGCGAAGGAACGGGTATTCGTGCTCGACTCGAAAGGCCTTCTTCTCCTGGACCGCGACATGGAGGAGTACAAGCAACGCTACGCGCGTGACAGGGCGAAAATCACAGACTGGAAGTTCGAAGGGGATGTACCTGACCTCGTCGAGACCATTCGAAATGCCAAAGCGACAGTGCTCCTCGGACTTTCCGGTCGCCCTGGCGCCTTCGACGAAGCGGTCGTTCGCGCCATGGCCGATAACCACAAATGGCCGATCGTCTTTCCTCTGTCGAACCCGACCAGCTCGGCGGAGGCGACCCCCGAAGACATCTTTCGATGGACCGACGGGCAGGCGATCGTCGCGACCGGCAGCCCCTTCGACCCGGTTCGCATGGGCGGTGTCACCCACCCGATCGGGCAGGGTAACAACGCCTTCATCTTTCCCGGGCTCGGTTTTGGAGCGATCCTGAGCGACGCCAAGGTCATCACCGACGGGATGGTTCTCGAGGCCTCCCAGGCGCTCGCCGACTACACGATTGAGAGGTACGTCGAGGGCGGTCTGATCTACCCACCCGTCAGCGACCTCCAGGAAACGTCGATCCGAGTGGCCACCCGCGTCTGCCAGCAAGCCATCAAAGATCAGGTCGCGCGGCGGGAGAACATCCCAGAAGACATCGAAGCCTTCGTCCGAGAGCGCTTCTGGCACCCCGTCTACCTACCCTTCGTCCGCGGTCACCTCGACTAATAGCAGACAGTTCCCTTTTTCGAATGGCTAACTCGTGACAATCTTCCGAGATGGACATCGCTATTGCCCTCTTCGATCAGGTCACGGCGCTCGATGCGGTTGGGCCGTACGAAGTATTGCAGCGGCTTCCCGACGCGCAGCTCAAGTTCGTCGGGCATGAGAAGGGCGAAGTGAGGGCCGACAATGGGTTCCTCGGGCTGACGGTGGACTATACGTTCGACGAGCTACCCAACCCGGAGGTCGTCCTCGTGCCTGGGGGTGTAGGTACCCGCGCATTGATTCACGACGAGGTCATTCTCGACTGGATTCGGCAGGTGCACGAGACGTCGACGTATACGACCTCGGTTTGCACCGGCTCGTTGCTTCTTGCAGCCGCCGGAATTCTCGACTGCCTCCAAGCCACGACTCACTTTTCGGCGCGACAGATCCTCACCAAGTATGGCGCCGAGCCAGTCGAGGAACGGGTGGTTCACCAAGGTAAAATCATCACCGCGGCCGGCGTGTCGAGTGGAATCGACATGGCGCTCCAGCTCGCGGAGCGGCTCACCGATGCGAACACCGCCAAGGCACTTCAGCTTATGATCGAATACGACCCCCAGCCGCCCCACGACGCAGGTGCCCTCCACAAAGTCGACGCCGCGGTGCTGGTACGGGCGCAAGAGCTCGCCGCGCTCCGGAACTAACCCCCAGAACAGGGGGCTTACCCTTTTGTCACGAGAGTGCGCCGCCGTCGGCTCGTATCTCCGTGCCGTTGATGTAGCGCGCGTCGTCGGACGCAAGGAAGGCGATGACCGCCGCAGCATGCATCGGTTTGGCAAAGCCCACGAAAGGCATGGCTCCCTTGAGTAGTTCCATGTCGGCGCCCTCGGGGGCTTTGAAGTCGCCGTGGAGCGCCGTCGCGATGCCACCCGGAACGACGCAATTCGCACGGAGGCCCTGTTTTACGTACTCCTGATAGAGAGACCGGGTCATCGAGATGATCCCGCCCTTCGACGCCGCGTACGCGCTCATCCATGGATGGCTTCCGAGTGCCGAAGTCGAAGAGCAGTTGACGATCGCGCTAAAGCGGTTCTTGAGAAGGTGCGGAAGGGCGGCGTGATTGACGTAGAACGTGCCATTGAGATTGACGTCGATGATTTGGTGCCACTGTTCAAAGGTCATTTCGTGCGTGTGATAGGTCCGTAAGATGCCGGCGCAATGACAGAGCGTATCGAAGCCACCCATATCGGCCGCCGCCTGGCCGACGATCTCCTTCACGCGCGGACCGTCGGCAACATTGCACTCGTACGACCACGCCTTCACCCCGAGGCCTTCGGCGATCTTCTTGGTGGCTGCGAGACCTTCGGTATTGATGTCGATGAGCGCGACGTTGCCACCCTCTTCGGCGATCCGCTGCGCGGTAGCCTGACCGATACCCGATGCCGCGCCTGTGATCAGTACGTTCTTCCCTTCAAACCTTTTCATCGTATTTCTCGCTCGTTGTAGTGGTCGCTAGTAACCGTGAAGCTCCGCCCAACGTCGCCGATGCTGCGAGGGCTCCCCGAAAGTCATGTACGTTGCCTGTGCACGTTTGATGTAGAGCCCGATGTCATGCTCATCGGTTACGCCTATGCCGCCGTGCATCTGAATCGCTTCCTTTGCGACATGAAGAAAGGTTTCCGACGCAAGTGCCTTCGCCAGACACGCAAAACGGGGCACCTCTTCCGGTTGCTCGTCGATCACGCGAGCCGCCGCCAACACCACCGACCGCAGGAGCGCGATCTCCGTATAAAGGGCGACAGCCCGATGCTGAAGCGCCTGGAAGGAGCCGATTGGCACATCAAATTGCTCGCGCTCCTTCAAGTAGGCCAGAGTGTCGGCCAAAGCCTGCTCGGATGCCCCAAGCATGTGGGCCGCAAGTCCGACGGCTGCTCGATCAAACACCGTCTGAAGGAGCGCAGCGCCCTTCCCGAGCTCGCCAACCACCGAATCCAACGCAACCGCCACGTTCTCGAATCGAACGATTGCAGAGCTTTGACCGTCGATGCGAAACTGCTGGGTGGTCGTCACGCCCTTGGCGTTGGAGTCGACCAAGAACAGCGTTGGTGCCCCACCACCGGTTGCAGCTGAGACTATGATCGCATCCACGAGGTGCCCGTCTAGAACCTGAATCTTCTCGCCGGTTATCTCGAAACCGTCGTCAGAAGCGCGAGCCACGGTCTCGACGTGCCGAAAGTCCCGAGAGCCACGCTCTTCGTAGGCGACCGAAACGAGCTTCTCGCCTGCTGCAACCCCAGCGAGCAGCGCCTTCTTTTGTGCCCCGGTGCCACCGAGCAGCAGTGCCTGGGCCCCTAGCAAGAGCGTTGACACGAAAGGCTCTGGCATGAGCTCGCGGCCGCTTTCCTCGAGTACGATGCAAAGGTCGAAGAACCCGAGCCCGAGTCCATCGTACTCGTGGGGTATCTGTAGCCCGAGCCAGCCGAGCTGGGCCATTTCCTTCCAGATCTCGCGCGAGAACCCAACTTCGTCTTTCCTGTCGCGGAAGGTTCGCAGTCTCGCCGCAGGCGCACGTTTCCGGACGAACTCATGCGCAGTCTTCGAGAGCATTTTTTGCTCGTCGTTGAGGAGAAGCGAGGGGGCGGTGTGTCCGCTCATTTCTTCCCCTCTGGCAAACCAAGCACGCGCTTGGACACGATGTTCTTTTGGATCTCGGACGAGCCGCCCTCGATCGTCGTGGCACGTGACCGCAACCAGTCTCGGGTGTACTCGAGGTCGTCGTCGTCGAACCCAGGACCTTCCCATCCAAGCCCCAGAATGCCCGCCACTTTCATTCCAAGCTCGAACCGTTTCTGTTTGAGCTCACTGCCCACGATCTTCGAGATCGAGCCCTCCGGACCGGGCGTGCCGCTTTTCGAGCTCTGCTCTATGCGCGCGAGCGTCAGGTGAAATGCCTCTTCGAGCATTCCAAGACCTGCAACCTCGTCTCGAAGCAGAGGATCTGGAATAGGCCCATGGCCGACACCCAGGTGCTTGCGCGCACGCGCCACCACCTCTCGTTCTGCCGAGCCCGGCTGCCGAGCTATCGAGCGGCCGATCGACGAACGCTCGTGCCCGAGGATCGCCTTGGCAATCGTCCAGCCTTCGTCGAGCTCGCCGACCAAGTTCTTAGCCGGCACGCGCGCATCGTCGAAGAAGGTTTCACAAAACGGCGAATACCCACTGATTAGGTCGATCCGCCGAACGGTGATGCCTGGCGTGCCAAGGTCTGCGAGGAGTATCGAGATTCCCATCTGTTTCTTTGGCGCCTTTGGGTTGGTTCGCGCGAGGCAGTAGATCCAATCGCTCAGGTGGGCGTGCGATGTCCAGACTTTCTGTCCGTTAAGGACGAACTCGTCTCCGTCGCGCTCGGCCCTCAGCTGCAGATTCGCAAGGTCGGAGCCGGCATTGGGTTCGGAGTAACCTTGGCACCATCGAACTTCGCCGCGCGCGATCTTGGGCAGGTGCTCGGCCCGCTGCTCGTCGTTGCCGTACTGCAAGAGGACCGGACCGAACATCGCGAGACCCTGCCCCGCGATCGGTCGCGGCACACCGATCGCCTTGAGCTCTTCGTGGATGATCTGCTCGTGCGCCACGCTTAGACCGCCACCGCCGTATTCTTTGGGCCAGCTAGGCGCAGTCCAGCCCTTTTCAATGCCGCGATCGCGCCACCCGAGAATGTCCGGATCCGCCTCGAGATCCTTTGAGCCGCCCCAGTATCCCTCGAAAGGCCCGCTGCCGCTCGTCCCCCAAAGCGACCTCGGGGCGTTCTCTCGAATCCAGGCTCGGGCCTCCTCTCGAAATATGTTCAGATCGCTCACGCACTCACTCCGCAGCGCCGGCCTTTTTCATGTCGAGCGCCACGTCTTCGATCATGTCTTCTTGGCCACCAACCGTCTTCAGTCGGCCGAGCTCGACGAGAATGTCCGTCGACTTGAGGCCGTACTTGACGGCCGCCCGCTTGGCGAAAAGCAGGAACGACGAATACACGCCGGCGTAACCAAGCGTGAGCGAATCGCGGTCCGCCCGGACTTTGTGAGTCATCAACGGATAAACGATGTCTTCAGCGACATCCATGAGCTTCCACATGTCGATCCCAGTCTCGACGCCCATGCGGTGAAGCACGGCCACGAAGATTTCGAGAGGCGTATTGCCAGCGCCCGCCCCCATGCCTGCGGCCGAACCGTCGACCCGCGCGGCCCCCGCTTCGATCGCTGCGAGAGAATTCGCCACCCCCATGTGCATGTTGTGATGCCCGTGGAAGCCAACCTCGGTATCGGCCTCGAGCTCTCGACGAAGGATGCCGACACGATCGATCACGTGATCGGGCAGCATGTAGCCGGCCGAGTCGGTGATGTAGATGCAGTTCGCGCCGTAACTCTCCATCAGCTTGGCCTGCACGAGCAGCTCCTCTGCTGGAATCATGTGGGCCATCATCAAGAACCCTACCGTGTCCATGTCCATCTTGCGCCCGAGCGCAATGTGCTGCTCCGAGACGTCGGCTTCGGTGCAGTGGGTCGCGACGCGTATCGTGTGCACGCCGCAGTCGTGGGCCATCCGCAAGTGATCGACCGTGCCAATGCCCGGAAGAAGTAGAGCCGAAATCTTCGCTTTCTTCATCTTGGGAACGACGGCACGAAGGTATTCTTCATCACTTGCAGCCGGGAAGCCGTAGTTGACCGAGCCGCCACCAAGGCCGTCGCCGTGACTCACCTCGATCAGTGGCACGCCCGCCTCGTCGAGCGCGGTCGCAACCTCGACCATTTGAGCGGTCGTGAGCTGATGGCGCTGCGGATGCATTCCATCGCGTAGGCTCATGTCGTGAAGCGTGACTTTCTTGCCTTCGAGATTCATGCTGCCTCCGCACGCAAAATTTCTTCGGCGATCAGCTCAGCGGTTCGGAGCCCCGCGGCCGTCATGATGTCGAGGTTGCCCGCATACTTGGGTAGGAAGTCTCCGAGCCCCTCGACCTCCATGAAGAACGATACGCGATTCCCGTCGAAGACCGGCCCGTTCTTGAGCGTATAACCGGGCACGTACTTTTGTACCTCCGCGACCATCTGGTTGGCTGATTCGATGATCTCTGCCTCTTTCGGAGGGTCCTTGGTCAAACAGTGAATCGTATCCCGCATGATGAGAGGTGGCTCGGCCGGATTGATGATGATGATAGCCTTGCCGCGATCGGCTCCACCAACGACCTCGACGCCCTTGGCCGTGGTGCGGGTGAACTCGTCGATGTTTTTGCGTGTGCCGGGGCCGGCGGACTTCGAAGCGACGGTCGCGATGATCTCGCCGTACTCGACCGGCTGCACACGGCTCACGGCTGCTACCATCGGGATCGTCGCCTGCCCCCCGCAGGTCACCATGTTCACGTTTTGCTCATTGCGGCCCATCATCGCTTCGAGGTTGACCGGCGGCACGCAAAACGGACCGATTGCAGCGGGTGTCAGGTCGACCATCTTGACGTCGTGCTTCTTCATCAGGTCGTTATTGGACTCGTGGACGGACGCGCTCGTCGCGTCCCAGGCGATCCGCACCTCGTCGTCGTCTATGTGCGGCTCGAGACCCTTGACCCCATCCGACGTCGTCTTGAGACCGAGCTCTTTGGCACGCTTTAGGCCTTCGGATGCCGGATCGATGCCGACCATCCAGACCGGCTCGATGATCTCGCTTCGAAGTGCCTTGTAGAGCAGATCGGTCCCAATGTTGCCGGACCCGATGATTGCTGCTTTCAACTTGGTGGTCATCTATTGCATCGCTCCTATGTGAACCGCACGGCCGCCGTTCCAACTCCCTCGACTTCGAGATGCATTTCATCTCCCGCCACGACCGGCTCCAAGGGTACGAGAGAACCGGACAGCACCACGTCACCGGCGTTCAAAGTAATCCCGAATTCGGACAATGTATTGGCCAGCCAGCTCACGCAATTGAGCGGGGAGCCGAGCGCTGCCGAGCCCAATCCTTCGCTCAAAAACCCGCCATTCTTGTAGACCCGCATCTCGAGGTTCGGGAAATCGAGCCCCTTTGGGTCCGCGTGCTCGTCTCCGAGGACGAAGAGTCCACAGCTCGCGTTGTCGGCAACCGTGTCTTGTATCTTCACCTTCCAGTCGTGAACCCGACTGTCGACCACTTCGAAGCAGGCCATGACGTAGTCGGTCGCACCGACGACATCGTCGTTGGTCACGCCCGGGCCATGCAAGTCGGCCTTGAGCTTGAACGCGATCTCTCCTTCGGCACGCGGCTGGATCAGTTGTTCGCTGATCGGCATTGGCCCGCCGTTGGGGTAGACCATTCTGTCGGTGAGATACCCGAAGTCCGGCTGAAAGACTCCGAGCATCTCCTGAACCGCCCTACTCGTCACTCCAATCTTCTTGCCGATGATCCTCTCGCCGTCGTCGTTGATACGGCGGTTCACCATCCGAAGCGAGACATGATAGGCATCTTCAATCGTGATGTCGGGCCAGCGTTCCGTGAGGGGCAACAAAGTTCGACGGGCGCGAAGCGCATCGTAGAGCTCGTCTCCGAGCTCGGCGATTCTTGCTTTGCGTGCAGCGTCGTCCATGTCGATCATTCAATCCCTGTAAAAAGGGGACTGTTCCCTTTTAGCCTAGGTCGTCGTTTAGAAACTTCAGGGTGAGCTCGTTGAAGAGCTTGGGGTACTCGACCATCACCCAGTGGCCGCAGCTGGAAATCAGGATCGTCCGTGCGTTTGCGCATCGCGACGCAATCTTCGGAGCGCCGGTCGGCGGACAGAATTTGTCGTTGGCGCCCCAGAAGCAAAGCACCGGGCACTCAATCTCGGACAGTCGGTCTTCCTGATTGGCCACCTGGATGCGCGCGATGTTGTCTTTGTGCTGGGTGAGCGCGACTTGGTAGCGTTCTTCGATGACCTGCTCGGTGATCTTCGACTCGTCATGGAGTTGTAGGGAGAAGACCCTCCGCATCGTCTCTTTGCTGATGCCTTCCTTGTAGAGGACACGAATCATCGCTTTGATGCCCTCCATCTCCATGTAAGTCTCCCTCGTCTCGAGCGCCCCAGGTGCCATGAGCACCAGCTTTTCGATCATCTCGGGGTAGTTGAGCGCCATCGTGATGGCGATCGCCCCACCCTGCGAGTTGCCGACGAGGGTGACCTGGCTCACCCGAAGCGCGTCGAGGAGCCCCTTGTACTGCGCCGCTATGTCATCGAGCGTGAACGTCCCCGCCTCTGGCTTGGTCGAGTACCCATACCCCATGGTGTCGGGCACGATCGCGCGGTAGCCGTGCTCGACGAGAAAAGGGTAATTCCCCTTGAAGTTGCTCCAGCCGCTCGCCCCAGGGCCGCTCCCGTGGATGAAAAGCACGACGCCACGATCGGCGGCGCCAACGTCGTGGTAATGCATCGTGATGTCACCGTTGACGTCCGCGTATTTCCCTTCGGGAACTGCTTCTACGACCATTGACACCACCGTGATGCAGGCCCGAAAGGCTTGCTCAGATAAAGAAATCCGTGTTCTTTGCGCCGAAGAGCACCCCGCCAAAATTCGCCGCCGGAGTGTCGGGCCCGTTGGCGTGGTGAAGCCGGATGGCGTGGATGTCCTGAAAGTGGCGGTTCACGGGATGGTCTTCGAAGGCAGCACGGGCACCGCATGCCGCAAACAGGTTCTCGACGACCTCGGTGGCTGCGTTGACGGCTCGCGCCGAGTCGCTTCTGAAGCGGACCCGTCGCTCGACCGGGATCTTCTCGCCTCGTTCGAGGTACGAGAACATCTCCTCGAAGTTGCGATGCAGCACCAACACCTCCCGATCGAGGATCGCGGCCGATTCGGCTGCGATCACACTGTTGGCATATGAGTCCTTGGCTTTGCCGCCTGTCGCCTGGGAGACCTTGGTCTTCATGTAGTCGAGGTATGCATCGAGCGCGCCGAGGGCGGCACCGACGGCCGGGGTTGAGACAGAGCGCACGTGGATCTGACCGAATGGGTAGCGAAAAACCGGCGACGGATTGATCACATTGCCAGGGCTCTTCTGCCTGAAACCATCGGAGAACTTGTGCATCCGATGGTCGGGCACGAACGCCCCATCGACGACGACATCCTTGCTGCCAGAGCCGCGAAGCCCCGACGTGTACCAGTTGTCGATGATTTCGTAGTCGGATCGCGGAACGAGGAAGGTCCGCATGTCGGGGGGCTTTCCATCCTCGGTCGGGACGAATCCACCGAGAAACGCCCAGTCGGCGAAATCGCATCCACTCGAAAACGACCATCGTCCGCTCAGCTTGACGCCACCGTCGACCCACTCGGCCTTTCCAACCGGCATGTACGAAGAAGAGATGAGCGTCGTCGGATCGTCTTTCCAGACCTCGTCCTGCGCCTCTGGCGCAAACAACGCGAGCTGCCAAGTGTGTACGTTGAGAACTCCATATACCCAAGCGCTCGACGCACAGCCGCGGCCTAGCTCGAGCTGGAGATCGAAAATGATCGACGGGTCCATCTCGTAGCCCCCGTAGCGCTTGGGCTGAACCACTTTGAAGAAGCCGAGGCGATGGAAGTCGTCGATGGTCTCCTGCGGCAACTTCCGAAGCTCAGCGGCGTGTGACGCACGCTCGCGAAGGGCTGGCGCTAGCTTTTGCGCTCGCTCGATGAGCTCGTCGCGAGTCGGGGTGGGGCTGAAATCTCCGTCGATCTCGGGTTCTCCGTCGGATGCTCGAGCTGACTGGGTCGCGTGGGTCTGGGTCATGCAATCACCGCTTTACAGACGGGCTCGCTCAGGCCATAAGTAGAACATGTTCTAGCTCATGGGCTGGGGTCTGTCCAGTCTGCCTTCCCTTGATCTTAGGGCCGGGTTTACAACCTGGAAAGGACGCAAATTCATGCCCATCCCGAGTGATCTCAAAGCGATCGACCTGATGATGAACATCCCGGATGGAGATTCCGCCGGTTGGTACGAGTTCATCAAGCCGCTGCTTCTCGACGAAGAGAGCCGGAAAGTCTTCAAGATGCCGGCCCAGTACATGTTCAAGGAGATCCCCGAGATCGACGAGCAGGAAGATTACGTCGCGTATGCCCTCGGAGAGATGGACAAATGGGGAATC
This sequence comes from Myxococcales bacterium, assembly GCA_029863605.1. Lineage (GTDB taxonomy): Bacteria > Myxococcota_A > Polyangia > Polyangiales > Houyiibacteriaceae > SG8-38. The sequence continues at coordinate 113,970 of JAOTVB010000006.1, read as the reverse complement.
GAGCGAGCGATGCTTGGAATCTCGGGGCCTAATTCCACGAATCTGGACGCTTGCCGAAATCACCCCAGCCGATTCTTCCCGTCATACGGCGCCAACCCCAACAACGGCATGAACGAAGTCCGCACCATCAAGCGTCTGCACCAGGAGCACGGCATCAAAGCCGTCACGGGCTTTCCCGCTGGCCTCTGCCCCCAGGTCCCGATCAACGACAAACGGTATTACCCGATCTACGCGACCTGCGTCGAGCTCGACCTTCCGATCTGCATCACGACGGGTGTGCCAGGCCCGCGCATTCCCATGGCACCTCAGAAGGTCGAGCACATCGATGAGGTGTGCTGGTTCTTTCCCGAGCTCAAGTTCGTCATGCGGCATGGTGGTGAGCCATGGGTCGACCTCGCAGTGAAACTGATGCTCAAGTATCCGAACCTCTACTACAGCACGAGCGCCTTTGCCCCCAAACACTATCCCAAGGAGATCATCCATTACGCGAATACGCGCGGAGCGGACAAAATCATGTACGCCGGGTACTTTCCGATGGGCTTGTCGCTCGAGCGCATCTTCACCGACATGCAAAACGTCCCCTTCAAAGACAACGTTTGGCCTAAGTTTCTCCGCGACAACGCGATTCGCGTCTTCAAGTTAGATGAATAGGAGCCCGATCGATGAGTGACTCTCCTGATCTTTTGGTCGAACGGAACGACCATGTGCTCGTGCTGACCATGAACCGCCCGCAGGCGAGAAACGCGCTTTCCCTCGACATGCTGGATCGAATGTCGAACGCCTGGGACGAGATCAACGAGAACCACGAAATCCGCGTTGCAGTCCTCACCGGCGCGGGGGGCAACTTCTGTGCGGGAGCCGACCTCAAGGCGATGAACAAGAAGCCTGTCGACCAGCAATACGAAGAATCCGAACACGACCCGGCGTACATCAAGTCTCTACTCAAGGGCTTCACCCTAAAGAAGCCGCTGGTCGCAGCGGTCGAAGGCTTCGCGATTGCGGGTGGGTCTGAGATTCTGCAGGCGACCGACATCCGCGTCGCTGGGGAGAGTGCCGTGTTTGGGGTCGCGGAAGTCAAGCTCGGGCTCTTCCCCCTCGGCGCATCGACCGTGCGCCTCCGACGGCAGATTCCATATACCATTGCGGCGGACATGCTTCTCACGGGCCGCACGATGACGGCGGAAGAGGCCCACCGCTACGGCTTGATCGGGCACGTCACCCCCGACGGCCAAGCCCTCGACAAGGCGATGGAGATCGCGAATCGAATTGCGCGAAACGGTCCGGTAGCGGTTCAGGCGATCCTCCAGGCCCTTCGCGAGACCGAGTGCCTTCGCGAAAAAGAGGCGCTGCCGATCGAAGCGGAGATCGGGATGCGGGTCTTCATGAGCGAAGACGCCAAAGAAGGCCCACGCGCCTTTGCCGAGAAAAGGAAACCCGAGTTTAAAGGCCGCTAGCCGCCGGGCAGGCGGCGGATTCGGAAGGCTTCGAAGGGGGAGCGTGCAAAATCTTCGGGAACGAATTTGCTCCCGCAATCCTCGACTGCGTAGCGCTCCTCGATGGCTCTGTCCAAGCGGAAGGACTTCGCGTGCGTGGTAAAGAGTAGCTCTCCGTCCGGGCGGACCGATCGCATCGCTTGTTCGATCAGCCCCGGGTGGTCCTGATGAACGTTGAAGTCGTCTTTGGTCTTTTTGGAGCGGGAAAACGTGGGCGGGTTGATGAACACCCAGTCGTACTTATCTCTATTCTTGGTGATCCACCGCATGGCGTCGCTTCGGAAGAATCGGTGCTTCCTTGCGTCGAGGTCGTTCGCTTCGAAATTGCGACGCCCCCAATCGAGGTAGGTGTTCGATAGGTCGACGCTGGTCGTTTGGCTGGCGCCCCCAACGGCAGCCGCCACACTGACGGAGCACGTATACGCAAACAAGTTCAGGGTTTGCTTGCCGCGAGAGTGTTTGCGGGCATACGAACGAACAGTGCGATGGTCGAGAAAGAGGCCCGTGTCGATCCGATCTTCGAGATTCACCACGAAGCGCAGACCAGCCTCGACAACGGTGAGCTCGCTCTCTCGTTCCGCGAGCCTGGCATACTGATCGCCTTGGTCGTGGCGATGCCGAACCTTGACGACCACATCGTCACCAGAGATGCCGAGCGTTTCCGGGAGGGTGATCAGCACGTCTTGAATGCGCTGCTTTGTGAGGTCGTCCTCGGTTTGGTGAGCGCGCTGATATATGTGGACGACGGCTTTTGATTGGTAACGATCGACTGCTACGTCGTACTCGGGAATGTCCGCGTCATAGAGTCGATAGCAGTCGATGTCGTTTCGTTTCGCCCAACGCTCCCACTTCTTCCGGTTCTTTCTGATCCGGTTGACGAACATTTCGGCTTTGTCGCTTGGCTTTCTCCATCCTGGTGCCTGCGTGTGGGCGTTGGGCACACCGACGATCGGTATCTCTAAAAGACGACACTCGATGGCCCCGTTGAAGAGGACGGTTTTTCGCGAAGGCCGGAGACCGAGATGCTTGAGGTTCCCTTCCTGTGCCGCGAACACATATGCCGTCCAACCGTCGAACTCCCTCTTCAAGATGTCGCCCAAGGATTGGTAGAAGAGAAACAAGGTGCCCGCTTCTCCGAGTCGGTGTCCGTAGGGCGGATTGCACACAACGATCCCGTGGTCACTGGGCTTTTTCATTTCGGTAACCGGTTGACGAGCTAGCGAGACGTGCTCTTCGACTCCTGCGGCGCGGAGGTTCTCGCGCGCATGCGAAAGAGCCGTTTCGGACGCGTCAAAGCCATGGATCGCAGCGGGGCAGTCCGCTTTTCGGGCGGCGACAGCTTCGTTTCGTTCTTTTAGAAAGAGAGCGTCATCATGCGCGAGCCAGTTCTCGAAACCGAACCGTGCACGGAGCAATCCGGGTGCACAGTGGGTAGCCATCAAAGCCGCTTCGATCAGCAAGGTGCCGGACCCGCAGGTGGGGTCGACCAGGCTGAGCCCCCGACTCGCGGCGCGGGGCCAACCGGCGAGATACAGAATCGCTGCCGCTAGGTTCTCTTTGAGTGGTGCTCTACCCCCACTCTGTCGGTAGCCGCGACGATGCAGCCCCTCGCCAGAGAAGTCGAGCGCGAGCTCGTGCGTGTTCTCGCCGATGTGGAGGTGAAACTGGATATCCGGGGATTTCTTGTCGACACTGGGACGGGTGCCTGCATGGTCTCGAAAGGCATCGACGATCGCGTCCTTGGCCCGTTGAATCCAGTAGTGCGAAGGGGTCGAGCTTCGCGGTGCCTGCGAGCTGCGGATGGCGAACGTCCGGGTCGGGTCGAAGTGCTCCCACCAGGAAAGGGCTCGCAGGGTGTCGTAGAGCGCCGTATCGTCCGCGGCCTCGAATGTTACGAGCGGCATGAGAACGCGCGAAGCAACCCGTGACCAGAGGCAGAGCCGGTACCCCTCGCTCAGGGTCCCGACCGCGTGTACGGCCGTCGGTCGCACGTCGGTGACTTGGACGTTGATTGCTCGCACTTCGTCGGCAAGCGGTTCCTCGCAGCCCTTGGGGCAAGGAAGAACCCATCTCAATTGATCGAGCACTTCGATGAAAGCCTCGCTATTTCACGAACAGTAGCTCGATTGTCATGTCGACATCTTCGAGGACTCGGGAGACGTCGTGCAGGCCGCCGGCCCAACCGACGAACGACGCAAACCAGACATTCTGAAGCACGGAAGCGATCTGGTGTTCGCGCTGGTCGACCTCTTCGCGCCATTCGCTTTGGTCTACGAATGCTTCTCCGCGAATCGCCGACAGCACCAGGGCAGTGATGAGGGCGTGAAAGCTGGCGACTCGCTCGGTGATGTTGGGGTCTCCGGACGCGAGCGAGCGCACAGTCGCCTTGGCCAGGTTGGGACGACGGAGAAACCCGCGGGTGATGGCCGCGAACACGACGTGCAGACGTTCTTGTGCGGTCTCTCCGGGTACTGCCTTCTTGCCGAGCTTGGCCACAAGCTTCTCGCTTTCTTGCTCGAGGGCGGCGATCAGAATCTCTTCTTTGCTAGCAAAGCGTTTGTAGACCGTGCCAAGCGCGACCTGCGCAGTCGCCGCCACGTCCCGGAGGCGCACTGCCTGGAAACCGTCGCGCTCGGCGAGCTCGACGGCGGTCTCTACGATGCGTTTCGCGCGGTCATCCATGAGTCAGTAACCCACCTCTGCCTGAGGCATGTAGAATTTCTGATACCAACGTCGAAGACCACCTACGTCGCCGTCGCCATCGCATAGAGTGGGTCGCACGCGATATTTCTTGTTCTCCCAAATTCGAATGTCCTCTTGGAAGCCCGTGATGATGTTCTGCCGATACCCTTCCTTGAACTCTTCTTTGCCTTCCTTGACGCTCGAGATGTCGATCATCGCACCGATGCGGACATGCACGTTCTTCTCGTCGATCGGGGTGTGACACAAGAGCATGATGTTCGGAAGCAAGCTCTGCATCTCGCTGAGCATGTACCCGGGGCCGTAGTAGGTGGACTGCAGCTCGAAGTGGTCCTCGCCGCCACCGCGGGGATAAGCGACGCCTTTCACGCGCTGAATGCCGATGTGCTCTTTGAAGTCGTTACCAAACTCGTTGGCCCACGTGCCATGCACCGGCCCAAAATGGCCTTTGTCGGCCAGGTTCTCGACGATCTCCTTGGGATGCGTCTTGATGTGGATCAGCTCCGAGCCCCAATCGGTCCAACCTGGTGTGCCGTACTCGGGAATCTCTGGAATCTCCCAAGTGGGTTGCTCGCCCTCTGCGCGGGCGTTCCACATGAAGATGAGCCCATTGCGCTCCCGCACGGGATTGTTCTTGACGCAGGCGCGGGGCGGAATGCGCTTGGCGTATGGGACCTCTACGCACTTGCCGGTCTGGTCGAAGCGCCAAGCGTGAAACGGGCACTCGATCGTTTCGCCTTTGACCTTGCCTCCGTACCCGAGGTGGGCACCTAAGTGTGGGCAAAAGGCATCGTGAACGACCGCGACTCCACTTTCGCTCCTGTAGAGCACCATCTCGCGACCGAAGTACTTGATCGGTCGGACTTCGCCGGACTCGAGCTCTTGCGAGATTCCGACGACGAACCAACCTCGCGGATAGCCCGGGAAGAGCTCTTCTTCTGTTTCTCGTGCTGCTGCTTTTGCCATGATTTCCTCTTGTAACCGAAGGCTCAGTCGCCTGCCTTCCGACTGGCGATCTCCTCGGCCCATTTGTAATCCGGCTTGCCGCTTGGCATGCGGGAAACCGTCTCCGTGATTGTGATCTGACGTGGGATCTTGTATCCAGCGACGTGCTGCCGGCAGTGCTGCTGCACCTCCTCCAGCGTCAGCTCCTTGTGGTCGCGCGTATTGAAGACCGCTGCGACCTTCGAGCCGAACCTGGCATCCGGAACGCCCACGACCAACGCGTCAACGATGTCCGGGTGGGCCTTCAGCGCCTCTTCAACCTCCTCGGGAAACACCTTCTCGCCACCGGTATTGATGCACTTGCTGCCGCGTCCGAGGAAGGTGATCCGGCCATCGGCCTCGACGGTCGCGAAGTCTCCCGGCACGACCCAGCGCTTGCCATTGAACTCCTTGAACCGCTCGGCGGTCTTCTCCGGGTCTTTGTAGTAACCGAGCGGAAGGCGGCCGGAACGCGCAACGAGCCCCATCTTTCCGGAGCCCGGCTCGACCTGGTTTCCTTCCTCGTCGAGCACCGTGACGTCCTCGCCCATGTAGAACGACGGACGCCCCTCGTGGCTCTCCTCGTCCCCAGCGGCACGCCCGAGATCGCCGGATTCACTGGTTCCGAAGCTGTTGATGATCATGGCGTCCGGCAAGAGCGCCTCCAACTCGGCTTGGACGCTCGAGGAGAGGATGGCGCCCGCCGACGCGATCACCACGAGGTTCTCCATGTCGTAGTCGCCCGCCTTCAACTCGTCGACGAGCGGAATGGCCATGGCGTCGCCGACGAGTGAAAGCGTCGATGCGCCCTCCTCTGCCACCAACGAGAGAATGCGCTTGGCATCGAAGCTCGGACCGTGCTGCAGCACGAGCTTCCCGCCCGTGAGGTGACAGATCCACTGCGTCCACTGGGCGGCGCCATGAATGAACGGCGCGCAAGGAAGCATGGAAACCGTGTACCAGCCTTCCTTGGCTTGCTCGACGAGCTGCTCCGGCGATTCCACCGGCTCGCCGCCCGGGGAGCCTCCCTGAAGCCCGGTGAAGAAGAGATCCTCGTGCCGCCACATGACTCCCTTGGGCATCCCGGTCGTGCCGCCGGTGTAGATGATGTAGAGGTCATCGCCCGAGCGAGGCTCGAAGCCACGCTCTTCAGAGCCGTGGGCCTTCGCGGTCTCGTACTCGATCGACTCTTGCTTCGAGACGGCGTCCGATCCGTCTTCGATCACGATGAGCGCCTTGAAAGGCTCAAACCCCTCTGAAGCATCATTGATGACCGGAACGAAGCGGCGCTGCGTGATCATGCCTTTGAGGTCGGCGTTCTCGATCATGTAGCGCACTTCGGGCGCCACGAACCGGTAGTTCACGTTGATGCCGACTGCCCGTATCTTGAAGAGCGCCAAGATCGCTTCGACGAACTCGTGCCCATTGTAGAGATGCAGCCCAACGTGGTCACCGGCATCGATTCCTCGCGACTGCAGGAAGTGCGCCAGACGATTCGCACGCTTGTCGAGCTCCGCGTAGGTGAGATGCACATCGCCCGAAGCAAGCGCCTCGTTGTCCGGGACCGCATCCGCGATCGCTTCGTACAAATCTGCAAGGTTGTATTCCACGTCAGATTCTCCTACTCAGCGCTCCGAGCTCACGATCCACGCCGCAAAGAATTGAGAGCCGCCGCCGAACGCATGACCGAGGGCGACCTTGGCCCCATCCACTTGATGTTGATCCGCCGTACCGCGCACCTGGCGCGCGGCCTCGGCAAATCGAAGCATGCCACTCGCGCCGATCGGGTTGGTGCACATGACCCCGCCCGACATGTTGATGGGCATGTCTGCCCCGAGCTTCGTCTTCCCCTCCATCGTCATCTTCCAGCCCAATCCCTCTTCGGCAAACCCGAGGTTCTCGAGCCACATAGGCTCGAACCACGAAAACGGAACGTAGATCTCCGCGCAGTCGATCTCCACCGGCGGGTTGGTGATCCCGGCTTGGTCGTAAACGTCCTTGGCGCACTGCTGTCCGGCCCGGGGGTTGACCTGATCACGACCGGCGAAGAACGTGCGTTCGGTCCGTACCGAGGTGCCTTTCACCCACGCTGGGTTCTTCACTCGTTTGGCCTGTTGCTGGTTCACGAGCACCATCGCCACTGCGCCGTCCGAGGAGGGACACGTTTCGGAGTAACGAATCGGATCCCACAACATGGGCGCAGCCTTCACTTCCTCGAGCGACTGGTCTAGGTGCAGATGAGCGTGAGGATTGAGCATGCCGTGCGCGCGGTCCTTGACGGCGACCATGCAGCCGGTGTCGGGATGCGCGTCCGCGCGGCGGATGTATGACCGGATCAGCGGCGCGAAGTAGCCCCCAGCGCCTGCCACGAGCTGCGGCTGAAACGGAATCGCGGGGGATAGGGCCCACATCGCGTTCGACTCGCTCTGCTTTTCGAACGCCACCGTGAGAACTTTTTCGTGTACCCCGGCTTGCACGAGGTGAGAGGCGACGACCGCGGTGGAGCCGCCAACCGAGCCGGCCGTATGCACCCGAAAGATCGGCTTGCCGGCAGCGCCGAGGGCATCGGCTAGAAAGAGCTCGGGCATCATGATGCCTTCGAACATGTCCGGCGCTGTCCCGATCACGATCGCATCGACGTCCTTGAAGGTCATGTCAGCGTCTTCGAGGGCCTCGAGCGCCGCGATCCGGATCAGGCCAGGCATCGACACGTCTCGCCTGCTCTCCCGATGCTTGGTCTGCCCGATACCGACGACGGCGCACTGCTCAGCCACTATTCTCCCTCCAAAACGGCAACTAGGTTGTGCTGAAGGCAAACGCCGTTGGTCGTGTGCGCGACCGCGCGATCCGCTTTGCCGGCGAGGACCCGGCTCGCAGCTTCGCCGAACCGAATGAGACCGGCCGTCATGAGCGAGTTGGCGGCAAGCGCGCCCCCCGAAGGATTGACATTCACATCGTCTCCGAGACCCAGCGCCTCGCGCAGGATGAGCTCCTGATGAGCAAACGGTGCATGAAGCTCCGCGAGGTCGACCTTCCCCTTGCCCACCCCGGCCTTTTCGGCCGCAAGCTTGGCGGACGGTGAGGAGGTGAGATCACGCTGCCCGAGCGAATGCGGCTCGGTGCGATGGTCGATCCCCCGGATCCAGGCGGGACGCTTGGTAAGCTTCTTCGCCGCATCCCCTGCCGCCAGAACGATGGCGGCTGCCGAGTCCGACAACGGCGAACAGAAGCTCTTGCGGAGTGGGGAGCTCAGGTATGGCTCCTCCAGGAGCTCGTCAACCCCGAAGTCGCCCTTGATCTGGGCGTTCGGATTGCCGAGCGCGTTTTTGCGATTGCGTACCGCGACCTCGGCGAAGTCACGCTCGGTCGCCTTGCCGGCGTCGATGAGGGCCTGGGCCTGTAGGGCAGCCGCGCTGATCGAGTCGAGCCCTAGCGGCTGCACGTAGTACGGATCGTTCTGCAAGTTCAGCACGTCCGGCACCGGGCCCAGTGAGCATTTACCGAACGAGAACACCAGAGCGGTATCGATGTCGCCGTGGAGCAATCGCACCCAGGCTTCGTAGAGGGCAAACGCGCCGTCCATCTCGACGTGTGACTCCCGAATGGGCGGCCATGCCTTGAGACCATCGACGGCGGCGACGAACGAAAACGGACGCCCCGGCAGGTAGTCGGTGCTCCCCGAGCAGGTGAACCCGATGTCATCTTGGGTGATGCCCACCTGCTTCATCGCTTGGGATGTCACCGGCTGCACGAGCTCCGCCTCGTCGGTCGCATGAGAAACGCGAACCGACGGAAGCTGCGCGAACGAAACGATGGCCACGTTGCGCATCAGAGGTGCTCCTCATAGCTCTCGAACGGTGCGTCCGGCTCGCCCGTCGGCTCGAAGTAGAGAATGTTCTCGAGCGAAGTCTCCCATTCTTCTCGGGGCTTCCACTTGGCTTTCACCCGCATCCCCATGCGAATCTGGTCGTAGGGTACGCCGCTGATCAGGTGATAGATCGGCATGTCGGCCCCATCGAGCACGATTGCGCCGAAGCAATATGGCGGCTTGAGCTTCTGACCCTCGAAGGGAATACGAATGATCGTGAAGGTCGTGAGGACCCCTGTGTCGGCGACTTCGACGTACTCGCTGGTGGGATTCCCTGTGAACGGATCCGCCGCACGTGGGGGCACGTAGACTTTGCCCGACTGGGAATCGCAGCCTCCGATGAGCTTGCCTTCCTGGAGCCCCCGGAGAAACGCCGTGTAGTGCTGTCCGGGCCTGACGTCGTAGTCCAAATGAACCGGCCCCGGAAGATAGGGAAGGACCGGCTCGAAACAGGCAATGTCCCGAATCGTGCCGTTGCGCTCCTCGGCCCAACGGGCACGAACGCGCATGCCGGTCTTCATTCGTTTCGGCTTCTCGGCATCGACGACGTGCACCATGGCGTTGTCCGTGCCGTCGATCTGAATCAGTGCAAACGCAAACGGACGATCTAATGGATGCCCTTTTCGCGGCTCGGGCACCCATGTCCACGACTTCACCGTGCCGACCGGCCGTAGCTGGATGAACTCGCCGGTCGTAGCCTCACCCTTTTCGTCGTATTCGAGCGGCGGGCAAAGCACTCCGCCATCGGCTGTCCTGACGCCTTCGAGCACACCGTAGCGAAGGCTCTCCAAGAACCGGCCGATCACGGGTCCGGTGCTTCGGGTGTACGTGTATTGGAGCACGTACGGGGCCGAAAGGAAGTCGCTCATCGGTGTCCTTCGCTGCGTCGTCAGCCCTGCGGGAAGAACTTCTGCATCTTTTGGGCGAGGGCGATATTGCCCTTCACTTTGAGCTTTCGCGTCAGGAACGCTTTTCGTCCGTCGAGGTCCCCGTTGGCCATCTCGATGAACTTCGCGGCGTCCATCATGATGTGAAGCGTTGGCTTGTCGACGATACCGGACTCGACGCCTTTGAATTCGCCATCGTCGATCGTGACGACCCAGTCACCGCCCCCGTCCCCGCTGAGGCTGTACTGCATCGTCGCGGTCACGCCCTTGGCCCCGTCGGCCACGAAGCGCTCTGCCAGGGTGCTGAAATACTCTTGTGTGTTGGCTACTTTGGCCATGTTCACCTCCCGGTTCGGCCTACGAAAAAGGGTAAAACGGAGTGAAACGTGTTCTATTTTGTGGAGGGGGCGCCGTCAAGCCGCCGTGTCGCCGGGCTAAAAAACCGCCTTAGAAGTGCGAATCGGCGGGGGATGCGCCATCAGGAAGGCGGCCGAGTCTACATGGACCCTTCAGTCGCGCCAGACGCCGCTACAGCTCTTTGGGTCTCGGCGGAGTGATCGAACCGACCACATGCAACCCGGCAACGCATTCTTCGCCGACCCGTCGCGCCCAAATCACACGAGCGCGCTTGTAGATCTCGCGACCGGTGTGAGTGGTGATCCGGAGATCACAAAACGTACCCGTCGAAAGCCAACCGTCGAGCGATAACTGTACGCCGGTGGCGCTGACATCGAGTGCGACGGCCTCTTGCTGAATCGGACTCAGAATCTCGATGCGCGCATCGGACGGCCAACGCTCTGCCTGGCGGCGGTTGTCCGGGTTTGTGGCGCGCCGCACCTCGGAGTTCTTGCGGAGGGGGCGGGGCCGATTGGAATGCTTCTTGGGTGACTTGGACATGATCCGCCACGGACGCGTAGTCCACGCTGCGACCTATACGTACATGATGCCGAACCCAGGAGCTGGTGTCGACAAAGAGGCATAATTTTGTGCGAAATTTCACAGCCGTCGACCAAACCAGTGCGCCAGACGTGACTTTGGGGTCTCTCGGCCTCAGCTCAAACGTTCGATGATCGTGACGTTGGCCTGGCCGCCGCCCTCGCACATCGTCTGCAGGCCGTATCGGCCATTGGTGCGCTCGAGCTCGTGAAGAAGGGTCGTCATGAGCTTGGCGCCGGTGGCGCCGAGCGGGTGGCCGAGCGCGATTGCGCCGCCATTGACGTTCACTTTGCTCAGGTCGGCACCCAGCTCTTTGGCCCAAGCAACCACCACGGGAGCAAAGGCTTCGTTGATCTCGACAAGGTCGATGTCGTCGAGGCTCATGCCCGCCTTTTCGAGCGCGTACTTCGTCGCAGGAATGGGAGCGGACAGCATCCGAATCGGATCCTCGCCACGGACACTGAGATGATGGATCCGAGCGCGTGGTTTGAGGTTGTGCTTCTTGAGCGCCTTTTCGGAGGCGACGAGGATCGCTGCAGCGCCATCCGAAATCTGGCTTGCGACCGCCGCCGTCAAGCGACCACCGTCCATCAACACCGGCAACGCGGCCATCTTTTCGAGCGTGGTGTCTCGGCGAGGGCCTTCATCGGCAGTGACGTTGCCAAAGGGAATGATCTCGCGATCGAAGCGCCCTTCGTCTTGGGCCCGGATTGCACGCCGATGACTCTCGAGCGCAAATTGCTCGAGCTCTTCGCGCGAAATGTCCCACTCTTTGGCGATCATCTCGGCGCCGTAGAATTGATTGACCGGCTTGTCACCGTAGCGCTCGGTCCAGCCCACGGAACCCGAAAACGGATCGCGAATGCCGAGCTCTTTGCCAGCGATCATCGAAGCGCCGATGGGAATCATGCTCATGTTCTGAACGCCGCCTGCAACGACGACGTCTTGCGTGCCGCTCATCACACCTTGCGCCGCGAAGTGGACCGCCTGCTGAGACGAGCCACACTGGCGGTCGATGGTGACGCCTGGGACGTGCTCCGGATAGCCCGCAGCCAACCAGCAAGTGCGAGCGATGTCGCCGGCCTGGGTGGCCACGGTGTCGACGCACCCGAAAACCACATCTTCGACGACCCCAGGGTCGATCCCGGTGCGCTCGACCAGGCCTTTGATCACGTGGGCGCCAAGGTCTGCAGAGTGAACTTCGCTCAGTCCGCCGCGTTTTCTTCCGACCGGTGAACGAACTGCTTCAACGATATATGCTTCAGCCATCTAAACCTCGCTATTTGGCTATTTGTAAACGTAGCGGTCGCCTCCCGCAAGGCGCCGCCCCCGAACTCACAGGACATGGCGCCCCACACGCTCCCGGTGGAACGCCGAATCGCCCCGGGTCGCGGCGAGCGCCCATGCGCGTTTCATCCACATGTGGAGGTCGCATTCGATCGTGTAGCCGATCGCACCGTGGACCTGCAGCGCCTGCTTAACCACGAAAGTTGCAGCCTCGCCTGCATAGATCTTGGCGAGGGAAACATCGACCTCGGCGGTCGCTTGATTGGTTGCCAGCGACCAACCGGCCCGGTAGACCATCGGACGCGCGAATTCCTGCTGGATCAGCGCGTTGGCGAGGCGGTGCTTCACCGCTTGCTGCGCGCCGATCGGCTTGCCGAATTGCTCTCGATCCTTGGCGTACTGCACCGCCATGTCGAGCATGCGACGACTGAGGCCCACCAGTTGGGCGGCGGTCGCGAGGGTGGCGCGCTCCTTGGCAAGGGACAAGAGCGCGTGGCCCTCGACGTCGCTTCGCATGCGGTGAGCTTCGCTTTCTTCAAAGGTTATGCGCGCAAGTTGCCGGGCCCGGTCGACCGATCGCTCGGGAACCGCGGACACCTCGGACATCGGAAGGCAGTAAGCCACCCCGCCCCGCTCTGCGATGAGGACATCCGCTGAAGCGGCGTAGGGCACGATGGCCTGATCTTCGAAAGCGACGACTATCTTTGCGTGGCCCGTCGCGGCGGCCTCGAGCCACTGGGTTTTCTGGGCGTCGGTTCCGACTGCATCGAGAAGGGGCATCCCGACGGCGATGGTCTCGACGAGAGGCCCGGGCAACGCTGCATACCCGATTTCCTCGAACGGCAAGATCCAATCGAGCTCGCTCATCGCCATCCCGCCCGCGTCTTGCGGAGCCGTCATGCCGATGACGCCGGTTTCGGCGAGGGTGGCCCATACTGAAGCGGCGGCCTCGGGGCGACCCTCCCATACCGCGCGAACGACCTCGGGGGCACACTCGCGTTGCAACACGTCTCGAACGGTGTCGCGCAGCATCTGTTGATCATCGGTGAAGGCGAACCGCATCGTGGTCACTTTCGAGGGAGCCCGAGCACGCGTTCGGCAATGATGTTGCGCTGTATTTCGTTGGTGCCGGCGTAGATCGGCCCCGCCAGCGCAAACTGAAAGCCCTTCATCCACTGGCCTTGGTCGACCGCACTCTCCGCGCCTTCATCGAGCTCCAGCAACTCACCGATCAGCGCAAGGGCCGTTTCGTGGGTGCGCACGTCCATTTCGGACCAGAACACCTTGTTCATGCTCGAGTCGGCCCCGATCGATTCGCCCTGCATCATCCGGGTCACGGTCTGAAACGTGAACCAGCGGTATGCCTGCGCATCCATCCACGCCTGAATGACCCGATCGCGAAGGACCGGGTCGGATCGGTCGCGATGTCGATGGTAGAGGTCGATCAGTCGGGAGGCCGTCGCCATGAACCGACCGGGGCTTCGAAGGGTCAATCCGCGCTCGGAGCCCGTGGTCGCCATTGCGACCCTCCACCCTTGATCGACCTCCCCGATGATGTCGGCGTCGGGGACGAACACGTCTTCGAGGAAGATCTCGGCGAACCCCTCGTCGCCATCGAGGCGATCCACCCCGCGCACCGTCACTCCTTTGGTGCGAAGCGGGAACATGAAATAGCTCAAGCCCCGATGTCGGGTTTGCGCTGGGTCTGTACGGAAAAGCCCGTAGGCCATATCGCAAAAGGCAGCGCGCGTGGACCATGTCTTCTGTCCCGTCAGGCGCCAGCCGCCTTCGACGCGCCGGGCTGTGCTCGTCAGCGAGGCAAGATCGCTTCCGGCGTTTGGCTCGGACCATGCCTGGCCCCAAGTCACATCGCCGCGCGCCATGGGCCTGAGGATTCGCTCCTTCTGCTCGTCGGTCCCAAACTCGAAGAGCGTGGGAGCCAACAGGAAAATCCCGTTTTGGGTGACGCGGCTCGGCGCTCCAGCTCGATAGTACTCCTCTTCGAAGATCAGCCACTCGATCAACGATGCTTCCCGCCCGCCGTACTGCTTCGGCCAGGACACCGCAGCCCAACCGGCATCGAACAGCTCGTTCTCCCACTCGATGTGCTGCTTGAACCCCTCACGGGTGTCGCCCGATGGCAGTTCGTCGGTCGGCACGTTGGCCTCGAGCCAGGTGCGGCACTCCTTACGAAAACCCTCTTCGTCAGCTGTGAAGTCGAGGTCCATCGAAACGACTCATGCTCCCAGGCGAGCCAGGGTTTGTTCCGCTTCACTTACGATGCGTTGAATCAGCTGCGCGACCGAAGGGATCTCGTCGATCACCCCCGTGACCTGCCCCGTCGGCAAGATACCAGCCTCGACTTTGCCGTCCACCATCGACGCCTTGGTCAGCATTGGCGCATTGGCGGCCATCGCGAGCTGCGACCAGGTCAGCTCCTGGTTCTTCTTCATCGCGAGCCCTTCTTTGATGAGCGCGAGCAGCGACGTTCCGGTGACCTTCATCAGCAAGAGCGCGTTCATCGCAGCCTTGGGGAAGCGCGCGATGGCGCCCGCCTTTTCGAGTCGGTCGATGAGCTTGGTCCGTATGACGCGCTGCGGATACCCATCCACCGCCGTGGTCACCACCGTACCGTCGGGCTTCGTGCCGAGGTAGATCTGTTTGACGTGCTCGGGAACCTGGCTCTCCTTGGTGAGAAGGAAACGGGTACCCATCGCGATCCCGGACGCGCCGAGCGCCAGCGCTGCCACCAGGCCGCGGCCGTCGCGGAAACCGCCCGCCCCGATGACAGGGATGTCGACCGCGGAAACCACATCAGGGATCAGGATCGAGGTTGGAATCTGGCCGGTATGACCACCACCCTCTTGGCCTTGCGCGATCACTGCATCGACACCCCAAGCTTGCACCTTCTCTGCGTGGCGGCGGGCGCCGATCGTCGGCATCGTGACGACGCCGGCGTCTTTGAGAATCTTGACGACTTTTTCGCCAGGCGCCTGCGCGAAGCTCGCGACCTTGACCTTCTCGCGGATCAGTAGATCCACGCGATCCATGATGTCGGCTTGATCAGCTCGAAGGTTGACACCGAAAGGCTTGGTCGTGCGGTCCTTGAGCCTGGCGATCGCGTCGGCAAGCTCGTCGAACGTCATGGTCGCCGCCGCAAGGATACCGAGGCCTCCGGCTTCGCTCGTCGCAGAGGTGAGGCTCGCACCAGAAACCCAGCCCATCCCGGTCTGGACAATCGGGTACTGCACGCCGAACAGATCGCAGATCCGGGTGTGCAACGTGGGGTGTGTCATGCCGCGACTTCCTTTTGGGCGCGCCCCTGTGGATCCAGCTCACGAAGGGCCGAAAGTTGATCTGGAGTCGGGACGGGGGTGGTGTCCAGTCGATCGGGGACCACGAGCTCGAACCCGGTGCTTGCCAGAACCCGGTCGACCTCGACGCCGGGATGAACCGAAACCAAGCGCATGCGGTGATCCGGCGTGTTGAAATCGAAGACGCCGAGATTGGTCACCACCCGGCGGATCTCATGAAACCGGCTACTGGAGTCATCGAGCGACGCGGCTCGATCGTACCCGACCCCGCTGACCATATCGACGCTCGGTACGAAGACCCGCGCGTCGTGGTTGGGCACCCAGTAGCTCGTCGTGTGGTTGATCGTGTTACCCGGTGCGCCACGGACGCCGAGCAGTTGGGCCTTGGGGTGCTGCCATGGACCGATGCAGGCGATGTTCTGGTTGCCGAGCTGATCGATCTGAGAAGCACCCATCATCACATGCCGGCGTCCCCACCAAAGCGTGTCGAAGACCGAACCGAAAGGCATCCAGCCCTCGATATCGTCGTCGGTCGGCGTGGCTCCGAGCGGAAGCGCTCGTCGGAGGAGAAGATTGTACCCGTCGGTCATCAACAGGTTTGGCTCGAACGTCGCCTTCGCCAGCCGCGCACCAAGGCTCGGCGTGGTACCCATTGCACTCACGAGGATCTCGCCATCATTGCGGAAGCATTCCGCGATCGCCAAGGCGCAGATGTCAGCTCGCGTGGCCTCGCGGACGCTCATGACGCCACCGACTTCTGATATTCCGCCTCGGTGACGTCGAGATAGCTCGCCCGAAACGCCTTCCATGCGTCGTCGTCCTTGGCTGTCGCGGCGTACTTGCGTTGGAACTTCTCATCTCTCGGGTAGTTGGGTGGGCATTCGGTAAAATGCGCACCACCCGGCGCTTCGACGACCCCTCGCACCATCATGCGATTGATGAGCAGGCTCTGAAGAGGACCGCCGCGTGTGAGCTCCGCAGTAGAGACGAGCTCTTCGCAGCTCATGTAGGCCTGGCGCGCAGACATACAGAAGAGGTTATCGAAGTACGGGTCGCGCCCGAGCGCTTGGCCGTTGCCCGAGGCATCCGCTCGATTCATGTGTACGAACGCCACGTCGAGCTCGAGGGCGGGCACGGCGACGAGCTCTTCGCCATCGTCGTAGGGCGACTTCACTTTTTTCAGATGGGGATTGATCTTCAATACGTCCGACCCGAGGCCCGCGCGCGTGGGGAGAAATGGCAGGCGCTGGGTCGCGGCTCGAAGTCCCAGCAGAAACATCCCTTCATCGAGCTCGACGGCCTCGATGGTGCCGTTCTGGCGTGCCTTTCGGAAGTGGGGCTCGAGCGGGATCGAGTCGAGCGAGACGAACCCGTAGATCACTTTGTTCGCCTGGCCGGTCGCACAGAGAATCCCCACGTCGGGTCCGCCGTAAGACACGACGGTCAGGTCTTGGACGCCCTTACGAACCAGAGCCCGCACGAACGCCATCGGCTTTCGGCGCGAACCCCAGCCTCCGAAGCCGATGGTCATGCCATCGGTAACGTCGGCAACGGCTTCGTCCGCCGTCATTCGTTTGTCGATCACGAACTAACCTCACTTCTTGTCGGCTCTGGGGTCTCGCTTTTCGACGAACGCGTCCCGCGCCTCATCGGCCACACCTGCCAAGTTGAGCTCGAAGGTGAAGCCTTGCTCGAAGCGATATGATCGGTTGACGTCCACCGGGTCGATGTTGTTGAGGCACTCTTTGGCCGCCCGAACGACCCGCGGTTGCTTTTTGGTGAAGGTCTGTGCCACTTCTCGCGCTCTTGCGACGAGCTCGCCGGGTTCGACGACCGCGTGAACCGAGCCCCAACGGTGGAGCTCTTCGGCGGTCGCAGGCTCACACGTCAGCACCATCGCGCGCATTTTGAGCGGGGGGACGAGACGGGCGAGATGCGTCGCGGCCCCTAGCGCGCCTCGATCTACCTCCGGAAGCCCGAACTCGGTGCCCTTGGCCGCGATGATGATGTCCGAGTTGCCGGCGAGGCCAATTCCGCCGCCTAGACAATACCCGTGCGCCGCGGTGATCACGGGAACCTTGCATTCGTAGACCGCCCTGAACGCCTCCCAACAACCGCGGTTGGCGCCCAAGAGCGCATCAAAGCCCTCGGTGGCCTGCATTTCTTTGATGTCGACCCCCGCGTTGAAGCCGCGACCCTCGGCGCGGAGGATGACGGCCCGGACGTCTGGATCGTTGGCGAGCTCGGCGATGACTTCGGCCAGCTCGAACCAGCCACGCACGGGTATCGCGTTGACCGGTGGATAATCAACGACGACTTCGGCGATTCCGTCAATGAATTCGTGCGAGATGCCCAACGCGTATCCCCTCGAAGCAGGGCAGAAGTGAAACGCGTTTCAGTGCGCGGGTCAAGCCGACAGGTACTCTAGCTGGCGAGCCGCCGGAGCAACGCTTCGATCTCCGGGGTTATGAGCTGACCCATACGCTGGAGCTCACTTCGAACTGCGGCGGCCGCCCCAGGCACGTCGGCCGCCGTGATCGTACGGATCGGAGGCGCACGAAAACGATACACCACGCGCAGAACCGCCCGGAAAATCGGCTCGGGAACGATGACCACCGTGCTGCAGTCGTTCCGGTCGAGTTGGTCGCGCCGATCCTCCAACCACTCGGCGAACATTCGGCGCTGCCGGGCAGCGATGATGCCGCTCCCGCGTTTGAGCTCGACCAAGGCGAGATACGGGAGGTTCCGTTCGAGGTGGAGGTCGGCGAGACTCAGCATCAGCTGAATCTCTTCGTCTGTGATTTGCCGCGGAAGCTTGTAGCAATAGACGACGAACGGCGAGTTCGTTTTGTCTATTCGTATGCGTTCCGATTCGTAGATCGGATCTGTGTCCCAATCCCACTTCATAAGATAAGACTGTTGTAGAAACCGTGCCCAAGACAGGGCCGCAGCTCCGGTAAGAAAGTCCGCACTATGACGTCGTTACACCGGTGGTCAATCCGTAAATGGGGATGTAACAACCACAAAGAAGCGATGCAAAATGGGCGTGCTAAAAGGAGCCGCGATGACCGACTCAGCTCGTCAGGATCCGCAAGCCCAGACGATTGCGCACCTGGTCGCCCGACAAGCGGAAATTCTGGGCGATGCCAGTGCGATCATCGACGGCAACACGACGATCAGCTTCGCACGCCTGGCCGAACGCGTGGACGAAGCCACGCGAGCCCTCATCGCGATCGGCGTAAAAAGAGGCGACCGCGTCGCGATTTGGGCTCCAAACATGTGGGAGTGGATCGTCGCCGCGCTTGCCATCAACACGGCGGGGGGCGTGATGGTGCCGGTGAACACACGGTACAAAGGTCTCGAGGCCGCGTACTTGCTCGAAAAGAGCGGGGCCAAAGTGCTGTTCACGGTGACGGGGTTTCTCGACGTCGACTATGTGGCGTTGCTTCGCGACGCAGGCGCCGAGCTGCCTGAGCTCGAGAATGTGGTCGTGCTTCGCGGCGACGCCCCTCAGGGAACCCTGGCCTATCCAAGCTTCTTGGCGCGTGCGAAAGACGTCCCACCCGACGCGGCAAGGCAACGTGCCGCCGAGATCGACCCCGACGACATCGCCGACATTCTCTTCACGTCCGGGACCACGGGGAAGCCAAAGGGCGCGATGTGCACGCACGCACAGAACCTGCGTGTGTTCGACACCTGGAGCTCGATCGTCGGTCTTCGAGAAGGCGACCGCTACCTGATCGTGTTGCCGTTCTTTCACAGCTTTGGCTACAAGGCGGGTTGGTTTTCCGCACTCATGAGGGGTGCCACGAGCTTCCCAGAACCGATCT
This sequence comes from Myxococcales bacterium, assembly GCA_029863605.1. GTDB lineage: Bacteria > Myxococcota_A > Polyangia > Polyangiales > Houyiibacteriaceae > SG8-38. The sequence goes on along the minus strand of JAOTVB010000006.1, from coordinate 94,671 downwards.
TCGACGTGAATGTCGTGCTGAAGCGCGTGCAGCAAGACCGCATCACGATGCTACCTGGCCCCCCTGCGCTCTATCAATCGCTGCTGCTCCATCCTGACCGAGCCAGCTTCGATATCTCGAGCCTTCGCCTGGCGGTGACCGGCGCGGCGTCCATTCCGGTGGAGCTGATTTACCGCATGAAGGACGAGCTTTGCTTCGAGACGGTTATCACGGCGTACGGGCTCACTGAGAGCTGCGGCGTCGTGACGATGTGTCGATTGGACGACGACCCGGAAACGATCGCCACGACGAGCGGCCGGGCAATCCCCGGCGTCGAGGTGAGGATCGTGGATCGCGATGGCAATCCGATGCCACCCAACGAGCCGGGAGAAATCGTCGTGCGAGGCTACAACGTGATGAAGGGCTACTTCGATGCGGAAGAAGAGACCAGAAAGGCGATCGATGCCGATGGGTGGCTCCATACCGGCGACATCGGTACCTTGGACGAGCGCGGATACATCAAGATCACGGACCGACTGAAGGACATGTTCATCGTGGGAGGGTTCAACGCCTATCCAGCCGAGATCGAAAACACGCTTCTCGCCATGCCTGGGATCGGGGAGGTCGCGGTCATCGGAGTGCCCGATGAACGCCTCGGCGAGGTGGGGATGGCCTTCGTCGTGCCCGCGCCGGGCAAATCGATCACGCCCGAGCAAGTGATCGCTTGGAGCCGCGACAACATGGCGAACTTCAAGGTGCCTCGTAAAGTCGAAGTGCTCGATGCCCTACCCCGCAACGCGACCGGCAAGGTGGTGAAATTCGAGCTGAGGGAGCGTGCGCATGGATGAGTTTCCGAAGGGCGTGGCCCTGGTCGTGGGGGGCAGCGGGGGCATCGGAAGCGCAGTCGCGCGTGCCCTTGCCGGACGGGGAGTCGCTATTGCGATCACTTATCGCAAGAATGAAGCGGCAGCCGAAAACGTGGCCAAGGAGATTCGCGGTACGGGGGTCACTTGCTCCGTACACGAGATTTCGCTCGAAGACCTCGAATCGGTAACACGATGCCTCGACTCGCTCGTCGAGGAGCACGGGTCGATCCATACGATCGTCCACGCCGCCGGCACTTACATCGACCAGCCCTACGTCAGCCAAGTGACCCCGGAACAATGGCGCAACATAATCGACTGGGATGTAAACGGCTTCTTCCACATCGTGCACGCAGCGCTCCCGCACCTGCGAAAGTCTAAGGGGTCGATCGTGTTCATCAGCTCGGCGGGGCTCAAGCGCTTTCCTCCGGGCGATGTGTTGTCGATTGCGCCAAAAGGAGCGAACGAGGCTTTAGTGCATGCGATCGCGCGCGAAGAAGGCCGGTACGGAGTTCGCGCGAATAACGTGGCGGTGGGCGTGGTTGACGCGGGGATGTTTCCAAAGCTGGTGCAAAGCGGCAAGCTGAGCCAAGAGTGGATCGACGCGGCGACGAAGAGCACGCCGCTTCGGCGCTTCGGCACTCCGCAAGAAGTCGCCGACGCGGCCGTGTTCTTGGCTTCCTCGCGAGCCGGGTACATCACTGGCCAGACCCTGTTCGTCGATGGAGGATACACGTTGTAAGCCACGCGGCGTGGGATAGACTCGTGGGCGAAGATCATGGGTCGAGTCATTTTCGATGAAACCAATCGCCCGCTCTACCGGATGACGTATGAGGGGGTGTGCGACGATGCCGAGTGGCAGGCCCACATCGACCAGATGTCCGAGTGGGCGCGTCGCGGAGACCCGTACGCCGTCGTGATCGATGCTCAACGGGTCGGCCGGGTATCGGCGGTGCAACGAAAGGGCATCGTCGATTGGATCAACCGAGACCGACAACACTTGAAGACCAACTGTGCGGGTGGTGCATTGATTTTCACGAGCCCGATTCAGCAGGGGTTGTGGACGGCAATCGTGTGGGTCACGCCGATTCCGATTCCGGTAAAGGTGTGTCGAGACGTGCCCACCGCGGAGACTTGGCTGAGGGGTCGGCTCGAGGAGAGAGCGGCGTCATGAGCACGATGAGAGCCGCAGGTGTCTCGAGCTCGAGCCGAATGGTGGCGATCGAGCAAGAGCTCCTTGCTCCTGGAGCACCCTTCGAAATTGGCGAGGAAGAAGTGCTCGGAGAGCGTGTCCGGGTTTTCGTCAACCGGCCCCGGTCCCTTCGCGACATTCTTCTCCGCGCCCGAGAGTTTGGGGACGCCGAGTACATGGTGTTTCGCGACGTTGATACTGAACGGCGCTATACGTTTGCTGACCACGAGCGGCTCGTCGCAAGCGCGGCAGCCGCGTTCTCGCAACGGTTTGGTGTGAGTCCGGGCGACCGGGTAGCCATCCTGGCCGCAAATTGTCCGGAGTGGGTGATCTCCTTTTGGGCGACGGTGAGCCTTGGAGCGATCTGCGTAGGCCTCAACGGCTGGTGGACCGAGGATGAAATCCGCTACGCGATTGGCCACAGCAAGCCCAAGCTTCTGATCGCGGATCGCAAGCGAGCCGAGAGAATCACTGGCGCACTCGGGATACCGATGGTCATCGTCGAAGATGACTTCGACGGATTGCTTGCCGACTACGTCAGTGGTGCGATGCCTACGCAACCGATCGACGAGAGCGATCCAGCGGTCATCTTATACACCAGCGGAACCACTGGGCGCTCCAAGGGCGTGGTGCACACCCATGGCAACATGACCAACATGCTGATGGTGGCGTTCTTTCACGGCGCCCGCTTGATGATGGCCAACCCCAAGCAAGCCGAGCTTCCGCAACTTCCAAACACCGTGCTCGTGACGAGTCCCCTCTTTCACGTCTCTGGGCTCCACTGTGCAGCCATGACCGGACTTGCCGGCGGCGCCAAGACCGTGTGGCCGATGGGTCGGTTCGATCCCAAGGCGGTTCTCGGAATGATCGAACGGGAGAAAGTGACGGGCTGGGGCTACACGGCCACGGTGTTGAACCGGCTCTTGAGCCACCCCGACGCAGGCAACTATGACTTGAGCTCGCTTCGATCGGTGGGCGGCGGAGGATCACCGATCCCATCAAGTCTTCTCGAAAAGGCGCAGGAGCGCTGGCCTCAGTGCAGCCACACGATGGGGGTCGGTTACGGCCTGACCGAGGGGACGGCGTTTGCAACCTTGAATGCTGGCGAGGAGCTGACGAAGGATCCGTCTTCGGTCGGCCGACCCGTGCCCATCGTGGATGTCGAGATTCGCGACGAGGACGGCAATCCGTTGCCCGACGGTGAAGAAGGTGAAATTCACCTACGCGGCCCCCTCGTCATGCTCGAGTACTGGGAGGATCCCGAGGCGACGGCCAAAGCGATCAAGCCTGGCCGGTGGCTCAAGACCGGCGATGTGGGTCGATTCGAAAACGGACGGCTTTACATCGCGTCGCGCAAGCGCGACTTGATCTTGCGTGGCGGCGAGAATGTATACCCCTTCGAGATCGAGCAGCGCTTGCAGGCGCACCCCGCGGTGGCCGAAGCAGCCGTGCTCGGGGTGCAACACCCCGATCTGGGTGAAGAGGTAAAGGCGGTCGTCGTCTTCCGCGAAGGCCGCGAAGTCGCGACCGAGGAGCTTCGGGATTGGGTGGCCAAGGCTCTCGCCTATTACAAGGTGCCAAGCCAGTGGGAGGTTCGAAAAGAGCCCTTGCCGCGCAATGCCACCGGAAAAGTGCTAAAGCAACCACTGCGCGATGCGCGAGATTCGACCTTTATCGAGGAGTAAATATGCCTGAAGCCGTGATCGTGTCCACCGCACGCACCCCCATTGGACGCGCTCTTAAGGGCTCATTGATCGAGATGCGGCCCGATGACCTGGCAGCGATCATCGTCCAGGCCGCCCTCGCAAAAGTACCGAACCTCGATCCGGCTCTCGTCGAAGATCTGATCCTCGGTTGCGCACAACCTGCGGGAGAGCAGGGCTACAACGTCGGGCGCGTGGTCAGCCTGCTGAGCGGGCTGCCGCACGTTCCCGGAACGACCGTCAATCGATACTGCTCTTCGTCGCTTCAGACGATTCGAATGGCAGCCCATGCGATCAAAGCTGGCGAAGGTGATTGCTTCGTCGCAGCGGGCATCGAGTGCGTCAGCCGATTTGGCCTCGGCACGGCCGACGGCATGAAGAACACCAAGAATCCTAAGTTTGCCGAGGCCGAAGCACGGATGGCGAGGTACATGGCCGGCGAAGGCGGGGATTGGGAGCCCGCGGGCGGTTTGGCGGATGTCTACATCACCATGCTTCAAACCGCGGAGAACGTCGCGCAGTACAAGTCCGTCTCTCGACGAGAACAGGATGAGTTTGCGGCGCTCTCGCAACAACGCGCAGAGGCTGCACAGAAGAGTGGCTATTTCGCGGAGGAGATCACTCCGGTGACGACTCCGACTGGCAAGGTCGTCGACACCGACGACTGCCCGCGACACGGGACGACGGTGGAGAAGCTCGCAGGGTTGAAACCGGTTTTGCTCGAACAGATGGGCGATAAGGCGACCGTGACCGCCGGCAACGCTTGTCCGCTGAATGATGGGGCCGCAGCGGTGATCGTCATGAGCGATAAAAAAGCCCAAGAGCTAGGTGTGACCCCGCTCGCCCGCATCGTCTCCACTGCAGTCACCGCGCTCAACCCAGAGATCATGGGGCTTGGCCCGATCGAGGCGAGCCGCACAGCACTCGCTCGCGCGGGGCTGACGATCAACGACATCGACCTCGTCGAGATCAACGAAGCCTTTGCCGCTCAGGTAGTGCCATCCGCCCGCGAGCTCGAGATCCCGATCGACAAGCTCAACGTCAACGGCGGCGCGATCGCCCTCGGCCACCCTTTTGGACAGACCGGCGCCCGCATCATGACCACGCTCATCCATAATCTTCAATCACGCGGCGGCCGTTACGGCCTCGAGACGATGTGCGTGGGCGGCGGCCAAGGCATGGCCGCGGTGATCGAACGGCTGGCCTGACCCGCGCCGGTCATCTCACTGCGCAGGCATGCACAGGCAATCACAAAAGCCGTTCGCATCGCACTCTGCAGACATGACCTCTTCACCTCCCAAGGCGCAAAGCTCCTCGCATGCGATCTCACAATCGGCCTGGTCCTCACAGCTGATCGGCGCGAAGAGCGCCTGGTCGCAGTCGCTGCCCACGAGCGCGAGCGCGCCAACCAGCAACAGAAGGAAGAATACCCACCGCATGCATCACCTCCGAGTTTGCACGAGCAGACTATGACAGTGGCAGGGACGGTGCCAGCGTCAGTGCCGGGGCCTGTGTCAGCGGCGCCGGCGCCGGTATGGCTCTGGTTGCAAAAAATGAAACATGTTTCACTCTAGAAGCCCGGGACGAGTGAGCCGTTCGTGACCGATGCCAACCGCCAGATTCTATTGAAGAAGCGACCCGTGGGAGCGCCCGCCGACGACGACTTCGAAAGTGGCGAGGGGCGCCTTCGGAGCCCCAGCCGTGGAGAGGTACTGCTCAAGAATCTCTATCTGTCGATCGACCCTGCGATCCGCGGTTGGATGAGCGACGCGAAGTCATACCTGCCGCCGATCGCGATCGGCGAGCCCATCCGAAGCGGGACACTATCCCAAATCGTCGAGTCGAACGCGGAGGGATGGTTCACGGGACAGATCGTCCAAGGGCTGGCGGCCTGGGAATCGTTCAGCACGGTGCCGGTTTCGAATCTGCATGGGAAAGTTAACATGATCGAGGGGATCCCCCTGCACGCCATGCTCAGCGTGCTCGGTGGCACTGGGCTGACCGCGTACTTTGGTCTTTTGGAGGTCGGGCGGCCCAGGGACGGCGAAACGGTACTGGTCTCTGCCGCCGCCGGCGGCGTGGGATCGATCGTCGGGCAGATCGCGCGGATCAAGGGCTGTCGTGCTGTCGGACTGACCGGTAGTGACGACAAGTGTTCATGGCTGACCGATGCGCTCGGGTACGACGCAGCGATCAATTACAAAACCGCCGACCTGCGAATCGCTCTCAAAGAGGCCTGTCCCCAGGGGATCGACGTCTTCTTCGATAGCGTGGGCGGCGAGATCCTGAACACTGCCCTCACCCGGCTCAATCGCCGCGGCCGCGTCGCCCTCTGCGGGGCGATGTCTCAAATCAACGCGGACGAGCGACCGCCCGGGCCGGACAACTATCTCCAACTCCTCGTGAAGAGCGCCCGAATGGAAGGCTTCACGACCTTAGATTTCGCGGGCCGCTACGACGAGGCGCGCGCTGTCCTTGCGCGCTGGATCCGCGAAGGGCGACTGAAGTACCGCGACGACATCGTCGATGGATTGGAAAACGCTCCGTCGCACCTGCTTCGGTTGTTCACTGGTGAGCACCGGGGAAAACTCATGGTCAAATTGGCCGACCCAGAGGTCTAGTCATGGCTCAAATTTGTGAAGGACGTGTGGTGATCGTAACGGGCGCAGGGCGCGGAATCGGCCGCGAGCATGCGCTCGAGCTCGCACGACAAGGGGCGAAAGTCGTAGTGAACGACCTGGGCGTCACCAACCGCGGAGAGGTGAGCGGCCAGGGACCCGCCGACGAGGTCGTCGAGGCGATCCGCGACATGGGGGGCGAAGCCGTCGCCAACGGCGCCGACGTAGCCGATTGGCGGCAATCCGAAGCCCTCGTACTCCAAGCGATCGACACGTTTGGTCGCCTCGATGTCGTCGTCAACAACGCGGGCTTCGTTCGCGATCGGATGTTTGTCAGTTGCAGTGAAGACGAGTGGGATGCGGTCATTCGGGTTCACCTGAAGGGGCACTTCTGTGTGTCGCGCCACGCGGCGGCGCATTGGCGCGAGCAGGTCAAAGCAGGCGAGCCGGTCGATGCACGGATCATCAATACGAGCTCGGGCGCAGGCGTGTTGGGAAGCGTCGGCCAGTCGAGCTACTCGGCTGCCAAGGCCGGCATCGCAACGTTGACGCTGGTTCAAGCGGCAGAGCTCGAGCGTTACGGGATCACCGCCAACGCGATCTGCCCCATCGCGCGAACGCGGATGACCGAGAGTGCATTCGGAGACGCGATGAAGAAGCCCGACGAAGGCTTCGATGTGAATGATCCGGGCAACGTTGCGCCTTTCGTGGCCTGGCTCGCCAGCAAGGAGGCCAAGGACGTCACCGGCCGCGTCTGGGAGGTCTTTGGCGGAACGATCACGGTGTTCGATGGGTATCGTCGAGAGCAGAGCGTCGACATTGGCAAGCGTTGGGACGCGGCCGAAGTCGGACAGGCGGTTCGGTCGTTGCTTTCGAAGGCCCAGCCCCTCGTCAAGGTCTACGGCACATGAGCGGTCCCTTCGACTTCAGCGCGAAGGCGGTTCTGATCACGGGTGGCAGCCGTGGGATCGGCCGCGGGATCGCCGAGGCGTTTCTCGACGCTGGCGCTGACGTGGCGGTGTCTGGCCGGAAAGAGCCCGACGAGCTCCCAAGCGGAGGCGGGAAGCGCGCCCTTTTCATCGGTGCCGACGTGAGAGATCCCAAGCAGGTCGAGGCGATGATCGACAAAGTCGTCCAGCGCTGGGGCCGACTGGACGTTCTGGTGAACAATGCCGGGGGCGCTCCCTTCACCGAGGCAGCCACCGCGTCGCCGCGATTCTCGGAGAAGGTGATCCAGCTCAATCTGATCGCTGCGCTTCACGGCGCGCAACAGGCCAACCGGGTGATGCAGGGTCAGGACACCGGCGGCGTCATCATCAACGTCGCCAGCGTTTCTGGGGTACGACCGTCGCCGGGCACTGCAGCGTATGGCGCAGCGAAGGCCGGGCTGATCAACTTGACGGGAAGCCTGGCGATCGAGTGGGGCCCGAAGGTGCGCGTCAACGCGGTTTCTCCGGGCATGATTAAAACCGAGCAGGCGCACTTGCACTACGGCGATGCGGCCGGAATCGCTCGGGTTGCCGATACCGTCCCTCTCAAGCGCCTCGGAACGCCCGAAGACGTGGCAGGCGCGTGCCTGTACCTCGCGTCGCCGCTCGCGTCGTATGTGAGCGGCGCCAACCTAGTCCTTCACGGCGGCGGAGAGACGCCCGCATTCCTGACGGCCGCTAACATTCACCGGGGCGAGTAGGCGCATGGAGTTTTCTTTCTCGGAAGACCAGGACGAGCTCAGAAGAGCAGCGCGACGATTCCTCGAGGCTGCTTCGTCGGAAAGGCACGTTCGCGCTGCGATGGAGACCGAGCAAGGCTACGACGACTCGGTCTGGGAGCGGCTCGCCGAAGACCTCGCTTGGACCGCGCTCACCATTCCGGAGGAGTACGGCGGGCTTGGAATGAGTTATTTAGACCTGCATCCACTGATGGAAGAGATGGGTCGGGCGCTGCTCTGCGCGCCCTTCTTTTCGACGATCTGCCTAGGCGCAAACGCGTTGTTGCTCGGCGGCGATCCTGAACAGAGAAGGCGTTGGTTGCCATCGATCGCGGCGGGCGAGATGACAGCCACGTTGGCCTACACTGAGAAGAACGGTCGATGGGACAGCAGTGGCATCGAAGCGACATACGCGCGGAGTGGTGCGGGGTACGTGCTTCGCGGCCACAAGCATTACGTACTGGATGGGCACACCGCGGATCTCGTCATCGTCGCGGCACGTTCCGAAGGAAGCCAGGGCAACCAAGGAGTCAGTCTCTTCGCGCTTCCCGCCGATACGAAGGGCATGATGCGTTCATGGCTTCCAACGCTCGACCAAACCCGCCGGCAGGCGGCCATCGAGCTCGACGACGTGATCGTACCCGCGGACTGCCTACTTGGAGAGGAAGGCAGAGGTTGGCCCCTATGTGAACGAACGATCGACCTGGCAATGATCGCGCTTGCCGCCGAGCAGGTCGGTGCGGCGGAGGCGTGCCTCGATATGTCAGTCGAGCACGCGAAAGTACGAGAACAGTTCGGTCGCCCGATCGGCTCCTTCCAAGCGATCAAGCACAAGTGCGCCGACATGCTGATGATCGTCGAGGCAGCCCGGTCGTCCGCTTTCTATGCAAGCGCCCTGGCCGCGCAAGGCGCAACCGAGCTCGCCGAGAGTGCATCGTCGGCCAAGGCCTATTGTTCGGACGCGGTTTTTCACTGCGCCGCGGAGACCATCCAGATCCACGGAGGCATCGGCTTCACGTGGGAGCACCCGGCGCACCTTTACTTCAAGCGCGCGAAATCCTCGGAGATGCTCTTCGGCGCTCCCGCGCTTCACCGCGAGCGAGTCGCGCAACGGATGGGTTTGTAATGGAGCTCCAGCTATCTGAGAAAGAGAAAGTATTCCGGGACGAAGCCCGCGCCTGGCTAGAACAGCAGCTCAACGGCCCTTTCAAGCATCTGCAAGGCCGCGGCGCATCGGGCGACCAGGACTCGTTCGTCGAGGAACGCATCGCATGGGGCAAGGTGATGGGCGCCGCCGGATGGAACTGCATCGGTTGGCCCAAAGAGTTCGGAGGGCGAGGATGCACGATCAAGGAAGAGGCCGTCTTCAACGAGGAGTACGTTCGAGCCAACGGTCCAGGGAACGTCGGGCACATCGGTGAAACCCTACTCGGGCCGACGCTGATCCATTTCGGCACTCCCGAGCTGCAAAAGCGGTTTTTGCCACCGATCATTTCGGGCGAGGAGATCTGGTGTCAGGGATACTCGGAGCCCGGGGCAGGCTCCGATCTCGCCTCAGTTCAAACGAAGGCAACCCTCGAGGGGAAGGAGTGGGTCATCGAAGGGCAGAAGATCTGGACCTCTGGCGCGCAATACTCCGACTGGTGCTTCGTGCTTTGCCGAACCGACCCTGAAGCGCCAAAACACCGGGGCATCAGCTGTATCCTCGTCCCTATGAAGCAGGCGGGGATCGAGGTGCGCCCGATCAAGCAGATGGGCGGAGGCGCAGAGTTCGCGGAAGTGTTCTTCGATGGGGCGCGGACGAGTGAGGGCAATGTGGTAGGCGGTGTGAATAACGGTTGGAAGGTTGCAATGGGCACGCTCGCCTTCGAGCGTGGAGCATCGACCCTCAGCCAGCAGTATCTTTTCCAGAAGGAATTCGAGCAGGTGATCGCGACGGCGAAACACACCGGTGCAGCGAAGGATCCGGTATTCCGACAACGGCTAGCCGACGCATGGATCGGGCTCAAGATCATGCGGGTCAATGCGCTCCGCATGCTGGAACACGAGGGTACAGACCTCAACCGCGAAGCCCTCATCAGCAAGCTCTACTGGTCCAACTGGCACCGTGACCTCGGAAAGCTCGCGATGGATTTACTCGGCGCCGAAGGCGAAATGCTGGAAGCAGGCCCCTACGAGCTGACGGGAATGCAAAAATGGTATCTCTTTTCGCGAGCCGACACGATCTACGCCGGGTCCAACCAAATTCAACGCAACATCATCGGCGAACGAGGACTCGGCCTACCGAAGGAGCCACGATGACCAACAAACCGATGTACGTTGGGGGGCACAAGCTGCTCGAAGGGAAGACCGTTCTCGTGACCGCTGCCGCGGGGACCGGCATCGGGTTCGCCACCGCAATGCGTTGCGCAGAAGAGGGGTGCGCCGCTCTCGTAATCAGCGACATCCACGAACGTCGGCTTCAAGAAGCCGCCGACGAGATCGAAGCCGAGGCAGGGCTTCGTCCGACCACCGTGATGTGCAACGTCACCAAGGAAGACGAAGTGCAGGCCATGTTTGCGTTTGCGTTGAAGAAGATGGGCCACATCGACGTCCTGATGAACAACGCAGGGCTTGGCGGGTACGCGAAGATCGTCGACATGACGGACGACCAGTGGAGCGCCGTGCTCGACGTGACCCTCAATGGGTGCTTCCGATGCACGCGAGCAGCGCTCAAGCACATGATGCCGCGAGGCCAGGGAGCGATCGTGAACAACGCATCGGTTCTCGGATGGAGAGCACAGGAAGGTCAGTCACACTACGCGGCGGCCAAAGCGGGGGTCATGGCACTCACGCGGTGCGCTGCGATTGAAGCGGCTGAGCGTGCTGTCCGGGTGAACTGCGTCGCTCCCTCACTCGCCATGCATGCGTTCTTGGAGAAAGTGACTCCGCCTGGGCTGCTCGAGGAGCTCGAAAAGCGCGAGGCCTTTGGGCGAGGCGCTGAGCCATGGGAAATCTCGAACGTGATGGTCTTCCTGGCAAGCGATTACAGCTCCTACATGACCGGCGAAGTTATATCCGTTTCGAGCCAGCGCGCTTGAGCACTAACGCTTGTGAGTCTGCCAGGCGTCGGAGTATTGGAGGAGGTAGCGGCGGATCAGCGGGGAGAACAGGCGAACGACCGGTCGCGTCCAGCGCGACTCGTGTCGGAACTCGCGGATGAAATCGTCGAAGGTGTGCTCCTGATAGTGGAGAATCGCTTGGCTCTCGGTGGTATCGATCCAATCGCAGTAATAGGGCCGCTTTCCGTAGGCCTCGGCCGGCAGCTCTCCGACCCCTGAAGCCCCGAAAATGGCCCCATAGAAATCCTTGAAGCTCATCCGGCAGGACTCGCCACCACCGATCATCAAAATTTTTCCGAGCGCATCGGGTGCTGAGGTTGCGCGCACCTGCGCGAGCGCTACGTCGCGAGGGTGTACGTATTCGAGGCGAGTCCTGGGATCGATCTCGAAGAGCAGTCGAAAAATGTCTGGCGAGAAGTCTTTCGCCTGGGCCGAGACTGAAACTCCGATCCGAAAGATCACCCAGGGTAGACTCGATTCTCGGATGATTCGCTCACACTCGGTTTTGTGCGAGGTGTAGTGGTCGGTGCCGATCGCCGGATCATTGGCTGCGAGCGGCGGTCCGCCAGGCACACGGGGGCCACATACCGAAAACGTCGACGCATAAACTAGCCGTGGGGTCTGACACTGCGCGGCCATTGCCTCGATGATGTTCTGGGTGCCAACGACGTTCACGGCATGAGCGAGCTCGGGCTGCCGCTCGGTCATCGGCGAAAGGATGCCCGCGTTGTGGATGATCGCGTCACAACCCTTGACCGTGGCATCGACTTCTTCCCGCGACCGGATGTCTCCCCACACAATCCGAACATCGTCTTCGAAACGCTTCGCAAGGCGTCGATTCGGTTTCGAAGGCAGGTCGAAAGCAACGGCGGTGTGCCCTTCGTGGACCAGCCTTCTCAGCACCTCCTGTCCGAGTCGCCCAAACGCACCGGTGACCAGAACCTGCATGGCGGCAGGCTGACCCGTCCCCGCATCCATCTCAAATTGAAACACGTTCTACTTCCTGTTACAAACGGGGACTGTACCCTTTTAGGAGAAACAACGATGAAACTCGGGCTCAGTCTTGGGTATGCAGGTCCGCAATTGAACACGACGGTCGAGGGCCTCGTAAACATGGACAAGATCGGGGAGGTCGAGCGCCTCGGCTACGATTCGATTTGGACGGCCGAGTCTTGGGGCAACGATGCGGTGACGCCGCTCGCCTGGGTCGGCTCGCAAACTTCGACGATCAAGCTCGGCACCGCGATCATGCAGCTCCCTGGGCGCTCGCCGGCCAACGCGGCGATGACGGCGATCACGATGGACACCCTCTCGAAGGGGCGCTTCATCATGGGGCTCGGGACCTCAGGACCTCAAGTCGTCGAGGGTTGGCACGGCGTTCCTTTCAACAAGACCCTCACCTGGCTCCGTGAATATGTCACCATAGTGAAGCAGATCTTCGCGCGCAAAGCACCGCTCGAGTTCGACGGCGTGCGGTATCAGATCCCGTATCGTGGTGAGGGCTCCACCGGACAGGGCAAGCCACTTAAGAGCATGGTGCATGGCCGCCCCGACATTCCAGTCTACACCGGGTCGATGGCCCCCAAGTCTCAGGAGATGTCTGCCGAGATCGCCGACGGCTGCTTGCTGACTTGCATGCACCCCACTCGCGCCGACGTGTTGATGGAGAACTTCAACCGGGGCTTCGAAAAGGCAGGAAACGGCAAGGGCCTTCACAACTTCGACATCGCCCCGACGGTGGTCGTCATCATCGGCGACCCGCAGCACGTGATGATTCCCTGCAAGATGCAGCTAGCGCTCTACATCGGTGGGATGGGCTCCAAGAAGAAAAACTTCTACAAAGACTACCTGAGCCGGGTTGGCTTCGAGGAGGCCTGCGTGAAGATTCAGGACCTTTTCCTAGCCGGAAAGCGCAACGAAGCGATCGCCGCCGTGCCCGACGACCTGGTCGACGAGCTCTACCTCGTCGGCTCGAAGGACCGAATTCGTGAACGTTTTCAGCGCTGGAAAGAATCTCCAGTTGGGACCATGATGGTGGGCTCGCAGGACATGGATACGCTCAGGTTCGTGGCCGAGCTCAACTCGTGAGGAGCATATGAAGATCGGAATTGTGGGCGGCACGGGCCGCGAGGGTCGCGGTTTGGGCGTGCGTTGGGGCAAGGCGGGCCACGACGTGTTCATTGGATCTCGAGATGCACAGCGGGGTCGGGACAAAGCTGCGGAATTCTCTGAGGAGTTCGGCATCACGTTGCAGGGCGCCGACAATGTGAGCGCCTGCAAACACGGCGATCTCATCATCGTGACGGTTCCCTACAGCGCGCACCGTCCAACGTTCAAATCGATCAGGGCCCACGTCGGCAACAAGGTCGTCGTTGACATCACCGTTCCGCTTCAACCGCCCAAGGTGCGGTCGGTCAATCTCCCCGACGGCCAGTCGGCAGCTCTCGAGGCACGCGCCTTGCTTGGCGATGACGCGCGCCTCGTCGCGGCGCTGCATCACATCAGCTCCGAACATCTCAGCGACCCGAGCTACGTGTTCGATTGCGATGTGCTCGTGTGTGGAGATGACAAAGATGCGCGTGCAGAGGTCATCGGCATCATCGCCGACCTCGGGCTTCGGGGCGTGGATGCCGGTGTGCTTCGGAACTCCATTGCCCTCGAATCGCTCACGCCGGTCTTGCTCCACATCAATCGCCGCTACAACAGCGTTGGCTCCGGCATTCGCGTCACGGGCATCCCGGAGACCGAATGAGCCCCGCTGAGCCGGGTGTAAGCGAGGTCAGCGTAGGCGCCGAAATCCTGGTTCGTGCCATCCCCGGCGTACCGACCGTCGACCGTGGCGACGATCTCGTGACGTTGATCATCGCGAGCCTCGAGCGCGCAAACGTCGGGCTTCGCGATGGCGACGTGCTGGTCATCGCAAGCAAGATCATCTCCCGTGCCGAGGACTGCTTCGTGGACTTGTCGACGATCGAGCCAAGCAAGGACGCAAAGGCCCTCGGCGCTGAGGTCGACAAGGATCCACACCTGGTGGAGCTCATTCTCAGAGAAAGCGAGTCGATCTCCCGGAAAAGAAAAGGAGCGCTGATCGTTCGACATCGTCTCGGATTCGTGTCCGCGAACGCTGGGATCGACGCGAGCAACGCCGCACCAGCCGATGCACCTGCCCACAGCGGCCCGTGGGTGCTCACCCTCCCCCGCAATCCGGATGCCACCGCCCGGAAGCTGCATGCCGATCTTGCGGCACGCTACTCCGCCGACGTCGGCGTCATCGTGACCGATTCTTGGGGCAGACCCTTTCGCGCAGGAACGGTCGGATTCGCCATCGGGTCGAGTGGCATTCCGCCGATCTGGGACCGCCGCGGCGCAACCGACCGCCATGGACGAAAGCTCGAAGCGACAGCGACTGCTGTTGCCGATGCGGTGGCCGCGGCAGCGGATCTGGTGGCCGGTCAGGCCGATGAGGGCCGCCCGGTGATCCTGGTGCGGGGCCTTCGCTTCAAATCGAGCGCTGAATCGAGTCACGCCCTCCTGCGTGACCAGGAAAACGATCTCTACGCATGAATGCCGATCGTCCAGAGGTGCCCCGGGTCGTAGCTCTCGCGGGCGGAGTCGGGGGCGCGCGTCTCGTCGATGGGCTCGATCGCGTGCTTCCTGCCGGTGCACTCACGATCGTCGTCAACACCGGGGATGATTTTTCGCACTGGGGTCTTCACATCAGCCCGGACCTCGACACGGTGATGTACACCCTTGCAGGACTGGCTCCCGAGGAGCGGGGCTGGGGCATCGAGGGCGACACGTTTCACGTGCTCGAGGAGGCGGAGCGGCGCGGGGCCGATGCATGGTTTCGATTGGGCGACCGCGACTTGATGACGCACCTATTGCGGTCACGCGCCCTTGCCGCTGGCGACTCGCTGACAGAGGCAACCGCGAAGCTCTGTAGCAGGCTCGAGGTGACACGACCGATCTTGCCCATGACCGATGCTTCGAGCCCGACGACGATCGTGACGCGCGGCGGCGACGAGATGGCGTTTCAAGATTGGCTGGTGCGCGCACGGGCAGGCCCCGAAGTGCAACGGGTTGAGCTTGGCAAAGCTGCCCAACCCACAGGCCAGGTTATCGAGGCGCTACGCTTGGCAGACCTGGTCGTGATTTGCCCATCGAACCCGTACGTATCGATCGGTCCGATCCTCTCGGTCGAAGGCGTCCGCGGGATCTTGCGCGAAAAGACCACGGTAGGGGTTAGCCCGATCCTCGGTGGCCGAGCGGTCAAAGGGCCGCTCTCTTCGATGATAGCGCAACTCGAGGGCAAGCCCGCTTCCGCTCAGCAAGTTGCAACACACTACGAGGCATTTCTTGACGGGTTCGTCGTTCATCCGGGCGATGCGTTTTCCGCGGCCTTCCCCGTGCTCGACACCAACATCCTGATCCAGACCCGCGAAGATCGAGTAGGCTTGGCTCGGGCGCTGCTCGATTTCGCACGGAGCCTCCGATGAGCACTTGGGCATTGATTCCGATCAAAGGATTCGACCACGCGAAGTCCCGGTTATCTGAAGTGCTGGGGCCTGAGGAGCGAGCGCGCTTGGCCCGGGAGCTCTTCGAGCACGTGGTCAGCATCCTTCGACAGGCCCCCGAGGTCGACGAGATCGCCGTCATCAGTGATTCGGACGAAACGCGCGAGCACGCCGAACGCTTGGGCCTGCTGCCGCTCACCGATCCACCAGGTGCTCCGGGCCTTGCCAGCGTGGTCGATGACGCGCTTGGCGACTTGGCGAACCGTGGAGCTGAAAAAGCAGTGGTCTGCATGAGCGACCTTCCCGAGCTCACCTGCGAGGACATCGCCGACGTGATGCGTGCACTTAAGGAGACCGACGTCGTGCTCGTCCCCGACCGCCTCGGCGAAGGCACGAATGTGATCGCGCTAGCTCCACCCACCGTGCTCCCAAGCTGCCTCGGGCACGAAGACAGCCTGCGCCGTCACCTCCTCCGCGCGGAAGAACTAGGGCTAACGGTCAGCGTACAACTGAGCAGCGGCATTGCCTTCGACATAGACGATCCCGGTGATCTGGCCCGCCTGCGCGAGCGGTGAGCGACTCAGTGGTGCGCCGCCAGGCGCCGCAGGGCAGTTCCTAGAAGACGGGTCGACAGCCAGCGTGGCATGAAGCGCATCATGAAGACGTTGAGCTTGTTGATGAAGCCGTGGATGACGGTTACGCGTTTGCCTAGCTTTCGGAGGCTGGTGGTGACTACGGTCGAGGCGTTGGCGAACACCAGGCCGCTCAGCGGACCGAGGGCGCGGGAGTCGAGACCCGCAACATGCTGAAACTCGGTGTAAGTGCCTCCGGGACAGAGGGCTTGCACATCGACGCCGTAGGGGGCGAGTTCGGCGGCAAGGCCTTCGGCAAATAGGAGATCGTAGCCTTTGGTGGCGTTGTAGTTGGCCATCCCGGGCGCCGCGCAAAAACCGTTCACCGAAGAGACGAAGATCACGCCACCGCGCCCACGCTCACGCATACTCTGCGCGACTTCGTGGGTGAGCACGATGGGGGCATGGCAATTCAAGTTAATCATCGACTCCTGCACGCTCGGGTCCATGTCCAAGAAGGGACCGGTCGTCCCGAAGCCTGCGCAGTTGACCAACAGCCCGATCTCGATATCGGCGAGCGCGGGTTGCAGCACTTGGACGATGTTGCGGGCGGTGAGATCCGCAGGCGCGACACGTGCTTCGACGCGGTACATGTCTTCGATCCCGGAGGCGAGCTCCTCCAAACGGTCGCGGCGGCGGGCGACCAGAACAACGTTCAGCCCATACCCCGCTAACTGGCGCGCGAACTCGGCGCCGATCCCGGAAGAGGCGCCCGTGATCACAGCCCAGGGCCCGTAGCGCTCCGCAAATTTACTCATCGCCCGCTAGCGTACCACGAGGTCACGGATAGCACAGGGTCAGCCGACGACGCGAAGCCCCCGGGGCTCGTAGTGAAACCGGGCATCAAGAGTCAGCGCCTCGTAAGACCCAAAAACCGCATCCGAATCTTGCACTGCATCGAGTGGCTCGATCGGGTCTCGATCGGCTGTAGGGCCGAACTCGCGGACGATTCGATAGCAGGTGTTACGCTCGACGGGATTTCGGCCAGCATCACGGATCACCCGACGCAAAGTCGCGGGTGTCATGAGTTGACCGTGTCGCGCGCCGGCGGCAGTCGAGATGCTTTCGTTCATCAGTGTCCCGCCGAGGTCGTTGACGCCCGAACTCAAAAGGAGCTGCGAAGTCCGGAGACCTTCCTTGACCCAAGACGCTTGGAGGTTTGGAATGTCGTGTCCAAGCATCAGTCTCGCAATCGCGTAAAGACGCAACACGTCGTCCCCAGTGGGGCCTGGACGGACGCCTGACACCTTGCCCTTCACGAACAACGGCGCTTCTTCGTGCACGAAAGAGAGCGGAACGAATTCGGTAAACCCACCTGTCCCGCGCTGAATCCTCCGAAGAAGGTCCATGTGGCCCATCCGGTCTTCGACGGATTCGACGTGGCCGAACATCATCGTCGAGGTCGTCGGAATGCCGAGCTCGTGCGCGGAGGTGATGACGTCGACCCACTCGGCGGTGCTGATCCGGGTAGGCGCGATGATCTTTCTCAACTGGTCGTTGAGAATCTCGGCAGAGGTGCCCGGCAGCGAGCCCAAACCGGCGTTCATCAGAAGAACGAGATAGTCCTTGAAAGAAACCCTCTTGAGCGATGCTCCGAACTTCACTTCCTCGGGTGAGAACGCGTGGATGTGAATGTCGGGCGCTGCCTCCTTGACCACACGACAAAGGTCGATGTAGCTGTCTCCGGTCAGGTTTGGCGACAGCCCGGCCTGTAGGCACACCTCGGTTGCTCCCATGTCCCACGCCTGCCGAACGCGGCGCGCGATCTCTTCGTGCGGGAGAAAATAGCCCTGCTCCGATCGAATCGTCCTCGCAAATGCGCAGAACTTGCAGTTCTTGATGCAGACGTTGGTGAAGTTGATGTTTCGATTGACGACATAGGTGACGCGATCGCCCGCCTGCCGACGGCGAAGCTCGTCCGCCACCAGGCAAAGGGCGTGGAGGTCGGTGCCTCGAGCTTCGCTTAGTAACGCCCCGTCCATGACAGTGACCTCGTGACCCTCGAGACTCCGCTCCAGGATCATGCGGATGTCCGCCGACACCGTTTTCAGACAGGATTCGAGTTCGGTGGTCATCGTGCCCCCAGTCCTGTCTGACGCTCGTCAACGTGCGGGCGAAGGGAAGGGTCGACGAAATCATTGGTGCCGAGATGCGAGGGATAGATCGGCAATCGAGACTGGAGGTCAAAGCCTGCCACGCCACAGACCTCGGAAAGCTTTTCTATGTGCGGCCACGGGTGAAGAGGATTGATGTAGTCTGGGCTCACCGGTGAAATCCCACCGAAGTCGTTGATCCCCGCATCGATCAAGGTCTTGGTGGAGGCAGGGCTGAGGTTCGGCGGGGCTTGTACGCTGACATCGTCATCCAACATGAGTCGGGCCAACGCCACGGCGGCGGCCAAATCGTCCTCCGTCGGCTCGGCAACAGCGCCCATCGGAGTCGAGGGGTGAGCCCGGAAGTTCTGGACGATCACCTCTTGGATGTGCCCGTACTGGCGGTGGATGCTTCGGATTGTGAGCAGCGTAGCGACTCGTTCTTCGAGCGTCTCGCCGATGCCGATCAACAGCCCCGAGGTGAAGGGGATTCGAAGCTCGCCGGCCTCTCGCGTCATCTGAATGCGCTTCGCCGGACGCTTGTCGGGTGCTTTGTGGTGCGGCATCCCTTTTTCGCACAATCGCTCACTCACGGTCTCGAGCATCAGTCCGAGGCTCACATTGACCGGACGCAATTCGATCATGTCTTCGCGCGAAAGAATGCCCGCGTTGGTGTGGGGCAGAAGCCCCTCGGCCAAAGCCTGCTCGGCAGCCCAGCGAAGGTAGTCGACCGTTCGATCGTGACCCCACGAATGCAACAACGCTCGGTACTCTCGAAAACCCGTCTCGGGGGTATCGCCAAGGCAGAACAAGGCTTCGATGCAGCCTTGCTCGCGCGCACGGCAGAGCCACGCCCGGATTTCATCGGGGCTCATCGTCCACTCACCGGGATCGCCCGGCGACCGTCGAAACGAGCAATAGTCGCAGCGGTTCCGGCACAGATTGGTGATCGGCAAAAACACCTTGGGCGAGAAGGTCAGCGTCTTGCCCCAGGCATGGTCACGACGCGCCCGCGCCGCCTCACACAACGCTGGCGTATCGAGACTAGCCAGTCGGTGTGCGTCCTGTTCGGCAACAGGCGCGGCGGCCGCCTGCCACAAAATCCGAAGCTCCGGACTCATTGCATCTTGGCGATAACGTCGTCCGCGAAACGTTTCAAGCCGTCGATGCGTCCCTGCAGGGTCCCCCCCTGCATCGGCGTCCCATACATCAGCCAAGGAACGGTGATGATATCGGTGGTTCCCTCGTCTTCGAGCCGTTTGAAGCCATCGGCGTCCCATGTGTCGGTGACGACCGCCTGATACTCCATCGGGAGGTGATCGCGGCCATACTCCTTGCGATATTCCTCGATTTGGCGAATGAGCGCGATGAATTCCTTGGAGGTCAGCATCGCGGAAGACCAGCCGTCGCCATACCTCGCCGCCCGCTTGAGCCCAAGCTTGCTGTGCCCGCCGATGTAAATCGGAATCGGCTTTGTCGGGGCCGGGCTCATTTGAATCTTTCCGAAGTCGTAGTGCTCGCCGTGGTATTCTACCATTTCGCCGGTCCAAATCAGGCGGAGGATCTCGAGACATTCGTCCATGCGCTTGCCGCGCGTCTCGAAATCGGTTCCGCACCACTTGAACTCCTCGGGAAGCCAACCAAGCCCGGCGCCGAAGCCGAAACGATTGTTCGAGATGGCGGCGAGTGAGGCGACCTGCTTGGCTACGAGGACCGGATGGCGCACCGGCAACTTCACGACACTCGTGTAGAAGAAGAGTGTCTTGGTCGCGGCAGCCATCGCGGCCGCACCGATGAGAGGGTCGATCCACGGAGTCTCCGGACCCCACATCCGGCTGCCGTCCTGGGTGTAGGGGTATGGCTTGCTGACCTCTTCCGAAAAGAAGATCGAGTCCGGCAAAACGATCGCGTGGTATCCGAGCTTCTCGGCCTCCTGCGCGACCGGAACGTAGTCCTCCGGCGGAGCCATGGCGATGGAAGCGCTGAATTTCATCGGGCGGAGCGTAGCCTACATTCGATCGCGCGGCACGCGACTGCTGATGACTCGCATCACGTTCAACCAGGCTACCATCTTCGCGGCCAAGAGCGGCTTGCCCGTGTTCATGAAGGCAACGCTAATGTCGCGCTCGGGATCCGCCCAACCGAGGACGTTGGTGAAGCCGAGGTGACCGTAAGCCTTGCCCGTCCGCGGACCGTAGAACCCTATCGTCTTGTTTCCCAACATGAAGCCCATCGAAAACGGCACGGGAAACATCAACACGCGATCCACTTGTCCGGTGGTTTGCCGAAGCGTCGCCCGAGCGACAGTCCGCTGCTCGAACACGCGCACGTCTTCGTAGGTTCCCCCACAAAGCAGTGTCTCGAAGAACCGACAGATCTCTTCGGGGGTCGCGATGAGGTTTGCCGAGGGAATGATGGCGGTACGGAAGCGGGGGTCGTTGCTGATGTCGACGAGCTCTCGCATGGAGGCACCGAGCGCCTGCTGGATGAAGTTCTTGTGCGGCCAGGTGGGAATCGGGCCCGTGAATGCGTCGACCGCCACCCTGTCGAGGAGCTCAGGCGCAACCCCGTAATTGAAGTATTTCATCCCTAGCGGCTCGCGGATGGTTTGCGTCAGAAACTGGCGTATGTCTTGCCCGGTCACACGGCGGATGAGCTCCCCGAGGATGAATCCGCCCGTCACCGCATGGTAGGCCTGAACGGTTCCGGGTCTGTATGTCGGCTCGAGATCGCAGAACGATGCCACGATCTCGTCCGGCTGTTTCAAGAGATCGAGGTCGATGGCCTCGCTTGGTGTCGCTGGAATGCCCGCACGATGGGTGAGGACGTCACGGATCGTGATGTTGTGCTTCCGTTTCTTTCCGAATTCGGGGATGAACGTCGCGACCGGCTCGTCGACGTGGAGCCTTTCCTGCTCATGCAGCAGGTGAATCAACATCGCGGTTATGGATTTCGAACCGGAGAAGAAATTGTACAGTGTATCGGGGGTCGCTTTGACCAGAGGTGTGCCTTCCGGATCCTGGGGGCTGTTCCCACTCGCATGACCGATTGCGCGATCGAGAATCACCTCCCCGCGGCGACGAATGCAAAGTGCGAGTGAAGGATGAAGACCGAGGTTGTAGTAGTGGATGACGGCCTGCCAGATCGCCTCCACGTCTTTACCGGCTAGCCCCACACCCCGAGGATCCGTCTCGCGGTGACTCTTGGTCGTGACCTCCTCGGGATCGAACGGGGTCACCGTCACCGGAAGCAAGTCTCGGAGCCTCGGTCGCTGCATTAGTTGCCCCGTTCGTAACCGAGATTCGGCTGCAGCCAACGTTCGACTTCTGCGATGCTCATGCCCTTGCGGGCCGCGTAGTCCTCTACTTGGTCGCGGTCGATCGGACCGACCGCGAAGTAACGAGATTCGGGGTGACCGAGATAGATGCCGCTCACGCTCGCGCCTGGATTCATGGCAAAGTGCTCCGTCAACGAGATGCCGACCTCGTCCGCCCCGAGCAGCGCCCAAAGCGTTCGCTTTTCCGTATGGTCGGGACACGCAGGATAGCCGAATGCGGGACGAATGCCTCGATACTTCTCCGAGATCAGCTCTTGTTTGGTGAAGTTCCCTTCGGTTTCGTACCCCCACTGGCGTCGCGCGCGCGCGTGCAGCAGCTCAGCAAACGCTTCAGCGAGCCTGTCGGCGAGGGCCTTGACCATGATCGCATTGTAGTCGTCGTGGTCGCTTTCGAAGCTGTTGGCCAGTTCGTTTGCGCCGAGCCCCGTCGTGACAGCGAAGGCCCCGATGTGATCGGCGAAACCTTTGCCGAGCGGAGCGACGAAGTCGGCCAGGCAAAAGTACGGCTGCTCGTTTGGTTTCACGGACTGCTGCCGAAGCATAGGGAAACGCAGGCGCTCCTCTTTCCGTGCATCGTCGTTCCAGACCACGATGTCGTCTCCGTCCCGGTTGGCCGGCCAAAAGCCGTAGACCCCCCGCGGGGTGAGAAGGCGCTCGGATATGATCTGATCGAGAAGTGTGCGAGCGTGGTCGTAAAGCTCACGCGCCGCGTCGCCGTGTTGCTCGTGCTCGAAGATTTTTGGAAACTTCCCCTTGAGGCCCCACGCAGAGAAGAAGAAGGTCCAGTCGATGTACGGTGCGATCTCTTCGAGGCTGACGTCGTCAACCACCCTCCTCCCTCGAAACTCCGGCTGGGGGATGCCCTCTGGGCTCCATTGAATTGGCACGCCATGCTCGCGGGCCATGTCGATCGAAATCAACTGCCGGTTCTGACGGTGGGCAAACAACTGCCGCGACTTCTCCTGCGCAGATCTGTTCTTGTCGTCGAATTCGCTCGAGCGCTCGGGGCTGAGAAGCGACGAGACGACGTTCACCACCCGGGAAGCATCCAACACGTGCACGGTGCTGCCCTGATAGGCGGGGGCGATCTTGACGGCTGTGTGCTGACGGCTCGTGGTCGCCCCGCCGATCAAGAGAGGCATCTGCAGACCCCTTCGCTGCATCTCGGAGGCGACATACACCATCTCGTCGAGTGACGGCGTGATCAGCCCGCTCAACCCGACAATATCGCACCCCTCGGAGACCGCGGTGTCCAAAATCCTTTCGGCCGGGACCATCACGCCGAGGTCGACGACGTCATAGTTGTTACAGCCGAGAACGACGCCGACGATGTTCTTGCCGATGTCGTGCACGTCGCCCTTGACCGTCGCCATCAGGACCTTGCCTTGGTCTGCTCGGGCCGCTTTTTCATCCGCCATGAAAGGCTCCAAGTGAGCGACCGCCTTCTTCATTACGCGGGCGCTCTTGACCACCTGCGGAAGAAACATCTTACCGGCGCCGAACAGATCGCCAACGACCGACATCCCGTTCATGAGAGGCCCCTCGATGACGTCAAGCGGTTTTGGATACTTTTGCCGCGCCTCCTCGGTGTCTTCGATGACGAACTCGACTACGCCGTTGACGAGCGCGTGCTTGAGACGGTCCTCGACGGATGACTCTCGCCAAGAGAGGTCCAGCTTCTGCTTCTTTCCGCCTCCCTTGACCGTCTCCGCAAGCGAAACCAGTCGCTCGGTCGCGTCCTCGCGGCGATTGAAAAGCACGTCCTCGACGTGCTCGAGAAGGTCTTTTGGGATCTCTTCATAGACCTCGAGCTGACCGGCATTGACGATCCCCATGTCCATTCCGGCGGTGATCGCGTGATAGAGGAAGGCCGAATGCATTGCCTCGCGGACACGGTTGTTGCCGCGAAACGAGAAGCTCAGATTGCTGACTCCGCCGCTCACCAGCGCGCCTGGGCATCGCTTTTTGATCTGGCGGGTCGCTTCGAGGAAGTTGATCGCGTACTCGTTGTGCTCCTCGATCCCCGTCGCGACCGCGAAGATGTTGGGGTCGAACACGATATCGGTCGGGGCGAAGCCGGCCTTGGCGGTGAGAAGGTCATAGGCCCTCCCGCAGATGTCGACCTTTCGTTCAATGGTGTCGGCTTGACCTTCCTCGTCGAAGGCCATCACCACGGCGGCGGCGCCGTAGCGATGCACCTGGCGAGCTCTATCGAGGAACTCGGCTTCGCCTTCTTTCAAGCTGATCGAGTTGACCAAGGCCTTGCCTTGCACGCACTTCAGCCCAGCTTCGATAACGCTCCACTTCGAGCTGTCGACCATGAAGGGAACGCGCGCGATCTCCGGCTCTGCACCGATCAGGTTCAGGAATCTCGTCATCGCCTTCTCGGAATCGAGCATACCCTCGTCCATGTTTATATCGATGATGTTGGCGCCGCTTCGTACCTGTTGAAGCGCTACCGATACTGCTTCCGGATAGTCGCCTTCGGTGATCAATTTTCGAAACTTCGCCGAGCCGGTGACGTTGGTTCGTTCCCCGACCATCACGAAATTCGTTTCCGGCCGGATGATCAGAGGCTCGAGGCCGCTAAGGCGCGGGTAGTCCTCGGTCCGCTCTGGGAGCGCTCGAGGAGCGATCGTTCGCACTGCATCCACGACCGCTCGGATGTGATCCGGAGTCGTTCCGCAACAGCCCCCGATCAAATTGATCATCCCGTCCGCCGCAAACTCCTGCAGCAGGGTCGCCATCTCTTCGGGGGTTTGGTCGTAGCCGCCAAAGGCGTTCGGCAAGCCCGCGTTGGGGTAGCAATGCACATAGCCATCTGCGATGTCGGCGAGCTCTTTGAGGAAGGGCCGCATCTCCTCGGCGCCGAGCGAGCAGTTGATCCCGACCGCGAGCGGATTGGCATGTGTAATCGAAATGTAGAAGGCTTCGACGGTTTGCCCCGATAGGGTTCGCCCGCTCTTGTCGACGATCGTCACCGAAATCACGATGGGCAGGCGCACGCCCATGTCGGCGAAGACGTCGTCGATCGCACAGAGAGCGGCCTTCGCGTTCAGAGTGTCGAAAATCGTCTCGACCAACAACAGATCGACCCCGCCGTCGATCAGCCCTCGGACCTGCTCCGCGTACGCCTCGCGAGCTTCGTCGAAAGTGAGAGCCCGAAAACCGGGATCGTCCACATCGGGGCTGAGGCTCAACGTCTTGTTCAACGGCCCGATTGCTCCAGCAACGAAAGAATCTCGGTCCTTCCGAGATGCCGTCGCCTCTTTGGCGAGGCGCGCAGCGGCGACATTGAGGTCGTAGACCACTTCCTCGAGCCCATAGTCCGCCTGCGAGAACGCATTGGCGTTGAAGGTATTGGTCTCGATGATATCGGCGCCGGCGTCCAGGTACTGCTCATGAATCCCGCGAATGACGTCAGGCCGCGTGAGCACGAGGAGATCGTTGTTCCCCTTTAGGCTCCCAGGGTGATCAATGAATCGATCGCTGCGGAAATCCTTTTCGCCGAGCCCCGCTCGTTGGATCATGGTGCCCATAGCCCCGTCGAAGAACAGAATACGCTCTGCGAGAAGCTCGAGAAGTCGCTGTGTCGTCGAAGCTATGGTCATCCGCTCAACTTTCGCCCTTGCGGGCCGACGCTGTAATAACCTGAAAATGAGGCTTGCGCCGTTCACGTGACGTGACCTCGCATTGCTCGAGTTCGAGGCCCCGAAGGAGCCTCTGTACCTTTTTCGTGTCGAACCCTCGATTCACGTGTCCGTAGCGCTCGACGATGTCGTCGTGGGGATGACTTGCCAGGGTCACCAAGGCTAGCCTTCCCCCGGCCCGAAGCACTCGAGCTGCCTCTCTCACCGCGTTTTGGGGATGCTCAGCGTAGGTCAGCACGTGAAAAAGGAGCACCGCATCAAAGCTCTCATCGGCAAACGGGAGCGCATGCATGTCGCCTAACACGAAGCTCACGTGCCCGTGGCCCCGCAACCGCTTGGTGGCCGCGGCGAGCACTTTGTCGCTCCGATCGACGCCGACATAGCTATCCGCACGCGGAGACAACATCTGAGCGACCATGCCATCCCCACATCCGACGTCGAGCACGTCACCGAGGTCGAGCAGAGACGTGACGCCGCGCGCAAATGCCTCCCAGGTGCGCCCGGGGGAGTAGTGATGTTCCATGCGGCCAGCGATCGTCTCCACCCAGGGGCCCTCTTCGTCGCGCGCGGCGAGCAGCTCGGCGCGTCTTTCGAGGTCTCCATCGAGCACTGCGTCGCGCAAGTCCGCGCGGACCGCGGCCCACAAACGCCCGGCCCTTTTCGGCAAAGCCTCCTCCTGAAGGCGATAGTACCGGAGAGACCCGTCGCGCCGATCCTGTAACAAGCCCGCATCGCGCAAGCGTCCGAGGTGGGTCGATACACGCGATTGGCTGAGCTCGGTGACCGCAGTCAGCTCTGCCACCGTGAGCTCGTGCCCGTCGAGCAAAGCCAACAAGCGAACACGAGTCGGATCTGCCAAGGCGGCCACGAGATCCACCGATTCCTGCAAGCTAGCAGCCATCATGATATACGGATATCCGGATGCCATAGACGTAAACGATTGTCAACTCCACGTAATCCTGAGGGATTAATGTAAGATGATTCGAGACTCGATGGATCGACGATGAACACCGATCGGCTGGCGTTTGGCACCGCTTGGGTGCGTTTTCTTTTCGCAGCCTGCGGGATTTGGATCGTCCCGCTCCTGTACCCGCCGATCGAGGCGCATCGCTGGGTGTTCATCGCTTACGCGGGCGTCGCACTCGTGGAGCAGTTCCTGATCTGGCGGGACATCGGAGGGGCATGGCGACCGCTCCTCGGCGGGGTGCTCGATATGGCCCTGCTCACATTCATCGTCCAACGCGTCGGCTCCTCGCGCACGATGATCGTCGCTCTCTATTTCGTCGCGGGGGTGGTGAACTCTCTGGTGGTCACTCCACGCATGGGTCTGCTCCTCTCTGGAATCGGGGCGTCCATGTACTCGGGAATCGTGGCAATGGAGGTCAAGGGGATGCTCCCGTACGCGCCCGACGGACCTCCGTGGCTCCAGACGAAAGGCCCCGACTACCTCCAAGGAGTGCTCCAAGCAAGCCTGGTGACCCTGCTCTTGATGTTCGCGACCGCGATCGTCGCCCTCCTCGTGCATCGCATCAACCAACGCGAGACCCAGCTCGTGGTTGCAAACGAGCGGCTCGGCGAGCTCTCGCGTCAGGATCCTCTGACCAAGCTTTGGAACCGCCGGCACATCCTCAGTCACATCGAGCAAGGATTGGCGTGGTTGAACCGTGGCCGTCCCATGGCTGTGGTCATGATCGACCTCGATCAATTCAAGCGAGTGAATGACGAGCACGGGCACCTCGAGGGCGATCGCTTGCTTCAACACGTCGCCGACGCGCTCCGGCGATCCACTCGAGAGGTCGACGTCGCGGGTCGATACGGCGGCGATGAGTTCGTGGTCGTGCTGGCTGACACCAACCAAGAAGAAGGCCGCGTGGCAGGCAATCGGTTCGTCACGGCCATCCGCGAGGTTGGGACGAAGTTCGACCCGGCAAACCCGGTCACCGCAAGCGCGGGGCTCAGCATTGCGCGGCCCGGGGACAACATCGCATCAGTCCTGAAGCGCGCCGACGATTTCGCATTTGCCGCAAAGGGTAAAGGCGGTAATCGTCTATGTGGCTGAACGATGACTGAACGGGTCTTGATCGCGGGTTGTGGTGAAGTGGGAAATGCGCTTGGAGCCCGCCTGCTCGCCGATGGGTACGAGGTATGGGGTATCCGGCGCAATGTCTCCGCGCTCGCCGAAGGGATTCGTCCATGGCCCGTCGACCTGACCGACCCCCGCAGCCTTCGATCGCCGCCGACCCTGTTCGATTACGTTTTCTATACGGCGAGCGCAGACCGACGAGATGAGAGCAGCTACCGCGCTGTTTATGTAAACGGCCTCCGTGACCTGCTCGGAGCCCTCGAGGCGGCAGGCTCCCCGATGAAGCGTGTGTTTTTTACGTCGAGCACCGCCGTCTACGGGCAGCAGACTGGAGAATGGGTCGACGAACGATCCGTTACCGAGCCCGCGCGCTTCAACGGACGCATCTTGTTGGAGGCGGAGTCGCTCGTCAGGGGGTTGGGCCCCGGCGTAGTGGTGCGCTTGTCCGGAATCTACGGGCCCGGACGCACCCGGTTGATCGGCAAGGTCTGGAGCGGGGAGGCAGAAGCAACAGAGCGCTGGACCAATCGCGTCCACGTCGAAGACTGCGGCGGGTTGCTACATCACCTGATGCGACTCGACACGCCCGCTCATGTGTATCTGGGCTCCGACGATGCACCCGCGACGACGGCCGAAGTCGTCACCTGGATGAGCGAGCAGCTCGGGGTCGCCGCCCCACCCGCTGCCGACACGCCGAGCTCCAACAAACGCTGCAGGAACAGGCTCCTCAGGGACACCGGGTACCAATTCCTCTACCCAACCTTCCGCGAAGGTTACGCCCCAATCATCAAAGACTTCCTACGAGACCTGCGTTAGCTCGAGCGTCGAATGATGTGATAACCAAACGGCGTTTCGACGACTGCACTCGTGCCGCCCACGTCGAGGCCGAACGCGGCTTCCTCGAACGCCTTGACCATCTGGCCACGCCCAAACGACCCGAGATCACCACCCGCTGCCGCGGAACCACAATCGGAGTGCTCGCGCGCGAGCGTCCCAAAGTCGGCGCCGTCTTGGAGTTGTTTTTCGATGGCCGCAATCTGCGTTTGGGCCTCTGCCTGGCTGCGAGTTGCCGACGACCGTTCCGAGCCGGCGTACATCAAAAGGATGTGAGAAGCGCTGATCTGATCTGCCATGATGGGACCCCCTTTGAGGGCTGGACCCTAGCAGAAAATGTTGGAAAGCCGAGGCCCTAAATCGGCTCGAGCGCGTCTTGGCAGAGCTCTTTCACCCTTCTGCGATTGATCTTGCCGGACTGGTGGAGCGGCAGTGATCGCAGCATGCCGATCCGCTTGGGACGCTTGTAAGACGCCAACTGCTCGCGGAGGCGTTCGCTGAGGGCGGCGCGGTCAAACGCCGATTGGTCGACGACGATTCCGGCGACGACTTCTTCCCCCCACTCCGCATGCGGCAACGAAAAAACGCACGCCGCGACCACGCCGGCGGTCGATTCGAGGATCGCCTCCACCTCGCGGGGGGCGACGTTTTCCCCTCCGGTCACGATGACGTCATCGATCCTTCCTGCCACGACGAGCTGCCCGTCGGCGGAGAGCTCGCCGGCGTCGCGTGTGCGGAGCCAACGGTCGGCCGTCCAGGTCGCATCGTGGTTGTCCTCGTCCACATAACCGTCCATGAGCATGGGACCTGAGACTTGGATCTCTCCGTCGTCGATTCGGAGCTTCACGTCTTTGAGGGGCCTGCCCGAACCTGGCTGGCCGGTTTGATCGGGGCGCTGTGTCGTCACCTGCGAGCATGCTTCGGTGCAGCCATACGTGGCCAGCACCGGAATGCGTCGGTCGTGGGCCTTTTCTCGAAGACCCTCGGGAAAAGACGCACCTCCAACCAACACTGCCCGAAGCGCGGCAGCCGGCTTCCAACGAGGCTCGTCACAGGCCAGAAGCCGACGCAGCATCGTAGGGACGACGCTCATCAGAGTCACGTCATTCTCGTCCAGGGCTTTGATCACCCGTGCAGCATCAAACCGGCCGGGGCTGAGCACGACACAGCGCCGAGCGATCAAGCAGCGAGTCAGGATCGAAAGGCCGCCGACATGCGCCAGAGGCATCGAAAGAAGCCAGCGGTCGGCCGGCGTCCACCCGAGGTTGGCGGCGTGCGCGTCGTGAGAGGCAACGAACGCGCGCCGTGACAGAATCGCCCCGCGTGGGGGTCCCCTCGTTCCCGACGTGTACACCACCGCGAGACAACGATCGGGCGGGACGGGCTCTGGGTCCAAAGCCTCAACTACGGCATCTCGCGGGGCAGGCTCGTCGATCATGTGCACAGAGTGGGTCTCCTCCAGGATCACCTTGCGATCGCCGTCGGTCAGATGCCGGTGGAGCAAAACCACCGGACAACCGAGCTCGAAGAACGCGAAGAGCCAGATGACCGAGTCGAGGTCGACGCCCGGAGACAAAGCCACCCGATCACCCACTCTCACGCGGCGATGCCCGAGGGATGCGATCGCCTGTCGGACGCGGTCGGCGACCTCGGCGTACGACAAGACACACCCGTCGACCACGAGGCAGTCGCGCCTTGGGTGCTCGCGCGCCGCCTCGAGCACACTGAGCTCACGCATCGGCGTGCTCCTCGAATTCGAGGCCGAGCCCCGGCACGGCGTGCGAGCAAAGCTCTCGACCGCGAATCGCGGCGATGTGATGAGGGGGCCAGAGGTCGAGCGCCGGATGTGAGCCCAAGCCGGCGGCGAGCTCAGTCTGGAGCGCAAGCCCGAGCTCTGCGGTGGCGGCTCTCGCGATCGGGCCGTCGAAGATGTGAGACAGCACAGGCTGGGCGCCATGGTCCCTGGCGATCTTTGCGAGATCGAGCACCGCGGTCACCCCACCGAGGACGGCAGGCTTGATCACGACCGCACGGATGTGACCCCCCCGAAGCAACCGCCGCGACATCGATTCGTCTTGCAGGGTTTCGTCGAGGGCAAAGGGAAGCGGTAGAGAGATCGCTTCGGGCCAGTCCTGTAGAGCCACAGGTTCTTCGATCAATTCGAGCCCCAGAAACTCCAAAGTTGCTGCGTGTCGCCGGAGATCGGCAATGTCGATTCGGCCGTTGGCGTCGAGCCGTATGGCCAATCCCGGGTGCTGATCGCGAACGGTTTGGAGAGCGGCAACTTCTTGGTCGAGCGCTGTGCCGACCTTGAGCTTCAGATGGGTGGCTCCATCCGCGCACAGGCGATCGACGTGGTCGGGCCATCGCGCTGGGTCCGTCTCGAGAACCAGGTCGGCGATGGGAACCGGTCGCACTGGATTTGAGCCGAGAAGCCTGTGAACCGGCTCCCCCCGCACCTTTCCCAACCAATCGAGTAGCGCTGATTCCAAGGCGAAGCGTGCGGAGGGATGCTCGCTGAGCTGCACCTCGGACATCGAATCGAGTAGCGCACGTGATCCGAGCGATGGGTCGACCTCGATCGGCGCGGCGATGAGGTCGTTGAGCTCCCCGGCGGCATTTTCAATCGAATCCGGCGAGTAGCCAGGAAGAGGCGAAGCTTCGCCGACCCCCGCGGTCTCGTCCTCACTCGTGAGCGTCAGAACGACGAAAGCCCGTTCGCCAAGACCGGCAGGCGCGCCCACGAGCGCTTTCGGCAAGCGGCCTTCGATGACGTCCACTCGCGCATGGAGCAGGGTCACGGAACCAGCCCGATCGCCAACAGAACGCCAAACACATAAAGGAGCTTTGCGGTCCCGGCGAGGGTCCGATTTAGCGCAACGCCACGATCGCGCGCCACGGACCTGGCCAAATCAAGCGCCCAAGGCACGGTCAGAAACGGGAGGTACACCCAGCCCGTGGTCGATCCGACGAGCCACAGGGCGACCAGGCTCGCGTAGGAGACGATCAAAAGCACGACGTATTCCCTAACGCCGTTTTTTTTTCCAAAACGAACGACGATGGTGCGTTTGCCAGCACGTGCATCCCCCTCGAAGTCGCGCACGTTGTTCACGACGAGGATCGCGGTCGCCAAGGCTCCCATCGGGACCGCAGCCACCCACGCAACGTCGGGGACGTATCCGGTCTGAACGAATGCGGTCCCACACACCGCGACGAAACCGAAAAAGGCCATGACGAAGACGTCGCCGAGGCCTTTGTAGGCCAGTGGAAACGGGCCGCCGGTGTATGCAAGTCCCGCGAGGATCGACGACAAACCGATCACGATCACCGGTGTTCCTGCCACCTCGGTCAGATACACCCCCACCGCGACCGCCAGCAGAAGTGTCAGCGTGATCCCCCTGCGAAGCTCGTCGGTGGTGAGCAGCCCCGCTTGAGCGGCGCGGATCGGGCCTAGGCGTTTCTCGTCGTCGGCCCCCTTTTCGAAATCGAAGAGGTCGTTGGCGAAGTTCGTTGCAATTTGGATCAGAAACGCCCCGAGCAGAGCCGCAAGCGCCGCATCCCAGCGGAAGCCACCGGCGCGCAAGGCGCATGCCGTCCCGACCGCCACGGGCGCAAACGCGGCCGTAAGCGTCGCCGGCCGCGCCGCGAGCATCCACGCACGCGCCGAGCCCGGGGTGACTTTACTCATGTGCTCGTTGCTCCCTGGTCTTCAAGGCCATCGCCACTACCTCTGGCGCCTCTAACACGACATTGTGCCCGACCCCTTCGACGATCTGCAGCAAATCAACCTTCGACGAAAGATTCTCTGCGATCGTGGCGAACTTGGTGTCCAGCGCGCCGGCCATGAGCGTGATCGGAATCTCAAACGACGAGAGCGCGGCTCCGAGGCTCGGCATCTCGGCGAGGCCGAGGACTTCGAGACAGGCTGCAAGGCCCTCGGCATCGTGGCTTAGCCGTATTTGCCGCTGCACCTCGAGAACCGGCGAGGGAAGACGCCGCTGGCTTGCAAACAGCGGCTGAGCTTCCCAGGCGTCGACAAACCCGACTAGACCCTCGCGGCGAAGCTCACGAGCTCTCTTGGCATCAGCGGCACGCCGCTCGGTCCGCGCTTCGGCATCGTCGAGCCCGGGATGGGCACCGACCAGGATCGCTCCTTCAAAGAGGTCTGAGCCTCTCACCAGCATCCCCAACGCGACTCGTGCCCCCATGGAATAACCGCATAGGTACCGGGGCCGCGTCATGGTGGTCGCGATCGCCAGAAGACGACTGACCTCTTCCTCGAACGACGCGACCCGGTTGCGCTTCCAATCGTCGCCGTGGCCCAGCAACTGAGGCACAGTGGGCTCGTCCGGCGAATCACAAGCCGACAGGACTCGATCCCAGCTTCGCGGCGACCCCATGAAGCCGTGCAGGAGCATCCACATCAAGATTCCTCGGATAGAAACGCGCGTGTGATGTCCGTAGCGAGTAGGTCACCCTGCTCGAGCGCGCTTCTCGGAGGAACGCTCGCCTCGATCACGGTGCAGCCAGCATACTCGAGCGCCCCCTCGATGGCACGGTTGAGCTCGGTCACCGTGGTCGTGGGATGGAAGCGGCAGCCGTAGATCGATGCCGCGCCGGCGAGGTCCGCTTGATGGGGGGTGGTAAAATACCTCAGCCAGTCTTCCTTGCCCTTCCGAGCGATCGGAAGCTGCTCGAAGATGCGTCCACCACCATTGTTGATGACGACGATGACCAGCGGCGTGGTCGCATGCGATGCGAGCTCGAGCCCGTTCAAATCGTGGAGGAAGCTCACATCTCCGACCAACACGGTGGTCGCGCTCCGTTCCTTCGACGAGACTCCCGCGGCCGATGAAACCAACCCATCGATGCCACTCACGCCACGCTGTGAGAAGACACGAAGGTGCTTGTCGGCCGGAGGGACCCATCGATCGACGTTCCGAATTGGAAGGCTGTTGCCAAGAACCAAGGCGCTTCCCTCAGGCAATGGTTCGACGACCGCTGGGCTCACGGCGGCTTCGGTTAGCGCATCTCCCGCGCTTTTCACGATCGCGGTGGCTGCCTCCCAAACCGCGTGCTCTGCCGCTCGGAAGCGGGCGCTGAAATCGGTGTCACGCTTGCGGACGTCGTACTCGCACTCGGCGAGGTGCTCGACGAAGGGCGCCACGTCGCTACGCACGATCGCTTCGGCGCCTGACGAGGGGTCAGCCCACGCCCACGGGTGAACGACCACCCGAGAAAGCCGGCGGCCCCGGCTCAGTTGCTCCCAACCCTTAGAGACGGGGTTGGCGCCCAGTTGCAGGACGAAGTCGGGAGCCAGCTCGGCCCGCCCGGCGTCTGCCGACCAAATCGTGTCGAACGCTCCAAACACGGTCCGAGCGGCCCTACCGAAGCGGAATTGACTCGCGGCTTCGGCGACGACCAATGCGCCCGAACGCTCGGCGAGTCGCACCACCGCATCCGACGCGGTGCCCTGTCGCACGTCAGCTGGACCGCAGAGAATGACCGGTCGCGCGGCCGCATCGATCGCGTGAGCCACCTGCTCGACGATCGACGGGCCGACGAATGCGGCGTGGCGAAGCTCGGTAAGCGGCTCTCCGAGAATCGCATCGACGCGCGCGTGCACCTCCGCCGCACCGGCTTCCATCGATGCGACACGCTCGAGCGGCTTTCGAGCCTGGGCGTTGAGATGCGTCGGCCCTGGCCTCGGACCCTCAGCGGTTGCCACCGCTTGGGTCACGAAACGCTTGGCGGCCCGCAAGCTCGCCACGTCTCCGCGGGGCTCCCCGAGATTGGCGAAGAAGCGGACGTGTTTCCCGTACATTCCGATCTGATCGGTCGTCTGGTTCGCACCACAGCCCAAGAGCTCCGGCGGGCGGTCTGCGGAAAGCACGGCGAGCGGTACACCTGCTTCGTGCGCCTCGACGACCGCGGGAAAGTAGTTCGCAGGCGCGCTGCCGGAAGTGCACAGGACCAACGATGGACGCCCAGTCGCGCGCGCCTGGCCGAGCGCGTAGTGCGCGCCGGAACGTTCATCGAGGGCTCGTACGCAGCAAAGCCCGTCGTGCTCCAGCGCAGCAATGACGAAAGGGGTGGACCTCGACCCAGGGCTTACGATGACGTCACGGACGCCGGCGTGCACGAAGCTCCCGACTACGAGGCGCGCCCACTCGCTCTGTAGATCAGCGACCGTCCCCATGGAGCGCTCCTAGAAGCGCCTGCATTTTGAGCTCGGTCTCGGCGTATTCCGCATCTGGATCGGAGTCTGCCATGATGCCGGCGCCGGCATACACCCAGGCCTTTCCGTCGCGGAGCAACCCAGAGCGCAACGCGACGAAAAACTCCCCGTCGCCGTTTGCGTCCGTCCAACCGACTGGCGCGCTGTACCAGCCGCGTGGAAGCTCCTCGTGATCGACGATCCAATTGATCGCCTCCCGTGTGGGAACGCCACCAACCGCAGGTGTTGGGTGCAATGCCTGAACCAAAGCCAACACGTGCACCGGCTCGCGAAGGCGTCCCTCGATGGGCGTCTGCATGTGCAATACGTTCGGAAGCTCTCGCACACTAGGCTCCGGAGCAGAACGTAGAGAGTCGCAATACGGTTCGAGAGCTCGGAGCACCGCACGCACGACCAACTGGTGTTCTTCCTGTTCTTTCTTGCTCGCCATCATTCGTGCTGCGTCGCCGTGGGCAGTCGAGCCTGCAAGGGCTTCGCTACGGACGGCCGCCCCACGGCGTGCGATCAACAGCTCGGGGGTTGCTCCGAGGAACGCCGCGTCCCCTCGCCAGAAGGCGAAACGCGTGCATCCCGGGAACCGCTCCTCGAGCCGCTCCAAGACGTCGAGGGAACCAGCTCCGGTTTCGAGCTCCACCACGCAGTGACGCGCCGCAACGATCTTTCGAAACGCGCCGGCCAAAATCTCGTCTCGAATCTCTTCGACTTGCTGCGACCAGCCATCTCGATCCGCCTGATCCAGACGTCGCGCCGAGACCGGCGACGGAATGACGCCGAGTGGCCGCTCCAAGCTGTCCCAAATCGCATCGAACACGTCCAGCAACTCGTCGGCGTCCGCCTCTTGCGACCCACCGATGGCCAACGACAACCAGGCCCTCTCGTCGACGTGGTATGTCCAAGTTGGGAGTATGAGAAACCCATCCCCGAAACTCTCCCAAGGCGGCTCCTTTGCGGCTCCAGGTGCGAACGACGCGCCCCCGAACACGCGAGGAACCGGGCTTGCCTCGACGGCGACGTGCTTCGCGTCTGCGAAGAAGTTGTCGATGGCAGTCGCGGTGGGCGCAAGGGTCGCCGCGACGCCCAGCCCGGAGCACGCCGCGCTCTGCGGCGGGTCCCAGAGAATGCTTGCCTCATGAGGAAACGCTCGAAGCAACGCGTCGGGCGGCGCCACCGGCGCGGGAACGGTCACGATCAGGTCGGCACGCGAGCTCCGTCGGCCAAGCGCCTCCTCGAGGAACCCCCGCGATGCCTCCCGAGTCGGAACGCCTTCGAATGCAAAGGCTGCGCCGTGAGACCTCATGAGGCCCCCCAGGGTTCACCAACGAACAGCGTGCATGCACCAAAGGTGAACGGCTTGACATCGAGCACGTTCAACCCTGCTACCCGCATCTGTTCGGCAAACTCATCCGCTGGCGGAAACGCTGCGATCGACTTTTGGAGGTAGCGGTACTCGCGCGAGCCGGAGAGCATCCCACCAAGTAGGGGAATCACCTGGCGCACATGGAAGCGCGCGACGGGACTCAGCAGCCCGACATGGGGTTCGGAGAGCTCTAGGACGGCAACCCGACCGCCAGGTTTCGTCACCCGCGCCATCTCAGCGAGCGCTGCGTCGCGGTCGGGAACGTTGCGAATCCCAAACGCGATACAACAGCCATCGAAGGAGTCATCGTCAAACGGAAGCGATTGCGCATCACCTTCTTGAAACTGCACCCGATCCGCGAGACCGGCTCGCTTCACTTTTTCGATGCCAACCTCGAGCATTCGCTTTGAAGGGTCGCTCCCCACGACATGTGCATCCGGATGTCGCCGCACGATCATCAGTGCGAGGTCGCCCGTGCCAGTCGCCAGGTCGAGAACCCGCGCGTTTGGAGGAAGCTCCATCGCCGTGACCGTCTTTCGGCGCCACGATTGGTCGATCCCCATCGACATCAAACGGTTGAGGAGATCGTACCGACCGGCAATCTGGTCGAACATCCCGCCGGAACCAGGACTCGGGGACGAGCTCTGCCGGACCGCTTCACTCACTGACCACCTCGTTCAACCGCTTTGGTCTGAAGACGCGCGTTCTCGTGCACCTCTTGCTTGCGGGAGTGGAGCCGCATGTGGCCGCGTTGAATCCCCTCCCCAGCGAGCGCCCTGAGCGCAGCCAGGTTCGATGCCATCCCCGCCGCAGCCATTACGATGGCAAGCTCACCCGCCGACGTCACGCCCATCAGCTCGAAACCCGCGCGAACGCCGCGATGCACACGTGTCGACCCGCCGACGATCCCGACGGCCAACGGCATGTCGAGCTCGCCGCGAATCCCGCTCTCGGTGCGGCGCCAAACCACCAAAGGCTTGTACGTCCCCGTCAGGGAGGCAAATGCGTGGGCACCGGCTTCGATCGATCGCCAATCTTGTCCCATCGCTAGCGCGACCGCGTCGACACCGTTCATTACGCCTTTGTTGTGCGTGACGGCGCGGTAGGGATCGAGCTCGGCGAACCTGCTGGCCTTCACGACGCCCTCGGCAAGATCGGGGCCACCGAGGACGTCGGCGCTCACTTCGCAATGCAGGCGCACCCTGCGTCGTATCGAAAGGTTGCTCAAAATGCGAAGACCAACCGTGCCGCCGGTGAATTCGCGGATCTCGGGCGCCACCGCCTCAGCAACGGCATCTACGACGTTCGCGCCCATAGCGTCGCCGACATCGACGTAGAGGTGCACGACGAGCACCCCATGTTCCTCGTCGAGAACGCGGACATCCATGTCACGGCAGCCACCGCCGCGCTTCACCATCCCAGGAATCGCTTCATCCGCGACTTTGAAAATCCGCTCACGCTCCGCTTCGACGCGCGCCCTGGCTTGCCGAGGATTGGGCACGTCGTCGAATTGCACCTGGGTGGTCATGATCGGAGCCGTCGCTTCACCGAAGAAACCGCCAGTCATGCGCACCTGCCGGGCTGCATTCGATGCGGCTGCCACGACCGAAGGTTCTTCGACGGCCATCGGAACCAGTACGTCACGGTGGTTCACTCGAAAGTTCAGAGCGATCGACAAGGGAAGGCCGTGAACAGCGATCACGTTCTCGCTCATGCGATCCGCAACGTCGAGGGTCAGTCGCCCACCGTCACGAAGGTGCTGGGCCGACTTTTCTGAGAGCAGGCCAGTTTCGATCATCGTTCGAAGCCGCTCTTCGATGCGTTCGCGATAGAAACCCGGGATCCGGCTCGTCACGCTTGAGGGTTGGTCAGACATTTATGCCTCTTTCTCTGTTCACTCGCTAAGACTCCCGGTGGACGGTGGCACGGGCCACCGTAAACAAAGCATCACGCGCGCGGCTATCTGGCAGGCCGGCCAGCGCCTCACAGGCAGCCCCCGCCCTGCTGACCGCGAGCTCGCGGGTCGCTTCCAGGGCGCCCGTCTGCTGGAGAGCTTCGAGGAGGCGCATACGTGGCCTTTCGGCAATGTCATCTGCAGGATTCGCAACCAACTCTTCGAGCACCGGGCGCAAGGACGGGTCGCGCTCCAGGGCAACGATCAGAGGGTGTGTCATCTTGCCCTCTCGGAGGTCGGCAAAGGGAGCTTTCCCGATCGTCGATCCGTCCCCCGCGTAGTCGAGATAGTCGTCGATCAGTTGAAAGGCGACGCCGAGATGCAGCCCGTAGTCCTCGAGCGCCACGCACGCATCTTTCGGCAAACCGCCTGCGCGCGCCCCGGCTAGCATCGCCCAACGAAACAGCGCAGCCGTCTTGCCTTCGACCACCTGCATGTACGTTTGCAGACGAGCATCGATACGGCCTCGGTTCTCCAGCTGAATCGCCTCGGCAAAAATCATCTCGTCGATGATGTCGAGGAGCCGCACCAGAACATCAGGCATTTCGGCAGCACGTACGCGGCGGAGCGCATCTACGAGCAACCAGTCTCCGGCGAAGATCGACGCGGCGTTGCCGTACAAGGTTCGGGCCGCGGGCTTGCCGCGACGCTGTTCGCCGAGATCGATGACATCATCGTGGAGAAGCGTGGCGCAGTGTACGAGCTCGACTGCAACGCCGAAATCGCGAGTGCTATCGTCCAGCCCATTGCCAAGTCTGGACGCGAGGACGACACACATCGGACGCAGTCGCTTGCCGGCTATTTCCAGAAGATGATGCGCGCTCTGGTGCACGACGGACTCTCCCGTGGGCAACTTCTGAATCGCTTCCTCGAGCGCGCTCATGTCCCACTTGACGAGATCGGCGAGATCCGCGAGGTGCGCCGAAAGGTCTCCCAAGCCTTGGGAGTCACAAATCGCCTGCAGACTGGTCAGCACGTCGGACGACGGCTCAGCTCGGACCGCTGCTATGAGCGACATCGCGTGCCTCCGGTGACTCTTGCCCGTTTCATTGCTCTTGCTCTTCGGCTGCTCGAAGGTCGGCCGGGTGGATCATTTGCCCCGCCACGAGGAGCCCGACCAGCCGTTCGCCGGCTCGTGATAGCGCACTCAAGCGCGAAAGTCGCTTTCGCATGTGGTCGACTCGACGGCGATCCTTTGGGGTGAGCTGCGACCGCGAGCCATCGAGCTGCTGTTGGGCCGCAGCGAACGTCTCAATCGTTTCACGAATGAGATTCAGCTCCCTCCGCTCGTACACACGTCGCAAGAGCTTCCACATGCTGGTCTCAGCCTCGTAGAAGTCCTTGCGCTCCCCAGGGCGCCACGTCTTTCTCACGGCACCCCACCGCATCAACTCAGCGAGTGAAAGGCTGACCGCGCTGCTGCTCAGTTGAAGCGTCTCGGACAGCGCGAGAGTCGTCATGGGTTCTGGGGAGAGATAGAGGACGGTCCAGATGCGTCCCATGTGGCGCCGAAAGCCCCAGAATTCCATCAGCCGCCCCATCGCGTCGGCGGCCCTGAGCTCTGCGTCGCGCCACAAAGGCTCGGAACTATTCGATTCTACTTGTTTCGCTGCTGCACTCGGCACTTTGGCGGCTCAGTTCTTTCAAAACTTCTTGAAGGGACTTAGGACCAAGGAGGGCCCCAGTCAAGAAAGGCGCGTCGTGGCTCGACCCGAACCCCGGGGCTAGACTCCGCAGCTCCCAATGACCGAAAAGCTCAACAAGTACAGCGCCCGCATCACGCAGTCACCCGCCCAGGGCGCCTCCCAGGCGATGCTCCACGCCACCGGGCTCACCCGCGCCGATATGGACAAGGCCCAGGTGGGCATCTCAGCGGTTTGGTACGAGGGGAACAGCTGCAACATGCATCTCAACGGCCTAGCCGAAGTGGTGAAGAGGGGCGTCGAAAGCGCTGGCCTCATTGGGATGCGCTTCAACACAATCGGTGTCTCGGACGGCATCTCGATGGGCACCGACGGGATGAGCTATTCGATGCAATCGCGTGATCTGATCGCCGATTCGATCGAAACGGTGATGAGCGCGCAATGGTACGACGCCAACATTTCGATCCCCGGATGCGATAAGAACATGCCGGGCTGCATGATCGCAATCGGACGCTTGAACCGACCGGCATTGATGATCTACGGAGGAACGATTCGGGCCGGGCGCGGCAGCGCAGGCGAGAAGCTCGACGTGGTGTCCGCGTTTCAAGCCTACGGCGAGCTCCTGGCAGACAAGATCGACGAGACGAAGCGCCTCGACATCATCGAGCATGCGTGTCCCGGCGCAGGAGCATGTGGCGGCATGTACACCGCCAACACGATGGCCTCAGCGATCGAGGCAATGGGCATGTCGCTTCCCTACAGCTCATCCACGCCCGCCGAGGACTCCGGCAAACGGGAGGAGTGCATGCGGGCCGGTGCGGCAGTGAGGTTACTGTTGGAAAGAGACATCAAACCGCGCGACATCATGACCCGAAACGCATTC
The DNA here is from genome assembly GCA_029863605.1 of Myxococcales bacterium. GTDB lineage: Bacteria > Myxococcota_A > Polyangia > Polyangiales > Houyiibacteriaceae > SG8-38. The sequence goes on along the minus strand of JAOTVB010000006.1, from coordinate 54,289 downwards.
GAGAATGCAATCGTGACCGTCATGGCACTCGGCGGCTCGACCAACGCGGTGCTGCATTTGATCGCGATGGCCAGGGCGGTCGACGTGCCGCTCACCATCGACGATTTTCAGGCTGTCAGCGATCGCATCCCTCTTCTCGCCGACCTCAAGCCAAGCGGCCAATACGTGATGGAAGACCTACACGCGGTCGGCGGTACGCCGGCGGTACTGCGGTACCTGCTCGAAAAAGGCGCGCTTCACGGTGATTGCCTGACGGTCACTGGAAAGACCCTCGCCGAGAACCTGGCGCAGCTTCCTGACCTGAGTGAAGGGCAGGATGTCATTCGTGCGTGGGAGGATCCGATCAAGAAGACTGGGCATCTAACGATCCTGCGCGGCAATCTCGCGCCAGACGGCAGCGTGGCGAAGATCACCGGCAAAGAAGGCCTTCATTTCGAAGGCCAGGCCAAAGTCTTCGACTGCGAAGAAGACATGCTCGCCGCGGTGGAGCGCGGAGAGATCCGAAAAGGCGACGTCGTGGTCATTCGGTACGAGGGACCCAAGGGCGGACCAGGCATGCCCGAGATGCTCTCCCCGACTTCGGTGATCATGGGGGCCGGCCTCGGCCAGGACGTCGCGCTGATCACCGACGGAAGGTTCTCCGGTGGCTCGCATGGGTTCATCCTCGGGCACATCACGCCCGAGGCGCAGGAGGGAGGGCCGATCGCTCTCTTGAAGGAAGGCGACCTCATCACCATCGACGCAGAGGCGAGAACGATCGATGTCGACATCTCCCCGGAAGAGATGAACCGGAGAGGGGCCGAATGGAAAGCCCCGCCACTCAAAGCCCGACGCGGGACCCTTTACAAGTACATCAAAAATGTGAAATCAGCTTCGGAAGGCTGCGTGACCGACGAATGAGCGCCTCCGCTCGGCCCTGAGCAGCGCCCGTTCGCCCGGAGCGTTCCCCCGTTCGCCCGGTTTTTCCAGCAATTTCGCCCGGCGACCCTAGACTGCGCCGAGGGGAAGGCATTCGCCGAATCCCGAGGAAAGCACGATGTACGTCAACAAAGAAGGGCTTCGCGAGATTCGCGATGTCCTGTTCAAAAGGCCCACCGTCGGCCGTCTCGTCACGACGGCGTGGATCGGGTCTCTGTACATGACGATCCGTCAAGCCACGGTGGGGTTCCGTGCTCTCGATGAGCTGATCCACCCCGAATACCGAGACCAGAAGATCGACAAGCCGGTTTTCGTCTTCGCCAATCCAAGGAGCGGCACGACCCTCGTGCATCGGCTGATCAGCATGGACGACGAAGTCTTCACGACGATCAAGCTCTATCAGACCATCTTCCCGTCGGTTACCGCCACCCGCACGTTCAAGCGACTGGTCGAGGTAGCGCAAACCAGCGTCGGCGGCGTCCTCAATCGTGTCTACGAGTTCTTCAACAATCCGCTCGAGAGCCGGTGGACGGAGGTCCATCATCTGAGCTTGGACCAGCCGGAAGAGGACGTGTGCACTCTGCTCTGGAGCCTGCAATCGCCAGCATTGGGGTTGCTGTTTCCATTCATGGACGATCTCCAGAGCCAAACTTGGCTCGATCGACAGAGTCCCGAGCAGCGTGCTGCCTTTATGGATTGCTATGAGAGCACGCTCAAGCGGCACGTCTACGAAGCTGGCGGCAAACGCTTTCTCAACAAGAACGTTTTTTTCGCGCCAAGCGTGCGGTCCATGTACGGGCGATTTCCGGACGCGGCTTTCGTGTACTTGATCCGTAATCCGATCGATGGCCTGCCGTCGTTCTTGAACATGTTTTACCAGGCTTGGAAGGCACACTCGCCCAGCATCCGCCCAGACGGCGAAGAGATTCAGGCACTCAAGCAGCTTGGCTATGACTACTATCGTTACGCGCTCGAATGCAGGCGAGAGATCCCGAAAAACCAGTTCATCGTCATTCGGTACGAAGACTTGGTCCGCGATCCGAAATCGACCATCCTCGGCCTGTACGGACGCCTCGATATGCCGGTGAGCGAGGCTTTCGAAGCCAAGCTCGACGAAGCGATCAAAGTGCACCGTGATTGGGAGAGCTCTCGCGATTTCGGGCTCGATTTCTTCGGTGTGACCCCCGAGGAAGTCTATAGCGAGCTCCGCGACGTCTTCGAAGAGTTCGGCTACGAACACCCAGGCCAACTCCAGCTCGAAGCCGCCGAATAAGAAAAAGGGGACAGTTCCCTTTTCGAGGGGTTAGGCGATACGTGGATCCCTAACGTAATGCCCCCGGCCGTTGTACATTGAGCCTTCTTGGAGGCTCTATGACGGAAGTCGAACGTTTCGAGTTCGTGGGCAGCAACGGCCAAACCCTGGCGGGGCGATTTCATCTGCCCGCAGTCGACCCGATCGCCTACGCGATCTTTGCGCATTGCTTCACGTGCTCGAAGGAAAGCCGGGCGGCCGCCCACATCAGCGCGGCGTTGGCAGCACAGGGCATTGCAACCCTGCGCTTCGATTTCACCGGCCTTGGTGAAAGCGAAGGTGACTTCAGCAGTACGACCTTCTCGCACAACGTTGACGATGTCGTCGCTGCTGCAAACGCTCTAAGAGAACTTCACCGTGCTCCTGCACTCCTGGTCGGCCATAGCCTCGGTGGGTCCGCCGCACTGGCCGCCGCGTCGCAGATTCCAGAGATCGTTGCGGTAGCGACGATCGGCGCACCCGTCGAGCCACAGCATGTCGCTCGGCTGTTCGGCGCAACTATCGAAGAGATCAAAGAGCGCGGGGAAGCCGAAGTAGACCTCGGCGGCCGCCCCTTCACGATTCGCAGAAGCTTCCTCGAAGACCTCGAGGCAAATTGCAGTAAGGAGAAGATCCGATCACTCGACAAAGCCCTGCTCATCTTTCACTCCCCGCAAGACCGCATCGTCGATGTCGACAATGCGCGGTTGATCTACGAAGCCGCGCGGCATCCGAAGAGCTTCGTTTCCTTGGATGGAGCCGACCACCTGCTCAATCGACGAGCCGACGCGGCGTATGTAGCCACGGTACTGAGGGCATGGGCGAGTCGCTACTTGCCAGAGGACATCGAGGAAGTGCCCGAGGATGCACCCGAGGGCGGGGTCGTGGTCGAAGGAAGGGCCAGCGGATACCTCCAGCGGATCCAAGCGCGGGGGCATGTGTTTTCTGCGGACGAGCCGGTGACGGTTGGGGGAACCGATCTCGGTCCAACGCCCTACGAGCTCTTGCTAGCAAGCCTCGGCACTTGCACTTCGATCACGCTGAGGATGTATGCGCGACGCAAGGAATGGCCGCTGGAAGGTGTGCGGGTCAAGCTCCGGCACGACCGAGTCCACGCCAAAGATGTGGAGGACTCCGAGAAAGAGTCCGGCATGGTGGACGTGATCGACAAAGAGCTCGAGCTAAGAGGAGACCTCACCCAAGAGCAACGCAAGCGCCTCTTCGAGATGGCCGGGCGTTGCCCGGTGCATCGAACGCTCCTCAACGAGATCAAGATCCGTTCGGAGCTGGTCCCCGAGGCATGATTTGACGACGGTGGCCGCGCTCAATGATGTTTCGCTCAGTCTCGGGGGCGAGACGCTCCTCGACGGGCTGGGCCTGCAGGTGCACGACGGCGACCACGTCGGCCTCGTGGGGCCCAACGGCTCAGGGAAGTCGAGCTTGCTGCGACTGCTTGCCGGTGAGCTCGAGCCCGACGGAGGACGAATCACCAGGGTCGAGGGAGTTCGAGTTGGCTTCTTGCCACAAGAGATCGCGCAGTTCCCCGACCGACCGCTTTTCGCGTTCGTCTACGACAGCATCGCCGAGCGACCGCGGTTGCGCAGAAAGCTCGAACGAGCCGAGTCACGTTTGGCGAAGCTTCAAAGCTCGGGTGGGGCCGACGAGACCGAGCTGGTCGAGGCAGCCAACACCGTTGCCGAGCTCCATGAGCGCACGGCTGCGGTCGACGCTCAATTCTCTGCGCACGAGGCGAAGCAGATCCTGCACGGCTTGGGATTTTCGCAGAACGACCATAGCCGCCCACTTTCGGAGCTGAGCGGCGGTTGGAAGATGCGCGCGGTTCTCGCTTCGCTCTTGTTTCAAAAGCCAGGGCTCTTGCTTCTCGACGAGCCGACCAACCATTTGGACATGCCATCGGTCGCGTGGTTCTCGAAGTTCCTACGGGCCTACGGCCATGCCCTGTTCCTGGTCTCTCACGATCGGGAGTTCCTCAACGAGCAGGTCAATCGAATTGTGAGCTTCGAGCCCGAGGGCGTTCGAACATTCCGCGGCAACTACGACGGCTATCTGAAGCAGCGCGACGAAGAACGACAGGTCCTCGAGAACCGAGCAAAAAACCTCGAACGAGAAAGAGCTCACCTCGAGCAGTTCGTGCGGCGATTCAGGGCGAAGGCCAGCAAGGCGGCGCAGGTCCAAAGCCGGGTCCGCATGCTCGAAAAGATGGAGACCGTCGAGCTGTATCGGTCTGCGCGCGAGACGCGCTTCTCGTTTCCACCGACTGCCCGAGGGCCACGCGTACCGCTTCGCGTAGATGCGCTCTCGAAGTCATTCGGAGACCTCGTCGTGCTCGATCGAGTCACCCTCGCGGTTGAGCGCGGCGACCGCGTGGCTATCGTGGGACCCAACGGCGCCGGCAAGACGACGCTTCTCAAGATCCTCTCCGGCGAGATCGAACCAACCGCGGGTCGTGTGCAGTTACCGGGTCTTTCGGAAGTGAGGTACTTCGCCCAGCATCACGCCGAAGCGCTGAACCTCCAAGACACCGTCTACCACGAAGTCATGCGCTCAAGCGATCAATCGAGCGCTCAGCGGGTCCGGGCGGTGCTGGGCGCTTTGTTGTTCGACGAGCTTGGGATCGAAAAGCGCGTCTCGGTGCTGTCGGGTGGCGAAAGGGCGCGCGTCGCACTCGCCAAGATCCTCGTACGGCCCGGCAATGTGCTGTTGATGGACGAGCCCACCAACCACCTCGACCTTCAAACCACCGAGGCGCTGACTGATGCCCTAGCGACCTTCGATGGCACGCTCTTGTTTGTCAGTCACAACCGTGGCTTCATTCGGCAACTCGCGACGAAGCTGTGGGTCGTTCACGACGGACAGGTGGAAAGCTACCCGGGCACTCTCGACGATTACCTCTGGTCCTGCCAGGCGCGTGAAATCGCGCCGGCTACCGATGCCGCGGTAAAACCAGAAAGCAAGAAGGGGAGCAAACACGCACGCAAGGAGCAGCGACGCCGGGATGCGGAGCTTCGGGCTGAACAAAACCGTGAGCTCAAGCCGCTCGAGAAGCGCGCGAAGGCCCTCGAGAAACGGATCGCAGAGCTCGAGGAAGCGGTAGCTCAGCACACCAAAGACCTCAGCAACCCCGAGCTCTACGACGACGCGTCGAAGCGGAACGCTGTGATTCGGGAGATGCAGACAGCACAAGCGGAGCTCGAGCGGTCCTTTGAACAGTGGAGCGAGGCGCACGAGAAGTTGGAGCGGCTCAGGGCGGCCTTCGACCTCTGACCTGGTTTTTCCGCACTGCTCTGCGCATACGATAGTATCGGTCACATGGTTTCTCGACGTTGGTGGGGCGCAGCGTCGATCCTCTTGGGTCTTCTCGTCGTTCTGGTGTTCATTCCTGGCCTCAGCGACGAGTTCACTTGGGATGACAACGGTCTGATCCGCACCAATGAAAACGTGCAACGGCCGGAGCGCTTCCGCGAGGCACTCACCACGCATTTCTGGAATGTCTCGGAAAACGCGGTGGAAGCAAACGAGACCTACAATCACTTGTATAGGCCGCTCGTTACGCTGGCCTACATCGCTCAGTACCGGCTCTTCGGTCTTCACGCTCTGGGCTACCGAATGGTCAGTCTTGCATTGCACGTCTTGTGCTGTGTCTTGGCGTTTTTCTGGCTGGCGCGCCGACTCCCGACAGGCAACGAACGACATCGTCTAGTCGCGGTAAGCTTGGGCGCCGCCGTTTTCGCGCTTCACCCGAGCCGGGTCGAGGCAGTTTCCTGGATTTCGGGAAGCACCGAGCTTTGGATGTGTGCGCTCGTTCTTTTGGGCGCTTGGGCTTTTGACTCGAATCGAAACTGGCTTGCCGGGATCCTGCTGGCCTTCGCGCTCTTGGCGAAGGAGTCCGCCGTAGTCGCGGCCCCGCTCCTCTTGCTCGATCGCTCCTTGGTCCGCGGAGGTCGGAATCGAGCTTCATCTATTCCGTTGACGGCTCCCGTGGTCGCGGCGTTGATCGCGCGGATTTGGATCGTCGACGTCGACCTGCCTACGGGGGAAGTCCGCAATGCGCTGCCCCGGGCATTCGCTTCGTTGGGTCTATACGCCCAGCAAGTCGCCGCGCCTTGGAATCCGACCGCCTTTCCCGGCATGCGGGTCTACTCGTGTGGGGCTGGGGAGTCGTTCTCGGCAGGCTGGTTGGTCGGCGGAACTCTCGTTGTTCTGGCCACCGCGGCACTTGGGATCCTCGCGCTTCGCCGAAACACATGGCGACCGCTATTCGCAGACGCCCTGTGGTTCATGGTACCACTGCTGCCGGTCGTGAACCTCCTCGACTTGGGGAGTCGCAACCTGACTGCGGATCGGTTCTTGTACCTGCCGATGTTGGGCGTCGCCGCGATCGCGGCGCGCGGCATATTGTGGCTTCTCGAAAGACGACCGGCCATTGGAAGAACAACCGCGATCGCGGTCGTGGTGCTCGTCGTAGGCTTCGCGGTCGTCACATCGCTCCACTCGCGCGTGTTCGCTTCTTCGTCTTCGTTCTGGGAGTACGAAGCACAGCGCAACCCGGAGAACCCCTTTGCACTCCACGCCGTCGGCACTGCGCGCACGCGGGCGGGGCTTCGCAACACCGGGCTCGCATTTCTCGAACGCGCGCAAGCACTCGCCGAGCGCACATGTGTCCATACAGACGCGGTCCGCGCCGCGAAAGATCTCGGGTGGGCACTCTCTTTGGGCGCCGGCCCCGATGACCGAGAAACCCTCAGCAAGCTGAAAGCCACCTATGCACGAGTACCGCGGGACGGCCTGTTCGAGCACGACGGGCCCCCGGGGTGGTTGGTTCAGCTCACGCCTGAAGAAGCACGCGACCTCGTCGCCGACGAGCTCCACTACGCCCTACCCCTAGCCACGATCGAGGCGCGGCTAGGTCACGTCGATGCGGCGATGGCGATTCTCGACGACTCGGCGTTGGGCAGGACCGAGCTTCACGCTCAATCCCAGTCGCTACGACTGCGGCTGCTCGCCGGCCAGGGACGCGTGCGCCAATCGCTGGTCGAGCTCGCGAAAAACGACTCCCTCCCCGATGTCGAAAGCCTGACCTCCGTCCTCGGGACCCTGCACGAGACGCTGACGCGCGCGCGCATCGCGCCGGAGGACCAAGCAGCCCTGGCCCGCTACGCGCTCGGATTCAGCCAAGCACCGAAAGATCTGGAGTCCCTGTCAGCGCAAGACCGAACGATTCTGGAAGCGCTCCGTGCCTACAGCATCGATAAGCCTGTGAACACCGATGCTCTAGACTCGCACGCAAGACAGTACAACGAGCTCCCCCGCTTCATCCGACTCGCCAAGGCAAAAGCCACCATCCGCACCCTGGACGCACAACTCGATAGACACTGACACTGGAGACCGGGTCACCGGTTGACGCAGATGAAGTTCACTGGCTCTGTCGCTACGTCAGTACGTCGCCGTGGCTACGGGGGTTTCGAGGTCGCCCACATTGTGAACCAACACGCCGCCGTGGCTGATCGAGTAGATGTATTCGTCGATGAAGACGCCTCGGGACACCTGCGGCAGATACTGGCAGTTCTCGTAGAACGCGTCTCCCACGAATGGCCCGACGGGGGGCTCCCAGCCACCGCATCCGTCCAAAACCAAGGCCGAGTGATCGACGCTCCCGCGCCGCGAGAAGCCGGTGTCCGCGCTGACGTCCCAAAGCTCGAGGGTGCTCGAAAAGCCTGTCTCGTAGGAAACGAACGGAAACGCGAGAAGCCCACGTTCATCGTAGAAGTTGAACGCCTTGTGGTTGTGGTTGGCCTCGGAAAAGCCTTCGCCGACGAGCGCTTTGAACTTCTGCCGCGGGTCGGCCGGATCGGACACGTCGAAGATCTGTAGCGCCGTGCCGTTGTCGAACTGCGTCTGCTCGTCGATGTCGCGGCCGATCGTCAGCAGATGGTCATCGCCGAGGGGGTGCATGTAGTCGCTGAACCCGGGGATCTTGAGCGCGCCGAGAACCGTAGGATTCGAGGGATCACTGAGATCGATGGCAAAGAGGGGGTCGATCTGGCGGAAGGTGACGATGTATCCGAGATCGCCGATGAACCTAGCCGAGAAGATGCGCTCGCCCTCGGCCAAAGGCGGTGTCGCGCCCATCACGGTGAGCAGACCGTCGCCGAGGCTCATCGTGCTGACGAAGTTGTGTGTCACCGGTGGAATCCAAACGTCGCCGTTGCCGAGGTCCTTCCAAGTCGTTCGCGTCGTGGCGATCCGGATGACACCGCTCGCTTCATCGATCGAGAACTGGTCATTGACCATCCCTGGAACGAAACCCGACCCTTGATAGGGCGTTCGCTGCGCCGCGAAAGATACCGCAAACCGGTGGACGGCGGTTCGATCGTAATCGATGTCGCGGTCGAACCAACCGTAGTCGGGCTGGGTCAGAATCAACGCCTCAGCGTTGGCATAGACCTGGGATGCCCAACCCAAGATCGACGTAATGGTCGCGTCGCTGCCATCGGCGATGTCGATTCCGAGGATCTGCGTCATCCCGTAGTCGGTGAAGCCGGGTGACGGAGCGTAGAAGTCCGTGCATTGAGGTGCCCGTGCCTGAATCTCACCTTCGACTCGCTCACCCCAACTCGGGAGCCACTCCTCGAGGGTCGTTTCGCGGATCGCCGCCTTAGCGGCCGCAGCCCAAAGGCGAGCGCGCGCGATCTGCTCCTCCCGCGTCTCGGGATAGGGCTCGGCGTTGTACAGAACTTCCCAAAGCTGCGGCACGGTCGGAGGGTGTTGCATGTTGGTTTGAACGACCGCACGCACGATGTTGTCATGCCTTCGCGACGAGGTGTAGTAGCCCTCGAGGTAGATCTCTCGGATGACCTCGGGCGCGGTTCCTTCGAGCGAGACGACGGTCGTCTTCACGTACGAGGGCCCGCAGTAGTACGCCCCGTCTGCGGCGATCCCCACGGGCTCAGGCCCCCCGTTGCAGAGGTCACCGCCGCCTAGGGCTTCGACGCCAAACACGTTGGAGAACACGACCGCGCGGTTGCCTTCAACGAACATCTCGATCGCGTACCCCTCGATCTGGAGGTCGGCGACCTTCGAAGTCTCCGCAGCCGGCCACGAGTCGAACTCGTAAAATCCGTTGTCGCGGATCACATAGAGTTTGGTTCCACCATCGCCGACCTTCACGATGTCGGCCTCATCGACGCTCGCCACCTGGCGGTTCGTGTCGGACACCCCGGAGGGCGCATCGGCGTCCCCACCTGCCGCTGGCGCAAGAACACCGTCGGGAGCACCTTCGGCGACACCGAAACCGTCAAAGATTATCGGCCCACCGCGACCGTAGAAATTGTCGTCCTCGAACGCCTTGAGCTCGAGGTCCACCTTCGCGATCGCGTCCTCTTGGATCGCTTCGAGGACCTCACCGCACGTCTTGGCCTGCCGGAGCGCGCCTTCGTACTCGCTGACCTCGGAATCGGGCGTACAGCCGACAAGGCCGCCGGCCACAATGAAGCAAAGAATTACCCAACAACTGCGCATCTTCATCCTCCTGATATGCACCCTGTAGAAGCAAATCGCGTGCCCGCGAAAAACCAAGTGATTTCAGCGTAGCGCCTGGGCCAACATGTGCCACCGGACGCGATTTTGCGGGGGTTACTGTACGAGCGTCTGCGTCGGGTTTCCCCATTTTTTCTCGACGAACCAGGCCGCCGCGGCAAGGCCGAAATACGAAGTCAACGCCATCAGGGCAAACCGCGTTGGGGACTCGGGAGGGGGCAGGATAGTGTTGCTGTACTGGATCCCCAGCATCACGATCGCAAAAATCCATATCGGGAGCTTGGCGCGCGCGTGACGGGCGTAGATCGCGACGCCTCCAAGAAGCACGCCAGCTTCGAGCACGAATGCGATCACGGGGCGGTTCCAAAGCCCGAAGCCGACTTTGTATTCGTTCCCCCAAAGCGGAAGGTCGGCGACGTGTACCGGGAGGTCGATGATCCAATGGGAGAGCACACAAATGCCGATGACCACCCCACCCCGTCGCCCCCAGATAAAGCTTCCAAGCCATCCGACGATCAGCGCCCAGCTGATCGAGGCGGTCAGGCTGTGCGTATACGGCATGTAGTAGAGGTCCAGCGGGCTCGACGCGGTGAACCCCTCGGTCAGGCGAACCTTTTCGACCCCCGCCATCACCAGGATCGACCAAAGCACGTCGACGAATTGAACGGCCAGGAACAGGACCCACAATGGAACCCCACCCGTCCGCCGAAGAGCGAAGCTCGGTCCGTAGTGCCCGACGAACATGAAGCGGACCCTACCAGCGTTCGGCGTGCTAGAACATGGGCGAAATGACCAAGGGCAAGTCCGGAAAGCGGGTGGTGGCGATCCTCCTGGGATTCGTCGTGCTGGCGGTGTTCATTGCTTGGGTGGGTTTCAAGGCCATCCAGGGACCAGGTGGACCGGAGGGCACGCTCATGACCGGGGCGCCCCGCGTCCTTGCTGAAGGCGTCATCTACGAGGCCAAGAGTGGAGACCCCGCGGTCGTCACGGCACAAAACATTCGCTCCGGGAAGCTGGTGTGGCGTTCCGAGCTCGGGACGATCACGACCCAACCCGTTCTGGTCGTCGAGGACGATGTCATCGAAGTTCAAGTCGCCGGAACCTCCTGGATGACCCTCGAGCGCACGTCGGGGCGACCGGTGGAGTGATGAGCACGTCGCCGGCAGCAGAGACCGTCGAAGGAGGCTGTCACTGCGGCGCTGTTCGATTCCGCGCGAGAATTTCCTCGCACGCTGCGATTCGATGCAACTGCAGCATCTGCACGAAGAAGGGGTTCCTGCACCTCCTCGTTCCTGAAGAAGACTTCGAGCTTCTACAGGGCACCGACGCGATCCAGACGTATACGTTTGGCACGCACACCGCGAAACATCATTTCTGCAAGCACTGCGGCATCCATTCGTTCTACCGGCCGCGATCCCATCCAGACCGAATCGACGTCAACGTCTACTGCCTCGAAGGCATCGATCCCAGCGCCTTCGACGTCACCCTCTTCGATGGAAAGGACTGGAAAGGAAACATCGCCGACCTGCTCAAGCGGTAGCTCTCAGCTGAGCTGAATCGTCTGCCAGCGGCCGGCTTTCCACATCGAGGTGAAGGTCAGCGACTGCAGGAGACGGTAGAAGATCTGCGCGCCGAAGACCGCGACCAGCCCCATTCCGAGCACTGGCCCGATGACGTACACCGCGGGCAAGAAAAGAAGCCACTGAAAGCTGGTGGCGATCATCATCACCCGCTTCACGTCACCTACCCCCATCAGCGCGTTCATGAGGACCATCCCTAGAGTATCGATGGACAGCGAGGCCGCGACGATCCGCAAGGGGGTGGTGGCGAGCGCCAACGTCGACGGCTGGTGGATGAACACACCGAGAATCCATTCGGGCACGAGCACACCGGGTAGACTGAGTAAGCCAACGACGACCACGGCGATCTTCGTGACATCCCAACCCCACTGTTTCGCGTCGTCGGGATCGCTCCGCCCGAGCGATTGACCAGCCAGCGACGCTGCAGCAAGGCCGAAGCCGAGGCCGGGCAAGATCCCGACGAGGATCAAGTCGATGATCACTTTGGTTGCAGCCAGCTCCGAGGTCCCCATTCGAGCCACCAAGGCGAGGAACGTGGTCATGCCCGCCGCAAAGAAGAACTGCTGCAGCCCTGCCGGCGCCGCGAGCTTGAGAATGGTCGTCACCGTTTGTCGATCGGGAAGGCCATGCATGAAACCAGCATCGCGAGCGTAGCTCCGACCGAGAAAGAAGTATGACGCCGTTCCAAAGATGGTCGAGATCGCCGAGGCGACGCCAGCACCCGTCGCTCCGAGCTCCGGGGCACCCAGGTTACCGAAGATCAGCACCCAGTTGAGGAAGATGTTGAGCACGTGCATCGAAATGAGCGTGCGCATGTAGAGAATGGACTTGTCGACGGCATTCCAATAGCCACGAAACGCGAAGTTCATGCCCATTGCGGCCATTGCAAACAACCGAGCGCGCAAGTACGGAACTCCCTGATCGACCACCGCAGCGTCCGTCGTCAGCCAGGGGAAGTACTCGGGAGCGAACGTGATCAGAACCGCCGACCACGGAACCGCGACGATCACGGCGATCAGCAAGCCCCCGTTGAGCGGTATCGCGGTTTCGGATCGCCTTCCTTCCCCGACCCGCCGTGCGGCCATCGCTTGCACGCCCGCCGACAGACCGAGCACGAATGACGAAAGCAGGAAGTTCGCGAAGCCCCCGAGCCCGACTCCAGCCAGGGCTGCGTCACCGAGCGTGCCCACCATCCCGGTGTCGACGAGGTTGAGCACGTTCTGGGAAAGCATCCCTCCGATGATCGGAAGGGCAAGACCTAGGATTCGTCGTCGCCGCTCAACGGGCACAGACAACGGGTGTGCCTTCGCGTGCGCCGGCTCATCCACCGGCCGACTGTAGGACGCCGCGCGGTGCTCGCAAGTTAGCGAGGGGCCATGCGAAGCGCGCCATCCAAGCGAATGACCTCGCCATTCAAATAGCTGTTCTCGACGATATGGCAGGCGAGCGCACCGAACTCGTCCGGACGCCCGAGGCGGCTCGGGTGCGGGATCGTTGCAGCCAAGGCTGCGCGGATCTCGTTCGAGAGCATTCCGAGGAGCGGGGTATCGAACGTGCCGGGGGCGATCGTGACGACGCGAATCCCCGCCTTCGAGAGATCTCGTGCGGCCGGGAGCGTCATCCCGACGATGCCCCCTTTCGAAGCGGAGTACGCGATTTGGCCGATCTGACCATCGAAGGCCGCCACAGAAGCCGTATTGATGATGACGCCACGCTCCCGGTCCTCGGGTTCGTTTTTGTACATCGCAGACGCGGCGAGTCTCAGGACGTTGAACGTGCCGATGAGATTGACCGATATGACTTTTTGGAAGGCCCCGAGGTCATGCGGCGTGCCGTCCTTGCCGACGGTCCGGAGACCGATCCCGATGCCGGCACAGTTGATGGCCGCACGAAGCGGTCCAATTGAAGTCGCAAGGGCGATCGCGTCTTCGACCTGCTGGGCGTCGCTGACATCCGCCGGCACAAAAGAGGCTGCATCACCGAGCTCGGCCGCCAGCTTCTCGCCGCGTTCCGTATTCAAATCGACGATGACCGCACGCCCACCTTTACTCACCCACTGACGAACCGTTGCCTCGCCCAAACCCGAAGCTCCACCCGTCACCACCGCTACCGAACCGTCGATTCTCATCGAGACCTCCGACCGCGGATGCTTCGCCCTACCAGGCCCTTCGTCAAGCAACTAGCGTCCGACCCCCGCTGCGGCTAAACCGGGCGCGTTCACGCTGGGTAGGGGAACCAGTGCTCTTCAGCAGCCTCGACTACATTGTATTTCTCGGACTGGCCGTCGCAGGCTTTTGGTTGCTGGCGAAGCAGACCCAGCTCCGAATGGTGCTTCTCTTCGTCGCCTCGTGCCTGTTCTACATGGCGTGGCACCCGGCGTACATCGTTCTGATCCTGACCTCGACGGTGGTCGACTACGTGGTGGGCTTCCGGATTTACGCCAGCAACGACGAAAAGGTCCGCAAGCGATGGCTCATCGTGAGCCTCGTTTCGAATCTGGGCCTGCTGGGCGCCTTCAAGTACTTCAACTTCGCCTCTCAAGCTACGGCCGACGTCTTTCATCTCTTGTTCGGAATGACGATCGAGCACCCGCCTTTCCTCGACGTGCTCCTTCCGGTCGGGATCTCGTTCTACACGTTTCAGACCCTCAGCTATACGATCGACATCTATCGGCGGAAGCTCGAGCCGACGCGCAACTTCTTTCAGTTCGCCGTTTTCGTGACTTACTTTCCGCAACTGGTCGCGGGTCCAATCGTTCGAGCCTCGCAGCTGCTCCCGCAACTCGCGCGCAAGATCACCCTTCGCGAGAACCAGGTCACTCAGGGCATCTTTCTCATCGCAACAGGCCTCGTGAAGAAAGTCGCAATTGCGGACTACCTTTCGGTCAATCTAGTCGACCGGGTCTTCGATCAACCCGAGCTCTACACCAGTGCGGAGGTCGTGGTCGCTCTGTACGGTTTCACGATGCAAATCTACTGCGACTTCTCTGGTTACACGGATTGCGCTCGGGGTTCGGCAAAGCTGATGGGGCTCGAGCTTCCCGAGAACTTCGACCGCCCATACCAGTCTGCGAGCCCGGCCGAGTTCTGGCGGCGATGGCACATCACGCTCTCGACCTGGCTTCGCGACTATTTGTATTTCCCCCTCGGGGGCTCGCGTGTCGGCCCGATTCGGGCGTACTGGAACCTCTGGCTCACCATGTTTCTCATTGGAATTTGGCACGGCGCGTCTTGGACGTTCGTGTTCTACGCGATCCTCCAATCCATGGCGATGGTCATCCATCGCTTCTTCTATCGTCGGTCGGGGCGCACCCGCGACACCGTCGATGCCTGGCAGGTTCATGCCTTCAAGGTATTCTGGGCGCTCCAGTTCGTTGTGTTCTCACGGATCCTGTTCCGTGCGACCAGCCTGCAAAACGCGGTCGATGTCACGACACGTCTGGGGAGCGGCAACTATGGCGTCGCCCAAATCTCAGCCGAAGTGTGGGCCATGCTGATCGTCACCTTTCTCCTCCACTACACGCCGAAGCGGTGGTTTGAATCGATCGAAGCACGGTTCATGGCGATGCCTGCGCCCGCCCAAGGAGTGGCGCTTGCGTGTCTCGGTTTTGCCCTCAGCTTCATCGCGACCAGTCAAGTCGTCCCTTACATCTACTTCCAATTCTGATGACGAAACGAACCCTCACACAGCCAACTCCCCTTCAGCACCTCGCGATTGTGACCCTGTTCATGCTGGTCGCCTGCACGCTGACGTACGTCGTGCCTCCGCTTCATTCGCTTCGCCCCTGGATTCCGAGTGAAGAGGGTATCCCGATCGTTCGGCTGTTCCGGCGATGGGGTGAGATCCCCGCCTTTGCTGGCCATGGAGGCTCGTATCGTGCAACTACTACCGGGTCGAAGAGCACCGCTCGGCTCGCCGAGACGGTCGGCGAGACCGTGGCAGCGAACTTGGGCGCTTCCGTCGTCAAGCCAATTCAAAAGGCGACAGACGGCTTCAAGATCGATCCGGACGAGTACGCCGGAATTTCGGTCTTCATAGAAGATCCTTCAGGCCGCGGTATGGCTCCCTTCTATCGTGCGCTCGAAAAGACGGCGAAGGAAGAAGCCGGAGCGATCACACGAGTCGGTCACTATGGCGATTCGAGCATCGCAACCGACCTGATCACATCGACGGTCCGCGGGCAGCTTCAGCGCCGCTTCGGGGATGCCGGACATGGGTTCGTCATCGCTGCAACGGGGCACATCCCTTACAAGCATCGAGGTGTTCGCCAGTCCTCCAATGATGATAGCTGGATCACCCGGGAAGTCGCGCGTCGCCAGGATCGTCACGGGCGCTACGGGTACGGAGGCGTTCAATCGAGAGCGCAAAGAGGCGCATGGGCTCGCGTAGCCACGGCTCCACGTGGAGAGCTCGGTACCAAAGCATCACGCTTCGATATCTACTATCAAGAGCAGCCTCGAGGCGGCACGTTCGCCGTGCGATTGGATCGCGGGGACTGGGAGGAAATCTCGACGAAAGCGCCCGAGCTGGGCGATGCAGTCTATTCGGTCGACGCCCCCGATGGTCCACATCAGATTCATGTCCGGTACAAGAAGGGCGGGCCGGTTCATTTCTATGGTGTGGTCGTCGAACGAGATGGGCCAGGGGTCGTTTACGACTCGCTCGGCCTGGTGGGAGCGCGTGCAAACCGGCTTCTCAACTTCGAAGAGGCGCACATCGCAAGCCAGCTGAAGCAACGTGGCACCGACCTCGTCGTGCTCGGGTTCGGCGGGAACGAAGCCAGCGACGACAAACCGGAACACCTTTTCTACGAAGACTACGCCCGGGTTCTGGCCCATGTCCGCCAGGGCCGCGAAGACCTGGGTTGTCTGGTGTTCGCGCCGCTCGACCAGGCTTCACGGCGACGCGGCCGAATTCGGACGTTGGAGACGATCCCGCGAATCGTCGCGGCCCAGCGCCGGGCTGCTTTAGAAGCAGGATGCGCCTTCTACAACACCTGGGAGGCAATGGGCGGACGAGACGCCATGCGACGGTGGTACAAGGCGCATCCCCGACTCGCGATGAGCGACTTTCGACATGCGACCCCCGCTGGCTACGAGATCATCGGCAACATGTTCTACAAGGCTCTGTTGGCAGGCTTCGCCGACTACTTGGCCGATGGCTCGTCGCCAGATCCCGCGTCTGCCGAGGCGGTAGACCCTATCTCGGCATCCGAGTCACCCGAGACCGGCATTCCGTCGAGCAACGCCGACAGCAGCACCTCGCCCAACCGCTGATAGCCGAGGCGCGTATAATGGATGTGGTCTTGCGAAGCATAGGCGGGGTCGCTAGCCGCCCACTGCACCATCGAGAGCGCGCCGCCTTGGAACGCAACGAGATCGAAGAACCCGCACCCGTGCTCTAGTGCAACGCGGTGCTGGATCGAGATCACCGCTGCGGTGCGTGCGCGGTCCTCGAAGACGCGCTCTTCGACCTGCGTGGGCCGATCGGACGGGCCGATCAAGAGGCAGGACGCGTCCGGGACGGCGTCACGCATGCGGTCAACGACGGCACGCAAGTCGCGCTCGTAATCTTCGAGAGGTGACTCGTCGCCACTTTCGTTCGTGCCGTATGCCAGGACGACGAGGTCGGGGTCGCGCCGTCGAAGATGCTCGTGATAGAGAGCGTCATCCCACAATAGCTGGTAGCGCGCGCGTGACCCATTGATGCCCAGAGTATCGACGACGACCCCCGGTTGGTCCCGCTCGACGGTCAGACCGAAAAGCCACACCGGTCGTTTGCTGAGCGTCCGAATTTCGAAGCTATGAGGACCGTCCGGGACCCGAAACGTGGCGTAACCAGGTCCCGTGCTCGAGGCGCGTGTCGAGATCCGCCGCGCCCGCCGACCGTCGATCAGGACATCCAGGTCGCCTCCACGGGGTGTCTTGAGATAGTAAAGCTCGAAGAAGCCGGCGTTTCTTCCGTGATCGCCTTCCTCTGCGGTCCTGACCACGCCGAACGACCCGGGGCGATTGCTCGCCATTGCCACTCCAGCGATTCCGACTTGCTCGACCTCGGAGTCGCCGACGCGAATACGATGAGTCTCCCAACGCTGGGCGTCACTCTCGATGTTGATGTCTCGATGTCGATAGGTCCGCCACGGATGCACGGGCACGACGAAGCCATGCCCCGCATCGCCGAACCTCGCTTGCAGCTCGCGTCGAATGTGACCGGTGAAGAGGTCGCTCGCGACGTGGGAAGCCCCGAAGAACGCTAAGCGGGCTTGCCCTTCGCCGGCCTGCGCCCGCGCCAAGGCTTCGTGCAGAGCCTTCATCGATTCGCCGTCGCGATCCTCGATCGCGATATCGAGCCCGAGCTTGTCGTTGGGCGGCGGCCGAAGAAGACGAGGCCCCATGCGTTGGGCGGACTTCACGGCCTCGACGACTCCGGTCTCGTCGATTGCTGCAGGTGCCTTCGTCGTCGCGTCGGCCGACGTCGTGGCGGCGCCGTAGCCGAGCGTCCAAACGCCCGCCAACGCCAATCCAACCGAAACCACCGCGATCGGTGAGCCCCATGGATTTTCGAGCCGCACGTCCCCACAATGGCGATCCGTCCCGATCCAGTCAAATTGACGTGAGAACCGGCGAGAAGTCGGCCATTATGCACGCCATGAAGGAGCGAGAGTTGCTGCTCAAAGCCGCAAAGTTCGACGTCGCACGGTTGAAGTTCGACGCCCCCGGCGGTGGGGAGATCACTCGAGACGTCGTCGAGCATCCGGGCGCGGCGGTGATTCTTCCCGTCCTCGACGATGGCCGGGTCGTGCTGATCCGAAATCTACGACGGACGGTCGGCAAAACCCTTTGGGAGCTGCCGGCTGGGACGTTAGAAGAAGGCGAGCCCCCTGAGGAGTGCGCAGCGCGAGAGCTCGAAGAGGAGACGGGCTACCGTGCCAAGACGATCAAACCTCTGACCGAGTTCTTTGCTTCACCGGGGATCCTGAACGAGAGGATGTACGGCTACCTGGCCACCGAGCTCGAACAAACGGCGCAAGCGCTCGACGAATCCGAAGAGATCGCAGTCTTTCCCCTCCCCTCATGGCAAGTGCGCGACATGCTGAAGGACGGACACATCGAAGATGGGAAAACCATCGCGCTGCTGCTGTACTGGATGCACATTTACACCCCTAAATGACCCACTGAAGCCAGACCGTCAGAACCGCGATGGAATTGCTGACCCGCATTCAAGAAAACTGGATTGTCCTGCTGATCCCCGTGATCAGCGCCTTCGTCGGATGGTTCACGAATGTCGTCGCCGTCAAGATGATGTTCCATCCGGTCGAGTTCGTCGGCATCCCTCCGTACTTGGGATGGCAGGGTGTGATCCCAGCCAATGCTCTCCGGCTCGCCAGAGTGTCGAACGCCTTGATCACCCAAAAGCTTTTGTCGTTGCGTGACCTCTTCGATGCGAGCTTCAGCACAGACGCGTTCGAATGCAAGCTCGGCGCAGTCGTCGATGACATCACCGAGCAGGCCATAGACGAGATCGCCAACAAGCATGCCAAGCCGATGTGGGACAACGCCGGTGAGTTCATGCAAAACAAGGTGCGTGCTCAGGTGCGCGCAGAGGTCGTGGAAGTCTCGCGTGCGATCGCGATGGACATGGCCGACGACATCGACGCAATTCTCAACATCGAAAAGACGATTCTCGAAGCGGTGGACCGCCAAAAGGGGCTAATGGGCGAGATGTTCTACGATGTCGGTCGCAAAGAGTTCAAGTTCATCGAGCGTTCGGGCCTGTACTTCGGCTTCCTCTTCGGCATCGTTCAAATGGCGGTGTGGGTGACGTATCCGGCACCGTGGATCTTGCCTGCGGCGGGCTTCGGTGTCGGCTACGTGACCAACTGGATCGCGCTGAAGCTGGTGTTTCATCCTCGGGAGCCGGTGAAGATCGGTCCGATGACCGTGCAAGGGCTGTTTCACAAGCGTCAGGCGGAGGTCGCCCAGGCGTTTGGTCGAACCGTGGCCAACAAGGTCCTCAATGCCGACAACATCGTGATCTCGGTCATGGACAGCCCGGGCGCCATTCGGATGAACGAAATCGTCGAGCAGCGAGTCGGCGAGCTCATCGGCAAGTACGAAGCCCACCCGATAGCCGCCCTGGTGCTTCCTGCCGAAAGACGCCCTCAGTTTCGCGCCGAACTACTCGAACGAATAGAGCGGGAATGGCCGAAACCCGGGGGGTTCTTCCATACCTTCGCCGCCGAGGCGGTAGACCTGCAGGGAGAGCTCGAGCGCCGAATGGCAGCGCTCGACAGGGCGACCTACGAGGGCGTGCTCCGGCCGGCATTCCAACAGGACGAGTGGAAGCTGATCGCCGCGGGGGCGGTGCTCGGGACCGTGGCCGGCGTATTGCAGCTGGTCTACATCTTTGGCGACGCGATGGAGCGCCTCAGCCGATAGTCCCCGACCGCTTGGCGAACGCCTGCTCAACGGCTAGAACGTGGCGCCGTGGATCAAACCGCCACACTTCTCGTTTGCTGCCCGGACCGAAAGGGCCTCGTCGCGGCGCTTGCGCAGCTGCTCTACGGCCACGGCGCGAACATCTTAGATGCCGACCAACACACCGACCCCGTTGCCGGCCAGTTCTTCCAGCGCATCAAGTTCGACCTCTCCGAGCTACGCACCGACCGAACCAGCCTCGAAGCGGCCATTGGCGAAGTCGCCAACCGTTTTGGAATGAGCTGGCGACTCGCCGACGGTAAGCAGCGAGCACGAACGGCGATCTTCGTGTCGAAGTATGACCACTGCCTGTACGACTTGCTCCTCCGACAGCGGTCCGGGGAGCTCACGACCGACATTCCACTCATCATCAGCAACCACGACGACCTCGAGCCAGTTGCCGAGCAGTTCGGGATCGCGTTTCACCATCTTCCCATCACCAAAGAAACCAAGCGCCTCCAAGAAGACAAAGCGATCGAGCTCATGCAAGCGGCCGACGTCAATCTAGTCGTGCTCGCTCGCTATATGCAGATCCTGACCCGGGATTTCCTTCGGACCTATCCGAACCAGGTGATCAACATCCATCACTCGTTCCTACCGGCCTTCATGGGCAGTAAGCCATACCACCGTGCCTACGAGCGCGGCGTGAAGTTGATCGGTGCAACTGCGCATTACGCCACCGCGGATTTGGACGAGGGCCCGATCATCGAACAGGATGTGGTTCGGTGCTCCCACCGGGATTCCGTGCAGGATCTCGTGCGCAAGGGTCGCGACCTCGAGAAGGTCGTCTTGGCACGCGCGGTGCGATGGCACCTTGACGACCGCGTCCTCGTCTATGACAACAAGACCGTAGTCTTCAATTAACGCCCCCGAGGAGGTTGCATGTCCGACAGAGTAAAGCTCACCATCGATAACGGCGTGGCAACCGTTCGTCTTTCGCGGGGCGACAAGCTCAACGGGCTGGACCCGGACATGTTCGACGCGTTGATCGATACAGGGACACGCGTGGCGGCAGACAAGACGGTGCGCGCGGTCGTCTTGCACGGCGAGGGCAAGGGCTTCTGCGCCGGTCTCGACTTCCAGGCATTCATGGCCACGGCCGATATCAATGAGAAATTGCTCGACCGCGGCGACGAAAGCCCAGCGAATGTCGCGCAGCGGGCCGCATGGGTTTGGCAGGAAGTGCCGGTGCCCGTGATCGCCGCGGTGCACGGAGTCGCGTTCGGTGGGGGCTTGCAGATCGCCCTCGGCGCTGACCTCCGCTACGTCAGGCCGGATGCGAAGCTTTCGGTGATGGAGATCAAGTGGGGGCTGATTCCAGACATGAGCATCACGCAAACGCTGCTGCGGCTCGTTCCAATCGACATCGCGAAGGAGCTCACGTTCACGGGCCGAATCCTGTCGGGCACCGAGGCAGTGGAGCTCGGTGTTGCGACCAAGATCTGTGAGAATCCGCTCGACGAGGCGCTCGCCTTGGCGAAGCTCATCACCAAAAAGTCGCCCCACGCCATCCGCGCAGCCAAGAGGCTCTTCAACGAGGCCCCGGGCTTGTCGCAAGCCGATGCGCTCAAGCTCGAGACCGAGCTACAGGTAGCGCTCCTTGGAAGCCCCAATCAAATGGAGGCTGTCCAGGCCAACATGATGAAGCGCGATCCCTCGTTCGCTGATCCCGAGTGATCAGGGCTTGCTGGGCGGCCGGGACACCTTCGCTTCGTACTGGCAGCAATCGGGCGGACACACGTCGTGTGACGGGCCGCGTTTCCCAACCGCTTGCCGGGTTTCCGTACGGCCGAGTCGCTCCTCGATCAGCTCGCGGATCATCGAGACGAAGGCTGAATGCGTTCCGACGGTCGGCGCCCGTGTCAGGGTAATGCCTAAGTTGTTCGCAAGATTGCGTGCCTCGATGTCGAGGTCCCAGACCACCTCCATGTGGTCCGACAGAAACCCTATCGGTGCGACGACGACATCCTTGACGTTGATCTTCGAAAGGGCGTCGAGATGCTCCAAGATGTCGGGGCCGAGCCACGGCACGTGCGGAGGGCCACTTCGGCTTTGGTAAACCAACTGCCACCGATCGTTGCGCGCCCCCTCGGCAACCAGCCGTGCCGTCTCCTCGAGCTGGTCCGCATAGTCCGAGGTTTCCGCCATGGAGCACGGAATGCTGTGTGCAGTAAACGCAATTCGAGCGCTTTCCCGACGCTCCTTGGGAAGCGTCTCGAAAGCGGCCAGCAGGCCGTCGACGTTGGCCTCGATGAAGCCAGGATGATTGTAAAAAACGCGGAGCTTGTCGACCTCGGGAGCGCCGTCGCCGATTTCTTGTCGTGCCTCCTCGATGGCCTCGCGATACTGACGGCAGCCGCTGTAGCTGCTGTATGCCGAAGTCACGAACGCAAGCGCGCGCTTTCGCCCGTCCGCTTTCATCTGGCGCAAGGCCCCTCCAAACGTGGGATCCCAATTGCGGTTACCCCAGTAGATCGGAAGGTCGATGTCGTGCGCCTTCAATTCCTTTTCGAGAGCAGCGATCAAAGCGCGATTCTGATCGTTGATCGGACTCTTGCCGTCGAAATGGTAGTAGTGCTCCGCGACTTCTTCGAGTCGTTCCTTGGGGACGTTCTTGCCCCGCACGACGTTTTCGAGGAAAGGCATGACATCCTCGCGTTGCTCAGGCCCCCCAAAAGAAGCGAAGAGCAAGCTGTCGTACTCTCGGCCGAGTTCTTCGCTCACGGCCGAACTCTCGCCCTTAAAATCGCCCGTGGCAAGTGAACGGTCTTGCCAAGCGATCGCAGCTGTGCTCTAGGTCGGTTGTGAGGGTCACGATCCTCGGGAGCGGGAGCGAGGGGAATGCGCTTCTCTTGGAATCCGACGCGACAAGCATCGTCGTAGACGCCGGTCTTTCCCACCGAAAGCTCGTTGCGAGGCTGGCGACGCTCGGGCGAACCGCCCCGATTGTTTCGTCGGTGTTGATAACGCATGGGCATACGGATCACGCGGCACATGCATCGGTGTATGCGACGCGATGGGGCTGCCCAGTTCGCGCAACTGCGGCCACTCTGAGATCGCTCAGACTGCGTCCGTCGGTGGAAGCCCGCCCCTTCATCGTAGGGCGCCGGTTCCGCGTGGGCGGCATCACGGTGCACAGTTGCGCGATTCCGCACGATGCGCCCCAGGTGGCATTGGTGTTCGAAACGGCGCTCACCAAGATCGGCCTCGTCACCGACCTCGGACACGTCCCCAAAGGCCTATCGCGCTTTCTGAGAGGGTGCGACACCCTACTTCTCGAGAGCAACCACGACCCGGAGATGCTTCGGATGGGACCCTACCCTGCGGCCGTCAAACGGCGAGTAGCCAGCGCTCTTGGACACCTCTCGAACGAGCAAGCGAGCGACCTCCTCGCGGATCTTCCGCACTCCCCTGCACGCGTCGTGTTGATGCACCTATCGGAAGCCAACAACTCGGCTCGACTTGCACGCAACTCGGCCGAAGCCGCCTTGGGGCACCAGAGGACTCAGCTCCTCGTTGCACAACAGCGCGAACCGATGGAGCTGCCCTACGTCGGTGCCCAACAACTCCAACTGGGGCTTTAAGCGACGATGGGTCTTTGGTACGACGAAACCTTCGACGGTCACACGCGACTCGGCCTTCGCGTCAAACAAACCCTGTTCTCCGACGAGAGCCCTTACCAAAAGGTCGAGGTGATCGACACGGTCGGCTTTGGGCGAGTGCTGGTCATCGACAACATCTTCATGACGAGCGAGTATGACGAGTTTCTCTACCACGAAATGCTCGCGCATCCGCCACTCACCACCGCCCCGGAGATCGAGCGAGTCCTCGTAATTGGCGGCGGCGACGGCGGCACCATACGCGAAGTGCTCCGATATTCAGACGTCAAAGAGTGCGTGATGATCGAGATCGATCGGATGGTCGTCGAGGCATCCAAAAAGTTCCTACCGAGCATCGGAACCGCGTGGAATGACCCGCGACTGGACGTACGTTTCATCGACGCCATCGACTACGTCAAGCATAGCAATGATCCCAAGTATGACGTCGTTCTGCTCGACGGCACCGATCCAGTTGGGCCGGGCGCGGTCCTCTTCGATCAAGCGTTCTACGAGGGTTGCAAGCGAATGCTCGCCCCGAACGGCGTCATGGCTCTGCAAAGCGCGTCACCGCTCCTGATGATGGACGTGTTCGTCGAGACTCAACACAAGCTACGAAGCCTGTTCGCGGAAGTGCATCCGTACATGGGGCCTGTACCACTCTACGGCACAGGCACATGGAGCTGGACGTGGTGCTCCGACACCGGAGAGCCACTCAGGGCGATTCCGGAGCGGCAAGCCGAGGTCATGGAAGCGGCGAAGGCCTACAACGACGAGCTTCACCGAGGCGTCTTCGCCCTACCAAACTACGTAAAACGCGCGCTGAAGCTCTAGGTGCGCGTCAGCCGCTCGAGGCCCTGGAGTCCTTGCGGCCCACCTGGGCGGCATGCAAGGGCGTGACGGCGTGTTGTGCGCGCCACTCGGGCAACGGTTTTCTGGCGCCGGGGTGCCATCACGAGCTCGCCTGCTGCCGATAGCGGCGGAGAACCAAAACCGCCACGACCATCCATACGAATATGATCACGACGTTGACTTGCGCGAACTCCGTAGGTCCGAAGGCGAGTTGTCGCGTTCCAAGATAGACGACGGCCGCAGCGATCACGTCGCCGAGGCGAACAAAGAAGGTGTCCACGGCCTGCTTGGCCTGGAACTTCTCATCGTGACTCGTAGGGAGCCAGAGTATCGCTTTGGCGGTATTCATGATCGAGTAGTCGGTCGCGTTCTCAGTCGTCTTGAAAACGCGAAATGCCCCGAAACCGAGCCCCATTGCGATCCACCCGTAGTTGCCAAAAGCGACGATCGGCAGGGCAAACAACACACCCGCAACGCCGAGATACTTGACGATGCGCGACGCGATGAGCGCTTGCAGAATCACACCGAGAATGTTCACCCAAAAGAAGAAATCCCCGTAGAAGACACCGAAGAAACGCCCCATGAACTCACCCACGTTCAGGTTGGGGTCAACGGCGAGGGCCTGGGAAAGAGCGGCGTCTGCCTGCTCCTCGGCAAAGGAGCTGAGCAAATACTCGCCAGTGCTGTTGACGAGGTTGAGCAGCACGAGAAGCGCCGCGATCAGGGTGAGGTATCGGTTACGAAAGACGAGCGCAAAGCCCCCCGAGATGGATCTCTCGCGCGGCGCGTCAGCTTCACGCTCGTGCGGCACGCCATCCGGGCGCGATAGGGTCATTCCATACAGCAGAATGTGCAACAACAACAGGCCAGCAGACACCTGCATGAGCACGGCGGGCGACAGGCCCGCTTCGAATAGCTTCCCCGCGGTCCACGCACCGACGGGTGCGCCCACCGTTGCACCGACGGCGATCAACGGCAACAAACGTTCGCCGGTGGGAACCGAGTAAATGTCGTTCGCGAAGGACCAGAACTGCGCAATGATCGCGACGTTGAAGATGCCCACCCACACGAAGAACGCAAAACCGAGCATGGGGATCTCCGCCTGATACCCGACGAAGAAGGCCTCGATGCAGAGCAGGGAGAAGAGCGTGGCGCCAAAGATGAGCTGTCGCGTTTTCGTCCGCGACGCAAAGTAGCTGTACACAGGCACCGCCACAATCAGCACGAGGGCCTGACAAGCAGCCGCGTACGCCTTGAGCTCCGCGCCTCCGGTCATCAGGATCAACGGCTCGCGAACGGTCTTGATCACGTAGTACGCGACCAGAACGACGAAGACATTGAGCGTCATCAGAACGACGGTCACGCCCTCGCCCCGGCGCACGTCGCCAAAGAGTCGGAGCGCGCGGTCGAGCGGAGTCCGAGAGGGTTCAGGCTCGGGATTTTCTTCGGACGGCGACACTACAGGTCGCGAAGGTGACTCTCAACCACGCTCTTGTCCACGGTCAATGCTGAGAGCTTCAAGGCTGGCTTGATGCGTAGCAGATGGAAGATCGCACCCGTCAACGAGAGGCCGGCGGCGACGATCGATAGGGTCGGCACCGCTCCGGGGTCGGAATCGAAACCTTTGATCCGTGTCGATGCCAGAAGCACGAAACCGACGCAAAGAGCGCAGGAGCCGAGCGTCCGCAGGATTGCTCTACAGAGAGGAGGCGTGCCATGGCTCACGTATCGAGACAGCTCGCGGGCAGCGAACAGCATCGGCAGCACCGATAGTTGTGATCTTCATGGCCTGACTCATATCAGTCCCCCGCACGCGAAATACTCCGTAGCGTCAACCAGTCCGCGACGAAGCGCCAGTCTTCGCCGAGGATGCGCCGCGTGAGGATGCCGACTACAGCGAATGACAAAACAACGGTCGCCGCTTCGGCTGCGAGCAACGCACCTGCACCCCAGGGGCAGGTGAGCTTTATCGCGACGGCGGCTGCGCATCCTGGAGCACAGATGGCCAACGTCTGCAGGTAGCCCTTCATTGGAAACGTTTGCCGCATCGAAACGTCCGAGCAGATCGACATGAAGTACATGTAGATGGCGACTTGAGGAATGAAGGCGAGCAGTGTCCCAATGGCCGGGCCGAGAAACCCCACGGTCATGACCAGCGGCGTGCTGATCAGCACGTTTGCAAGGAAGGAAACGACGCCTGCCCGCAACACGAGATTGGGTCGGCCCGCCGCCACTAGAATCGTGCCAAACGCGGTGATCCGACCCATGCTCAACACCGAGTAGATACGCAGCACGTCTGCCGCTGGCGCGTAGCCAGCCGGAAAGAGCAACGCGATGATCTCCTCGGCGGAGACCACGAAGATCGCGGCGATGGGGACGACGATGAGCATGCTGCCGAGCGCCTGGCGCCGCCACGTCTGGATCGCCGCAACCTTCTTGCCCTCCTTGTATAGGATGGCAAACAACGGTGCATACGCGACGCCGATGGCGTATGCGAGGCTTGGAATCAAGGGGACTTGCCAGCTGCCAGCCTGATACTCGGCGTAGACGGCCTCGCTGAAGAAGAACAGGATGAGATACTTGTCGACGTGATTGTTTAGGTTCGCGACAATTTCTTGCGCGCCGAGTGGCAGCGCGAACGAGACCATCTTCCTAGTGGTGATTGGAGAGGTTGTGGCCGCGATGCCCCGGTAGGTGTGGTGAACGACCCACCATGTCCCAGCGCCCAAAACCAAGCCGGCCACGCTCAACGAGAAGAATGCGGTTTGAATGCCGTAGCCAAGTGCCAAGGGGAGGAGCACGGCGACCATCAGGGCGATAGCCCGTATGGCACCGGCGACGCCGGCTGCTTTGGCGCGGCCCTCGACGATCAACAGATTCGGCAAGATGCGAGAGGGAATGTCCCCGAGCGGAAACAGTGCGACAGCCCAAAGATGTCCGAGTACGCCTTCGCCTTGCGCCCCAGCAAATAAGCCGGTTGCAACGAAAGCCACGGAACACACCACAGCGATCCCGAACATCACGTTCAGCGCGCGGCTCGCGATCGCGTACCGTTCTTCGTCGGGTCGTTTTGGCAGGTAGAACGACACGACCGCTGGCAGGTTGACCGTCAGCACCACTGCGGCGGTGCTGTAGATCAGTAAGACTTCACCGAGGATTCCGAAATCGGTCTTTGAGACCAGCCGAGCCACCACGATCGGGACCAGTACTTCGGCGAGCTTGGCCGCGAACTGCCCATAGACGAGGATTCCAGCTCGGTATGCTTCGACGGACTTGGCCACGTGAAACTAATGGTGCGCGCCGAAGTCCGATTGAACTACTTTGGTGCGCAGGGTAAGAGACAGGCGCCGCCTCCTTTGGCGTCGCGTTCGTATGGACAAGCTACCCTTCACAGTTGTGCATTACGGCGGCAAGGACCCGAGGTCAACGACCGGAGGTGTGGAGACTTTTGCCCGCAACCTGGCGCTCTCGTTTCGACAGGTCGAGTTCATGACACCGCGTAATCGCGATTTCGATCGCGTTCGTCGAGAACGCATCCCGGTCATTTGCGACAACCAGCGTGTGCGGGACTGGCCGAAGGACATTCCCGTCATTGGGTTCCAGCATGGATTCGCCAAGGAAAAGGCATGGGTGACCAAGTCACCAGGCCACGTCGTGATGGCCACCGAACAGTGGCTCGCCTCCCGTCGACCCAACACACTGTGGGTCGCGTGTGCGGAGTGGATCGCGAAAGCGTTTTCCAGGTCGTTTGGCACCAACACGGAAGAGGTCATCTATCACCCGATCGATGTCGAGCGCTTTGATGGCCGCCTCGACAACGATGGGTCGCGCCTAATTCTCCACGACGCGCGCACGCGTCACAAGGGCAAGCATCTCCTTCCAAGGCTTCAAGCTGCGTACCCGGATTGGACATTCGAGCCACTTGCTTGCAAGCCAGAAGACGTTCCAGACCGCATGCGCAAGGCAGGTACGTTCATTCATCTGAGTGCATACGAGGGCAACAGCATCGTCTGCAACGAGGCGATGGCGATGAATCTACCCTGCATGTTCACCGATGTTGGGTTGATGCGTGACTCCGGGCGACCGCAAGACGTTCGTGTCATCTCTGCCAAACGTGCTTTCTCCGATGCGCGCTATCTGCACGACGAGCTCGGCGCCTTCCTTCGTTCACTCGCCACTCACTCGTATCAGCCTCGCCGTTGGATACTGACGAATGCAACGGCCGAAGTAGCGCTCGAACGCTGGGCACGCGCAATGGATGCTTTCTTCCGAATGGCTGGATGGTAGAGGGGCTCAAGTGCTGAACATGGTGCAGAGATGGTGGCGCACGCGCGGTACGGACATCTACCTCGACATCGACGTCCCCCTCGAGTTCCACGGCAGCGACTACGGTGGCTGGTCCATTGCCGCCGACAGCTTGAACGCCGACAGCGTGGTTCTGTCCTTCGGCATCGGCGAAGACATCACTTTCGACGAGGCGATCATCGGCAAGTACGCGTGCACAGTGCACGCGTTCGACCCCACGCCGAAAGCGCTCACGTACGTGGAGCCGTTCGCCAGCGACAAGCTCAGGGTTTACCCGTGGGGACTCGGCGCCACGGACGAGAACCGTACGTTCTATCTTCCAAGGAATCCGCGCTACGTTTCGGGCAGCATCTCCCACTCCCGACATCTAAAGAACCAGGCCGTCGAGGTCAGCCTTCGCAGCTTGGAAAGCACCATGCGGGAGACTGGCGTGAGGCGGTTCGACGTGTTGAAGATGGACATCGAGGGCTCGGAATACGAAGTGCTCCGAGACGACGAGACGATGCAGATCCTGGAGCAGCAGCGACCGCAATTACTCGTCGAGTTCCACCACCGCTTCGCCTCGTACTCGAAAGCCGACACTCAGGATATCGTCGCAAGGCTTCGGCGCGCCGGTTTTCGCGTCGCCTGGGTATCCCGCCGGGGAGAAGAAGTTCTCTTCCTACCAGACAAAGCGCATGACTAGCGCAGAGCTTCCCCAGCTCACTGGCACTGTCGCTGACACCGTCACTGCTCTCCAGGAAGACGGTTGCATTTCTACGCGGCGGCAATGGTGGAGGGGAGCCCGCGGGGGTCGACCCTGGCGGCGCGTCGGGTGATCAGCTTGCCGTCGAGCTGGACTGGGCCGAAGCCGATGGGGACGGCCATGCCTGTTCCGATGCGAGGCTCGTGGCGGTAACGAGCCGTCAACAGCTGCGAATCGCCGACGGTGGAAACGATGTACGCGAGACTGTCTCCGACGGATGCGCCGACGACGACGTCCTGCTGAACGATCATGACCAACGCGCTGGTTTCGCTGGCGACCGGGTCTTTGAAGACGGTCAGGTCGATCCCCTGAAGGACCATTTCCCAATCAAAGGGATTGTCGGGCAGGCTCCCATTGCGGAAACAGCGGGCGAGCTCTCGTACCGTAAGGGCAGCGGCGGCCTGCGATGCCCCTCCCGAATCCGCCCCGTCGGCCAGTGCAATGAGTGTCCGGTGTGCATCTCTCAAGACCGACAGCCGGTCATGGCTGATGTCGCGGGTGGGTCGTTGCGGCGTGTCGATCTCGAGTTTCATAGAGCCCCCTAGTGGTGTGTTCTATGTTGAGCAACGCGCTCCCGTTACATCCTATTCCCCAACCGATGCATATGAGCGGTTGCCAAATTGGCAGCAGGAAGCGAGGGCGTGCCGTGCGGCGCGGACCGGAATACCGGTGAGTCAGCCCCAGCTCAGCACCAGCTTTCCAAACGTCTCGTTGGCATCCATACGCGCGTGCGCAGTTTGGATCTCCGTCATCGGCAGAACGTCGTCGATGATTGGACGGAGCTCACCGGTTTCGAATTTCCCGAGCATCGCTTGGGAAAACGCAGCGGTCAGCTCGGCCTTTTCCGCAGGCGAGCGACTCCGCAGCACCGACCCACGGATCGACGCACGCTTGCCAAGCAAAGCGCCAAGCGACAGCTCGCCCTTCACGCCACCCATCAAACCGATCACGATGATGCGACCCTTGGCGGCAACGACCTTCAGGTTCTGCGCAAGGTATGCAGCGCCTACCGTGTCGAGAACGACGTCGACGCCCCGGGGCACGGCTTCTAATACCTGGTCGGCGAATTGGCCGTCGTCGACCAACACGGCGTGACCGAGCCCGAGCGACGAACAGCGGGCGAGCTTTTCTACGGTTCGAGAAGTTCCGAGCGAAGTGGCTCCGACCACCGAGGCGAGCTGAATCCCCGCCGTCCCGACGCCGCTTGCTACCGCATGAAACAGAACCGACTCCCCGCGTCTGAGGCCACCTTGGAGCACGACCGCGTCGTACGCCGTGAGAAACGCTTCAGGGATGGCGGCGGCCTGATCGAGCGACAGCCCCTCGGGGACCCGCATCAGCTCCCGGGCCTGGGTCACGACTCGTTCGGCCATTCCGCCCCCGCCGACGATCCCCATGACCCGATCACCTGGCGCCCAGTCTTTCACCTCCGCGCCGACAGCTTCGACGACGCCGGCGAGCTCCAGCCCGGGCACATCGGCAGGGACGCCACGCGGAGCAGGATAAAAACCCCGTCGCTGCAGGCAGTCTGCGCGGTTCAAACCTGCCGCAGCGACTCGAACGAGAACTTGGGTCTGGGCCGGTTTCGGAAGCTCGATCTCGCCGATCTCCAACACTTCCGGACCTCCCGCTTCACGAATTCGGATCGCTCTGGCGCGTGGCATGAGCCCCATCGTAACCCGCGGCGGCAAGCCGTCCAGTGGCGAGAGCCGTGCTAGGTTCGCGGCGATGAACGCCAACGTCGGGAGCTTTCTACATCGCTGGGCAACCCGCGATCCTGCCCGAACGGCGATCATCGACTCTGGCCGCGGGGACCTCGCGTGCAGCTATGAATCCCTCGACCGCGAAGCGGGAAGGGTCGCGGCTCACCTCACCGCGCGAGGCCTCGGGCCTGGCGACCGAATCGCGGTGTGCACCAACAACGGGCTCGAATTCGTCGCTGCTTGGTTTGGTGCTGTGTATGCGGGCTGCACGACCTTACCGATTCCGGTCATGTCGACTTCACACGAGATCGCGTTCCGCCTCGAGCACGCTCGCTGTAGAGCGCTTCTGTGCGACGCCCCTCACTTCGACCTCTCGCAGGACAGCAAGAAACGCGCGGGCACCGACACGGAGATCATCCGGGTCGACGAGGCGATCGAGGCCGCGCGCGGGGAAGTGCCTCCGGCCGCGTGCGAGCCAGAGGCGCTCGCGATGATTCTCTACACTTCGGGCACGACCGGAGCCGCCAAGGGCGTTTGCATCACCCACGGTTCGCTCAGCACACATACGGCCGCTCTCGTTGGGCAAACGCTCGTGCTCTCGGACTGCGATCGGGTCCTCGGTTGTCTACCCTTGACGCACTCATACGGCATCCGCATGACGCTGCTCGTGCCGTTCTACGCTGGCGCCAGCACCATCTTCGTTCCGCGTTTTTCGCCGGGACGAACTTTGGACCTCTGTGCGAAGCACGAGGTGACGTGGCTTCCCGGAGTGCCAACTATGTTCGTGGCATGGGCCGACGCAACGAGCCAACCGGCCATTCCATCTCTTCGCTGGTGCATGAGCGCCGGTGCACCGCTCGTCGAAGAGAGCCGACTTCGCGCCGAGGAGCGTCTCGGCGCTACCGTCCGGCAGGGATACGGGCTTACCGAGGCGACGTTCTCGACGATCAACGCACCTCCCGACCATGTCGCCCCCCTATCGGTCGGCCGACCGGTGTCAGGCGTCGAAATCCGAATCGCAAACGAAAACGGCGAGACCGTCCCCACGGCAGCTCGTGGTGAAGTTCTAGTCCGCGGCCAGAACGTCATGGCGGGCTACCTCGACGACAAGACCGCCACCGCCCACGTGATGCGCGGCGGCTGGCTTCATACTGGAGACATCGGTTTCGTCGACGAGACGGGGCGGCTCACAATCGTGGATCGAAGCAAAGACCTGATCTTACGAGGCGGACACAGCATCTATCCGTTCGAGATCGAAAGCGCAGTGGGGGCTCATCCGGCGGTCGCCGATATCGCGGTGGTCGGCGAGCCGGACGACTACTACGGCGAGGAGGTCGTCGCCGTCGTCGTGCCGCGTAAGCATGTCGGCCTTCGGGAGCTCGACACGTGGGCACGGGAACGCCTTTCTCCTTACAAGGTGCCTAGGCGGTACGCCTTCGTCGACGCCCTTCCCCAAGGCGCGAGCGGCAAAACGCTCAAGCGTCTGCTCCGCGATCGGCTGATCTCCGGCGAGCTCGAGACGACGCCTTCACCGGACCACGGGCCGACTGATTAGCTCAAACGCAAAGATCAGCGCAAACCCCGCCACCATCAGGCCGACCCACGGGCCGTACCAACCCGCGGCAACCGGGATCTCGGCGCCGAGCAGGCTGATGAGGCCTACCAAGAGGGCGTAGGGCAGCTGGGTGCGCACGTGGTCCATGTGATCGCAACTCGTCGCCATGGAGCTGAGGATCGTCGTGTCCGAGATCGGCGAGCAGTGGTCCCCCCAAACGGAACCCGCGAGAATCGAGGATACCGTGCCGAGCAGAATCCCTTCGTTGCCAGGCGCGATCTCGTGCGCGAGGGGAACGACCAGAGGAAACAAGATCGCCATGGTCCCCCAAGACGTGCCGGTTGCGAAGCTCACGATGGCCCCCAGCACGAATACCGTCGCGGGGATCCACATCGGCGTCAGCCAATCGCCGACGATCCCGATCAAGAACTCAGCTGTATGGAGGTCTCGACAAACGGCGCCGAGTGCCCACGCCAGCACCAGAATCAACACCGCGAGCAGCATCCCGCGCATGCCCGACATCCAGGCGTCCATCGAGCCGCTCAGCGTCAGCGCCCGGCTCCAGAGGGACATCGCCAAGCCTGCGAGACACCCTGCACCCGAGGCCCAGAGCAGTGCTGCGCTCGAGCTAGCCGCACCGACGATCTCGCGAAGGGACGGCTCGAGTCCCGCGGCGAGCACCTTGGCCTGCCCGTCGAAGTAGATCCCTGCGCCGGCCACCAGCACGACGACGACGACCGGGATCAGGGCGTTCATAGGGCGGCCAGGAGCGTCTTCCCGGACAGCCTCATCGTGGAAGTCAGAGGCGGGCTGAGCCCCAGTGCGCAAGAGCAGACCCTCCTCGGCCGCACGCCTCTCTGCCCTGAGCATCGGGCCGAAGTCACGACCACGGAGCGCTACCCACGCGACGAATGACAACATGAGCAGAGGATAGAAACGATAGGGGATCGTTTCGATGAACGTCACGTACGCATCGCGTTCGATCCCGAGGTGCACGAACTGGTCTTCGATGTAGCCAACCTCGACGGCGATCCACGACGAAATCAGGGCTAGGCTCGATACGGGTGCCGCCGTGGCGTCGACTAGGAACGCCAGTTTTTCGCGGCTGATCCGAAGCCGATCGGTCACGGGACGCATCGACGCGCCCACGAGCAACGAGTTCGCGTAGTCGTCGAAGAAGATCAGGAGGCCGAGGAACCAGGTCGTGAGTTGGCCGCGCCGTCGACTCCCCGCGTCGCTTCGCGCCCAGGAAGCGAGGCCCTTGGCCCCTCCGTTCTGGGTGATGAGCCCGAGCATACCCCCTAGCAGCAAGCTGAATGCGAGAATCGACGCGTGCCCACGATCGGCGATGGCGCCAACGAGATGCGTATCGAGTAATCGCGCAAACGAGCTCAATGGCGACAACCCGGTGAGCAGGAACGCGCCAAGCCACACCCCGACGGCGAGGGCTAACAGCACATGGCGAAATGCGAGTGCCAAGACGATCGCGAGCAACGGAGGCAAGATCGAGGTCCAGGCAGGAAGACTGTAATGTCGGTCACTTCGATCGATTTCGACCGACGGGGCCGATGTGGTATTTGACGCTATACTTTGAATGGTCTCAGCAGAGCCGCCGTCACTGGATTGGGCGCTAACAGTAACGCACCCAATCCACACAAATACTACAATGAGGACCGAGGCCATGCGCATGACTACCGCCAGACATAGACAGGAACGCCAGCTGTGGCCAATTTTGACCTGGTTGACGGCAAGTCTGTGCGTGTTCGTGGCGCTGCCGGGGACGCCTTCGCCCTCCGAGTCCGAAGGCGGGGGGCTCACCTCGGAAGACAAACAGCTCCTCGCGTCCGGCGAGCTGGTGATGAAGCCCGTAAATGAGCAGCGAGGCGGGCTGAAGCTTTTTGGGGGACAGAGTTGGCAAGTCGTCGATGTACCGGTTGAAACCGCCTGGCGCGCGATGGAAGACCTCCCGAGCTACAAGCGCATCATCCCTCTCGCGACCGAGAGCGATATCACCGGTCAGAGCGGCGACGAGATCGATCTCGCGATTCGCCAGCAGTGGGGTCCCGTCGACATCAAGTACGTGCTCCAAACGACACTCGACCCCAACAAACGCGTCATGATGTTTCGGCTCGATCACTCGCAAGGGCACGAGCTTCGCGCTGGCTGGGGCTTTCTCAGGGCGCGACGCTGGAAAGGTGACAGGACCCTCGTCTCATTCGGGGCTATGGTCGACATCGGGGATGGGGTTTTGGTCTCGATCATCCGACCCGCGGTCCGAAAAGACCTCCTTCGCATCCCCACGAAGTTCAAAGGTTATGTCGAAGGTGAGGGGCGCGAGGTTTACACCAGGTAGGCCCGCCGCCAAATTCCCCCGTAATTCCGGGCGCTCCTGGGCTTGTGAAACAATTCGGAAACTAGCGCGTCTTAGGTATACTCGCGGTTCGGGGTTCGTCTTTGCCCGTGGAGGCCCCTATGAGTAGCGAAAGCCATAATTGGCAGCCCAGCCAAAAGCCCGCGCCCTGGTGGGCCCACATCCTGAGATGGTGGCTCTAGGCCTGAGCCGAGCTGCCATCCGATAGACGAGTCAGGCCGCGAGCCCGAGCTCTTGCTGGTCGGCGGTTTGCTCCGGTTCGTCGATCTCGCCGTGATCACAGCGTCGACCTTCTTCTAGGACGTGGTCGGGGACTTCGCGAATATCCCACACCAGCCCGACCCAGCTCATCATCTTGAGCACGTAATAGGTCATGTCGATCTCGTACCAATAGAAGCCGTTGCGGCACGAAGACTGGTAGCGGTGATGATTGTTGTGCCAGCCCTCGCCGAGGGTCAGGAGCGCCGTCAGTGCGTTGTTGCGGCTGTCGTCCATTGTGTTGAAACGGCGCTTGCCCCACACGTGCGTGAGCGAGTTGATCAAGAAGGTGTTGTGCCAAAGGAGCACCGTGCTCAAGAAGAATCCGATGAAGAGGCCCGGCCAGCCGGCCACAAAGAAACAGAACACTGCAAGCATCGTCGGCGGCACCAGCCAATGCTCGTTGAGCCAGCGAAGCTCCGGATACTTGGCAAAGTCCCGAATCTTGTCCCAACGGGTTTCGTTGGTGTTGTCGAACAACCAACCCATGTGCGCGTAGAGAAAACTGTTCTGCACCGGTGAGTGCACGTCGCCTGGTTGGTCCGACAGCTTGTGATGGACTCGGTGGTGCGCGGCCCACCAAAGGACGCCCTTTTGCGCGCTCGTCTCAGCCACGAAGGCCAGCAAGAACTGCATCGCACGACTCGTCTTGTAGGTGCGATGAGAAAAGTATCGGTGGTAGCCCGCGGTGATCCCCCATATGCGAGCCAGGAAGAGGACGACGCAAAGCACCACGGACTGCCAGGTGACTCCGGACCAGATCGCGCCGAGCACGGCTACGTGAGACAAGATGAATGGCGTAGCCTTGCCCCACATCTGAGCTCGCGTCGGTGAGGTGGAGGGCGCCGGGTTGGGCGCAATTGCCACTTTTTCCATGCTCCCGAGGCTATCCGAGACGTGCGGTGAGCGCCGTCATGGTTCGGTCCCTTTTCTGTCACAGTTGTGTCAACGCGGGTGATCCCGGTCGGGCCTCCGGCCCTGCAATTGGTCCGGCATGACCGCCCCCACGCTATCGCCTATTCTATGCGATGAACTTGTAACCCGCCCCACGGACGGAGAGGAAGTGCGTCGGGTCGCTTGGATCGTCCTCGAAGCGTCGCCGAAGGCGCGAAATGAAATTGTCGACGGTCCGAGTGTTGTTGTAGTTTCGGAGCTTCCAGACGCGCTCGAGGAGCTCGGTGCGACTCAACACACGGCCCGCATTTTCGGCGAAGTACCGCAATAGGTCGAGCTCGAGCTGGGTCAGTTGAATCGCCTCACCTGCAACGCTCACTTCGTGCGTGTCGAAGTTGATGTTCGCCCCACCGAACGACAGGGTGGAAGCCTTGGCATGGGTGCCTGCGTCCTGCTCCCACTGGCGACGCCGCAGAACTGAACGCACTCGTGCAAGCAACTCGCCCAGCTCGAAGGGCTTGACCATGTAGTCGTCGGCTCCCGCCTCGAGACCGCGAACGCGATCATCGGGGGAGGAGCGCGCGGTAAGCATGATCACGGGCATGAAGTTGCCGGCATCTCGGAACTTCTTGCACAGATCGAATCCGTTGATGTCCGGCAACATCACGTCGAGCACGATCGCATCGTAGCCTGAAGGGTCGAGTAGGCGCTGTCCGGCTTCTTTGGCGTTTGCGGCTACATCGACGCGATAGCCCTCGAGCTCGAGGTTGAGCTTCAGGCCCGCCGCGAGATGAGCCTCGTCTTCGACGACGAGAAGGCGTTGGGGATCGGGAGTCGTCATGCTGCGCTCACCGCGTGTGCCATCGGAAGCTCCACACGCATCGTCGTGCCTCGTCCTCGTCCGTCGGAAAGTGCTTCGACCTTACCACCCAGCTGCTTCACCAGCGCCCAAACGACGAAAAGGCCGAGACCTGTGCCGCGCCGCCGGCGTACCTCTTGGTCTTCGACGCGATAAAAACGATGGAACACCCGTTTGAGGTTCTTTCGATCGATGCCGATGCCGCTATCACGTACTTCGAGCAGGACTTTGTGGTCGGTTTCCCTCCGCGCGATCACCTCAACTCGAGCGGGGCGCCCCGAATATTTCGCCGCGTTGTCGATGAGGTTCTTGACCACGATCTCGAGCGCAGCACGGTCGGTACTGACCACGAGGTCGGGATCGACGTCGATGAGCAACTCCTCGGGCTCGAGCCTATGACGAACGCGGACCGATTCGGCGCAGTCCTCGGCAAGCTCCGCTAGCGACACATCGCTCAGGTTGAGCATGCCAGGGCGCGCATATGACAACCGGTTGGCCTCGAGCACGTCGTCGATGAATGCCCTGAGTCGATCGACGTCGTCCAGCATCATCCCGCGAAGGTGCTCGCGGTCAGTGCCGTCGAGCCCCTCACGCCCGAGGGTGTCGAGGCAAAGTTGAAGCGAGGCAAGAGGGCTTTTGAGCTCATGTGTGACCGAGTCGATGAATGTGTCTTGCTTTCGGACTTCGATGATCCCGCGTGCTAGCGAAATCACGAAAAGCACCAGCACGACGATGATAAGCACGAACGAAAGCGCGCCGAGGACCAATAGCCATACGTCGCCCGCCACATCGGCGGACCGCTCGATCTTCTGGCCGAGCAGGAACGACCAGCCCACGAGCAGCGCGCCGCTCAGTAGGACGGTGACCGCGCCGAGCGTTATCGGAACGGAGATCGACGAACGAATTTTTCGGCGACGTGCCATCGTATTAGACCCACCCGCTTACTGGCCACGGAGCAAACGCCACAGATTCTCTTTCTCCCACTCCTCGGCTGCGGAGTGATATTCAAAGCTTCGTTCGCGCTTCTTGAACGCCTTGGTGTGATAGTGGCTACGACCGTTTCGGACCACGGCCGGCATGTCGTGATGCAACATCTCGTGGAAGACCACCGCCTCGACGAAGAAGCTCGGAACCCAGGGTTGATCGAGCACGGGGTGGATCCGGATCAACTGCTCGTCGGGCAGATAGGTGCCGAGCTGAAGCGAACGCTGACGCCGTTTGGGCTGGACCCGTTTGCCCCACGCTATCTTGAGGTCGACCACCCCTCCAAAGTGCCGTTCAGCCAGACTATGGACGATCGCACGCAGATCGTGATTGCGACCCTCGGTACGCAGGGCACTCTGGGGTCGCCCCAGCGCGACGTAGCGGGCTCGGTGCTCCTCGATGAAGGTATCGACGATGACCGTCGCTTGGTGGCTTCCGTCGAGATAGTCTCCCACGGCCTCGAGGATGTCCTCGTCGGCGGTCAGAAACATGTGATGCAGCCTCACCTCGAGCCGACCCTCTTTGGGCCGCGCGGAGAGCATGGTGCTGCGATTATCGGTGATGACGAGCCGGATTTGCTGACCCAGCCGCCTCGCGAGGGCCCTGCTCCAGTCGGACGCACGGGCGTATGCGCGGTCGAGATCGTCCTCGGGGCCGTTGGACGCGCCTAGGTCCGAGATCGTCGGGGAATCACCGGCAAACTCGAAGGAGAGTTGGAGCACGCCATCTGGAGCTAGAGGGTCACGTCCCCCTTGTCAACCGCGCTTTGAGGGTGGCGATCGGCAGGCTAGAATCTTCGTGGATGCGTGCTGCCACTCGGGACCGCCTCGAAGGCTTAACGGTGTTGCACCGACTGAGCGCCCCGGAGCAGCGTGAAGCGGCGTGGCGTCAGGGGATGGCGACGTTGGCACGTGCGGTCGTCGACGAGCGTCGACCGGTGCCACTCGAAGGGCTCGACCCGAACGCGCTACTCGAGAGCATGGAGCTGGCCGTTCAAGGGGGATACGTCGAACGGCTCGACTGGCTGTCCGGACCGGCTGCGGCAGCCGCCCTCTACGAGGTTGCCGCCGCGCTTCCGGCGAGCGCTACCAAGCGCAAACTCGGCCGGCTGGTCTTGCAGCGTCTGCGTCGCGGTGATGCCGCCACGTTCGTCGCAGTGGCTACGCAGCTCGCGCTCGGATCGCAGCGCGCTCTAGGGGGTCGATCCGTGCGCGCCCGAGTCGCACTGGCATTGAGTCTACCGATCGGTAGCGTCGCTAGCGCCGATGCGCTGGCGTTGGCCCTCATCTCTCGCCATGAGCTGAGTCACGACTGGCTGCGCACGCCAGCCACCGGATCGCTGCCCTCGCGTCGTCTCGCCGCGAGGCTGTTGGAACGCGCTGCTCGCGAGGCTGCGCGCCGGGCCGTCGAAGGGGACGACAGCGGAATCCGCGTGTTCTGCACGCGGCCAGTGCGAGAGGCCTGGGACAGACTGTTGGCTGATCGAGAGACGCTCGTTTGGCGCCACGTGGCGTCTGCCCGGGGTTTGTTGGCGTCGTCGATGCCCGTGTTTCGGGAGGAGATGCATCGGCATCTCGATCCAGAGTTCACCATCACGGAATGGCGCAGGGCTTCCGCTTCCCTCGCCGCTAGCATTGCGGTCGAGCCGGAGAAAGGGCTGCGCGCTTGCCGAGATCTGCTGGAGTCGGTCGTGTTTCAGCAGGATCACGGGATCGCCGCTGCGATGATCGCCGGCCTTCCGCGCGCGGCGGAGAGCCATCCAGAAGCGGTTGAAACCCTGCTCGATCAGTTGATGCGCGTTGGTGGGCTCGACATGGCCGAAGCGCTCGTCGATCTTCGGCGAGAACGCCTGGGACGTGGCTTCGCAGATGCTGCCGCCGAGAGGGCCGAGGCACACCTGCGAAAGTCGGTGGCTCAGGGCGACACCGAAGACGTCGGCCGAGCCGCGCTCATGCGAGCCCTCGCAGACGAGCTCAGCGGCGCTCGTGCAAAACGTGAGCCCACGCTCCGCGACATGATCTCGGATGCATTAGAGACCTTCGCTCGGGACGGCGCATACGAAGCAGCACGAGAAGCGGAGCCGATTCTCGAAGCTGCCGCAGCCAAGGTAGCCCTGCTCGAGAGGCCCGTGCGAGGCAACCCCGAAAGCGACCTCGCGGCGTTCCTTGCGCTCCGCGAGCTCGACTCGGCCTTGTTCGAGACATCTGCGCTGAACGACCTCTTGCTTCTCGGCGAGGATAACGACCCCGGGGCGGAACACGATCATCGTTTGGGCGACCTCTTTCAGCGCGTCACCAACTGGTTGGTCATTCGAGAGGGCGATCCGCTTGGGGAAGAGAACCACGTCCCGCAGTTCACCACGCGTCTTCGTCAGCTGCGAACGATGCTGCACCTCGTCGACGCCGACGGCCCCCACGTCGACCCCCGTAAGGATCTGGTGAGCCAGCGCCGGCTGCTCACGCAGCAGGTTTTGCTCAGTAGGGTGCAGCACGATCAGAAGAATTCACTTCGGCGGACGCTTTGCGCCGCGGCGGCACGAACCTGTGATGCCCTCGTTCGGGAAGATATCGCTGATGTTTCCGACATCGTCATTGCGACCGCTGAGCACGTGCCGCATCTCGACGATTTGAAAACGATGGCCGAAGCCTCGATGGTACCTGAGATCAAGACGGTGGTTCGGGCGTATATCAAGCTTAGGGAAGCGACTCGGACTGCCGAGCGCGACGGTCACGGTTTGGTTGCCGCCGCCGACGCCCTCCGTGCCATCGGCAACGAGCTCCCCGTTGCCTCCTCGGCCCGGGTCGAAGCGCTGCGGCAGGCACTCTCATTGCTGGCAAGAGGACTCCGCTCTGTGGCCGCGTCTAGCTCGCTCACCGAAGTCTCGGACCGCGCGGCCACTACGCCACTCGCGCCTTTGGAACGCGGGGTCGCCACGCTAGCACAGCTGGCCAGTGGTTCGCGCCGCCGGCTCGGAGAGACCGAGAGGGAATCACCGACATCCGGCGCATCGATCTGGGCGATGGGACTGGAGGTCGAACGTGCATTGCGCGGATCGGTCTCCGAGCTCGATCGGGCGTACGCCAACGCCGTGGCCGCAGTCGATAAGGACCTGCCTGGTGCGTTCGCCCAACTGACGAAGGCAGTCTTGAAGCATCTTAGACGGCTTCCGCTTGATGCGCCTCGACGAGCACCGAGCATTGCGTCACCCGAGCTCGACGCGGACGCGCCCCTTCCCGCATGGGCTCCTCCAAGCCGGATTCTCGGTGGCTTCTATTTAATCAGAGCGGTCGGGACGGGCGCGGTCGGATCGGTCTTCGTCGCTCGTCGCGTCGAAGAGCGGCATGACGAGTCGGCGCCGCTGTTCGCCTTGAAAGTCCCCGACTACTCTGCCGCCGCGGCACGCACCTTGTCCGAGGAGGAGTTCTTGCGTTTGTTCCGCGAGGAAGCAGGGGCGCTACTCGCACTCCCCGAGCATCCCAATATTGCTCGCTTCGTCACATTCGATGCCGGAGCAGGGCCGAAACCGATCTTGGTCATGGAGCTGGTGGAAGGGCCCAGCTTAGAACGCACGCTCGAGATGGGCGATCTTTCGATTCGGCGGGCCAGAGACCTGCTGCTCGGGGTCGGCGCCGGTCTCGATGCGATGCACCAAGTTGGCATAGCGCACCTCGACGTCAAACCCTCCAACATCATCGTGTGCAATGCCGACGCCATTACGGGAGTTGGTAACCCGCCAAAGCCGGTGCTCGTCGACTTCGGTCTCGCGGGACGGCACCTTCGGCCTGGGTGCGGAACGGCAAACTACGGATCACCCGAGATCTGGGGCACCGGGGATACCAGCCAAGCGATCCCGGCTGACGTCTACGCTTTCGGCTGTCTGATCTTCGAAGCTTACACGGGGAAGACGCTGTTCGACGGTACCGGCGAAGCCGCGATGATCACACAGCACGTAACCCACGATGGCGACCCGGATGCGGTGCGCGCGCTGCTTGCGCAGGCCGAAACCCGGGAGCTCGGCGCGCTCGTCGCTCGATGCCTGCGCCGCGACCCGAACGACCGCATCACGATCCGACAAGGACGCCAGTTTCTCGCGAACCTCAGGCTCGGCGTCGAGAATGCGCACTGGCCTGTTCGAATCGCCAGCTAACCCCGCGAGGCCGACTCTTTGCGTCGGCCACGGGGTCGCTGAGTAGGTGCCTCAGGGGCGCTGGGGCTGATCGTTTGCCCGACTAGTCGTCTGCCTCGGGACCGACGTCGACGATGTGGAACTCGACGCGTCGGTTTTGTGCGAGCTCGTCCCTCGTCCTGGCGTCTGGCACGACGGGTCGCGTGGGACCGAAGCCCTCGGCGAGGAGACGGCCCCTGCTCACCTTGCCTCTGCCGACGAGGTAGCGGACGACGGTCTCAGCGCGCTTTTGCGACAGCCTCATGTTGTACTTGAGTGCGCCGGTCGAGTCGGTGTGACCTTCCACTCGAATGAGTGGGATCTCCGGGTGCGCGTTTAGGACCGCAGCGACGTTGTCGAGCAGGACGAAGGACCGGGGCTGGAGCTTCGCGCTGCCAGTTCGGAAGAAGACCTTCTCGAGGATTTCGAGTTGTCCGTCGCCGATGACCACCAGCTGCGCTGCTTGGCACCCTTGGTTCTCGATCGTTCCAGGCTCGTCCGGGCAATTGTCGACCCGGTCGGGCACGCCATCACCATCGCGGTCGGCATCCGGGCACCCATCGTTCTCTGGCGGGCCGGGCTCGTTCGGACATTTGTCGTCAGCATCGAGAATGCCGTCGCCGTCATTGTCAGGATCGGGGCACCCATCTTCGTCTTCGAAGCCGTCGATGTCCTCTGCGTCCATCGGACAGCCGTCGTCGGCATCGAGCACACCGTCACCATCGTTGTCGAAGTCGGGACAACCATCCTCATCCTGGAAGCCGTCCATGTCCTCCGGGTCGGTCGGACACTGATCTACGTCGTCCGGAATGCCATCGCCATCGGCATCGAGGACGGCGACGACCTCTTCCTTCTCGGGCATCGTGAAGCCGAGGAGGCCGATCATCCGCCAGTCCGGCGCTCCGTAGCCAGGAGTCACTCCCGCGGTGCCGGCAACGCCCACCGAAAGGCCGGTGCGACCGTTGTACTTGAAGCCACCGAGGACCTCGAGCGGAGTCTCCTCCCGGCCACCAAAGCCCGTCGCGCTTGCCGCGGCAGTTCTGCCAAACGTTTCAGCCGTGAGCATGAAGCGATCGTCGCCCATCAGAACCTGCAAACCGCCGCCCCAGGTGAGCTGGCTGCCGAGTCTCAGGGTCTGGATTTCCTGGGTAAAGCTGGTCTTGTAACCGATGTTGAGTGGAATGCGGACGTGGTCACCAATATTGAACGTCGTGAAAAGCTCGAACCAACCGCCGATGTAGGGGCTTTTCCTCAGCTCGCCGAGGTAGTTTTGTCGGGAATCCGCGCCAGAGGCCGTGTTGGCGGTCAAAGTCGCCTGGAGCGCGACCTGAAAAACGTCATCGCGCGTCCCGTATAGATTGCCTCGTGCTCCGAGATAGACATCGCCGAGACCGCTTCCGCGCGGAATGAGCCCGCTCGCGCCGATCGCCTCGATGAAACCCCGGTCGGTGGTCGGGTCGCTGGGATCGCCGGACAGATCGTCCTTGGCCATGAAATGGTAGGGCAGGTCCATGAAGATCACGAGGTGATCCCACAAGCCGAGGCTCCAGGTGATGTGGCCGGTGAGCTGTTGGTGGACCATCTTGAACTGCTGGCCCGCTTGAGGGCTTCCCGGCGCTCCTTCGAAGACGAAGGGATCATCGGAATAATCGATGTAGATCTGAAAACCGAAGCGCTTGTGGCCCTGACCATCCGCGGTGCTCACGGCAAAACCGTCAGTCCTCAATTCAGATGGCCGAAACTGATTCAGATCAAACTGGGCTGGTGCCTGCGCGACCGCTCCGGAAGCGCCAAAAAGAACACTCGTTACGACGATCAGGCTCGCGAGCCAACCCCGGTTGAACTTTCTCTGGTCATCCCTCTGTGTCACGCCATCCTCCATTGTATCGTTGCAGCGTGCCGGGGCCCCAACTCAACCACCCCCGCTCGGCCTCTAGTATCACTTCCCGAACCGAAAACCGACAAGAACCGAGCGCGAGTGTGATCCGGAAAGCCGCTCCTGAGCAAATAATCCGCTAACATCGCACCTATGTCTGCGAAGGCTCGATACCGTACGGCGCCTGAGCCGATGCGGGGGATGCCACCCGGAATCCCTTACATCGTCGCAAACGAGGGGGCCGAGCGGTACAGCTTCTACGGGATGCGCGCGATTCTGGTCATCTTCATGACCAAGTTCTTGATGAACGCGCAGGGCGAGCTCGACGTCATGACCGACGAGCAAGCCAAGACCTGGTTTCACGGCTTCGTTACCGCCGTCTACTTCTTTCCAATCCTCGGTGCGATCATCTCCGACGCGTTTCTCGGGAAGTACCGCACGATCATGACCCTATCGATCGTGTACTGCCTCGGACACCTCACGCTTGCCATCGACGATACCCGTGCGGGCCTCGCGCTCGGTCTCG
The DNA here is from genome assembly GCA_029863605.1 of Myxococcales bacterium. Classification (GTDB taxonomy): domain Bacteria; phylum Myxococcota_A; class Polyangia; order Polyangiales; family Houyiibacteriaceae; genus SG8-38. The sequence continues at coordinate 9,777 of JAOTVB010000006.1, read as the reverse complement.
GATTGATCGCTGTCGGGTCTGGGGGGATCAAGCCGTGTGTTTCTGCCCACGTGGGCGACCAGTTCGGTCGGACCAACAGTCACCTGCTGCCGAAGGTGTTCGGTTGGTTCTATTTCTCGATCAACGTGGGCGCGTTGGCGTCGATCTTGTTTGCCGAGCCGCTGCTCCATCGCTTCGGTGCGTCGGTCGCTTTCGGCGTGCCCGGCGTGCTGATGGCAATTGCGACGTTCGCCTTTTGGATGGGTCGCAACACCTTCGTGCACGTTCCTCCAGGTGGAGTCGCCTTTTTGCGAGAACTCTTCAGTCGCGAAGGACTCAAGGCACTTGCGAAGCTCTTCATCATCTATGCGTTCATCGCGATGTTCTGGGCGCTCTTTGATCAGCAGGGGTCCGCTTGGGTCCTTCAAGCCGCGCGGATGGATCGGCGCTTCGGCATCGAGTGGGACCCATCTCAGGCACAGTGGCTCAACCCGGCATTGGTGCTGCTTTTCATCCCGTTGTTCAATCGAGTCGTCTACCCTGTCTTCGATCGATTCTGGCCGCTCACGCCGCTTCGGAAGATCTCGATGGGGCTTTTCCTGACGGTGTTTGCCTTTGTCCTGCCCGCCTGGGTGGAGGCGCGGCTCGACGCTGGCGAAAGCGTCAATATCTCGTGGCAGCTTGGCGGGTACATCCTGATAACCGCGGCGGAGATCCTCGTCTCGATCACTGCACTCGAGTTCTCGTACACTCAGGCGCCCAAGAAGATGAAGTCGCTGGTGATGGGCGCGTTCTTGATGAGTGTGTCGATCGGCAACCTCTTCACCGCCGGGGTAAATTACTTCATTCAGAATCCCGACGGAACGAGCAAGCTCGAGGGGCCTTCTTATTACCTGTTCTTCGCGGGAGCAATGGCCGTGACCGCGATCCTCTTCGTGCCGGTGGCGGTCTGGTACAAAGAACAGGCGTACATTCAAGACGAAGCCCCAAGCGAGTCACCCCAGTGAGTGTCATCGACAGAGCAAGGGCGTGGATCGCGCAAGATCCCGATCCAACTACCAGGCGAGAGCTCGAAGACCTGATCGCGAGCGATGATCACGCTGCGCTCGAGGCACGGTTCGCGGGGTCGTTGGAGTTCGGTACCGCTGGGCTAAGGGGCGTTCTGGGAGCCGGGCCCACCCGAATGAATCGAGTCACCGTCATGCGCACGACATCTGGGCTCTGTGCTTGGCTGAAGCGGCAGGTGCGGAATGCGGGCACGCGAGGCATCTGCATCGGACGCGACGCTCGCATGCAAAGCGATGTCTTTGCCGAAGACGCGATCGAGGTCGCGCTTGGGGCGGGCATCCCCGTGTGGACATTTTCCAACGTGGTGCCAACCCCCGTGTTGGCCTTCTCGGTACTCGAGCTCGGCGCGGGCGGCGGCGTGATGATCACGGCAAGCCACAATCCGCCAGAATACAACGGCTACAAGGTTTACTGGGAAAACGGCGCTCAGATCATTCCTCCAAACGACCTGGGAGTCGCGCGCGAGATCGAGCTCGCCCCACCGGCGAACGAGTTGCCCCGGATGCCGATGGCAGAGGGGCGCGAACGAGGGCTTCTCCGCAACGTCGACCACCTCGTCAGCGCGTATGTCGATCTCGTAGCAGGCGCAGCGCGGCGACCAGGCGAACGCCGTGAGGTGCGTGTTGCTTACACGGCGCTCCATGGCGTGGCCGAAAGCACCCTGCGCGATATCTTGTCGCGGATCCGGTTTTGCGAAGTCCAAAGCGTCGTCGAGCAAGCGACGCCAGACGGTCGGTTCCCAACGGTCGCATTCCCGAACCCCGAAGAGCCCGGCGCGATGAATGCCGTGCTAGCGCTCGGTTCGGCGATCGACGCCGACCTCATCATCGCCAACGACCCTGACGGAGACAGATTGGCGGTTTCAGTCATGCACGAAGGTGCGTTCGAATCGCTCTCCGGCAATGACGTCGGGGTCCTCCTCGCCGAGGACTTACTCACAGGCCGTGCTGACCTCCACAAGCCACTAGTGATCTCGACGGTCGTGAGCAGCCCGATGCTCGGACCGGTCGCGGCCAGCCACGGGGCAAGATGGGAACAAACCCTCACCGGTCACAAGTGGATTCAAAACCGGGCCCTCGAGCTCGAACGCGAAGGCTACCAATACGTCTTCGGATACGAAGAGGCGCTCGGCTACGCACCTTTGTCGTCGATCCGCGACAAGGACGGCATCAGCTCGGCCCTCTTGATCATCGACCTAGCGTCGAGACTGAAGTCCCGTGGCGAAACGCTGATCGATGCCCTCGAGTCGCTTTGGCGGGAACACGGGGTGTTCCAAGGTATGCAACTGACACGAAGATTCGAAGGTCTGCACGCCGGAGGACAAATGGCGGAATTGGTCGAAGACCTGCGCAGGAAGCCTCCGACCGAGATCGGAGGTCACCCCGTGACGACCATGATCGACCTCGGCCGTCAAGTGAAGTGGACGCGGGACGGTGAGACGCCGTATGAAGGGCTGGCCAAGAGCGAAGTATTGATCTTCGAGCTCGATGGGGGTCATCGGGCGATGGTTCGTCCGAGTGGCACGGAGCCCAAGCTCAAATGGTACCTACATGCCTATGCAAGTGCCGGGTCCGGCCTCGCGCAGGCGCGCGCGCTCACTGCTGCCGTGCTCGACCGAATGGCGGAGGAGGTCGGGAAGATCGTGTCTCACTGAAGGGTGGTCGAGACGATCAAGGCGAGCGCAGTGAGCAACAGTACGCCGGCCGCTCCCCAAAGAAAGCCCGAGTTGCGCGATGCGCGTCGTACTCGACTCGTAGCCCTCACGCGCGGCGGCGAGTCATGCCTGCCGAGGTCTCTTGACTGAGACCTGAGATCCTCGAGGCGGGTAGCCGTAGTAACAGGCATGGCGAGCGGTTCGAACTTCAGGTCGCGTCGTGGGACCCCGACCGGAGGGCCAGCCGTGAGCTCACGGGGGCTCGGATCACTTCGTACGGAGGCGATGAAGATTTTGGGACCGCCGCGACCGAACTCGATTTCGTCGCCGTCCCCGAGCGCCGCATGCTTGATTCGTTGCCCGTTGAGCCAGGTCCCGTTCCGGCTGCCGGTATCGACCAGTAGATATCTACCGTTTTCGTTGCGAATCTCGGCGTGTCGCCCCGACGCGTCGAGGTCGACCTCGGGATCGAAGTTCAAATCACTGTCCGGCATGCGACCGATACGGATCAAGTCCTGTTTGAACTCGAGCTCGCGTCCGGCGTCGGCGCCTTTGGTCTGGCGGAGGTGGATCATAGACGAAGCCTCAATCGGCGGGCGGAGCTAGTTGCACTTCGGTTGGTTGTCCGGGCTCGACGCGCACGTCTTGGCCAATCCGGGTTCCATCGACCTCACGCGCCTCGATGCGATAGGAACCGGGGAGCAGCCGAAGCAACACCGCTTGGTCCAACCGCAAGGGCCCATAGCTTCGCCCGTTGACGTAGAGTTCCCCTTGCTGGACGTTCGAACGGACCCGAACCTCGACTGGGGTCTGGGCGTCTGCGTAGGCTGGCGGCGGTGGTGGTGGTGGCCCGGCGATCGTCTCCGAAGAACGCCCCCCCGCGCCGATGATCGTGATTGCCGCAGCCAACCCGAGCAGCACCACCACGGCCGCGGCGATCGGCCACGAAAACGACGAAGGAGGTTGTGGTTGTGAGACCCGGTCCGGCCGCGGGGCGGCCATCGCACGTGGTACCATACTCTTTACGATGGTTGGCAAAGTGGGACCGGCACTGTGGCGCTCACCGTCCCTGGGCAGCGGGTACTGTTGGTAAAATGGGACGGCGCCTTCCTCGGGTGGCTCCAGCGCATCGCCGTCGAAGTCCGCCACGATGCAGGTCACGTTGTCATGACCGCCCGCAGCGTTCGCGAGCTCGATCAAGCGGTCGGTGAGCTGAGGCAGCGGGCCTACGCAGGCCATTTCCTCCCGAATCGCGTCATCGTGGACGAGGGCGCTCAAACCATCCGAGCAAAGCAGCAGGCGATCGCCCCGTCGAAGCTCGATGAAAGTGAGGTCGACGACAACCCGCTCGGTCGTTCCGAGCGCCTGCAGGATTATGTTCGAGTGCTCGAACGCTTCGGCTTCGTCCTCTGTGAGTTGTCCCGCCTCGATCAATTGATTCACGAGGGATTGATCCTTCGTGATGAGACTAAGCTGACCGTTTCGGAGAACATAGCATCGACTGTCACCCACCTGGCCTACGAACAGGACCTTGTCGATGAGGCCCGCAACCGTTGCCGTGGTTCCCATCCCGCGGCGAGTACGATCCTTTTTGGCTGCGAGGAAAATCCGTGCACCGGCTTCTTCGACCGCAGTGACCAGCCGACGCGCGAAGGAGTCACGGTCCTGGGCGGCGCTATCGCCGCGAAGCACCTCGAATAGGGCGTCGACCGCCATGTGACTTGCGACTTCACCTGCGGCGGCACCACCCATTCCATCACAAACCGCGAACGCGACGCCGCGATCCGATACTGCCCCCTCGAACTCGTCTTCTCCTTCGAGTGGTCCAGCGTCCGAGCTCAGGTCCGCCAGCATGAAGTTGTCTTCGTTGTGCTCACGGATGAGCCCAACATGGGTCTTGCCGAACACCTTGAACTGGATCCCCTCGGGGGTCGGCCCCGGCGTCGTTCGTCGGGGGCGGCTCCAGCTCTCATTGCCGGGAGACGGAGCCAGCGTTTCGGGCGCTTCCCTGGCTTCGGCCTGATCGTCCCCGTTACGGTGTGCGTCGCCGCTCATCCATTCCCCGCCTGCGCATCCTGTGACCCCACAAAGACACCATAACGATACAGCCTACAGCGGCGGTGTCGAAAACTCCACCGCCCCAGGCGCGGAATTCAACGAGATCGAGGGGGTTTAGAGGAGGAAGACGATCCCGAGACGCAAGATGAAGGCCGCGTCCACCCCACCCGCGACTGAACGCCGGGCTCCGTCTGCCTGGGTGGTGAAGGCGCGCGTTCGGAGGATCTGGCCCCCGAGCAGGAAGGTGAAGAGCGTGGTCGGGGTGAGCTCCGTCTCACCGCCAAAGGCGAGCTCGGCGGTGCCGCCTAGGGTGGCGACCCGGAACGAAGGCCCGAGCATCAGGAAGCCTCCACGCAGACGAAGCACCGGATGTACCGACCGGCTAAGGAGGAAACTCTGCCGAAAGAGCGCCGTGAACGCCTGAGCGACCGTCGCCTCATAGACGCCGTTCCCGTTCTGAACCCAAAACTCATAGCCGGCGCCGATTCCCGTGCCTTTGGCCCACCGGTACGAGAATGGGAAGCCAAAGGCCCACCCGACCCCAAAGAGGCATTCGAAGCCGTCGGGACAAAGTGGCTTGTCGGCAACGGGGATGACCAAGCCGGTCTCCACCCCGAGAGCGAAGGAAGGCGTGCCCTCCGGAGCCGCCCCCGGGATATTTGTCGAATCCGCCTGGACGGATCTGGGCAATACGAGGCATAAGGCCGACACGCATACGATCAAGGCACGGATTGGCACGGCCGTAGCATAGAGGGGGACGATGGTTCTCGACAAGATTGACAGGCCCCGGGCCTCTCTTATAGTAGCGCCGATTCGAACCGCTTAGAGGTCTGATGGAGGTCTTTCTCAGCAAACGCGTGATGCGGGCGCTACGCATTTCGGTCGCCGATGCCATCGAAGACGGCGAAATCGACTCGTTGCGCGAGGACCTCGTCAGCCTGTTTTCCGACGACGACGTCGAGGAAATCGAGCGTCGCATCGACAGCGCCGACTTCTACGACTTCGTCTCGGAAATCCTCGACGAATGGTCCGGCGAAGACTTCGACGAGCTCCTCGAGCTGCTCGAAGCACAGCTCTCGGACGCAGACGTCGATCTCAAATACGCCGCCCCCGAGACCGACGACGACGCAGAAGAAGAGCAAGACGACGAGGAAGAGGACGAAGAGCTCATCGTAGACGACGACGACGACGATCTGTGAGACCCGCGGGAAAAGGGGGACAGTCCTCTCGTTTGGCGCCAGGGTGGCGTGGCCCTGACGTTGGCGCTGGCACGGACACCGATGCTGACACTGCCCGGGGGGGATTGACAGCCCTGCCCCCTCACGCTACCAGCCTCGCCGCGCGCGTTCCGAAAACCAGCCGTAGGCTCTAGCGTCCAACCTTGAAAACGTAATCTCATTCGCCACCGTAGCTCAGTTGGTAGAGCAACGGTTTCGTAAACCGTAGGTCATCAGTTCGACTCTGATCGGTGGCTCTGAAAAACAAGGGTAAAACGCCCTTCCCTTCTTTTTTGATCGTTGCTGGTACCTGTGCTGGTACTTTTTCCCTCCGTTTCGTTTCCTATACGCGGCGAACGCGCGGCAACGATGTGCGTGGGACCGCGACTGTAATCAGGGGGCACATTCGCGGCGTGCACAGTCGGCCGCTGGTAACAGCAACAGTACCAGCGCGCCGGGCGGCGGCGTTGCACATAGCGCCTACGGCTGCACCTCAAACGCACCGACGTCGCTTTCTACTGCCCAGTGCGGTGGTGAGTCGCACGTTTGCCGAAGCTAATTGCCGCCGGTCGTCGTGTGCAAGATGGTTCCCAAGCCGACGGCCCAGCCTGTATTCGCGTCAGAGAACCATACGCCGTAGAGTTCCGTGAGCGAGGCTTCGCAGCTGCGCTGGTGCACCCACGTAGTACCCCCGTCCTTTGTCCCGAGGATGCACCCGTGCGTCCAGGCCACGGCCCAACCAGTGTTTGTGTCGATGAAAAACACGTCACGAAGAACAAAGGGAAGAGTATTCGTCGCGGGGAGCTCCTGCTCCACCCACGTTGCGCCTCCATTTGTCGTTCGCACGATGGTGTCTTCGCCCACCACCGTCCCGGTGTTCGCATCGGTGAACCAAACGCCATAGAAGTCGGCAAACAACCCGGAAGGAAGATCTTGGCGCACCCACGTTGTGCCCCCATCCGTAGTTCGCAGAATGGTAGTGCTGTGACCGACGACCGTCCCGATGTTCGCATCGACGAAATGCACGTCGTGGAGTGGGGTACCGACGACGCCGCTGTCCTGGCGCGTCCAGGTCGCCCCGCCGTCGGTCGTTCGACAAATGTGTGAGCCCCAACCTACGACCGTGCCGGTGTTCTCGTCCACGAAATGCACAGCGTTGAGGATTTCAAAACAGTCACCGCTGTCCTGCTTGACCCACGTCGCGCCGCCGTCGGTGGTTCGCAGAATGGTCCCGCTCGTGCCCACCACGGTCCCAGTGTTCGCATCGGTGAACCAAACACCATTGAAGTAGTAGTTCGAGCCAATACCGCCGTCCTGCGGCGTCCACGTCGCCCCGCCGTCCGTCGTTCGCAGAATGGTTTCATCGGCGCCCACCACTGTCCCGGTATTCGCGTCAACGAAGTGCACGTCTCTGAGGGTGTCCCCCAGTGGTGCATCGGGATGTTGCTCCACCCACGCACTGCCGGTCGAACCGCCCGAACCACCGCTGCCGCCTGAACCTCCGTCTCCACCGGTTGCTGCGGTTCCGCCCGAGCCCCCATCACCAGCGGTTCCCCCGGTTCCACCGACGCCGCCGTTACCACCCGTGCCCGACGTCTCGCTGCACCATAGCAGCACGTGTACGTCAATCGCCTTTGACGTGGCGAGCCACTTCTCCCACAAGCCCTAGCCGAACCTGTCAAACCCGTCGGGTAACCTCTCTCGATGCCACCCCATCTCGAACCGCTGTGGGAGGTCTTCCGGACGTTCGCGCGCCGGTATCCAGGCGTGACGTTGGACATCTTCGTTACGGATAGGCGCGTCGACCCCGTCGCCGACGGAATCGACATGGCAATGTGCGTTGGCGACATGGGGCCGGTATCTACGTGGACCACCAAGCCTTCTAGGGGACAGCGATGACTGAACGCATTCCGTAGTGATCGGAGAGCGGGATGTCCATGGTACCGCCAGCGCCATCTGGGACGGTGAGCACGTTCTGGTCGAACGTGCGCACGGTATCCGTCACGGCCGAGGCCGGTAGGTTGTACATTTGGATGTGGTCGATCCACACCGTTCCAGTGCGCTCGACACCCGCGACTGGGTTTTCTTGGCAGAAGGTGCAAGCTGGGGTGTAGGTCGGGGTGTAGGCCGGGGTGAAGGTGGCCTCTAGCAGGTCCAGCGTGGGCTCACCCTCGGGGAAGATGAGGTTATTCGGATCATCGAAGTAGCCACGGCCTGCGTTGAGATCACCGAGAATGACCGCAGGTGTTGCGCCGCTCACGTTCTGCACGTGGGTGATCAGCTTCTCGGCCTGAAGGAACTGCTCGGCCTCCCAGCCGAGCGCGTCCGGCAGTCCGTCTCCGTATTGCCCGGTGTACGGAAACCCTGCGCCGGCCCCCTCGAAGATCGGGGTGAGGTGATTGCAGTACACATCGAGGTCGCTCCCGTTAGGAAGCTCGGCCCTGGCGCTCAAGATGACTCTGCGATTCCACGTCCCAGGAATCACCCAGTTCACAGCGTTGCTCAAGGGATATCGGGAGAGGATCATCACACCATTTTGCCCCTGGAAGGCGAGGTCTTGGTTGATGACCGTGGGACACCTCGCGCGAATGGTGCCGAACGTATCCGTCGGAAGCTGGGTCGCGAGACATGCATAGCAGCGTTGTTGCTGCTCGGTTCCGAAAAGAAGTCCCCCAACATCCAAGAGGCATGCCTCGATTGCGCACTGTATGCTTGTGGTTCGGCCCAGGTCGCTTCCTGGGATCGTCGAACAAAAATTTCCCTGTAGGTCTTGACCATCACGTACACAATCGATCGCGGCGTTCATCTGGTCCGCAATGGTCACCCCTGGCTGGGCCTCGACGTTATCCGGGCAGGGCACGGTGGTGGGTGCGGGGGGCACTTGCCCGTTCTGGTCCGTTGGGTCGTCGAGCGGGGTGTCGAGATCGTTCAGGAACGAGATGATGTACGGGAAGTTTTGGAGCGCCGCGGCGGCGATCGCGTCTTTGTCCGTCTGGTTCCAGACCTCCTGGAGGCAGAGGATGTCGGATTGCGTCGCTGCCATCGCCTGGGGAAGCGCCTGGCGCCGTTCCTGTTCATACGGAATGAAAGCGCCTGCAAGCGCCAGGTTGTAGGTCTCGACTCGAACTAGAGCGACGCCCACGCAAGTGCCGCTCTCGCACATGCCGCTACCTGGACCGCCACCGGAATCGCACGACGTGCCGTCGACCTCGTTCGGGTTGGAGCAGGTGGCCACGCCGCCGGACGGGTCACACAAATCCTGTGTGCATTGGTTGCCGTCGGAGCAATCGACGCCGGTACAGTTGTCAACGCACGTGCCCGCGGCATCGCATTGACCGGTGTTGCCGGCACACGGGGTTCCCGCTGGCTGGTTGGCGAGCGGACCACAGAGGTTAGAGCCAAGGTCGCATGTGCCGGGCGGTGCGAACGTGCAGTCGTTGCCGTCGTTGTCGCATGATGCGTCGTCCAAGCAGCTCGTGGGTGTGCAAACACCACCCTGACACTCGCCGGTTGGCTCGGGGATTTCCGATGAACAGTCCACGGCGGGCGAGTCCGGCACGGCGGCGTACGTGCAGCATGCGGCCGCTGAGGCCCCGTCGCAGGTCGCGTCGTTGCAGGTGCCGGCTTGGCAGACCGTGCTGGACGCAGCCTGACATGCCGCATCGCCGCCGAAGGTCTGACAGGGAGAGAGACCCGGACAGGTGACCTGGACAATCTTTTGCTTGTCACAGTCGGTGTCGCCGTCGGTGGTGTCCGCGGTGCATGTGACCGTGGAGCCTGGGGCGACCGGAACCTCAGGAG
>JAOTVB010000032.1 GCA_029863605.1 Myxococcales bacterium | reverse complement strand
GTGTCGATCCGGGTGAAGTCATAGCGGCGTGGCGGCGGCTTTCGGTGGGCGCCGCGCTTACCGCTCTGACGCTCACGTTCATCGGCCTCGGAACCGGAATCGTGCGATGGAGGCTCCTCTTGCGGGCGTATGGCGCCATCGACATCCCGTCCTGGGCACGCTTAGTGCACCTTTATATGGTCGGCCATTTTTACAACACGTATGCGCCAGGCGGAGTAGGCGGCGACGTCCTTCGGGGTGTCGCGAGCCGAAAGGCCTTCGGGGACGTGACCTGGGCAAGTGCCACCACTGGTGTCGCAGTGGTGTTCATCGAGCGAGTACTCGGAGTGTCGGCCCTGCTGGGGCTCGCGGCGGGCGCCCATTTCTATCGACCGTTGCCAGGCCTCGAAAACGTCGGGGTCTGGGCTGGGCTAGGGCTAGCAGTGGGCATGCTTGCGCTCGGCGGGATCGCGCTCGCGCCAAGGCTCACGCCATGGTTACCGAAGAAGCTCGCCGAACCGATCCGCGCACTCCCCCGTCTTTACACGTGGTGGCCGTTCGTCGGCGCCATCGTCGCATCTCTCATCATTCATTCCCTCAACGCGGTCGCCGGACATGCGATCATGCATTCGCTCGACCCGGCGGTGAAAGCTTCGGAATCTGCGGTTGCGATGCCCCTGGTCAGCGCGTCGGCCTTTTTCCCGTTCACAGTGGGAGGTGCAGGGGTGCGTGAGGCTGCGTTCGCCGCGCTATACGGAACAGTTGGTGTGCCCGAGGCCACGGCATACGCGGGCTCGCTCAGCTTTTGGGCTACGCAGCTGATCTCCGCCGGGGTTGGGGGCCTGGTTAATCTCTGGATACCGATCTCGGGTGGTCCCGATGACCGATGACCCCGATCGGCTCCTTGCGCTTCCCGTGCCATCGCGTCGGCACACCGCACTCTCGGCGACTGCGCTATTCATCTTCTACGTCTCCACGATGTCCCGGAGCCTGTCGCTGTACGACAGTCCGGAGCTCGCCCTCGTCGCAGAACAGCTAGGCCTCGGGCACCCTCTCGGGCAGCCGCTCCACACCTTGTTAGGCGGTCTCGTGGCCCGCCTTCCCGGCGTCGATCCCCTGATCGCGCTCAACGGACTCTCGGCGCTCGCAGGCGCCCTCACGGTGATCCCGGCGACGAGCCTGGCCGGGACCTTGTTGCGAGCCAACGCAGGCGCACGCGAAGGCGATTGGAGGTGGATCGCCCCCGCAATTGCGATCGTCGGAATGCTTCCGGTTCTTTGGGAACCCTCCACGCGCATCGAGGTTTATCCGCTTGCCTTCTTCTGCGGGCTCTGGGGCGCTGCGCGGCTGACAAGCGCCTGGGTGGATTCGAAACGAGGAGCCCTCGCATACCTGAGCACGGGCGTGGCTCTTGGGCTTTCGGCCAGCGCCAACGCCGTCTGCGCCTTTGGAATCGCCGTGGCGTTGTTTCCGAGTCTCACTGCCGCCACGCTCCAGCGCACCACCTCGCCTCGGGAGCTCGGCGCCCTCATCGGCGGTGGCATTCTCGGGCTCACGCCGTACAGTTATGTGTTCGCAGTGGCGCGACGGGAGGACGTCGTCGTCTGGGGCGCACCGACCAACGCGGCATCGATCCGACACTACTTCACCGCCGCCGATTTTACCCCGAAGCAAGTCGGCTCTTTTTTGGAGTGGTGGGAACACGTCGGCGAGCTCTTCTTCTGGTCCCTTCACAACGGCCTCCTCGCACTGATGCTCGTCGGCTTGGTTGGGTTCGTCTCGTTTCGACGGCCGATGCTTCTCGGGGCTTCTTTCCTCGGCATCACCTTGGCTTTCTTCGTCTCGTTCGTGGCACGCAATGGCGTGTTCGCGACGGACGTTCTCGACTACCTCGGATATCTCGCGATACCCACATGGATTGCGGCAACAGGTGTCGGGTTGTTCGTGGCGCATCTTGCGGGCCGAAGGCTCCTTTGGGGTGCGGCGGCGATCGGCCTGGTCGTGCTGTTCGTGATGGTAACCACGCCTCGGCCGCTCGGACGGACGCGCCATCTCGATACCTACAGCGAGGCGCTCGCGTACCAGGCGCTTCGGGCCGCCCCACGAAACGCGGTCCTCATCCTCGAGCAGGATCATTGGATCGGCCCGATGTGGTACCTCCAGGAACGGCTCGACGTGCGAGGAGATGTCGTCGTCGTCGCCTACGGTCTTTCTGCATCCGAGTGGTACTGGAGATACCTCTACCGACGACACCCAACCCTTCACGATTTCGAGCTCCGCGCCAAAGGCGGGAGGGCTGCCCGCGTGCAGCGCTTCGTCAAAGCCAACGGTGACCGGCCCGTCCAAGTCGAGCGGATCGCCCTCGCCAACGCGCTCGGCCTCTCGACTTGTCCGAGCGATTGGTTGCTCGACGTGACCCGCACCTGCAATCCGGTCACTTCGGCACCACTGCTCGCGACGTACACGGCGGCCGAGCTCTATCGACTCGGCCAGGGGTCCCCGGGAACCGACGGGCTCATCGCGCTGGTCACCCTGGATCGAGGATACGATCTATGGACCCATGGGCTCCCGCGCGCTGCGGTCGAGGTCCTTCTTGCTGGGGTACCCGCCATCGAAGGCCTCGAAAGGGTCGATCTCTCTCTGCTTCCAGCTCGAGTCGATCCACGGGCGCGTCCCTCCCCCCTGTACGAACCCCACGTCGCGCTCGGGCACCCCGCACGCAATCTTCACTATGCGGCCGTCATCGCGCGTGCCAGTCGCCTGCCGAAGCTCGCCGACTACCTCGAGCGCCTATCCGACGCGCTTGGGCCCGTCGAACCGAAGTTTGCGAGCTTGACGCGCTCTCCTGCTAACCTCTGAGTCATGCGCCACCGGAGCCACGGGGACGGCACGTTTCGCGTAGACCAATTCGCTCGGTGCGGAGACGACTGCATCTTCGAGGCCGGGGTGTTGGTGTTCCACCCCGAGAACATCGAGCTCGGCACGAACGTATACGTCGGGCACAATGCGATCCTCAAAGGCTACCACAAGAACACGATGCGAATCGGGGACGAGACTTGGATCGGCCAACAGGCGTTCCTACACGGCGCTGGCGGCATCGACATCGGCGCGCGCGTCGGCATCGGCCCCGGCGTTCGGATCATCACTTCGTTTCACGCTGAAGCAGGCCGGGGTACACCGATCCTGAGCTCCCCAATCGAGCTGGCTCCCGTCGTGATCGAGGACGATTGCGACCTCGGCGTCGGTGCAGTCGTCCTTCCCGGCGTGCGAATTGGCAAGGGAGCACAGATCGGGGCTGGCGCGGTCGTGACCGAAAATGTGCCAGCCTATTGTGTGGCCGTCGGGGTGCCGGCAAAAGTGGTGAGAGAGCGTCCTCCGTGAGCGCGCCTGACCTCAGTGTGATCGTTTTTGCGTTTAACGAGGAAGACAACATCGAACCGGTGCTGGCCGAGCTTCGGGGATGGCTCGCCGAGCACGAACCGTCGTCCGAAATCGTCTTCGTCGACGACGGCTCATCCGATCACACCGCTGACGCCGCCGCCGAGGCTCTTGCAAACGTGCCACACCAGATTTCGAGGCATGCGACGAACCGTGGAATCGGCGCGGCACTCAAGACTGGCGTACATTTGGCCCGCGGGGCCTGGGTGACTTTCCTGCCCGCCGACGGCCAGATCGCACCGGAAGCGATCGGTCAGCTTCGAAGGGAAGCGCATGAACGCGGCACCGACGTCGTGTTTAGTGTTTACGAGGCGCGCGATGACGGTCTCCACCGCAAGATCTTCTCAGCAGGGGTGCGAGGCCTCATCTTCTTGGTCCACGGCGTTGTCATGCGAAGCGACGGGCCCTACCTGTTCCGGCGCACTTTGTTCGACCCTGCGCAGCTTGCGCCCGATACATTTTTCCTGAACTTCGAGTTTCCGATCCGCGTCCTTGGTGCAGGTACGCCTGCTGGCCTAGTCACCATCGACTGCAGACCGCGTCGCTCCGGGCGGTCGAAATCGACTAACGTGAGGCGGATCTGGGGCGTGGCGCGCGACCTCGTGGACCTTCGACTCCGGCTCGCCAAAGAGACCCTCAGCGCGCGTCGCCGGGCGACGAGGCGTCCCTGAGGCGATCTCGAAGTGTCGAACGGGGAATGCCGAGAGCTCTTGCCGCGGCTGACAAGTTGCCGTCGTACTGCTCGATGGCGCGTCTCAGGGTATCGGCGTTGGGACGTGCGGCGGGATCGGCAAGCCGTCTGAGCACGCAGTCAACGAGGTCTGCGTTTACGATCGTGCTGTCACAACCGACCGCTGCCAGCTCGAGCGCGTTGCGAAGCTCCCTGACGTTTCCGGGCCACGAGTACGCGCGAAGCCTCCAAACCGCTTCGGCCGATAGCTGCTTCGGGCCGACCTCCGCTGCCATCGACGAGAGAAAGTGATTGGCCAAAGGACCGATGTCGTCGGTGCGGTGACGCAGCGCGGGCACATCGATGACGAGACGATGGATGCGATAGTAGAGATCTGCGCGGAAGCTCCCATGTTGGACCATACGACGGAGGTCGCGATGCGTTGCGCATACGAGCCTCACGTCGACTTGTCGCGCAAACTCGCTGCCGACCCGACGAACGTGCCACGTCTCGAGCACCCGCAGCAACCGCGTCTGGAGATCGGGAGGCAGCTCGGCGACTTCATCGAGGAAGAACGTCCCGCCGTGCGCCTGCTCGAATGCGCCGCGATGCGACTGCACGGCCCCGGTGAACGCTCCGCGCTCGTGACCGAACAACTCGCTTTCGATCAAGTCCCTCGGCAACCCTCCCCCGTTGAGTGCGACGAAAGGGCCTCCTCGCCGCGGGGAACGCTCGTGCAAAGCCCGTGCGACGAGCTCCTTGCCCACACCTGTCTCGCCCCGAATCAGGGCGGGCCACGGGAGGCGCGCAAACCGGTCGACATCAGCCATGACCGCAAGCATGGCGCTCGACGCCACGACCGGGGTCGTCGATGGGAACCTCTCTGCGCGACCTCCGCCCGCGACGCGAAACTCGGTTCGGCCGACCCGCAAGATGCCACCCGCTCGAAGCTCCAGTTTTTGGATGCGAACCCCATCGACCCAGGTGCCGTTCGTGCTCCCGAGGTCGCGAACGACTACCCCGTCTTCGGATGGCTCGATCCGGCAATGGAACCGACTGACAGCGCGATCGGAGAGGGTGATCGCGTTATCGGGGGCCGCACCGATGGAGAGCGGGCGGGCGGCGATGCGAAGGGCCTGCGCCTCTCGACCTCTCCCTTGAACGAGCGCGACGGGACGCACCCCGGTCGGAAGCGGTTCGAGAAGCTCCGTGCGCACGGGCAGCGATGACTCGACCGCGGCCTTGGAACGCATGATCGAGTAACCGTCCCCTATCGGTATCGGGCGTTCGATCGACATGACCGTGCGCTTGGTGAGCCCCGGCGCGGTGACCAGATCATAGAGATAGACGGTACCCCCGGCGGGAAGCACCAGCAACGCACGCCCGTGAACACCGCTTGCGTGAACCGCGATGTCGCAATCGGGATGCGAGCCGACTTCGAGGGCACGCGTAGCGAGCGGAAAGGTGCGGACGCGCTCTTCGCCCCGCAACAAGCAAAGCACATCGGAAAGAGTCATGGTCGAGTATCGACCGCATCGATGGCGTGTTGCGTCGACGACGCGGAAAGCAAGGGTCGCCCCTTGAATCGAGTTGAATCGAGGGCAAGCCATCCCTAAGCTCCCGGCACCGTGCCTGAGCATCTCCGTGAAACCCCCCTCATCCACGAACATCAAACCCTTGGAGCACGACTCGTGCCCTTTGCAGGGTGGCGCATGCCGGTCCAGTACAAGGGCATCAAAGCCGAGCACGAGGCGGTGCGCACGAGAGCTGGGCTATTCGATGTCTCCCACATGGGAGAGCTCTTGATTGAAGGCCCCCACGCCGACCTCGCGGTGAATACGCTCGTTACGAACGACGTCAGCGCGCTCGAGGCAGGGCAGGCACAATACACGGTCTGCTGTAACGACGACGGGTACATCCTCGACGATCTGATCGTGTACCGACTCGAGGAGGCCAAGGTGTTGGTCGTGTGCAACGCCTCGAACCGAGATAAGATTGCCCAGCATTTCGCGGCTCGACTCCCCAACGGCGTCTCCTTCCTTGATGTTTCGGATCGATGGGCGTTGATGGCGCTTCAGGGACCAAGCGCCGCCGCGATCATGCGGGACGTAGGCGCTCCGAGCGCGGTCACCGAGCTCGCTCCGTTCCGGGTCTGCAGAGCCGAGGTTGCTGGCGTCGAGGCCTGGGTGGCGAGGACAGGATACACCGGCGAGGACGGCTTCGAGCTCTTCTGCGCGAACGACGATGCGGTCACGCTTTGGCGCGCGCTGCTCTCAGCGGGCAGGCCCCACGGCCTCGAGCCTGTAGGCCTCGGTGCCCGAGATACCCTTCGACTCGAGGCGCGCCTTGCGCTCTACGGAAACGACATCGACGAGACCACAAACCCCTACGAGGCGGGGCTCGGATGGGTGGTGAAGCTCGACCGGAACGACTTCGTCGGGCGCGCCGCGTTGCGGGCAATTAAGGAAGCCGGCGTCGACCGCCGCTTGATCGGTTTCGAAATGACCGGACGCGGAATTGCCCGTCACGGCTACCCAATCCTCGCCGATGGAAAGCGGGTTGGGACGGTGACCAGCGGGTCTCCCGGACCAACGGTTGGAAAGAACATCGGTCTCGGCTATGTGCCCACAGCGCTCAGTCGGATAGGCACCACCCTGGGGATCGAGATCCGTGGCAAGGTGGTCGACGCCGTGGTAGTGAGGACCCCATTTTACAAGAGGTGATGATGGCCACGTTTCCAAGGGATCTACAGTACACGCGCGAGCACGAGTGGGCGCGCGTCGAGGGAGACGTGATTCGAGTGGGCATCACCGCGTACGCGGTCGAGCAGCTCGGGGACATCACCTTGGTGGACATGCCGGCTCCCGGCGAAGACCTGCAAGCACACGAGCGTTTTGGCGACATCGAGTCTGTCAAGGCCGTCAGCGAGCTTTTCGCCCCGGTCAGCGGGGAGATTGTAGACGTGAATGCCGCGCTCGAGTCGAGCCCGGAGCTGGTGAACGAAGGCCCCTACGAAGACGGTTGGCTGATCACCATTCGACCCTCCGACCAGGGCGAGCTGGCCGGCCTGATGGACGCGGCCAAGTACGAGGAATATCTCGGGACCCTGGACGGCTGACAGCATCATTCATCGTGAGATACCTGCCCCATACCGACCAAGAGATTCGCGCGATGCTCGAGCGCGTGGGGGTTGAGGACATCGACGCGCTGTTCGCCGGGGTGCCGAGCTCACACCTGCTCCAACAAGATCTCGATCTCGAGCCGGCGTTGGATGAGCCACGCCTCATGCAGCATCTGACGGCACTATCTAACCGCAACGCGGGCGCTCACATGCTCACGTTCCTCGGTGGCGGCATGTACCGACACCACATTCCGCCGGCTGTCGATCAGCTCCTCCAGAGAAGCGAGTTCTACACGGCCTACACGCCCTATCAGGCCGAGCTCTCCCAAGGGACACTGCAGGCGATTTTTGAGTTTCAAACGGTCGTGTGCGAGCTCTTTGGTGTCGATGTTGCTAACGCATCGATGTACGACGGCGCGAGTAGCGTCGCCGAGGCCGTGCTGATGGCACGCCGAATCAAGCGCCGCGACCACATCGTCGTGAGCGGCGGACTTCATCCCGAGTACCTGGATACGGTTCGCAGCTACATTCAGGGTATCGACGCCAGAGACTGGATTGCGGTGGCGCCGTTGGGTGCCGACGGCCGCACCGATTGGGAGGCAGCGACCAGCTTGATCACCGATAAGACGGCAGCGGTGGTTGTCGGCTATCCCAACTTCTTCGGATGCGTGGAGGATCTGCACTTGGCCAAGGACGCAGCCGAGAGTCACGGGGCGCTCTTGATCACCGCGACCACCGAGCCGTACGCGCTTTCGGTTGTAGAGGCCCCTGGTACTTGCGGCGCCGACATCTGCGTCGGGGAGGGGCAAGCGCTCGCGGTGCCTCCCCAGTACGGAGGCCCAGGGGTCGGACTATTCGGGGCTTCGCAGGCGTTCGTCCGCCAAATGCCGGGTCGCCTCGTCGGCCGCACGATAGATACGGACGGACAGCCCGGGTACGTGCTCACCCTTTCCACCCGAGAGCAGCACATACGCCGCGAGAAGGCGACCTCCAACATCTGCACCAATCATGGCCTCATCGCTCTCGCCATGGGGATCCGAACCGCCATGCTCGGAAAGCAAGGCTTCATCCAGGCTGGGGAGCGGTGCATGAGCGCCGCGCACTACCTGCGCAAGGGGCTCGAAAGGCTCGACGGCATCGAGCTTCCCTACTCGGCTCCGGTGTTCAATGAGCTGGTCGCTCGCTTCAAGAACGCGACCGCAAGCGAAGTGGTCGCCCGCCTTGCCGAACGGGATATCCTCGCCGGGGTCGACCTGGGTCGCTTCCGAGACGACTGGAAGCACGACCTACTCATCGCGGTGACCGAGCTTCACACCCGAGACGACTTGGATCGATTGCTCGGCGACCTCAGCCCCTGAGCGGACGCTGGCGCTGCTATGTCGCTGTCCCTCATCCCTTGTTCGTATGCGTACCCATTTGACATGCAAAGATCCGACGCGACTTAACCCAGATCCGTGGGATCGGGGCCCGTATCGGCGCATAATCTACTGTGATTACTCGTCTTTTCCAGTTCAGCCTTGACCCCGCACGCACCCGTACACAACCCTTAAAACAGCTTGCACGGAGCCAAAACGCAAAGGACACTCGGCCCGCTTCGCTAGATTGGGCCGGGCATGGACCGAATCTGCGGAGGCCGAACCATGCGTGAACCACAGAGAACCTCATTCGTCCACGACCTCCAAGACGGGGCCAACCCCGATCCGATGACCTGGGAGGATATCCGCCGCGATGAGACGTGGCAGGGCCGCTGGGTCGCGCTCGATGACTGCGCCTACAACGAAGCGGGCGAAGCGACCGCCGGGCTCGTGGTCGACTACGACGACAACCTTGCGGAGCTCTGTGCCCGC
Source organism: Myxococcales bacterium (assembly GCA_029863605.1). GTDB lineage: Bacteria > Myxococcota_A > Polyangia > Polyangiales > Houyiibacteriaceae > SG8-38. The sequence continues at coordinate 8,656 of JAOTVB010000032.1, read as the reverse complement.
CTCAGCGCTGACCGCCGCAAGCGCTGCTCGATCGTCTTCTGCCCCCCCGCCGAATCAGCGGCGTAGTTAGGCGATAGTGTGGGGGCGGTGGGGCGGGACCAATTGCCCGCCAGAGGCGGTCCGGGCCTCCAATCCCGTCAGTCTTCCTCGTCCCAGGGATGAGGGGCTTCTTCGACGGTCAGGTCCTCGTCCTCGCCGATGCAGCGATCCGGCTCTCCGCGCCGCATCTTGACCGCGTTCCAGGGGCCGCCCCCCGAATAGTCGTCGTCGAGGCCCCACTCCCCCTTGAGGTACTGGTCACCGTCTGCACCGATCTCGATACGGAAGTAGCCGTGGCCGCGGCGAACTTTCGGGTGACCAGCGATGAGCTCGCGCCTGTCCTCCCATTGAAAGGTCATCAAATCGCCTTCGATCGAGCCTTGTATCCGACCCGACCGCTCATGCTTGGCGTAGTCGCCGATCACCTGATTGCCGCTCTGGCAGACGTGCATGTTGCCGTACTGCGGCGACTGCCACACCCCGTAAAAGGCAGCCCCTTGAGGCATTGGACCGGGCTTCGGTTTCTGCGCACCCCCGCAGCCCAGCATGATCCCCAATACCAGAGCCACCCCTATGTGCTTCGCGGACATCGAGCCCCTCCCCGTGCCCCACGATAAACGACCCGTGCCCGAAAGCGTAATTTCGGCGCCTCAGCGGACCCGGGGCACGGAAATCACGTGGTAGAGGACTCCGCTTCCCTCCGAGAGCAGAAGACCGAGGTCCTTCAGTGTCCCGAGGATCGACTCGTCGATCCACGCCTGAGCGGTGGGGGCCGGCGGCTCGAGCCTGTAGTTGGCGATCACCATCGGCTCGAGGCGCTCGCGAAGGCGGGGCGCGACGTCGATGCGGGACTTCAAGAGATCGAGCGCGGAGTCCATGCCGCCTAACTCGTCGACCAATCCGAGCCGGTGCGCGTCGGTGGCGAGCCAGACACGTCCTCGTGCAAGGGGCTCGATTTCTTCGATAGGCCGACCCCTCCCCTCAGCCACGAGACCGACGAAGGAGTCGTAGAAGGCGTCGAGCTCTCGGTTCATGAGCGCGCGTTCGTCCTTGGTGAGGGCTCGATGCGGCGAAAACAGGTCGGCGTGGGGGCCGGTTCGGAGCACTTCGGTTCGGATGCCCGCCCTCTCGAGGAGCTCCTTGGCGAGCAATCGTGCCGAGACCACCCCGATCGAGCCCGTGAGGCTGAGAGGCTGAGCGACGATCGAGTCGACGTGGGCGGCCACGTAGTAGCCGCCGCTGGCCGCGACCTCTCCGAAGTACGCCACCACCGGCTTCTTCTCTTTGACCCGAACGACTTCGCGATGGATGAGATCCGAAGCCTCCGCCGAGCCGCCGGGCGAATCGACCCACAATAGAACGCCGAGCGCCCGGCGATCACGACGCGCGCGACGAAGCGCGCCGACGATAGAAGCCCTTCGACCCATCGGTGCTCCGGACTCCGAGATGGCACCTTTGATCGCGACGACCGCGATGTAAGGACGGCGACGAAGTGGGCGAAACAATCGTCGCTCTTTGAAGGCAAAGTACCGGTTTGCTTCCATCAACGGATGCTTCTTGTCGCAATCGAGGAGCACTTCGAGCTCGTCTTCGTAGGCCAACTCGTCGACCAAACCGGCGGCGATGGCGTCTTCCCCACGAAACACTCCCGTCTCGAAAAGCTCGCGCGCCAGCTCGGGGGTCGTGCCGGTACGCTCGGCAAGCGCGACAAGCACGTTTTCGGTGTAACCGTCGATGACGGCTTGTAGTTGTTCCCGTTGAGGCCCGCTCATCGATTCGCGGGTCAAGCGTTCGGCGGCAGTCTTGAATTCTTTCCGCGCGAACGGCTCAACCTCGACGCCGACTCGATCGAGCAGGGGCTTCACGTAATGTGACGACGCCGACAGACCCAGCAGGGTGATCGTGGAACGAGGCGCCATGTAGACGCGCTCGGCCGCCGACGCGACATAGAGCTCCTTGTGCCCGCCGCCCCTTTGCAGCATGACCACCGTCGCCTTGCCGTGTCTACGAAGCCGCTGAATCTGGTCTCGAAAACCGACGCAGACGGACCAACCCCCGGTCATCGGCGGCAGGACGAACGCAACGCCCTGGATAGCTCGGTCGCTGATCACATAGTCAGCAAGGCGCCGGATCGCGGCGAGGGAGCTGGTGCGACGGATCGCGCTCGACTCGAGAATCCGGCGAAGCCAGGGAAGGGGCTGGCGTGCCTCGACGAGCCGTGGTTTGAGCCGGACGACGACCCAGGGGCCCTTGGGGCGCCCAAACCAGCGTGCGATCGCCCAGAAAGGTGCGAAGGGCACGCACAGGACATTTCGAATCAAACGAGCGACGAATCGAAGCACTGTTTTCCCCTATAGAGACGGCTTGTTATGCTGGAAGTGGTAGGGCCGCAAATCTTTACCAGGGGTGGCCCCTCTGCTAGGAACACTTAGCACCGTAACGCGGTGAAGGAGCACGGCTCAGGGAACTATGGCCAGCCCCCAGATGGTGATGTACGAGGAGGAGTTTGCCCAGGTCCAGGCCGTGACGGACAGGCTCGTCCAGGATGCGAATGCGCGGGTGGTCTTCGTCGTCGACAAGAATGGCCAGCTGATCAGCGCCTCGGGCGACACTGGAGATCTCGATACGACCTCCCTCGCCTCGCTTGCCGCGGGCAATATCGCCGCCACTGGGGGCATCGCGCAGCTGCTCCGGGAGCAGGAGTTCGCCACCCAGTACCACGAGGGGGTGCGCCAAAACGTTCATATTCAAGTGGTCAGTAGTCGCGTGATTCTTGTCGTGATCTTTGATAATCGGACAAGCTTAGGGCTCGTGCGCCTGCGGGTGAAGCGAGCCAACGAGCACTTGAGTCGAATCTTCGAGATGGTGATGGCCAAAGCGCAGGACCCGTTTCGAAACTCTCCGTTTGCGGAAATTACCGATGATGACATCGACAACTTGTTCAATGATTGACTGAGAGAGGCCTGGGGGGATGTCTTTCATCAACTATTTGTCTCGCGAGATCAACTGCAAGATCGTGTACTACGGTCCGGGGTTGTGCGGGAAAACGACGAACCTGCAATACATCTATAACCGCACCAACCCGGATGCGAAGGGCAAGATGATCTCGCTTGCGACCGAGACCGAGCGAACGTTGTTCTTCGACTTTCTGCCGCTCGAGATCGGCGAGATCCGCGGCTTCAAGACTCGGTTTCATCTCTACACCGTTCCCGGCCAAGTGTTCTACGACGCGAGTCGCAAGTTGATTTTGAAAGGCGTGGACGGCGTCGTGTTCGTCGCCGATTCCCAGATGCTTCGGGCTGAGGCCAACATCGAGTCGATGGACAATCTGCGAACGAACCTCGCGGAACAAGGCTACAACCTGGACACAGTTCCCTACGTCGTTCAGTACAACAAGCGGGATATGCCGAACATCTCGTCAGTAGACGAGCTTAGCCGCATGCTCAACCCGCAGCGCGTCCCTGAGTTCTTGGCGGTCGCCACCACCGGCGAGGGCGTCTTCGAAACGCTCAAGTCCGTCGCCAAGCTGGTCCTCACCGAGCTAAAGCGCGGCGCGGCCTAGCGCCCTTCTCACGCGAGACCGGCCGAAAGAGCCCTGTTTACTTTTCACAGGCGGCCTTATGCTACTCGTCCCTCAAACCCGATTGGAGGCGTGCCATGAGTACATCGATCGCCACCTTGAACGGAGATACCAAGAACCTTTCTGACGAGGCAATCGCGAAGCTGGAAGCATCGCTGCGAGGGAGCCTTCTGAGGCCCGAATCTAAGGGCTATGAAGAAGCCCGCACCATTTGGAATGCCATGATCGACCGCCGACCCGCGTTGATCGCCCGATGCACTGGTGCCGCGGACGTGATTCGCTCGGTCCGCTTTGCCGCCGAGAACGATCTGTTGCTCGCGGTTCGCGGCGCGGGGCACAACATCGCCGGCAAGGGCTGACGCTTGGCGGTGGCTTTGGATGGCTGAGCAGGAAATACGGGCTCACGATCGACAACCTTCGCTCGGTCGATGTCGTCACTGCCAAAGGGGAGCTGCTCCATGCGAGCGAGGCCGAAAACGCGGACCTCTTTTGGGGAGTCCGTGGTGGCGGCGGGAACTTTGGCGTCGTCACGACATTCGAGTTCGATCTGCATGATGTGAACACCGAGATCCTTTCGGGGCCGGTGATCTATCCGCTATCGGCGGGACGACAGGTCCTGCAGCACTACCGGGAGTTCGCTCGGGACATGCCCGAGGATCTCAACGTCTGGGCCGTGCTCCGCAAAGCTCCGCCGTTCCCCTTCCTCCCTGAAAGCGCGCACGGCCAAGAGGTCGTCATCCTGGCGGCGGCGTGGTTTGGAGATATGGGCGCAGGCAAAAAGGCCTTGAAGCCGCTCGACAGCTTCGGTCCCGTCCTCGGAACCGGCGTCGCCCCTCACCCCTTCGTGGGTTGGCAAGCGGCGTTCGATCCGCTGCTCACACCCGGATCACGGAACTATTGGAAGTCTCACAACTTCATCGAGATTGAAGACGGTTTGATCGACGCCGCGCTCGACTACACCGCGCGGCTACCCTCGGACCAGACGGAGATTTTCTTCGGTCGGCTTGGCGCGGCGGTCAACCGGATTCCCGTCGACGCCACGGCTTACCCGCACCGAGACGCCGAGTACGTAATGAATGTGCACGCACGCTGGGAAGAGCCGAGCGAGGACGCAAAGTGCGTCGCTTGGGCGCGCGAGTACTTCGAGGCGACCGCCCCGTATGCGACCGGTGGCGTGTATGTGAACTTCGTCCCCGATGGAGAGGATCCGATCGAATCGGCGTATGGCCCGAACCAGGATCGGCTCGTCGAGCTCAAGCGCAAGTACGATCCGAACAATCTGTTTCGTCTAAACCAGAACCTTCGCCCGTGATGGGGATCTGAACGCACCCCATGATCGAGGCATCAACCCTCACGCGATGAGGTTCAATATCTTGTTGGGGACCCAGATGGTTTTGCGGAGGGTTTTGCCCTCTAGTTGAGCCGCGACGTTGGAGACCTCCCGCGCGGCGGCGAGGGCCTGCTCTTCGGTGGCGTCTTTCGGCAAGGTGATGCGGCCACGGACTTTGCCGTTGATCTGGACGGGGACTTCGACTTGGTCTTCCTCGCAAAGAGCCGGGTCGAAGGCGGGCCAGGGCTCGGCTTGAATGCTTGGCGCATGGCCGAGGGTCTCCCAGAGCTCTTCGCCTAGGTGGGGGGCGAAGGGGTGGAGGAGTTTGGTGAGCACCTCGACCGCACCGGCCGGGACAGGATCTGCTTTTGTGAGCTCGTTCGAAAGCACCATCATCGCGCTGATCGCCGTGTTGAAGCGCATGGCCTCGATGTCCTCGCTGACCTTGCGGATCGTGCGGTGCAGCAATCGAGTGACCGCGTCGTCCGGTTGAGCTTTCGCATCTGCCCGCAATGCGATCGCATACACGCGGTCGAGAAATCTGCGCACGCCAGCGATCGAGCTCGTATTCCAGGGTTTGGTCGCCTCGAGCGGCCCCATGAACATCTCGTACACGCGCATCGCGTCGGCTCCGAACTCATCGACGATGTCATCGGGGTTGACGACATTGCCCCGCGACTTGCTCATCTTCTGGCCCCCCTCGCCGAGGATCATTCCTTGGTGAACGAGCTTCGCGAACGGCTCCTTCACTGGCACGACGCCAGCGTCGTAGAGCACCTTGTGCCAAAAGCGCGCGTACAAGAGATGCAAGACCGCGTGCTCGGCGCCGCCGACATAGAGGTCCACCGGCAGCCAACGCTTGGCGGCTTCGGGAGAGCACAACGCATCGGGGTTGTCCGGATCGAGAAAGCGCAAGTAGTACCAGCACGAACCAGCCCACTGCGGCATCGTATTGGTTTCCCGCGCGTACCACTTGCCATCGCGTTCGAAGAACCTCCAATCGGCCGCCCGAGCCAATACCCCCGCGGGATCGTCTCCAGGCTTGTAGTCTTCGAGCTCCGGGAGTTGCAAAGGGAGCTCGCTTTCCTCCAGCGCGATCGGTCGGTCGTAGCGAATGGTGAACTCGGCCCCTGCCCGAGGGTCTCCCTTGGTTTCGACGGGAAAGTAGATCGGGATCGGTTCGCCCCAGTAGCGCTGCCGGGAAAAGATCCAGTCGCGAAGCTTGTACTCGACGCGTGCGGTCCCTTTGCCCGCAGCCTCGAGGTCCTCGGTCACGCGCCTCTTGAAGTCAGCGGTCTCGAGGCCGTCGTATTTGCCCGAGTTGACCGCAATGCCAGGCGCCACCATCGCCTCCGCAAGGGGCTCTCTGCTCGGCCGGCCGCTCTTGCTGACGACCTCGAGGATCGGAATGCCATGCGCCTTCGCGAACTCGAAGTCGCGCTCATCGTGCGCCGGCACCGCCATGATCGCGCCGGTCCCGTAGCCCCACAAGACGTAGTCGGCGATGTAGATGGGTACCTCTTCGTCGTTCACGGGGTTGATCGCGAACCCACCGGTAAAGACGCCGGTCTTGTCCTTGCTGGCTTGGCGGTCGCGTTCGCTCTTGTTTCGAGCTTGCTCGACATACGTCTCCACCTCGGACGCGCGCTCTTTGGTCGTGATCACTTCGACCAGAGGATGCTCCGGTGCGAGGACCATGAAAGTCGCCCCGAAAAGCGTGTCGGGGCGAGTGGTGAAGATGTCGATGACGGCGTTGTGGCCGGCCACGTCAAATTGAACTTCGGCGCCTTCTGACCGCCCGATCCACTCCTGCTGCATGATGCGTGTGCTGTTGGGCCAGTCGACGAGCTCCAGGTCTTCGAGGAGTCGGTCGGCGTACGCGGTGATCTTCAGCACCCATTGTCGAAGCGGGACGCGCTCCACGGGATGCCCTCCTCGCTCGCTCAAGCCATTGATGACCTCTTCGTTCGCCAGCACCGTCCCGAGCGCGGGACACCAGTTTACCGGGACTTCGTTTTGATACGCTAGGCCGCGCTCGAAAAGCTGGAGAAAGATCGATTGCGTCCATCTGACGTAGTCCGGGGACGTCGTGTCGATCTCACGGCTCCAGTCGTAGCTGAAGCCGAGCATCTTCAACTGACGCTTGAAAGTTTCGATGTTCTGGACCGTGGTTTCCCGCGGATGTGTCCCTGTCAGGATGGCGTGCTGTTCGGCCGGCAACCCGAACGCGTCCCAGCCCATCGGATGCAAAACCGCGAAGCCCTTTGCCCGACGGTACCGGGCAACGATGTCGGTCGCGGTATAGCCTTCAGGATGGCCGACATGAAGCCCGGACCCCGAAGGATACGGAAACATGTCGAGGATGTAGGTCTTCGGCGCGTCGGTCGCCTCCGGAGTGCGAAACGTATTGTGCTCGTCCCAATAGGCCTGCCACTTGGGCTCGATCGCGGCCGGGTCGTAACGCGTCATCGCGCCTGCCATAGCATGCCCGCGGAGCCCTTGCGATCTATGGACAGGTTTCGAGCTGCTCGATCCAGTCGGCGATCAGCTGAGCGCCGGACAGGTCGACAGTCGAGCTGCCGAGTGAGGGCATCCGAAGCGCGTCGTCGAGAAGGAAGCGCTGCAGCACGCCGGAGCTCGCGGGATCACCGGGGGCCGTGCGCGGAACGCCTTCCCAGCCGGGAAACTGCATCGGGTCGCAAAGCCTCGTGCTCGCCAGGGGCGTTTCGTATCGAAGGTCGAGGTCGCTACTCTCCGACGCCCATCCAGCCGGTTGATGGCAGTGCGCGCAGTTCGCATCGAAGTATGCGCGCGCCTGGTGCTCGAGCGAGCCTTGGAGCTTCTGTGGATTCGCCATGCGGGGAAGCGCGCTTGGGTCGATCTCCGTGTCCGTGCTGAAAAGACCGATCTCCGCCATGGCCACCAGCTGATTCTCGACGAGCCCATCGTAGTCGTGGTCGCGATTGAGCTGCGCCGTTTTCGGGCCAAGGACTCGACTGACCCCGGCACCATGACAGGTGACGCAGGCATCCTGGTCGGGGAAAAGGTAGTCGATGTCTCTCAGCTCGCCGTGGTCGTCGAGCGTATACGTCACCGTCAGAAGCTCGTCGTCTAACCTCTCCCCGTCGGTGCCTTCGTCGTTCCAGCGATAGGTGGTGAACTCCCACTCGCTGGCTCGCAGCACCATGAACCGAGTTTCCACCGCACGACGGCTGGCTGGATCGCCAACCTCGAATTCGAACCCGAACGTCTTGATGAGAATGCTTCCCTCGGGAAATTCCCAGGTGCCGTCATTTCGAATCGAAATCTGCTGTGACGGCGGCACCACCATGTACCGAGGCTTGAACGCCCCATCGGTCCAGAGGGCCGAGTTGACCTCGTACGGGATGAGATCGGGTCCCGGCTCGAGCTCCTGCAAGTCCGCGAAGCACGCCGTTTCGGAGAGCAGTCGGGGCATCTCCGATGAGTCGGCGAGGCACGTTTGCGTTTCGGGGCGCGCCTCGAGCGCGGGTCCACTGCGCGCACCGTCACTGCCGCAGCCCAACGATAGGACCACGACGATGCAACCCCAATACCGCTTGCACCCCATACTCATTCTGTAGCCGAAAACCTCGCCCGCCTCCAAGCATTCGCAGGCGCTTAAATTGCGCGGGTCGATCGCTCGATGGCTCGCCAGCGAACAGGCGACAGCAAATGTCCCCAGTAGC
>JAOTVB010000021.1 GCA_029863605.1 Myxococcales bacterium | reverse complement strand
CCGGCGACAACGTGAAAATGAAGGTCAACCTCATCACCCCGGCGGCGATGGAAGAAAAGCAGCGCTTCGCGATTCGTGAAGGCGGCCGCACCATCGGCGCGGGCGTCATTTCCAAGATCATCGAGTAAAACAATGGCAGCGAACAAGATTCGGATTCGACTCAAGGCTTACGATCACCGATTGTTAGACCAATCGGCGACAGAAATCGTCGATACGGCGAAGCGCACCGGTGCGCGGGTCGCGGGTCCGATTCCGCTGCCTACACGCATCAACAAGTACACCGTGCTCCGTGGGCCTCACGTAGACAAAAAGTCGCGCGAACAGTTCGAGATTCGGACTCACAAGCGGCTGTTGGACATCCTGGACCCCACTCAGCAGACACTCGACGCCCTCATGAAGCTCGATCTTTCGGCGGGCGTCGACGTGGAGATCAAGTCGTAAGGCGGTGAGCTCATGCCCAAAGTGAAGGTTTACAACTTGAGCAAGAAGGGCGTTGGGGAGATCGATCTCTCCGACGACGTCTTCGATGCCAAGGTGAATGAAAGCCTCTTCTACGATGTGCTGAAAGCGCAGCTTGCGACCCACCGCAAAGGCGCCGCTTCAGCTCAGACGCGAGCCGAGGTGACGGCGACGAAGCGCAAGATGTACAAGCAGAAGGGTACTGGCAATGCGCGTCACGGCTCCCGACGTGCGCCGATCTTCGTAGGCGGCGGGACGGTCCATGGCCCGAAGCCCCGCGACTTTGGGTACCGGCCGCCTCGGAAGATGCGACTCGGCGCACTCAAAGGAGCCTTGAGCCTGAAGCTTCGCGAGGGCCGACTTTTGGTCGTCAAGGATTTCGAGCTGAAGGAGATCAAGACCAAGAAGCTCGCTGACGTTTTGGCGAAGCTCAAGGTCGACGGTGGTGCCCTGATCGTCGACGGCAAAGAAAACGAAAAGCTTAGGCTGAGTGCGCGCAATCTGCAGAACCACTCGGTTTTGCCGCCCGAGGGCGTGAACCTCTACGATCTGCTTCGTCACGAGCACCTCGTGCTCACGAAGACTGCGGTCGAAGCCCTGGAAGCGAGGTGTCAGTGATGCACGTCGAAGACGTAATCAAACGACCCCTCTACCTCACCGAGAAGGGCGCCAAGCTCCGCGAAGAGGAGAACAAGTACACGTTCGAAGTCGATCTCGACGCGAACAAGCTGCAGATCAAGACTGCGGTCGAGACCCTGTTCAAGGTGACTGTTGATGACGTGCATACGCTCATCATGCGCGGCCACATGCGGCGCATGGGCCGAGGCTTTGCCAAAACCCGCAACTGGAAAAAAGCGGTCGTTACGCTCCGTGAAGGCGAAACGATCGACTTCTTCGAGGGAGCCTGATCATGGCCATTCGCAAGTTCAAACCGACCTCGCCATCGCGTCGCTTCTACGAAGCGCCCGACTTCGATATGATCACTCGAGGCAACAAGCCAGAAAAGAAGCTCCTCGACACGAAGAAGCAAACTGCGGGCCGCAACAACCAGGGTCGTATCACTTCACGCTTTCGAGGTGGCGGCCACAAGCGGCGGTACCGCAAAATCGACTTCAAGCGAAACAAGGTAGGCGTGCCCGCTACCGTGAAGGCGATCGAGTACGATCCGAACCGTTCTTCCCGCATCGCGCTGATCTGGTACGCCGATGGCGAAAAGGCCTACATCCTCGCGCCAGATGGGCTCGAGGTTGGCCAGCAAGTGCTCTCCTCACGCTACGCCGACGTAAAGCCCGGCAATGCCATGCAGCTTCGTCACATGCCGCTTGGCACGATGATTCACAACATCGAGCTGAAGATCGGAAAGGGCGCTCAGCTCGTTCGCTCGGCGGGCACAGCAGCTCAGCTGATGTCGAAGGATGGAGACTACGCCCAGATTCGTTTGCCCTCTGGTGAAGTTCGGATGGTGCACCTCAACTGCCGCGCCACCGTGGGCCAGGTCAGCAACTCGCTTCATGCGCGACTCACGCTCGGAAAGGCGGGCCGCAACCGTTGGCTTGGTCGTCGTCCACACAATCGAGGCACGACCATGAATCCGGTCGATCACCCAATGGGTGGCGGTGAGGGTCGCACGGCCGGTGGCCGTCACCCGTGCTCCCCGTGGGGCCAGCTCGCCAAGGGCTTGAAAACCAGAAAAAACAAGACGACCAGCAAGTACATCATTCGCCGGCGAAAGAAGAAGTAATGGCGCGTTCAGTCAAAAAAGGGCCGTATATCGATCCGCACCTCGAGGCCAAAGTGGAGGCTGCAAACAAGTTGAGCGACAAGAAGATGATCCGTACTTGGTCGCGCCGCTCGACCGTGACTCCTGATTTCGTGGGGCAGACGTTTGCCGTCCACAACGGGCGCAAGTTCGTAACGGTTTTCGTGACCGAGAACATGGTCGGCCACAAGCTCGGCGAGTTTGCACCGACGAGAACGTTCGGTGGTCACGCTTCTGACAAGAAGGGCGGCCGCAAGATCAACCCGCAGACGGGTAAGAGGTGATCATGGAAGCGCTGGCAAAAGCACGGTTTCAGAGGATTTCGCCTCGCAAGGCGCGCGTCGTGCTCAACATGGTCCGCGGCAAGAACGTCGCCGAGGCGCTCAACGAGCTTCGCTTCACCACCAAGTCCGCGGCGCCGATCGTGGCGAAGGTCATCGGAAGCGCCATCGCGAACGCAAGGCAAAAAGACGAGGAGGTCAATCTCGACGATCTCTTCGTCAAGATCGCCTTCGCCGACATGGCGCCGAACCAGCACATGCGTCGGTGGCGGCCTCGTGCACAGGGTCGCGCGACGCGCATCGTAAAAGGAATGAGTCACATCACCGTCGTGGTGAGCGACAGGGAAGAGAGTTAGACGTGGGCCAGAAAGTACATCCTTATGGGTTCCGCCTCGGCGTCGTGAAGACGTGGAAGTCAAAATGGTACGAGGACAAGAACTACGCGAAGTGGCTTCACGAAGACTTGAAGCTCAAGAGCGCCATCAGGAAGAAGTTCGCCCACGCTGGCATCGCCGAGATCGAAATGGAGCGCGCGGCGAACAAGGCTAAAGTGGTCATCTACACATCGCGGCCCGGCATCATCATCGGAAAGCGTGGCGCCGGTGTCGAGCAGCTCAAGGCCGAGCTTCAGAAGCTGACGGACAACGAGCTCTTCCTCGATATTCAAGAGGTGCGTAAGGCCGAGACCAACGCGCAACTGGTAGCCGAGAACATTGCTACTCAGCTCGAGCGCCGGGTCGCTTTCCGTCGCGCCATGAAAAAGGCCGTATCCACTGCGATGAAATTCGGCGTGAAGGGCATCCGAGTCACGGCATCCGGTCGTCTCGGTGGTGCCGAGATCGCGCGTACGGAGTGGTACCGCGAGGGACGTGTGCCGCTCCATACGCTCCGCGCGGACATCGACTACGGAGAGGTGACTGCACATACGAAAGCGGGGACCGTCGGGCTCAAGTGCTGGATCTTCAAAGGCGAGCAACTCGCGCAACGTCCGGGGGCAACAACCCCGGGAGCACGGGTCTGAGGGCGAGTCATGTTGCAACCCAAGAAAACAAAGTTCCGCAAGATGATGAAGGGCCGCATGCGCGGAAAGGCGTATCGTGGCAGCAAGGTCTCGTTCGGTGACTTCGGCCTCCAGGCGGTCGAGCCAGGTAGGATCGACCAACGTCAAATCGAGGCGGCGCGCATGACGATTCAGCGAAAAGTGAAGCGTCAGGGCAAGCTTTTCATTCGCATCTTCCCTGACAAACCGATCACCAAAAAGCCTCTCGAAACTCGTATGGGCAAGGGCAAGGGACCCGTCGAGGGCTGGGTCGCAGTGATCAAGCCAGGCCGGATGTTGTATGAGATCCAAGGCGTCTCCGAGGAGCTAGCGCGGGAGGCCTTTCAACTGGCTGCACACAAGCTGCCGCTCAAGACGGCGTTCCGGTCGAGGGAGGCCGAGCTATGAAGCCCGCCGACATTCGGGAGAGCACCACCGAGGAGCTCTCGATCATGGAAGGAGACCTTCGTCGCCAACTCTGGAAGGCGCGGTTCGACAACCATTCGAGTCAGCTCGACGACACGAGCTCGATTCAAAAGCTTCGCCGGGATCTCGCCCGTGTGAAAACGATTCTCACCGAGCGCCGAGCCTCCGAGGCCGGAGCCGAGAGCAAGGAGTAGTCCATGACCACCGCTCAGCCACGACAACCGACTCCGAAAGTCGTCAAAGAGCGCGGCCTTCGCCGTCGTCTGGTCGGACGCGTCGTCAACGAGACGCAGACCGAAGGGCGCGCCCCAAAAACGATCGTGGTGGAGGTTATCCGTCGTGCGCGCGACCCCTTCTACACAAAGTACGTCAAGCACAAGAAGAAGTTCCACGCGCACGACGAGAACAACGAATACCGCAAGAACGACGTCGTAGAGATACGTGCTTGTAGACCGCGTTCGAAGACGAAGCGTTGGGAGGTCGTTCGCCTAGTCGAGCGGCCGCCGGAGGTGTAACCATGATTCAGACCGAAACACAGCTGGATGTAGCCGACAACAGCGGCGCGAAGCGAGTGGCCTGCATCAAGGTGCTCGGTGGTTCGCGCCGTCGATATGCCGGACTCGGCGATGTGATCGTCGTATCCATCAAGGAAGCCCTTCCGACCGCCCGCGTGAAGAAGGGCGAGGTGGCTCGTGCGGTCGTCGTGCGCACCAAGCGTGGTTACCAGCGCCCGGACGGGACATACATCAAGTTCGATACGAACAGCGCGGTGCTCATAACCAAGGAAAACGAGCCGATCGGTACCCGCATCTTCGGACCCGTCGCTCGTGAGCTCCGAGCTAAGCGCTTCATGAAAATCGTATCGCTTGCGCCGGAGGTCGTGTGATGACTGCACGCATCAAAAAGGGCGATCTCGTGCAGGTGATCGCGGGCAAAGACAAAGGAGAGAAGGGCCGCGTTCTTCAGGTGGTGCGTGCTGATCTGCTGCTCGTCGAGGGCGTCAACCGCGTGAAGCGCCACCAAAGCCCACGGAAGTTCCGCGAAGCAGGCATCGTCGAGAAGGAAATGCCGATCCACGCGTCCAACGTCATGCTCGTCGACCCGAAAACCGATGAGCGCACCCGCGTGCGCATCGGAGCCGACAAGAAAGACCCCGAGAAGCGCGTCCGCGTAGCCGTGAAAAGCGGCTCGGTCCTGGATTGAGGCTTGGAGTGTTGTCATGAGTGAATACGCAGCCAGACTCAAAACGAAATACAAAGACGAGGTCGTCCCTCAGCTGATGAAGGATTTCGGCTTCAAGAACGTCATGCAGGTTCCAAAGCTCGACCGGATCGTCGTCAACATGGGCCTCGGCGAAGCGGTGCAGAACGCGAAGCTGATCGAGTCGGCCTCCGAAGAGCTCACCGCGATCACCGGTCGCAAGCCGATCGTGACCCGCGCCAAGAAGTCGATCGCAACCTTCAAGTTGCGCGAGGGCATGCCGATCGGCGTGATGGTGACCCTCCGCGGCGACCAGATGTACGACTTCTTGGATCGTCTGGTGTCACTCGCGCTTCCACGCACGCGCGACTTCAAGGGAACGAGCCCAAAGGCGTTCGATGGCCGGGGCAACTACACGCTCGGCATCAAGGAGCAAATCATCTTTCCAGAGATCAACTACGACAAAATCGACCGCATCAAAGGCATGAACGTGACCTTTGTGACCACGGCAAAAAACGACGACCAGGGACGTGCCTTGCTTCGATCGCTCGGCATGCCGTTTAGGAACTGAGGAAGCAGATGGCTAGCAAGCGAGCGTTTGCCAAGATGGAAAAGACACCGAAGTTTTCGGTGCGACAACGGAACCGCTGCAAAGTCTGCGGACGACCGCGGGGTTACTACCGCAAGTTCGAGATGTGCCGCATCTGTCTCCGTAAATATGCGCTCTCTGGGGATATCCCAGGGGTCACGAAGTCGAGCTGGTAGGAGGTGCAGTCATGATGACCGATCCAATCGCTGACATGCTTACGCGCATCCGAAATGCCGCTCAGGCCCAGCACGAGCAAACGAGCATTCCCGCTTCGAATCTCAAACAGCAGCTGGCGGAGATTCTGAAGCAGGAGGGCTTCATCGACGATTACAGCGTCGACAACAGTGCGCACAGGAACCTCACGATCGTTCTCAAGTACGGCCGGGATCGCCAGAGTGCTTTCGTCGGCATGCGCCGGGCCAGTCGTCCGGGACGGCGCTTTTACGTCGGCCACAAGGACATCCCGCGAGTGCAAAACGGGATGGGCGTTGCGATTTTGTCGACGTCGGCAGGCATCATGACGGACCGCGACGCCCGCGATAAGCGAGTGGGCGGTGAGGTATTGTGCGAGGTTTGGTGATGACCGAAACGCATACAGGAAAGCAGTCCCGAAACGGAAAGAAGCCCGTACAGCTCTCGCAGGGCGTCCAGGTCACGATCAGCGGCCGGGAGGTCACCGCGAAGGGTCCGAAGGGCGAGCTCAAGCACACCGTCCCTGCCGAGGTGGTGGTCAAGCAACAAGAAGGGAAGATCACGGTGCGCCCCGCTCCTGGCGCTGGCAAGCTGGGTCTCCAATACCAGGGCCTCACGCGTGCCATTCTCAACAACATGGTCGAGGGAGTTGCCACTGGTTACGAGCGATCTCTCGACTTTCGAGGCGTCGGTTACCGTGCCGAGTTCAAGAACGGTCAGCTCAAGATGACAGTCGGTCTCTCGCATCAGCCGCTCCTCGACATTCCAGAATCGGTTACCGTCAAGATCGAGACGATCGACGAAGCCGGCACCAAGTTCCCTCGCGTTCATCTCGAGTCGCCCGACAAGCAGCTCGTAGGCCGAATTGCAGCCCGCATTCGACAGATTCGACCGCCCGAGCCTTACAACGGCAAGGGAGTTCGTTACACCGGTGAACACATCAAAGAGAAGGCCGGAAAGGCCGGAAAGGCCGGAGCCTGATCATGCGGCGAAAAGTCACAGGACGCGCGCGGCGCAAACTGCGGATTCGCAAGAAGGTGCAAGGCACCTCCGAGCGTCCGCGTCTATCCGTGTTTCGCAGCGCGAAGCACATATACGCTC
Source organism: Myxococcales bacterium (assembly GCA_029863605.1). GTDB lineage: Bacteria > Myxococcota_A > Polyangia > Polyangiales > Houyiibacteriaceae > SG8-38. The sequence continues at coordinate 55,037 of JAOTVB010000021.1, read as the reverse complement.
AGGTCATCGATGACGTCGGGGGTCGCACCATCGCGTCCGCATCCAGCGTCGGAGAGGATGCTGGCGAAAACAAGGTCGATACCGCGAAATCAGTAGGCAGCGTCGTTGCCAAGGCGTGCATCGACAAAGGGGTCGAACAGGTTGTCTTCGACCGTAGTGGGTATCGATATCACGGGCGTGTTCGTGCGTTGGCCGAGTCGGCGCGCGAAGCAGGCCTGAAATTCTGAGGATCAGATGGCATACAAAGACGAAATCATTGATCCGGCGTCACTCGACGATTTGACCGATCGCGTCATCTTCATCAACCGAGTTGCAAAGGTCGTGAAGGGTGGCCGACGATTCAGCTTTAGCGCCCTGGTCGTCGTTGGTGACGGCAACGGCCATGTCGGCGTCGGCATGGGCAAGGCGAATGAGGTTCCAGAAGCGATCCGCAAGGGTACCGATAGCGCGAAGAAGAATCTCTTCCGAGTGCCCCTAACCGGTCGTACAATCCCTCATCGAGTCGTCGGACACGCGGGTGCCGGGCGTATCATTCTGCGTCCAGCTTCCGAAGGCACGGGTGTCATTGCAGGTGGTGCGATGCGCCCCGTGCTCGAGGCGGCCGGCGTCAAGGACGTCCTCGCCAAGATCCTCGGCACCACGAACCCACACAACGTCGTAAACGCGACGGTCGCCGCGCTTCGGGAGCTCGAGTCCCCCGCGCACGTGTCTCGAAGGCGCGGCCGACGCGCAGGCGACATCACGCAGTTCAAGCACGGCCCCAAGTCGGAGCGGCCCGCTGAACCTGAAGCTTCTACGGAGGCAGGCGCGTCGTAGGAGTAGCAGTCATGACCGCGAACAAACTCAAAGTTACCCAAGTTCGAAGCGGCATCGGTCGGATGGACCGGCACCGGCGAGTCTTGAAAGGCCTCGGTCTCCGCGGACCTCACAGCGAGGTCGTGGTCGACAACACGCCATCTTTCCGCGGAATGATCAAGAAGGTGCTCCACCTCGTCGAAGTGGAGGAAGTCAATGAGTGACAAGAACGAGACGCCAATTCTCTCGCGGCTCAAGCCGGCCGAGGGTGCCGTCCGCGGCAAGCGACGCAAAGGTCGCGGCCCCGGCTCCGGTCTTGGCAAGACAGCTGGCCACGGGCAAAAGGGCCAAAAAGCGAGGCATCCCGGTAACTTCAGCAAGCTTGGCTTCGAAGGCGGACAGATTCCGCTCTACCGGCGCATCCCCAAGCGTGGGTTCACCAATCCCTTCACCAAGAAGGTGGGCACCATCAACGTGAAGGACCTCGCACGTTTCGAAAGCGGTGCCACAGTGGACGAAGCGGCGCTTCGCCAGGCAGGCCTCATCAAGCGCAAAGTGGACGTCATCAAAGTTCTGGGGGATGGAGAGCTGGACAAAGCACTCACCGTCAAGGTCCACGCGGCTAGCGCGAGTGCGGCGGCGAAGATCGAAAAGGCCGGCGGTTCCATCGAGCTAGTGCAAAAGGGCGCGTCCTAACCCCGTAGCGGATCTATGAGCACCATCGCAAACATCTTCCGTATCCCCGAGCTCCGTCGCCGAATCCTCTTCACGCTGGGCATGCTGGCTGTGTACCGGATCGGGATTTTCGTCACGACTCCGGGTGTCGACCGTGCGGCCATGCGTAAGTACGTGGCCGGTCAGTCGGGCGGGTTCTTGAGTTTGTTCAACTTGTTCTCGGGTGGTGCGCTCGAGCAAGCGTCGATTTTTGCGCTCAACATAATGCCTTACGTCTCGGCGAGCATCATCTTGTCGCTGATGACGGTGGTCGTGCCTACGCTCATGGAGCTCCGCAAGGAAGGCGAAGCTGGGCAGCGGAAGATCAATCAGTACACGCGCTATGGCACTGTTGGGCTCAGCATCTTTCAAAGCATGGGCCTCGCCATGTTGTGGGAGGGCTGGAACGAGAGCTCAACCGCAGGCGATATCGTCGCCACTCCTGGTTGGAGCTTCCGTTTAATGACTGTATTGGCGCTGACGACCGGTACGTCGTTCTTGATGTGGCTTGGTGAGCAGATCACCGAGCGTGGCCTCGGCAACGGCATTTCGCTGATCATTTTCGCCGGTATCATCGCCAACCTTCCCGATGCACTCTTCATGACCCTCGAGCAATTCAAACTCGGGGAGCTCCAGCCGATCGATTTGATGTTGCTCATCGTGATCGCGCTCGGAACTACCGCTTTCATCGTTTTCTTCGAGCGTGCCCAGCGGCGCCTGCCGATCACATACGCGAAACGGATGATCGGGCGAAAGATGTATGGTGGCCAGCAATCTCACTTGCCCCTTCGCGTCAACATGGCCGGCGTCATTCCGCCAATCTTCACTTCGTCGTTGTTGATGTTTCCCATCACCCTGGCCGGCACGAACATTCCGTATCTTTCGGACGCGATGCGTTGGATTAGTAACAACTTGGTCCCCGGCGGCTGGGTCTACATCGTCGTCTTCGCGGTGATGACGATCTTCTTCTGTTTTTTCTACACGGCGATTACTTTCCAACCCGTCGACGTAGCCGAGAACCTCAAGAAGCAGAGCGCCTTCATCCCGGGTGTTCGTCCGGGTAAGGCCACCGCCGAATACATAGATGCGGTTCTCACCAGAATCACAGTCGGCGGTGCTCTCTACGTAGCCGCCGTCGTCACCGTACCTACACTTCTTCAGGCGCGATGGAACGTGCCTTTCTATCTCGGGGGTACCTCGCTGATGATCGTGGTCGGCGTGGCGCTCGACTTCGCGCAGCAGGTCGAGAGCCATTTGATCACCCGCCACTACGAGGGGCTCACCGGGACGAAGGGCTCCCGCATTCGAGCGAGGAACGCATGATGGATTTGCTACTCTTTGGACCGCCCGGCGCGGGCAAGGGTACCCAGGCCAAGTTCCTGATCGACCTTCTCGGCATTCCTCAAATCTCGACTGGCGACATGATGAGGGCCGAGCGGAAGTCGGGCTCGGAGCTCGGCCAGAAGTTCGATGAGTACATGTCTGCTGGAAAGTTGGTGCCTGACGGCCTCGTCCTTGATCTGATCGAAAAGCGTCTGACGCAGGAAGATGCAAATAAAGGAGCGATCTTCGATGGTTACCCGCGTACGGTCGCTCAGGCCGAAGCCCTCGATCAGCTCCTTGGGAAGCTCGGCCGGGGGATCGATCGGGTGGTTTCGCTCGATGTTCCGCTCGACGCCATCGTCGAGCGGGTGACCGGCCGGCGAGTCTGCCTCAACTGTGGACAGACATATCACGTGCGCTATAGTCCGCCGCCCGAAAACGGGGAGTGTGTCGCCTGCGGTGAGCCAAAAATTGTACAGCGATCGGACGACACCGAGGAGGTCGTTCGAAAGCGGTACGAGGAATACCAAGCCAAGACCGAGCCGGTGCTGGCCCATTACGAAGCCAAGGGCGTCGTGAAGGCAGTTCAAGGTGTCGGCTCGTTAGAAGAAATCACAGAACGAATCAAGGAAGCAATTGGGGTTGAACAGCTGAAGGGATGACTGGAGCCAACACGACCCGAGGTGTCATCGAAGCGGTGTTACCGAGGGCGCTTTACCGAGTGAGGCTTGACGATGGTGTAGGGATCACCGCGTCGCTCGCCTCGAAGGCCAGGCAGGTCACGGTGAAGCTCATACCCGGGGACGGTGTGTTGGTCGAGCTATCCCCTTACGATCCGACGAGAGGACGAATCAAAGAGAGGCTTACATGAAGGTTCGACCAAGCGTCAGAAAGATTTGCGAGAAATGCAAGATCGTGCGCCGAAAGGGCGTCGTGCGCGTCTTGTGTGAAAACCCCCGCCACAAGCAACGGCAAGGATAACCAGCATGGCACGTATCGCAGGCGTCGACCTCCCAGGTCGGAAACACACGGTGATTGCGCTGCAATACATCTACGGGATCGGCCCGCATCACGCGAAGCACATTTGTGAGAAGGCCGGGATTCCGGAGAGCAAGCGCGCTGACGACTTAGACGAGAACGACGTCAAGGCGATCCGCGAGTGCATCGACCAGAATTACAAGGTCGAAGGCGACCTTCGCCGCGAGGTAAACATGCACATCAAGCGGCTTATGGACCTCGGTTGCTATCGTGGGCTCCGTCATCGGCGTGGCTTGCCCTGCCGCGGCCAGCGCACCCACACCAATGCCCGCACGCGCAAGGGTCCGAAGCGCGGTGCCATGGCCAGAAAGCGATCTTAGAATGGCGAAAGCAAAAACGACCAAGGGCAAGAAGCGGAAGACGAAGAAGGTCGTGACGAGCGGCATTGCGCACATCCAGTCCACCTTCAACAACACCATCGTGACTATCACGGACCTCCAGGGTGAGGTGGTTTCGTGGTCGTCCGCCGGTGCGCGTGGCTTCAAGGGCTCGCGGAAGAGCACACCATTCGCCGCTCAGCTCGCGGCCGAAGATGCAGCTCGCAAAGCACAAGACGCGGGCATGAAGACCGTCGCGATCTTCGTCAAAGGTCCTGGCTCAGGCCGTGAATCGGCACTGCGCGCATTTCAGAATGTCGGCATGCGGGTGACCCTGCTGCGCGACGTCACACCGATCCCACACAATGGCTGCCGCCCGCCCAAGCGGCGGCGCGTCTAAAGGCTGCGGAGGCAACGAATGACGAGCCCAAATCTGGTTGCACGTAACTGGCGAGAACTCATCCGGCCGAGGAATGTCCCGGTCGATCAGGAAAGCTTGCGTGATACGTATGGTAAATTCGTGGTCGAGCCACTCGAGCGCGGTTTCGGCATCACGCTCGGCAACTCGCTTCGCCGGGTGCTTCTTTCCTCGCTTCAGGGTGCCGCGATTACCGCCGTGAAGATCGACGGCGCGCTTCACGAGTTCACGTCGGTTCCGGACGTCGTCGAGGACATCACGGAGATGGTTCTCAACTTCAAGGAAGTCGTCGTCCGATCCCACACGGCGCGTACCCAGAACGTGCGGATCGAGAAGGAAGGACCTGGTGTGGTGACCGCCGGCGACATCCAGATCAGCGATCAAATCGAGATCCTCAATCCAGACCACAAGATCTGCACCCTATCCAAGGATGGCCGCTTTGCTGCCGAGCTCACCATCAACGTGGGCCACGGCTACGTGCCCGCCGACCGCAACAAGACGGCTGGAATTCCTATCGGTACAATCGCAATCGATTCGCTCTTCTCGCCGATTCGCAAGGTCAACTACGCGGTCACCAATGCTCGTGTCGGTCAGATCACCGACTACGACAAGCTCACCCTCGAGGTCTGGACCAACGGAGCGGTGAAGCCCGCCGACGCAGTCGCGTACGCTGCAAAGATCCTCAAGGACCAACTCACGATCTTCATCAACTTCGAGGAGCACGACGAGCCGGTCGAAGAGGAGAGCAGCGAGGAGCCGCTCAACGAGAACTTGTTCCGCTCGGTCGATGAGCTCGAGCTCTCGGTTCGGTCTGCCAATTGTCTACAGAACGCCAACATCAAGCTGATCGGCGAGCTCGTGCAGAAGAGCGAAGGCGAGATGCTCAAGACGAAGAACTTTGGGCGTAAGTCGCTCAAGGAAATCAAGGAAATCCTGGCTGACATGGGGCTTTCGCTCGGTATGCAGATCGACAACTGGTCGCAGATGCTCGAGCGCTGGAGAACCCAACAGGCCAGCCAGTAACGATAGGTCGCGGGTAGGTCGTCATGAGGCATCAAAAGGCAGGCAGGAAGTTCGGACGCAACACCAGCCATCGGCGGGCTATGTTCCGTAACATGGCCGGAAATCTCGTTCTGCACGAACAGATCAAGACGACCGATGCGAAGGCGAAGGAGCTCCGCCGAATCGCCGAGCGGCTTGTTACCAAGGCCCTCCGGCTCGGCGATGACCTGACGGTCGACGTGGCAAAGGTGAAAGACGAAGGGGAGCGTCAGCGCATCCTCGCACGACGCCTCCACGCGCGCCGGCAGGTCGCCCGCTTCCTTCCAAGGCAGCTCGCGAAGACCAATCCCGACGGTACCGTCGAGGAAGTAGATCTCATCCACAAGCTTTTCAACGACATCGCGCCGCGTTACGTCGAGCGCGCAAAGAACGACAAAGGCGGCGGCTACACCCGGATCATCAAGGTCAACCATCGCCGCGGCGACAACGCCCCGATGTCGCTGATCGAATTCCTGTCGTAGCACAAGCCTCTGCGTCCACCGGTGACCCGCGCCGCGCCGCCACCGATAGAGGCTTCGTCGGCCATGACGGGTTCTATGACTGCCGAGACTTCGGGCTGGCCGAAATCGTCGTCTGGCTACGCCGCGCTTGTCTGCGCCTGCTCTCGCGCCAGCTCCTGCTCGACGACACCTTCCAATGGAGCGTAGAACTGCTTGCAGTAGCGTCGGTACTCGGCGATTGGGCCGTCGCCTTCGGCTAAGAGCGGCTTTTCGACGTAGCGTTTGGCGGCCCAGATCGGGGCGTCTTGGGCGACTTCGTAAGCCAGGCGGATCGAGGCGATCTCACGAATCAGAAGCGGCAAGACTGGGGCACCCCAGTTCTTGATCGACATGCCCATTCGGAGGTGGACGTGCTCCTCATCGATCGGGGTCGACAAGATGAGCGTGTGGATGTCCATGTCGAAGCGGGGGAGGTGGATCCTGACGAGCGAGTACCCTAGGCCATGGACCTCTACCTCGAACTTCGCGACGAAACTGAGCTTTCCGAAGACCATGTAATCGATGCCATAGGCGCCCTTCAGCAGATGGCGACGGATGTCCAGGTCGCGTTCGTACCAGGCGTCTCCGAAGCCATGCACCTGCACGAAGTGGCCGATGTCGACACTGTTCTCGCTGGTCTCCTGCGGATGGCTCTCGACCTTCATTCCGCGAAACCGGAAGTCGGTCCATCCGTTCGTCGGCAATACCGGAATATCCCACTCCGGCGCGGTTCCGTCAGGGTGATACCAGGCAAAGATGAGCCCATTGTGTTCGCGGACGAGCCACTTCTTGAGGCTGGCAGGTGTCGTGACTCGAAGGTCGCCCGACTTCCGTCGGTAGAAACGAAGCTTGTTGCCGAAGTAAATGCGCGACAGGTGCTGTCCGGGACCGAGCTCGCGCGACTCTGCGACTGCGTACCACCCCAGTGGTAGGGTCGGAAATCGCGATACAATCTGCGAGCCTTGCCCGACACCCATCTCCCGGCGAGCTTAGATTGGACGGCGCCGACGCGCCGAGAAAGTCTGCGAACGGTATGCCGCCCACCCTGAGCGGTTTGCTGTTCGGGTCGAACGGTTGACATTATTATCGTGTCATGGCCGCTGCGCGAGACAACAAGGACCTCGTAGTCGATGAGCGCGTGACGATCCCCGGGTCCGATTTGTCCTGGAGTGCGAGCCGGTCTTCGGGGCCGGGCGGGCAGAACGTCAACAAAGTCGCGACCAAAGTGACCCTCCGGTTCGATCTTCGCGGAACGGATGCCTTGAGCAGAGCCCAGAAGAGCCGATTGCGAAAGCTTGCCGGCCGACGCCTGGACGCTGCGGGCGGGGTGCTCGTATCCGCCCAAGTCGAGCGTTCACAGCGGCAGAATCTCGCGCGGGCTCGCGAGGGGCTACGTCGCTTGATCCTCAAAGCGCTACCAACCCCCAAGCGTCGCGTCGCTACCAAGCCTACGCGGGCGGCGAAAAGGCGCCGCCTCGAGGACAAGCGACAAAGGAGCCAGCGAAAGAGGTCACGGGCGAGGGTCAGCCAGGACCACGATTAGCGCTCACCGCGTTATCCGAAAGTCGGTGTACTCGCCGGTGTAGCTCCGCCACCGCACATCGACGTCGTCTACGCGCGCGGTCGATGGGCCCTTCTGCGACCATACGAGGAAGTCTTTCACGTCGTCTTCTTCCCCTTCGGCGACGATCTCCACGGAGCCGTCAGGGCGATTCTTGACCCACCCGCTCAGGCCGTGTTGCCGGGCCTCGCGCTGTGCAGTTGCACGAAAGTACACACCTTGCACGCGGCCGCGGACGACGAGATGGATTCGTTTCTGACCCATGGCTCAGCTATTGTAGCGTACGCCCATGACGTGAAAGTAGCCGAAAATCATGATCTGCCGTGCGTGCCACACGACCGGCTTCCCGGTTTCCGAGGCGAGGTTCTTTGCGAATGCAATGGTCTCTGCAACGTGCACGGCGAGCAGACCGAGAAGGACCATACGACCGATCTCGGGCGCGGGCACCATCGTGGGGGTTAGCAACGACAGGAGTCCCCAAGCCCAACCGGTCAGGGCGATCACTTTCCCCAGCGCAATGACGAGTTTCATGCGGGGAGCATACTCAATCGTGCAGCCGCATGACACCCGGAAGTGGGGTCCGGGGCGCGAGCGTCGGCGTCGGGATGTCGAGCAGACGACTGAGGCTCGTAGCGACCTGAAGCACGCTGTGCACTTTCTTACTCGTTCGGCGTTCGATCCCTGCGCCCCACATCAGGACCGGTATTTGTCGATCATACGCCCACGGTGAGCCGTGGTTGGTCCCCCCTTTTTCGGAGAGAGCGTCGAACCAGCCCTCCTTCATGACCAAATACAGATCTCCTGGCGGATCGTTTGGCAGCGATTCACCCACCAGTCGTTCGATGGCGCGGCTGCTCGCCCGCAGCTTTGCGCCAGCGTGCGCGCCGTAGACCGCTTTGACGCCCTCGAGTCTTGGCATCGCTTTGACGAGAGCCTTGTCGAGCTCCTTGCGGCGTTGTTTGCCTAATTGGGTGTAAGTGATCAAAGGCGCAACGTAGGCAGCGATCCAGTCGCCTTCGCCAAGCGCCGCGTCGGCGGCGCGTTCCGCGTGCATCGTCACCTCGGTATCCTTGATTCGCCCCGCCTTGCCACCATGGGCCAGCACCCGCTCGGGCATGCGGGCGATGCCGTGGTCCGCGGTCAGCACGAATGCCACGGGGCCTCGCGCCTCCAATATCCTCACGAGCCGCCCCAACGCTCGATCGGTTCGAAGTAGATTGTCTGCATACTCCCAGGACCTAGGTCCCCAAATATGTCCAACGATGTCGGTTCCCGAAATGCCGAGCACGAGAAGATCGGGCACGTCGTCCATGCCCATGTCTTCAGCTTTGACGGCGGCGAAAGCTGCGGCGATCAGGTATTCGGTCGACTCCGGTATGAATGCGAACGCATACCAGGGGTCGGGTGCCGCGCGCGGATCGTGGGGAAAGCTTGGATAGATTTCACCGAGCCCGGCGTCTGGTCCAAAGTGTGCCTCGAGCCAAGTCGGGTTCTCGGGCTCCCAGACTTGAAGCAGGGGCTCGACCGGATTGGCTTCGACGAAAGCCCGTAACCAGTCGGGGAGTCTGCCGTTTGGCGCGTAGAACGTCGATGTGGTCATCGCCCGCGCTTTCGAATCGTAGAACACCGCAGCATTGGGTTTTTGGCCGACAGGAAGAACCGCTGAACGACCCTTCATCGAGATACCCACGATTCGCGCCTTGCCACCACTGTGTTCATAGAGTGCGTCGGCGACTGTCGGGGCTCGCAAGTTGGTAGGGCTCACGAACCGTTCTGGATTTCCAATTACGGCGTGCGTGCGGTCATCGACCGTCTTCAGCGGTCCATGCTCGGGGTCGAAGATCGCGTTGGCGATGATGCCGTGCACTGCAGGCGTCACGCCCGTGGTGAGAGAGGCGTGGCCCGGTGCCGTCTGCGTTGTGGCGTACGGGAAGGCGGCCGAGTGGTATGCGCCCGTGTCGTACGCGCGACGGAGCACACTGTCCGAGGGAAGGATCGGCAGATATGCGTCCAACACCCACGTGGCGAGTTGATCCACGATGATCAGCACGACGAGCTTCGGTGCCACCTCGGCCTTTGCAGGGGGGGGGACCGTGGGGGACTCGACTTGTTCTACCGTAGGCCGCGCGTGGGGCGTTCTAGCCGAGCATCCAGAAAGGCCGACCGAAGCTGCGGCGAGCAGCACGATGAAGATTCTAGGCATCGATCGAAACCTAACTTGACGGGCCGCTTCCCGCTAAGTTCCAGTGTCTTGCACGGCGTTCGCGATCGCTGAGTCGGTACGGACAGGTTGGTACTGTTAGAAATGGGTCTAGCCCGATCTGCGTACAGTCGCGATCCAGTTGATATTAGAGGGTAATTCTGGAGTCGCCGTTGCGTTTGGCACGTGTTGGCCCGATGATTTGCTCAGCCCAGCCTCCTAGGCTACATACCGCGGTCCTCGTTCAGCGAGGGAGCACAAGAGCATGAAACCTGACATTCATCCTGAATACAACACAATCACGGTGCACTGCGCCTGCGGGAACTCGTTCGAGACCCGTTCGACGAAGCACATCGAACAGGTGGATATCTGCTCGGCTTGCCACCCCTTCTACACCGGCAAGCAGAAGCTGGTCGACACGGCGGGTCGAGTCGAGCGCTTCCGCAAGAAGTACGGAAAGTCGGGCAAGGGCAAGAAGGCCGAGGCGACGCCAGACGCCTCTGCCGACAGCTAGGCGGCCGTGCCCCACAAGGGCTTAATAATGGCCACCATGGCCCAGCCCTACATCGGTGGACAGGCAGTCATCGAAGGCGTGATGATGCGCGCGCCGGCATGCTTGACCGTCGCCGTGCGCCGACCCGATGGCACGATCGCGGTTCGCGAAGGCCCGTTTCGTTCCAGTTGGTCGAAGAAACTTTGGAAGCTCCCCGGTTTTCGGGGCGTTGCGATGCTGGTCGAGTCGTTGACCATGGGCTTTTCGGCGCTTCAGTTCTCCGCGGAGCAGCAAATGACCGAAGAGGAGCTCGCCAAACAGGGTGACTCAGGGAAGATGGCGGTGGCGATTTCGACGGCGCTCGCACTTGGGCTGTTCATTGCGCTTCCCCAGGCCTTGGCGAGCTGGACCGCCAAGGGCGCAGGATGGGACCTCGGCCTCACCGACACCAGCTTTCACGTGCTGATTGGCGGCTTCAAGCTCTTGATCTTCGTCGGCTATCTCTTTGCGATCAGCCGAATCCCCGATGTGCGAAGGCTCTTTCAGTACCACGGCGCCGAGCACAAGACGATTCACGCCTACGAGAAGAATCTTTCGCTCACCGTAGAGAACGTACAGCTACAGAGCACACTTCACCCACGATGCGGCACCACCTTCTTGGTCGTGGTGATCGTCGTTTCGATCATCCTAGGTTCGCTCGCTGCTCCGCTCTTGATGCCAGATGTGAAGGGGTGGCTCGGTCAGGCGGCGCTCCTCGTGATACGTATCGCCCTTCTTCCACTCATTGCGGCGGTGTCCTACGAGCTTCAACGGTTGAGCGCGCGCTTTTGTACCACGGGCTGGAGGCGTGCGTTTCTCTATCCGGGCTTCTTGTTTCAGAAGATCACGACCCGCGAGCCGGAGGACGATCAAGTCGAAATCGCCATCGCCGCGATGGAGGCGGCTGCGTGGCGAGATCGCATTCGAGACGCGGCGCCGAGCGGAGATGATCCCATTGTTTTTGCGAGTTTCGATCGCTTCAGGGAAGTATTGACCGGCGACGGCTCGCTCAGTGCGTCCCGCGCGGCCTAAACGATGCTTCCCGAAGACAAGCTCGAGTCGCTGACGGCTCGCTATCGCGAGATCGAGGAGCTGCTTTGCCAGCCCAATGTCGCCTCGGACGCGAACAGGTATACGCAGCTCAACAAGGAGCGTGCCGACCTGCAGAAGGTCGTCGAGGTGTGGACGAGATACTGTGAGGTCGTCGCAGACATTGCTGGCCATAAGGAGGCGCTGTCCGATCCCGATCTTCGCCAGCTCGCCGAGGAGGAGATTCCGGGCCTCGAAAAAGAACGCGAACAGCTGGAGGCGAGCATCAACGTGTTGCTCCTTCCGAAGGACCCGAACGACGAGCGCAACACGATCCTCGAGATTCGAAGCGGCACAGGAGGAGAAGAGGCAGCGCTCTTTGCCGCCGATCTCTTTCGCATGTACTCGCGCTACGCAGAAACCCAAGGTTGGAAGGTCGAGGTGTCGTCGATCAGCGAAGCGTCGGCAGGAGGGATCAAGGAGGTCATCGCCGAGGTCTCTGGCGACAATGTTTATTCGAAACTACGTTTCGAAGGCGGGGTGCACCGCGTTCAGCGAATTCCAACCACCGAATCGCAGGGTCGCATTCACACATCGACAGCTACAGTGGCGGTCATGCCAGAAGTCGACGACATCGACGAAGTCAAGATCGACCCGAACGATCTCGAGATATCCACGACTGCGGCCGGCGGACCTGGAGGTCAGCACGTCAACCGAACGATGTCTGCCGTGCAGATCAAGCACTTGCCGTCCGGCATCATGGTGCGCTCAGAGCAGCAGCGCTCGCAGCATCAGAACAAGGCCAAGGCAATGCAGATTCTTTCGGCCAAGCTCCTCGACCTCGAGCGTGAGGCGCAAGCAAGCGCGATTAGCTCGGAACGCAGGAGCATGGTCGGGACGGGCGAGCGCTCCGAAAAGATCCGCACCTACAACTTCCCGCAGAACCGAGTGACCGACCATCGCATTCAGCTCACCCTTCACAACCTCGACCGAATGATGAACGGCGACGTCGGAGAAATGCTGATTGCCTTGCGCAGCCACCATCAGGCCGAGCTGATGAAGCAGCAGGCGGAAAGCTAACTGCCTGCAACCTCAGGGCGATAGACAAAGCAGCTCACCCGGACCTCGAATCGGCTGGTCCTTGCGGGCAAAGGAGACGTTTCCGTCTTCGTCGATCTCGACGAGCGGAACCGCGTCGACCCCGATGTCGTGGTTCATGCAGTTCAGCCAGAGCGGTTTCGCAGGAATGATTCCAAAGGTATAATCATCCTGTGGCCACGATTGTCCCGGAAGAGATAGACTTGAATCAGTTGCGGCGCCAGCTCCAAGGGCATTTCGGCGAACTACCTCCGGCAGGCTATGTTCGTGGGAAGACGGCGCTCCGCGCGGCCATCGTTCAAATCCTTCAGTGTTCGGAGCTCGAGAGCGAGCAACTCGTCGACACTCTCGAGGCGCGTCGAATGATCCGTTACGAGGGCGAGAAGCGCGACGCGATAGATGACTTGGAAAGCTTCTGGCAACTCGCCCCTTGAACGCCACGAGCACGGACCAGGCTGAGCCCGTGAAGCAACATGCGGATAGCTGAGCACTGACTCTGGCACTGACACCGCTCAAGGTTGCAGCATGCCGTTGGGATCCAGCTCCTCGGCAAGCCGGTCGAAAACCTCTCCACGGGTCGGCACTGGCACTTGCGAGACGTCAATCTCCGGCTGATCCGCGATCTCCGTTCCGCCGTTTTCCAAGATGACGCGCTTCATCACCTTCGCGGCGGCTTGGTAACGTGGGCCCTCCACTTGCAGGACGAGCTGAAGCTCGTTTCCGTGGGTGGCTGTACGAAGCGGGCGCACCCCGCGTCCGCGAATCCACGCGAGTGCCCGGTTTGCAGCTCGCGTGTCGGGAAATGAAAATGCAAACAACGACTCGGCGAGCTTGGCGTTGGCAACTAGATGGGCTCCCACGATGACACCGAGGCGTCCGCGTGCACCGATGGCGGCGCGGATCAAGTCCGGCCCAACCGCTCGGCGCGGCGCCGGCCGAATCGACAGCTCGGCTCCCGAGGGGAGTACCATCTCGAGGCCGGCGACGGTTTGCACGACGGGGTCGTTCGCCTTATCGGCTCGGCCCGGGGCACCTCGCGCGAGCCAAGCGCCCACCTGTTCACCGTGAAGCCCCATGGGCACGCCCAGCGTCCACCCGTTGGCGTTCGCCCTCTCCTCGACCATACCGAGCGTGACGCCCGCTTGCACGTGAATGATCCTCGACACCTCGTCGACGGAGATGATTGCATCGAGTCGATCCAGTAGTAGCGCCGGCCGATCGGGATGTGTCTGCCCGCCTGGGACCTGCAGGGCGGTGCGGATCTCGTTGGCCAGCTGGATCAAGTGCGAGACGGCGCGCGTCGACGCCGGGCTGATGGTCGGTTGCTCACCGCCTTTGTCGAGGGTGCCGGGAAGGCTGAGCTGCACCTCCTCGAGAAAATCAAACACCGCCGCCTCCGCTAGCCGGGATCAGCGACCCCGGATTCAAAATTCCGTGAGGGTCGAGCGAGCGCTTGATGCTTCTCACTACATCGACGGCGACCCCTTGCTCCCGCCGCATCATCGGTGCCTTGGATCGCCCGACTCCGTGGTGGTGGCTCAACGTCCCACCGGCATCGACCACCGCGCGGAGCCCTGAACGCCAAGTTTCGTCATAGCGATCGAGCGCCGCCGAATCATCAGAGGCTGCGCCGGCAAAGGTGAAGTAAATCGACGCGCCTTCTGGGTATGCGTGACTGAAATGGGCCATCACGAACACGTGCGGGGAAAGCGCCTTGCGAACGGACTCGTACATCGGCCACATACGAGACCACGTTGCGGCCACTTCCATGGTGTCTACGAACGCGCCGGCAGCGAAGAAGGCCGACTGCCGGTAGCTGATCGAGTGCCGGTGGGCGAGCCAATGGCGTGCCGGGCCCTCGCCCGTGTCGTGAGCGCGAAACCCGCTGCAGATGCGTTTGGCTTCGGTGCTCTCCGCGCGCCCAATCTCCGGGTCGTCCTCCCATACGAGCACGAGCTTCGCGCCTCCCATGGCGGGATCCGCGAGATCGATCAGACGGTTGACCGCGCTCGGGCGGCGAATGATTCGCACCAATGACCGCAGACCTACTCCTGGCCCCGTGCTCGTATCGGACGGGTCGCGCGTTTCCCCTTTGTCTTTGCTCTTGAAGCTGCGGGAGATCATCGAGTCGAACGGATCATAAAGACGCGCGACCGCGGGGCGGAGGCCGGCTTGATAGATCCGCCGAATCGCTTCGAGCCCGTCTTCGGTGTGGCGAAACAACCACGAGGAAAACTGTCGCTCGGTTGGCGCTGGATCGAGCCGTAGTTTCGCTTCCGTGACGACGCCGTAGATCCCCTCGCTCCCGATCAACAACGGCAACAGCGCCGCGTTGTCGCCGTCGTGATCAGCACGCCAAATTTTTCCCATGCCGTCGACGAAGGTCAGCCCAAGCACACGATCTTCGATTTTTCCGTAACGTCCCGAGGTCTGCCCGGCGGCACGACACGCGATCCAGCCTCCCAACGTCGAGCAATAGATCGACGAAGGGAAGTGTCCGAAGGTGTAGCCTTTCGCGTTTAGCTGGTCCTCGAGGTTTTGACCGATGATGCCGGCGCCGGCGCTGCACGTCAGGGTGTCCGGATCGACGCGATCGATGTCGTCCATGCGTTTGACGTCGATTAGAATCGTGCGGTCGTCGGGGGAGATTCCGCCGCACACCCCGCTTCCGGCGCCATAGGGCACAGCTGGGATTCCACGCTCGGCCGCAAATCGCAGAACCTCAGCGACCTCTTGCACATCTGCAGGCCACACGATGATGGCGGGTGGAGCGATCGCCGCCTCCCCTGCCCGAGTCCTAATTTGTTGCCGCGGCCACAAGTCTCTCGCGTATGCGGCTCGGTCTGCGGGGTCCGTGGAGGCACGACCTCCGCTCACCAGTTCGGCGAGATCCATACGGAGCGATTCTGCCTCGGCGGATGGAACAAGCACGTCGGCTGTGGTACCGCGCACTGGGACAATGGGCAACAGCAGCAATCACCCGCCGACCGTGGAACGGTATTCAGAAGCCGATCTTCCAACGCGTTTAGGGACGTTTCGGGTCGTCGTCTACAAGGAGCTCGACGGCGACAAAGAGCACGTCGCGGTCATCGTCGGCGAGGTGGAAGGCGCCGAAGACGTTCTGGTTCGCGTGCACAGCGAGTGCCTCACGGGTGAGGTGCTGCATTCATTGAAGTGCGACTGTCGCGGCCAGCTCGATCTGGCGCTCGAGCGCATTCAGCAGGTCGAAAGGGGTGCTGTCCTATACCTTCGGCAGGAAGGCCGTGGCATCGGCCTCGGCAACAAGATTCGTGCGTACGCCATGCAGGACGAAGGGCTCGATACGGTCGATGCGAACCTGGCTCTCGGGTTCGAGGACGACCAGCGTGGTTATCTGGTGGCCGCCGACATGCTCCGCGATCTCCGCGTGAAGTCGGTCGCGCTCATGACGAACAACCCTCGCAAGGTCGCAGCGTTGGAAGGGGACGGTATCCGGGTCTCGCGACGTGAGCCGCACGAGGTCGAAGCTCACGAGCACAATCGCGATTACCTAAGAACCAAACAAGCTCGCCTCGGACACCTTGGCCAAAACGGAGACGACTGAAAAGGGAACAGTCTTGTTCTTGTCGGTTGCGTCAAGAAGGGGCGTGCGCTTCGGAAAGTTGGGCCAGGAGCGAGGCCACCGCTGATGTCACGAGCCCGACTCGCTCCTTTACGTCGATCGTCTGCAAGATCCGCTGTCGATCCTCGGGGCTCACCACGAGCTGGTCTGCGACGACATCCGCCGCGCGCCCGGCCGGAAGCTCCGCGGATACCTGTAGCGAAAAGTCGGGCTGCCGCTCGCGAACACGCGACGCAACGCTCATCGCGACCGCCATCATGGCCAGCACGTCCGCAGAAGAAGCCGTACCGATGTCTTCGATCGGCACCGCTCGCGCTAGCCTATAGGGTACGTCGTCGCTGGGAAGCTCCTCGAGGCGGACCCGATGAAGCCCGTGCAAGATGATGTCGTGGGTTCCGTCGGCTCGAAGCTGGTGGCCCACGATCCGTCCTGCCCCGGCGACCTCGTGAATCGGCGGCTGACCTTCGT
Organism: Myxococcales bacterium; assembly: GCA_029863605.1. Classification (GTDB taxonomy): domain Bacteria; phylum Myxococcota_A; class Polyangia; order Polyangiales; family Houyiibacteriaceae; genus SG8-38. Next base: position 38,402 of record JAOTVB010000021.1, on the reverse strand, counting down.
AGTCTTCCTCCCAGCCTGGGGCGAGCAGTGTGACGGCTATCGCCTTTGGACCGTTCTCGATGCAGTCCTGTGCCAAGCGGCGGTAGCGGGGCTCGAAGAGGTGAAGCGGCAGCGCCGTGCCTGGAAAGAATACGACCCGCGGAAGCGGAAATATCGGCAACCTTGAGAGCTCATCTGTAGTGAGGGGAGTGCTCGGAAGCCAATCCATTTGGCGATTCTACCCGCAGTCGTGCCAAAGCACACGCAGTGCTCGCGGTAGCTCCGGGTTGCTGAGCACGTCACACTTTTCGCACGAAAGAGGGAAGCTCCCTTCCTCGCAGGACTGGCACTCGGTCAGCACCGAGACCATCGCGCTGAGTTCTTCACGGAGCTTCCGGAGCTTGGCGATCTTGCGCTGCATCGTGTCGATTTGCTCGTTCAACACGTCGGACATTTGATGGCTTGCCTCCTTGGGACAGGCGCAGCCCGACTTGAGGCAGAACAGGTCTTTGATGCCCTGAAGTGAAAGCCCGGCTTCTCGAAGATCCAGGGCTAGCTGGAGCTTCATGAGCTCACGAGCCGAAAACAGTCGGTTGCCGCACTGGCTTCGTCGCTCGGGTTGGATCAAACCCGCTTGCTGGTAGAAGCGCACGGTGCGAAGCGTGCTCTTGCTCAGTCGCGCCATGTCGCCCGTGGTGAGTAACTCGCTGCACCCGGCTTCGACGGTTGATGTAGATGAATCGGTCACGTGACGAGCTGCGAAAACATGTGTGTTTCCAGGCGCTTGTGCAAATATGGAGGCCGTGTCCCGGGTGTCAAGGGTTTGGGGCCATCCCCTTGGGATTATTGAGCAAAGCCCGATACGCTTGCTCGACCCCTTCGAAGCGCACACCGAACTTGTAGAAGTCGTCCTCGCGCACTTCGCCGAAGACCGAGAGCGCGCGGTCCACCTTCGCGCGATCGGCCGGCGCCATGTCTAGATGGGAGCCCCACCCCGCAGCCTCACGACGAGTGAGCACCTCGAGGGCGACGCCGATCGGGTTGAGCTCGAGAGAGCACCGCTCGAACCGAAGCCGCCAGTCCTCAGGAGTGTCTGAGGCGCAATCCCACTTGCCGTCCTGCAGGTGCCGTCGCAAGACCTCGCCGAAGTAGGCGCCGCTCATCGGTGCGAGCAAGGAGACTACCTCGTCGCGCGGCGAGTCTACCAGCTGCGCATAGTGATCGAGGATCGGAAGGGTATCCTGGGTCAGATCCAGCTCCAGGCCCGTCGCGTTCTTCACCGACGTCACGCATCCGACGGTAAGGTCTTGGATGGCGGTGTCGGTCTCCATCTCACCGTCGGGATAGTGTGATTCCATGCGTATGGAAATGGTGTCTGACTCGTCTGCACATGGTCAAGCCGAGGAGACATTCGCCGGAACCGGCTGGCTTTTCCGCTGTTTACGGATCGGACGGTACTTCGACCGGGCGGACGGTTTCGTGTAACATACAGACTCCGGGTCAGTTGGCCAGCCAATCATGCGGATCGGCATATTCAGTGACGTACATGCGAATCTCGAGGCGATGTCAGCCGTCATGGAGGCCTACGCGCGCGAGGAGATCGACGTCTACTACTGCCTAGGAGACGTGGTGGGCTACGGAGGCAGCCCCAACGAGTGTTCGGATTTGGTGAGGGATATCGCCGAAGTCACGATTTTAGGGAATCACGACGCCGCCGTCGCGGGTCGGATGGACTACTCGTACTACTACGAGGCGGCGCGCGAGGCGCTCGACTGGCACGCGTCGGAGCTCACCGGCGAGAACATGCAATGGCTCAAGGAGCTGCCGTACAAGCATCGCCTCGAAGCCATTGGGGTTGACCTGTGTCACGGATCTCCGGTCCGCCTCGAGGAGTTCGAATACATCTTCGCGCCTGACCAAGCGGCGGAGTGCCTCCCGATTTTGAACGATCTCGGCCACATCACGCTCATCGGTCATTCGCATTTGTGCAAGGTTTTCGCGCTTCGACCCGGCGAGGTGGAGGAGCTTCCACCCGAGGATTTCGTCCTGCAAGAGGGCACGAAGTACATCGTCAGCGTCGGCTCGGTAGGTCAGCCCCGCGACTACGACAATCGCGCAAGCTATACGATCTACGATAGCGACACCAAGACGTTCTTGTTCAAGCGCATCGAGTACGACATCGAAGGCGCGGCTTCGAAGATCTTTGAAGCGCGGCTCGAGCGGAATTTTGGTCAGCGACTCTTCATCGGCGTCTAGCGCGGAACAGGCCTTCCCAAACGGGGCTGCCGTCAGCCGGGGCTTCGAGCGCCGGAGTCTGCATCGTGCCTATTTCGGTCGCGTAGGCTTTCCATGATGCGCTTTCGAGAAATCGCGCCGTGAGCTCTCGCAATGTCCAGGAGTCGGTTCCCGCGCACTTGAGATGCGCCGCGAAGGCTTTCATCGATGCAAGGGCGTCATCGAGGTCTCGGACCGGTACGATCGTGGCGTTTCGATAGCCGGGGCTCCAGCGAATTGCGCCGTGGCGGTTGATCGCGAGCGCATGCTCACGACCGCGAACGAGCGTCCCCTCTACCTCCGCCAAGCCACGCCATTGTGTTTGCGCCGCGCCAACTGCTTCGGGAAGCGGCCCTCGTGGCAACATCTCAGCGACGGCCTCGAGCGCTCCCGAAAGCCTAGTCGTGAAGCCGTCCACCGACGTGCCGGGGCAGTCCTCCACGTAGATCACCTGTGGAGACAGACAGCCGCGCTGGTCGTAAGCGGCGAGGTCGAGCGCCACGCGTGCGGTGACGTCGTCGATCGATTCGGGTGTGAGTGATCGAGCGCTGCAGTAAGCGACGCTGACTCCATGCCCATGCGCAATGACTGCAACGTGGCCGCCGATTCGCGGCTTTATAGCGCTTACCGTTTCGTCGGTTCCGTAGACCGCCACCGCTTCGGCGGGCTCGACCAAGGCGGCTTCGCGGTCGGCATCGCCGCCGCGGAACACTACTAGGTCCATTGCCATGCCGAGCTCCGCGTCTGCGCACCGGAGCGCCTCCCGGATCAAGGTCGGAAATCGCGTTTCGCGCGACGAAGCTTTGACCAGCACGGGCACGCCGAAGAGGAGCGGCACGACGATCCCGCGGACCGACGCGGTAAAAACATTGCCCGCCAACACGACCGACAGGAGAGAGATCGGATCGGGCCTTGGGCCGACGACTTCCGTCGCTTCCTCGGCAACCCCGAGCAGGGCATCCCTACTCACCGTCCCGAGAGTTGTGCGCAGAGCCCAGGCTACCATCGCGTCACTCAAAGCGGTCTCTTCTGGAAGCATCGCTCGTGCTTCGCGTCCGAGGGGAGTGCCTTCGGAGAGGGCCTGCGCGCTCGCCTCGAGCCACCGTGCGCGCTCCGCGACTGAACGACCCCGGAGGATCTCGCCGGCTTCGAGAACCGTTCTGGCACGCTTCAGGATGACCGAAGGATCGTCCGTCATGATCAGCTGACTCCCAGGGCCTCGTCTGCTGCCAGTGAGCAGCCGCGCGGCGCGGCACCGGGTGCACGGCCCTCGACGACGATCCCGTCCTCGACTCGTGTCGCGAGATCCGCGGATTGAATACAGCATACCGAATCCAAGCTCGCGCAGTCGTCGATCCGCAGGACGCCGCAAGCGTCGCCCTGAACGGGCTGCAACGTGTCTGGGTCGACCGGTGTTGCGCGCACCCATGGCGGGATCCAAAGGCGCCGCGGGGATGAAATACCGGTCAGATCGTCGCGCAAGGTGGTTTCGTACATCTGGGAGCTGAGCTCGGTCATGCCGTATTCCGCAACGATCCAGGGTTCTGGGACCCCATAGCGCCGGCTCATCGCGCGGCGAAGCTCGGCCGGTCTGACTTCACGTGAACGGCCCTTGTAGCCCCCGGTCTGCATGATCCGGCTTCCCACCGGGAGCGGGATGCTCGAGTCCCCGAGGCCATCTTCGGCGTGCACGAACGCGAACGACGTACCGAGTAGTGCGACCGCCTGACCGTCGGCGACTGCCTGGACCAGCGTGGTTTCGAGGCGCTCGATGTCGAGTCCGCCGTCGTGCCAGACCCAGGTGTGCTCCGATCCGAACCACTGGGCAAACCGCGTCAGCATGTAGCTCAGTGAAGAGTGCGGGGCCTCTTCTTCGTGAGGCGCCAAGAAGACCAAGCGCATCCGCTCGACGTCGGGGAACAGCATATATTTTGCGGCTGCCCTTGCCGCAGCGTCGTAAAGGCCGAGGTCCTTGAAGACGTGTGCGCTTCGGTTCGACGAGGTCGTGCCCGAGCTTCGAAAGACGCGCGCATCCTCTTTGAGCGGGTGCGAGGCGATTCGCCGAACGCGAAACACGTCTGTGGGCAAGGCAGGCGGCCAGGCGCCGTCGCGATGCAAGCGACCATACTCGGGGATGCGTGCGGACTGCCACGCCGCGATCTCCCCAATCAATAGATCCCGCACCGCGTCCTTGCGCGTGCCAGGGTCGGCGATGAGCGCTCGGACGCGCCGCTCGAGCTGTCTCCGAACCCTCACAGTGTCGTCTCCAGCACTCGTCCGAGCACGTCTACGAAGCCGTCGAATTGCGACTGGCGCAGAGTGACCGGAGGCACCAGCTGAAGGACATCGGCATGTTCTCCGGCCGGAAGCACCAGGTACCCACGCTCGAGAAGTGCCCGGGTCACCCGCAGGGCACCAAGCTCCGCGTCGAGTTGAAGGCCGAGCATCGTGCCGGCATGCCGAATCTCGGAAACCCCCTGAAGGGACGCCTGTTCGAGTGATCGCGCGAACGCAGCGCCTCGCTCTTCGGATAGCGCGACCAAACCCTGTTTTTCGATCACGTCGAGCGTCGCAAGAGCGGCTGCTGCGCCGAGCGGATCGCCATAGAAAGTGCCGGTATGGATGGCTTCACGCTCGGGGTCGCCCCAGGCACGCATCACCTCTTCGCGAGCGATGCAGGCGCTCACCGGCAACCCGCCCCCGAGCGCCTTCCCAACACAGATGACGTCAGGGTCGAGCTCTTCCCGCACCGACCGCCACCACGCTCCGCACCGACCGAGCCCGGTGAAGATCTCGTCTGCGATCAATACGGCCCCCTGCCGCCTACATCTCTCGCCGAGCTCGTTCAGAAATGCTGGCGGTGGCACCCGCACCCCGGCTCTCCCTTGTACCGGTTCGACGATCAGAGCCCCGATCTCGCTCCAGTCGTCCGGCAGGCTGCGGAGTGCGCGATCGACGTCGTCGGTATCTGGCCACCGCACGAAGCGCACGTGTGAATTCAACTGTCGAACGAACGGTGCGCGGAAGCGCTCAGCGAAACCCGATACCGCCAAAGGCCCGTACGACAAGCCATGATAGCCGCCCTGGAAAGCCACGATCCCCGGTCGCCCAGTCGCCATCACTGCGGTCTTCAATGCTGCTGTCACCGCATCGGCGCCGCTCAGCGACAGCATCGCGCGCGCTTGGGGCCAAGGCGACAGAGCGCACAGCCTTTCGAGAAGCTCGATCTTCACTGAGGACGGGTAGAGGTCGCCGAGCGTGTGCAGGAGCACATCGGCCTGTTTCTTGATGGCCTCGACCACAGTCGGGTGTCGGTGACCGATGAACGCGACTCCGAAGCCCGACGTGAGGTCTACATACCTGTTCCCATCGGCGTCGACCACATTGCTTCCTTGGGCCTCGACCCATACGATCGGATCGTGATTTGCCCCCGTGCGCTCCGCTCTTCGCTTGCGACGGGTCGTCAGCGCTGGGCATTCGCTCGCGGCCAACCGCTCCACCCATGCCTGGCCAGCATTGGCTGGGATGGGGCTTCGGACGGCAGGCGGTGCATCACCGAGGGTCACCAGGACGGGCTAGCGCCCAGCCGGTGCCGCCGTCAACTGCCCAAGGGCTTGGGCTTCCAGGGGAAGAACACGAACGCGCGCTCACGGGCCTTGCGGAGCAGGTCGTGGCCGTCGATCAGCAAAACATCGATCTCTGCGTTGCGAGCCCGGCCCACATCCGAGAGCTCCTTGATGATGGCCGTCACGTTTTCGCGATACGTGTCCATGACGCGGAGGCCGATCGCTGGGCTCGGGTCACCCCCCGGATGCCCCACCTTGCAGTACGAGGCCCACTCCACCTCGGGGTAGCGGCGCAGCACGACGCGGAAGGTTTCCATCAGCTCTTCGTCCGGCGGGTACTGCAACTGCACGAGCTCGATGGCATCGCCGATCGCAGATGCCGCGACAGGTGACGGACGTTGGGCTTCCTTGTCGGGCGGTGACTTCTCGACGGGCGGTGGAGGGTTGACACGACCCTGGCCGATCGGGGCGACAGGGGGTTTCCCGAGCTTGCCCGGTGGCACCAAGTCGGACGCACGTGCCGCCGGCGCGGTGGGTGCATCGGAGTTGAGCCTCGGCGCCGCTTCAGACGCGGGCCTCGACGCGCGCGACGGCGCGCCAGCGGCTGGCGCTTTCGGCTTAGTCGGTGGAACGATGCTGGCGGCACCGTATGTTCCTGCGACATCGAACTTCGCGGATTCTGCCACGATCTCCTCGATCTTCGGCGGCGGGTTGCTACCCGACTTGGCGTCGGGGCGCGAGCTCGGTCGGTTGCCGGTGATCGGATTCCGTGAGTGCCCGGCCGGTTTGCGATGCGGTTTCGTGGGTGGTTCGCTCTCGTCGGGAAACTCGCGCGTTTTGGTCGGCCGATCGCTCAAGCCGATGAGCTTTTCGGCGTGCGACGGTGCCAGGCTGTACATCGTCGAGATCTGTTCGGAAGGCTTCTCGACCGGGGGCGGGAAGGAGCTCAGCGGTGCGGGCACCTCGGAATTCGGCGCGGGCGGCCGCGAAGTGCGGAACGGCCCCGTGGCGTCCATCTCGCGTAGCGCGACCCGGAGCTCCTCACGGTCGTACTCGAGCGAATGAGCCGCCGCGATGTCGACCACGACGAACGCGTACTCGCGAGTCCACGCGTGCCTCAAAATGTCCCCGCCCGCACTCTCGTGTGTTGCCAGACCGCCGTCCGAGTCAAGCCAGCCGAATTGGCCTGCCGCTCTCATCAATTCGCTTTCCGAGCTGAATACAGCCAGGGCCTCTTCGCCGTTGCCGTTGATCAGCGTTCGGAAGCCTTCGGCACGCGGCTCCCAAGTGGCGAGCCACACGTCACGTGCCACCATCGCCTCAAGGGCTTCGGACTTGGCACGGGGGCTACCCGCGCCCTTGTTCAAGAGTCGAAGGAATCCTTCGACGCCGCGATCATCCACAGGGCTCGCCATCCAGCTCCTACACCATCCAGTCTTCATTGTAATCCTGAAGGGCTACCGGAATGCAAGTTTTCTCTCGCGCTTGACACGTCACGGACGGCGGCTAGGCTCCGCGCCTGCTTTTCGGGCCCAGATAGCTCAGTTGGTAGAGCAGTGGACTGAAAATCCTCGTGTCCCTGGTTCGATTCCAGGTCTGGGCACCGCTCGGAAGCGAGGCCCCCGCAGCGAGAAGATCGCGGGGGCTGTCCCTTTTTAGGGACATTCGCGCGTGATAGGCTCCGGTCGCGCAACGGAGGCAAGCAACGTGGAAAGCCGATGGTCGGACGCAGACGCTCGAGCGACGATCGAACGCTATCGGGAAGACCCCGCCGTCAACGAAGACATTGCGCTGCGCGTCTACACGTCGCGTCTGATCGGGCAGGACCCGGCGCTCGTCTTGCACGGCGGTGGCAACACGTCGGTCAAGACCACGATACCCGACGACACGGGGCGCGATGTCACGGTCCTTTGTGTCAAGGGTAGCGGTTGGGACCTCGGTGGTATCGAGCCTCCCGGGCTTCCTGCAGTTCGCCTCGAGAGTCTCGGCGCCCTACGTGACCGTGACGCCCTTTCCGACGAAGAGATGGTGAACGCACAGCGGACGCGGCTGATTGACTCCAGCTCACCGAATCCTTCGGTCGAAACGCTTCTCCATGCTTTCCTCCCCCACAAGTTCATCGACCACTCGCACGCAGATGCGATCCTCGCGCTCGTCGACCAGCCCAACGCCGACGATGTCTGCCGGGCCGTCTTTGGCGACACCTTGGCGATCGTCCCGTACATCAAGCCAGGTCACGCGCTGGCCAAGCTTGCGGCGGAAACCTACGAGCGAAATCCCGAGGCAGAAGGTCTTCTGTTGCTTCGACACGGGCTGTTCACGTTTGGTCAAACGGCAAAGGAAAGCTACGAGAGGCACATCGCCGCGGTGGAAAAAGCCGAGCGTTTCGGGCGGACCGCTGCCACGAAGGTGAAGTTGGATCGGGTTCCCAGGGACGACATCGATTACGCGACCATCGCACCCATCTTGCGGGGAAAGCTCGGGGAGGGTGAGAGGCACTACGTCTTGAACCTCCGGTACAACGACACGATCAAGCGGTTCCTGGCTCGCCCGGATCTCGACGCGATTACCCAGCGTGGGCCAGTCACCCCCGACCATGTGATTCGAACCAAGCGTGTGCCCCTGCTCTTGGATCTGTCCTCCAAGATGGACCCGTCGAAGATAGCATCGCACGTCGACGAGAGGCTTCAGGTCTATCGCGAAGAGTATCGCGCTTACGTCATGCGCGAGTCGAGCGCCAAGGGACGCAACGTGGTACAGCTCGATCCCGATCCGAGAGTCGTCCTCGTTCCGGGTGTCGGCCTGATTTCGGTAGGCTCGACGGAGAAGGCGGCGGCGATTGCGGGCGACGTCTACGAGCACACTCTCGGGGTGATCGAAACCGCCGAGGCGATAGGCCGGTACGAAGCGCTGCCAACGGCCGATCTCTTCGATATGGAATACTGGTCGCTGGAGCAGGCAAAGCTCGGAAAATCGCAACCCAAGCCCTTGCAGGGTCGCGTGGTGTACGTCTCGGGGGCAGGCAGGGGCATCGGCGCCGCTTGCGCTCGGGCTTTTGCGGATGCCGGCGCGTCACTTTACCTCACAGACCGAGACGAAGACGCACTCGTCGGAGTCGCGAAGCCGCTTGGGGCGCGCTGCGAAGTCGTCGACGTGTCGAACGAGTCTGCCGTCCGAAATAGCGTAGAACGCTGCATTCGCGTATTCGGTGGGCTCGACGGCGTCGTGTCGAACGCCGGTATTGCTCCACAAGGCGCGATCGACCAGATCAGCACCGACGATTTGAAGCAAAGTTTCGAGGTGAACTTCTTTTCGCATCAGTACCTCGCGTCATCGGCGCTGCGGGTGATGCGCACCCAGGGGATGGGCGGCTTTCTTCTCTTCAATGCCTCCAAAGCGGCGTTCAATCCTGGCAAAGGCTTTGGCCCGTATGCGATCCCCAAGGCGGCCGTCGTTGCTTTGATGAAGCAATACGCGATCGAGGGGGGCAGCATCGGAGTGCGGAGCAACGCCGTGAACGCCGACCGCATTCGAACCGGATTGCTCGCCTCCGAGGACGTCGCGCGCCGCGCAGCAGCCCGTGGTCTCGATGCAGACGCGTACTACCGGTCGAATCTACTCCATCGTGAGGTCATGGCAGAGGACGTGGCCGAAGCGTTTCTCAACTTGGCCCTCGCGCCGAGCACGACGGGATGTGTCGTTACGGTCGACGGTGGAAACATCGCGGCTGCACCCCGCTAATAAGCTCGGCCGAGGGTGGATCCTGTGTCGGGTGGCGGAACGTCCGCGCCGCTTCGAAGGGCCAAATAGAGCGCTGCCAGAATGAGGGTGGCCAGCGGTCCACCGAACAAGAACCCGATTCCGCAGAGCAGCATCGAGCCGAAAGCGATCAGGCCGGAAATGATCGTGACCCCCAGGACCAGCCAGCGGCGGCCGCGAGCGATGCGCCATGAATACACGACCGCCTCGATCGGACCGGCGCTGTCGTTGTAGGTGAGCTCGAGCTGGGCAAAAACGATTCCCAGGAAGATGTAGATATAGATCGGGATGCTCACGACAAAGAAAATCAATAGGCCCGGTTTTGCGATCTCGAAAGCATCCTCGAGTGGCATGTCTAAGTCGATCGATCCGGCGGAGAGGAAGAACACCACCGCGCCGATCGCGGCGAACACCGCCATGAGCGGAATCCAAATCGCAAGTACTTGCAGGATGTATTTCACCGCCTTGTTGATCTGGCTGAATAGCGCTCCGATCGGGGTCGGCTTTCCGTGAAGGGCGTGGATCGCCATCGCCGAGAAGCCCATCCAAAGGACGCCTTGAATGACGGTTTGCAGGATCTGAACCCCAACCTGAAGGCCGGTGATGAGGGCTTGGAGAGCGGGGTGTGGATCGCCACCCGAAAGAAGCGCGCCGAGAAGACCGACTACCAAGCCCAGCGCAAAGGGGATGCCGAACCCGATCAGCAGCAAGAGCACCGCCCCGAGTACCCAGGTGCCCACGTCCCGCTGCCAGGCGCCGGAGGCTTTCGAAACCAGATCGCCGATGGTCACGGTTTGTCGCGTCAGCGCAAAGACTGGCGGGTCCGGGGGCTCCATCGTCAGAAGACCTACCATCCCGGCGAGCCAGATCGAACAAATTTACAGCTCGATTTCATCGAGAAACGGCGCCTTCGGGGGTCGACTGAACGATATTCAGTGATAGGGTCAGCGCCATGAAAAATCCTTGGTTTCTTGGTTGTGGCTTGGTTTTGGGTTTGTGCGTTGCAGGCTGCGGAACGGACAGCAGCGCCGACGGCACTGGGGGTTCCGGTGCCACCGGAGGAGTGGGAGGCGCCGGCGGTAGCTTCGAGCCTCCGGTTCGCGGGGAGTGGGTGAAGTACGAGCCCCCGGGAGCGATCTGTAGCGATGGAAGCCCGTACGCGTTCTACGTCGAGTTCTCCGAAACCAACTCCGAGAACGTGATCTTCTACTTCATGGGTGGTGGAGCGTGCTGGGATTTCGAGAGCTGCAGTCCCGGCAGCGGGATTCGAGGGGCGGCCAATCCAAACGGTTTGCCTGACGATTACGCCAACGCGCACATGAACTTGGGCGGGCTGGCGATCAACGTGAACCAGGTCTATCCGCTGCTCAACCAGGATCCCGCAGTGAGTCCGATGGCCGATTGGAACAAGGTGTTTGTGCCGTACTGCACCGGCGATGTCTACATGGGCACCACGACGATCACCTACGAGGATCCCAATGGCGTCGAACTGGACAACGAGTTCCACCACGTCGGACACCTCAACGTGCTCGCGATGATCGACATGCTCAATGGAATGTTCAGCAAGGTGTCGAAGCTTTTCGTGGGCGGCTGCAGTGCAGGTGGGGTCGGAGCGATCGGCAACTATTACTTCCTCCGCACAGGCCTCAACGGCGTCGAACAGGGATATCTGCTCGACGATTCCGGGCCCGTCTACCCTTCGGGAGCAGACGAGCCAACCTCGCGATCTCGCCGGCTGTACGAAAGAATCAGGCTATCCTGGGATGTCGACCGCGTCATTGAAAGCGCCCCGTCCTTCGACCAACTCACAGACGACTTCGGCGCCTTGAGCCGCGTGTTGGCTGACGAGTTTCCGAATGACCGTCTTGCGGCCACCCATTTCAGGCTCGACTACAACATCGCGCTCTTCTCCTATGAGCGGTTCTACACCCTGGATGCCGGCGGGGCGATCGTACCTTTCGACTTCGACGGTGAGGTAGGCTTGGACGAGAATGTCGCGGCGGCCCGCACCGCCATCCACACCCTTTGGTGGGACGATACTGCTCTGCTCGTCAATCAATACGACAGCCGCGATAACCTAGGCTACTTCATCCCGTTCTGGCGGCAAACCAATAGCAGTCACTGTGTAACCATCCCGGGCCTCGAGGAGAACCCCCTCGGCGATCTTCTCGTAGACTTTGCGGGGCTCGCCTGGGATGGCACCGAGATCGACACGGATGAAGGCGAGATGACGATTCACGACTACGCGATCCATCTCCTCAGCGACGAACCACTCCAGAGCCACTTCGAAGAAACAGGCGAGGGCCCCTTCGTTCCCTGCACGCCAGGTGCCGACTTCGACGAGGTTGCCTGCGAAGCCGCCGTCAACCCCTGAAGAAAGCGAGCGAGGAAGCGCTCATTCCAGGAGGCCTTCGGCCGGCAATTGGTCCCGCCCCACCGCCCCCACGCTATCGCCTAGTTCCAGCGGAAGCCTTCCATGGTCTGTTTGGCCGAATAGCGTGGCTCGAAGCCGGTGGCTTCGACGAAGGCTTTGTTGTCGATGACGATCGGGTACTTCACGTGCGCGATTGCGTCGTCGGGCAAGTAGGGGAAACCGAAACGGCCGAGGACGCTCGAGTACAGAGGCTCGGGGATCGGGATGCCGCGTTTGCCGGTGGCTGCCACGACGGTCGACAGCGGGACCGGGGGAGGGCCAGCGACATTGAACACGCCCCGGAGCCGTTTCTCGACTGCCAAGGTAATCGCCTCCTCCGCATCCCACTCGTGCATGAGTTGGTAGAGAGGATCGAAGCCCATGACCATCGGAACGCGGGTCTTCGACAGGAAACTTGCGAGCGTGCCGCCTCGGCTTGGGCCGAGGAAGTAGCAGAGGCGGAGGACGGCCGTGTCGATCTCGGGCCATCGCCAGAGCGCGCTTCCAGCATATAAATCGGCTGCCACCAGGTCAGCGAGCTCCTTGAAAGCCGCACCCGCCAGAGGAGGCTCGTCTTCCGTATGGTAGAGCGGCGAGTCTGGACTTGCGCCGTAGACGGTGTGTCGACCCACGAACACCGACTGACCCACGCCGTATTCGTGGCAGTACTCGAAGAGCTTGCGGGTGCCGCCCAAGTTGATTCGATAGCGCTCCTCAGTGCCGGTCGTGAAATGCGTGACGGTCGCCATGTGAACCAGCGCATCGGGTCTTGCCGTTCGAAATACATCTTCGGCGGGGCGCTTCCGGATGTCGGCTTGGTGCATCTCGACGCCCTCGGGCACGTCGGGCCATGGACGTCGATCGATGCCGATGACCTGATGCCCGCGTTGCACGAGTCGGTACGCCACACCTCGTGCCAAGGTTCCACTGATTCCGGTGATCAAGATCTTCATCGTGAGGTGTCTTCCTTTGAGCCTCGCATCTTCTCAAACATGAAGGCTTGGGGTCGCGCGTCGAGCCCCGTGCTGATCAGTCGTTCCATCGAGGCACGGACTTGGTCGACGTACTCTTGAATGACGTGGTCAGGCTCCGACCCGTCTCCCTCGAAGTGCATGGGTAGGCCGTAGTACACCTGACACGCGACCGGCAGTGGAAAAAGCACGAGCTGGGGTGCGACTGGCACGAACGGCCCGTTTACGAGCTTGGCGAGCCACTTGATGTGAAAGAGCTGCGGGAACGCTTCCTCGCCGCCGATGAAGGCGCACGGGATGACGGGCGTGCCGGTCTTGAGCGCGAGGCGCATGAAGCCGGTCCCGAACCGGAGGAGCTTGTAGCGGTCTTTGTAGAGCTTGCCGGCTCCGGCCGCCCCCTCGGGAAATACCACGACGAGTCGCTCGTCAGAAAGCAATTGCTCACCGTGCTCGGGGAGGCCGGTAAGATGCCCGAGCCGACTCAGCGCGACCGACGCAAATGGGGACCGCGTCAGGAAATACTCCGCCATCCCCTGGCCGAGGCGGGGCGCTTCGTCGTTTAGGATGAGCGACGTGAAGATCATGGCCGCGTCGGCGCCGATGCCTCCGGAGTGGTTTGCGACGACGAGCGCGCGCCCCTGCCGTGGAATGAACTCCATCCCGAAGGCGGTGACCTTCAGGTAGTGACGGTAGAGGTAGGCCACTGGCGAGTAGGCGCGAATCAACGCCTTTTTTGAAAGGCCGAATCGGTCGAAGCCGTAGTCATCGAACGCGATCGGAAGCCGGTCGATGTTCAGCCGAACTTGTTTATCATCGAAAAACGACATCGGTGCCCTGAATCAAGATCTGGCTTCGATTCCCCTTCGTTCGGAAGCCCCGTTTCCGGATCGACCCAAAGAAGGCATTGGTCCCTTCTTGCGCGCGGGACCTTCTTTACTTCTTCCAGAGCGGACGCTTGAAGCACCACAGTGTAGAAGCGGCGCCGCCGGCGGAGGTCACGAGCTCCCAGCCCTGCTCTCCCATTTTGTTGGACCGCACCGTCACTTGCGCCACATCGGACGCTTCGAAGCACTGATACTGCCACTGATTTCTCTTCGCGGGAGTGTCGGCGGCGACGGGGTTGATCTGCGTGGCAAACAACCCGGCGACGAACGCACCGACCACAAACACGGCGACGATGATGGCTCTCATGACCTTACCTCCTGAGATCGCACCTTATAACACGCGGCCTAGTTCTTGAGACCGTGTTTTTTGAGCTTGCTCTGCAGAGTCGTGGGCTTGAGCCCGAGGAGTTGGGCCGCACCGTCGGCGCCGTAGATCTTGCCGTTGGTTCGTCGCAGCGCCTGTGCGAGGTAGCGTCGTTCGTGCTCGTACAAGGGCAGCATGCTCGAGAGGTTTTCGCCCGCCGCCGACGGTGGGCTGGCCGTTTCGGTGCCGCCCAATGCAAGATGCGCTGGGTCGATCACGCCGTCTGGTCGCAGGATCGTAGCGCGCTCGAGCGTATTGACCAGCTCGCGCACATTTCCGGGCCAGCTTCGATTCATGACTGCATCGAGGGCAGCGTCACTCAGTGTCCACGGCCCGCGACCCGTGCGTTCCGCTAGCTGCTCGAGGAATTGCTCGGCAATCACTGGAACGTCTTCGAGGCGATCGCGCAGGGCGGGAAGCTCGAGGGGGAACGCAGCGAGGCGGTAGTATAAATCAGAACGAAAACTGCCATCTGTGATCGCCCTTTCGAGGTCCGCGTGCGACGCGGCGATGACCCGAACGTCTACCCGGATCATTTCGTCCGAACCGACGGGCTCGAAAGTCCCCTCCTGCAACACACGTAGCAACTTGCTCTGCGCGGAGAGCGGCATGTCAGCGATTTCGTCCAGCAGGAGCGTCCCGCCATTCGCGGTCAGAAACCGCCCCGGACGGCGGCGATCGGCCCCCGAGAAGGCGCCTTTGACGTGTCCAAAAAGCTCGCTTTCGACGAGGTTCTCCGGGATTGCCGCACAGTTGAGCTTCACGAACGGTTCCTCGACGCGGCCACTCCAAGCATGAACGGCCTGGGCGAGCACCTCTTTACCGGTGCCGGTCTCTCCGCGGATCAAGATGGGGATGTCCGACGCTGCGCCCTGTTTCGCCAGCTCGGCCAACCGCCGCATTTGCGGAGAACGACTGGATTCGATGGCGTGGCAGGCTTGGGACCCGCCGGACTCCTCGACCAAGAGGCGATTCTGCTCCTTGAGCGCGAGCCGGTAGCGGTCGAGCAGCCGCGATTGTTGGGCGAACAACATCGCGTAGGACACGAGTTGCCCGTACACGCCGGCAAGCTCCACGGCCTCAGGCCGATAGGTCTCGCAGACCCTTCGATCGAGTGTGATGATCCCGAGCGAGCGGTCGGCTGCGTACAACGGAACGACCATGCACGAGTGACCGTGCTCCAAGTCGAGGACGCCGTCATAGGGGTCACCCTCGTCGCCGGCATGGTTGTGCTCCTCGAGCGCGATCGGCTTTCGGGTCTCGAGTGCGCGGACGATGGTGGGGAAGTCATGTAGCCGCAAGCGGTGTCGGCGAACTCGCTCGTTGGCCAGTGGGCCGTCCGCGACCTCGACGATCAGCTCCTCCCCCTCCAGAGCCAAAACCGCTGCGAGGTCGTACGGAACGACGTCGCGGAGGGCCGCGAGCGCATGGTGAAGCACGGTTTCGAGCTGGTTTGGCTGGCTTGCGAGCTCGGCCAGGGCGTGAAGATCGCGCGTATAATCCTGAAGCTCCGTCACTCGATAACTATGGGACCGAGATGTCGTGGCGCAACGCTATTTCGGTTGCACCTTCAACGTTATTTCGTCGTCTCGAGGGCAGCAACGAACCGGGATCGGCTAGCCGAGGATGTCTGCGACGCGGTGAACATCGTCTGGATCCGAAGTCGTTGGAACCAGCAGCACGTCGTCGGCGCCAGCATCTTCGGCTTGCCGGAGCGCGTCTTTCAAGGCCTGCGGCGTCGTCGCGATGCAGATCTGTTTGACGTTCTCCCGCGCCACCGGCGCCATGAAGTTCAAATACCGGTCGAGGTACCCATCGAGTTGCGCGCGTGCGTTCGGTCCGAGCGCATACCAAAACCCCGTGCCGAGCCAAGGTTCCGGCCTGCCTCGCGCCTTCCAAGATCGCCGCGCCGCCTCGAATTGCAGGTCCATCTCTGCGCGTGCCGGCCCGAAGCTGAAGCCGCATAGACCGTCCGCCCATTTCGATGCGACTTCGATCGATTCGACCATGAGTGACCCCGCCAACAGTTTGGGCCCGCCCTTCTGAACCGGAGCGGGCCCGACGGGGAGCGCGCCTTCGACCACGGGATCGCCGCGCCACACGCTTCGCATCGTTTCGACGCTTTCCGCGAGACGGGTCAGGCGCCTCCCAAGGGGCGCATCCACGGACTGGTAGTCCTGTTCGCGCCCGCCGACCCCCAACCCTGCGACCAAGCGGCCGCCCGAAAGCACGTCGATCGTGGCCAACTGTTTGGCGAGCATCACGGGGTGATGAAGCATCGGCACGAACACGTCGCTCACGACTTTGACGCGCTCGGTGAGCACCGCTGCCGCAGACAGGGCGGCCGTCATGTCGGGATTGTAAAAGGAGATGCGCTCGCCCGCTGCGATGCTGGCGAATGGCCCCGAGTCGATCCGCTCGCACCACTTCAAGAAGGTTTTTCTGTCGAGCCCCGGTGCCATGACCGGCAGGTTCATCCCGATTTCCATATGCTAGGGTACACCATGCGCAACGCGAAGGACTTCTTCAAACCCATGGCCATCGGGGCTCCAGCGCCCGTGCGGGAAATCCCGTTTCGGCCGTCGCGGATGATCCACTTCTTCGACCCCAGCAACCCCAAGATGGCGGCCAAAGCGCCGAGCATCGCCGCCAAGTGCGATGTGCTCCTCGGAAACCTCGAAGACGCGATTCAAGCCGACAACAAGGTCGATGCCCGCGAAGGGTTCGTGAAAATCGCCAAAGAGAACGATTTTGGCGACTGCCAGCTTTGGACGCGCGTCAACAGCCTCGATAGCCCCTGGTTCCTCGATGACATGATGCGAATCGTGCAAGAGGTGGGGGATAAGGTCGACGTCATCATGGTGCCGAAGATCGAAGGGCCTTGGGACATTCACTACGTCGACCGTTTTCTCGCGCAGCTCGAGGCGCGTGCCGAGCTCAAGCGTCCGATTCTGGTGCACGCAATCCTCGAGACCGCCCTCGGCGTAGCGAACGTCGAAGAGATTGCCGGGGCGAGCCCGCGCATGCAGGGAATGAGCTTGGGCCCTGCGGATCTGGCCGCATCGCGTCGCATGAAGACCACCCGTGTCGGCGGCGGTCACCCTGGCTACTTGGTACGCACCGATCCGGAGCCGGACGATCTCGACGCACCACGCGAAACCGCCCAACAGGACCTCTGGCATTACACGATCGCGCGGATGGTCGATGCGTGTGTCGCAAATGGCATCTTCGCGTACTACGGCCCGTTTGGAGACATCCGGGACACGGTTGCTTGCGAAGACCAGTTCCGGAATGCCTTCTTACTCGGTTGCGTCGGCGCATGGTCGCTTCACCCCGTGCAGATCGACATCGCCAAGAAGGTCTTCAGCCCGCCGGTCGACGAGGTGCTTTGGGCAAAGCGCGTCATCGAAGAGATGGGTGACGGCACCGGCGCCGTCATGATCGACGGAAAAATGCAGGACGATGCGACGTACAAGCAATGCAAGGTGATGGTCGAGCTCGCGCGCAAGCTCGCCGAAAAAGACACCGAGCTCAAGCGGGCGTACCAGTTCTAGGAGCTTCGATGACCGCAACGCATCGACCTCGTCGAAGTGTATTGTACATGCCCGGCTCGAACGCGCGGGCCCTCGACAAGAGCCGAACCCTTCCGGCAGACGCCTTGATCTTCGATCTAGAAGACGCCGTCGCCCCGGAGGCCAAGGTGACCGCCCGCACCCAAGTCATCCAAACCGTCGAGGCTGGTGGCTACGGCAAGCGCGAGATCCTGATCCGCACCAACGGGCTGAACACGCCGTGGGGGTACGACGACCTGGCTGCGGTCGCGGCGATCGGCGCCGACGCGATCCTGCTTCCAAAAGTCGAAAGCGCGGAAATGGTGCGTCAGGCTGAATCGGTGTTGATAGCACATGGTGCGGCTCCTGAGTTAGCGATTTGGTGCATGATGGAGAACCCGCGGGCGATGCTGCACGCCGAGGAAATCGCGGATGCGAGCCCGCGTGTCGGAGGCTTGGTCATGGGTACGTCGGATCTCGCCAAGGATCTCCAGGCGCAGCATACTGCGATGCGGCTCCCGCTCATCACGTCCTTGGGCTTGTGCATGCTTGCTGCACGGGCAGCCCGGATCGCGATCCTTGATGGGGTCTATCTCGACCTGAACGACCACGAAGGTTTCGTCGATTCCTGTCGCCAGGGGGCAGAGCTTGGCTTCGATGGAAAGACGCTGATCCATCCGAAACAGCTCGCCGCGGCGAACGAGGTGTTCGCACCGTCCGACGAAGAGGTCAGGCTCTCCCAAGAGATCATCGAAGCCTATGCCGAGGCGGAAGCACAGGGCAGGGGTGTGGTGGTGGTGGACGGCAAGTTGATCGAAAAACTGCACGTCGACCATGCCAAGCGTGTCGTCGCTCTGGCCAACGCGATCAGGCCCCTTGCGTAACGCAGAGGAGAGGGGCTAGTCTCCCCGTTCCACTATGCGCTTTTACGAATTCGAAGCGAAGCAACTCCTCAAAAAGCACGGGATTCCGCTCGTTCAGAGCGAAGTAGTCAAGACGGCCGACGAGGCCAAGAAGGCGGCCTCGAAGATCGGCGGACCCGTCATTTTGAAGGCCCAGGTCATCGCCCCCGGCCTCACCGCTGCGTCGGTCAAAGACGCGGCTGATCCTGCCGGTGCAAAAACCGCCGCTGCCAAGCTGCTCGAGCTCGACGATGGCGGTCGCAAGCCCAACGGCATCCTCGTCGAGGCGAGACCGACCGGCGAAGCGGTGTACAGCCTGAGCTTCACGTATGACGGCACCACCAAGCTTCCTGTCATCGCAGCCAGCAACATGGCCGGCAAGATCGACGACCTCAGCGATACGCACCCCGAGCGCATCGTCCGTCGGCACTTCTCGGCGCTCTATCCCTTCTCCGATTACATCGCCAAAGAGCTCGCTAAGTCCCTTGCGCTCGGGGGCAATGATCTGAAGCGCATGACCCGCATCGTGTCCGGGCTCGCGCGGCTCTTTCTCAAGTATGACCTCGCGGACCTCGATATCACGTCGCTGGTCAAGCTTGGAGAAGGCAACTTTGCCGTGCTCGACGTCGAGGCCGATCTCGAGATCGAAGCACGCCATCGGCAACGGCCGATGCTCGACGAGCTCGGTTTCGCCAAGGACGATCTTCGCCAAGTGCGCGAACCGACGGCGTTCGAGCTCGAGGGTGCGCGGATCGACGCCGAGGACCCTCGAGGTATCATCAGCCCGATCGCCGAGTTCGACGGCAACATCGGCCTGGTCATCGGCGCCGGTGGAGGCTCGCTGACGTTGACTGATGCGGTGCGAAAGCATGGTGGTCGACCGGCCAATTACGCGGCGATAGGCGGTAATCCGAGCGTCGACAAGGCTCGCAGGCTCACCAAGCTAGTCCTGAGCAAGCCGGGCGTCGACAAGATCGCCGTCATGTCCAACGTGGTTTCGAATACGCGGGCCGACCTCGTGGCGCGTGGCGTCATCAAGGGCATCACCGAGCTCGGGTTCGAGCCCGCAGACAAGATTCTGATCTTCCGCGTCCCGGGAGCCTGGGAGGCCGACGCGGCCAAGATCCTCCAAAAGTACGGCGTCGAGTATTGCGATCGCACGGTTTCGATCAGCGAAGCGGCGAGGCGTGCCGTGGAGAAAGTTGGCTAGAAGGATCTGCAATGGCCGTCATCATTCACGAAGATTTCCAGTTCATCGTCCAAGGCATCACCGGGCGTGAGGCCTTGAACTTCACTCGCGAGTGCCTGGAGTACGGCTCCAAGATCATCGGTGGCGTCACTCCCGGCAAGGGGGGTCGCGAGGTGTACGGCGTTCCGGTCTACGACACCGTCCGCGAGATCACCGAGACGCAACGGGTCGACGGAACCGTCATCACAGTACCGCTTGCCTTTGCACCAGACGCCGCATACGAGGCGATCGATGCTGGGATCAAGGAGATCATCATCATCACCGAAGGCATTCCGCGCAAGGACGCCTCCGCGGTGGTCGAGTATGCGGCGCTCCACGGCGCTCGGATGATCGGCCCAAACTGTCTCGGCATCATCGTGCCCGATGTGTGCCGTTTTGGAAGCCTTGGTGGGCCTGCGGTCGACTGCCGCAAGGCCTTCAAGCCGGGAGTCGTCGGCGTGATGTCGCGTTCGGGCGGGATGACCACCGAAATCTGCAACGCCCTGACCCTCTCGGGGCTCGGGGTGAGCACGGCGATTTCGATCGGCGGTGACCCGGTGATCGGGTCGACTTACGTGGACCTGATTCCGCTGTTCGAGGCGGATGAAGAAACCAAGGCCGTGGTGATCTACGCCGAGCCTGGGGGCACCGCCGAAGCCGAGCTCGCACGCTGGACCCAAGAACACAAAAGCCGCCTTCCGATCGTGGCATTCGTGGCGGGTCGCTTCATGGACGAGATGCCCGGGATGAGCTTCGGCCATGCAGGCACGGTCGTAAACAAGAAGGTCGATTCGCCAGCCGACAAAATGCGCAGGATGCGAGAGGCCGGAATCTCCGTTGCCGAAGAGATCGGCGACATCCCAAACCTCGTCCGAGAGCGCATCGGAAACTGAGCGGCAGAGGATTCATCATGGCTATGTTCATACGCGTGGATGTCGACAACAGCGTAATCGAAAAAACCCCAGGTCTGGCCGACAAGCTCGTCGAAGTGTGCCCCGTCAATATCTTCAAGGTCGGTTCCAAGGCGAGCTCGGTCGAAGTCGTTGAAGACAACGTCGACGAATGCACCCTCTGCGACCTGTGCATGCAGGCCTCCCCCAAGGGAGTGCGCGTGGTGAAGCTGTACGAGTAGGGGCGTCACCTACTCCTCAAAAACAGTGACAGTGACAGCGCGGGCGCCAGTGCCAGCGACCCACCGGCTCACTCCTGCGGCTTCACCGGCATGTCCCAGGGGGTGCCCGTCAATCCGAGCATGAAACGTCGAAGCCTCGACGGCTGTGGACGTGTCGGTTGAAGGGGAAGCTCGTGCTCCTTCATGAGCCCGGAACGAAGACCGGGCAGCAGCTCGAGCTTGCCGTACGGCGCAAGCGTCTTGTCGACAACGTCGCGGTCAGGGTCGGAAAGCGCCTCATATTCGTGTTGAAGCACCTCAAGGCAATATACACGGTAGTGCGTCACCCTCAGGTTCGGATAGGTGACGCCATGCGCACGGTGGTCGACCCGCTTCTTCCCGGCTTGCCACGCCTGTGCGGAGCGTACGAGAAACGGCCAATAGGTCTGCACGATGTCCTCGAGGAAGTAGCTCCACCCTGGCTGTGAAAAGTCCGAAAATGACGGTTTGCCAGGCAGTTTGCTTGCGCGTGAATTCCAAACCCGCCCGACCCAAGCGTATACGGCGGGCGCCCGCTCCTCCATGACGCGGCTCGGTGCCGGGTCTTGAGCGTAATGGCGGAACATCGGTCCGAAGAGGCCGATGTCGACCAGCGACGGGTGACTGCCGAGCAGGTACGGCTGGTCCTCGAGAATCGTGCTCATGTTGTCGAGCAGGTCGAGGTAGTGCTGCTTGATGTGCGGCTCGGTTTCGGCCGTCATTCCATCGCCAGTGAGGTATGTCGCGATCTGCCGTTGCCCGTAGTACCAACCCGCCAATCGATTGGGTGCCGGGAAGTCGCCAAGCACTTCGTTTCCGATCCGTGACATCAAGAGCCTTCGCGTTTCGGGGGGCTGCCAGCGCCAGTAGAGCGCCGCGCGCCAACACCATTCATCGGCGTAGTCCTCGACCAACTTCGACAAGAATCGCAGCACCGGATCGATTGGAATGACCGTCGGCTCGGGGTATTGGGACTCCAGCCATTCGATCATCGGCGTCGTGTCCTTGAGCCATTGACCGTTGGCCATGCGGATGACCGGTACCTTCATCAAGCCGCTGGCCGGGAGCACCTCGTCCCGCATCACTTTCATATCGACGATCCGGCGCTCATAGGAGATCTCTTTGTACCGAAGATAGGCCTCCATCTTTCCGCTGAAGTACGACATGTTCGCGACGTACGCCGTCATCGGCTCCCACTCAGGATGCCTGAGGAGCCCAGGGCCGGCGGGCTCTCGGCCGAGCGTCCAGCTTGGCGGGTCGCTCGACGGGAACGACTCGACTCCCGCTTCGTCGACGATGTCCAGAGCGTCGTTCATGGACTGGCAAGCGTACCAGGCGTCGTGACACTCTCAAAGGCTAGAACCGAAACGCGTACTCGAACGAAAGCCAGTGTTCTGGGTTTGGAACGCGCGCGAAAGTAGATTCGCGACGGTCGAGGAAGACGCGCAAGTCGTATCGCAATCGCAAGGCGTCCCGCTGGCGCAAGGCCACCGCGACCTCCACGTAGCTCCACAACACCCGGGCGAGTCGGTGATTGTTCGCGATGTCGTCGAAGTCGTACCGCACGCGAGCACGAACGCGGAGTCTGTCGACCGGCCGCGCGGTGATCTGAAGCAATGCCACGATGTCTTGCCGTGGCCCGTCGGTAGCAGCGAACCCCACCCATTCGTGTTGGTATTGCGCTGCGATCGTCAGACGCCGACCCGGGTCATAGGCAAGTCGCGTAGCGGTGGCCAAGCCTTGACCGTTGGTGCTTCGATAGGATGTCCAAAACGCCCAACCCCACGGCCCGCGTGGGTGCACATCCAGGCGCACGAAGAGCACGGCGTCGACGCCACCTCGCGAGAGCCTGCGCCAGACATCGGCAACGGTTCGCAGACCCAACTTTCGGCCGAAGTTGCTCGTCGTCCTCAGGCGAGCCCCGGTTTCATCGCGCGCTCGAAGCCCATCGAGCTCGTCGGGTGCGGATACCGGTCGTGCGTAGGGGTTTGCGTACCTCTCCCCGTAGTAGCGAACCGAGATGTCGAGCTCGGTCGTTTGGAGCACGGTGACGCTTCGAAGGACCGCGCCATACCCACCTCCGCCGTCCGGCTGCGCATCGAAGCTGCGCGCGACCTCGACGAAGAAGTCTTGCACCCCAAATCCGTATGATGCGTCGATCCCGAGTGCGCCAAAGGGCCCCCCAAAGGGCCTCGTTGCGAATTCTTGGAAGTCGAGCGCGACGCCATCGACGAGCCATCGCGGCGAAGACCCGTATCCAGTGATTCCGATGTGGGCACGTTCGCTCCAAAAGTAGCCGACGTTCGCTCCGCCGAGACCTTCGGCGACCATGGCGGGCAGGGTCCCGAAGCTGAGCTGGCTCGCCGGCTTTATCGGGTCAGCGCCTCGCACGTACACCGGGGGAGCCTTGCAGGCAGGTTCCCCGTCGAGACGGGGGTCTTGGCACGCGCCTGCATTCACAACCTCGGTCTGCCGGACCCGGTGAACCTGATAGGAGCCCCATCCGTAAGCCTGCAACCAGCCGGGCCCCAACGCGGCTTTTCGCACGCCGACCGCGGCACCGGCGAGGCGGTTCGTCCATCGGTAATCGGGCGTAACCCGTGCCACCCGATCCGGCGAGCACGGAGATTCGGTTAGCTCTCCTGCACGGCGCCGGCATCGCAAGGTCAGGTCGTTTACCCTCCGGAGCTCGTAGTCGCCGAAGAATCCGTTCGGGCTGACCTGATCGGTCACGTCGAAGGTCAGCCGTTGACCGAACCCGATACGATAAGTCCCGACGACCACCTCCCACTCGTCGTCTTCCCACTCCGCGTAGAGCTTGGGAACCACGAACCGGACCCGTTCGGGTGCTGCGGTGAGCCCTCGACGATTCTGATCCCATCGCACCCGATGAACATCGTTGCGGGTGAGCACGCCGACTGCGCCGACGTCGAGATTGCCAAGCGTCTTGACCCGCGCCTGGGCTGCCGCCGCCGGCGGAAGTCGATCGTAACGCCCGCTCCAGCGCGCTTGCACCCGCGTGAACCCCTCGGTTTCGGATTTCGACGCCTTGGGGCGCACGACGACGAAGGCGCGAATCGCGTCGAGCAGCTCCGCGTCGAGCGCCCCAGTTGCCAGGAGATCGTCGAGGGCGCCAATGCCTCCCGCCTCGGCTCGATAGCGGAGGATCTGATCGACGTGCACCAAGTCGAGGTTTGGCAGGGCGTAGAGCCCTTCCCGATCGGCCCGGTTGAGGTCGACCTTGCTCTGGTAAAGAAGCAAGAGCGCGCTGAACGAACGCTCGGAGATCTGCCCCGACACGAGCAAGTCGTATAGATCTTCTTCGGCTTCGACGTGGACGAAAACCTCGTATTGAACGGCTCTCGCGCCCCTTGGAAACGATGCGACGAGCCACGCAGACACGAAAACGATGCCATGCGCACGCCTCAGGGACACGGTCGGTTTGGCGCACCCGGTGTGCCCAGGTCTCCATCGCCGTACGGCGCGATCGCGTCACAGACGCGACCCCATTCGTCGACCTGCGTCGCAACCCCCGGCTGTGACGCGTCATACGAAACCGAATCCAACACCTCGCCATCGATGTTGATCGAGAGTGTTTCGTCGGCGTTGTTGAGCGAAACCCCGAGCTCAGCGTCTACGAACGGGATGCCTCCGTTCTCGTCGCCGTTCGGGTTTCGTGCGAATACAACGTACGCCCCAGATGGCACCGACAGGCACTCTGCTCGTTCGAGCGTCGCGGCCGCCCCCGCGAGGTCGGACCAACCCAGGCCGTTGAGGTCGACAGCCGCGCTGAAACGAACCTCGACCCACTCGCCGTCTCGGTTGCCCGCCATCGAAGGGTTGGCCATCCACTCGGTGATCTGGACCTGCGCTGCGGACGGGCTTCGAATCGGTCGCGGGGTATCCCCGTCGAAGCACATTCCCTCCTCGAGAACCGGAACACACAACGGGTTCGACTCACCCGGCGTCCCGAAGTTGGCCTCGCGGTACTCGTGGTCAGGCACGGCGTCGACCAGGCACACCACACCGGCCGGGTCTACCTGCCACGCAACGCCTTCATCGGAGCCCAGGTAGTCGACCCGGTCGAGGAGGGTTTCCTCGACTGCGACCACGATGCTCCGCTCATTGCTATTGCCGAGACTGAAATCGAGCTCCGCGTCGACGCGGGGAGCCGCCGCCGGACTCGCTCCGAAGACGACCCTCGTACCCGCGTCGACGGGAAAACAGGCCTCGTCGGTGATGGGCTTGCCAAGCGAGCCACTCTGTGGGCCGAGTCGCACGCCGTTCAGGTCGGCCGATTCGGTGAAGAGCACCTCGACCCACTCGAGCTCGCCGTCCGCGCCCTTGGGGTTTGCCATCCATTCGGTGATCGCTACTTCGCCAGGGACTGGCGGATCGATGGCCCGCCTCGTCTCGCCTTCGAGGCACGTGCCCTCCATGGGCACCTCGTCGCACGTGCTGTTGGGTGCCCCGGGCGTCCCGAAGTTCCCCGGGGAGACCTCGGAGGCGGTCTCAGGCGCAAAGCACCAATGAGCCGCGTCGTCGTTCGAGTCGTCGTTCGGGACGAGCCCGCCGTCCAGCTCCAGCGCGCGACCGTCTCGAGTGCTCGCGTACCCCACCCAGTCGATGACGACCTCGCCACATCGGATCGCCAACGCAGCCTCGGAGTTGCGAAGGCTCCCGAGTCCGTTTTCCAACACGAAGTAGCCCTCCGCTGCAACCTGGCCTTCGCCAAATCGATGCTCCGATGCGCCAGTCCCATCCGCGCGGCTCGAAACGAGAATCAGGCTCTCGAGCTCGAGGGCCCTGCCACTCGCATTGAAGAGCTCGACGTATTCGCCGTCCCCGTCACTCCCGTCCGGGTTCGCATGAATCTCCGTAATGACGACATCGCCGGGCGCGACTTCTTCACACCCCGTTTCCGTCGCGAGTGGTTCCCTCCCGCAACCGCAGAACACCAACGCCAGGCACGCGCATCTGCGCACCAACCCGCACACTCTCATCATCTCGACCTCCCGCCTCTCTGGCTTGCCGGGTTATCGGTCGAAGGCTCGAGTGGTTTCGTGTTACTCGGCTGCTAGTGCGGGTTCGCCCGGCCAGGGGAGCGAAGGAAGGCCAATCTGCTTCGGGCGCCCGACCACGATCTGAAGGGTCTGGTAGTCGCCGCGTTCGTAGCGTTCGACCCGACCTCGCACCGTCACGGGCTCGCCCCGATAGCGCGCGAGGTCACTGCGGTCGAAGATCTCTTTTTCCCGAAAGATGATCGGAAAGTCGTTGGCTTGCTCACCGCCCAGCACGACCCGCACGAGTCCCCGGAAATGCTCCACCTTGTCGACCGTCCCGAGTAAGGTCACTTCGTCGCCGAGCATTTTTTCGAGCCGTGCCTTGGCGTCCCAGTGGTTCAGAACGACCAAATCGTCACGCCCGGTCGCTTGGTGCTCGAACGCCTGGATGAAGTCAGCGCGCGCATCCCACCAGTCTTTCCGCACGGCGTAGTCGCCATATCCCTCGGCGTTCGGATCCCAGATGCCGCGTCGAGCGCGTCGAGCCTCGGTCTCTGCCCGCGCGAACTGATTGTGAAAACGATGAGAGTAACCGTACTTCGTGAAATACGGGCTCATCCCAGCCCGAACGGCTTCCACATTGTAGATTGTCCACTTGCCGTCTTTCTGTACGAACGCGTATGCGAGAAGTCGGCCGTAGCGCCCGCGAAGGGCCTTCGGATCATCTCGTTCGAGCCGTACGACGTCGGCACCTTCGAAGAACCTCTCGGCAAACTCGATGGCTCGATTGCCCATCGGCGTGCCGGCCTTTCTCGGACGCACCGCGTCGCCCTGCTTCCGTTTCAGATACTCGTCGAAGTCTGCCTTGATCGCGGCTCGGTCCCGTTTGCTGCGTATCGCCTCTTCCGTGTCGATCGATAGCAGACGAATGGAGCCTTCGAGATTCTCTACACGGATCGTGTCTCCATCGATGACGGCGCGCGGTGCGAGCCGGTACTCTCCGATCACGAGACCTTCCCCCATGACCTCGGCTGGCTCTTCGTCTCCGGCGACGGGGTCAGCCGCGCTGTTTGTTGCAGCAGCCCCGGTCGGCGTGCCCAGGCCTTCCGCCGTGGCATCGCGTCCGCAGCCGTACCCAACCAAACACGTCCAGACGACGAGACATACGATGCGACCCCCGAAATGCATCGACAACACCGTAGGGGATTTGAGCAGTGCTGGCTACTCTTCGTCTTTGTCGGGACTTTTGACGCCTGCCAGCTTGCGGGCGAGCGCCTTTTTGAAGCCGAGATTCATCTGACGGCCGATCTGGATGCGCTGCGCCTGCGGAGACCCGGCCCCATGCATCGACTCGGTCAGGTAGCCCACCGCATTGCGACCCATCGTCATGTTCTCGATCAGCCGAAGGACGCGAATCCGCGCCTCCGTGGGAACATCGGCACGGCCCTTGAGGTACTTCTCGAGCAAGGCCTTGAGCTCGGGGTGCTCGAGCTCTTTCTCGGAGGGAGCGGTGCTCACGAGCCCGCCGGCCAGGTCCTGGGCAAGCCGCCCGATCTCGAAGGGCATCTTGGTCACGTGGTGCTTGCACACGTTGGCAAGCATGTCGTCGTTCAAGTAGACGCCGGACTTCAGGGCCTTTGCCTGATGTGACGACGCGATGCCGGCCGCGTACATCGTTTCGTTGAGGTGCGTCATCTGCACGAGCTTGTCTTTGATGTGCGAGGCCTTTTCGACCCCGTTGTATTCGGCAGCTTGAGCCGCGGCTCCGATCAATACGTCGCCGACGCCGGTTTTGCAGACGTAGCTCCGACGGTGATAACAGGTGAAGCGCTCGACGAGCATCGATGCGAACTCGTACTCACCATCCATGAAGACGTGGCTCCAGGGGACGAACACGTCATCGAGGATCACCATCGCCTCCTGACCCGAAAACGATGCATTGCCCACGTCGATCGAGCCGCCTTCCATGCTGCGCGTATCGCAGGACTGTCTTCCGTAGACGTAGGTGATCCCAGGCGCGTCGACCGGGAAGGCAGCCACGACGGCATAGTCCGCGTCTTTGGGCCCGAGGCGCATCGTCGGCATCGCGATGATCCAATGCGAGTTGATACAACCGGTTTGGTGGGCCTTGGCACCACGCAACCAGATGCCATCGTCGTTTCGCTTGGTGATGTGAACGAACAAGTCAGGGTCGTCCTGCTCGTGTGGAGCCTTGCTTCGGTCTCCTTTGACGTCGGTCATCGCCCCGCCAACGACGTAGTTCTGCTGCTGCATCGTCGTCAGGAACGCCTTGAGACGCTCGTGGTAGGGGGTGCCGTGCTTCTCGTCGATCTCGTACGTAACCGAATGAAGCGAGTTGAAGGCGTCCATTCCCACACACCGCTGAAAGCAAGTGCCCGTATTCTGCCCGAGCTTGCGCTGCATCATGTTTTGGGCGACCAAGTCTTCTGGGCTCTGCGCGATGTGCAGGAAGCGATTGACGCGGTCGCCGGTGAGCTCGGACTCGGCCGTGGCGACCTCTGGCTCTCGCATCGCCAGGTCGTAGGTCTCGGCGACGGCGTTGATCGATGGACGAATGAGTGGATGGTCCACCGGTTCGTCGACGAGCTCACCGAAGAGGAAAACTCTGAGGTTCCGCCCCCGCAGGCTGTCGATGTAGTCTTCCCCGCTTACAATTCGCCTTGGGGAATCGCCATTTCCGCGCGGCATGACCGCCTCCTCGAGCGGCTAGCTTACCACGCGAGTCAAAGGCGCGCGCCCACGAGCTCCGGCCAGGTCTCGTCCACGGAAAACCGGCCCTTTGTGTCCTTCGCGACGCGCCCGAGCGCGACTTGGTGGTCGTGGGTGAAGAAGATTCGCCCTCGTTGCTCCACGAGCCGGCCGAGGAGCTCGGCTTTTTCGTCGACCAATTGCTCCGGGTTGCGGTCGTATCCCATGGTGATCGGGAGGTGCATCCACGCGCGCCCGGGGATCAGGTCGGCCGCGTAGACCACTGGGCCGTCATCGCCCGCAACCTCGGTCAACATCAGCCCCGGCGTGTGTCCGTTCGAAAGCCAGAGCTTGTACGCGCCCCCCAACGCCTCGGACCTGTGACCCTTCAGCACTTCGAGTCGTCCGCTTTCTTCGAGCAAAGCAGGCAGCTCGGGGATGAAGGAGCGGCGATCGCGGGGGTGCGGTCTTCGAGCGCGCTGCCAAGCATCCCAGCTCACCACGTAGGTGGCGTTTGGAAACAGAAGCTGCATCGGCGCTTCGGGCTCGTATCGGCTGAGGAGCCCGCCCGCGTGATCGAAGTGAAGGTGGGAAAGGACGACGATATCGACGTCGTCGTGAGAGAAGCCAGCGGCTTCGAGGCTTTCCAGCAGGACGTGGCGTTCTTCCTGCACGCCGTAGCGATCGCGCAACTGTGGAGGGAAGAAGGCGCCGATGCCCGCCTCGAACAAGATGAGCCTGTCTCCTTCTTGGACGAGCATCGCGCGACAGGCCAACGGTATCCGATTTCGATCGTCAGGCTCGACCCACTGTGCCCACATCGCACGCGGAACATTGCCGAACATCGCACCGCCATCGAGACGCTGTGAGTTCCCGAGGATGGACCAGGCCCGCTTACTCCCCATGTGGCGAGCGTATCAGGGTAGCGCTGCCCTTTGAAGTCATTGTCGAACGACGACTACGCTGCAATGCGCGTGGCGTACGACACGCTCGGCCACGCTTCCGATCAGCCACAGTTCGACACGGCCGTATCCGTGCGAGCCGATCGCGATCAGGTCGACATCGTTGTCCTTTGCGTAGTTGCAGATCGCCCGGGCCGGGGCGTGGTCTTTGACGACGATGGTGCGAGCGTCGAGCCCGGCTAGCAGCTCGTCGCGAAGCTCGTCGAGCTCGGCTTTGTGTGTCTCCTCGGTGGGGGCCGTCGGCTCGGGCAGGAGGACCGCTTGCGGTGGCACGAACGCTCGGGGATCGGTCACGTAGATCAGCGTGATCTTGCTCTGATTCGCCTTGGCGTACTCGCAGACCGCTTCGACCGTGCGTCGCGATTGCTCGGAGAAGTCCACGCCGACGAGAATGTGCTTTGCGGCCATGCGAGAAACCTATCATCTTTCCCTCATGGTCGGCATTCGGGCAGGTCGAGGGGTGGTGACGATCGGGCTTTGGCTCGCATTGGTCATCTCAGGGTGCGGCAGCTCGAAGAGCGTGCGGGACACAAGCCCAACGACCGCGCCGCCAGGCGCCGAAGAGGCCGAGCGCCCGCGCCGCTCTGGGAAGGTTGCATGTCGTCTTCACAGCTGCTCACCACCTTATTTCTGCAACGAAGAGAGCGGCGTTTGCGAGATGCTGCCGTGTCAGACGAAGAAGGACTGCCCCTACGACTACAAGTGCGACGTCGCGCTTAATGTCTGTCGTTAGCTTGGGGTTGGCGATCGGTGCAGCGTAGGAATCGCCAGGCCTCGTCGAGATGTTAGCGTTGATAACATCCCACGAGGGCAGATGTTACTAGTGCTTACATTTAGGTGTAAGCAGTGCTAACATTATCCAACCTCGGAAAGTAAGCATTGGTAACATGCTTTGGTAAGCTCAGGGGCATGAGCCCAAGTCGCCAACCATATCACCATGGAAATCTCCGCGAGGCGCTTCTCGCGGCAGCTTTTCGTCTCGTCGATTCCCAAGGACCCGAGTCCGTCAGCATTCGGGCGCTCGCGCGAGAAGCGGGGGTGTCGTCTGCGGCACCTTTTCGGCATTTCGCGGACAAAGCGGTTTTACTAGATGCGGTCGCCGCACGCGCGCGGGCCGAGCTCGACCGAAAGCTCGATGAGTCCACACCGCGAGACGCCGATGTGCTCACCCAGTTTCGGGCGATGACCGTGGCCTACGTGCGATTCGCGGCCGAGCATCCGAGGCTGTTCGACTTGATGCAAAGCAGTGGCTCGACCTCGGGCCGATTTCTGGGCGACCTCGAAGATGAGCGCCGTCTGAAGTTGATCGCGCTCATCTGCGAGGGCCAGAACGCCGGCCTCATCCCGGAGGCCGATCCGGAGCTCATCGCACTGACGAGCGAAGCCCTCACCCACGGCCTGGCCAGAATGGTCGTCGACGGCCACCCACGATTGGCATCGCTCTCCTCGGAAGACGCGAGAAAGCTCGCCCTCGCAGCGACCCAGCTCTTGCAGTCGGGGATCGGGCTGTCGTAGCAGCGGCTCTGCGTCAACCGGTGTCTCGGACCGCGGCACGCGGGCTTCCCCCCATCGCTGTGCTGCCCATCCCGTGCCGCGGCCCAAGGCACCTACTCCTCGAGAACAATGCCAGTGTCGGCGTCAGTGAGCGTGGTTAGAACTTTCGGATTTCGCCGATGCGGAGGAGCCAGCCGCGTTGTTCACCGAGGGGGCTCGCTGCGACTGCTTTGCGGAAACGTTCGGGCGGCTCGTGGAGCGGCTCATCGGAGAGATCGAAGGTGCCGTAGTGCATGGCGACCGCGGCCCGGGCCTTTAGATCGATCGCGGCTTGAACGGCTTCCTCGGGGTTCAGGTGCGAAGCTTTCATCATCGCAATCGGTTCGTAGGCACCGATCGGTACGGCCGCGAGGTCAAAGGGTCCGAGCGCTTCGGCAATCCTGGTGAAGCCGTCGAAATAGCCTGTGTCGCCGGCAAAGTAGAAGCGCCGCTCGGTTCCGACTACCGCCCAAGAAGACCAGAGCGCTTTTCGATCGTCGTCGAGACCTCGTTTGCTCCAGTGTTGGGCTGGTAGACAGTGCACGCGAACGCCGGCGTATTCGATCGAGTCGCCCCAATCGAGCTCTTCTACGTTGTCGATTCCGTTGTCACGCAGGAGCGCACCGTTCTCGAGAGGGACGAAGAAGCGCGTGTCGGGGCTTCGGTTCGCAAGCGCGACCAAGGTGGGCAGATCTAGATGGTCGTAATGATTGTGCGAGACCACCACGAAATCGATCGATGGGAGATCCTGCAGCGCGACGCCCGGCGGCACGAAGCGCCGCGGCCCGGCGAACGACACCGGGCTTGGCGTCTCCGACCAGATGGGATCGGTCAGAAACGTGACGTGATCCATTTGCACGAGCATCGTCGCGTGGCCGACCCACGTGACGGTCGGCGTGCTGTGCTCCGCATTCTCTCGGAGGAAGGCGCCGTCGTTGGCGATTTCGTCGGGTGCGCCCGGCCGGTCGAAGAAGGACCCTGCGATCCGCCTCACGAAGAACGGAATGCGGACCGAGAGGCTACCATGCGGAAGGTTGCCTGCGATGTTCTCGAAGCGGCCATCCGAGTCACGGGGCGCCGGCCCAAGAGAGCCAACCGAGGGCTCCGCAGCGACGGAGGTGACCAGGCACAGCGCTAGAAGTGCGAGCGCGAGATGGGTCGGCTTTCGCAGCACGAGAGGCCCCTACCACAGACCCCGGCACCGGCACAGACGCTGGCACCGACGCTGCCACTGTCACCGCTCCTGAAATTCCAAAGGATCAGGGGCCTTGGGCGCCGTCGGCTTGCGCTGGGTCGGCGCTTGATAAATTCTTCGCGGACTATGCCCGTAATAATTTTATTGGTGGCGGCAGCCATCTTCGCGGTGGGTTGTGGGAGCGGCGGTGACGATGGGTCGGCGTTTGTTGCGACTTTGGAGCACACCTTCGATCCCATCCTGGTGGACTCCTCGGCTGAAGAATACTGGTGTCAGAGTTGGACGTTGGACAACGACGAAACCCTCTACGTCAACAGAGTGCGGCAGGTCAACGACGGCGCTTGGCACCACTCGAACTGGTCCTTCGTCCCCGAGGAGTTGTACGGGGAAGATGGGACGTGGAAGTGCCGCGACCGTAATTGGAACCAGGTGGAGGCCGCTCTAGCCGGCGGTGTGATCTTCGCTCAGTCGACCCAATCCTTCGAAGAGGTGCAAGCGTTCCCCGAAGGTGCGGTCATCGTCGTGCCACCGCGCAGCAAGATCGTTGGAACCGTCCATCTCTTCAATGCTGGAGCGGCCCCGATCAACAGCTCGCTGACGATGGGCCTTCAGGCGATCGAGGAAGAAGCAGTCGAGGTCAAGCTGCGCGAAGTCAGCTTCCTCATGTCCGACATCGCAATTCCTGCGCAGCGACGGTCGCGCTGGTCACAGACGTGTGACATCGGCGACTTTGTCGGCGAATCTTACAACATTTACTATGTGCTCGGCCACTATCATCAGTGGGGGAACTCTTTCCAAATGAGCTTCGTCGACGACGAGGGGAACCAACGCTCGATCGTGGACTTCACGAACAACCCAGGCGATACGCTCGGCGTCACGATCGATCCTCCGCTCAATTCTGAAGGCGCGAGGCGTCTCAACTACGTCTGCGGGTACAACAACACGACCGACCGGGTGCTTCACTGGGGCAACAACGGGCAGGAGGAAATGTGCCAGTTTCTTGCCTACATCGATGGTGACACCAAGATCGCCGCGTTCGAAGGCGGTTTGGTTGAGGACCCGCAGCCCACCGGCGAAACCGAGGACGGCGTATTGCTGTACGACCTGCCGTGCGGCTCTCCCTTCGGTCTTCCGGGGCGGAACTAAGACGCCCGAGGCGTAGCCGTAGCCCTTACCGAGCGGCCGCGAGGCCCTGTTCGACCTCGTCCGATTCCTCGAGCTGACGTTCACTCTCGAAGAAGGCAACCTCGTAGTCCGCCGAATTCAGGCGACGTGTGCGCAAGATGTACTCCCAGGCAAACCCTGGGTAGAGCGAGCGATTACGGCCATCACTCGACAGATACCAACTGTGGCACCCGGACCCCCAGACCATGTGCTTCATGCGGCGTTGAATGCCTTCGTTGTAGCGGTCCTGCACGTCTTGGCGGACGTCGCAATACTTGATGTCCTCGGCCATCATCTTTTTGATCGCTTGAAGGGCATGCGCGATTTGCGCTTCGGTATAGACCAGTACGGACGTGTGCCCGGGGCCGGTGTTCGGGCCCATCATCGTGAACCAGTTCGGGAAGCCAGAGACCGTCATGCCTTTGTAGGCCATGGCGCCATCGCGCCAGGCCTCGTCGAGGGTTCGACCGCCCCGGCCTCGGATCTGAAACGGAGCCGCGGCTAGACCCAGCAGGAAACCGGTTGCGAGGACGATCACGTCGAACACGTGTAGCTTGCCATCCGTGGTCTCGATTCCTTCGCGCCGAATGGCTTCGATCGGCTCGGTGATTAGCTCGACGTTGGCGCGCTCGAAGGCTGCCCAATAGTCGTCGGAGACGAGGACACGCTTGCAGCCGAACTGAAAGTCGGGGGTCAGCCGCTTTTGGAGCTCGGGGTCTTGGACCTGGCGGCGCAAGTTCCACATCGAAATCGATCGACCGATGCGCGACAGGAGCTTCGAATCGAGGAAGACGATGGGGCCCAAAAGCTCGCTGAGCCAGTACTTGAAGAAACGCGCGATGCGCAGGAGAAACGGAAAACGGGCGGCAAGCCGTTTCACGCGCGGCGAATACTCGAGGTCGAACTTCGGCACGACCCAGGCGGCGGTGCGCTGGAACACGCTGAGCTTCGCGACCGCCGAGGCGATCGAAGGCACGACTTGGACGGCGCTTGCGCCCGTGCCGATGACAGCGACCCGCTTGTCGGTGAGGTCGACTTCGTGATTCCAGCGCGCCGTATGGAACATGTCGCCCGAAAACTCATCGATCCCGTCGATCGTCGGATAGGAAGGGTCGACCAAGCCCCCGACGCCCGAGAGCACGACCCTCGCTGTGAAGGTGTCGCCCTCGTTGGTCTTCAATGCCCAAGTGCCTTTCTCTTCGTCGAACTCGGCGCTTACGATCTCGGTATTGCGCCGGAGGTGCTTTTCGAGACCCCACTTGTCGACGAGGCCGATCAGGTACTCTTGAATCTCTTGCCAGGTCGAATAGCGCCTGCTCCAGTTCGGGTTTTGCTCGAAAGACAGCGAGTACACGTGCGACTGCACGTCGCAGGCGCAACCCGGATAGGTGTTGTCGCGCCAGGTCCCGCCGACCTCGCTTGCGCGCTCGAACATCGTGAACGACTCGATGCCTTCTTGCTTCAAGCGAATTGCGGCGCCAATGCCGGCAAACCCGGCACCGATGATCGCGATCGGAAAGTCCTCTTGGTCCGGCACCCAAGCACAGAGTATTCCGGCGCTCGCCTCCGCGCCAGCGCCTACAGACGGAAGCCGATCTGAAAGATGAAGCTCCGAGGTGCTCCTGCCGCGACGTGCCGGGCGGGTGTCCCCGAGGGCGTTGCTCCCGGATTCCAATTCGATTCGAATATGAACTCCTGGGCCGCATATTGCACGTTCACGACGTTGTAGATCTGCAAGCCCAGATCGAAGAACCGCCATGAGAGACCCGCAGAGAGGTCGAGAAGATTGACGCGGGGTGAGGTCTCGGCGAATCGCAGAGGGCGCTCGCCGAGGAAGGTGTACGCAAGGCCCACGTTTCCGCGAAGCGAATATTTTCCGAGCATGACGAGTTCTCCCTCTGCGCCAAGGTCGAGCCGAAAAAGCCATGGGGGTACGAACGGTACGGGGTCGCCTGCTTCGAGACCGGCGCTTGGCTCACCGGGTTCGGGGTCCGGGGTTTCGTCGAGTGTGGCGTGCGCGTAGGTCACCGAGACCGCGCCAAACAGCCATGGGAGCGGACGAAACTGCGAATAGAAGGTCGCCCCGATCCGCGTGGTTGGTCCGAGCTCTTCAAAGCGAGCTTCGTGTGCTTCGAAGATCAGATCGTTGTCGAGCTTTGCAAAGAACCCCGTCAAGGCGAGCTCGAGCTCGTCGTTCTCCCCGATCCGAGTTCGCAACCCCACGTCGGCGGAGTGCACTCGCGTGAACGGAACGCCCTCATTCTCGACTAGCGACCGGGCTTGTGGAGAACGAAAGCCGCGACCGTACGCCAGGACGATGCCGAGCTCCTCGATCGGCTTGACGGTAACCACGGCACGGGGCCCGACAGCGACGCCTGCCGCGGTGCGCCTGTAACCTCGGGTCGAGTCGGGCGGTAGCGGATCCGGCCGCACGCTTTCCTCCTGGTCGTTGACATCGAAAAAGAAAACGTCGGTGCGGACGCCGCCTTTAATGTTGAGGAACCGAGTGAAGTCCCAATCGAGGTCGAGCCACATCCCGACGTCTCCCTGCGTGATGTCGGCGTCGATTCGCTCTTGGTAAATACGATTCGACGGCGCTTCGATCAGATTCAGTTCCTGCCCGATGATGTCGACCCGAGCTGCGATGCCAAGCTCTACCGTGCCCTTGGCCCAGTCCGCCGGGGCAAACTGTCGGGTCCGATGACGGGCGTTGCCACCGAGGACGAAACGGCGATCGAGCTGCTGAATGAGGTCGCCAGGGGTATCTCCGTTCGCATCGGTTTCGAGAAACCCGGTGAAGTTTTGCTGCAATCGGAAGTCGAGAAATTGGACCCACAGACCAAAGCTCGAGTTCCGAAAGTCTTCGTCACGGTGCTCGCCCGACACTCCGAGCATGCCGGCAAGGTTGAACCCGTTTTGAGCGCGCGCCGTCTCGAATGGATAGACCCCGAGCCCATCGACCTCCCCGGCCCGAACATCGTCGCGACGTACGACCCCGGCGAGGTCATACCGGGTCCCGCCGAAACCCGCGTGAACGCGAAAGCGCCATTTGTCGCGACCGAAGCCGTATTGAAACATCACCGATCCGTCGATCCCGCCTCGGTTTTCGCCGAAGCCGTCGGTTCGTTGCAGTTGGAACGCCCCGAAGGTGTCGGTAGCGCCTTTTTGCGGCGCGAGGATCGCGATCTGCCGAAATGTGCCGAATGACCCGAGCTGAGTCCGGGCGTAGACCCCGCGCTCGAGGACGCCGAGATCATAGTCGATGGTCCCAGCGATCGCGAAGTCGCCCTGCCGCGGAT
Organism: Myxococcales bacterium; assembly: GCA_029863605.1. GTDB lineage: Bacteria > Myxococcota_A > Polyangia > Polyangiales > Houyiibacteriaceae > SG8-38. The sequence goes on along the minus strand of JAOTVB010000021.1, from coordinate 1,496 downwards.
CGTAGACTCCCTCGATCACTCGAAGCTCGCGCACCGTCTCCGGGATCACGAAGTTGAGATAGGTGTAGCCTTGCCCGTGGATGTGCGACGGTTGATTGATCGGGACGTCCCCGATGTTGAACTCGATGTCTTGTCCGTGCTCCGAGTCGAAGCCTCTCAAGAAGATGCGCTCGCCCACCGCGCCACCTTCAGGGCGGGCGACGTAGAGGCCCGGCACACGTTTCAAGAGGTCGCTCGCCGTGAAGACCGGGACGGCTTCGAGAATTTGTCGATCGATTTCGAAGTCGACGGGTCCTCTCCCGCTGGCCCTCATGCGGTCGGCATCTACCTCGGCGTCGGTTCGATAGGCGTGACGTTCGGGTTTCTCGGTTTTCGTATCGGCGATCTCGGCGGGTCCGGCTTGTGCCGGGACGTTGCCAGGTGTTGGGCTTGGAGCGACGTGCGGAGCGGTTTGTGGTTCGTGCGTCTCGCCCTCGTGGGGTGCACCGGCCTGAGGGGGCTCGAAATGGACGGCAACGCGAACGCGGCTCGAGACGGGGGTGTCACCGCGACGAGCGGGCTCGAAGGTCCAGCCCTTCACGGTGTCTATCGCGGCCTGATCGAAATCGCTGCCGGCAGAGTGCTCGACCACGATATCGGTGACGTTGGCCTCTGCCGTGACGGTCACCCGGAGAATGACCGTCGGGTGTGCACCCTCATCCTCGTGGCCTGGGGGGTAGGGAGGCGGTGGCGCCTCGACCAAATGCGGCGGATGCAGGTCAGTTTCAGTGCCAGCGTCAGCGTCAGTGCCAGCGTCAGTGTCCGGATCGTCCTGCGCTTGCACCGATGCGCTTGCCAACAGGGCTAAAGCCCACAGCACCACGATGCTCGTGTTGTCGTTTCCGAACCGTGTCATTCACCACTCTGCCGCCGCGCGCGGAACGCGGTCGTTCGTTCAAAACCAAAAGTTGAACGTCAGGCAGGCGGCGAGTTCTTTGGGGCGAGTCGAAAACGGGGCGCACTGTCCGATGGAGTGACCTCGATCTCCACGTCATCGGGGGCAATGATCGTGAGCATACCCGTGACCGACGCACCGACGATGGATGTCACCGCGTCGCGACGCTCGGTTGCGAGCGAACAGTGATCGTGTGAGGCCTCGGTCTGCGCATTGGAGGTACCGAGCAGCGACGGACCAGGGTCGTTGGCGAGATTGGCCGGATGCCCGTGCGCGTCGTGAACCAGCTCACCATGCTCTGCGCACTTCGTGTGCTCGACCAGGAGCATATGGCCGCCGCTCGAGCCTTGAAGGATGAGAGCGAGAAGTCCAAGGGTCGCGCAAGCCCGCCGAATCACGAGGGATCTAGGTGCCGTCGGTCTCGTTCCCGCCATCGCCAGGAGCCGAGTATGCAAAGTTTCCCGGCGTCCATCAACCGGTGGAGTTCGGCCGCTGGCGTCTGGTCACCCTCTCGGGCTACACCCTCTGACCCAGCAACAGGCTAGGATTTAACCGGTCTAGG
>JAOTVB010000048.1 GCA_029863605.1 Myxococcales bacterium | reverse complement strand
TGTGCCTCGCCAAAACTAGCGCGGGCCTTTGGCGCGAGCCGCTTGGCGGTCTCAACGGAGGCTCCGATCGAGGATGTATCACGATCTACCTGGTCTGACGCGGAGCGATGCCGCCGAGACGGAGCCGAATCAGTTTCGGGAGGGACCGGCGGATGCACCTGTCCCGCTATCGGCTCCACGTCTATCGAAGACCAGGAACAGCTCAGGCCGCGTCGCGCCACTCGTAACGGTGGTGGAGTCCACCGCAGCGCGGGCGGCTGATGAGCCGAGCCGAGGCATTGGGCCGCGGACTCACCGGCCTTGAGACCGGCACGTCCTTCTCGATACCCAGATGCGTTCTGTCGTCGCTGGAGTAGGCGACGTACTGCCGAAGAAGCCGACGCAGATGCCGTTCGTTGAATACGATCACGTGGTCGAGCAGCTCTCGTCGCACGGAGCCTACCCATCGCTCTGCCACGCCGTTCTGCCACGGGCTCCGATACGAAGTCCGCTTCTCGGTGATGCCGAACGAGCGAATCGTCCGCCGCACCTCGCGCCCGAACTTCGCATCGTTGTCGAGGATCAGAAACCGCGGCACGTCGTCCGGGAAGGATTCGCGCAGCTGCTGAGCGATCCATGAGGCCGTCGGGTACGCAGTCACGTTGACGTGCAGAATCCGCCGCCGACCGTGGTCGATCACGAACAACACGTAGAGCACCCGGAAAGTGATGGTCGGTACCGTGAAGAAGTCGGTCGCCGCGAGGGCGTGACGATGCGTGGCCAGGAATCGCCTCCAGCGGAGCCTCTGGTCGGGGTCGGCTGGGCGGCGTGGTATGAAGCGGGCGACGGTTCTCTCGGAGATGTCGATGCCGAGCTTAGCCAACTCGCCGTGGATGCGCGGCGCACCCCAGGTCGGATTCTCGCGCGCCATGCGGCGGATCAGCTCCCGCGTCTCATGCGGGGTCAGCGGCCGCCCGGGCCGATGCGTTCGCGACGTCCACCGCCAGTAGGCCCTGAAGCCCTCCCGGTGCCAGCGGAGCACGGTGTCGGGCTTGACAATGACGAGCAACTCGCGCCAGCGCGACCAGTACCGGGCGAGCAGGATCCACAGCAGTCGCTCGGGAGGCTTCGTCTTAACGGAAAACCGCCGCGCCGTGAGGACCGCGAGCTGCTGGCGAAGGGCGGTATTCTCCAAGACGAGCGAGGCTCGAGGCCGAACGAGATCGAGGAGCAACCTTACAAGCAGGTAAGCCATCGTGCGCATCGCGGGAGCATGCAGACAGTAAGTCGGCGTTTCAATCCAGCCGAGACCTCGCGACTGCAGGTCGGCGTAAACTCCGTGGAATCAGCGTGGACGCTGTTTTGGCAAGATGGGATGAGAAGGCCGACCCGAATGACGCAGCCTGATCGAAGGTCTGCGACCATTGCGACGGAGTTGTTGGTTCCCGCAAAGGAGGTCGGTGATGAAGCGAGACGTGAGCGAAGAAGCGTCGGTTACGATCGGGTTGGACCTAGGTGACACATACAGCTACGCATTCGCCATTGATGCTGACGGGGTCATGGTTGAAGAAGGACGTGTGCGGACGACGCGTGCCGGCATCATGCGCTTCTTGAAGGACCGCGATCCGTGTCGCATTGCTCTCGAGGTCGGCACGCATTCGCCATGGGTCAGTCGGTTTGTGTCGGATCTCGGTCACGAGGTGTTGGTGGCCAACGCCCGAAAACTCCGCGCCATCTACTGCAACGAGTTAAAGAGTGATCGTATTGACGCCGAGATGTTGGCCCGCATCGCGAGGCTGGATCCCCAGCTGCTCTATCCGATCAGACACCGAGGGGCAGTAGCTCAAACGGACCTGGCGCGGATTCGGTCGCGAGCGGCTTTGGTACGAGCGAGGACCCTGCTGATCAATCACGTCAGAGGATTGGTGAAAGCGTTCGGCAAGCGACTGCCGAAATGCGGCACTCGCAGCTTCTCGAGCAAAGCGGCGGCTCACATACCGGAAGAGCTGCAAGCTGCGCTCCATCCACTGCTTTCGACGATCACGGAGCTGTCGCAGCAGATTGACCGGCAGCAACGTGCGATCGTCAAGCTCGCAGCGGACTCGTATCCCGAGACCGCATCGTTGCAGCAGGTGTTCGGTGTCGGTCCCGTGACGGCGCTGACGTACGTGCTGACGTTGCAAGACCCGACGAGATTTCAGAAGAGCCGGGACGTGGCCGCGTATCTGGGCCTGACGCCACGGCGCCGTCAATCGGGGGACCACGAGCCGGAGCTGCGCATCTCGAAGACAGGCGACGCCGACCTGCGACGCCTGCTGGTCCAAGCGGCGCAGTACATCTTGGGGCCGTTCGGGCCGGAGACCGCGCTGCGCGTCTGGGGGCTCACACTAGCCAATCGCGGCGGCAAACGCGCCAAGAGACGCGCTGTTGTCGCCGTGGCGCGAAAGTTGGCTGTACTGCTTCATCGGTTGTGGCTCACCGGAGATGTTTACGCACCAGCCGGACTCCCCACAGAACAGAATGCAGAGGCTGCCTAGAAATCACTACTGCTGAACCGAAAAGGAGAACGGACACCACGGCAGACATCGACCATGGCGGCCGCTCTTCGGAGCAGCCAGTGTCGCCACGCCGCGTCCTGGTGACTGCGCCCTGTCCCTTGGCCCGCCTTGCGGGACACCGTTGGCAAGATGGCAGCACCTCGGCGCGTCGGATCCCAACTTGCACCGGGTCCCAACAAGACGGACCCACAAGAGTGCGCATGGAAGGACGGCGAAAGGCGCTGGTATCCGGAGAACGGACGCCAAGTCGCCCTTGACGTGGGTGGCCTTCTCATGGAAGGGACAGCGGTCGTTTGCGTGGAGAACGATTCACCGGACATCAACACGCAAGGGAATGAGGATCTGTCCGATCCAGCTGCCGGCGAGGCGTACTTCTACGCGTTTCGTGGCTCACAAGGGCTGGCGACAGGAGCGGGTTCCTACGGCCAAGCCTCTGACGGTCGCGAACGGATGCCACTCGCGGGGGACTGCAACTAGCTGCCTGGACGGCGGCGATCCGGCTCGTGACTTCCGACCGGCTTCCCCGGGACGATCGCCTCCGCCCAGCAGGTTCCATACCAGAGCGCCGCATCGGGCCGACGTCCCCAGCGATCGAGCTCCTCGATAGCGTTGTCATAGTCCGGCGTCGTCACTCCCGTCGCCGACATGATTGCGCTTCGCGCCCCTTCGAGAATGCCTCTGAGATTAGCAACGAGGGCTCCGAACGTGTCCGATCCCGAGCACCCGCTGAACGACAGCCAGCGATTCCGTCTCGGGCAAGCACCTGCCTCGTGCAGTAACGACACAAGATGGCGTCCGACGTACGGATCCTTCCCCGCACTCTCGTACGATTGGATGTAGCCACGCCACAGCCGTTCGACCCCAGGAGAGGGCGGCCAGATACGAAGCACGTCGTGGTCGTCGTCTTCCAGAATAATCCTTCCCCCCGGCCTGACGGCGCGCGCAAGCGCACGCACGACAACGATCGGATTCTCGACGTGCTCGAGCACGAATCTCGCATGGGCCACATCGAATGAGCCCCACTCATCCGCAGTGAGCGGTGGATCCAAGGCGTCACCGCGACGGAACTCGACCCGAACTTCGGCCGTCCCGACTCGGGCTCTGGCGACAGAGAGCTGTTCGTCGCTGCGCTCGATGCCCAGGACGCTCCCGGCCGGACCCGCAGCCTGCGCCATCGCGAGCGACAGCTGCCCGAGGCCACTTCCAACGTCCAGGATCCGCTCACCGCCACCGAGTTGGAGCGCAGCGAGCGACTGCTTGTTCAAGAGCGAATTCAGCTTCGATAGACGTGCCTGCTCCTCGGGGTGCGTGCCGTGAACGTAGCCTGGATCGCTGGGAACCATGGGCGCATTATCCCCCGTCGCACGCCAGCGCTCACCTCCGCGCTCACCTCCGCGGGCGCGTCATCTGCGGTTGTAGGGCCGGAACACTGGGGATAGGCTTGCGCGATGTCGAAGACCAATCGGAGTGCGTGGGCGCGCGCCTCCGAGCTCGCGGAACTCACGCCGGAGTCCCGCAACCGTTACGTGGACTTCCTTCGGGCGGCCTCGATTCTGGTCGTCGTCACAGGCCATTGGCTCATGGCCGCGCCGTACTTCGACGACGGCTCACCACAAATCACCTGTCGCTTGCCAAAACTAGTTGTGCCTCGCCAAAACTAGCGCGGGCCTTTGGCGCGAGCCGCTTGGCGGTCTCAACGGAGGCTCCGATCGAGGATGTATCACGATCTACCTGGTCTGACGCGGAGCGATGCCGCC
>JAOTVB010000031.1 GCA_029863605.1 Myxococcales bacterium | reverse complement strand
ACCGGAACCGCCTCCTCCGCAACGGTGTACCCCCCGATTATTTCCGGATTGTTTCGTGGTCGTAAATACGGGGAGCGGGCGCGCTGGCAGGAAGCTTCAGGTGACGAACTCAGCCGATTCACGCCGGCAATCGCGGATCGAGCGGGGGCTGCATGAGGATCGGGACATAGCGCCAGGCAAGACAGGCAAAACCGAGGCCCCAGCTGGCGGCGGATACCAAGAGCATCAGCCGCGCGTCGGGAAGTGCCACGACCATCACCCGTAACACTGCCGCCAACGTGATCGTCGCGTAGCCGAGGTTGAGCACAGGGTGACTTTGAAGCGGCCTTCCCGTGTGGCCCAACGCCGCTCTGCTCGCGATGGCGACAATCATGGTGGCGATGGCGCCGGTGGTGAGCGCATGAACGCCGGCGCTCGTCGGCCACCAACCGAGCGCGGCGCCCGCCAAAAGCAAGACGCCAATCGGAATCCAAAGAAATCCGACGTGGAGGATTGAGACCAACGGATCGCGCTTCGTTCGCAAGCCCTGCCACCTGGCGACACGCGCCAACAAGAGCAAGCCGGCGACCAAGCCTGCCAGTGCAGCCACAATCGGGGGACTGGGCAGTAAAGTGAGGGCGGCAAACCCGGTCAAAGCAATGTTCGCCGAGAGATCCACACGATCGAAAGAAGGCGGCGCCCCCGGCTCGGCGTCGGCCCGGTCCAACCCGTGAAGGCGGAGCCAGTTTCGGGTGAAGGCAGGGATCACGCGCCCTGCAATGACCGACATCAGTAAGATGAGGACCCATAACGCGGCGAGCAGCGCATGATCGGCCCAACCCGTCCTACCCTTGATGCCAACGTAGAACGCTGCATTCGCGACGAACAGGAGTGCCAACAGCACGAGCACCTTGTAGTTTCTTTGATTGCGCACCGAGATCACCTCGCGGCTCATCAAAGCAAGGAGCAGGACGTTGTATCCGAGGTCGGCGGCAGCCGCCGCGGGCACCATCCATCGAGAGGCCATGGTTCCCGGCACGAAGAAGAGCAGCCTCGCGCTCAGCCATAGGAGTGCCAGCGCCACGAGCGGACCGCCCGCAACAGGCGGGCGCTTCGTCCATGTCGCAACGGCAGTTAGCAAGAACCCACCGACTGCAGCTCCGGCGAACCCGAAGAGCATCTCGTGTGCATGCCACCAGACCGGGTTGCCCCCCATGATGGTCGGCATGGGTAGCCAGCCGAGCCATCCACATACCCACACCGGAATCGCGAGCAGCGCATGAAGCGTCGCCAATAAGAATAGAGGACGAAACGCGTAGCTGAAGAACACGTTCGACCGACCTAGGGCTGCCGACTTCCGTTTATGCGACGACACGGGCGCAGTATACGTTTTCAAACGCTCTGTTTGACGCTAGAAGAACCAAAAGGTGCATCGATGACACTGACTCAACCCGATTTGGCCTCTCGCAACCGCATCACCGGGCTCGATCAGTACCGGAGCTTCTACGAGGAGAGCATCGCTCACCCGGAGGTTTATTGGCGCCGACAGAGTGAAACGCTCCACTGGTTTTACGAGCCCCATGGCGTATTCGAGGAGCACGGCCCGGGCGAGTTCGTATGGTTTCCCGGGGGACGGCTGAATGTGTCGATCAACTGCGTCGATCGACACGTCGCCAAGGATCCCTCGAAGACCGCCATCATCTTCGTCAAAGACGAGCCAGGACAGTACGAGCACATCTCCTTCGCGGAGCTGAAGAGCAATGTCGGCCGCGTGGCAAACCTTCTGAGGTCTCTCGGGGTCAAGAAGGGGGATCGGGTGTGCATCTATCTCCCGATGGTTCCCGAGCTCGCCTACACGATGCTCGCGTGCACGCGAATCGGCGCAGTCCACTCGATCGTCTTCGGTGGCTTCAGCGCGGACGCCCTGCGCGACCGGATCATCGACGCAGAGGCGAAAGTGCTCGTCACCGCGAACGAGGGTCTGCGCGGAGGGAAGCGGATTCCTCTCAAAGCGATCACCGACAATGCGGTCGAAGGGCTTGGCGTGGTCGAAAAGGTGCTCGTGGTCCGCCGCACCGACGCCGAGGTCCCGATGCAACCGGGGCGCGACCTTTGGTTGCACGAAGCGATGGCCGAGCAGCGCGTTACATGTGCGGCCGAATGGATGGCTTCCGAAGATCCACTGTTCATCCTCTACACGTCGGGATCGACCGGCAAGCCCAAGGGGGTGGTTCACACTACCGCCGGGTACCTCACTTACGTCTCGTCCACGTTCCGGTACGTCTTCGACATCAGCCCAGACGACATTCACTTCTGCGCCGCCGACATCGGGTGGATCACGGGGCACAGCTACATCATCTACGGGCCGCTCGCGAATGGGGTGACGACCGTGATGTTCGAATCGGTGCCGACCTACCCCGACGCGAGCCGATATTGGAAAGTAATCGACGACATCCGAGCGACGACGCTCTACACATCGCCGACTGCCCTGCGCGCCCTCATGCGCGAGGGTGACGGTCCAGTGCAGGGCTCGAGCCGCGCTTCGTTGCGGGTGCTCGGCACGGTGGGTGAGCCGATCAATCCCGAAGTCTGGCGCTGGTACAGCGACGTCGTCGGGAACGGGAAGCTACCGATCGTCGATACGTGGTGGCAAACCGAAACCGGCGGTGTGCTGATCAGCCCGCTTCCAGGCGCGACGCCCACAAAGCCCGGCTCAGCTACCCTTCCGTTGTTTGGCGTCGAACCAGTCCTCGTCGATGACAAGGGCCAGGTCATCGAGGGCAACGATGTCACCGGCTTCCTCTGCATTGCTCGACCGTGGCCCGGGCAAGCGCGTACGATCCACGGCAACCACAAGCGGTTCCTCGAGACGTACTTCTCCCGCTATCCCCCCTACTACTTCACCGGCGACGGCTGCCGCCGCGACGAAGATGGCTATTATTGGATCACGGGTCGCGTCGACGATGTCATCAACGTTTCGGGTCATCGTCTAGGCACGGCCGAGGTCGAGAGTGCGCTCGTGGCACACCAAGCCGTCGCTGAAGCCGCCGTCGTACCCTGCCCCCACGAGATCAAGGGCCAAGGCATCTTCGCGTTCGTCGTGCCGATCGCAGGCGCCGACTGGGACGCGCAAGAGCTCCAAGGCGCACTCAAAGAACAAGTGCGCCAAGTAATCGGACCGATCGCGACCCCGGACGAAATCCGCGTGGTGGGCGGTCTCCCGAAAACCCGGTCCGGAAAGATCATGCGCCGGATCCTACGAAAGATTGCCGCCGGAGAAGGCGACCAGCTCGGGGATATCTCGACCCTCGCAGACGCCAGCGTAGTCGAAGCCTTGCTCACGGACCGGTGAGGACGCCCATGCCCTCAATCTTCAGCGCTACGAGCCACGGATGACCCGACCGAGGACCACGCCGAGGATTCCTGCCACGAAACACAAGGCAAGCGTTCCACCCATGTAGAGCGCCGCCCGACCCCACGCCCCGTGTTGCATGAGCCCAATGCTCTCGAGGTTGAACGTAGAGTAGGTCGTGAAACCACCCATGACCCCGGTCCCGAGCAGGAGCCGCATGTCATTGCCAAACCAGGTGCGATCCTCGGCCAACACAAACACGAGACCGAGCCCGAGCGACCCGAGGACGTTGGCGGTGAAGGTTGCCGTGGGGAAGCCCTCGGCGACGGAGAAAGCGCCCAACAGCAGTGAGAGCGCGTACCGAAGGCACGAGCCCGCCGCACCTCCGATCGCGACCCAAACGAAGCCCACGAACGATCTTGTAAACGATCTTTGGCGTTGAGCCCAAAAGGCGGAAGGTGATTTCGCATGCTACGTTCGGCCGGTGATCAGCGACGACTTCGCGTTCTTCGGGTTTGACGATGTTTCGTGGGGTCGTCTCGTGTCGCTGCTTCTCGGCGAGAGAGGCGCCGCGACGAGCAAACCTCGGGGAGCTCTCGTCGTCGTGGTCGATGAAGGGGGTGCGCCCGTGGCCGCCTTCCACACGGCGCAGGGGAGCATCGATCCCGCTTCGCTGCCGCCGCTCGATGATCTCGGCGCATTTTGCGATGCGACCGCTGCGGGGGCCTGCATCGTCATGCGCAAACGGGCCATGCCGGGCCTCGCAAGGTACTTGGCGGATCCGCTCGACACCGAACAGGATTTCGTCGCCCGCGTGATGCGCTTCGCACGGGTTTTGCGCGAGCTTGGAAACGGAAACCTGCTTCGAGTGTGGCCGAACCCGCTCCCGGACGTGTTCCTTCCGGCCGCACCTTCGGCCAAGCCCGCGGGCGATGTGCTGCTTCCCGACGATCATTCCGCCATCCTCGGAGTGTTCGACGGGGCCGAGCTTTGGACGGGGGCCGTGCTCCGACGACACCGTGGCAGCTTCGACACGTTGGCTGGACCCCAAGCGATGTCGCAGTGGACGGGGCCGCTCGGGGGGGCCTGGCGACGAGATCACAGGGTGGTCGTGCAGGCGGTCGAACGTGAGCTCGGGCCGGTACACGTCGGTCTCTTCCTGGAGCTCCCGACGGCGCGAGCAATCTTCAAAGAGCGGCAGCCGGGCGCATGGGCGCTGGCCTACGCAAGCCGCAGTCTCATCATCTACCCCCTTCCCGGTTTTGCGGCCGCCGCCCTCGGCATCAACGGGCTCGTCGGGCTTGCCCAGGCTGCCTTCCAAGCGATCGAGGAGATGGACCCGGACGAGGTGGCACGTATCGCCGAAGGCTTTTGGCGGGGGCTCACCGACGGCGAGGGGATCACCGGGTTGCTCGGTTTCTCGCCGGTGGAGGTCATCTCCGAGGTGTGGCAGGAGAAGGTCAGCCAAAGGCCCGGGCTCTCCGATTCCGAAGCCCCGGATGAAGCGACCGACGACGAAGAAGACTGAAACCAGGCCGAAAGAGGAGAGATCGCCTGTTCTTTGACAAAGTTGGCGACGATCTGTACCTTTATCCCACCTGACCAATCTTACAGGGGACATCTGTGCAGGAAGAACGGCACAGCCAGGGAATCATGAGTGACAACTCGCGGGGGAAGGCAATGCACAAGCTGACGCAACGGCAAAAGGCAGTTCTTGAGTACATTTCGGACTCGATTCACGCCCGTGGGTATCCACCCACGCTTCGTGAAATCGGTAATCATCTGGGGATCCGGAGCACGAACGGCGTCAACGACCATCTTCGGGCGCTCGAACGCAAGGGCTACCTGACCCGGGAAGACATGAAGTCCCGAACCCTGCGTTTGATGAAGACTCCCGACGGGAAGCCGAGCAGCCGTCCACCGGCCGCAAATGACAATCTCATCGAAATCCCGATCGTGGGTCGTGTTGCGGCGGGAGCCCTGAGCGAAGCGATCGAACAGCCCGACGACACCGTCCACATCGACCGAATGCTGATCGGAGGCCAACGAGATGTCTTCGGGCTGCGTGTCACCGGGGACTCGATGATCGAAGCGGGGATCTACGACGGCGATTTCGTCTTCGTCCGCAAACAGCTTACTGCCAATCGCGGCGAGGTCATCATCGCCCTCGTCGGCGACGAAGCGACTTGCAAGTACTACTACCCCGAGCGCGAGCACATCCGGCTCCAACCGGCGAACAAAGACATGGCGCCAATTCTGATCCCCAAGAACGACTGGCGCAGCACGCAGATCCTTGGAGTGGTAGTCGGCGTCTACCGCCGCCTGCACTGAGCAGGCCACGCCGGCCACACCTCAACCCCCTGGAAACACGGCATGGTGGAGCGGACGAAGTCCGTGCAGCTGCCGGATTCAGGCGCCAGTACGCAGCGGCAACGGTCACCTACCAAACCGCGCTGGTCCGTAGAGGGCTTAGAGGTCGAACACGAAAGCCCAACCACTAGGCTCGTGCTCGAACGAATTGATGCTCTCCGGGGTGCCGTCCGCATTGCTGTCACGCTCGAATCGGATGCGATTGTTGTTGGCGTCGTAAGTGAACGTGTCACGGCTGTCGACCGTCCCGTCGGCAAAGGCATCCTGTTCCTGTCGAATCAGGTTTCCGTTGGCGTCGTAGACCGACGTTTCGATTCGGGTGATCATACCGTCGGCGTTACCGTCGATCTCGATGCGGATCCGATTGCCGTTGGCATCGTAAAAAAAGGTCTCGATGCTGTTCGGGTTGCCGTCGCCGTCGGTGTCTGTTTCTCGGCGCGTCAGCCGATTGTTGCTACCGTACTCCATGACGGCGATGAAATTCGGCGAGCCATCACCGTCACCATCCTGCTCCGTTCGCGTGTTGTTACCATTCGCGTCGTACTCGAACTCATTGATGAGCTCGGGAGCACCATCGGCGTTGAAATCTTGCGCGAAACGGATCTGATTGCCACTGGCGTCGTATTCAAAACTACTGATGCTGTTCGCCATGCCATCGGCATCGAAATCACGGACCATGCGGGTTTGGTTGCCGGCTTGGTCGTATTCCCACGTTTGGATAGAATCCGTCGCGCCATCGGCGTTGCGGTCGGTGTCACGGCGTGTGATGTTGCCGTTGCTGTCGTACTGCGCTGTGAAGATCTCGTCGATGATGCCGTCGGCACCGTCGTCGCTCTCGAAGCGGACCTCGTTGCCATCGGCGTCGTACTCTGTCGTTTCGATTCGCTCGGGCTCGCCGTCGGCCCCATCGTCGTCCTCGGTGCGGACGAGGCGCCCCGCAGCATCATACTCGAACGTTTGCGCGGAGTCGGCGGTCCCATTGCCGTCGAAGTCACTTTGGTTGGAGATTTCATTACCGTCGGCGTCATATTGGCGCGTGTCGATGCTTTCCGGCGTGCCGTCGCCGTCGCGGTCGGACGCAATGCGGGTCTCGGCGAAAATCCTGGCGTCGATGTCGAGGTTGTCGTACAGGTGTTGCATGGCTCGCCAGCCGCTGCGCACTGCCCGGTGCTCGCTGAGCAGCGCCTGTGCATTGGCCTCATTGAGCAGGCTGCGAAATGCAGGGTTGTTGTCGAATCGATCCCAGTGCTGCACGAAGTCGAGGCTCACCCCGTTAAACAGGGCGGCGACGGCAGGCGTGATCTCGATGCCGTTGCCCGCGTCGCCATCGCGATCGAGAGTCTGCAAGAGCACGGCTATGTTGATCACCGCCTGAAACGGGGATCGCTCGTCGAAAATCGCCTCCGCGAGGCGCCGGTTTCCCATGAGCGCTTCCGTTCCAGGCACCAGATCGAATGGCGAGACCTGGGCTTTGCCGGGGGTCTCGCCGAGCACCGTGTCACCGAGGGTGAAGCGCACGGTCTCACCGTCCTGGTATCGGAAATTACCATCGGCGTCGGTGACCCCGGAGCGCGAAGGCGTTGCATAGGCGACACCAGCGACAGGCCCGTCCAACAGTTGACCGGTCAGGACACCATCGCCGCCCACGCCTCCGCTACCTCCGTCGCCGCCAGTTCCAGCGATGCCGCCAGTCCCTCCTGTGCCGCCGGTCTCGCCGCAGCCGACTGTGATCAACGCGCTGATGGCGCCCACCAAGAACGCGCCGGACGCATAGGCGCCGACCACACGTAAAGATCGCATTCTAACCTCCTCGGTTTGCGGACCGGAGCCCGCCCCCACGGAAAGATGCAGGGTTGATGCCAACCAACAAGTAGCTATTGTCATTGGGGTTTCACACAGGCATCACGCGCAACTTCTGCGTTTCGTCCTGATAGCCGAGCAAGGCCTGCACGACGCCTCAGCGACGGCTGACCAACGTGGCTGACTTTCGGGTATCGTCGCCGGATGACGCCACCTGCTCGTGTGTTGATGGGGCCTGGGCCCTCGGATGTTTCGCCCCGGGTATTGGAAGCGCTTTCGAGGCCAACGGTGGGGCATCTCGACCCTTACTTCTTGCGGCTGCTCGATGAGACCCAGTCGATGTTGCGCGAGGTGTTCGGAACCAAGAACTCGCTGACGCTGCCGATCTCCGCAACGGGGTCAGCGGGGATGGAGACCTGCTTCGTCAATCTGCTCGAAGCGGGGGACCGGGCTCTGATCTGTCGCCATGGCGTCTTCGGTGGACGCATGGCCGAAGTCGCGCGGCGTTGTGGTGCTGAGGTCGCGGTGGTCGACGCGCCCTGGGGGCGCGCGATCGATCCAGATGACGTTGCCCGCATCGCCAATGGCGGGACATTCAAGGTGCTCGCGCTCGTGCACGCCGAAACGTCAACAGGCGTTCTTCAGGACTTGTCGCCGTTTCGTGCGATCGCAGATTCATGCGGCGCCTTGTTGGTCGTCGATGCGGTGACATCGCTGGGTGGGGTTGCGGTCGACGTCGATCGAATGGGGATCGATGCGGTGTACTCCGGTACCCAAAAATGCCTGTCGTGCCCGCCGGGGCTGTCGCCGGTGTCATTTTCGGAGCGAGCGCAACGCGTGCTCGAGAATCGGAAGACTCCCGTCCAAAGCTGGTACTTCGACCTCACCCTCATCGGCCGTTACTTCGGCACCGAGCGCGTCTATCACCACACTGCTCCGGTGAACATGATCTACGCCCTTCACGAGTCTCTTCGTCTAGTGCTCGAAGAGGGGTTGGACGCGCGGTACCGGCGGCACCGGGATCACGCCCGAGCGCTCTGGGCAGGTCTCGAGCGGATCGGGATCGCGCTTCCGGTGGAGTCTTCGGTGAGGCTCCCTCCTCTCACCTTGGCCCGAATCCCCACCGGTGCCGACGACCATGAGGTCAGGGCTCGACTGCTCGACGAACACGGCCTCGAAATCGGTGGCGGTCTCGGTGAATTCGCCGGAAAGGCGTGGCGAATTGGGCTGATGGGAGCGTCCTCGACACCGCGTCACATCGAGCTGTGCCTCGGTGCGCTCGAAGAGGCGCTCGGTTGAGCTCGCACAGTCTCCTGCGGCCCGTGTTAGCTTCAATCCTGCATGGTGCGCTCCGCCCCTGAACGCTTTGGTGAGTACGAGCTCGTCCGGCGACTCGGGGTGGGCGGCATGGCTGAAGCATTTCTCGCGATTCGTCGCGGCCCCGCCGGCTTCGAGCAGCGCGTATGTCTGAAAAGAATCCTGGCGACGTTCCAGGATGATCCGCAGTTCATCCAGATGTTCTTGCGTGAGGCGCGACTGTCGGTTCTTCTGCAACACGTACACATCGCCCGCGTGCTCGACTTCGGGGTCGCGGAAGGTGCCCACTACCTCACCTTGGAGCTGATCGAGGGCACAGACCTTCGCCGCGTGTTAGCTCACCTGCGCGAGCACGGCGAGACACTCAGCCCCGAGCTCACCGCGTACGTGGCCACGGCGCTCGCCTTCGCGTTGGACTTCGCGCACACCGCCGACGAAGACGGCAAACCGGCCGGCATCGTCCACCGTGACGTATCTCCGTCGAACGTCCTGCTGAGTAAGGCGGGCGAGATCAAGCTTTCCGACTTCGGCATCGCGAAAGACACCAATCGCCCTGGGAGCATCCAAAGCACGGCGCTCAAGGGAAAGATCCCCTACATGGCACCGGAATACGCGCTTGGCCGACATTGCGACGCTCGAACGGACCTCTTCTCGCTCGGGGTCTTGCTCTACGAGTGCCTCGCGGGTCGACGGCCATTCGACGGCGAAAACGACATCGAAACGCTCGACCGTGCACGACGAGGCGAGCACGAGCCCCTCGAACTGATGGCGCCGAAGGCCCCTGCCGCGCTGGTTTCCGCGATCGAGTCTTTGCTGAAACCGGAGTCGGCGCGCCGACCGCCCAATGCCGGCGCATTCCTCGATCAGCTTGCCAAAGCGCCGCCACCGCCATTGGCACGCCGGCATCTCGGAGCGCTGGTTCGCCTCACCCTACAGCAGAGCCCTGCACTGGTGGCGCCAGGGCTCGCATCGACGCGGCCTGCTGCTACTCTGCGTCCTCGGAAACGCCTTCCGTCTCGGAAGTAGCGCCGCCGACGACGTTGTTGCGTTGGTCCTCGAGTAAAGTGAGCCCGATCGCCATCGCCTTACGCACGCGCTCGAGCAGAGCCTCGTCCGTCGCGATCTTCTGCATGGCGTCCGAAAGCCTCGATTCCATTTGGGCCTTGACGGCCTCGAGTGAGCCCACCCGCGACTCGAGGTCGCGCTTATCGCTCTCGAGCAGAGCGAGACGCGCGTGGCCGGAGTCGGCCTCCTGCTGAAGCGCATCTCGGGCAGCGGTGATCTGGCCGAGGTCGGCTTCGAGTCGTTCGTGAGCCTCGCGTATTTCGGCGAGCTGAGCGCTGGTGGTGTTCAGCATCCCTTCGGCCTCGCTGAGCTTCGATTCGAGCTCCGCGTTGCGCTCGGCGTTGAGCTGCTCACGCTCCCTGGCCCCAGAGAGCTCGGTCTCGGTATCGGCGAGCTTACGACCGAGCGTCGCGAGTTGTTTCGAGTGCTCGCTCCCAAGAGTTTCGAGCTCAAGGTGCCTTTCGCCTTCGAGCGCTGCTTCGCGTTCTGCTAGCGTCCGTTTCCAGGCGGCTTCGATCTCGGCGACCTGCGCTGCTACCCCGGTCTCGAGCTCCTCTCGGAGCGCCGCGAGGGATGCCTGCTGGGCCGCCTCCGCCTCCGCAGAGGCCTGCGCCAGCGCCGCCGAGCGTTCGTCTGAAAGCTCGGCTCGGAGCGTGGCAACCGCGGTCTCCTTTTCGTTGGCCGCGGCTTGAAGCGCCGCTTCACTGTCCTCTTGGGCCTTGGCAATCGCTGCAGCCGCCTCGGCCTTGACGAGCGTCAGCGCCTCGTCGTGTGCAAGGAGTGTCTTTGCGAGCTCGGCATCGCGCGTGCTCTGCAGGGCAGCCACGTCGGCGGCGCGCCCCTCACGCTCTTGCGCCAGCGACTCCTCGAGGCCCTGGACTTTCCCGTGCTCGCGCTCAAACCGAGCCTTTACATCTTCGAAGCGCTTGTTCGCGGCTTCCTTGTCTTCCGTGAGGCTGGCAATCGCCTCCTGCGCCTTCGAAAACGAGCGCTCGAGCCCCGCAATCTTCTCGCCAAAGTCCGCGCTGGCGCGTTCGAGGGCGATCGACTGATCCCTCAGCTCGAGGATCTCCTTGTCGCGCACCCCCAACTGGTCGCGCAGCTCGAGGATCTCCTTGTCTTTCGAGTTGAGGGTCTCGCGAAGATCCAAAAACTGGCGGCTCGACACACCGCCAGAAGACTCGGCGAGCTTTGCCTTCAGCTCGGAAATCTCCGACCGCAAGCGGGCGGCTGCTGCGGTGCCACTGCCCGAATCTTCGGGCTCAGGCCGCAAAGATTCCGGCGGCGCCGACGGCGGCGCAGAGCTTGACGAAGCCCCCTCCGCCGGCGGTGCGTCAGAAACCATGATCACGTCATCGAGCTCGACGTCTTCGTATTCGCCCGTGCCGGGTTCATCGGGCTCGACAGCGGCCTTCGCACCACTGCCGCCCATCATCAGAGCATCGAAAGCGTTTTCGGCGAACGCGTCGATTTCATCGTCGATCTCGGGGGGCTCCCCGACTTTCGTTGGCACATCGCTTTCGTTCTCGTCGGACATTTCGGCTTCCCCTTCGATTTCGATCTCCGTCGCCGGAAGTGGCTTGAGTGCGATTAGATCCAGCATCCGCGCCGCGACGTCCTCGACGCTGGCGGGACGGCGGACATAATGCTCAGCCTTGGACTTGGTCTTCTTGTGTTGTTCGAACAGGTTATCAGCGTTCTCGTCGTTTGACAGAATGATGATCGGGACATGCCCGAGCTTCTTGCTGCGCTTCAGCTTGCGACCGACCAAAAACCCGTTGTCGTCGCTGAGCTCGATCGCCAGCACGATGAGGTCCGGAGCGTTGCTCTTGGCGGCTTCTATGCCGGTTTTTCCGTCCTCCGCCAGCTCCACTTCGACTTGGTAGCGGCCCAGGTGGGCTTGGAGAGCCGTGGCAAATTGACGCTCGCTATCGATCACCAGAACGCGTTGCAACTCATTCCCCCTGACCTTGCAAAGTTCCGCTAGTGTCAAAAAAAGAATAGATGCCCAGGGGTTACCCTGTCAAACGGGCTGCACCGGCTAAATCGCTTGCGCCAGGCCACCTCAAGGGGCGACGCGCGCGTTGGCGGCGAGCTGGAATAACGTTGGCCGCTCGAGGTCGCCGAAAAACGCATAGTTCAAGCCGCCCTGCTGGCGGATGGTGACCACGTGGCCTCCCACATTGTGATAGTAGAGCTCACGCCCACCCACGTGGGTGCGCTGAGCAGAATCGACGAGTCGGGCGTCTTGGAACACCAGTAGAGTGACCCGCCGGCCACCGTGAACGTAGTAGAGCGCAGCCGCCGGCTTCGCGCCGATCTTGATGTAGCGAGCCCCGACGAGCTTCATGCCCTGTTCCCCGAACTCGGCGGGCCTCACCGGGAAGGGGGTTTTGCCGCGGAAGTAGCGTGCAACCTCCTGAGGCTGCTCGGTCGGCACGTCGGAGGGTAGGCCTTGGGAGTGAAGGTTCACGACGTCTTGCAGCATACTCGCGCGTTGATAGGTCGCGCTTTGCGGCAAACCCACGACTCCGCCGAGCACCAAGAGCGCAACGGCAGCGGCAGCGATCGGCCATGCCTGACGCCATTGCATCGGACGCGCTTGCACGAGTGACGTCCTGTCCTCGCGCGCCGCGTCGATCTCGTCGAGCCGATTGAGCGCGCGCTCCCAAAGGTGCTCCGGTGCCTTGACGCCACTCATCGCTTCACGCGTCTGCTCTCGGAACGACGCTTCGAAGGCCAAATGCTCTTGACAGCCGACACACGTCTCCAAGTGCCGCTCGAACTCGACCTGTGTCGCTGGATCGAGCTCTCGATCGACCAACGCCCCGAGATGACGGCGCACGAGCTTACAACTCATGACTTCACCGCCTTTCGCGTTCGAAACGCTTCGAGCGAAACCGGCTCTGCGGGCTCGCCTCCGTCGTCTTCGTCGATGATCCCGAGCTGGACAGCCTGGGCCTGCAACGAGAGTTGAAGCTGCTTGCGCGCGCGGTGAAGACGCGACATCACGGTACCGATCGGGCACCCAACGGTTTCTGCGATTTCTTTGTAGGAAAGCTCTTCGACATCAGCCAGGAGAACCATCGCGCGCGCATCCTCTGACAGCTCGTCGAACGCGCGCGCGATTTCGCGTCCGATCAGCTTGCGTTGTGCATCGCCTACGGGATCGGTGAGACCACGCATGCTGGCACGACTCATGACACCCTCCCCGACCGGGGTCGCCATCGGACCATCGAACACCCGACGCTCGCGAGCATTACGTCGATACCGATTGACGAAGGTGTTCATCTGGATTCTCAAGAGCCACGCCTTGAAATTGGTTCCCGCCTCGAACCGGTCGTAGAAGCGATAGGCACGAACCAGGGTGTCTTGAACCAAATCCTCGGCGTCCGCCTGCGATCGGGTGAGTCGAAGCGCTGTCGCGTAGAGGGCGTCTAGATAAGGCCCCGCATCGGCTTCGAACAGTCGACGCTCGTGTGCGATTTGCTTGGCGCTTCTCGGCATGCCTAGTGCTGACAACTCCTCGCGGCTGAAATTATTCCGGAGGTTCGGCGGAGTCCTGTTTTCGCTGGCTCCTATCGGCAGCTTGCCGCACTTTGACCTCCAATTCCTCGATTCTCGCCTGGAGCCGGGTCACTTCCGCTTGAAGTTGCTTGATGTGGGCCGCCGCCCCTTCGAGAAGAGCTCGAACCCGATCGTCCGCGGCCTCCCGTACCTCGGCGCCGAGCTCCTCGGCGCGCCCGACGAGCTTGCCGACTGGCCCTTCCTTCAGGGTCGAAAAAAGCCGCTCGCGACCCTCCTGAATGAAGTCCCGTAGGCTGCGCACCGACCAAGCCGTCGCATTCCCGCTCTTTTGCTCTTCGTAGATGATCTGCGCGAGGGTGACTTTGGTGAGGTCTCGCTTCGAGCGATTATCGAGGACTTTGACGTCTTCGCCATTGCGCACGAGCTCCGCAATATGGTCGAGCGTGACATAGCGACTATCACGCGTGTCGTACAATTTGCGGTTAGCGTACCGCTTGATCACGCGGACCTGCTCAACGTGCTCCATCGCCTATCGAGGCTAGCGCTGCGACGCATTGCGTCAAGGTGGCGCTTCGAGCGAACCTCACTAGGCTGAAGGTGGGGCCCGGGTCGTGCAGCAGGAAACGGGATTCGCTGACCTGTTCAGGCGTTTGGCGCGGATCGACGAGATCGACATGCGTGCCGCGCTGATCTGCGAGCAGCTGGAGACCCTCTCGGTCGAACAAGCGCTTGCGCTCGTGGCTGGCGCCTATCGCGTCGCGGCACTCGGAGGCGGGGACGCCCAGGTGGTGTTCCTG
Source organism: Myxococcales bacterium (assembly GCA_029863605.1). Classification (GTDB taxonomy): domain Bacteria; phylum Myxococcota_A; class Polyangia; order Polyangiales; family Houyiibacteriaceae; genus SG8-38. Next base: position 4,650 of record JAOTVB010000031.1, on the reverse strand, counting down.
GCACTTGGGTGGGCACTCTTCGAGCCGCGCCTCACTGAACGTCGCGCCGAGCTCGGAGCGGAAGCCAGGAACGCCGAGCTCCACCACCTCGCCGACTTCTTGGTCTCGCCCGAAGCCGACGAAGCTGGCGACACGAAGAGGCGCATCCCCGACTTCGGCCGAGGCCGTCCGCTCACCCTCGGCGAACGGAAGTCGCTCGCACGGACGCACGACCGAGGACTGATTCAGCGCGTGGTCCGTGATCCGCATCCAGACGTGGTCCGCATCTTGCTCGACAACCCGTCGCTCACCGAAGAGGACGTGGTGCGCATCTGCGCGATGCGTCCGAACGAGCCTGGCGTGCTTCAGGCCGTCTATCGGCATCGACGATGGGTGGTGCGCTACCGTCCCCGAAATGCGATCGTCCGCAATCCCGATTGCCCACTCGACACCGCACTGCTCCTCGTGCCGTTGCTCCGACCTGGCGAGCTCAAGGAAGCCGCGATAGCCTCTGGGTTGGCGTCCCCGCTACGACTCAGCTGCCGGTCGATACTCGAGCTTCGAGAAGCACGGTCTAAACCCACGGAAGCCTAGGTGATAGCAAGTCTGGCCGCAGGCCGTCTAGCTGTTACGGCTTGGTTTCGACTTTGGGGTCGACGACTTCTGCGTCCTCGACCCGGGACGCGGCTTTGTCGGGAACCTGCTTCTCGGTCGGGGTGATGTCGATGTCGTCGTCGGTGTTGAGGCCGCGCTTCAGGTTCCGAATTGCCTTGCCGAGGCCTTCGCCGATCTGAGGTAGGCGCCCGGCGCCGAAGATCAGCATCACGATCAGCAGGACAATGACTAGCTCGCCGAATCCAAGATTGGGCACGGTTTCCCTCCTCCGTCTACGGTACGCCCCCCCGAAGGGCTCTGCAAGTCCAGGGCGTATGATATGAGAAAGGCGCGGGTGATGAGACACTACAAAGAGCTGGATCCGACCGCGCTGCGCGGACTGATCTTCGATATCGACGATACGGTGACGAACCAAGGCGTGCTCGAGGCCGAGGCCTTCGTCGCCATGCATCGACTCCGCGCCCTCGGCGTAGACCTCGTCGCCGTCACCGGCCGTCCACTCGGGTGGACCGACGTGATCGCACGGATGTGGCCGGTCCGGATCGCGGTTGGTGAGAACGGTGCCGGTTGGGCTTGGATGGACGGAGTCCACGCTCGCGAAGGGTACTTTGCGGAACCGTACAAACGCGCCGCCCACGACCGTCTGCTCCAGGAGATCCGCCGGGATGTCGCCTCGAAGATGCCTCACGTTCGACTCGCCAACGACCGTGGCGCCCGACGCTGTGACTTGGCCTTCGACGTGGGGGAAGAAGTGAGCCTTCCGCCGGCTGAAATCGACGCGTTGGTCGCGCTCATCGAAAGCCACGGGGCGCGGAGCGCGGTATCGACGGTGCACGCGCATGCCACCCCCGGCGACTGGGACAAGGCTCGCGGTGTCGAAAGGGCTCTTCGAGAGGTGTTGAACGTCGATCTCGACCAGGAGCTCCACCGATGGGTGTTCGTCGGAGACAGCGGAAACGACTCCGCTGCTTTCACACGCTTCCCCGTGAGTGTCGGCGTTGCCAACGTGCGCGAACACCTTCACCGACTTCCCACGCCCCCGCGTTACGTCACCGACTCCGACCGCGGGCGGGGCTTTGCGGAGCTCGCCGCTCACCTTTGTGACGGCCGTGGCTGATTCTAAGCATCGTCGACGCCGCTCGGTCGGAAGCGCGGCGCACTATTCCGATGGTCGGTACTATGACCAGGCCTATCGACGTCGACGCCAGGACGTTCGGTTCTACACCGACCTCGCGATCGAGTCCGGCGGTCCCGTTCTCGAGCTCGGCGTCGGTACGGGACGCGTCGCTTTGTCGATCGCAAGAAGGGGCATCGAGATCGTCGGCGTCGAACCGATGGCGTCCATGCTCGAACGAGCCGAGGAACGTGTGCAGCGACTACCGCACACCGCCCGCGATCGGATCGAGCTTCGGCAGGGCGATCTGCGCAAGCTCAGGCTTCGCCGCCGCTTTCCTCTAGTAGTGGCGCCGTTCAACGTCTGGAACCATCTTTACACTCGAAGCGACATCGAGCGGGGATTTCGAACGGTGCGCCATCACTTGCGGCGCGGTGGTCGATTCGCTTTCGACGTCTTGCTCCCCGACCCCGAGAGTTTGGCGCGGGACCCTTCGAAGCGGTACCGAGGGGGCAGCGTCCCTCATCCCCGTGATGGCATCCGCTATCGATACAGCGAGTACTTCAGCTATGACGCGGCGTCCCAGATCGAGACGGTGATGATGGACTTCGAGCACCCCACCGATCCCAAACGATCGTTTTGCACCCCACTTACCCAGCGTCAATTCTTTCCGGCCGAGCTCGAGGCGCTGCTCCACTACAATGGCTTTGCGATCGAAAGCCACGAAGGCGATTTCGACGGCGAGCCGATAGGCCGCGCGACCGAATCTCAAGTAGTCATTGCTAGAATGCGCTCACGATGAAGTGCGAGCGTAGCGAGCACGCAGTTAATTTTCGCGACCTACTCCCGGAGTAACACGTCGCAGTAATACTTGAGGCGCTTCACGATCTTTCCGTGAGGGCGCCGATGAATGTCTTTCTTGAGCGCCAACATGACTTGTCGCTGAAACGTGTACGCATTGCGTTTCCGTTTCGGAGGTGGCGTGCCTCCGCCAGCCTCGAGCGGTGCCCAAATGGCCTCGACGGGCCACTGCCAAGCCGCGAGGTCTCCCGCGTCGATCTGGCCGAGCATCCGTTCTGCCAAGGACCGCTTCTCCGAATCGACCCCGAGCTCGGCCACCCATTTGTCGACCGACTCGGTCACGGGTCGACCCGCTCGATCGACGGTCATCGGGTCGCCCATCCCCTTCTTGACCGGACCCGACCTTCCGTACTCGACTGCATCGGGATCATTTTCAAGACCCAGGAAAGCGAACACCCGCTCGAGCTCGGACTCGGGGCGTTGCACCAGGTCCTCGTAGACGACATGCAGCAAAGGCACCGGCCGGTCCCGAAGAAAAGTCCCCATGGCCGGCACGTAACGCTCGAGGATCGGATTGAACTCGTGCGCCGCCTCCCAATCACCGTCGAAAAAGCTATTGGCGTAGGAGCTGAACACCGCCAGCGGATGCCGGGTCAGCACGACGTATTTGGCGTCGGGGTAGAGCCGCTGAAGAAACGGCAAAACCAAGGCGTTCGCCGGCGTTTTGTCGAGGAAGTAGCTGGCGTCACCAGTCGAGAGCATCCGGCCATAGAGCGTATCTGCGTACGCACGCAGGGCATCGAGGTAGTCTTGCTCGCCGCGTGGCAGGTCATCGATGAAGGCATGCATTGCCTTAGCGGCATTGATGTGGTCGTACGGCGCTTTGTCGACGTTCCCGTACACTCCGAGATGAGCAATTGGGGTGATCAAGTGCGGTTCGGGATGTGTGAAGATCTCGGCGTGCGCCCCCATCATTCTTTGAAGCAGAGTCGAGCCGGCACGCGGTGGTGAGATCACGAAGACGAGGGACATCGGGTCCTCCGTGCATATCGTCCAGGGCTACGCAGAGGCTTTCTCCCGGGCAGCGAGCTGCCGCAAGACGTACTGGAGGATGCCCCCGTGCAGATAGTATTCGACCTCTTGGGGCGTATCGAGGCGGGCCTTGACCTCGAACGACTTGCCGGTGTTGGTTGCGATCGAAAGCGTCTTGCCCGGACTCAAGCCCTCCGAGATCCCGGAGATGGTGAATGTCTCCTCGCCGGTCAGTCCGAGGCTTGCACGCGCGTCGCCGCGATGGAACTCGAGTGGAAGCACGCCCATCCCGATCAGGTTGGAGCGATGGATGCGCTCGTAACTCTCGGCGATCACAGCGCGCACCCCAAGGAGCAACGTGCCCTTGGCGGCCCAATCTCTCGACGATCCGGTGCCGTACTCCTTGCCCGCAATGACGACCAGGGGCGTCCCGTCAGCTTGGTATCGCATGGCCGCGTCGTAGATGCTCAGCTGCGCGTCGTCGGGAAGGTAACGCGTGACCCCGCCTTCGGTCCCCGGCGCCAACAGGTTCCGCAGTCGGATGTTCGCGAATGTACCGCGCATCATGACTTCATGGTTGCCCCGGCGGCTGCCGTAACTGTTGAAATCGCGCGGCGAAACATGATGGTCCTGGAGGTAGCGCGCTGCGGGGCTATCGAGCGCAATGGAGCCCGCTGGCGAAATGTGGTCGGTGGTCACCGAATCCCCGAGAAGGCAAAGCACCCGCGCACCCTCGATATCCGTCGGTGGGGTGGGGTCGCCGGGTTCGACGCCTTCGAAAAAGGGCGGCAACCGGACATAGGTGGACTCCGGGTCCCAACGGTATTGGTCGGCCTGCTCGAACGTGACGGCCTGCCACTCGGGGGGGCCATCGAGAACGACGGCGTACCGCTCGAGAAACTGTTCCTTCTTCACGGACGAGCGAAGCGTGTGGATGATCTCGTCGTGGGAGGGCCAGATATCCCGAAGAAACACGTCCTTTTCGTCGGCACCTTGGCCGATGGGGTCGGCTTCGAAATCGATGTCCATCGTCCCCGCCAACGCGTACGCCACGACCAGGGGCGGCGATGCGAGGTAGTTGGCTCTCGTGAGCGGGTTGACTCGCCCTT
>JAOTVB010000005.1 GCA_029863605.1 Myxococcales bacterium | reverse complement strand
ACTTGTTTCAGTTCGATCACACGGTGATGCTCGTACCCCCAGGCTTCTTGGCGGAGCGATTCGGTGAATGAAAAGTCCCACAGTCGATTGAGATCGTCGCCTTCGGGCGTGTGTCGGCGGCCCTGCGATAGTGCCTCCGGGTTCCCACGAATCAAGAACAGCGTCCCGTCGCCAGGTCGAAGCGAGCCGTCCTGAAGCTCTCCGGCGATGCGCTCGACCGCGTCGTCACCGCAGGGCTCATTTCCATGCATCGAGCCGCAGACCCCGATGTACGGCCTCGGGCAATCCTCGGTTGCCGAGACTCTCAACACGCCGTGCTTTACCTCGTCTATGAACAACTTCGTTTCTCCGTCTCGCGGTCCAGGACCTGTCTGGTCTCGTTGAACCAATGGTCTGCCTCGGCCGGGCTCTTGCCGACGGCCGTGATGCCGAACTTTCCGAACTCGCTCAGGGCCCCGGTGAAGTGAAACAGCACGCCTGACTCGGACCACGCCTGATAGTGCAATCCGTTCACCGCAGCAATGTCGAGGAGATCTTCGACGAGAAGGCCCCGATACCGGTCCGATCGCATCGAGTCGGTCGCCACGTAGAACTGAGGCTCGTTTCGCGGGGTGAGATAGAGCCCGGTATCAGGGTCATATCTTCCATCGGTCATCATCCGCAAAAGCATCATCGGGTGCGTCGTGCCACCCATCCGGAGGTTCGTTTCGATGGCATAGTGCTGCCAGGTGCCGTCGTCCGCTTGTCTGCACAGAAAGTCGACTGCAAGGCGTGCGACCGCCCCCTTGTCTTGAAGGACTTGGGCGACCCGCTGGGCATCTTGCTGGATCGCCAATCGATAGGCAGCGTCGGCTGGGAATCGGCAGCCCGCATAGACTTGGCCGTCCCGGCCCTCGACGAGTTGGTCATGAGTCGAAAGGAGGTCGACACCCCCCGAGGGCGAGATTCGCAATTGGCAGCTCGGGGCTCGTTTGTCCGGCGCGTCCATGAATGCTTCGACGACACCGCCTTCCCGCTCGAGCTTCTCCACAAACGTCTCCCAGGTTTGAGCTTTGTCGACGAAGCGCATGTGGCGCACGGCATCTGCCAACGCTTGCTCTCGTCCTTCGCGGCTCGTGCCGCTCCGTGGAGATACGTGCGCGAGGTCGTGGAGGTCGAGGACGGCGTTGCCCTGGCCGCTGAACCCGGTGTTGTGTTTCACCACGACGCGCTCGAGCCCGGGATCGTCGGACCAGAGCCCATCCACGGCCTCGACGACCTCTCCCTCGCTTCGGAGATCCTCGGCCCCCGCCAGTAACTGAATCCCGGCTTCGCGGAATACCGTGCGCGAACCGCTCTTTGTCCCGAGCCACAGGAGGTCTGGATCGACGCCGTAGAGCGGAATGCCCAACGCCGTCGCGAGGCTGCGTTCCGCTTCGGACACGGTAAAGCAAGTCATCATCGCCTGTTCCGGCCCAACGCACTGCCGAATCCGCTCGAGGACACGAGGTCGTCGCAGGATTTTCTGAGACAATGGAACTAAGGAGTTGTCGTATAGAGAGATCATCGTCAATCGTCGGCGCATGTGCTCGTTGGGGATTCCGCTGATCAGTGACAGCATGTAGTCGACGGCGGCTGGGTGGATCGGTGCCGAGCTCACGTAGACCACCCTTGCGCGCGGCCGCCGCAAGAGATTCAACACGAACAGCATCCGCTCCTCGTAGTGCAGCACGCCATCGATCGAGACCGAGTCGATCCCGTCGAGCGACAGGGATGGAACGACGACGATGTCGCGGGCTTCGGGACCTTTGCTGTTGATCAGCTCCCAGCGTTCGGCGAGCTGGGTTTGCAGTCGTCGAAATGCAGCCATTTCGTCGCTGCTACCGCCCATGGGTTTTCTATAGCATGGGAGTGTGCAAGAAGACTAAACATGGCCGTCCCCGAGGGCGAACAAGATGCGCGCGAAGGGCTCTTCGGTTTTCTCTCACGGCGAAGGTTCCTGAAGGCCGGCTTGGTTGCAGGCGGTGCGTTGCTAGGGGCCGGCGGCGGAGGTCTGCTACTCTTGCGGGGGCGCGCGCCCGAGGTGGAGGGCCTGCAGCTTCTCGACGCCCACGAATATCAGACCCTGAAGAGCCTCGTCGAAATCATGTTCCCGCGTACCGATGCGATCCCGATCGACGCCGAGTCGATGGATCTTCCGCGCGCCTTCGACGAGTTCTTGACGGGCGAGCCCCAACACAACGTGAAGGATCTCAGAAAGGCGCTGGTGTTGATCGAGTTCGGGCCCCTCGTCTTCGATCGGCAAGTGTCTACCTTCTCACGACTCGATCGCGAAGCGCGCCTGGTGCACTGGAACGGTTGGGCCACCAGCGAGAGTCTCCTCAGGCGCCAGGTCAGCGTGGCCATGCGAAAATTCTTCAACCTGGTCTTCTTCGATCACGAAGCGGTCTGGCCTTTCATCGGGTATCCGGGGCCATCCCTGCGCCGCGGTCGGAGCGTGAGGCAATGAGCATGGCCATCACCGATCTGTCGAAAGACTTGATCCCGGATGCCGTCACTACCGAGATCTGCATCGTCGGATCGGGTTGCGGTGGAGCCACCGCCGCCCGTCTATTGGCCGAGGCCGGTCGTGAAGTCGTCGTGCTCGAGGAGGGCCGGGACTTAGTCGGTGCCGAGCGCAACCAACGCGATCGCGACATGTACGATCAGCTCTACATGGACCGCGGAGGTCGAGCGACGTCCGATCTTTCCGTAAGCGTGCTCCAAGGGCGGGTGCTCGGAGGCGGCGGTGTGATCAACGCGTGCGACGTCGTGCCGACTGCCGATCCGGTGTTGGCACATTGGGCTGATAAGTATGGGCTCGAGGATTTCGCGCCGAGCCGTTTTGGTTCGTTTCAAGAAGCTGCCCTCGACGATCTCTCTGCGAGTCGCATCCCGGAGAGCCTAGTCAATAGCGCCAACAACAAGCTGCGAATCGGTGCCGAGGCCCTTGGCTATCGCGGTGAAGTCATGATGCACAACCGCGTTGGCTGTCAGGGGCTTGGCACTTGTCTGATCGGTTGTCCGGTGCACGCCAAACGCAACCCGAGGATGGTGGCGCTGCCGAAGGCGATCGCCGCAGGGGTTCGTGTGTTCACGCGAGCTCGGGCCGTCGAGATTCGCCACCCCGGTAAAGAGCTCAAAGAGCTTCGCGTGCGCACCCTCGATCCGCCCGGCTATCACGAGCAGGGGGAGCTTACTGTTCGGGCCAAAGTCGTGATCGTGGCAGCCAACGCGATCGCATCGGCACAGCTTCTCTTGCGCTCCGGGATCGGCAACCTGCACGTAGGCCGAAATCTCATGCTTCAGCCCCAGTTGCCCGTCATCGGTTTCTTCGAAGAGGAAATCGACGCGTTCGAGCTCGTGCCGCAGTCCTACGCCGTGACCGAGTTCGAGCAGGAAGACAACGAGGAGCTCGGGTTGTGGGGCTATCGGATCGAGGGGATCATGGGGACCCCGGGAATCGTGTCGACCTTGCTTCCGTTTTCGGGGGCCGAAGGCATGCAGGACATGGCGCAGTACAACCGCATGGCAGCATCACTCCTCCTGGCCCCCGATCAGCCGTCCGGGCAAGTGGAGGTAGAAAAGGGCGGTAGGCTGATCATTCGATATGCGCAACGCCCGGACCACCAAGAGCGGCTTCGCGAGGCCGTTTACAACACAGCGCGCATCTATCTCGAGGCAGGCGCGACCCGCGTCGTCGTCCCGACCGCGCGGCCAGTCGTCATCCGCTCCACCGGCGACGCGACGAAGGCGCACGAGATCACGTTTGCCCCGGCGTCAGCTCCGCTGATCAGCGCACACCAACAAGGCACCGTGCGAATGGCTCCATCGGAACGCGACGGTGGAGCCGATCCCGACGGCAAGGTCTACGGCGCCCGAGACATCTACGTCTTCGATTCCTCGGGTTTTCCAACCAGTGCATCGAGCCATACGATGACCCCCATCATCGCCACGTCTCGGATGCTCACGACCAAGCTACTCACTCAACTTAGGTGATAGTGCGGGGGCGGTGGGGTGGGACCAACTGTCCGCCGAAGGCGGTCCGGGTCATAGCGTGGCGCGCAGCCCCCTACTCTTCTTCTACTTCGAGGGATTGGGTGGGGCACATCATGCAGGCGTCGCGCACTTTGTCTTGGAGCTCTTCGAGAGGTTGGTAAGTGGCGACCACGAGGCTTCCGTCTTCGGCAAAGGAGAAGACTTCCGGAGCTTCTTCGACGCAGACGCCGTAGCGGTTGCAGGTCGATTCGTTGTACATGATCTTCATTCGCCCGATTCCTCCGCGGGTTGAGGCTTGCTCAGCAGCTCGCGTTCCTCGTGCTCCATGTCGTCACGAATCGCCCGCGCCAACTCGCGCACACCAACGACCAGCTTCTCCCCGACCGCAGTCTCATCGAGATCTCGGATGACGCCGTCGAGCAATTCTCGCTGTGCCTGGTGCTCCCGGCGCATCATCTCGGCGGCTTCATCTGCGGCTTTCCCGTGCTGAGTCAGAGACGAAAGGCTGTACTCTTCGTAGTGCAGGTGGTCGTGCAACGTCTTACCCAACGTCTGAAGCTGCTGCCGCAACGCGACGATCGTCGATGGATCTCCTCTACTCGCTTCATCGGTGAGGGCCTCTACGCGGGAGAGCTGCTCTGCGATCCGGTAGTGCTCACTTCGGATGCGCTTTCGAATCTCGTCCGGTGTCGTTTGGGAGCTCGGTTCCATCAGGCTGTCCCTTTGCCGCTATTGTACTCGTCTTCCGCCATCCCGGCGACGACTCGATCATGTGGTAGCGTCTAGGGTCTCTGTGGTGATTCGACAATCAGTCTGGATCGGTCTTGCTCTGCTGGCTTCGACGCTCGGATTCGGCGTTGGCGTGGTTGCCGATTCATCGGCGGAGCTCGAGCGCTGGACGACCGGTTCCCATCGAGACCCCGGCAACGCGGACCGAAATCGGTATCGGCATCCCGCTGAGACCCTCGCCTTCTTCGCCCTCGAGCCGTCGATGACGGTCGTGGAGGTCTGGCCGAGCAGAGGGTGGTACACCGAGATTCTCGCCCCGTTCCTCAGACGGGACGGCAAATACTATGCCGCCGGCTTCGCACTGACGGCAAAGCGAACGCCAGAATGGCGAAAGAAGATGCAGCGTGAGCTCGAAAAGAAGCTCGCTGCTCGCCCCGACCTCTACGACCGAGTGGTCGTGACCGAGCTGTCGATCCCCGAGCGGACTGAGATGGCGCCTAGCGGCACGGCGGACATGGTGCTCACCTTTCGAAACGTCCACAACTGGATGAAGGGCAATTACGCGCCGCAGATGTTCGAAGCGATGTTCGAGGCGCTGAAGCCGGGTGGGGTGCTTGGCGTCGTGGAACACCGCGCGAAGCCGGGGACCACCGTCGAAAGAATGATCGAGAGCGGCTACGTGACCGAAACGGAGGTCAAGCGGCTTGCAAAGGGTGCGGGTTTTCGTTTCGTGGGGTCCTCCGAAGTAAACGCAAACCCCCTCGACACGGCCGACCATCCGCTCGGTGTCTGGACGCTCCCTCCCACGTTGCGACTCGGGGACAATGACCGGGCAAAATACGTTGCGATCGGCGAAAGCGATCGAATGACCCTCAAGTTCGTCAAGCCGAAGAAACGCCGCGATCGGAAATAGCCTATACTCGCGCGATGATGTTGCGCGATGTTTCTCGGGTGCTTGCCGCAAGCGGGGTTTGGGTATCTTCTGCGTTCGTTCTCGCGTTGTTCGTGGCAGGGTGCGGTACGACCGAATCAGGCGGGGCCGGGGGTTCGGCCGCTGCTGGCGGCGCGGGGGGTTCAGGCCTGCCGGCGACCCTCGTGGTCACCGCGGACTGGCTCAATCGGTCCTTGACGCTTCTCGATTACGACAAGCTCATTGACGGACAGAGCGATGCGGAAGCAGCCATCGTCGACACGATCGACTTGTCCGACTGGGAGCCTGGTCCGATCGAGCTCGAGCTGACTCCCGATGGCAGGACTGCCGTCGTTTCGGTGGGTCCTGGCTTCTTCGATGGGACAGGGCTCACCAACATGATCATCGGGTCACCCACCGTGCCGCCTGGCGGCACGCTTTTGGTGGTCGATCTCGAGTCCGGGGAAGCGGTCTCGATCGACACCGAGGATGTCCCACTCGGGATCGCGATCAATCCTGAAGGTACCATCGCGTACACCGCCAACTACGGAACGACCGATGCGCGTGGCGATAGCCTTTCGATCATCGACATCGCAGCCCGCGAAGTGATCGAAGAAGTCACCGTCGGCTCGGGCCCAGAGCAGGTGGTCTTGAGCGCAGACGGGACGCTTGGTGCGGTCAACATCGCCAGCGAGAATGGTATACGGGTCTTTCAGACCTCGGATGTGGCCGGGACCATGAGCGACCTGGTGGCCACGGCCAGTGATCCCTCCGACCTGACATTCCTCGACGGCAACGCTGAGCTCGTCGTTGCCAATAGCCAAAGTCTCAATGTCACCCTCGTCGATACGTCCGACCCGACCATGCCGACGGTGATTCAAAACTTCATGCTTGGAGGCGTTCCCTACGGCCTCACGTACGTGCCGAGTCGGTCCTCGATTCTAGCGCCAACGAGCCCCCTCACGCCGACCATTCCAGCGAGCTTGATCACGATCGCGGTCGACGGCCAAACCCTCGTGCCCTCTCCCCCTGACGTGCTTCCCGGCGGCCCCTTCCCTCTGACTGCGGCCGTCGATTCCGGCGGCGACTTCGCATTCGTCGCGCACGTCAGCAACAACCGGCTCTCGATCATCGACCTCGAAACGGGCAGCACGCGCGCCATCGAGTGGCTCACCGACCCGGGGCCGTCGTACGCGGCGGTACATCCCTGAACGTCCGATCACGGCTGCGAGCCGTCGTTCCGCTCCTGACGGAACAGTGGTCCACGACAATCCCCGCTGCTTATATTGAGACGAGAAAGAGGGGGACAGCCCTTTTTTCATTGGGGGTTGAAAGATGGCTTTTCTTCGGGGTTGGGGAGCTGTGGCTGTGTTGGTGGCAGCGGCGGCATGGTTGTCACCGGGCGAGGCGCGCGCATTTCCCAACGAGCCCAACAGCTTGGACGAGGGCACGAACGCGCATAGCAAGCGCTTCCAGATTCTCGGCGAGCTTGCGTTCTTTAGCGGCAATGCCCTCGAGGGCGGAGCCAAAGCGACACTACTCAGCCCGCTCTTCGAGATGCGGCTCCAGTTGGCAAAGAATTGGCTTCTCGACGCGGCGTGGGGCTTCGCCTACGTCAACCTCGATCGCGGCGAAAACACCGAACCTGGCAACTCGTTCCGTCCGGGAAATCCCTGGGTCGCGTTCTACTACCAGGGCGTCAAGGGCCAGTTCTCCTATCGTTTCGGCCTCGGTGTGACGATACCCGTCGCGCGTTTTCCCGACGAAATCACCACGCCAGACAATGTGACGGCGGCAGCGGCCTACGGACTTGCCGCGGCAGTGCGCGGAAACACGATGTACTGGCTCTGGGATCCGCACTCGGTCAGCGTCATCGTCCCGATGGCCTTCGAACGCCGGAAGCCCAGCGGCTTTCTTTGGGGCGCTGACTTTGCGACCGGCGTGATGATCAAGACCAACGCGCGCAACCCGAACGACCGCAACGACCCTGTCATTCAAATGGGAGGGATGATGGGCTACCAAGCGGTGAAGTGGTTGCGCGTCGGCTCGCGGTTCACCCTGGTGATCCTGCCAAAGGGTGCGGCGGACGCTTCGCCACAGAAAACTCAGCTTGCCGTTGAGCCCTATCTCCGCTTCGGCACTGAGGATGCGTTCGGCTCCGTCGGGGTCGTCATCAATCTCGACGACCCTTGGGGCTTCGCGTTCGACAAGAATCAGGTCTGGGGTCTGCTGATCGGTGGCGGCGCCGCCTTCTAGCTTCCGTAGCAGCGTGCAGCCGATCAAACGAAGATCGGCAGGTCCTCGCCCGCGAGCGGGAACGCAGCCTTGAAGTTGTCCGGTACGCCTGCCAAATCTCGCAGCGCGCGATGCACGTGCTCGATGCCGAGGCGGGTTCCTTGGGAAGTATCCGGCGGCCCCTGCACCGCGAGCGTCGTAGGATCGACAAGCAGTGGTCCATGTCGGTCGTCTGTTCCGCCGATGACGCGGTTCCCGGGGATTCCAGGGCCCATCATTATCATGCTGCTGATTGGCCAGTGGTCCTTGCCATTACCGCCATTGTAGCCCGGCGTACGGCCGAAGTCCGAACCCATCACGACGGCGACCTTGTCGGCGATCCCCATGCGCTCCGCTTCTTGGATCGCGAAATTCGCTGCATTGACGAAGTCGATAAGGTTCGGCAAGTGATTTTGGTCGTGGTTGCCATGCGTGTCGAAGCCACCTCGGCTGACGCTGACGCTCACCGACAGGCCTGCCGAATAGGCGGCGAGCGCCACTTGGATCTGGCGCTGAAGCTGGCCATCGGCGAACTCGTCGGGAAGCGCCTCGGACACGCGCTTGAGGTCATCCTGGCCCAATCGCGCAAGCATCAGCTCGTTTTGCCCGGCCCAAATTCGCGGCAAGCGTTGCTGACCCTGAATTCTGAGCAGCCGGAGCTGTTGCTCCCGCTGCACCACCGATGGGATGTCCGGATGTCCGAAGTAGTTGTCGTCCGACCCTGTGGGATCGGGGCGCGACGGGTGCGCGAGGTTGTGCAGTAGACCACCATCGCCGAGCGGCACCGCGTTGGTGACGCCCTGTGTATCGAGGTATCCGCCATAGCCGATCAGCGGCATCGGCAGATTTGGCCCGTGGGTCGCCGCGATCAACGCACCGATCGGCGGATGACCTTCGGCGGTTCGACCACTCCAGGTTCCGCGAGTCCCCTGGTCGTGACCGTTGGTGCCGGTGTCCATCCCGTTGATGACCATCAGGCGTTGGTAATGACTCTGGAAAAACGCATCGAGCGCCGTCATATCGTCGCCAAGTGGCGCGTAGTTGATGTTGCCCGCCGTCCGGATGTCGCTCTTCAAGAAGCGTCCCATCGGGTCGTTTTCGTTCTCGTTGGTGCGCCCCTTGGGGTCGCATAGGTGGGTCGGGTCCCATCCGCCGCCGGCGTGCATGAAGATCCAGTACGTGCCGGAATATCCGGTGGCGCTCGTCTGGGCCGTGGCGCGCAGCGGGTCGACCACTGCGGGCATCACACAAGTCAGCCCGGCCCAGCTAGCGATGCGTAAAAAGTCTCGACGATCCACAGCTAGTCCTCCCTCACTCGTAAAGGTATCGGTAGTCGGAAAGGAGATAACTCACCGCCGCCATCCAGGCGCGCAGGGTGTAGTCAGGGTCCTGGTTGATACGCCGATTGTCCGGGAGCGAGTCTCCCGTCATTCGGTCGTTGTTGAGGCGGCAGGGGTCGGCGAGCTCCTCCGAGACGGCGCCGGTCGACAAGCCATTCCGGCCGAGGCTGTACGCCTCGGTCAGCACGACCATCGTTGCGTCGATCTCGGGGTCGTTCGCCCCCAAGCTCTCTCCAAGAAGCTGTTCATGGAGGTGCCGCACTGCATCGCGCACCTGGTCCGAGCCATTGTCGATCGCGACGTTGCGGTCGATGCCGGGGAACAAGAGCCGCTGATTCGAGGCCTTCGAGAAGTCATACGGGACGGCGGAACACGCCACCTCGTACGCCATGCGCTGCGCAAGGCTTGCCATGACTCCATTCGGCGCGGTGACACGCTGGGTCACGAGATCCGAATCGATGCCGCCATAGAAGATGCGGTACTGGTCCCGCAGATAATCCGCCCGATCGGGTCGCTGTCGCCAACGGATGCCGGTCGTGGCCTCGATCTTTCGGTTGAGATGCTCTGGTGTGAGAAGTCGCGCCGTGCCGAAGGTCGATAGCTCGATCTCCATATCTGCTGTCAACGGAGTGGCATTGGCCGCACGGAAGTACGGGCTCAGCACGATCTCGCGTACGAGGAGCTTGAAGTTGTAGTTGCTCTCGATGAAGCGCTGCTGGATGATGCGCAGAATGTCCTGCTGCACGTCGTAGGCACGCTCGAGAGCGGGGTCGACGTCGGGGTCGATCTCGGGCTCGATCTCGGGCAGAGGGGGAGGAGGCGGGGGAGGAGGCATCGTGCCGCCCGTGCCCATCTCGCCACCCGCGCCGCCGACGCCCATGCCGCCGGCGCCACCGATGCCCATGCCGCCAGCGCCGCCAACGCCCATGCCACCGGCGCCGCCGATGCCCATGCCGCCAGCACCACCGATGCCCATGCCACCAGCGCCGCCCGCGCCCATATCGCCACCCGTGCCGCCCATGCCGCCCATATCCGGCACCACGTAGCCCACTGAAAGATCGAGCACCTTTTGGCCCGTCAAGCCTTCAAAGACCGTCTTGACGGTCGCCTGTGCAAAGCGCGGGTTCTCGGCGAGCCGCTTCCCAAGCCATTGCAGTGCGCGCTTCCGCTCGCCATCAGGCAGGGCCTCACCATTGAAGCCCGGGGGTAAGATGTAGTCAGGGCCAAACCATTCGCCCTGGCCACTGTACTCGCCGCGCTCGTTCCAGTTCATGTAGAGACCGGCAATGGGATCCATGGTTGTGTGACAGACAGCGCAGTCCGGATTGTTCAGTGTCGGGTTCTCACCGAAGTCGTCGCTTGCGTCCACAGGACGGCTTCCGAACCGATTGATGTCGATGTCGAGGAAGAACCAGTAGGTCATCCGTGAGCGGTGTCGGTTGATATTCGTGTCGCTCGTCGGGAACCGGTTGAGAAACATCGGCGAGGTGAGAATGCCCGCATGGGGGATGCCGGGTACTTGAATCGCTCGAAACCGCTCGGGGTCCTCACCAATACCAAGCGGAAGGTCTGGTAGACCGATCAGCGATAGCGCCGAGTAGCCGTTGAGCATCGCGTAGTCGGCCGTGAGGATCTCGGTGAACGGACGCTCGTTGCGAATCACGTGCGCGATCAGCTCGAGCGGTTCACGCGCGAGCGAGTCGTTCGTGATGAGCGCGACGCCGTCGTCGTCTTCACCCCTGCTGTCGAACCACCGAAGGTTTGGCCAAATCTCCTCATCGAGAAGCTCGATCGCGTTCTCGCGACCCAGGTATTTGTCGGTGAGGAAATGATCGTTGTAGAGCTCGATGATGCGATCGCCGAACGCGGGCTCCCTCATCAACTCAGCGAGCGACGCCTCGAGGCCGAGTTGGCCGAGGTCTTCACTGGCCCGAATCTGCTGTTCGGTCGGTAGTTGACCGGTGAGCTCAAGGCTGGCTTTGCGCAGAGTCTCCGTCCACGTCAGCAGCTCGAGCTGGCCCTCGTAAGGATTGGCGAAACCCTCGGACGTCGGGCAAGCATTCACGTTCTGGGTGGAGCAGCCGCCGAAGAGCGTGGGGTCGTCTTTGCAGCCGGACACCGCCAATGCCGACCCAATCAAGAGAACGAACGCCCCAGCCTTGAGGTTGCTGATGATGCACCTGTAACTCATTCTCACAAGGTACAGCCTAACATGTGAAAACACACCCTGCAGGACTAAAATTTAGATGTATTCCAAGGTCATACAGGATAAATATAAACCTTTTGGGTGATTTTTTTTGGCAATCAAGCTTGCACTCTCTCTCTGTTCTGCCAGGATCTGCGAACAGAATTTTTCCTTTGGAGGAGCTCGACTTTTCCTCCATTATTAGACCCTAACAAGAATTTTTTACTCTCAATGGTGGTATAGAGATGCTTTACAGACGGACGATCAAGCTTCAAATAGTGACTATTGCGTTCGCGTTTTCGTTGCTCATCGCATGCGGCGACAGCGGCAGCGGAGGACCCCCGTTGAAGCTCTGCGCGTCGGACAATGCACTGTGCGTGATTCCCAACTTCGAAGAAGAGGTTCTTCGTCCGAAGCTCGAGGGTTGTGCGGGGAATCCTACGGCAGGCAGTTGTCACGTGAGGGGCACCGGCCAGAGCACGATGGAGCTCGACGTAACGAACCCAGCCACATCGGTTGACGCTGAGATTGCGGCGCTAATCGGCCAGAACGGGCTGGGCGGTCCGTACATCGACACCAGCTGCACCGAGGATGGCTATCTCCTCACCAGGCTGAAGACCACCCCCACTGGCGTAACACGGATGCCACTCGATGGTGACTACTGGAGCAACGACGAGCTCGACTGCTTTCGCGTCTATCTCCGCGGCACGTTCGAGGTACCCGACGCCGAGTGAGGCCACCGTATCGCCTACCTACCCGTATTCGGCGCGGCGAATGCCTAGGTTGACGATTTTCTGCAGGAGTTGGGCGTAGGCGATGCCGGCCGCCTTGGCTGCGCTGGCGAATTCTTCACCATCGCCGATGTCGGGGTTGGGGTTGGCCTCGAGGAAATAGAGGTTGCCGTGCTCATCGAGGCGGTAGTCGATTCGAACGCATCCGTCGGTCCCGAGGCGGCGACAGATGCGGCGAGATAGCGTCTGGATCTGGTGTTCGAGCTCGTCCGAAAGCCCCTTCGCGCGCCCGATGCGAACCCCGTATTTTTCTTGGTAGTCGTAGTCCCACTTGACCTTTCGGGTGGCGATTCTTGCCGCATCGTCGGGTAGTTTGTCGAGAAAGATCTCCCACGTGGGGAGCACGTTGAGCCGGTGGTTTCCGAGCACCGATGCGTAGAGCTCCCGCCCCGCGACATACTGCTCGACCACGGCGTCGGTCTGAATCTTATCGTGAATGAACGCGACCCGCTCTTCGAGTGCCTTGTCGTTGTTGACCACCGAAGCCTGCGCAATCCCATAGCTCCCCTCTTCGATGAGAGACTTGACGATGAGCGGAAATTCGAGCCGTGGGGGGCGCTTGATCTTTCGATAACGTGGGAAGACTCGAAACCGCGGCACCCGAATGCGGTGATACGCCAGCACCTTCTTGGATAGGGCTTTATCGCGGGCCAAGAGGAGCCCGCGTGGATTGCAGCCAGTGTACGGGGTTCTCTGGAGCTCGAGGTAGCCCACGACGTGGGCATCGAAAATTGCTTCCCCGCCGAACTCCTCGAGCAAATTGAAAACGACATGAGGCTTGAGCTCCTCGATCGCTTTTCGTAGGGGAGCGAGCTCATCGCTCAGACCCACCACCATGACTTCATGACCAAGCGAACGCAGGCCTTCGCACACGTCGTGCTCGGTCTTGAACGGCGCGATCTCTTCGGGGGTGAGATTGTTGATGTCGTCGGGAGGGATGAGGCTACTGTGCACGAGAACGATGATTCGCCGCCGTCTTACAGTGGATGCCATGTGTCCCGTCGGTGCAGCAGGTGCACGGTGTGCACCGTCAACATGATGGCGAAGTCGAGCTTCGTCTGACGTTCCCCCTTTGTGAGCCGCAGCCGGAGCTCACGACACCGCCCGATGATATCACGAAGCACCTGGTCGACGGTGAATTGGTACTCGCCCGTAAAAAGCGCAATTTGCTCGCGGATTTGGCGGCGGTTGCGGCGGAGGAAGGAAGCTGCGGTTTCGTTGTTCCGATAGCGCGGCGAGTCGCCGAAAATCTTCCGAAGGTCGCGGTCGTACTCGTCGCTGAAGCCAGGGCTGTAGTGGTCTTGACGTCGCTCATAGTGGCGCCGAAGCGTGTATCGAAGGCGCGGCAGCGAGTACGGTGTTGCTCGAGAGCGCACCTGGGGTTTCTTGTTCGAGAGATCTGCGGCGAGCTCGTTCATGTACTCGAGCTTTTCGAGGGCAGGCGAGTGCTCGTAGCGCTTCCGCCAGTTCGAGCGGGGTGCAAGCCAGACTGCGAAGGTTTCCGCGAAGTCTTCGACCGGATGTGCCTGCGCGTACCAACCGTCGAGGTGTTCGACGAAGTCCCTGCTCAACGGATTTGGGCGGTAGTAATCGGGATAGGGTTCTGAGGCGCGGCCAAAGGCCTGCCGCCAACGCTTACGGCGCTGCAGATTGTAGGCATGCTGGAGGGCGTGCCCCGCTTCGTGCCGGAGCAGCCGCATGCAGTCGACCCGAGTGCCGCCCTCGACTTCAAACATCATCTGACGTTCGAGCCGCATCAGGCGAGGATGTGCCAAGTAGAAAGGAACCCCTATTCCTGGAATGCCGTCGGGACAACACCACTCATCACTGAGCCATGCATGCAAGCGAAACCGGTTCAACCCGGCATCGGCCAGCTCGTCCCTCAAACGCTCGAAACAACCTTCAAGCCAAGTCTCGGAGACGGTCACTCCCAAGTCACATAGGCGTACGTCGAGGAGCTCCTCGGTCGGCAGGTTTTCCCAGTCGGTTGGCACGGACCGGCCAGCTTGACGGATCCTTTCAATCCTTACAACGGAGAACCGGGGGACATTCGCGTTCGTGTACCGCGCGGTGGCGTGCTATGAGTCGCGCCGCTTCGACTCCCCGAGGAGGGGTCACACCGGATGGGGAATCTGAAGGTTGCAATCGTGGGGGGTGGCATTGCCGGAGTTGGGGCCGCCTGGTCTCTTCATCGCGCAGGATACGACGTCGAGTTGTTCGAGAAGGCACCGGCGCTCGGCGGCAATGCAAAGACGTTTCGGTGGCCGGTTGAGAACGGGTACGCGGAGTCGCCTCTGCTGGTCATCGCCTGGCCCGACATGTACTACCACAACTACCATCTGCTTCTCGATGAGCTCGGGCTCGGTAGAACCACGCTTCCGATTTCGTACTTCGTTCGGAGCCCCGACGGGGATTTCCGTCAGGACGGAGAGTCGGCGCTCGACAGGCGCTTTGCTGGGCAGTTCAAGCGGTGGAGAAAGCTCGTCGCCTTCGTTTCACGTTTTTGCGACTTCTTCCTGCCGAAAGACAGGCACGAGTCGATTTACTACTTCTCGTATTTCAATCCGATGAACGTCATTCCGCTTTATTGGATTGCGCGTCTCTTCGGAATTTCGAACGAGTTCTGGCACACGATTTTCGTGCCGGTTCATAGCGCGACCTTCATCACCACGTCGATGAAACGCATCCCCGCGGTCATCCTGCCGATTTTGGAAAGCATCGTGCCCCTCGAGAAGCCCTGTCGGATGAGCACTTGGGACGGCCCCCCGCGTCAGGTGTTCGAGCGAATGACGACGGCGTTTGCAACCGGTGTGCATACCGAACACGAGATCAGCAGAGTCGCGCGAGAAAACGGCCGCTTTGTCCTGGAAGATGCCAAGGGGCGCCGCTACGAAGCGGACAAGGTCGTTTTTGCATGCGATGCGCATTCCGTGCTGGATGCGCTCGAGTCTCCCACTTGGTTGCAGCGGTTGCTGCTCGGCAATTCTCAGTACGTCGACGACGTGGACCCGACGTTTTCGAAGTTCGTCGTGCACTCGGACGCCAGCATTTTTCCGGAGGAGCACCGGGACGAAATCGCCTCAAAATTCAACACCTACGTGGAGCTCGATGGGAAGGGGTCGCTCGAGTGCACCTTCGTGCTGTCCTCGCAATACCCGGGTCTGAATCAACACGGCGTGCCCATGTTGGTCACCTTCAACTCGGACAAGCCCATCGACAAAGTGCACGGGCGGTTCGACCTACCACGCGCGAATCACACGCTTTGCCTTCGAAATCTGATGATCATGTCTGCCATGCGCTTCCTTCAGGGCAAGAACGACATCCATTACTGTGGAACGTTCACCACCCCCGAGGGCGGTCACGACTTATCCTTCATGTCGGGGCTCGTGGCAGCCCGTGCGATTGGAGCGCCGTATCCGTTTCGTTCGGACAACCTCGAAGCCGTCGCAGACTTCCATCAAATGCAACGGATGATGCTGGGTAGGGCACTTCCCGATTAGCCGGGACGCCCGCTCGAGCTCGCTAGATGCTGACGTGAACCTCGTGGCCCTCGTAAGCCGCGATGCCCTCATCGACCTTCTGGCCAAGCTCGCGGGCTAGCAGCAGCAACGCTCGCGCCACCGCCAGCTCGTCACCGATTTTGGGCATGTCGGGGTCTTGGGGATTGCGACGGGCGGTGCCACTCGCCACGAACTCCTCTCCGCCGATCACGAGCCGCGCGGTTGCGCCAGTGGTGTTGCCTTCTTCGAGGACATCGAGATCCACGGTAAATGCCTTTGATTTTGCCATTCGACACCTCCTCGGGACAATGAGCATAGAGAATTCGACAAAAAGGGGACAGTCCTCTTTTAGCGTGCGGCGTGTCGAGCCGCACGGCGCCCGGAGTAGACACAGTCGGCGAGTGATAGGCCGCTGACGTATTGGCGTGAGCAGACGCCGACGGCGCTTCGGCCGGCCGCATACAGACGAGGCACCGTGCCACCGTTCTCACTGCGGACTTGACCGGTTTTCTCGTCAACGGCGAGGCCGCCCAGGGTCATGACAGCGCATAGGTGTCGTTTCGAGCCAAGCGAGCAGTCGATCGCGTAGAAAGGCCCGTCGCTCATGACTGCCATGCTCGTCGGGTCTTTGCCAAAGCGGTCAGGCCGCTCGCCTCGTGCGGCCGCGTTGTACTCGTCGAACGTGTTCTGTAGAGCCTCGGCGGGGACATCGAGCATCTTCGCAAGCGCCAAGACGTCCCCGGCCTTCTTGCAGTTGAAGTAGAGATTCATCAACGCGACGCCTCGCTGAAACCACTGAAGCTTGCCGGGTCTGGTTTGTGCGCGCGCGAGCCTCTTCATCCGCGCGTCGATGATCAGGGTCGCGATGCCGTCGTTGGCTTCGACCATGGCTTCGCCGATCTTGGAGCCGTACCAAAACTCGTTCGCGAAGCGCTCGCCCTTACCATTGATCAGCATCCCCTCCGCAAACGCGTTGGGTGGATAGAGGAAGCGCCATGCCGAAGCGCGATGCATCTTCTCGACCCTACCTCCGACGCTCTGCCCGAGACGAATCCCCGTTCCATCGTCTCCTGCGGTTCCGAGCGGGAGCCCCGACGAAAAGTCCGGGACATACTCCACGACCATCTCCTTGTTGAACACGAAGCCTCCCGCGCACAATACCAGCCCTCGCCGACAACGGATCCGTCGCACGACCGAATGTTTCGCTTCGATCGCGTCACAACCTGCTCGAATGCGTCCCGCGAACGCAGGTGCCACCTTGGCGACGGTCGTTTCGAGTCGATGCAACCGAGCGTGAAGCTCTCGCCAGCGACGCGACGGCATCTCGCAGTACTCGGCCCCGACGACCTGTCCGTCCCTGTCGACGATCAAGCGTTCGACGCGAGCTTGAAGCTTGAACCGAGCTCCCTGTGCCAACGCCGTGCGCCGGAGGGGCTCGATGAAATTGGCACCTGGAAACGCCCCGCCGTCGGTGCGATGTCCTCGCGGAGCCGGCGCCGCGTGCTCGCTGTAGGGCGGAACGGTCTCGTTGCCTGAGAAGTAGAGATGGTACTCGTTGGTGGGATACGAAGTCTTGACGGGGCAAAGATTGCCGTAGAACGGCACGCCGCGATCGGTGAGCCAACGGACCGTCTCCGCGCTGGTCTCACAGAAGTCGCGAAGAGTCTCTTCCGAAACGGCGTCTTGCACTTCCATCGAAAGGTACTGGTACATGTTCTCGACCGTGTCATCGACGCCCGCTTCCTTTTGGATGTGGGTTCCTCCACCGCCATAGAACACGCCGCCGCTGATCGCCGTCGCGCCCCCGCCTTCGAAGCGCTCCAACACGGCGACCTCCGCGCCTCGGTCGCAGGCCTCGATCGCCGCCGAGACGCCCGCAGCTCCCAGGCCGACCACTACCAAATCCGCCGCATCGTCCCACTGCGCGTGCTCCACATCTTCGACGACGAGTGGACTCGGGCGGCTCATCTCGATTGCGCAACGTAGCATGGCGGTTCAAGTTCTGCAGCGCCCCATGGAACTTCCTGTTGATCGAGATGGAGTAGGTCCCGTCTGCTTGGTGACGGGCGGCAACGGTTACGTCGGCAAGCACTTGATCAGACGACTCCTCGAGCTCGGGTGTGAGGTTCGTTCCCTCGACCTCGCGCCTTTTCGTGGTGACGACTTACGGGTGGAGGGCATCGTCGGAGACGTTCGGCGGTTCACCGATGTGCGGTCGGCTTGCGAGGGCGTTGACACGGTGTTCCACACCGCGGCCGTCATCAATACCCTGACCCTCGCGCGCCCCGAGGTTCGTCGCCATGTCTATGCGGTCAACGTGCTTGGGACCGAGTGCGCGATTCGCGCGTGCAAGGACGCTGGGGTCAAGAAGCTGATTTTCACTAGCTCGATCGTGGTTGCGGTGGATGGTCCGATTCGAGACGCGGACGAGACCGCACCATACGTCGGCAAGAAGGGCCTACCAGACCTCTACTCTCAGACGAAGAGCGAGGCGGAGAAGCTGGTGCTCGCAGCGGACGATGCGGGCGGGCTACGCACGGCAGCGATTCGGCCAGGGGGTGTCTGGGGTCCAGGGGAGGGAGCCATTGTGGTCGAAGATTTCTTGGAACACTTAGCGAGTGGGAGGTTCAAAGCCACAATCGGTGACGGGACGTCCGTCACCGACAACGTCCACATCGATTCGGTGGTCGACGCGCACTTTCTAGCGGCCCAGAAGCTCGCGGACGATCCCGACTTGGTCGGCGGCCAGGCGTACTTCGTCAGCGATGGCGAGCCGACGAACCCGGTGATTTGGTATCGCCCGATCGTGGAAGCCCTCGGCTACCCGTGGCCCAGAGTTCAGATTCCACGGTCGTTTGCATACGCAATCGCATACGTCAGCGAGTTGGCTCACTATCTGGGCGGGCCCTTTCCTGGCCTCACGCGGCGCGGCGTCTTGGCTGTGAGTCGCGACGCTTCTTTTCGCATCGACAAAGCTCGCGCCCATCTCGGCTACGAGCCGCGAACCAGCGCTGCAGAAGGGCTTCCGGATTTGATGTCGGAGCTGCGCACCATTCACGACCGAATGAAGTCAGCGAGATGAACAAGCTCATCTATTTACTTTGGCCCTGCCGGCCGATGGAACGCGCCGCCCGCAGAACGACCCTGCTCGATCGTTGCGCACCCGCGTTGCTCGACTCCGGCGTGCGCTATCTGACGATGAACATCGATGACGACTTCGCCAAAGTTCCTTCACCTACGCCGACGACCAAGCTGACGAATCCCTTCGTCGCCGAAGTCAGCGTTTGGATCGACCAAATGGGGACGGCCAGCAGGGTGGAGTCGATCTTGCTCGACGCCGGCTTCGACCTCGCAGGTTATCGGGTAACCGAGCACCTCTATACCGACTATGGCGGCAATCAGCACTCTTCACCCCGAGATTGGCCCGACGGCCAACGGTCGCCGGGCATCGTCTCAGTAACCCCTCTGGAGCGTCCAAAACGCATCGCCAAAGACGAATGGATGCGTCACTGGTTCCGCCGGCAGGGCCCAATGTCGGAGGCTATGCAACCGCGCAGCCGTTATGTCCGAAATGTCGTCCTGGACGTCCTCACTCCCGACGCGGTTCCCTACGAGGGAATCGTCGAAGAATCATGGCCATCGGCAGAGCATATGACGGACCCGATGAGGTTTTACGGAGCCCGCAGCCGACTCGAGCTCTTGAAGAACATGGCGATCATGATGCACAGCGTCGCCACCTTCTTGCCAATCTGGAAGATTACAAGTGTGACGACCAGCGAGTATTTCATCCGCACCCCGCATTCGTAAGCGCTTTGATTGCGCTGGACTAAGGCCCTCCTGGTTGGGGTATGCTCCAGCACTCGATGCATACCGACCGACGGAACTTCATGAAGCTTTCGGCCGCCGGGGCCGCAGCATTGTCCACCATGAGCACCGGGGCGTGGCTCTCGGGTTGCACTTCGAGCAACGCGGCCTCCGGGATGCGCTTTCTCAGACCGGAAGACGTCGAGCTGCTGACCGCACTCACGCCGTCCGTGATAGCCGGACAGATAGGCCCCGGCGACACCGACGAGATCGACCGCACCGTCAAGTCCTTCGACACCCTGCTCGGCGACACCTCGCAGATCGTCGTCGATTTGGTCATGCAGGCGTTTGATGTACTCAACTTCGCGCCGACGCGTGGGCTGATGACCGGCCAGTGGTCGAGTTGGTCGAAGGCTAGCGTGCAGGACGCCGACGATGCTCTGGGTCGCCTTCGCGACAGCAATATCGAGCTGCTCAATGCGATCTACGCGGCGTTGATCCGACTGATCGCGAGCAGCTATTATCTCGTCCCCGAATATCTTGCGAGCACCGGGTACCCCGGTCCCCCGACGAAGGTCCAAGGCGACCTCGCTCAAGTAGAAGCCGGCAAGGCGGAGGAAGCGCAGTGACGGATCTATCGAGCATCACGTTTGGGAGCACCACCGATCCCTACCGCAAGGCGGAGGAGCGGGGGTGGGACATCACCAATGCGACTGAGCTCGCCGCGCCTCTCGAGCTCGAAGCCGATGTCGTGATCGTCGGCACCGGTGCAGGTGGGGGCACGGCCGCCGAGAACTTGAGTAAAGCTGGCCTGAGCGTCGTGTTGCTCGAGGCCGGCCCACTCAAGACTTCGAGCCAATTCGACATGCAGGAGCGGGCTGCCTATCGAGACCTCTATCAAGAAGGCACCGGCCGAGCGAACAAGAGCGGCTCAATGACGATTCTGCAGGGTCGATCGGTAGGGGGCTCGACCACGGTCAACTGGACGACGAGCTTTCGAACGCCACCCGAGACCCTGAAGTTCTGGGCCGACAGCATGGGCGTGACTGGGTGCTCGGTCGAGGAGCTCGCACCGTACTTCCAGCAGATGGAAACCCGGCTCAACATCGCAAAGTGGGCGATGCCTCCGAATCCCAACAACGAGACGCTGAAAGCCGCCTCGGAGAAGCTTGGTTACTCGTGGGCCACGATTCATCGCAACGTGAGGGGTTGCTTGAACCTCGGGTATTGCGGTCTCGGTTGTCCGGTCGATGCGAAGCAATCGATGCTGGTGACGACCATCCCAACGGCGCTGGACAACAAGGCCAAGCTCATCCACCACGCTCGGGTCGAGCGCGTGTTGGTCGAAGGCGACTCCGTTGTTGGAGTCGAGGCGTCGGCGCTCACACCGGATGGTTGGGGAACGACCGGGAAGACGATCGAAGTGCGCGCCGCTCGTACCGTATTGGCCGGCGGCGGGATTAACACTCC
The DNA here is from genome assembly GCA_029863605.1 of Myxococcales bacterium. Classification (GTDB taxonomy): domain Bacteria; phylum Myxococcota_A; class Polyangia; order Polyangiales; family Houyiibacteriaceae; genus SG8-38. The sequence continues at coordinate 215,366 of JAOTVB010000005.1, read as the reverse complement.
GGCGATTCTTCTTCGTTCGAGGGTCCCCGACCCGCACGGGCGAATCGGCAAGCGTACGTTCCTTCACCCGACGACGCTGTCGATGGGAATTTACGACAAGGCGATCGACCCGTACTACGGCGCTCCGCAGTCGATCTACTCCGATCACTTTCAATGGCAGACCGTCGACACCGGGCCCGTCAATTTCAAGCTCGAGGTGCCGCCGTTGCAGCCGGCCTTTGCCGCCGCTTTCTATGGAGCGGGGGGCGAGATGCTGACCGACAGCATGGACAAGCTAATCAACACACAATGCATGATCGCGCTCATGCGCGATGGGTTCGACGAGCGAAGCCAGGGCGGCTCCGTCGAGCTCAACGACCGCGGTGAGCCGATCGTCGACTACGAGCTCAACGCGTACCTGTTGGATGGCGTGCGTCGGGCATGGACCACGATGGTCGAAATGCAGTTTGCCACGGGCGCGAAGACCGTGCGGCCGGCCCACAAAGAGGCTGAGCATTATCGTTCGTGGACGGAAGCCAAGGCTGCCATCGCGGGGTTCGAGTGCGCCCCGCACAAGGTGACCGTGGGCAGCGCGCACGTGATGGGCGGAAGCGCCATGGGCGAAGACGAGACCAGGAGCGTCACCAACAGCGAGGGTAAGTTCCATCATCTGGACAATCTCTACGTGATGGATGGCTCGCTCTTCCCGACGAGCATCGGCGCCAACCCGCAGCTCTCCATCTACGGTTTGGTCCTCAAGCTCTCGACCAAGCTGGCCTCCCAGTTCAGCGCGTAAAAGCCCCTGTCGTGCTTACGGCTCGGTCAGCGGGTGTACTGCCTGCCTTTGAACGAGACGAAGAAGTTGATCGAAAGCACGTGGGCGAGTGCGTTCTGCTGGCGCGACAAATAGACGTTCAGATACCCGACCTCGACGCGGAAGAGCTTCTCAAACGCGTAGACGGCCAGCCCTAGGAATACACGGTTCTGGTCGAAGCCCTGCTTGGCCCAGGTCGCCCCCTCGATGCCGAGAAACAACTCGTCCCAGAGCGCGATCCCAACCGGCACGGCCTTTCTAGGCCGGTAGTTCAGACGGATGAATTGACGAAAACGCTGTGCAGTGCCGCTTGCGCCTTTCAGGAAGCGCTGCTCGAAGCGACTTCGCGACTGAAAGTAAAGCCCAGACGAGCTCGTGTAATCCAATATCAGCTGTTCCCATATGCGCTGTTCGTCCCTTCGCTCCCCGGTTTGATCGATCCACTCCGGGACCCAGGCATATCCGACCCAAAGGGACCCCCAGGGCGCGAATGCGAAACCCGCCCCCGGTCGAAGAATGTGGACGGTACCGACGTCACCACGGCGTGCGTGCGCGTCGAGCCAGAAGGTGGGGCTCGGGCTGTCCGCGTAGACCTGTGCGGTGAAAAAGAGCGCCGCCCAAATCGCAAAATCCTGCTCTGTTTGTGCGTAGGCATCGCGCGCGCACGCGAGCCACAGGGTGACTACACACACCAACACCAAACTTCGACGACGCATGGCTCTCAGGGCGCAGCTGCTCGTCGCACCGCCTCGAGCAAGCTCTGCGAGTATGCACGCCCTGTCAACCGCTCATGCACTTCTTTGGCCGCTTTGTCCCACTCGGCCTGGTACTCGCCGGCTTCAACCGGCTTGATGCCACGCTTGAGGACGATGTCGTAGGCCTTGTCGTCGTCCCGACGAATCGTCCTGTTGAGCAGATCGTGCGCGCGCTTACCCGTGCTCGCGAGAGCTGCCTGGAGGTCCGGCGGTAGAGAGTCGAACCGATCTTTGTTCATGACCGTTCCCCCCGCGATGATTGCGCTGTTGTGGGCCGTCATGTATTTGACGCGTGTATACCACTGCAAAGCGACCGCAGCGAGCGCCGAGCAAGCTGCAACGTCGACCATCCGGGTCTGTAGGGCGGGGTAGACTTCTGGAACACCGAGACGAATCGCGCTCGCACCGATCGCGTCGTAAAACTCGACGAAGATCAGGTCGTCTTTCCACACCCAAGGACGCATCGATTTGATGTCAGATGGGCGTTGGATCGGTTTCTGCGAGAACAAGCGGGTCTTGCCGGCATCCGCCCACCCGAGGATCTTGTACCCTTCATCTGCGAACATTTTTTCGAACTGAGGGGCCATTCTCGTGTTGACCCGATCGAGTTTCTCGTAGGTGTTGAGGAGATTCGGCAACACGAGCACCACGCTTGGCTTGACGAGCATACTGAGCCCAGTGACGGTAACGACCCCGCCGTCGAGCTGCCCGACTCGCATCTTCCGGACGAAGTCCCGCTCGTCGCCCTGCGCGCCCCCAGGATAGAAGCGCATCTGCAGGCGGTTGTTGGTCTTCTCTCGGAGCGTCTTGTCCCAAGCGTTCAAGATCTTCATCCAGGACGATCCGCTCGGTGCGAGTGAAGCAATGCGAAGCACGATCGCTTCGTCTGCTTTCGTCTTCGCATTCGTTCCGGGTAGGGCCCACGCGGCGGTTGCCACGAGAACGATGAACACCCAATATCGATTCACGTCGACCTGCCTTTGCAAACTGCTCGCTACGAGATTCACAAGGAACGGTACGGACGTCAATGCGAACGATTTGCGCGCCCGACCAGCGCGTTTCAACGACTCCTGGCGCTTGCAATCGGATGCGGACCACCCGAGACTGCACGACCATGGGAGACGTCGTCGAGAACCTCGCCAGCACGGCAAGAGACCACCTCGCCAACGAGAGGACGTTCCTGGCCTGGGTGCGGACGGCGCTCGGGTTGGTCGGTCTAGGTGTGGTGATCGAGCGATGGATTGCGGGCGGTGAGCGCCTCGGTCTCTTGGCAGGGGTCGCGTTCATCTGTTTTGGCGGCCTCTCGCTGATATACGCGGTTGTGCGCTACCTGTGGGTTGCCAAGAATCTAGAGCGCGGGTTGTTTCCCGTCGCGATTCGGGGGCCCGTGGTCGTCGCCATCGGCGCGCTCTTCGTAACGGTGGCCGCGATGCTGTACGTCTTACTTTGAGCCGTCACGATGCACGAGCCTCTTCAGCGGACCATCGACGATCTCGTCCTTCGGTTCGATACGATTCCCGATGATCGCAAGCGAACGTTAGAGAGAGTTGCGATCTTCATCGCGGAACGAATCGCTGAGGGCGGGCTCATCGAGCTGACCTTCATCTGCACACACAATTCACGACGCAGCCACATGGCGCAGCTTTGGGCGGCGGCAGCTGCCACGCAGTCCGGCATCCCAGGTGTGAAGACGTATTCCGGTGGCACAGAGGCGACTGCGTTCGATCGCCGTGCGGTCCAAGCGATGCGACGCGTCGGTTTCGTCGTCGATAATCCGGGCGGGCCCAATCCTCACTATCGTGCTCGCTACTCCGACGACGCGCCGACGATCGAGTGTTTCTCGAAGAGGTATGACGATTCCGTCAATCCCCACGGTGATTTCATCGCGGTCATGACCTGCTCGCAAGCCGATGAAGCCTGTCCCGTGGTGCATGGAGCGGTGCTACGAGTGCTCGTCGGATACGAAGACCCGAAAATTTCTGACGGTACACCGGAGGAAACCGCGATCTACGACGCAAGGTGCAGGCAAATCGGCACCGAGATGCTGTACTTGTTTTCGCACGTCCACGCGTAGCGGGCTGTTCAACGGATGACGACGTCGCTCGACCCGGGTGCGCTATCGGGTGCGAAGTATTTCGTCCGGAACCGAAGCGCGACGTTGACCAGTGAAATGAGCACCGGAACCTCGACCAAGGGCCCGATGACGGCGGCAAAGGCTGCACCGCTATCGATCCCAAAAGTTGCGACCGCCACGGCAATTGCAAGCTCGAAGTTGTTCGAGGCAGCCGTGAACGAAAGCGTCGTCGACTCTTCGTAGCTGGCGCCCACCCGCTTCGAAAGCCAAAACGAGATGAAGAACATCAGCAAGAAGTAGATCAGGAGCGGCAACGCGATCCGAAGCACGTCGAGCGGGAGCTCCACGATCGTGTCACCTTTGAGCGAGAACATGACCACGATCGTGAAGAGCAAGGCGATGAGTGTGATCGGTCCAATCCGCGGCGCAAAGGACTCGTCATACCATCCCCGCCCTTTGGCCTTGATCAGGGCAAACCGCGTCAAGAAGCCCGCCGCGAAAGGGATGCCGAGATAGATTCCAACGCTTTTTGCGATTTCTCCGATGGTGATGTTGACCGCCACGCCTTGCAGCCCAAGCCGTGTAGGCAGCCAGGTCACGAAGAACCATGCGTAAACGGAGAAGAACAGGATCTGGAAGATCGAATTGAATGCGACGAGGCCCGCGCAATATTCCCGGTCACCTCGTGCCAGGTCGTTCCAAACGATGACCATGGCGATGCAGCGGGCCAGTCCGATGAGAATCAAACCCACCATGTACTCGGGGTGGTCTCCGAGGAACACGACCGCCAGCACGAACATCAACACGGGGCCGATGATCCAGTTCTGCACCAGGGAAAGAGTCAGGACCTTGGGATCCTGAAAGACCCGGCCGAGCTCTTCGTAGCGGACCTTGGCGAGGGGCGGGTACATCATGAGGATGAGACCGATCGCGATTGGGATCGATGTCGTTCCAACGCTCATCGCATCGAGAGCATCGTTGATCTGCGGAACGAGAGAGCCGAACGTCACGCCGAAGATCATCGCGACGAAGATCCAAAGCGTGAGGTAGCGATCCAGAAAGGAGAGGTGGCGAGTCGTCGAGGATGTCATCAGGCTTCCCTGCTGCGCTTTGCTGAGAGAGACTGAACCAAATCTTTCAAGTGGGCGGAACAATGTGGTCGACGCAGTAACCATCTTCCCTATACTCCGTCGCCATGGAAGCTGCAGTGACTCGACTCAATCCCCCCCACACCTTCCTGATCCAGGGCCGGACCGTCACGATGCCATGCATCGTCCGGGATGCCTGCTCGGCCAGCGCGACCTGGCTGGTTAGCTCCCGCGCCGCTCAGAAACTGCTGCCCGGGCCCGAGCTCGAGGTCGCGGAGGTGATGCCCGGGCGCGGATTGTTGAGCATCGCCTGCATCGACTACCGTGACAACGACCTCGGTGACTACAACGAAGTATCGATCGCGGTTTTCGTTCGTGAGCGCGGCGCGCGGCGCGGTATCCCTTACGCAGGCACTGCCTTCGATATGATGCGTGGACAGCTCCCGACCCACATCATTCACCTGCCCGTCACCGAGTCATTCAGCTGCGAGGCGGGCCGAACGATCTGGGGTTTTCCGAAAACCGTCGACGAAATCGAGCTAGACACGACCGGAGAACGCGCGCTTTGCACCTGGAACAGGGACGGGCACAACGTGCTACGAGTGAGCATGCCGATCGGTGGGACGCGAAGCTTCCCCGAGCAGACGCTCTGCACATACAGTTACATCGACGGGGAGCTACACAAGACCGAATTCACGTCGAGCGCCGACGACCTCGGCATACAGCTCGGTGGCGCCGACATCGAGCTTGGCGCGGGTCCAATTGCAGACGAGCTCCGCTCGCTCGGTCTACCCAAGCGCGCGCTGATGAGCATGTGGATGGGCAAGATGACGGGCAGCTTCGAAGCCGCGAAGCCGTGCTCAGATAAACCCTAGCCCCTTAGAACGGACAAAGACGATGGAAGTTCGCGCTGCTCTAGCCCACCAAGCCGGGAGGCCTCTTTCGATTGAAACCCTTCAGCTCGAGGGTCCGCGGGCGGGGGAAGTCCTCGTGGAGATCAAGGCGACGGGAATTTGCCACACCGATGCGTATACGCTGTCAGGTGCAGACCCCGAGGGGATTTTCCCGTCCGTTCTCGGTCACGAGGGCGCCGGCGTGGTGGTCGAGGTGGGTCCCGAAGTGAAATCGCTGAGAACCGGTGATCACGTCATTCCCCTGTATGTGCCCGAGTGTCGCGCGTGTGAGTATTGCTTGTCGGGCAAGACCAATCTGTGCCAGGCGGTTCGCGCGACGCAGGGACGCGGCTTGATGCCGGACGAATCGAGTCGGTTCTCGTTGGGGAAGGAGACGATTTATCACTACATGGGCACGTCCACATTCGCGCAGTACACGGTCGTCCCCGAAATCGCGCTAGCGAAGATTCGCGAAGACGCTCCGTTCGACAAGGTGTGTTACATCGGGTGCGGCGTCACGACGGGCATCGGCGCCGTCATCAACACGGCCAAGGTCGAGCCAGGCGCGAACGTCGTCGTTTTTGGGCTGGGCGGCATCGGGCTCAACGTGCTTCAGGGCTGCAAGATGGTCGGCGCCGACAAGATCGTCGGCGTGGATATCAATCCGGCGCGGCGCGCGCTTGCCGAAAAGTTCGGAATGACCCACTTCGTGAACCCGAAGGAAGTCGAGGGCGACCTCGTGGCGTATTTGGTCGAGCTCACCGGCGGTGGGGCGGACTACACCTTCGAATGCATCGGCAATGTCGAGGTGATGCGCCAGGCGCTCGAATGCTGTCACAAGGGCTGGGGCGAGAGCGTCATCATTGGGGTGGCGGGGTCCGGCGAGGAGATCTCGACCCGGCCTTTCCAGCTGGTGACCGGCCGCGTCTGGCGTGGAACGGCGTTCGGCGGAGCGAGAGGGCGCACGGACGTCCCCAAGATCGTCGACTGGTACATGGATGGAAAGATCAACATCGATGATTTGATCACCCACAAGATGCCGCTCGAAGAGATCAATACGGCCTTCGACCTCATGCACGAGGGCAAGTCGATCCGCAGCGTGGTGGAGTTTTGAGGTGACCGGGGAGGGCATTTTCGTCCATCAGTTTGAGCTCGGACCTTGGGAGAACTTCATCTATCTATTGGGTGATCGGGCGACGAGGACATGTGCCGTGGTCGATCCAGCCTGGGACGCAGATGTCATCTTCGAGGAAGCAAACCGTCTCGACGTCGAAATTTCCCACGTTTTGTGTACACACAGTCACTTCGATCACGTCAACCGGGTCGAGGCCGTGCTCAAGAGGCGTGACATCCCCGTGCACATGCTCGGTGAAGAGATCGACTTCTCTGGATTCGCCTGCGAGAACCTCGAGCGTCGAAGTCCCGGCGACGTTCTTCGAATCGGCGAGCACCTGGAGGTGACTTTGGTGCATACACCCGGGCACACGCCCGGCTCGACGACTTATCGCATCCGTGACGCCATCGTCACCGGTGACACGCTATTCGTTCAAGGCTGCGGCCGTTGCGATTTCATAGGCGGAGACCCCAGGGTGATGTACGAAACCCTAAGAAATCTCACACGATCCCTGCCAAAGAGCACCCGCATGTACCCCGGCCACAACTACGGGCCGGTGGCGGTGTCCACGCTGAACGAGGAGCTGGAACAGAATCCGTATCTACGGCATCCCACCGTGAGAGATTTCGTGGTGCACAGGATGGAAGGCAAGACTCCAGGCACGAGCCTACCTCCGGCGCCCGATTGGCCTTAGCGCGAGCTCGGAGATCCCTCGGCGCCCGGTTCGTCGTCGACGAGGTCCGGATGATTGGGGTCTACGATGTCAGGCTCGAGGTAGATCAACGTTGCGATCGGCACCACTTCGCGCACTGCGGTCTCTGCCTGGTTGATGCCTGCTGCCACGCCCGCCGCGTCGAGTGACGGCTCGAGTTGGATCTTCGCCCCAACGAGAAGCTCGTCTGGGCCGAGGTGCTGGGTCCGCATATGGATCACTTGCGTTACGGCGTCGGTGCCTTCGATCGCTGCGAGGATTTTTTCGCGTGTTGGTCGCCGTGCCGACTCTCCGATCAGGAGACTCTTCATCTCGAATACCAGCACCGCAGCGATGATCACGAGCAAGACACCGATCGAGATCGTCGCGCCTGCATCCCAACGTGAGTCGCCTGTCATTGCGGAGACGGACACACCGGCGAGAGCCAGGAAAAGGCCCATCAGAGCCCCGAGGTCTTCGAGCAACACCACGGGAAGCTCGGGTGTTCGGGAGTGTCGAATGAATGACCACCAAGAGGCACTCCCCTTGAGAGGCCGCGATTCGTTCACAGCGGTGCGAAATGAGCCTCCCTCGAGAATGATCCCAAACACCAAGATCCCGACCGCCCACTGCGGGTTGGCGATCTCGTGGCTCGTGTTGCCAAGCTTGTGCCACCCCTCGTAGATCGCAAAGAGCCCGCCAAACGTGAAGAGCACGAGCGCCACGATGAACGACCAAAAGTACCGTTCCCTCCCGAACCCGAACGGATGCTCACGGGTGGCTTTCTGGGCCGCCTGCTTGCTACCGAGCAAGAGTAGCGCCTGATTCGACGTGTCGGCCACCGAGTGAATCGCCTCGGCGAGCATCGAGGAAGAGCGCGTAACCGCGTACCCGACGAATTTCGCTATCGCGATGCCTAGGTTCGCCAACATTGCGGCGATGATCGCCTTCTTTGAGCCGGATGCCATGGTGCGAGGCTATAGGTCGTAGCCGCGCTCGGTATGTTGGGTGAGGTCGAGGCCTGTTTCCTCGTCATCGGCGTGGACGCGGAGACCGACGATGCTAGCCACCTTGAGCGCGAGATAGGTGCCGATGACCGTCCACGCGATCGTGATCGCCGCTGCGATGGATTGCGTCTTGAGCTGTGCGCCGATGTCCAGCCCTTCTTGGTTGCCGCCGAAGCTGGTGGAGGCGAATATCGCGACGAGCAGAATACCGATCAAGCCGCCGACACCGTGCACGCCGAGAACATCGAGGGAGTCGTCGTAGCCGAGCTTGATCTTGAGCTGCGTCGCCGCCCACCAGCATAGTAACCCCGACGTCAGGCCGATCGCGCAGCCGCCCGCCGGTCCAATGAATCCCGAGGCAGGCGTCACCGCTGCCAAGCCTGCGATCGCGCCCGTTGCGAACCCGAGCGCGCTCGGTTTGCCGAGCTTGACCCATTCGATCGCGATCCAGGTAAGAGCCGCGACAGATGCCGAAGTCTGGGTCACCAAGATGGCCATTGCGGCATCTCCGTTTGCCGCCAGAGCGCTTCCGCCATTGAAACCGAACCAGCCGACCCAAAGCATCCCTGTTCCGGTGAGGCACATTGTCATGTTGTGTGGAGGCATCGGGGTGTGCGGGTATCCTTTGCGTGCGCCGACGACCACCGCCGCGACGAGTGCCGCTGTCCCTGCCGTGAGGTGGACGACGATGCCTCCGGCAAAATCGAATACACCTCGCTCCCCCAGGTCGGCGAAGAAGCCGCCTTCACCGCCCCAGGTCATGTGGCAGATCGGAAGATAGACCAGCACCAGCCACACGGCCGAGAACAGCAGCATCGCGGAGAACTTCATCCGCTCGGCGAACGCACCGACGATCAGGGCGGGAGTGATGATCGCAAACGTTAGCTGAAACAAGACGAACAATACCTCGGGAATCGATCCCCAAAGTGCGTCGGGGGCGACCCCGCGTAGGAATGCTTTGTTCAGCGTGCCGATGAACGACTGGAGGTTGACGGTGTCAGCGGTCATCCCCGTCGTGTCGAACGCGAGGCTGTAGCCGGCGACGAGCCACATCACCGTCACCATCGCGGTCAGGGTGAAACACTGCATCAGAACGGACAGCACGTTCTTCGTTCGAACGAGACCGCCGTAAAACAGAGCGAGGCCCGGGATGGTCATGAACAGAACCAGCGCCGTAGATGTCAGGATCCATGCGGTGTCGCCGGCATCGAGAGTTTCGCGGCCTGCATCCAGGGCATCCTGCGCCCACGCCTTCGAGGGCAGGGCCATCACGTTGGCGCCTACGACCGTGCCCAGCCCTAGTCGTCGCGCTCTTCTCATGAACCCTCGGAACATGGGGCGGGAGGGTAATGATTTAGAGCGCCAGGGACAATAGGGTTATTGACTGCTCTCTGCCCGGGCCTTGAGGGCCTCGTTCATCTCATTGAAACCATCGAGCGTTTGGCCGTCGAGCTTCGGCCTGAGAAACGGAACGAGCACTCCCCGAAACTCCTCTCTTTGGGTGAATCGCGACCGGCCGTTCCCGAGGTCTTCCACTTCGAAGTAATGCGCACCGTCGAGGATCCGCGGAAGCCCAACCCGGCCAATCCAGGCAAATCGGCGATTCGGGATGAGCTCAGTCACCGTCGGTGTGAACTCCATGGCTTCTCCGCCTGGGGGCAGGATCGTCACCTTCAACTCGTGGCCTGGCGCCATCTGCCCGCTGATCTGGGTGATGAAAGGGTTCCAGTCTGGATAGGCCGGGAAGTCGGAGAACACCTCCCAAACCTTGCTCGCGGGTCGTTCGATCTCGACGTCCGTCTGGATCCGGTGCGTGGCCCGCGAGGCAACGACGAGCGCCAACGTCGTAAAAAACAGGATCGCCCAAACGACGTTCCATCGATCCCGCGTCATGGAGTACCGTCGGTCCCGCCATCTGAACCGGCATCGGTGCCTGCATCTTCGCCGAAGAAACAGCTTTGTCTCTCTTGCCACTCCGCATCGCAGCTCATCGGATCGCAGGCGTTCTCGGTCACGCAGACATAATACGCACGTGTCTGGTCGGGGCAGATGCCCTTGAGGGTCTCGTCGACGACGGTGAGGCAGACGGGGCGCTCGGAGCAGGCGGCGCAGTATTCGACTACGAGGGGGTCAGGAGGCTCTGAATCCGAAGACTTACACGAAATCGCGAAAATCGACCCCGCCAGTAGGATGAAACCGAAACCCCTGATCACAGCGCCCCTACGATGCATCGGTTCTCGCCCCGATGGCAACCCCCACACGATGTCCGTGATCCCAACGGGATTTGTGGCCGATTGTCGACACTCAGACGAAACGTTCGGGGCCTAGGGGCGTACGGGACACCATGAAGTACGGATTTCGTGGCGCTTTGCTCGCACTGCTGGGCATCGTTTTCGTCACTACCACCGCGTTCGCAGCACCGCTGAATTTAGACCGCACTCACAGCAAGGTCGGGTTTACAGCCGAGACGTTGCTGTTCGACGTCGACGGCCAGTTCGGCGAATACACCGTGGAAGTCGAGGGTGACAAGAGCAAGCCCGCGACCGCCAAAATCAAGGTCACCCTCCAGGTGGCGTCGATCGACACGCAGAACCAGAAGCGGGACGATCACCTGAGAAGCCCCGACTTCTTCGATGCCGAGAAGCACCCAACGATTACCTTTGCGTCGACGAGTATCCGCCCCAAGGGCAATCAGCTGATCGTCAAGGGTAACCTCACGATGCGCGGCACGACCAAGCCGGTAACCATCCCCTTCAAGGTTGCGAAGGGGAAGAACGGCGCCGGTGTCGACACGACGACCTACAAAGGGAAGGTCACGATCGACCGCAACGACTTCGGCGTCGGTTCCGACAGCATCGCAGCCAAGATCAGCCTGGAAGACGAAGTCGACCTGAAGTTGCTGGTCGTCACCTTCGATTGACCCGTCCGCTCGCGGCTAGTTTCCTTCGGGCGTCACCACGGGGCTCACCTGAAGCACTTCACCGCTGCCGCCGCCGCCATCGGTCGTGACGTATAGCAGACCGTCTGGTCCCATCCGTGGCGAGCGAAGTCGTCCTTCATCCTCGATGTAGCGACCTCCGTCGGTCGTGGTGCCCTCGGCATCGACGAAGTAGATGTGCAGGTGCTCTGCTTTCAGAGTTGCCACGGCGAGCACGCCGTCCCAGTTCGCCCATTGGTCGCCTTCGATGAAGGCGGCTCCGGAGTACGCGAGAGTCGGCCGGCCCGTTGAGAACGCGGCTTCGATCGCCTCGGGGAACTTGTCGGTGTCGGTCATCGGTACGGATTCGATGTATCCGACACCCGGATCCCAACCGAAGTTGCCCCTCACGAGCAGATTGATCTCGTCGTCGGTGTCAGGTCCATGCTCTGCCGACATCCCGAGGTCGTCCGCTGTGCGAAACGCCATCCCTTGGATGTTGCGATGGCCTTTCGAGAACCAGAGACCAACGACATTGCCAGGAGCCGCGTCGCCGTTTCGATCGATCCGGAGAACCTTGCCGCCAAGTGAGTTGTCGTCTTGGGGCGCGGTGGGATCGCCCCGATACGCAGCGTCGCCGGTGCCCACCCAAAGGTAGCCGTCCAGACCAAAACGTGGCCGACACCCGCTGTGCCTACCGCTGGTATACGGCATATCGGTCACGATTTCGTCGCGGCGGACCACACTGTCGCCGTTCGGCGTGGTCAGCGTATAGCGAACAAGCCTCACGTCCGGAACGTACTCAGGATTTGCGCCCCCCGCGTTCGAGCAAAAGCACACGTAGACGTAACCATTGCTTTCGAAGCTCGGATCGACCTCGAGTCCCAACATTCCGCCTTCACCGCTGGCGACCACATCGTCCGGCTCGATTACAAGCGACGGCGCTTGGTCGATTCCGTTGCCGTATATGTTGAGCCTGCCCGGCCTCTCGGTCACGAGCACGGTCCCGTTCGGAAGCCACGCGATGTCCCAGGGTTTGTCGAGGCCCGAAATCACGGTCGTGTACTCCAGGCCGGTGACCCTGCCGCCGACATTCCCGCCTGTGCCGGCCCCGCCACCGCTGCCGCCTGTGGCCCCGCTGCCTCCGGTGCCGCAATCGCTACATCCGCTGCTATCGCCGCATCCGGCGATGATCAAGCATGAAATCGTCAACAACCACGAAAAGCCACTACCAATCTTCTGCATAAGGAACTCCCCGAGCTGCATTTAGACATCCACTCGGGGTTCGCGCCAGTGCGCTTCAGGCGCTCGCCAATCAAACGCAAAAAACTGCCGTCGAGAGGCGTGCGCCCCTCCCAAGGGCACCCGATATTGCGTGCATTGGCCGCCCCGAGATGTCAGAGTTCCGGCTTTCCCAAAGGGTGCAAGTGAACCCCCACGTGATTCGAAGCACAGGCAACAAGGTCTCCAATCGCAATCTCAAGGCCCGCCAGATGCTTGGCAAGTATCGGATTCGCCGTCGCGTCGGGGCTGGTGCGTTTGCGACCGTCTACGAAGCCTACGATACCATCGAGGGGATTCGGGTGGCGCTGAAAGTGCCGCACCGCGAGCTTCTCGGCAAGCACTCCCTTGCCGAAATCCATCGGGAGGTCCGTCTCACCGCACGACTCGAGCACGAGAACATCCTGCCGCTTCGCAACGCGATGATGATCGACGACTACTTCATCATCGCCACGCCACTCGGACAGCAGACGCTCACCGATCGGTTGCGATATCGTCTCGGGCCCGCCACCGCGCTCTCGTACGCGGAACAGCTGATCGACGCCCTCGCGTACGCGCATGAGAAGCGGATCATTCATTGCGACATCAAACCATGCAACGTCATCATTTTTGACGGTCACGAGCTACGATTGGCAGATTTCGGTATCGCCAAGGTTGCGATGAAGACGCGGACCATTGCGGGGTCGGGGCAGGGCACCGTAGGTTACATCGCCCCCGAGCAAGCCATGGGCAAACCGTCGTTTCGATCCGATGTGTTCTCACTTGGGCTAGTGATGGTTCGCATGTTCTCCGGACATTTGCCCGAGTGGCCGTTCGACTGGCCCCCGCAAGGCGCCGATCGACTTCGAAGGACGCTCAGCCGCGACTTTGTCGACTTTTTGCGGCGTTCGATCGAGGTTCGGGAGCGAAAGCGGTTTCGCGACGGTGTTCAGATGCAGAAGGCATTTCAACGATTGGCGCCCAAAGCACTTCGCGGACGCAATGGGAGAGGCGCTGCGTGAGCGATAGCCACATCTTCGCGGATGTGGATTTGAGCCAAAGCGAGTGCTTTGCTTTCGCAGGTGGCGAGGCAGCGGTATTGAGCGCGCGAAAGCCCGGGCGCGAAGGTCCTAACGAGGACGCCGCAGCGCTGATCTCAATCGGAGACACCGCCGGCGTGGCGATTGTATCCGATGGCGCGGGTGGGCACCCCGGGGGTGCCGAGGCGGCCACCATTGCGGTCAAGGCCGTATGTGATGCGGTGTCGGCCATTGGCGATGACGTTCAGGGCCTTCGCGAGGCGATCATCAATGGATTCGAAGCCGCCGACAGAGCGATATCAGCGCTCGGCACTGGAGCGGCCGCGACGCTTGCAGTCGTCGAGATTCAGGGCAGCACGATGCGCGCGTATCACGCCGGTGACTCGATGGTTCTCGTGACGGGGCAACGTGGTCGAATCAAATGGCTGACCGTCCCCCACTCACCGGTGGGTTATGCAGTCGAGGCGGGATTGCTCGATCGGGGAGAAGCGCTCCACCACGAGGACCTGCACTTGGTGTCCAATCTCTTGGGCGGGCAAGATTTGCGCATCGAGCTCGGTGCGACTCTCAACCTTGCGGCGCGGGACACTGTCGTTCTCGCAAGCGATGGTCTAAGTGACAACTTGCACCTCGATGAGATCGTCGAACGGATCCGCAAGGGCCCCTTGCGTGCGGCTGCTGATGCGCTTGCGACCCTCGGTGCGAAACGCATGCAAACACCTAGGGAAGGCGCACCTTCGAAACCCGACGACTTGACGTTCATCGCCATTCGGCGACGCTCGACGAAGGGCCGGAGGCCCCGCAAAGAACGACAAACCCGCCAATGACCTCACTGATCCCCACAGCTATCGTGCCGAGCGCCGAACCTGCCGATCTGTCGCCTCGACAGGTCGCGCGGAACTTCCACCAACTCGTCGATTCAGATGCGCCGATTCGCGCTGCAGGAGAGGCGAGAGACGACCCGACCGTCTTGTTTTCTTCCGGCTACACGCCAAAACACGAGGTCTCTCTCTTCGACACTCGATTTTATCTGACCAATGTCCTCCAAAACCCGGCGCTACGGTTCTTCGTGGCCTACGTGGTGCAGCGACGCCCCGCAACCGGTCGGATCGAGATCTTCCCGCGCATCTTCTATAAGGACCTGTCGTTGGTCTGGCGATCGGCCTCGCACGTGATCGCGACCGATGGCGACTTCTGGATAGGAAAGGGAGACGTCAAGATCTTGGCTCGAGGCGGATACGAGGTCACCGAGTGCGTGGAGTCGACCACGGATCTCCCGCTTGAAATTCAAACCGCGCTGGAAGCGGTGAACCGAAAGACTCGGCACGCCCGCAAAGACGAAGAAGCCCTCTATCTCGTGCTTCGGCGAGCGCCCGGTTCCCGCACCGCACCCTACCGGGACTTCACCGAGCCACGCAGACGAGCTGCGGCCGACCCTCGCAATCTCATCAACGGTGGCCGTAGCATCGCGCGGTTTACTCGCAAGAACGATCCTACGTCGCTCGTGATCGTCGACGGCTTCGAGCCCGATTTTGCAAAGGGCATCATCGAGATCAGCAAATCGAGAAGCGCGATGTACGGCGGAAAGCTCAAGAGGTTTCGGATCCTCTCGCGCAATCGAAAAGTGCAATACCAGTTCATGGCGGGCCCCAAGCACGTCTGGATCATTCCACCGCAGGCCACGACGGCCGAGCTCTCGACGTACGGGGTTCGAACAATCGATGTCGTCGCCGACGAAGACCTCTTCGTCCCCGGCTACGAGTATCACTACTTCGACGAATCTGCGGACGAGTCGGAGCACTTCAGCCAAATCCCAAAAGGCTTCGCCGGCGAGCTGAGCGAACACGACAACGACAGAGCCGATGCTTCCGCTTGGCTCGACCCGATCCCAGTCATCCGGGACTTCCGGCGCAAGGTGCTAGGCCAGCGCCGAAAGCCGAGGTTTCGCTGGTAGTCTGGGGCGACTACTCAAGTGCGCAGTGTTTGTTCTGCCCTCCATCGCTGGCTACCCTAGACGGGATATGGCTGGGGGAGCCGGGGAAGCGTCGAAATGCATCTTACTGCTAGATGACGACGTGCAGTTCCGCGCGTTGCTCGGCACCGTCTTGCGTGCGCGTAACTTTCGGGTGCTCGAAGCGGGGTCTGCAAGGACGGCGACTGAGCTTCTGCTGAACGAAAGCCCGGATCTGGTGATCGTCGACGGCATGCTTCCGGATCTTCCGGGTGTGGAGTGGATCGAAAGCGTTCGGCAACGCGATACCGACACCTTGATCGTGTTTCTGTCCGCTTTTTGGAGAGATCTGGAGACTTTCCAGCGCCTCACGCAGGAGTTGGGTGTCTCGCTGGTCGCATACAAGCCAATCGAGCCCATGGTGTTCGCAGAGAACATCTTGGAGCTGCTTCGACCAGGGCCTAAACGTGTGGACAGCGTCAGGCCGTTGCCCAGTAGCCTTCCCCCCGATGCCACGGACACCCTTCGCGCGCGCATGAGGCAACTACGGGAAGAGTATGCGCGCGAACTGCCCCATAAGCTCGACGAGCTGGAATCTTTGATCGAAGCAGCCAAGCAGCGATCCGAGACCACGAGAAGCGCGGCGAGCAGCGCGCACCGGTTACGGGGGACAGCGGGTGCCTACGGGTTCAAGCTGGTCGGCGCCCTGGCTGGTCATATCGAAGATCTGCTCGTCGAGTACCAGGCATCGCCGTTACTCGTCCGGCGGAATCTTTGGAACGAGGTTGACCGCGCTTTGGGCGACGCTCGATTGGCCTCACGTGACCAAGAATCGGCCGCACGTGTCAGCATTGCGCCCCCCAATGATGCGTTGTCGACGGGCACGATTCTCTTTGTCGACGACGATGCCGATGCTCGCAGGACTGCCACGGCCCTTCTACGAAAGCAATTGTTCGATGTATGCGTTGCGAGCTCAGGACCGGAAGCCCTACACAAAGCATCTTCCATCAAGCTTGCCGCGGCCGTCGTAGACGTCCATTTGAAGAACGAGAGCGGTTTTGACCTTTGCCGGCAACTTCGCGAGCTCCCCGGAAAGGAGCGTCTGCCACTGGTGCTGATGTCTGCAGACCAAAGTGTGGAGACACGCGTTGCCTCGACTCACGTCGGCGCCTCACTTTTCATCGAAAAGCCGTTTCGTGAAGATGCGTTTTCGATCGCAGTCCAGCAGCTCGTCGACGAAGCTTTGGCCCGCCATGGCCGCGTGTTGATTCTAGAAGACGATCGTGACTTTGCGAACCATGCCGAGTTGTTGCTTCAGGCCAACGATATCGATACGCGTGCCATCGTGAACCCCGCCGACCTCCCGGCAGCGCTAGATGAGTTTCGGCCCGATCTCTTGCTCCTCGACATCGACTTTCCCAACACCAGTGGAGTCGACATCTGCAAAGCGCTTCGGATGTCCCTCCAATGGCAGACGCTTCCCATTCTGATGATCACCGCCCACATCGACGATGACACCAGGATCGAAGCATTTCGCGCAGGTGCCAATGACTTCATCTCAAAGCCTGTGCTCGAAGAAGAGTTCAACGCGCGTGTCGACGTGCAGTTGACGCATGCCCGCCTCCTGCAGGAACGTGCCGAGCGTGACCCTCTCTCGGGGCTCTTGCTCAGGCGGCCATTTCTCGAGGCATTGGAGCAACGCCTTTCGGAGGCGCGTCGATACGAACGCTCGCTGGCTCTTGCGATCATCGATATCGATCACTTCAAGCAGGTCAACGACGGTTTTGGTCATACGTGTGGTGACAGCGTGATCGCAGGGCTCGGCCAGTTGCTACGCCAGCGGTTTCGAAACGAAGATCTCCGGTGCCGTTGGGGCGGGGAAGAGTTCGTCGTCGTGCTGCCAGGACAGAAGGCCGATCTGCTGGAGCGCGCACTTGGCCGTGTACTGAAGGAATTTTCGGAAATGCGGTTTGAAGCGGGGGATGGGGAGACATTCTCGGTGACGGCCTCGGCAGGCATCGCCTCCCATCCTGAAGATGGCCTTTCCGCGCAAGCGCTCATTCGCCGGGCAGACGTGCGTCTGTATCAGGCAAAAGACGAGGGGCGGAACCGGATCGTGGGCGCGGAAGACACCATGGAAGAGGCCCGGACCGGCCGCTTCGGAAAGCAGCACAGCGCATGAAGGTACTCATTGTCGACGATGAAGCCGATATCCGGCGAATTGGCGAGCTCAGCTTGCAAAGCATAGGCGGCTGGCAGGTGTTGCTTGCAGAGTCCGGTGCCGAGGGTATCGATATCGCCAGGGCGCACCGCCCGGACCTGATCTTGATGGATATGATGATGCCTGAGATGGACGGCCTCACCGCGCTCGAGCAGCTCCGCAAGGAGCCCGAGCTCCAGAGCACTCCTGTCGTTTTCATGACTGCGAAAGTGCAGCGAGAAGAAATCTCACGCTATCTCGAAGCGGGCGCAGTGGGTGTGGTTCACAAACCATTCGATCCGATGACCCTTCCCGACGAGATTCGAAAAATCTTGAATGACTAGGGCGCGTCCGGAAGGGCGCTATTGATGGCTTCTCGCAGCGCTTGCTCTGTCGCACGGGACTTCACGAGCGCCGCGACGATCTTCTCGCTTGCAACTGAGTTCGCTTCCCGCGCGGAAAAGACGATCACCGGCGTGTTGCCGACGAACGGCAAGAGCTCGGTCCCGTCGCCATCAGGTAGACCCATATCGAGAAGAATGAGGTCGTAGGTCTCCCGGTGGAGATGTTCCCGTGCCTCTCGAAGGGTGCGCACATTGATCAGCGTACCGACGTCCGACAAAAAGGCGCTCAGCATCATCGACAAATCGGTATCGTCCTCCACGTGAAGAAGACGGTTCCTGCTTGCCGTTCTGGTCGCACTTCGAATCGATTCGAGTAGACGCGTCTCGTCGATGGGTTTGGTGATCCAGTCGACGACGCTTACAGCCCCGCCGTTCACTTTCTGGCTAGCTTCGTCCGCGATTGCCGACACCACCACCACTGGGATGCTTCCGGCGGTGTTGCGTATCTCTTCGAGCAGGTTGCGGCCATCCTCTTGACCTAGTTTCAAGTCGAGCGTCACGGCCGCATAGTCGCGTTCGCTGAGCAGAGCAGTCGCCGTGGTGATATTCGGCGCGACATCGACGAGATAGCCCTGGATGCCGAGAATCTTCTTGAGAAGTAGCGCGATGTCAGCCTCGTCCTCGCATACCAGGATGCGCGCCGCCTCCGCACGTTCATCCAGCAGGGCGGGCTTTGCGACGGGAAGCTCGAAGTAGAACCGACTTCCGCTGTCCTTTCCTGGCTCGTACCCGATCGTGCCGCCCATGCGCTCGACGATCGCCTTGGCGATGCTGAGCCCCAACCCGGTTCCTGTATTTCGACGGCTGTCGGATGCGTCAGCTTGTGTAAATCGCTCGAACAATTGCTCCCTGAACTCCTCGGGCACACCAGGCCCCCGGTCTCCCACCTCAACTCGGACGCGATCGGCCGTAATGTCCATGCTGATCTCGATGGGCTGGCCCTCTGGCGAGAACTTCGCAGCGTTGGAAAGAAGATTCGCGAGTATTTGTGCCAGACGATCTCGATCGGCATGCACCTGCACCGACTGTAGATCGCCGGCATGAACGATGCTGGTGTTGTGTGCCACCGCGAACCCTTGATTCGCTTCGACCGCCTCTGTAACCACTTCGCTGAGATCGAGCTCTTGGATTTGAAAATCGAGCTTACCCGATCGGATCTTCTCGACATCGAGGATGTCGTTGATCAGCCGGACGAGACGCTCGCTGTTGTTGAGCGCGATGTTGACCATCTCGCTGGCTTCCGTCGACATCTCGCCGATGCGGCCTCCCGCCAAGAGCCCCAAGGCACCTCGAATCGACGTCAACGGCGTTCGAAGCTCATGGCTCACAGTGGAGACGAACTCGGACTTGAGCTGCTCGATCCGCTTGCGCTCCGTGATATCTCGGACGATTCCCGTGAACATCCGTCGCTCTCCGAGTCTCATCTCGCTGACCGACATCTCGACGGGAAACGTAGTTCCGTCCTTTCGGACCGCTACGGCTTCCTGGCTCGACGCCACCGATTTCGCGGCCGGATCGTTTGGATAGTCTTGCAGGTACTGCTCGAGGGGCTCACGATGCCGCGGCGGCATCAGAATTCCAATATGTTGGCCGACGAGCTCGGCAGGCTCATAGCCGAAGAGTTGCCTAACCACCGCGTTCACACGGTCGATCACGCCGCCCTCATCGATTGTCACGATGGCGTCTACGGCCGTCTCGAACACGGTTCTCAAGCGCTCTTCACTGTCCGCTAGGCTGGCCAACGCGTCTCGCATGCGATTTTCAGCTTCCTTGCGGGAGGTGTCGTCGTGCGCGACTGCGTAGATTCGATTGGATTCGAGGTCTGAAGTTGCATGCCAAAGAAGCCATCGGTAACTACCATCCGCGCAGCGATAACGATTGGTAAACTGGGCGACTTCGCTCGATGCTTCTCCGAGTCTTGCGGCCGCTTCTTGCGTTGAAGCGACGTCATCCTCGTGTACAAACTCGATGAACGGACGCGAGAGCAGCTCCTCTTCCGAGTGTCCAAGGGCTTCGGTCCAGCGTCGGTTGATGCGCTCGAAGAAACCGTTGAAATCGGCGATCGCCGGCAACACGTTGGAGTTGTCGAAAAGCTGTTCGTAGTCCTTGCTGATCAGAAGCTGCCGCCGAAGCTCGAGTTGGTCAGCCGCCTGGCGACCGAGGATCTTCAACGTATCGAGCTGTTGATCGGTGATCCGGCGCGCCTTGTGATCGATGGCGCACAGTGTTCCCAAGACGTGGCCATCGGGCGTCGTCAACGGGTAACCAGCGTAGAAGCGGACTCTGGGATCACCGGTTACCAACGGGTTGTCGTGGAAGCGATCGTCTTCAAAGGCGTCGGGGACGACGAGAAGCTCTTGCTCGGCGACCACGTGGCCGCAAAACGATACGTCGCGTGGGGTCTCAGGTGCATCGAGGCCATAGCGCGACTTGAACCACTGACGGTCCGCGTCTACCAACGAAACGAGCGCAATCGGCACATTCAAGATCCGAGCGACGAGCGTGGTGAGACCATCGAAAGCGTCTTCGGGTGGGGTATCCATCACCCGGTAGCCGTCGAGCGCCTTCAAACGGTCGACTTCGTTTTTCGGGACCCGCGGCGCTTTCATTGCGCAGACTCCACCGCGGCGCACCTGCTCAGTGCGCCGATCCCCCAAAGTCGCTTCCGCATGCGCCGACAGTGTAGCGACCCAGCAAACGTGGTGCGACACGCGCACAGACGATCAGCATCTCACTTGCACCTACAGCGACTTCGTGTCCGTTCGGAGCGCTGCAGGGCGTCGAAGCACATCATGCAATCGAGTGGGGGATCCCCTATCTTGTCAAGTGGGGAAATGCGGTGGAGGGATCGTTGGCGGGACGTTTCAAAGCAGGGTTGGGTCAGTTGCTTGCGCCGAGCCGGTTCAGCTCGCTTCCTGCCGAGCCCCGCGTCTATGCCATCCGGCTAAACCGCCTGCTGTTGATCATCGTGCTCGCCTGGGCGGTGTTTGCGCTCCAGTATCTGATGCAAGCGCGATACCTGACGGTCGGCATCGATGTCGCTGTCATTTGTTCGACATTGGGCGTTCACGCCTGGTTCCTGCGCCAGAAGAGGCTCGAGCGCATGAGAGCCGCAAGCCATCTGGCGGCTGCCCTCTCTTGCGTAGGGTTGGCCTCGGCGGCGATGATCAGCGGGCAGTCCGCGGCAATGGCCACCTGGTTCTTGGTCTTCGTTCCGATTTTCATGGCGCATCAGGAAGGAGTCCGTGTTGCGGTCACTTGGTCAGTGGTAGCGGCGTTGTTGATGGCCGCTGTACATGGAAGCGAAGCTTTGCTCACCATCGCGCCTGAGTTCGTGCCATCTCAATTCGAGGTGTTTGCAGGTCAGGTGGTGTTTCTCTTCGCCGTCCTTGGAATTGGCGTAGCAACGCGGCGTGCGAGCGACGAGCAGCTTCGGATCGTACAAGACCGGGAAGCGCAACTTCGAAAATCGCGTGACGCTTCGGAGCTGCTTAGCGAGCGGCTCGCAACACTGGTCGAGAACGTCAATGTAGGCGTGGTCCTCACCGGCTCAGAGGATCGCGTGCTGCGGATCAATAGTCGGTTTCGTGAACAATTCGGCGTCGTGCAACGGGCCGGTGAGCTCTCAGGGCTTTCATTCGAAGAGCTTTGCCAACGGCATATCGCGCCCCTCACCGTGCAAGGGGAACGATGCGCGCCCGCCGAGACTGTGACGAAGAACCAGGAACCCCGGGAGTTCACCCTGAAGGACGGCCGAGTAATCGAGTTCGAAAGAACACGCATCGGGGACACGCAGGGTGGGGCGGGCTTCGTTGCATGCTATCGCGACATCACACAGCAAAAGGAAATAGAGCGCATGAAGAATGAGTTCGTGTCGACCGTATCTCATGAGCTTCGAACCCCGCTCACGGCCATCCGGGGCTCACTCTCTTTGATGGCGGGCGGTGCGGCGGGCGAGTTACCGAAAAAATGCAGCGAGCTAGTCCAGATCGCCGATTCGAACGCCGAACGTCTCGTGCGTCTCATCTCTGAAATTCTTGATCTGCAGAAAATCGAAGAAGGTGGGCTCACGTTGAGACTTCAACGTGTAGTTGCCGATCATCTGGCACATGAAGTCGCTGATTCGCTGCGCCCTGCTGCAGCCAAACAAGGCGTCGAGTTGGTGGTTCACACCAACGGAGCCTCCTTGGAGTTCGAGGGTGACCCCGACCGATTGACCCAGGTGCTGACGAATCTAGTCTCAAACGCGGTCGCGTTTTCCGAGGAAGGAACCTCCGTCGAGCTCACCGCCGGGTCTAACAGCGGTCGTGTACGATTCGAGGTTCGAGACCACGGCCCCGGCATTGCGCTCGAGGACCAACAGCGCCTCTTTACGCGATTTGAACAGCTCGATGGCTCAGACCGACGCCGCAAAGGGGGCACGGGTCTCGGCCTTGCGATTTCGAAGGCGTTCGTGGAAGAGCACGGTGGCACCATCGGTGTCGAGAGCAAACTGGGCCATGGCGCCACGTTCTGGTTTGAGGTCTAGAAAGTCAACTCGGGATGGGTCGTCGCTCTGCGGCCCGCTTGGCGAAGGTTTCTGTCCAATCGAGGCGGCCGGTGAGTTGCATGACGGCGAAGAGGGTCAGGATGGCGCCGATGGTGATCGCAAGGCCGGTGAAGCCCGTCCAGAAGAAGCTCGCCGAGAATAGAACGAGGTAGATCAGCTGCACTGGAGCGACTTTTCGAAGCGCGAAGCGCCATCCGACGAAAAGGCGCACGTAGGTGACCACCAGGAGCATCGAGACGACCGCGGACACGACGAACGACCAAGTCAGTGCAAGATGGTCGACCGAGTACGCGAAGAGCAGATGGAATGCGAAGAAGGCGCAGCCGAGCAGAAAGTAGTGCATCGGGTGTAGCTCCCGCTTAGACGTGATCGCCAGCATCGAGATCACGAAGAAGAAGAACAGGAGCGAGACCGGCGCGAAGAAGGTGATACGAGCGGCAAGAGGGCCTGGATTGAGCTTCTCGGGCATTTGGACGCCCATTGGGGAGCTGGTGATCAAGCTCTCGAAGCGCCATTCGCCTGTCCAGCGGCCCTCGGTCGCCGCGTGCTTGGATGGAGACACGCTGTTGACCGGGAAGTCCACATTCGGAAAGTTCGTTGTCACACGAAGCCGAAAGTTGCGTGCTTCGTCGCTTCCTGGCGCCGCTGCGTACGTCCAGGAACCTGTGCCGCGAGTCCGGAAGGAAACCTCGACCCCGCGCTCCTGCCTGCCTTCGAAAGGCTGTTGCCATTGTGCCATGCCCCCGATGATCGCGAACGGAATCGGCTTACCCTGGTCGTCGACGATCCGTAGGCCGTCGTAGGTCCGCGAAGCGGTTTCGAGCGCAAGGCGCATGATAACGTCACGTGCCTGGTCGGTTGGGTTTCGGAACGTGTAGGCCCCGTGGAAATCGAGGTCGTAGGTCGCGAACCACATCAGTCCTCGTCTGCGGTGCATGAGCTCGAGGTCGGCCTTCAGGTCGGAGCCCTCGAGGGGGACCTCGACATCCCGAGATACGCGATGCGCGATCGTGGTCGTGACGGGCTCTTCGCCCTCCCGCCGAACGGTCCTGGTCTCCTTTTCGATCGACTCCACCGTGTAGAAAGCCTGCGGAGGCTGTTGGTGAAGAGGCGCTCCCCACAAGCCGTGCACCTCTTCGCTTCGCGCGGTGCTCGTGTCCGCGCTTCTCACGGTGAGGCTCGAGCCGAGGATCGACCAGGCGACCGTACAACCGAGCCAGATGAAACCAATGATCAGTAGTCGGGACATGCCGGCTCCTTCAAACCCCTGAAACGGGATCGCGTGCGCCGGTATTCCCGCGCTGGCAGGGGGCGTCGGATGCACGAGTGCATGCCAGCCGTTACTCTTTACGAAGTGGTTGAGCTCGACGCTGCACGGTCGTTGTTTCCTTTGTGGCTGGTCTGGGCCCCGTTGCTGCTGAACCTTTCGGCCGCAGCGGTCGTGTCATTTCTGGCGGTGCGTTTGGCGGTCCTGCCCACGCCGCGGCAAGCCTGGTCAACCGAGACGATGCACTGGTCCGAACGCGCGCGAGCACTTTACCCTTCGAGACGTGCCACCCGTGCGCTCAAGCTGATCGCGCCCGTAGTTTTCGCCGTGATTTGTTGGAGTGCCGCTGGCGAGCTGTTGCCGCTCTCGCGCTGGGCCATGGGTCTGGCGGGTTTCGTCACGTCGTACGCTTCGGTCCACGCCGCCGGGTTTCTCAATGAGCGGCGTATTCGGCCGGGCCTCACCGTCGCCCAATACGCGCGTACCGTCCTTTTTACACTGTTCGTCTTGGTTTGGTTGCTCCTTCCGGGAGCGCTGGTCTTTGCCTTGGCAGGCGAGGAGCTCAATACACGCTGGGTTGTCGCGTGCCTGATCGGGCTCGTGGTGGCGATGGCCATGCAACGTCTTGGAGTCCTCCGAGCGGCCGCCTTTGTGCGGCTTGCCGGAGACGCTGACGAACGTCTCCGCGGGATCATGGAGCGCGCCAGTCAGAAGGCTGGCATTCACCCAAAGTGGGTCGGCATCCTGCCCCTGCCGCTCGCGAACGCGTTTGCACAACCCATCCATCGGCAAGTCGTCTTCACCTCGGGCGCCCTTGAAGCGATGGATGATGGTGAAATCGAAGCGATCGCGCTTCATGAGCTCGGCCACCTCGATCAAGCACGGAGCTTCGAGCAAGCGCGCACCATCGGCACGGTCCTGTTACTGACGCTGGGTGGATCGCGACCGGTCTTTGCAGAGCTTGGTCTTACGGGGTTCCTACCGCTCATGGCGTTGGTCTTCGTGATTGCGCTATGGAGTGGGCGACGACAAAGGCGCGGCGAAGAGAGTGCCGATCGCCATGCCCATGAGCATGTCGAAGATCCCGCCGAATACGCCATGGCCTTAGAAAAGATCTACGAAATCAATCTCGTGCCTGCGGTTCTCGGTCACAAGCTCGCTACGCATCCCGATCTGTACGACCGCCAGCAAGCCGTCGGGTACACGCCGACCTACGCGCGACCCGACCGTCCCTCCGGTATGCGCAAGCTCGTGGCGATGCTGATCCCGGTGAGCTTCATCTTCGTTTCGCTGCTGGCAACTTGGGTGGCGGTTCCAATGTGGCTCGACGATGAGATTCGAACGCCAGCCACGTCATTTTGGATCGTGAGGAGCCCCGGCGGCCGAGAGCTCTTCTTCTCGGCTTGGGCCGCTCACACCACCGCCCCGGATGACGCGCAGACGCTTTTGAAAGCTACTCTTGCAAGCCAAGACGCTCGTAAGCCGGCGTTCTTAGGTTTCGCCGACCAATACGCCGGAGTCGTCCCGTGTGCGATCGCACGACCCTTACGTGCGGGGTTGTCCCTCCGGTTCGGTGAGACCTCGACAAAGCACTTCGAGCGCTGCCCGGAAGACGAAATCCCGGTCGGCATTTCCCCCTGACTCCTGTGCTGGGGTCTTCTCAAAGCAGGGCCTTTCTGCTAACAACGCCAGTGCACGATGAAGACTATCCCGTTGTTGGTTGGCGTGGCGCTCGTCACGATCTGTTTGGGCTGTGGCGACGATGGCGGAACGCCAGAATTCGTCCCTGAGGCCTACGGGCAATGGCTGAAGTTCGAGCCAGAGGGAACGGTCTGCGCGAACGGCTCCCAGTACAAGTACTTCATCAACTTTTCCGAGGCCTCGGAAAACCTCGTCATCTTCCTCGAGGGCGGCAGCGCCTGCTGGAACTACGAGGATTGTGCGAACGCGCGTCCATTCAATACCGAATGCATCAAAGAGCCCGCAGGCACCGAGTGCATCCGCGATGACTACTTCGCCGTATATCTGCATTTAGATGAGCTCGAGCCGATCAGCGCGCTCACCGAACCCCTCGGCGTCGTCAACGGGGACGTTCCGGTCGACCTCGCCTATCCGATGCTCTCGTCCAATGCCGACATCAACCCGATGGGCACCTGGAACAAAGTCTTCATCCCCTATTGCACGGGCGATACATATCTTGGCAGCGTCGTTCGGACTTACGTGGATCCAGATGGCGTCGGGCCCGACGTGGAGTTTCACCACATGGGGCACCAAAACATGCTGCGGGTCATCGAAGACCTCAATAGTAAGTTCAGAAGTGTCCCGAAGATGATGGTGAGCGGTTGCAGCGCAGGGGGCGTTGGCTCGCTCAACAACTATGCATTCATTCGAAATGGCATGGAGGGCGTCGAAAACGGCTATCTCATTGCGGACAGCGGCCCGGTCATGCCCAGCACGTTGGTTAGCGGGGAGCCCAGCCACTCGAACGGCCTTTATGATCGTGTCGCGCCCGTGTGGGAGATCGATACCATGATCGCATCGTTGCCATTCGGGGACCGGGTATTGGCCGACCGCGGCGAAGTGAACGCGTTGCTCGCAGAGGCCTTCCCGTCCGATCGGCTGTCGATTTCGATCTTCGAACGCGACTACAACTTCACGGTGAGTAGCTACGAAGACGTTTTCCAAATATCGGTGGACACCGGCTCCGGTCGCACGGAGATCTATCGCCTCACCTCGGAGGATCTCGAAGCGCTTCGCGCTCAATTCGATGCGTTCGATAACCTCGCCTATTACATGCCGTACTACCGCAACACCAACGACAGCCATTGTCTCACCGTCACCGGGCTCGACGACGTCGGCGCTTCCCCTCTCGAGTTTCTGGGCCTTTTCCAAGATGATCCGTCGGCTGCGACCTGGTCTGGCACCGAAATCGAGACCAACGAAGGAACGGTCACCTTCAAAGACCACATCGAGCACGTCCTCGACGATTCGGCTACGCTCCAAAGCCGCTACGAGGGCACCTGCGAAGGCAAGTTCCAAGTCTGCGCTCTCGACTGCCCCACCTACGACCCAGTCATGTGCGACGAAGTCGTTCAATAGAACTGGGGTCTTGACCTCGTAAGGGGTCTGCGCGCATCCTCGCGCCACTCACAGGCGAAGGAGGCGGCATGGGCAAGGGCTTGATTGGATGTGGGGTGATCGCGGTCATCGCGCTGGTTCTCGTGGTGAGCGCGGTTGGAAGCTACAACACCCTGGTCGAGCTCGACGAAGGCGTCGATAACGCGTGGAGCCAAGTCGAGAACGTCTACCAACGTCGCGCCGACCTCATTCCGAACCTCGTGGCAACCGTCAAAGGTGCGGCGGAGTTCGAGAAAGACACGTTTACGCAAGTCGTAGAAGCCCGAGCGAAGGTTGGGCAGATCAACTTCGAGTCGGCGCCGGATGCCGCCCAACTCCAGCAGTTCGAGGCGGCGCAATCTCAGCTGTCTTCGGCACTGTCGAGGTTGCTCGTCGTGGTGGAAAAGTACCCCGAGCTCAAGGCGACCGAGGCCTTCCGAGACCTTCAGGCGCAGCTCGAAGGCACCGAGAATCGAATCAGCGTGGAGCGAAAGCGCTTCAACGATGCGACCCTGGATTACAACAAGACCCGGCGTCGGTTCCCCACCATTCTTCTCGCGAACATCATGGGCTTTGGCGACAAGCCGTACTTCGAGGCGATCCCGGGGGCAGAAGAGCCACCAAAGGTCGAGTTCTAGCGCGCGCCGTGCCCCGGCGAATCGAAAGCTTTTTTTCGGAGGCCGACCGCGACGCGATCCGTGAGGCCACAGCGGCCGCGGAGCGCAGGACCTCCGGAGAGCTCGTCGTCTATGTGGCCGAGCGCTGTGATCCCCATCCCGAGGTGGCATGGAAAGCAGCGCTGATCGGGGGAGCCGTGGGCGCGTTGTGTGCAGCTGCTGCGATTTGGCGCTTCGGTGGCTGGGGGGCGCCCGACTACGCGTGGATGTTGATCGGGCTGCAGCTCGGCTTGCTGGTTGGATGGATCGCAAGCCGTTTCGACAATATCGCTCGCCGGTTGATCGATGACGAAGCGGTCAACAGCCGGGTGGAAGGCCGCGCGGCCGAGGCATTCCTGGAAGAGCAGGTCTTCGCGACTCGTGAACGCACTGGCGTCCTGATCTTTGTCGCGCTGTTCGAACATCAGGTCGTGATCCTTGCAGATCAAGGGATCAACGAGCGGGTCGACGACACGGCCTGGGTCGAAGTCTCTGATGAGCTGGCATTGGGGATCCGTCGGGCGACGCCAGCGCCGGCGTTGATCCATGCAGTGGAGCGGTGCGCCGATCTCTTGAGCGAGCATGGTGTAGCCGTCGACGCTGCGAACCAGTTGTCCAACGAGCCGAGGTTTCGCCGTGACTAGAGCCCGACCGGCCCTCGCCTTGCTCGTCTGGTGGTCGGTCTCGCTCACCGCTCTCGCTCTCGCTGTCCCCGATCTCTCGGGTCGAATCAACGACTACGCGGGGCTGCTCTCGCCGGCGGCAGAAGGGCGCATCGACGAACGACTGGCGAAGCTCGAGGAAGAGACGGGAGCCCAAGTCGTGGTGCTCACGATCGACACGCTCGAGGGCGAGCAGCTCGAGGAGTACAGCCTGCGGGTCGCCGAAACCTGGGAGCTCGGCCGAGCCGAACAGGACGACGGCGCGCTCCTTCTCATTGCGAAGAATGATCGCAAGATGCGCCTCGAGGTCGGTTATGGGCTCGAGCCCGTACTGAGCGACGTGATGTCGAAGCGGATCCTGGACCAGATCCTGCGGCCGAGCTTTCGCGCCGGTGACTTCGATGGCGGTGTGGAGCGCGCGATCGACGCGATCGACGGCCTGATCCGGGGCACGAGCACACTTCCCCCGCCGAGCTCAAGCAACTTGCAGACCGATATGCCGCCGCGATTCTTCGGTGTGCTTTGGTTCCTGTTCTTGATCCCTTTCGTGTTCGTGGTGATCGGCACCAATCCATTTCAGTGGTTTCTGTATTTCTTCCTGATCCCGTTCATGCTCATCGGCGGCGTCACCGCGATCGGCGCTTGGGCAGGCCCCCTGTCGGTCGCCCTCTGGCTGATCGGCGCCCCGATCGTCTGGTCCTTGTTCGGTCGGCGCCGCAAAAAGCAGAAGCGAGGCAAGGGGGGACGGTTCCCGCATTGGTCGGGCGGCTCGTGGTCTTCGGGCGGGGGAGGGTTCTCCAGCGGTGGGGGTTTTTCGGGCGGCGGGGGAAGCTTCGGCGGCGGGGGCTCTTCCAGCAGCTGGTAGCCGTACCGGCGGCTATGAAGACAACAATTTCAGCTAGTTGCGACGATTCAGCAGATTCGTCTTTTTGCTATTGACGAAACGTCAAGAGAGCTTATCCTTCTCTC
This sequence comes from Myxococcales bacterium, assembly GCA_029863605.1. Classification (GTDB taxonomy): domain Bacteria; phylum Myxococcota_A; class Polyangia; order Polyangiales; family Houyiibacteriaceae; genus SG8-38. The sequence goes on along the minus strand of JAOTVB010000005.1, from coordinate 185,959 downwards.
CATGGACGCGGCACCCAAGCGCATGACGACCGAAGCCCGACGCGACCACTTGCTCGCCTTCGGTCGGGCTCATTTCGCCGCGCACGCATACGACGCGATGTCGATGGATGCGATCGCCGAGCGGGCCGGCGTCTCGAAGGGTTTGCTGTACCACTACTTCGGCGGTCAGCGCGGCTTCTACATGGAGACCGTCCGCGCCGTGACCGACGAGGTGATCGCGGTGATCGAGCCTCCCACCGGCGTTTCGTTCGAGGAGGCGTTCCGCGCGATGGTGAGGAGCTTCGCGGGCTACGTGCAAGACAACGGGCCGATCTATCAAGCGCTGGTGCGCGGGGGCCTTGGTTCGGACACGGAGGTCAATGCGCTTCTCGATCGCGTTCGGGTCCGGGCGCACGACATCATCGTCGAACGGCTCGGCATCGTGTACCCGTCATCCCTCACGCAAATCGCGATCTACGGGTGGGTGAGCTTCGTCGAAAATGGCGCGGCCGAATGGGTAGAGTGTCAGGACGTGTCTGCCGAGGTACTGATCGACCTCTTCGTCTCCGCATTCGGCCCGGTACTCTCGACTCTCCAGAAAGGACAATGCCAGTGATACAAAATGGGAGAACATCATGACTCGTTCCGACGACGAGGCTCGACCCGGTTGGCGTGCCCACGCAGGTGAGTTCGCTTGGTTCACCCTCGGCCTTTTCTTCCTCGTGGTGGCAGGAGAGGTCGCGGTCTGGTGGGGCGTTCTTTCAGGCCACATGCCGATGTGGGCCGGCACGATCAGCGCAACCCTCCTCGCCTACGCGGCCTTTACGGTCATGCACGAGGCGACGCATGGGAACATCCATGGCGGGCACGCTCGGCTGCAGTGGGTCGGGGAAATCGCCGGGTGGTTGAGCGCCCTGACTCTGTTGGCACCGTATGCATCGTTCCGCGTCTTGCATCTCCAACATCACGCCAACACCAACCACCCGAAAAAAGACCCCGACTATTGGGTCCGCGGCCACAACCCGATTTCGATCGTCCTGCGCAGCTTCTCAATCCTTCTCGCCTACGAGTACAACTTCTTCTGGGGCACCGCGAGCAAGACCCGCGCGGCCCAAACCCAACGTCGGCTCGTCGTGCTCACTCTGTTGGGCATGCTCGCGATCCTCACCGTGCTCATCGCGACCGGTTTTGGGTGGGAGGCTTTGTGGCTGTGGCTCGTGCCCGCTCTGACGGCTGCAGGCGTGCTTGCCTTTTCCTTCGATTGGGTGCCGCACCACCCGCACAACGTCCAGGAACGCTTCCACGACACGCGTATCCTGCTCGTGCCTGGCCTCACGTTGCCGATGTTGTGGCAGAACTACCACCTGATTCATCACCTCTACCCCCGAGTCCCCTTCTATCGGTATGCTGCGTGTTTCCGAGACCTTCGAAGCGAGCTCGAGGCCAAGGGTGCACCGATCGAAGGCTTCGAGCGTAACCACACGATTCCGCGCCCATTCGTCAAGCGGAGCACGTCGGCGTCTCACTGAAGCAGGGAGCGAGTGGCATTGGGGTCAGCCTGCTGGCGATAGGGAAAGCAGGAGCACTCCGTAGACCCCGGCTCCCGCAACAAATGCGACCACGTCACCCGAGCGGTCGGTATCAGGAAGCTCGTGGCGCAGGATGTTGAGGATCGTGCCGCCCGCGATGTAGGCGAGCACGAGTGCCAGCACCTCCGTTCGGATCTCCAGCTCGGGTAGGATTCCGATCGCCCAACCCGTCATCAGCCCGACGACGAGCAACCACCGTCCGATAGTGCGGTAGCGCTCCCCGTGATGCTCCACCAGCGAATGATCGTTCGTCAGAAAGTGTAGTCCCATTGCGAGGGCGAACGTCCACAATGGCTCGACCGCCTCGTCCCCCGGACTGGCGACGGCGTACCCGATCGCGCCATTTAGCACCATGAACGAGACGGTACCGAGCCAAAAGGTCGCGGTCCCCGTCTGATCCGGGCCTCCGGCGGCACGGCGACGCCGACGCGACTCTCGGGAGGCCGTCTCCACCCAGAAAGACACGGTCAGACCCACGAGGGCCAGGATATAGATGTGTCTGTCGAGGCCGGGGAACAAACCGCTTTGGTCGATTAGATTCTGCTGGTCGGCCAGTCCGGGCATCAGATCCAGAAACACATAGGCGACGCTGACGCCTGATGCGGCGGAGAGCGCTCGTGGCCGCCATTGGTGCCCTAGGGCTGCCGTTGTACCCGCGTATAGATGGACGACCGCCAATACCAGAACCGTCAGTAGCGTTGCCAACACAGAGCTCATGTGAACGATCGCCTCGACACGTGGGGTCGGCCCCAGATAGCGTTTGAATGCCTCCCCGATTAACCTACCATTTCTGCAAAGTCGTGGGCGGGATGGCGTTCCTCGGGCAGCTGGTCTCGGTGAGTAGAAGAATGGCAGTGCTGGTTTCCGTCAATGTTGGCCTTCCGCGTCGTGTCGACACATCGCGTGGGCCCGTGATGACCGCGATCTTCAAGTCGCCCACCGACCGGCGCCTCCGAGTCGAGCCCCACAACCTCGAGGGCGACCGCCAGGCAGACCTCTCGGTTCACGGCGGTGAAAACAAGGCCGTCTATGGCTATCCAGCCGAACACTACCCAGTTTGGTCCCACGAGCTCGGGAGGGGTGATCTCGAACACGGGCAGTTCGGAGAGAACCTCACGACACGGGGGCTGCTCGAGCACGAGGTCTGCATCGGGGACGTATTCTCGGTCGGGTCCACGGTGTTGCAAGTCAGCCAGCCGCGCGCCCCGTGCTTCAAGCTCGGGATTCGAATGGGCGACCCGAGCTTCGTGAGGACGTTTCTTCGAGGCGGACGTCCTGGGTTCTATTTTTGTATCGTCGAGTCGGGTGAGCTCGGGGTTGGCGACGAGGCTACACGGATCGACCGAGGCTCGACCGGTGTGACGGTTCATGAAGTCTGGGAGCTGAGTTACGGAGGTGGCACCGACCGCGAGCGCATGAAGCTTGCCCTCGAAATCCCGACGCTTGGTGACGAATGGCGAAAACCAATGCTCGCCAGGCTTGCTGGTTGATCCCCGATGCGAACTAGATCCTGAATTGATGTTCTCTCTAACGCCACGTGTCCCGCACGTGATACGGTTTGCCAACCAACCCCAAAGCAAACAGATGCTTCGACGCGATACCAAACCCACGAATCTTCGTACCCAGCTCAGCAAGGCACTCCAGACCGGACGGGCTAACCAAGCGCTCGAGCTCTATGAGTTGATCGAGAAACAAAGACCCGATGAGCCCCGGTGGTCGCATCGCAAGGGCGACCTGTTGCAGCGGATGGGACGCAAGGCCGACGCGGTGCTCGCTTACGAGCGCGCCGTGGAGCTCTATGTGGCCAAGGGCTTTGCAGCCCGCGCCGCTGCTACGACGAAAGTGATGCTGGCGATCGCCCCCGACCGCAGGGGCGAGTTGCCTCGCACAGATCGCCCTAGCCATTGATTGCCGGGAGTTGCCTCCGCTGGTGGTAGCCTGCAACAGGCATGAGCCATTCCAAGCTAGTGCAGGTCGGGCAGCCGCATCGGCCGTTTGCGGTGAAGTGGATCAACCTCGCCGGTCGGGTTGCGAATGCGATCGGAATGCACCCCGTGTCGCTCAACGAGGAACGCTTGATCAAGAAGGCGATCAGGCAGGCCGAAAGCTCGGACTTTGGAGGCGACGATTTCAGAGAAGGGCTTCGGCGCTTTTTGGCCAGCGCCGAGAGCGAAGCCGAGCTCACCCTCCTTGGCCGTTTGATGGTTCAGGGATATGTCACGGGAAATCTCGCCAATCGCCTTCGCCTCGTAGAGTGGCGCAAACGGCACCCGGAGATCGAGAATGAAGAGATCATCGCTCCGCTCTTCATCGTCGGTCTCCCTCGGACGGGTACGACGATTCTCCATTCGTTGCTCGAGCAAGACCCTGTAAATCGATCCCCTCTTTTTTGGGAGGTTCAATTTCCGGTGCCTCCCGCGACGCCCGAGACCTGGGACAACGATCCACGAATTGCGGAGCACCAAAAGATCCTCGATCAGCTGTTCGAATTGGTTCCGGACTTTGCCGCGATGCACCCGATGGGCGCCACCATGCCGCAGGAGTGCGTCGCGGTGTTCACCATGTGCTTCATGTCCGAGCAGCTTCAGGTGCAATTCAACGTGCCCTCTTACCAGGCGTGGCTCGACGAGCAGGATATGCGCCCCACCTACGAGTTCCACCGGCGGTTTCTGCAACATGCGCAGTCAGGTGGCGTCCGCGGTGGGCGTTGGGTGCTGAAGTCCCCGGCGCACCTCCATTCGATCGACACGCTCCTCGAAGTGTATCCCGACGCCCGCATCGTTCACACACATCGCGACCCGATCAAAGTCTGCGCATCGGTGGCCAGTCTCACGGCGACTCTCCGTGGCGCCTCGACCGATGCGATCGACCTCAGCGCGATCGGACGCCAGCAGCTCGACTGGTGGGCAAAGCTCATCGAGAAATCACTCGAGCAGCGAAAACGCCTTTCCGACAGGGCCGACCAGTTCTTCGACGTGAAGATGAGCGAGACAGTTGCCGATCCGATCAGCGTCGTGCGCCGCATGTACGGGCACTTCGGCTATCCACTCACGGAGGAGGTCGAGGCCGAGATGGTTGCCTTCATGGAAGCCAACCCTCGTGACAAGCACGGCTCACACACCTACACGCCCCAAGATTTCGGCATTGACCCCAAACGCGACCGGGCGCCTTTCGAAGACTACATCAACTACTTCGGGCTCTAGACTTGCGAAAAAGTCTGGTGAGGTTGGCCGTAGCCGAGCGTTCGAAGATACTATCGACCCAATGGGTCTTGGGCGAACTCGTGCTCAACGTGCAAACTCGCATTTCGTAGGACGATGCGCGTGGCAAGGGGTTCAGCGGGTGGCGGAATCAGGCATGTTACCACAAACTGCGTTCGAGGATTCGTGAGCACGGGAGCAGGTCAGTCCACCAACAGCCGGGAGTTCCTGCAGCAACGTGTGGCGGCGTTCGGATTGGCAGTGGCGGTGATCCTCAGCCTCTCTCTGGTCAGTCGTGTGATATTGGGTGCGGCTTTTGGTTATCTGCAAGGGGAGCTCGCGCATCCCTCGTTTTGGGCGCACGCGGCGGCCGTGGTTCCCATCGCCTGTGTGTGGTTGATCTGCCGCTCGCGCCCGCTCGATACGCGGACCATTCAGATCATCGAAGGGATTGGATTGGTACTGACGAGTGTGGGTCTAGTCGTGATGGGCTCCAACATCCCCGCAGCCGCCGGTGCGGCGACGAGCACGGCCTACGCATTGTCCTTCGGGCTCATCGCCCGAGCCATCTTCGTTCCCAGCACGGCCAAGCACACGGCTTGGCTTGGGCTGGCGATCGGAGTGCCGCTCGTCGCCGCCGTCTATCAGAACTTTCTGACTGTAGATCTGGAGGTGTGGAACAATCTCGGGTTCTTCCGCAGAATCGAAGAGAAACGGTCGTTGGCGCGGAGTCAGTCGATTCAGATCGGATTTGCGTGGTCGCTCACCACCCTGCTCGCGGCATGGGCGACGCGTGTGATCTATGGGCTGCGCAAAGATGCGCGCGACGCCAAGAAGCTCGGCCAATACGTAGTCGAAGAAAAGCTCGGCGAGGGCGGCATGGGCACCGTCTATCGCGCGCAACATGGGTTGCTCAAGCGTCCTACGGCGATCAAGCTCTTGAGCCCCGACCGGAACACGCCGGACGATATCGATCGGTTTCGACGCGAAGTACAGATGACGGCGAAGCTAAAGCACCCCAACACCGTCACGATCTACGACTATGGACGCACCGAAGAAGGCACGTTCTATTACGCCATGGAGCTGCTCGACGGCGTCACGCTGCTAGAGATCGTGCAGGCCGAGGGCCAGGTCCCCGAGTCTCGAGTGATCCACATCATGCGGCAGTGCGCGATGGCATTGCATGAAGCGCACGCCATGGGTCTCGTGCACCGCGACATCAAACCCAACAACATCATGATGACTCAACAGGGCGGCGCACACGACGTCACGAAGGTGCTCGACTTTGGCTTGGTCAAGAACGTGGATTCGGGGGCCGACGCCACCAAGACGTGGTCCGAGGCGATCATCGGAACCCCTCGCTTCATGAGCCCCGAGCAAATCCTGGACCCTCCGTCGATCGACGCGCGGTCCGATCTCTACGCGTTGGGAGCAGTGGGCTACTACTTGCTCACGGGACGCTTTGTATTCCCGGGGACCAACCCCGTCGAGATCTGCGCCCAGCACTTGAGCGCGATACCTGAATCCCCATCGACTGTAGACGGGTGCAATGTGCACCCCGATCTCGAGCGCATCATCATGCAGTGCCTCGAGAAAAAGCGTGACGATCGGCCAACCTCGGGCGTAGAGATCGCCGAGCAACTTCGAGCGTTGCCGGTCGAAAGGTGGTCGCAGCAACATGCGGCTCGATGGTGGGACGCGGTTGGCGTGGGAATCATGATGCACCGAGACAGGGACGCCGCAGTCGGCAGCCTCGCGACCATTCAAGCTGAGCCAATGTTCACGGAGTCATGATGGCTGAGGCACGACCGAATGACCCCGCCGATCTCGTTGCCGCGATGGCGGCCGGCGACTCGGGCCAGCCGCTGAGCGCATTTTACGGCCAGTATGGCAGCACCGTCCTGGCCCTGCTGACGAAGATGCTCGGCTCCCGCGCGGAGGCCGAGGAGATCTTGCAAGAGGTCTTCGTCGAGCTTTGGCGACGCGCTCCCGAGTACGACAGCTCGAGAGGCAGCGTGGTCGCCTGGGTGGTTACCGTCGCGCGAAGTCGAGCTCTCGACGCGTTGCGTGCGCGCACCCGACGGCACGGGGATAGACAGCTGCAGTTTAGCGAGAGGCATGCGCTTGGGACCGACGGGGGGCGACCCGATGTGCTCGTCTCGTCCACGCGATGGCACCAGGCTCTGAGACAAGCGTTTCAACGACTCGACGAAGATCAGCGTGCCGTCCTCGAGCTCTCGTATTTCGTAGGCATGTCGCACGGCCAGATCGCCGAGGCGCTCAACCTCCCGGTCGGGACGGTGAAGTCGCGAATTCTTGCGGGCATGCGTGCCTTGCGCACGATGCTCCCCATCATTCACCGGAGCATGCGCGCATGAGCGACCAAAAAGAACGGGCCGAGCTTCTCGCTGCCTTGCACGCGGCTGGCGCAGCGTCGGAAGAGGACGAGGCGGAGCTTCAAGCGTTGCTCGAGACGGACCCAGGCCTGCGAGACGTCGTCAGGGACTTCCAAGATTCGATCACGGCGCTCGCTTCGAGCTTTGACCCGCTCGAAACACCGCCCAGGACTCTCGGGAAGATCCAAAAAGAAATTGCCAGAGAACGGGGTGGCTTCCTCGTCCGTCTGCGGAGCTGGCTCTCGAAGTCCTGATTCGTGCTTGGTGCGCCGCGACACAACAGAGCCGGCCCTCCGAAGAGGGCCGGCGTTGAGGATAGTGGCCAAAGATGGATGGGCGTGGCGAACGCGCTCGGAGGTTAGAAAGGGGCCACCACGATGGTGTACTCGATCAGCGTCTGCTGCTCGGGAACTCCCTGCACATGGATGCGAGCCAACTGCACCTGGTCATTCTGCACCGTGACGAAGAACACACCTTCGTTGCAATCGATGGGGCCGCCATTGATTCGGGTCGCGCCGTTCCGGTCAACGTTGAGCAGCTCGACGCGGGCGAACACGTTTTGGTCGCCGAACACATCACAGTCGATGGACACCTCGATCCTTTGGTTGGGATTGCTGGCGTTTGGAAGCTCGAACTGGACGAAGTCCTCGTTGTCGCCGTCTTGAGCCGAAATCTGGTCGGTATAGACGATCTCGCGCGTATTCGTGATACTCAGGAACTCGTCGACCGCGGGGTTGGCCGCGCTGTCGTTGTCGAACGGAGCGATCAGCTCTTCCTCATTGTCCACCACGTCGTCGACGATCGGCTCGTCCACGGGGGGCTCTTCGAAGTTGAGCTCCTCGTCGAAGGGATCCATGCCGGCATCGCCGCAGGCGGCGGCGATCATTGCAAGGAAGGTAAGGCTAATCGCGTTAAGTGTGTGCTTCGTCATGATGTACTCTCCTCATTTCGTCACGTTTGGGGTCCGGTCCGAGCGGCTCACATCCGCCCTTCAAAGACCCCTACGTCGGGGAGTCGCAGTTGGATTAAGGCAAAAAGAAAGCGTTCAGCTCGTGGGCGACGGCGTCGGGTGCGTCTTCCTGAGGGAAGTGACCTCCACCTTCGAGCATGACGAGGCGGCTGTCGGGCAGTAGCGCTCTCAGCTCTCGGTAGTCGTTTCGAAAATAGGCGTCGGGCGTGCCCCAGAGGATCAACGGGTCTTTTGGCATCGACGGCAGCGCGTCGACCACTCCCTGCATGAGCGCGCTGTAGCCTTCTAAGCGTTCGAGCCGAAGAAAGGTGCGCCGATTGCCGATGTGCTGACTGGCCGCGAGGTAGTGCGCAGCGATTTCAGGGTCGGACGCTGCTTTCATCATTTGCCGGAGATTTCGTCCCCAGAGGTTGGCTCTAACGAGCAGCAAGGGCCCGGTGAGCGGCGCCGTGAATGGTTTCCAGTACCAAGGCGGCCGATAGGTGGGGCGGACTGTCGAATTGATCAATGCCCAGCGATGAACCTGCTCCGGACGTTGCGCGGCACAGGCAGCGCCGATCGGTCCGCCCCAATCGTGGCCGACCAAGCCGTAACGCTCGATACGCAGATGATCGAGAAGCGCGCGTAGGGCGTTTGCCTGTTGCGCAAACGAAACGCCGGCATCTGGCGCGACGGATTTGCCGAAGCCCACTACATCCGGCGCGATCACCCGGAACCGCTTCGATAGAGTTGGGATCTGGTGCCGCCAAAGGGCAGAGGTAGTCGGGCTTCCGTGCACGAGCACCAAAGGAGAACCCTCACCTTCATCAACGTAGTGGATCCGGTTGTCGCCGACCGTCACGTCACGGTGATTCAGCCGCTCATACTCGGCGATCGACAAACGGTTTGGCACTGTCACAGTCCAGGATTACGAGCCGGGCTTCCTGATCGCGACGAACGACGGTGTTTAAGCAGGGTGCCCGTCACGAACGCCGAAACAAAGATCAAAGCGAAGGGCAACCAAGTGCCAAGCACGCTCGAGAACATCGCGAAGCTGCGCTGGATCAGCCACGCGACGACCAGCGCGTCAAGCGTGATCACGATCGCAGTAAAGATGGTGGCGACGACGATCGGAGGGTGAGCGCCGCTCCGGAGAAACAGATGCGCGGTGACAGCCGCGAAGATGATCGGAGCCCCAACGGCGTGCGCCGTGAGCGCTGTCGTGAGCGACACCGTGGCGAGCAGCCCGCCCATGAGCGCCGCACAAGCTGCCCAGCCGACGAAACCGTGCGCGAACAAAGCGGCGAGCGATGCGCGTGGGATGCCGACATCGGAAGCACCTGGCCGCCTGAAGCGAAAGTCACAGCGCTCCCCACCTTGTGCAAGCGTGGTCGTGCGTACGAGCTCGATGCCGATCACCTCGGTGAGCGGCCAGTCGAGCTCGCACAACACGGGCGCGAGCTCTTCGGCCCCTTCGGCGTGCAGGAACTTGATGATTGCGCACTCGACGAAGTCGATGCCGAAGTCGAAGCGTCCCGGCTCGCCCGGCACAAATCGGGAGACATAGTCATCCGGGTTCGTGCGTTGCTGAGATGCAATGGCGAGCCGGCGCACCTTCTTCTGGTTCGCCGGGCCCATGCGGACACGTCCGTAGAGGCGCGCGAGGACGCGCGGGTAGCGCGACCAGTAGGCCTTGAACATCTCGCAAAACAACCCCTCCGCCTCATCGAGTGTCAACCCTCGTGGTTCGAGAACTCTCCAGAGCGCAAGCCACAGTGCCGATCCGTATAGATTGAATGAACGCGGGTTCGCCGAGCCGCCGATCCACGGCAAGCGATCGATGACCGCTTCGTATTCCGCGCGAGCCTCGGCTATCGACACGTCGAGCCCCTCTTCGCCGAACCGGTGCACTAGCAGATCCCGCAATGTCGTCACACCGCGATCGAATTGTCGCAGAAGGTGGCGGCGTAGCCGCGGGTCTCGATTCACGGCGTACTCGCGCGGCTCCTGAGCCAGCCCTGGCGTCGTCATGGCCGCGATCGAGCTTGCGGGTTTGGTCTTCACTAGTTCTACTACCCGCTCATTCCAAAAGCCGGACGAAGCAGTATACGCCTTCGAGAACGCCGAAAGCGGGCCACATGCCCCACACGACCACCCAGTAGCCAAGGGTGTTCTGGCGGACCCCCATGTCGCGGTCCCAGATGAAGATAAGGATCGCGCTGTACCAGAACGGTACGGACGCAGCGAGGGCGAGCAAAAAGCCCCACTGCTGCCCGAGTAGCATTCCGATGCTGCCTGCGATCTGGAGGGGCGCCCAGAAGAATGGGTCCGCCCAAGCTTGGCCCTGGTTGAACGCGAAGTAGGCAGTGGGGTCCGTTGCGTCAGGATTGCCACCGTAGACGTTGTCGATCGTCCATCGTTCGCGAGGGTTGATGACCGCCACGAGTTGCAGCGCGGAGAGGAGCCCGATCAGGAGCAAGCCCGCGACTGCCACCGTCCACGTCAGAATTGTCACCTCCATGAGTCCCTCCTCCCCACAACACCCAGTCCGCATTCCTCACGAAACCGGAAGTGCCGCAATCGCGGCGACGATCGTGACCAACCCTGTGACACCCGAGATGGCCAAGAAGGCGAGGGCTACCTTCGCGCCCTGCGGAGTGCCGATCCGCAAGCCGCGCCGCATCATCGTGACTCGGGTGAAGATCCCTCTGCCGGCAAAGTAGACGTACATGCCGCCCCCGACGAGCCCGAAGTATGGCCACGCACGATGGCCGATGATCAGCAGCACTCCGGCCACCACCAACGTCCACAGCGTGAGGACGTCCCACAGTGCTTCACCGCGAACATCGGCCCAGAAGGTCGGTTCCACATCGGCCTCCCTTTCCGAGAGGCCCAACTTGGCGCCAGTTGCCGGAGCGAAGCACACCAACGTTTGCCCTCCCCAGCACAGAAGCGACAATGCCACGACAACGATTCCCAAAAAGATCTGCATCGCGAGTCGTTTCTACTCTCCCAGCTTGACTCTCACAAACCCAAATCGGACGGTTGACCGGAACACGTCGAGCATGGATCACTCCCCTCGGAAAACACCTCGAACGGGGCCATCGCGTCTGGCATACCGGTTGCACGGTTGTCCGACATGACGCTCCTACGAACATCCTTGGTTTGCCTTGCAATCTGCTTCGCCTCACCAGCAGCGACCAGTGCCGTCGATGTGACGGTTTCCCTTGAGACACCTCGATTGGTTCTCCCTACGCTCCTGCAACTTCACGCGGTCCCGCAGAGCGTTCCCGAGCCTGAAGAAGCTATCCCAACTGCTATCCCAACTCAAACGTTGCCAACTGACTACGACAGAAACGTCAGGCGTGCCGGCCGCGGCCGAATCTTGTTGGCAGCCGGCGTGCCGATGTTCGTGTTTGGAACGCCGTTGGCCGTTTGGGCCGCGACCGCGGATTGCTACGTGCCAAGCGACGACTTGAGGGGTTGGGTGATTGCGGGAAGCGTGATGGCCGGGGCCGGCTTCGTGCTCACGTCCGCAGGCATTGCCCAGCTGGTACGGGCAGGAAAGAAGGCTCGGCATGACCGAACGCAGCGACGCTTTCGCCGTTGGGCGATCCCGGTCGGCGTCGCATCGGGCTTGCTTTCGACCAGTGTGTTTCTGGTGGGCTTCATTGGCGGCTCGATCGGCTGTTACTCGTCATAGGCCGTCCGATTTTCAGCGCGCGTTCTTTGCCGTCGCCGCCGACATCAAGAAGCTGATGAGTATCGAATGGATCAACGATGCGAAAACTTTGCAGAAAACCTGGCTGGACCTGTTGGACAACAGAGTGCCGGCCAGCACGGGCTTGATGGTTTCATTGGCGTAGGCAGTTTTTTTGCTCGGTGACCTGAGGGTAAAGTCGTCGGTCTAAGTCCGGCTCCCGCAATCAAGACAAACGACTCATCCAAGACAGGAGCGCGCGCGGCTTTACCGCGCGACGACAGCGGCAACATCGTGAATGACACTCGTTCCGACCTGGTGTCCATCACGGTTCACGATCCGGCGTGACGCACCCGCTGCGCCCCAGGTTCCAAACGCAGAATGCGCGCCCAGATAGCCGCGATTCCTCAGTAAAACCGGGCTCCCGCTTGGCACGGCTGATGCGACTAGATCAGCGCCTAATGAACCGGGGAGGTGCTTATGCGATGGTTACTCGGCCTCGTGTTGCTTCTGCTCGCGCTAGGCACCTTGCGTGTCGTGGGGTGCGGGGAAGAAATACAGGAAATACCGTGCGAGGAGCGCATGGATTGCGGTGAACTGGTTAAAGTAGAGGGTTACTATGTTCTTGCAGATGACCGCTGCACTGCCGTTTGGTGCACCGACCGTCAAGTTTGTTTGTTTCAGTCGCTAGACTGCCAAAATAAGTACATGACGAATTTCGGGTGTCGGAGGGTCGAGTTCATAGAATGCAACCCGGACGCGGAAGAGCCATGCGGCACCCTCAGGCCAATCAACGAGGGTAGGCCGTGCAGCCCGAACTGCACCAACATGATCTGCCGCGACGGCGAGTGTGTCTGCTCCGCGCCGTGGGCGTGTTGGTGCGGGCTGCCGTGACGACATAGTTTGCGGTGTGTGAACGGCTTGAAGTTAGGTCGCAACCGGGAGGTGGGCCATGCGTTACTTATTCGGATTTCTATGTGTCTGCGCGTTGGCGGCGTTGCCCAAGAGCGCGAGCGCGCAGGCTGCTGAGCAGTCCGAAGCTACAGAGACAGAGCAGGCGGTCGATGAGGAGCCCGCGCCTTCGTCCGAACCAGCCCCCGAAGAGCCCGCGTTGCAGCTCAAAGTAGGCCTTGCCGGTGTTGAAGTCGTGCCAAGCACGCCACGGACAACCGATGGATACACGATTGAGGAGTCGGACCTTCGTGTGCGGCGAGCAGCAATCGGGCTTGGCGTCTCTGTTGTTTCTTTCATGGGTGGATTTGCGATGGTGGGGGTCGGAGCTGCTCAGCAGATCTGCATCTTCGAGGACAGCGGCTGCCCGCCAGCTTGGGCCGCTCCGGTTCTGGGGACCGGCGTGGCTCTGATCCTCGGTGGCGCCGCCGGGACGATCGCCTCCGGCATTGCGGCGCGGAAGCGAAAGCGAAAGCGGGACAGCTTGAGGGCAGCGCACTACGGGAGACCGCCACGGGTCCAATGGGACCTGGAAACCTCGCGAATCGTGTTCTGAGTGCTGTGCAACGTCGGCGCGTTTGAGGTGCAACGTCGAGCTTCGCTTTCCAAAGCTCCACAGCCGTAGCCGCGCACCCGCTGCCCTGTCAGTGCGGGACTTTCCCGAAGACCAGGCCGCAGCCTTCATCCTGTTCTTCGGTTTCCTCGTATTCCCTCACCTTGGCGCGATGCAAGCCCATCTGTTCGGCCTTGTACTTACCGCCTCGGCACGTGTCTGTGCCCTTGAATAATAGCTCGACCCCCACAACGCGACCGCTCACTCAGCTCCTGAATTGCGCAGAACGCCTTATAAGTTAACTTTGCGAGACTAAGACAGGGCCTTGGTAGTGACTATCAGCCACGGTCTGCAACGAGGCGACAGACACCTGCGATCCGCTTGGGGGCTGCGGAGATGGCATTGTCGACCCCGGCGAGGAGTGTGACGACGGGAACATCCTGGATAGCGACTGCTGCAGCGCGAGCTGCCAGTTCGAGCCGGCGGGTAGTCCCTGTCCGGATGGAGAGTTCTGCAATGGCGACGAGACCTGCGACGGCGCGGGGACCTGCGAGGCCGGCACGCCGGTCGACTGCAGTGACGGCATCGACTGCACTCTCGACGCCTGCGACGAGGTCGAGCAACTCTGCGTGAACACGCCTAACGACAACCTCTGTCCAGACGACGGACTCTTTTGCACCGGGCAGGAGATCTGTGCTCTCGTCGAGGGCTGTGTGAGCACGGGAGATCCGTGTCCATCCGAGACGACCTGCAATGAGGACACGGACAGCTGCGACGGGGACAACAAGGTGACGCTCTGTCACATCCCGAGAGGCAACCCGGAAAATGCTCGAACGATTACTGTCAACTCTAATGCGACGCGCGCCCACCTGCGTCACGGAGATGTGCTCGGCGCCTGTAGCACCGGGGTCGGGCAGTCGGCACCAAGAGACGCAGCCCGAAGCTTTGACATCCTGACGGGCGCGTGCAGTCTTCGCCGCGGAGCCTCGAATGGCGCACCGGCAAGCCTGGTCCTGTCGTGTCTCTGCGCACTCGTGCTCTACGCACGTAGACGGGAACGAGGGCCGGCCACGGGCCGCTGACCGGTCGCTGAAAGGTTCCGTCGATAGAGCGGCGGTCGTTAATCGGATAGAAGCTCAGCATGAGCAATGCGACGTTCTGCGCGTGGCATCGGAACTGCAGCGGCATGAATATCACCGAAGCTAAGCGCCGCCATCGACGGTGGCCTGCGTTTCGTGTCGCTCGATGTGTAAATAGTGGCGAAACATCGCCTGGCCGGTCATCGAGCGTGTGATCCGCAAGAGCTTGTTCCAGGCGACAGCGGCGCATGATCTAACTTCAAGGAAGTAAACTTGCGAAAATCGTGTCCGTTGTGCAAATCTGTTTCACGCCAATGTAGCGGAGACATAAAGCGATTTGAAGATCGTCGAACACGAAACTCATCTTTTGCTTGTTGGAATCGAAGCCCCACCGTGCATCCGGATATCGACGTGATCTCCAAAGAACCATGAATCGAGCGACAGTATGGGTGATGGTGGTTTTTGGCGGGGGCGTCGTGCTCGCTGTCTTGTTCGTGTGGAATGAAGCCCGTCACCTCGCCGAAGAAGCAGCCCGGCGTGAGGCGGAGCATGTCGCTACCTCATTGCTCAGCTTTCGCAAGCTCTACACAGAAGAGGTTGTCGCGCGTGCCGCGGATGCTGGCGTCACGGCAACGCACGACTTTCGCAGCCGCCCCGGTACCATCCCGCTGCCCGCAACGCTGAGTATGGAGCTCGGAGCTGCCTTGGGGCAGGCGACAGGTATGCGTGTCAGTCTGCACAGTCCCTATCCGTTTCCGTGGCGACGAAGCGAGCGCGACGATCCAGCGCAAATCCAAGTTTGGGAGCGCCTCGCGCGCGATCCTCAAGACCCAGTGGTCTCGTTGGAAGACTTGGAAGGATCCCCCGTTCTGCGCTACGCACGCGCGGACGTCATGCATGATGCGTGCGTTTCTTGCCATAACACGCACCCCGATACACCGAAGGCTGACTGGAAAGTTGGGGACGTGAGGGGTGTTGTGGAAGTCGTTGTCCCCGTCAAAGCTGGGATTCTGGCGTCCCCACCGCTCCGGCGCATGATCGGAATGCTGGGCCTCTTTGGCCTCTTGGGTCTTGTCGGTGTCCGTGCGTTTGCAACGAATCAGAAGCGTCTTAATGATCAAGTCCGGCGGGTTGAACAACGCACGCGCGCGAACATGAATGCAATCGTCGATGCGGTCGTTGAAGGTATCGTCGTAATCGACCGTGCTGGCATCATACAGTCAGTCAATCCTGGAGCCCAAAAGTTGTTCGGCTTCAGCGTCGACGAGCTCTTGGGTCAGAACGTGCGCTTGCTCATGCCCGAGCCTTACCGGGGCGAGCACGACGGCTACCTCGCGAACTATCATGCCACTGGCAGGGCAAAGGTCATCGGGATTGGTCGCGAGGTGCAGGGCCAAAGAAAAGATGGCTCAGTCTTCCCCCTAGAGCTTGCCGTCGGGTTAATCGCTGCGCCTGGCGAGGGCTACGTCGGCGTTCTCCGCGATATCACAGAGCGCAAGGCGAGTGAACAAGCTCTCGTCGAAGCACGCGACAAGGCAGTGCGGGCCGCGCGCGCCAAGGCAGAGTTTCTTGCGACGATGAGCCACGAGATACGCACGCCCATGAATGCCGTTATCGGCATGGCAGGCCTCCTGCTCCGAGCGGATCTCTCCGATAAGCAAAAACGGCGGGCGCGAATTCTCAGCGCCGCCGCTGACCGGTTGCTAGCCCTGATCAACGATATCCTCGACTTCTCCAAGATCGAAGAAGGCAAGCTTGAGCTGGCGCCGCACACCTTCAACGCTTTGGAGCTCTTTGAGACGCTTGCGCAAACGCTTGCGTTCTCGGCCCAAGAAAAAAACATCGAATTGATTCTGAGAGTTGACCCAGCGTTGCCTGATCACTTGGTTGGGGACGCGGGAAGGCTGCAGCAAGTCCTGGTCAATCTCGTGGGAAACGCCATTAAGTTCACCTTGGAAGGCTACGTCATCATCTCGGTTCGTCCGCAGCCGTCGTCCGAACCGACCACAAACGTTGAAATTTCTGTTCAAGATACTGGGATTGGCATACCCGAGGACAAACAGAAGACCATCTTTCAGGCGTTTACTCAGGCAGACGCCACGACCACACGAAAGTTTGGTGGCAGTGGGCTCGGACTTACGATTACCCGACGCCTCATTGAATTGATGGGTGGCAGCATCAATCTAAGGAGCCGCGAGGGCGAAGGAACCACCTTTACTGTTGTGGTTCCGCTACCGGCGAGTCGTGAGCAAGCAAGTCGCGGCGTCGATACGTCTTCACTCGCTGGAATGCGCGTGCTTATCGTCGACGACATGGAGCCGAATCGCGCCATGCTTTCTGAGTGGCTCGAGAGCTGGGGTACTGTGGCGGAGGACTGCTCCGATGGGCAGCGTGCAATGGAGAAGATCCGTCTCGCACATCGCGCAGGCAATCCCTATGAAGCGGTTGTTGTGGATTATTTCATGCCGGGCATGGATGGCGTGACCTTGGCCCAGAAAATTCGTGCCGACTCCGCGCTACAAGATCTGACCCTCATCCTGTCGAGTTCAGCGGGAGATGCGTCCCTTCCGCCCGATGCAGCGAAATTGTTTGATGCGTTCGCGCCCAAACCGATTCGAATCGAAGAGCTCCGGCTGGCGCTTGGGCGCGCGCGCGGGATCGATGCCGATGCGGCAATAGAGGCTACGGACCCGATCGGCGCGTTTCCTGGGCTGCGTGTTCTGGTAGTCGACGACGTCCCAACCAACCTGGAGGTTTGTCGGGATCTTTTGGAGACGATGTCCTGCGAGGTGCGTACCGCGTCGGACGGGGTCGAAGCGATCGCCTTGTCGGAGCAGTTCGAGCACGATGTGATTCTGATGGATTGCAATATGCCTCGACTTGATGGGTACCAAGCGACACAACGTATTCGAGCGCGGGAAGGCGAAGAAGGCTCGCGTGTTCCGATCATCGCTGTCACTGCCGGGGTCCTGGCGGAGGAACACGAGCGCACTTCCAGGGCCGGCATGGACGATTTTTTGAGCAAACCCATCATCGCTTCCGATTTGAGTCGGATGCTGGCAAAGCACTGCCCGGACAAACGGATTCAGACGGACGGGCTGGCCGCTGCACCCCGGGTGGATGTTGCCGAGCTTAAGCAAGTTTTCGAGCAGAGATTCAAAGCAGCCGCGCACAGGCTGATCGCCGAGCTACGAGAACGAATCCAGGAGACGGACCAGGAACAAACGATCCGCGCCGCGCACAGCCTTCGGGGATCGATTGGGACCCTCGCCACGGAGCGCATCAAAAGCCTCACGCTTGAGATTGAGGCAAGTGCGAAAGACATGAACTGGAACAAGGTTCGCGAATTGTTTGTGGAGCTTAACGGTTGCTTATCATAGGATACGATGCATCGTCTCTAGTGAGTTTCCTCGCAAAGCGCGGTACTTCGACCGCCGCCGTAATCAGACACCTAGTCATGAACGACAGGCTTACAAGCGACGACTTCCTGTGAATGACGGAAGAGCAGAGCTACATGACGGGTCGCTAGGACCACTCGTCCAAAGCGAAGTTGGAACCAATTTTCCGCTTTCATTGAAGAGTGGGACGAGCTTCGGATGGCCGAATGATGAGCTTCGACGACGGCAATCCATGTACACCTGCGCGTACTGCGCGGGGCTACGGCGGATCCCGTACTCGACTGGCGCATATCGAACCGTCAGCAACGCACCTAGGGGTCCGAGTTTTGTCCGCCTGGTCACCTCCGTGGTCAGCACGGCTCACATCTCGCGACGGATAACGTTCTGAGGAACGACAGGTTTAGGAGAAACAACAGAACGTGGGGGTGCTTCTCAAGGGGCTCATCGGCGCAGTCTCGGAACTTCTCCGGCGACTTAGGAAGCTATCGGGGCGCCTCGCAGCGGACGCGGTTCAATAGGAACCACTCCGGATGCTCGCAGAAGTGGGCGGTTAGCTCTGGCGATTGCTGAAAGTACCAGGTCCGTAGACACTGGTCGTCGCCAAGCCGAACGAAGACGTTCGGTCTTCTTTCGCGACAGGGGCGCGCACATGAGCAGATGCGTGGATGGTCGACGTAGAGCTGGACGCCAGTTTCTCTGAGATATTCGTCAGTTGCGCGTTTGACGTGTCCCCGAGCGTAATTGGGGTGAGGTGGCTGATGCCGGACGTAAGGCTCGTTCAAACCCCACTGGTCGATACTGCGAAGCTCGGAGAAATAGGGCACGGTGCCCGCCAACGTCGTGGCGATGGTCGTATCGGGAGGCAAGACATCTTTCAGTGTCTTGCCCACCAAGGTGCCTTCTTCGACCATGAGATTGATTACCTCGTGGCCGAGAATCACATGCCCGTCGCGGATGATGTTTGGAAAACCAAAGCCGTCGGTGCCGGTTGGTCGCTGCGTGAATGTGAGTCCCACCAGCAGCGCAGCACCAACAGCCCCTGCCACGCGCCGGCGATCCGCAATCACAACAAGCGCGCGAAACCCGGCCAACATGAGCACCGGGTAGATCGTCCACATGAAGCGATACTCCATGAAATCGCCACCGACCTTCAGAAGGTAGAGCGCGTAGAGCGTGACGTAGAGCACACCGTATCCGATGAGCGCACGCGCACGGCCCTTGGATAGCGTCAAGCCGACCAATGCCGTCAACAACAACGCACCCGTTTCTGGGACTGCATAGACCACTGTGCCGAGGTAGGAACCACCCTTGATCCACGCAAACAAGTCTCCCCCCTTCGCATAGTACGTGTTGGGTACCACTTGTCCGTAGTACGCGAGTCGAAAGACGATGTGCGCCGTGACGATGGCGCACGGAATCGACGCCCACCGCACGGCGGCCCTGAAGCCTGCCGTCCAGCCGGTGTTGCCCAACCCCCCTTGCAGGAGCAACAGCAACGTGACGGCTGGCACCACGAGGCCGCCATCGGTTCGCGTAATGCAGAGCAATCCGGCAAGAAGGGCCGAGCCCCACCAGCGGGCTTCGAGGGCGAACGCTAGAACGCCCACCATCATGATCATCAACGCGACGGCCATCGTCTCTAGGCCCGTTCCCGCATGGGCGGAGAAGCCCGTGCGAGCGAACACCAGCCACAACACGGGGAGCCCGAGCCAACGAAAGATGCCGTCTTTTGTCCAGCGAAACCAGAAGAAGGTCAGTGTCGCAGCAACTGCAGCGTAGCAGAACACGCCCACCATACGTGTCGCTAGGAGCGGGTCGATGCCTAGGGCAATCGCAGCGGCGGATAGCATGGTCCACGCGAAATTCGTGTATCCCTCGACTCTCACTCCTTCGTTGAAGACCAAGCCAACACCTTCGATGAGATTCTTCGCATAGCGAAACGAGATGTACGCGTCGTCATAGGCGACGACTCGTTGACTCCATCGCCATACGGCCAATGTGGCGGCGGCCGCGGCAAACAAGTAACCGAGCCACGGCATAGAGCGAACGTGAGACATCGACGACGAAGCTGGCACGCAGATCTCCGGATCGCAAAGCCAGGCAACCGACCTTGCACAGCGTTATCGACGTTGCGGGTAACAAAGCAGACAGCGGCTCAAACCGCGCAATGAACCGCGCCGGAATCCCCGGAGGCTCCGGGGTGCCGCGATTTCGGTAGAGAAAGCCCGCCCGAAGCCGGGCTTCTTGCTGGTGACCCCAGCGAGGTTCGAACTCGCGTTACCGGCGTGAGAGGCGGCTCCTGCACGATGGCCTCCGCGAGCATCTACGCCCGGCTCACTCAGCTCCTGAATTGCGCAGAACGCCTTATGAGTAAACTCTGCGAGACTAAGACAGGGCGTTTGTAGTGACTACCAGCTCCGCGCCAGCTCCGCGCCAGCGCCAGCGTCCGCGCCAGTGGCCTTTTGCCGCCAACAAGAGCGTCTTTGTTTCGGCTACGCCTTTTTTCGGGTGGGACATTCCCGGAAACTGCGATACCAATGGAACCTTGCCCGCTCCATAGGTGTTGATCATGCGTTACCCCTTGTTGACCTTCGCGCTGCTCTTCGCAGCATCCTTCCTCTGTGCCTGCGGCGATGACACGCCTAGCCAGCCGAGGGATACGTTTCCACCCGCTACGCCCGGGACGATCTACAGCTACGCGACCGGGTGCTTCTCGATCGGCGTCGTGGGCACGTCTCGGTATCTCGCGGCTTCCGACTCAGGCGACGAGTTCCAGATCTCGGCGTCTTCCCTCGACGGTGCCGCGCGCTTCCGCATGAGGCCAGCCGACTTGGGGACCTATCTGCTCTTGGATGAGAGCGAGCAGTACCTCGTCTCTGAAGACGGCGACCGTCTGCACCGCCGCTCAGAGCTCCTCTCCGACACGACCGTGATCGGCGACGACGTCAGCATCGACGATAGCTTCGAGTCTGAGGGTGAATGGGATCTCGAGGTGTCGGGCGACGATTCAGATCACTTTCGGTTACGACATCGTCGTTCCGGTGAGTACCTCACGGCGGAGGGCTCCATCGCCGATGCTGCCGATGCAGCCGACATATTGCTCTTCGAGCAATCCGACTGCGCGACCTTTTCGGAGCTCACCGTCGACGCCGAAGGCGAGGTCACGCCCATCGAGTTCGACGACGGCTCGGTGTTTGGATTCGTGGAGACGCACGCACACTTGTTCACCAACTTTGCCTTTGGGGGTGGCGGCATCTTTCACGGCGCGCCCTATCACCGGCTCGGCGTCGAGCACGCCTTGCCCAGCTGCGAACCCTTCCACGGCGAAAACGGCCAACAGGACCTCCTCGGCTTCACATTCGGCGACCTCGACGGTGTGGCTCCAAGCGATCTGCTGAGCTTGTTCGTGACCGTAACGGCACCCGTGACCCATGAAACCGCCGGATACCCCGATTTCTCGGCGTGGCCGGACGCATTCCAGAGCGCCACGCATCAGGTGCAGTACTACAAATGGCTGGAGCGCGCGTACCTCAGCGGCCTTCGGCTGATGGTTCAACATGCGACGACGAATCACGTCTTGTGCGAGCTCTTGGTGGGCCTTGGAGCACAGCCGGCGCGATACTCCTGCAACGACATGGTGGCAGTCGATCGGATCATCGACCAGACCTACGGGCTCGAACGGTACGTCGACGCGCTGAACGGCGGGCCCGGGGAAGGCTGGTTTCGGATCGTTACGTCGCCCGAGGAGGCGCGCGAAGTCATCAAGGATGGAAAGCTCGCGATCGTACTTGGAATCGAGACGTCGGTGCTCTTCGACTGCTTCCTTGTGCCACCCGAGGGCTTCGCCAAATGCACAGAGGCCGATGTCGTCGCAAAGCTCGACGAATACCACGCAAAAGGTGTTCGCGTTCTGTTTCCGGTTCACAAGTTCGACAACGCCTTTTCCGCAGGTGACGGAGACCGCGGCATCCTCGATCTGGGCAACATCATCCAGAGCGGATACTGGACCAACTACGCCCTCTGCGATGAGCTTGGCGTGGCCGACGTGCCACGCAACTTCGACGGTGGAGACGTGCCGTTCGGCGCACTGAACATGCCACGCGCAGCGTTCGATTCGGATCCGCCGCTGAGCTTTTCGGGCTTTGCCAGCAATCCACTCACTTCCCTCCTTGGCGGTGTCCCTAATCTCATCGAGCTCCTAGGAGCGCCTCCCTTGGTAGGTGACTACTGCCAGCGGACCGGGCTTACGAACCTCGGCGAGTTCTTGATCGATCAGATGATGCGGCGGGGGATGATCCTCGAAGTCGACCACATGCCGCGACTATCGCGCCAGCGCGCGTTCGAGATCATGATCGCGAACGAGTATCCCGCCGTGGGGACGCACGGGAACAACCACGATGGGCTTCTCTACGAACTCGGCGGCGTGTCGAAGTCCAACCTCGGGCGGTGCCGGTCTGCGACCGAGCCCGCCACCATGGATAACGGCTATCAAAACCGCATCCAGCTCATGCGAGATAGAGGCGCGTTCCCCGCCGAGGGCTTCGGGTTCGACTTCAACGGATTTGCTGGCGCGCCGCGTCCAAGGTTCGGGGAAAACGCGAACTGCGGGGATCCACAAACCGATCCGATCACGTATCCTTTCACATCCTATGCGGGCGACGTCACCTTCACGGAGCCGGTCGTCGGCAACCGCACGATCGACTTCAACACCGAAGGGATGGCCCACCTCGGCCTGGTGGCCGAGCTCATCGAAGACGTCCGACGCGACGGCGTGACGGATGAGGAACTGGAGCCGCTGTTCAAGTCGGCCGAGGGCTACCTTCGCATGTGGGAAAAGTCCGAGCGTCGTGGCCAAGAGATCAGCGCTGAGTAGGGCGCCTGTCTGAACCTTCGACAGCCGCGACACCGGCGACCGACCGGTGACCTGGGCTGCTCACAGGCTCAGGAGCAACACGGAGTGCCGATGCAGTCCCCACCGCACAACGCACCACCGCAACACACCGAGCCGACGATGCAAGCCGACGGACACTGCGACTCGCAGGTCCCGCCAACGCAACTCATGTCGCCATCGCCCCAGGGATCCGGTCCGCAGGTGCTGTCCGGCAGGCAAGGACAATTGACCGTTCCTTCCGGGCAGTCCCTGACGAACTCGCACCACTTCCCGTAGCTCTTGCTGCTGACGATGTATTCGTGGCACAGCCACTTCACCCCGACCGGAAGCTCGCCGAAGGCCGTGACGCAATCGTCGGCGGATTCACACTCCCCAGGCTGACAGAAAGCAAAGGCGCAGTAGTTGATGCATTCGCTTCCGAAACCGATGCAGTCGCTGTACCCGAAGTTGTCGCAGAGGTTGCGGTCGGGAATGTAACGGTCGAGATTGAGCTGATCGATTACGCATTGGCTCTGTAGCGCTCCTGGCCCAGAACCCGGGGAGCCGCCTGCTCCACTGCATCCGCTAACGACCAACGCCACAAGCGCGCAAACTAACCAACCTTCGAGTTTGAATCGCGCCATATAAGCTCCTTCATGTCAAAGCCTGAACTGCAACGCGCATACCAACTCCGGGTTCGGTGCGTTTACCCCACTTGGCGCTGGAGAATCAGCCCTGGGTCTCACCAGCTTTCGTGCATCTTTTTCGCTTGAACGCCTAAGAGTGTAACCACTGCGCCGGTTTGCTGCGTAACACCCCGCAAAGCAACAACGCGATTCGGTGGTACGCGAGTTGCATCTCGGCGGTATGTGATGTGGCTGTCGCAAGCGTGCTTATCAACCCACTCCAAAGGACAAGTTGTGGTGAGGTTTTCGTTCGTATTGTGCGCTATCATACTAATCGCGTCTTCGGGGGTGCTCCTCGGTGGATGCGGTGGCGGCACCACAGACGACGGCGGTGGTGGGAGCACGGCTGCTGGCGGAGACGGTGGCAGTGGCGGTAGCAGCGCTGGCGGTAATGGTGGAACTGCCGGAGAAGGCGGTACCGGGGGCGCTGCGGGTGCCGGCGGTAGCGGAGGCTCGGGTGGCAGCGGTGGATCCGGTGGTGCTGGAGGTGCCGGCGGCGGTCTCAGTACCAGCATCACGATCACCGATCTCCCAGCCACCGACGACGACGGAAGCTACACCCTAGTCTGGTCCGTCACAAACCTCGCCAGCACCAGTTGGACCATTCAAGAAGACGACGACATCAACTTCCCGAGTCCGACGAGCTACACGTCTCAGGACTCGACCCCCCCCTACAGCCATTCCTTTTCTGGAAAAGCAGACGGGCTTTACTGCTACCGCGTCGGGCGGAGTCCGAGCGGGCCTTTCAGCGCACCCGCCTGCGTCACGGTGACGAGGCCGGGCGTACCCGCGATTCCCGTGATCACCTCGTCGAGCTTCCTGAATCTCAGCACGGTGGAGCTGCGGTGGAACGACTCGGACACCGAGACGTCGTATGAGCTCGAGTACTCGTTTGACGACGTCAGTTACCAACTGCTCACGACGATTCCGCCCAACGAGACCCGCTGGGAGATCAATACTTTGCCCCCCTGCACGACGATCTACCTCCGCTTGAGGGCGAAGAACGCTGCAGGCTCCTCCAGCTACTACGGTTCCGGTCCGTTGACCACCGACCTCACCGCCATCATCGATATCACGACCCCATCCCTGAACTCACCATTCATTCCAGGTCGGTACGGCATCGGCTGTTGGGATTCGTTTTCGGAGCAAGGGGGAATCGGCGTCTACGACGACGACGGCAACGACGTCATCGACGACAGTCACCTCTATGATTTCGCACCCGGCAACAACGTGTGGGTGTTCCCCAGGATCAACGTGCTCGACTGCCCCACCTGCACCACCTGGCATCTCGAGGCGGGGCGAGCCTATCAGGGCAGCGCGACTTTGGTGATGTACTTCAAGTTCGACACGTGGACCACGGGCGACCACGAGAACTACATCGCGATCCACATGGACGCGAGTCCTACATCGGCCTCGGTCGTCAATATGTGGGGTGGCGACATGAAACCTTGGGGGATTTTCCCCGGTATCGCGTTGCACAACCAGGTTCCGCCTGCTCCGTCCGTCAACGGAACTTACAGCCTGCCGACCGCGTCCGAGGAGGGATGGTTCATCGGCAACGCTTCCGGATACATCAGCGAGGTGTCCGGTGACAACGTGACTCACTTTGATGCGGGGATTTCGATCGTCGACATGAATGTGCCGATCAGGAACGACTGAGAAGACTTGACCAAGGAGGTTGTCATGAAGAAATTGTTGATCGTCTTCTGTATCTCGGCTCTCGGGGGGATTGCCTGCGGTGGCAGTGGGGGTTGTCCGGGCCTCGTTTGCAGTGATTGCGGTGGATCCGGCGATTGCAATATCGATTGCCAGCCGCCCGATGTGGAGTTCTGTGGGGCCTTCGGCTACTTCGACGACCCAACCTTGCGCTGCGCATTCTGCGCCCCCGAGAGTTTTCAGCCCTAACCGCAGGAGTCATTGATGCACTACTGGTCCAGAGCCGCCTTTGTGAGCACCTTGTTCGTATTTGTGGCGATGGGATGTGGTGAGACGAACGAAACACCGCCCGGCACTGGTGGTAGCGGCGGGACAGCTGGGACCGGCGGCACGGCCGGGACGGCTGGAACCGGTGGAATCGCTGGCGTCGGCGGCACGGCCGGCGTGGGCGGGGGCGTTGATCTCTGCGCGGGCGTCGACTGTAGTGATGCCGACGACTGCACCATCGATTCCACTTGCAACCCCGCAACCGGCGAATGCGAGGGCGGAGGTCTCGAACCGGTCGAAACACCCTGCGGGGACGGAAGCCATTTCTGTGATTCCTTCGGCCGATGCGTTGCATGCATTACGAGCGATGACTGCCCCGATGATGGCAATGAATGCACCAACCCATTCTGCGACGGCGGCGCCTGTGTGAACATCACAACGGGTGGATCCTGTACGTACATGGGTGGCCCAGGGGTCTGTCAGAATGAGACGTGCGTCAGTGCAAACCTGTGCGATCCGTACCCTTGCCAAAATCGCGGTGCCTGCGTCGTAGATGAGTGCAACCCCGCCAACGGCACGTGCAGCTACGCAAACCGGCCGATCAATACTCGATGTCTTGGGAGCGGCATCGGCTACTGCGACGGCGCCGGAAAGTGCGTCGCGTGCAACGAGAATGAGCAGTGCGATGATGGCAACGCGTGCACCTCGGATACGTGCGTCACCGGCATCATCCCTCAGTGCCTCATTTTGTCCATCGAGGACGGCTCGAACT
This sequence comes from Myxococcales bacterium, assembly GCA_029863605.1. GTDB lineage: Bacteria > Myxococcota_A > Polyangia > Polyangiales > Houyiibacteriaceae > SG8-38. Next base: position 159,914 of record JAOTVB010000005.1, on the reverse strand, counting down.
GTGAGGGGGCTGGCACCGCCTGTATCGACGGTCAGTGTCAGGCCGATCCCCTAGATCGCGACATCTTTAGTGGGAGCAGTGGGACCATCCCCAGCGGTATCTGGAACTGGTGGCCCGCACGAGATTGGTCGAGGTACGAGTTCTATCCGTACGGGCTCGCGGCGTTCTACTTCAACTTCACGCCTGGCGGGGTAGACCACGAGCTCGAACAGATCCAGTCGGGGTTCTACTTGGATGAATATCTGCCCGGTATTCCTGGCATGGAAACCGCCGGCTGGGCTCTCTACGAAGACCAAAACGGGGACGACCCCTACAACTGGGAAATCGACGCCCAGAGGCTTCCGGTTGGATCGACCCAGCATCAGCTCGGGGACTGCATGGACAACTCTGCAGTGTTCAACAAGGAAGTCGGATCAGCCCCGTCCGGGTACAAGCCTGTTCTGCTCGGCTTCAACCTCGATCGGGAAACCGACCATAACGTAGAGCAGATCCAGGTCCGGTTGTTCGAGCTGACAGGTATCCTCTACCTCAGCGTGTATTTCACGGACGCCAGCAGCACCGATCCGATTTGCTACAGCGTGAGCTACGCTTTCGTTCCTCTCCATCGCATTCGAGCTCGGGGTCACTCCAGTTCGACCAGTGCGGGTGGCGCTGACGCGGAACCGATCGATGCACAGCAGCCGATTCTAGAGGGGTTCAACCTCGGGTTCAGCAATGGTGACCACCACATAGACGAGTTCGGCGTACGGCTCGTGCCGGGTGAGGTCAGGGTTTGGCTCAACGACCAGAACGACGATGATCCATTCGGATGGACGGTTTGGTGGGCCGATCTGGAATAGCGGTCTTCTGAGAGGAGGTTGCAATCCACCGTGCAACGAGGAAGAGCTGTGTGCCGCTGACGGCCAATGCGTGGCGGGAACGCAGCCTGTCAGCAACGAGGAAGGGAGCTCGTCGGAGGAAAACGCAGACCTTCGCATGGCCAACCGGCTGCATACGATTTTCCGCCTCGGCGCGGGAGGTTTCTTACAGGCGTTCGCCCTTCAGCCGCTGGAGCTACTCGAAAAGCTCGCTGCGCTGATTCCGCGCCCCTACGTGAACCTCATCGTCTATCACGGCGTGCTCGCCCCGAACGCTCATCGCAGCTTGCGCCGGCAAGGAAGTTCGAGGCGGCGGCCCGTCTGACGAGACGGCAGTGACGAAATGTGAGGCTGCTCACAAAGGCGATGAACTTTCAGGGTTGCCTACGGAGACGGGCCAACCGTGTCATCGAGGCGCGCCCACCCGCGCGACCCACTTGCCACTCGCGGGGGGTCGCAAGTGCTTGACGACCTTCGCATCGGCGTGGTCACCTACGCACCTCGCTGAATCTCCCTGAACGGAGGATCTGCAGGTGTGCACCCGTCCCCCAGCTGTCGGTGCACTTCACACGAAGAAAGGAAAACGTCATGCGAACACTCTCTCTATTACTCCTCGTCTTTGGCTGCTTCGGACTTCTCGTCATAGGTAGCGGTGGCCCGATGGATTCCCTGGCACAGAAGAAGGTCGAAATCTGTGACGACGGCAAAGACAACGACGGCGACAAGGCCGTCGATTGCGATGATCCCGACTGCTCGAAAGATCCCTCCTGTGACGGCGGGGAGCCCTGCTCACCAGGCTACTGGAAGAACCATCCAGAAGAGTGGGTCGGCATTTGCTGCGACACTACTGAACCATACGATACGGACTGCGACGGCATCGACGGTGCGCTGCGAGCAAAGGGCCCGGGCAGCAGCGCCATCCGAGCAGCGGCTGCGGCCTTCCTGGAGATGTGTGTCGGCCAACCTTGTAATGAGTAGTTTGTGATCGGGTGGGGAAGACCCTGCAGAAGGTCTTCCTCGCCCTTTCCGTAAAGGACATGACAATGGCTCGACGCGGCAATCGCCGAATCGGTTTCGTTCTAGGAGCCCCCGCGGTCGTATTTTTGGCCACGGTGGCGTTTATCCCCGGAGCTGCGAGCGCACCCTCGCAGCCCGATCTCATCATCAATCCCGATGTGATCGATCCCTACGTGTCGATCGAAGAGTTTTCCGACTCACATTGCGCGGTGGCCGAAGGCTGCGCGCTACCCGGTGTCCGGACCTTGCTCCGGTTCACCACGGAGAGCCGTAACATTGGCAACGCCGACCTCGTGATGGGCGACCCCGTTGGAAACCCACTGTTTCATTTTCACGAGTGCCACGGGCACTACCATTTCGAGGAATTTGCCGACTACCGTCTCGTCGGCCCGAATGGCATCGTCGCGACGGGCAACAAGGCCAGCTTCTGCCTTCAGGACACCTACCGGTTCGGCTCCGGCCGAGGCAAGGCGCGATTCACCTGCTCCGATCAAGGGATTCAAGCTGGCTGGGCCGACGTCTATGGTCCTCACCTCGACTGCCAGTACGTCGATGTCACCGACGTTCCTCCCGGGAACTATGTGCTCGAGATCGAGGTCAATCCGTCAGGCCTCTTGGTCGAATCGGATTACTCCAACAATGTCGCCTCTGTGGCGGTCGTGATCCCCGAGCAAGTGCCACCACCGAACGACAACTGCAGCAACGCCATCGCAGTTTCGGACGGCGCCACCTCGTTTAGCAACGTGTTCGCGACGACGGACGGACCCTCCGAGCCTCTGAGTTGCACTTTCTTCGGCGATTCCGGCGTCGAAAGTGATGTTTGGTACCGATACACGGCTTCTTGCACGGGCACGGTCACCGCGAGTCTGTGCGGAAGCTCCTACGACACGAAGCTAGCCCTCTATCCAGGAACAAGCTGTCCGTCGCAAAGCGGGTCCGTCCTGGCGTGTAACGACGACAGCTGCGACCTCCAGTCGGAAATCAAGGTGCAGGCAAATGCCGGCGATACGTTCCTCGTACGCATCGGCGGGTTTGGAGGAGCTCAAGGCAACGGCACCCTCGACGTAAGCTGCAAGGCGAAAAAGGGCAAAGGTCGGGGAGGCCCACCAAGGTAGCCACACAGCAGGAGCCGGGCCCTTCCGGCAGCAAGAAGAGCCCGCCTCTGCGGGGGCGGGCCTCCTGCTTCGAGGATGAGCCACTGGTCACCCGATCGCCGCAAAAAGCTCTATTGGCCAATCGGGCTCAATCTGAGAGCCGAATTTCGCGGTACTAGCTCGTTATGTCGACTTGCGGCGCACTTCGTTTCGCGTTTGGATCGCCGTACTGCATCTCCACTCCATCTCGCTGAATCTCGCTGATAGTCACTACAAAGGCCCTGTCTTAGTCTCGCAGAGTTTACTCATAAGGCGTTCTGCGCAATTCAGGAGCCTGAGTGAGCAGCGTGAACCCGCACGAGTACGGAACGCCATCAAGACCTGTGCCGTTGTTAGTCCACACGATTCGGGCGTGTTTGTGACTAGTAGCGCGTATGGAAGTGGCGAAACGGTGGCGACCTGCCGAAGAGTCTAGTGGTGTAACGCAACTACCCGAAATCCAAGGGTGCGGAAGAGCGACCTTCACGATCACCTTCGACGAGGACACCGAGCTGACCGGAAACATGAAGCTGAAGCTCTGGGTCTCCACGACCGAGGGGACCGACATGGACCTCTTCGTCGGCATCGAGAAGCTCAACGCGCAGGGCGAGGTCGTCCACTTCCACGGGAAGGCTGGCTTCGCGGAGACTCCGGTGGCTCTTGGTTGGCTACGCGTGTCGGAGCGAGCGCTCGACGAAGAGCGCTCGACCCCGTGGCAGCCGTGGCTCTCCCATAGCGACCCCCAGCCGCTCACCCCGGACGAGATCGTTCCCGTGGAGGTCGAGATTCTCCCCAGCAGCACGCTCTTCCGCGCAGGAGAGTCGCTCCGGGTCGTCGTTCAAGGGCAGGATCTCTTTGAGCATCCATCGCTCGCCCACGACCACTCGGACGACGTCAACCTTGGCACCCACTCGATCCACACCGGCGCGCAGTACGACTCGCACTTGCTGGTGCCCGTCGTGCGCTGAGTATTTCGAGCACCTCCGGTGGTCAATCGTGGTGGAAGGCGGTCGGAATCGATCAAGAGCATGCGCCGATCGCGCAAGTTCACGACTTGGCAAGCGCAGTCATCCAGGCGCCGGCATTCCAGCTCGCTCAAGAAATCTTGCACAACGTCTGTCCTGAGTTTGCCGTCCGTAGAGCGTTGGAGCTTGCTTCGATGGTGCTTAGCGCCGATGACGGCGCAACCGAACACGTCGCAGAGGCACAGGAGCGACGGAGCTGATTGCCCTTGCGCTCGTTCACCTGAGGCAACCGACCGAATTGCGCGGTACTAGATGTTATGTCGCGTGACTCACAGCGCAGACAGGATCTTTGAATTCGCTATGCCCGCATCGGAATCAAAGCGGGCGCGCGCGTCTACGTCGATGTCGGTTTAAAGTTCTCTTTGACCGGAGCGGGGAACTTCTTCGATTCGACCCAAAGGTGGCTGACCCCATTCAACTGCGCGCGGATGACCAGGATGAGGCCCGCCATCTCTAAGATCTTTTCGCAGGTGGTGACCAGGTCGTACGTAAGGCTGCGTGGCTACTCCCTTACAAGAAGGGCGGAGTCCGATTTTGATGCGGTGTCCGAGCGATCGGCGAAAGCCTATGTCTTCCTACGTTAGAGGCGACGGGAGCGACGAGCCACCAAGGACAAGGCCGCCAACAGGAAGAATAGAGCACCCGCAGGACTTTGGCCGCCTGTCATCTGCACGTGACAATTTTCGCGACCGCCGCCGCCTTCCAGAGTCAATCCCCCGAAGTCGGGTACATCCATAGGCGCCTCGAGGTAGTCAGGAACCCCATTCGAGTCGGCATCCGTGGGTTCGTCACCATCTGCAATGCCGTCGCCATCGCTGTCGGTATCGAGCCAGTTGACGTCTCCATCCCCGTCGACGTCGTCATTGCCAAGCTCGCCCGACGCAGCAACTTCGTCCATCGTATCGATGCCGTCATCGTCGTCATCTGAATCGAGATAGTTCGGAATGTCGTCGCCATCGGTGTCGTCATCGGTCGGATCCGAGTCGCCATCGTAGCTTTCGTCTGCCGTATTGACGCCGTCTCCGTCATCGTCCGGATCTTCGAAGTCAAACATCCCATCCCCATCGGTGTCTGGGCAGCTCGACGGCTGAAGCGGGCTTCCGGGCGGTGGGCATTCGACATCGTCGATAATCCCATCGCCGTCGGTGTCCGGGACATCCGATTCGAGACGGCAAGCGGCGTCGCATCCGTCGCCGTCGATCGCGTTCCCGTCGTCGCACTCCTCCCAGCCCGAGCCGACATCGATGACGCTCACCATGTCGTCGCCGCAGACATCGAGGTAATCCGGAGTTCCGTCGCCGTCGCTGTCGGCACAGCCGGCTGCGAAATCGGGGCACTCGCCCGCGGTCGACGTGCCGTCGTCGTCGTCGTCGTCGTCGAGGTAGTCCGGCGCGCCATCACCGTCGCTATCCTGGTCGGTCGGGTCGGAGTCGCCATCGTAGTTCTCGTTTGCGGTGTCGATCCCGTCGTCGTCGTCATCGGGATCGTTGAAATCCGGCATCCCGTCGCCGTCCGTGTCGGGACAGTTGAATGGATCGCCCACCGGATCGCCTGGCGGCGGGCATTCGACGACATCGGGAATCCCGTCCCCATCGGTGTCGCTCAATCCGTCGTCGGCATCGAGGTAGTCCGGCATTCCGTCACCGTCGCCGTTCGGACACCCTGCGCCCGGATCGGTGCACTCGAAGGACGTGTCGATGCGGTCTCCATCATCGTCCGCGTCCTGGTAATCTGGCGTGCCATCGTCGTTGGTGTCCTGCGTCGGGGCAAATACACCTCCGTCATCCGGGTCGAACGCATCATCGAGGCCGTCCATATCGGTGTCCATCGCGAGCGCAACCGCGTCCGGCACTCCGTCCATGTTCGCATCGTGTCCTTCGATCGCGTCGGCAATGCCATCGTCGTCGCTGTCGAGATCGAGGTAGTCGGGTACGCCGTCACCGTCTGAGTCGGCACAGCTCGCCCCGTCCACGCATTCGACCGAGTCGTCGATGCCGTCTCCGTCGCTGTCGATGTCCCGATGGTCAGGAAGGCCATCACCATCCATGTCGCAAAGGTCGGGACTCGTAGTGCACTCCACCGAGGTCAGGACCCCGTCGCCATCGTCGTCGGGATCCTGGTGATCCGGGGTTCCGTTGCCATCGGTATCCCGGCAGCTCGATACATCTCCTTCGCATTCCACGACATCGGGAATCCCGTCCCCGTCGCTGTCAACTGGGCTTTGGTCTGCATCGAGGTAATCCGGTACCCCGTCGCCATCGCCATCGGGGCATCCAGCCACCGGGTCCGTGCACTCGAACGCAGAGCCCACGCCGTCGCCATCATCGTCCGGGTCTCGGTAGTCCGGCGTTCCATCCCCATCCCGATCGGGAAGCGGAGCTGGAACCCCTCCGGCCATATCGAGGTCGTAGGCATCGTCGAGCCCATCCTCGTCGTCATCCGCTCCGAGCGGCGCGAAGTCGGGTAAGCCATCGGCATCGCCGTCGTGTCCTTCGATGGTATCCGAAATTCCATCGTCGTCCGAATCGGCGTCGAGCGCATCTGGCGCGCCATCGCCATCGGCGTCGGGACAAGCGGTTGGGTCAGGACACTCGACTCGGTCGGTGATGCCGTCGCCGTCGCTGTCCTGATCGAGATAGTCGGGGCGACTGTCGCTGTCCGTGTCTTGACCCGTCGTGCCGATCCCGCCCTGAGCAACGTCGAAGGCATCGTCGAGGCCATTGCCGTCGGCGTCGACGCCACTTGGAACCGCTTCGGGAACCCCATCGCCGTTTCCATCGAACGCCTCCACCCGATCGAGGAGGCCGTCATTGTCGCTGTCGGCGTCGAGGTAGTCCGGCGCTCCGTCGCCATCCCGGTCGTGCGCCGCTGCGGGCAGGCCGTCGGCAGCGCAACCCACGGGCATCCCCGAACAATCCGGATCGAACCCGTCGTCCAAGCCATCGCCGTCGTCGTCGTTGCCCGAAGCTATGGCGTCAGCCAGACCGTCTCCGTCGGCATCGTGGCCCTCGGTCGCATCCGGAACTCCATCCCCGTCGCTATCGAGGTCGAGATGGTTTGGAATCCCGTCTCCATCCTGGTCGACACTGCTCGGGAGCGCATCGCAGATACCGTTGGAGTCGTCGTCGGTGCAGCTCATCTCGTCGGGATCTGCGTAGTCGGGGACGCCATCCCCGTCGGTGTCGACCGAAACGTCGGTTCCGCCGCCTTCTTGATTGTCAGGAACGCCGTCCCCATCGTCGTCCGTGTCGAATTGGTCGGTTAGCCCATCCCCGTCCGTGTCGGGATATTCACAGGTTTGGCTTGTGGTGCAGATCTGGAGCCCCGGGCAGTCGTTATCTGCAATGCATTCCACACAGGCTCCGCCCTCGACGGAGGTGTCGCACAGTGCCGCATCGGAGCTCGTACAGCCGCTGTCCATCGCGGTTCCGCTCATGTCGTCTAGACAAAAAGCGCATTCGGTCCCGGCCACGCCCGACGCCCCGTTGCAGAGCGGAAGCGCCGGATTGGTGCAGCCTTCGTCCGGCATCACCCCTGCCTGATCGTTGATACAGGTCACACAGAGGCCTGGCGTTGAGGCCGACGTGTCGCAGACGGGCTCGGTGGCGACTCGGCAATCTGTGTCTGCGAAGCAGCCTTCCACGCAGGTATTGGTAGCTACGTCACACGCATCACTCAGCGAGCAATCCAACGCGTCGGTGCAGTCCACGCAAACCGGATTGCTGCCGGTCTCTTCACAGGCGTTATCCGTCCCAGAGCAACCGACGTCCGTCGCACCAGCGCCACTATCCGAGCACGCCGCGATGCAGAATGGGAACATGCCGCTCGTGTCACAGTATGGGGCAATCCCGCTGCAGCCCGAGTCGGTTGTGGTGCCGGTTTGGTCGTCGAAGCAGGCCACGCAGCCGAGCCCCCCGGCGTCACACTGTCCGGACGCGCACTCGGAGCCCATGCTGCAACCGGCACCCTCTTCTCGCAGACAGACGCTGTCGCACCCGTCCGCGTCGGCGGTGTTTCCGTCGTCGCAGCTCTCCCCCGTTTCGACGGTCCCGTTTCCACAGGTATCCGCGGGCTCACACGTATTGCTCCCAACGGTATCGCAGATCGTACTTGCACATTCCGCGCCCGCCGTACAGCTCTCGCCCAGCTCTTTCAAGCAACTGTCGTCGCATCCATCGCCGGTTGCAATGTTGCCGTCGTCGCAGGCCTCGGATCCGCCATCGGTATTCCAGAGGAATCCGTCGCCACAGCTCGCCACGAGGCAGCTTCCGGTCGCGCCATCCGGGCAGGCATCGTTGAGGTTGGCGTCGCCGTCATCGCAGGTTTCACCACCGACGACCATGCTGTCGCCGCAGATCTCCTGACACGGCATCCCTGGGGCCGGACAGGTCCACCCTGGTTCGACGGCGCACGAGTCGCTACATCCGTCCCCGGCGTCGGGATTGCCATCGTCACAGACTTCGCTGCCTTCGAGGTCGCTGTTGCCACAGCTATTGGCGGGCTCGCAGACGTCCGGATTTTCGGCGGCGTCGCACACCCCGCTTTCGCACTGGTTGCGATCCGTGCAGGTTTGCCCGTTCTCCTTCAAGCAGTCGGCGTTGCAGCCGTCGCCGGGGATCATGTTTCCGTCGTCGCAGGCTTCGCCCTGCTCGGTCAGCCCGTTCCCGCATACCGCCGGCACATTGATCGTGAGCGTGCAGCTACCGGTGATATCTGCCGGATTGGTAAAGGTGATGACGGTGTAGTTCGTCGTTCCGTTGTCTGAGAATGCGGGCGTCCAATCGAGTGTCGTCGAAACCGGGCTCGGTCCCGTCGTGCCTGCAGGTGGCGTCAGAGTCGCCCCTGGAGGAAGGCCGATGACATCGATCGTGAGGTCGCCGGTATCGGTCGCTCCCACGACCTGCGAAAATGGCGTGCCGACGGGCACGGTGAACGAATCACTATCTGGGCAGCTCGGAATGGGCGTTGAAACCATCTCGACGATGAGGTCGATCGCCGTCGAGCTCGTGCCGCCTGCGCTCGGCGATTCGAGCGTGAAATGAAGCACATATTGCTGTCCCACTACCGCAGCCGTGAGGTCCCACTGGATCTGACAGGCGCCCATCGATTCGGTGATCGCCGGCTGCGCACCGCTGGCCGGCACGCTAGGAATGACCTCGCTGGCTGGAATGCCGGTCTCGGCAGAGGTCGCGAAGCGACAAGTCACGGGATCGCCGTCCGGGTCGAAGAAGAAGAAATCATGTGTCCGTATGCCACCCGCCTGCATTTGAATGATCGCGGGGCTTGCGGTTCCTGGAGGCGACAGGTTGCTTCCGTCTGCTTCGATAATGATGTTGGTTTCGACGCGGAAGGACGCGTTTGCGCCGTTTTCCAGACCTGCGACGCGACAGCAGCTGTCGTAGAAAGCCTTGTAGTACCCGGCCGAAGCATAGGTGTGGGTCACCACGTACTGTTGCGTCGAATAGGGGTTGCCGACGGAGTCGACGCCGGTTCCGATCGTGGTGCCGGTCTGGCTGCCGTTGCTCGTTCCATCGCCAAAGTTCAGGTCGGTGGAGCCAATGAATGAGCTGCGCCAACTTGAGGTGACCGTGAACTCGACGGTGAGCGGAGCGCCAAGCGGGTCTGGAATCCGCCATTGGATCGTTCCATGACGAAAATGCGAAGCATCGGCGGTGGCGGACCAGCCCCAGATGGCCAGCAACGTCACCAGTGCGGCAAAGCGATTCTCCCAAGCACGACGACCCATGATTCCCCCTCAAGAACGCAGCACTCCAGCCCTTGCCGGAACGCTGTCGGGTTCAGTTAATCGTGTGTTAGTGCACAAATCAAGTATTTATGTTGCTACGCGCCCAAATTTTTGCGCTCCCGGGCCAGAATAGAGCCCACAAGGATTAAGCAGGCTCCCTGACTAATTGCAGCGCGAGGCCCCCCTTGGGTGAGCGAGCAGCCACCGCTGTCAGCCGTGCCGCGCTCGGACTCAGACTCCCCGGCGAGCAAGCACGCGCGCTCCTGACCTGCCAGCGTGACGCAAAGCGGCCTCGCTTCGCTGCAGCCCGAATCGACCTGACCCGCATACGCATCGTCGATGCAGACCTCGCAGCGCCGGAGCGCACGGAGCTACAGATGGGCGTCGGAGCTTGGCAGGTTGCATCGGTGTCACAGCCGGGATCGGGATCCTCGCCTGGCTCGAAATTGAACAGAAGAGAATTCGGAGGTTTGGCCCCTTCGAGTGGCCGTCAATGTGACCGACGTTGCCTCGGTCTCCAGCGTGAGCGAAAAGGCCGCGTCGTTTTCGGGGCTGCATCCGGTTGCAACATCGTCATCCAATGCCCCGCCTTCGACGATTGCGCCGAGGTGTCGCATGCCTTCTCCAAAGCAGGCCGCCCCCACGACGGCGGAGTTGATCGCGCAAGCTGCCGAAATGATTGGGTGCGGAAGAGAGGACTCGTGTGTGACTGGAATACGACGAGACGGAGTGGACAAGGTCCACGGAGTTGTCGGATTCCAGGCGCAGTACGCAGGTCCCGAAGGGGCCGAGTACACCGTAGGTGAGAGGCCTCTCGAAGCACGAACGCCGCCCGGAGGCGGCGTGCAGTGCGGAAGAGAGGACTCGAACCTCCACGAGTGTTACCTCACTAGATCCTTAGTCTAGCGCGTCTGCCAGTTCCGCCACTTCCGCAAGGAATGCAGGGAGCGGAAGCTACCCGCGTGGCGTCGTGTGTCAAGTTGGCTCAATGTTCGGCAGTGTAGATGCGGGAGTGTGGGCCCATCATCCCCACCCCGCCGCCCCCACGCGAGCGCCTTAGTCTAGCGCGTCTGCCAGTTCCGCCACTTCCGCAGGAATGCAGGGAGCGGAAAGTAATCAAGCGACGCCCAGTGTCAAGGTGGTTCGCTGTTCGGTAAGCGCCTAGACCAGGAATTCCGTAGGAACCCTGCTCGCGCTCGCAACGAGCTCGCGGGAGGCTTCCCGGAATCTGATCAACGTCGGCAGGTGTCCCCTGGCAAGCTCGAGCCTGCCCTCGATCATCGCCTTCGTCGGGTCCTGCCTTCCTTCGATGATGTCTTTCCATTGCTGGTACGAGCCTACGGTCACGAACTCCGCCTCCGGGGGTCGCGCGTGCCCCTCGACGAATCGCGCGTCACGGCACTTGCCTTCATGCACGTCGAGGATCACCCCTGTGTCTTGCTCGAGTCCCAACGACAGATCGCATTGGACGATCAAAGCCACGGATCCAAATGTCCACGGCTCTGCCGCTTTGCGAAACGCGAGGTTGTAATTGATGGCGCTCTTATACGCCTTCGTCCATCCCTTGGAAGGAAATCGATGCATAAGTTATCTCCAAGTTAAGTCGCTAAGAAGCGCCTCTTAGCGCGGAGTTGCGGCTCTCGCAAATCCGTCGTGGTATAGACCCCATGGTGCGCGCTTTGCGTTCGACCCTGCTGGATCGACATGGCTTTCGTCACGGTTTCGCAACGCGCCTCGGAGGAGTGAGTCAAGCGCCCCGCGATACGCTGAACCTCGGGTATCATCTTGGCGACGACGAGAACGCCGTCCGCGAGAACCGCGAACGCTTCCTGCGAGCAGTCGGTCTCACACGCGATCGCCTTTTCGAACAACGACAGGTGCATGCAACCGCGATTCGCGAGATCCTCCCCCGCGATCGTCCTGAAGCGATCGCCGACATCGAGGGGGACGGGCTGATCGTCCGCGTTGCTGAGCACGGAGTTGCGGCACGTACTGCGGATTGCGTCCCAATCCTGATCGGGCACCCGCCAAGCGGACATGTCGCTGCGGTGCATGCAGGTTGGCGCGGTGCAGTCGCTGGGGTCGTGTCCGCGGGGATCGAGGCGCTTGCCCACGACCCAGCCGAGCTCGTCGTAGCGATCGGCCCGCACATCCGCGTCGGCGCCTTCGAGATCGGCGAAGAGGTCGCTGCTGAAATGGAAAACGCGGCTGGTGACGACTCAGTCATCGAACGCGCAGGCCCGAAACCACACGGCGACCTCGCGGCACTGATCCGCATTCAACTTCGTCGCAGCGGCGTCCCCGATCGAGCGATCGACGACCTCGGGGGATGTACGCACACCGACGTGGGCCGCTTCTTCTCGCATCGTCGTGACCACGGGGAGACGGGGCGTCATCTTTCGGTAATCATTGCGCGCAAGCCCGCGTGACTCTGCTCTACGGGTCGCTCGGCCCAAGGCTTCATGCTAGCCACACGCGAATGGCAGAGTTCGTCAAGACCAAGGCCGGCGTCGATGCGTCCGAGAAGAAGACGCTTGGTGAAGGTCTATTTCGGAAGTGCGACGCGTGCGGCGATGCGGCGAAGAAAGAGGACTTCGAGCGGAACCTCGAGGTCTGCCCCGTTTGTGGCTTTCACTTTCATCTCCGAGCCGAGCAGTGGATCGAGCTGCTCGCAGACGAAGGCACGTGGACTCCGCATGACACCGAGCTCACCGCCAGCGATCCGCTCTCATTTGTCGACACCAAGCCCTACCGAGCGCGCATCGAAGCGGCACGTCGCGAGACGGGGGTGAACGACGCGATTCTTGCGGGAGAAGCTAAGATCGAGGGGCGGCCAGTGCAGCTGGGGGTCTTCGTGTTCCGCTTCATGGGGGGCTCGATGGGTTCGGTGGTGGGCGAGGTGGTCACGCGAATGATGGAGCGCGGAGCACAAAAGAGGCAGCCGGTCGTGCTTCTGTCCTGCTCGGGGGGCGCGCGGATGCAAGAGGGTTCGCTTTCCCTCATGCAGATGGCCAAGACGCTAGCTGCACGAAGCAAAGTCCGTGCCGCGGGGGCTCCGTTCATCAGTGTCTTGCTCAACCCGACGACCGGTGGCGTTGCGGCGAGCTTTGCTCTTCAAGGCGACGTCAACATCGCAGAGCCCGGCGCGCTCATCGGCTTTGCCGGGCCGCGGGTCATCGAAGACACCATCGGTCAGAAGTTACCCGAAGGGTTTCAGCGTGCCGAGTTTCTGCTCGAGCACGGCATGATTGACATGATCTCCACGCGCCACGAGATGCGCGGCAACATCGCCCATCTCGTCGAGTATCTGTCAGCGTGACTCGCTACCAGGAAGCGCTGTCTTGGCTCTATGGCTTGGAGTCACGCGGCATCAAGCTTGGGCTCGATCGCATGGCCAAGGCCGCAAAGATCCGTGGAAACCCAGAGCGGGGCCTATGCCATGTGCACGTTGCCGGCTCGAACGGAAAAGGTAGCGTTACGACCATGATCGAAGCGGTGCTTCGAGCGGCGGGCTATCGTACCGGGCAGTTCACATCGCCTCACCTGCAGCGATTCGTCGAGCGAGTTCGCATCGACGGCAGACCGATCCGCGAGCGCGAGGCCGCGGAACGACTCGAGGACCTTCGCGCCGATTCCAGGCTTCCGACCCTCAGCTTCTTCGAATACACGGCTCTGCTCGCCTTCGAGGTGTTTCGGGATGCCGAGTGCGATGTGGTCGTTCTCGAGGTCGGTCTTGGTGGGCGGCTCGACGCAACCAACATCGTGACCCCCGCGGTTTCGGTCATCACCAACGTCAGCCTCGAGCACCAGCGCATTCTAGGTGACACTCTCTCGAAGATCGCTCGCGAGAAGGCAGGTGTTCTCAAAGCGGGAGTCCCTTGTGTGGTTGGCGCGCGGAATAGCACCGTACGCCGTACCCTTGGTCGCCGAGCAAACGCCGTTGGTGCACCTCTCCGATACATCGGGCGTGACTTCGATGCCCACTGGGACGACGGGACCCTCTCGGCCCGGGTCGGCGATCGCCACTGGAGTCGGTTGCAACTCGGCTTGCGCGGCCGTTACCAAGGCGACAATGCAGCCTGCGCGTTGGCTGCGATCGAAGAGCTTAGCGATCGCGGCTTCGAAATCTCCGAGGCGAGCGTGCGTCGGGGTCTTCGCCGCGCGAAATGGCCCGGCCGACTCGAGTGGCACCCGGGCCGACCCGCATTCCTCTTTGACGCTGCTCACAACGCTGCCGGTTGTCGAACCCTCGCGCGCTACCTCGAGGAGCTCGTGTTTCCAGGACGCGTCGTCCTCTTGTTCGGTGCGATGAAGGATAAGGACCATCGCGGCATGCTCCGCGCATTCGACGATGAAGTGAACCGCGTCGTGTTTACCGCGCCCACTGTGCGACGCGCCGAGAGCCCGGACCGCTTCTCTCAAATCACGAAGGGCACGGTCGCGCGGAGTGTTCGCGATGGCTTGGCCCGCGCAACACGAGCGGCGGGCCCCGATGGCCTGGTCGTCGTAGCCGGCTCGATTTTTCTAGTCGCCGAAGCCCGGGGGCTCGTCAAGGGCGCCCGCACCGATCCGCCCATTGCGATGTAAAAAGGGGACTGTCCCCTTTTTTGCGCTACAACCGGTTGCGATGAGCGTCTTTTTGCAGGCCTGCCGTCGGGAGCCGACCGAGTACACGCCAATTTGGATCATGCGGCAGGCAGGGCGCTATCAGCCGGAATATCGTGCGCTTCGTGAGAAGGTGAGCTTCATCGAGCTCTGCAAGACGCCGGAGCTCGCGTGTGAGGTGACCGTCCGCGCGGTCGATCAGCTAGGTGTCGATGCGGGGATCATTTTCGCGGATATTCTTCTCGTGCTCGAGCCGCTGCATATCGGCTTCGAGTTCACCGACGATGCCGGCCCCAAGATCTTGAGCCCGATCCGCACCGCCCGGCAGGTCGATGGGGTCGCTGAGAGCATCGATGCCGCGGGCTCGCTCTCGTACGTCATGGATGCTATCCGAGCGACGCGAAAAGAGCTCGAGGTGCCCCTCATCGGATTTGCGGGTGCTCCGTTCACGCTCGCATCGTATGCGATCGAAGGTGGCGGTTCGAAGAACTACCACGAAACGAAAAAGCTGATGTACGCAGATGAGGGCTTGTGGGACGCTTTTATGACGAAACTCTCCGGCGCGATTGCCGACTACCTCATCGCCCAAATCGATGCGGGCGCCCAAGCCGTGCAGCTCTTCGATAGCTGGGTAGGGTGTCTCTCTCCGTCCGACTACCGCCGGTACGTACTACCACATACGAAAGCGGTCTTCGATGCGCTCCCGAAGAGCGTTCCTACGATCCACTTCGGCACCGGGAATCCGGCACTGTATCCGGGGATGAAGGAAGCAGGCGGGGACGTCATCGGGATCGACTGGCGCATCTCGATCGACGAGGCGTGGTCGGTTCTCGGCGACGACGTGGGGCTTCAGGGGAACATGGACCCGGCGGCGCTTCTTACGCCCACCGAGGTGCTGCGAGCCAGCGCTTCCGAGGTGCTCGCGAGCGCTGCGGGCCGCCCGGGCCACATCTTCAATCTGGGGCACGGGATCATGCCCGAAGCGTCAGTCGCGCGAGCGCGCGCCCTCGTCGAGCACGTCCACGACGCTAGCCAGCGCGAGTCCTGAATCGCCCTGGCCGAGATCGATCAGTCCCCCCTTCGCACTCCGATGAATTGGAACGTCACTGCGAACAACCCCGTTAGCTGTTGTCCGATCAAGCTCCCTTTTTCGCGACCACCCGTGGTGTCGCCCGACACGCCGAGCCCGATCAGCGACCAATCGAAGGTGAAAGCGAAGGATATCCATCGGACGATCGGGATTCGAAGCCCCGCGCCGAGCGTAACGCCGCCCCCGTTCGATTTGACGTCGGTCAACCCGATGACCGGGCTGCCGTTGCGCGTGCCGGCGTAGTACAAATTGATTCGCAACATCGGGTGAACGTAGGGGATGAACCGAAGAATTCCCTGGATGTCGAGCCCGAACTTCATGAGGTTGTAGGCGCTGTAGTTCGCCCAGCGAAAGCCCGCCCCAATGACGAAACCTCCAAGCCCCACGCCGGCCGAGAGGCTGTACTCGGGCCCATTGACGCTCGGCGCGGCGAGGTTCAAGCCGTTGCGAAACTGTCCTATGTCGTAGGCCGATGGACCCGCGCCAAATTCGATCCGAAGCAAGCCGCCGACCTTTTTGGAGTAGGGGCTCTTCTCGTCGTCCTCCGCGGGTGGATCTTCGGCGGCCGGCGACTCGCCGGAAGCTTCCGGAGTGGTGACCGTGCCGACAGCTGCTTCCTCCTGTGCCATCGCGCTTGCGTCGAAGATCACGACGACTGCCACGATGGAGAGAAGATATTTCATCAGTTCGACTCCGCCTTGCAAATCGGACAGCGTACGGTTTTCATCGGGGCCGACGATAACAGAGACGAGGTGACGTGGGAATAGGTCCGCTGGGGGAGTCATACGGTCAGTTACGCAATGTTCTCGGCTCGACGGCGGGTTTCGAAACGTTGGTTTCGGGCAACCGTGTGACATTACTCCACGACGGTGAGCAGGCCTTTCCGGCGATGCTGGAGGCGATCGAGGCCGCCGAGCGTGAAATCTTGCTCGAAATGTACTGGTTTGGCTCGGACAAGGTCGGCCGTCAGTTTGCAGAGGCGCTTTCTTCGCGGGCGAAGGCGGGTCTTCGTGTACGGGTGATCTACGATGCGGTGGGAAGCATTCAGAGCGACGGTCGGATGTTTGCGCGCATGCGTGCCGCAGGCTGCGAGGTCGAGCAGTACAATCCTATAGCGCCCTGGCGGGCCCGCTTTCGGATCGGCGTCGTCAATCACCGGGACCACCGCAAGCTCCTCATCATCGATCGTCGGATCGGCTTCACCGGTGGCATCAATCTCGGCGACGAATGGGCCCCGGAAGACGCAGGCGGCGGAGGCTGGCGCGACGACACGATTCGCATCGAAGGTCTAGCCGTGGAACAGATGCGAAATATCTTCGTTCACGCGTGGCAACGTATCGTCGAGCCAAGGCCTGGCGGAAAGCCCTCGATCCCACCCGTCGCCGAAATTCCGGAAGAGGAAGGTAGCCGGGTGCGGGTGCTCGCCAACCACTACTTCGGTGAGCGTCGCGCGATTCGACGGGCGTACCTGAACCGCATTGCCAGCGCGAAACGATCGGTCTGCATCACGAACAGCTATTTCATTCCCGACTTGCGCATCCGCCGGGTCCTCCGGCAAGCCGCGGAACGCGGGGTCGACGTTCGGGTGATGATCCCCGGGAAGAGCGACTCCTTTCCGGCACAGTACGCTGGCCGACGGCTCTACGGACGTCTCTTGCGGGGGGGAATCAAGCTCTTCGAGTGGCAACGCTCGATCCTCCACTCGAAGACGGCAATCGTCGACGGCGAGTGGTGCACGGTGGGCACTTACAACCTCGACTATCGCTCTTGGCGTTTCAATCTGGAGGTCGTGGCGGCAATCGAAGATGCTGCGGTCGCCGGCGCGATGGAGCAGCGCTTCAACGAAGACCTCGAGCAGGCCAAGCCGATCTCTTACGAGGAGTGGAGGCGTCGCCCACTGCTCGTCCGAATGCTAGACAGTTTTTTCTATCTGTTTCGCAAGATGCTGTGACGTGGAACGCAAGGCTGAGCAAATCTATCTGGACCCGCTCGACGCCATTTGGCTGACGGTTGCCGAACGCGTCGGGTTTCGGGTCGAAAGGTCGAATGAGGTCTACGCCTCGACCGACGGACAAGGCACGATGGTGGTCGGAGCGCCAGATACCCTCGACCCCGACGACTGCCTCGCACAGCTGATTCTCCACGAGCTCTGCCACTCGATGATCGAAGGCGCAGAGAGCCTTCGTGTGCCGGACTTCGGGCTCGACAATGAAACGAGCGTAGACGCGGTGCGCGAGCATGCGTGCTTGCGACTGCAGGCGTGGCTGACCGGCAAGTACGGCCTCCGACGTGTCCTTGGGCCGACAACGAGCTTCCGGGGCTACTACGACGAGCTCCCCAAGAACCCGCTCGAGGGAGACGAGCCGTCGGCAACCGCCGCCCGCCGAGGCGCGGACCGGGCTACCCAGTCGCCCTGGGCCCCGCACATCGAGGAAGGCCTGAACGCCACCGCCAAAGTGGTCGAAGCCGCTCGCGAGCTAGGCGCCCACGATCCCGCCGCCAAAAAGCCTCCAATTTGGGCGTCAAGGAAGCCCTAGAAGGCCACGGGCACCGGCTCTGGCGCTGACTCTGCCAATTGGCGCCTCCGGGCCCCCGTGGTATACCGCCGCCGCCTCTTCGGAGGCCGGGGCCTTGGTTCCCGAAATCACACACATCTCCCGGCTCGACAGTCGTTCCGGTGCCCTGGCTACGCGCTTGGGTTGTTCGACTGGGGGGATGGCAGCGCAACCGAAAGGAGAAACGAGCGATGGCAGAACCAACTCACGAGATCCAGGAAGCGCCCGAGCTGGCGGCCCTGGGCAGCCCGGACGTCGCTTCGGGTGACCTACCGATCGGCCTTCGCGCCCTGATCGACGCCGGAGTCCACTTCGGCCATCAGACCAAGCGCTGGAACCCGAGGATGCAACCCTACATCTACGGCGCCCGCAACGGGATTCACATCATCGACCTCGACCAGACGGCGGAGCTTTTCAAGCGCGCCTTCGCGTTCGTGGTCGATGCGGTCGCGCGCGGCGGTCACATCCTGTTCATCGGCACCAAGCGGCAAGCCGCCGAGGTCATCTACGAGGAGGCGACCCGCGCCGGGCAGTTCTACTCGACCGGTCGATGGCTCGGCGGGACGCTCACCAACTATCGCACCATGAAGGGCGGCATCGACCGCTTGCGCGACATCGAGCAACAGATCGAAGACGGCACTATCAACTCTCTGCGCAAGAAAGAGGCGCTTTCACTCCGTCGTGAGGCCGAGAAGCTCGAGAAATACCTCGGCGGCATCAAGATGATGAACGGCCTGCCGGCTGCGCTGTTCGTCATCGACCCGCAAAACGAGCACATCGCCGTTAGCGAGGCTCGAAAGCTTCACATTCCCATCATCGCCCTGACCGACACCAATTGTGACCCAGACCTCATCGACTTCGTCATTCCCGGCAACGACGACGCCATCCGTTCGATCAAACTGATCACCTCTCGCATCGCCGATGCCTGCATCGAAGGGCAGCAACGCCACCGAGAGTTCGTTCAGCACGAAGGTGCACAAGCCCCGGACGCGTCAGACGAAGGAGTCCAGGTCGAGTTCGCTCGCAAGCGCGGCTCAGCACCCTCGACTCCACAAGGCTCCGAGGCGTGAAGTCCCAGGACAGGTAGGTACATGTCTGAAATCACAGCATCCATGGTGAAGTCACTTCGCGATCGCACAGGCGCGGGCATGATGGCGTGCCGCGACGCGCTTCGCGAAACCGCAGGCGACGAAGAAAAGGCGATCGAGGTCATTCAAAAAAAGGGCCTCAGCAAGGTCGCAAAGAAGGCCGGTGCCATCGCGGGGGATGGCCTGGTACATGCGTATATCCATGGCGCGGGCCGGGTTGGCGTTTTGATCGAGGTCAACTGCCAGACCGATTTTGTGGCTCGTAACGAGGACTTTCGGCAGTTCGTCGAAGAGACGGCCATGCAAGTAGCGGCAGAGGCGCCGCTATTCGTGAGCGAGCAAGACATCCCGGAGAATGAAATCCTCGCCCGCAAGGCGATCTTCCGCGGTCAGCTAGAAGAGGAAGCCAAGCAGACCGGAAGGGAAAAGCCGGCTGCCGCCATCGAACAAATCATCGAGGGCAAGCTCGCCAAATGGCAAAAGGAGGCCTGCCTCCTCGACCAGCTATCGATCATGGGGGACGAAAAGACGATTCGGCAGCGAGCCGATGAGCTCTCCGCCAAGATCGGAGAAAAGATAAGCATTCGCCGCTTTGCCAGGTATGAGCTGGGTGAAGGAATCGAAAAAAAGAAGTCGGACCTGGCCGCGGAGGTGACCGAAGCGCTAAGAGGCTCTTGAGTGATGTCTGCAGGGGCCAAGCTCACACGGGTGCTACTCAAACTGTCGGGCGAGGCGCTCTCCGGTGGCCCCGATGGCAAGAGCATCGAGCCCAGCACCCTCACTGCGATCAGCGAAGAACTGGCTGACGTCCAAACTCTTGGTTGCCAGATCGGTATCGTCATCGGCGGCGGCAACATCTTCCGAGGCCTCAAAGGCAGCGCAAGCGGGATGGATCGCACCGCCGCCGATCACATGGGCATGCTCGCGACCATCATCAACGGTATCGCACTTCAAGATGCCCTCGAGAAGGCCGGCGTCGATACGCGCGTCATGAGCGCCCTCGAAATCAAGGCCGTGTGCGAGCCCTACATTCGGCGCCGCGCCGTCCGGCACCTCGAAAAGGGTAGGGTGGTGATCTTCGTTGCCGGGACGGGCAACCCGTATTTCTCGACCGACACCGCTGCGGCGCTTCGAGCCATGGAGATCCGCGCCGATGCGCTCTGCAAGGCGACCAAGGTCGACGGGATCTATGACAAAGACCCGACCAAGCACGATGACGCCACGATGGTCCCGCGGCTGAGCTATGATCGCTTTCTGATGGACCGGGTCGGCGTCATGGATGCGACCGCGGTGGCACTCTGCCGCGACAACAACCTGCCGATCCGGGTGTTCCAGCTGACCCAGCGAGGCAACATTAAACGGGTTGTCATGGGCGCTGACGTCGGTAGCCTAGTGACAGCTGAGGGCTGAGCCCCACAAATTGAGGGACAGATGCTTGCTGAAACCTTGAACGAGCTCAAAGACGGCATCGCGAAAGCACACGAGGCGTTGAAGCGCGATCTCGCCAAAATCCGCGCTGGTCGCGCTAACCCCGACATCCTCGACTCCGTGCGGGTCGACTATTACGGTTCGCCGACACCGCTCAAGCAGCTCGCGTCGATCTCGGTGCCCGAAGCTCGCCTCATCGTGCTCAAGCCATTCGATCGCTCACAGATGCAGGCAATCGAGAAGGCGATCATGGAGACGCAGCTCGGCCTCAACCCGTCCAACGACGGTGAGATCATCCGCATCCCCATGCCTCCGCTCACCGAGGAGCGTCGCAAGGACTTGGTCAAACTCGCCCGAAAGTCGGGCGAGGATAGCAAAGTCGCGATCCGCAAGGCACGTCACGATGCCAAGGACATGATCGACAGCCTTCGAAAAGAGGGCGAGGTCGGTGAAGACGACGCCGATCGCGCCCGCAAAGAGCTCGAGGAAATCGTCAAGACCGGCACGGCGCGCGTCGACGAGATCGTGGGCAAGAAGGAAGCCGACATCATCGAGGTATAATACCCTGACCGTATGTCGTGGGGGCGGCCAGGGCTGACGAAGGAACTCTTCGGGATCGATCTGCGTTCCCTGGCCGCATTTCGCATGGGCCTCGGCGCAGTGCTGTTGTGGGAGCTCCTCGATCGGATGAAAGGAATCGAGGAGCACTACACCCGCGACGGCTTGGTGCCTGGCTCCGTTCTCGAGTCGCTGGCGGCGCACCCCGTCTATTCGGCGCACCTCCTCAGCGATACGCTGGCCTTTCAGGTTTTCCTCTTCGCGATCGCCCTGGTTGCCGCGTTCATGCTCCTCATTGGCTGGAGAACCAGAGTGGCGACCATCGTCTCGTTCGTCCTGCTCTTGTCACTTCACTCGCGAAACCCGCTCCTCCTTCATCACGGGGACTCTCTCATTCGCTTCCTTTTGATGTGGGGCATGTTTTTACCGCTCGGGGCCGTCTTCTCGATCGATGCAAAGCGGCGTTTGGCTCCTTCGCTCGCGTCGCCGGTGCTGTCGATCGGAAGCGCTGCGCTTTTGCTGCAGGGCTTTTTCGTCTATCTCATCGCGACGATCTCGAAGCTTCAGTACGATGCATGGTGGGAAGGCCGAGCGCTGTACGCCGTCGTCAACAAGGCGAGCTACGCGCGGCCACTTGGCGAGTATGTTGCGCAGTTTCCCGAGGTCCTCGAGCTCTTTACTCACGCGACACTCTTCACCGAGGGCGCGATCCCGATCCTGCTGTTCAGTCCATGGCGGCGTGACCTGTGTCGTGTGCTTGCCGTGCTGCTCGGGATCGGATTGCATGTGGGTATCTTCTTGGTCGTGGACGTCGGTACTTTCCAGCCGATCACGTCTCTGGCGCTCTTTCCGGCACTCCCAGCCTCGTTCTGGGACCGCCTCGGGTGGCGCGTCGGCCAGGGCAGCACGGTTGAGTGGCGCCCACGTCGTTGGCCTGAAGCGCTCGGTGGCTTTCTTCTCGCGTACACGATCGCATCCAACACGCTGGCCCTCGGTTCAGGCATGAATACGATGCCCGAACCATTGCAAACCGTGGGTCAGGTTCTTCGTCTCGATCAGCGGTGGCGGATGTTCGCCAATACCGACGTAACGATTCAAGGATGGTGGGTCGTCATCGGAAAGCTCGACAACGGTACCGATATCGACCTTTTACACGGCACTCCCGAGGTGAGTCTCGAGCGCCCGGAGCGGTACTACCGAGAGATGCCGAACATGGCGTGGCGCACCTATTGGGCGAACATCTCGCGCGATCACTACGCACCGTTTCGCCCGTGGATGGGGCGGTACTTTTGTCGGTGGTGGAACCGTGACGCCGAGCCCCCCTTCCAAGTGCAGGCGGTGAGCGTCGTCTTCGTCCAGGAGCTCAACTACAAGCCAGAGCTCGGTGGGGTGCTCCGGCCGCGGGAGCTCGCCGCGACCGATTGTCGCGACTTCGCCAAAGCCGCGCATTAGAACGGGCGCCCGAAGTTCACGTAGACCTGCGTGCCGCCCCCCCGGTCGAGACCGTACGCGAACCCCACGCGCAGGGAGTAAGGCTGCACGTAGCCGAGTGTAAAGTTCATCAACAGCTCGAGCCCGGTGCCCTTGCGGAAGTCGTTCAGATCCAGAGGTCCAAAATACGCGTTCCCGTAGTCGAAGAAGACCAGCGCATACATGCGGTCGAAGAACGCCGGCACGGTCTCGGGGCCGCGGAGTACCCGGGTAAGCGGGAACCGATATTCGGTCTGCACGAGTTGAAACCGGTCACCGATGACCGAGAACTCGGGATAACCGCGGAGGGCAACTCCCCCGAGCTCTTCGAAGTTGAGGATCTCGATCAGCGACGTGTCAGGAAAACCTCCGAGGGCAAAGATCCCTCGTTCGACGCGGCTGTCTTCTCCCCGTCCCCCGCCGTATCGGAACGCGACCACGTGGTGCTGGGCCCACGGCATCTCGAGGAAGCGCCGAATGAACCATGACGCGGCGATGCTCCGAAACCGGCTCCCGAAGCCAGGGTGCGCGAACGAAAGATTGACCCCCAACGTACGACCTTCCGACGGCGTGTAGTCGAATTCGTGTCGACGGACGTCGGTGTAGCTCCAAGAGAGCGTGATGTCCGCGTTGAGCCCCGTCGCGGGGAAAGTCGGTGGCGCGAAGTTGGGGTCGAACGGCTCATCGAAGTCGGTGAGCGAGCGTGTCCAGGTGAGCCCGTAGCTCGCCCCGACGCGGTTGCTATAGAACGAGCGCGGGATGAGGTAGCTCACCGACAAACGGCCACCGTATAGGTCTTCGACGTAGGGCAGCGCCTCACCGTTCACGACGAATCCACCTCGGGGCACGACGCGTCGGAACAACGACAACGTCAGATTCGGGGGCAAGCGCCTGAGCGTGTAGCTGAAGTCGGCGTTGAGGTAGCGCTCGGTCAGACTGATGCCGAGTCGTGCGAAGAACGAGTGAAAGCCCGCGGCATCCTCACCCTCGGTGAATATGCCCAACTGGCGCCCAAAGGCGTCTTCCTCGAGATCGATACCCCAGAAACGCGGATAAAAGCTCCGCGCGGCCACGTAGCGGGTTCCGATGTCGGGGACGATCCCCTCGGCGACGTCCGGGGCTGGCCGGTCATCGGCATAAGCGGGCGCCAGTCGGTCCAAATCTGGGTCGAGGTCCATCAGGAACACGTCGTATCCAGTGCTCGTGTACCCGATGTAGGCGAGCTTGGTGCCATCCGGGGACGGCGCGGGAGTATAAGCACCCGAAACCAGGTTGGTGACTTGCACGAGCCGGCCGGTGCCAGGCTCCCAGGCGTAGATGTTGGCGATGCCGGTGCGATCGCTCGAAAAATAAAGGCGTCTTCCGTCTGGAGACCATGCAGGACCCGTATCCATCGCGCGGTCGCGGGTGACTCTCGTGACCTCTTGAGTTTCGAGATCGATCACGTGGATGTCGCGGTATCCCCCTTTGAGCCAAACGCTGTAGGCAATCTTCGTCCCATCCGGCGAAAAGCGCGGTGTATACACTTGCTCGAAGCGCTCGCTTTGCACGAGGGGCTCCTGGGTTCCTTCGATGTCCGCGAGGTCCGCGATCCACAGGCTCTGCGTTCCTGCCGAGTTTCGAACGTAGGTGATCTGTTCGCCGTTCGGCGAGATGTCCGGGTAGCGCGCGCGAAGACCGTGCGTGAGCCGCACCCGTTTCGACGGTTTGCGCGGCTCGTACCGAAACAGATCATAGAAGAAGTAGATGTTGGTCTTGTACGCATCAGCTGACTCGAAGTAGTAGCTTCCGTCCGGATGCACGGTCGGATAACTTTCGCCTGCGCTCCGCACGAGCCTCTCGACGCGATTGCCATCGGCTAGATCCATCCGGCGGACTTGCGGGTCGCTCCGGCCATCGGCGACGAAGTAGAGCAGGCGATGATCGTCCGCGAAACGGAGCCCTCGGACTACCTGCCCCCCGAAGGTCAACCGCGTCCCCTGAACGATCCCTCCCTTCATGACTTCCCGAGCGACTTCCCCATAGTAAGCCTTCATATCATCGATCCACATGCCGTAGAGATCGGTGAATGTCTTGCCGGTCAGTCGTTTGGCCATCCGGTTGACGCTGTAGGGAATCGCGCGACTTCCATACCAATACGCCATGTCCTCGATGAAGCCTTCCCCGTAATTCCGCACGAGCCAGTTCACGAAGCGTGATCCGTACAGGTACCAGATGTTGGCTTGCGGCCAGTAGTCCGTGCGGTTGTTGAGCGTATCGAAATGCAGGATATTGTCCTCGAGCACCGCCATGCGCATGTACATCTCGAACTGTGTCGAACGCAGTCGTCCGCCGGAGGTCAGAGCCGACTCGTAATAGGTTGCGATCCCTTCGATCAACCATCGCGGTTGGAGCAGGTTCGGCGTCCACACCTTTCCGAAGATCTCGTTGATGATGCGCGGAATCCCACCGACGTTGTCTTGGTGGACGATGTGGGTGTGCTCATGGGTCACGAGCACGGTCATCCAGTCATCGAAGTCACCGAGGATCGAGAGGTCGTCGGGCGCGCTCGCGAAGAGCCGTATCTGGTTGTAGTGGAGCGCAGCCGCAGAGCCGTTGGCGAAACCCGACTCGTCGGTGAGGGTAATTTGGACCCGCTTCTTGGGCTGATCGCCGAGAAGAGGCACCAACCGTTGATTGGCCCGTTCGGCTATTTCGAGGACCCGCCGCGCCAAGAGCCCAAGCGGCTCGGGGTAGTTGACCTCGAAGTGCTCGCTTTGGACCGTCCGCCAGCGTTTGGTGAGGTCCTTGGTCTGGGCCCCAGCCGGATTCGCCCCCAAAAGCACCAGCAGACAAGCCACTACAGCCGCTGCTCGGGCCATCTCTTTCTTTCTAACATGGGCCTCCAGGCTCCCCATAGCCGCGCGTGATTCTTCCTTCCTAAGCCAAAGGCTTGACCGCTTGCATGGCCAGCTCCTAGCCTTAACGGTGATTGGAGTGAAGTTCCGATAAAATGGGGTCAGGGCTAGGGGAGTTGGATATCGAAGGTTTGACGTTGCCGTTGGCGCTGCGTTTCATCTCTGGCAAGTATCAGGGTGGGGAGTTTCCTCTGCCCGACGAGGGAGAGATCGTCATCGGACGCTCGAGCGAGCTCGACATGGTCCTCGTCGAGGACATGGTGTCACGCCGTCACGCGAAGATCTTCGTCGAGGCTGGGGATATCTTCCTCGAGGATCTCGGGTCCACGAATGGCAGCTTCGTCAACGGCGAGAAGGTGACCCGCACCAAGCTCGCGGAAGGTGATCGCATCCTGATCGGGACGAGCATCATCAAAGTCGTCGCTTCGGACGGCTCCAGCTCTCTTCAAGATGCAAAGGCGCTGATGCAAGACGTGGCGAGCGCGAAGCCCGCGGCCTCGGCCAGCACGATGACGGGTTCGATCGCCGAAGTCGCGCTACCTGACCTGCTGCAGCTTTTCAGCGCCTCGAAGAAGACGGGGGTCCTCCAGATCACCACCGAGACCGACGTCGGCTCGATATACCTCGATGACGGCAAAGTTCAGTTCGCAGCCGTGAACGGGGACGAGTCGGTTCCTCCAGACAAGGCGTTCTACCGCATCCTCGTTTGGGACAAGGGGACTTTCGACCTGCTTCCGAAAGTAGAGCGCGAATTCCCCACGACGATTCAGATGAGCATCGAGGGTCTCCTGATGGAAGGTATGCGTCAGCTCGACGAGATGCGTCGCCTCGGCGACGCGCTTCCACCGCTTCAAACCCGCGTTTCGATCTCGTTGCCGCTCGAACAGCCGCTCCGCGAAGCGACTCCCGAAGAGCTAGACGTTCTTCAACTCGCGCTCAACCAAGAGACGTTGGCTGACATGATGAACCACAGTGGTAGACCCGACCCCGAAGTCGCAGAGATCGTGGTCGCGCTGCTGGAAAAAGGCTACCTAGCTCCCGGATAAATGGGTAGGCGCTAGGCCCCCTTTTCACCGCTTCGTCAATAGCCTTGCTAGCAGGCCTTCAGAGTAATCGGTTAGCTCGGTGAAGACGACACCCATGCCGGGAGGTTCATCCTGGATGCGGACCACCTCGCCCGAGCCTTCGATTGTAACCACATCATCCATGATGACCGTGAAGGTGAGGGTGACCTTCGTTCCGATCGGCAACAGGTCCTTCGAGCGAATGAACACACCCGAGCGGGACACGTTGGTGACGTACTCGTGAACGAACGCGTCGAACGACTCGAATTCCTTGTTGATCGTGAGCCGTCGATCCGTCCGTTGGTCGTCCCGGTGGTTGGCCATCGATTCGCTTCAAGCTCCGGTCAAATCGAACTGTTCGAGATGATAGTCGTTTCGGGGTTTCAACTCGATGCGCCGCTGAAAACGCCGGGCGGCCTCTTCGACGGACGCTCTTTCCCCGCGCTCGAGCATGTCACAAACCGCCGGATGCGCGCTGATGACGATCTTGTAACCCGGAAGAGAATCGCGCTCTCTCCGCATTTGTCGAAAGATCTCGTGGCATACGGTTTCTTTCGACTGCAGTAGTCCGGTCCCATCGCAGAAGAAGCAAGGCTCGTAGAGAGTCCTCCCGAGGGATTGACGGGTTCGCTTTCTCGTCATTTCGACGAGCCCGAGATCGCTGATTCGAATCGCAGTCGTCCTCGACTTATCGTCTTTGAGGACGGCGAGCAGCGCCTTGAAGACTTTTTCTCGGTGCGCGTGCCGCTCCATGTCGATGAAGTCGAGCACGATCAGCCCACCAATGTTCCGGAATCGGAGCTGGTAGGCGATCTCACGCACCGCTTCGAGGTTAGTCTGCAGAATCGTCTGCTCGACGTCACGCCCCTTGCCCGTGAATCGGCCTGTGTTGACGTCGATCGCCGTCAACGCTTCTGCATGATCGATCACCAGGTGGCCCCCCGAGGGTAGTTGAACTTTGTGCGATAACGCCCGGGTGATCTCCTCCTCGATGCCGTACTCATCGAACAAGGGCTCCGCCCCCTCGTAGAGGCGCACGTCATTGGCCCGCTCCGGAAGGAAAAGCGTCAAGAACTCCTTCAGCCGATTGTACTCATCACGGTCGTCGATGACGATTTCGTTGACTTCTTCGGTGAAAAGGTCACGCGCAGACTGGATCACGATGTCGGGTTCCTCGTGAACGAGCGCGGGGATTCTCTTGACGGCCTCGCGGGCCGTTTGGGTTTGCTCCCAGAGCTTCACGAGGTAACCGATGTCGGCCTTGAGTTTCTTTTTGGTGAGGCCCTGGGCCAGGGTCCGGACCACGACGCCCCCCTGCGGCGGCTTCACCGAGTCGATGACCTCTTTGAGCCGGCGGCGTTCGCGATCGTTTCCGATCCGCTTCGACACGCCCACGTGGTCGACTGTCGGCATGAACACGACATAACGCCCAGGGAGCGATACGTGACTGCTCACCCTGGCGCCCTTGGTACCGATCGGCCCCTTGGACACCTGCACCATGAGCTCTTGCCCTTCGTTCAAGAGATCACCGATCGGCGTCTTTCTCGAGACTCGGTTCCTTCGCCCCCTGGTAGGAGGCTTGTCGGGTTTCTCGGCCTCTTCCTCCGTGCCCGGCTCGGCCTGTAGGTCCTCCACGTGCAGGAAAGCAGCCCTGTCCAGCCCCACATCGATGAACGCTGCTTGCATCCCTGGAAGGACCCGGGTCACCCGGCCGAGATAAATGTTACCTACGGGGGATCTGTGATGCCTTCTCTCTACGTAGAGCTCGCGGAGGACCCCGTCCGCAATGAGACCAACGCGGGTTTCCCCGATGTCAACGTTGATCAGAAGAGTGTTTTTCGCCATTCGTGTTTCCGTTTTAGCGTTCGCGGTGATCAGGCGCGGTCGGCCGGGCTGGGGGGCCTCGGTCGAGTCTGTGGGAAGCGGCTGTCCCTCGCTGCTCGATCCAAGAGCATGCAGGGACACCAGGGCGTCCTCGGAAGAGCTAGTTCTTCTCGAAGATCTGCTCGATTTCGGCCTGCGTGCTTTCCTCGGTCCTCGATCGCGCGACGGCGATCTCCTTCACGACTAGGTTGCGCGCAGTCTCCAGCATTTTCTTTTCGCCGAAGGACAGAGACTTCTCTGCCTGCAGCCGGTAGAGGTCACGCATGACCTCGGCCACGTCGAACACCGAGCCCGTCTTGATTTTGTCCATGAAACCGCGGTACCGACGATTCCAGGTCTGGTTGTCGAACACGACCGGCTGCTCTTCGAGCAGCGCGAAAATCTCCTTGATGTCGGTCTCTGAGATCGGGGGTCTGAGCCCAACCTTCCGAGCCTGCCCAACCGCCACCATGATGGTGTCGTTGTTCTTTCCGTCGAGTGGCCTCAGCACGTAGAACTCCATCTTCGCGGTGCCGATCTTCCGCTCCTCGATCGAGATAACCTCGGTCACGCCTTGTTTTGGGTAGATGGCCTTATCGCCAACCTTGAATTCGTGTGTTCCCGCCTGCATCGGGACTCCTTATCGCCAAAAATGTCCCCTTACGCCTGCTCTCGCAGGCGTCAGGTTTTGAACGGGCGCTGCGCAGTGTTTGTTTCCAGCCTCAGCGTCGCACTTCGCGCGTCCCCGCCTCTCAGTGGAGCTGGGTGTTCCCCAGCCGGTCGGAAATGTAGTCCGAGGACGCATACGACGCAATGCGATTGGGGCCGTGCAAGCGCCCCAAACTCCACGCGAGTGCCCGAACCGATCGCAACCGTGATCCCCCTTTGCGAACTTTCTTCAGCTTTTCAGTGTGGCCTGACAGATCAACGTTCATCAACGATTCCAAGGTGTTGAGCTTCGTAGTTGCAAAACTTTTCGCTCAAATACATCATAGTTATGTATAATTCATGTGCGGTTCCGCTTGACACGTG
Organism: Myxococcales bacterium; assembly: GCA_029863605.1. Taxonomy (GTDB): domain Bacteria; phylum Myxococcota_A; class Polyangia; order Polyangiales; family Houyiibacteriaceae; genus SG8-38. Next base: position 130,486 of record JAOTVB010000005.1, on the reverse strand, counting down.
AAGTGACGTGACAATACGGTACCTGCACCTGCAATCTTGACCCACCTTGGAGGAGGTCGAAATGGCGACTGCAAAGAGACGAACCAAAAAGGCCGCAAAAAAGAGACGGCCTGCAAAGAAGCGCACGACCAAAAAGCGTGCAACCAAAAAGCGCCGCCCAGCGAAGAAGCGGCGCACCACCAAGAAGCGCGCAACGAAGAAGCGCTCAACCAAGAAGCGCCGCCCAGCGAAGAAGCGGCGCACGACCAAGAAGCGCGCAACCAAGAAGCGGCGCACGACCAAGAAGCGGCGTACGACCAAGAAGCGCGCAACGAAGAAGCGCGCAACCAAGAAGCGCCGTCCAGCCAAGAAGCGCCGCACGACGAAGAAGCGCGCAACGAAGAAGCGCTCAACGCGCAAAAAGAAATAGCGTACTTCGTTGGGTCGACCTTCGGGTCGACCCAGGGGTCACCTCCGGGTGGCCCCTGGCCTAAGGCCTAGGTTTTTCTGGGCCTTCGCGCAGTCTGTCGTGGCGATCCCTCTTGCTTTTTGGGGGGTACTCGTCTGCTGACGCTCCGGTCTCTTGGCTGGGGCGTTGGCGTTTAAGCTTTCTTCTCGTTTCGCAACAACCGGGCGACGCGCTCGGCTTCGATGCGCACTGCGATCACTTTTTCGCGATCCAGCGAGACCGATCCGATCGCGCTCCCTTTTCGCTTGTGGACAAAGCGACGCGGCGTGTAGAGCACGTCCACGAGGAGCTCGCCGCGTAGATCGCTAAAGTGAGCCGCCAGCGTGGCAGCGTCTACCAGAGCTTCGGGCGAGCAGGACTTTCCTTTGGCGAGCGGTACCACCACGTGTGCCCCGGTGACTCCACGCGCGTGCAGCCAAAGGTCGTGGGGCCTCGCGACACGGAGGGTGAGGCGGTCATTGTCAGCGGCGCTCCGACCCACCAGGACCTGGGCGCCGTTGGTCGCGACGAACTCGCGATAGGGATTGCGGCCGCCCGCCTGTCGTCGCTTACGGGCCTCTTCCCTCGGGGAGGTGGTCGTAACGCCAAGCTCGGCAAGCCTGGTGGCCAAGGTGTCCGGTCCCTCTTGATCGAACTGCTGTTGGAGACGCTCAACCGCATCGAGCTCAGAGTCGACCGCTTCGAGTCGGTGGGGCGCGATGTTGAGGCCTCGTTTCAGGCGTTTGGACTTCTGAAAGAGCTCCTGGGCAAGCTCGGTTGGGCTCTTCGTAGGGTCGAGCTCGATGCGGACGGCTCGCGGATTCTCCTCCCAGGTCTTGGCTTCAAATGAGGTCGAATTCGCTGGAATTTCCGATGAATACGCGAGAATGAGTGTCGCCCGCTCGTGGAGCTCGTTCGCTTGGGCTGCGCGCTCGAGGTCTTGAAGGATCGCGTCGCGCTTATTCGACAGGCGCTTGTGATATTTGTCGAGGAGACCGCGGAGCTGGCTCTTCCGAGCTGCCCGGTGGGCGCCGAAGACGATCTGCCCCGACTCTCTGAGCGACGCCAGATCCCGCTCTCGGAAGTGATCGTCTTCGTCGAGGCTGACGGGGCGTGCACCAGGGGAGCGTACGACGATCGACCCGTCCGCCTCCGCGAGCCACCAGCCCCCGTGTGGTTTGCGGGGGGCGCAGACCAAGAAGCGCGCGATCCCGGCGCGCGAGAGCGAGAGGCGGATGAAGCGATTGCTCTGCTCGATGCGATCGATGACGGCGCCCTTAGCATGGCGTCGAAGCTGAGAAACCGCTTGGCCAGCGCGTTCTCCGCGAGGCCGGTCGTCGACGATGCCGGCCCCAAGCGCACCCGGATGAGTCGACAGTAAGAGCACGGCTTTCGCCTCGTCTACCCTGATCGTGACGCACAGGAGCCCAGGCTCCGGTTGGTCCACACGGTCGATCTTTGCCCTCACACCTGCCCTTCGGACAACGACTGCAGCAGCTGTGCCTCTCGAAACGACTGCCGGGACTCGATCGAGACGAAGGCCCGTGATGCGCCGGAGTGCTCGAGCTTTTCGAGCACCTCGAGCAGCAGAGCATGCGAAAACGAACGTCGAAGGCCCTCGGCACGAAGGGAGGCGTAGAGAACGTCCTCGCGAGGGGCCGGGTCGTCGATCGCGTCAAACCCTCCGATCGCCGAAAGCGAATCCGCCATCCCTTGCCGCAATTCTGGCTCCCAAAGGCCCGAAGGCCGCCAGACTACCACCCGGTCTTCCGCTCTCGGCACCCGCGCGAAGTACTCTCGAAGCCGCTGGCGATCGCGGGCTCCCGTAGTCACCGCCGGGCCGGTAGCGATTACCAAGACCGACGCCTCGAGGGCATGTGCTGCTTCCGCCAGCCAGCCGAGCCCTCGTTCGAGCTCGTCGCTCAGTCGGAGCGGGCCGTCCGAAGATCGCCAGCAGCTCTCGGGTGCTCGAAGGCCGAGCTGAAAATCGGAGGGCAGCTCGCGGCGCCAGCGCGCCAGGGTCGTCGGCTTGGGCAGTGGCGCCATCGGGGCGAGCTCTGCGTAGCGAAGCGCCGAGACGTACTTTGGGCCGGGCGGTCGTTCGAGAAGGGCGCCTGCAAGAAGGTCCATCGACGAGAGGGTAGTCGCAGCGCGATTACAAGCAAAGGTGTGGTCAGCGGCGAACTGAGACCTCGATTGAAGCGTTGGCATTGCCGGTGTACGCTCGGGTCGCGCTGGAGGAGCGTTGCTCGATGGTGCAGATTGCGGGCTGCGGAGAACGTTGGAATCGACTTGGCGTCGTGACGCCGACGGAGTGGCGTGCCGCGACCGACGCGGTGATCTTGGCCGCGCGCCTCATCGCCAAGCCGGGCGAGCTCCTGGTCTGGCTGGATGAGCCATGCGCGCTCGCCGTCGCGCACCGCGCCCCGGAGAAGAGCCTCGGGATTCGCCTGGGTGCCTACACTCTGGTTCTCTTCGACCGGGACGGACAACTTCTCAAGACCTTGCCGCTTGCTGGAACATCTGCCGAAGAGGTCGGCTCGTGGCTTTCCAAACAAGGCTTCAACACGGCGTGGAAAACCGATCTGCCGTCGTCACTGAGTCATGCCGCGCTCTCGAATCTCGACCGGACGATCAGCAACGTACATGAGACCATCGGCCGTATCGCCGGCTTGACCCATGGGTCGAGCCCTGTGCATACCGACCCGCAGACACTCGAGACGATCATGGTGATTCGCTTGGCGAGCCGGGAGGGTGAGTCGGCGAGGCTGATCGTGCTGGGGTTCTCGCCCGAGGGCGAGCAGGGGGAAATCTTCGTCCGCACGGAGCCAGGCGATGGCGAGCCATCTGATCTCCGGCTGGCGATGCGCGAGGTTGCGGCAAAGAGCGATGTCGATGCACAAGCGACTTTGGTCGAGCTTTTCCTCCACAAATCGTTGGAACAGGCCTATGGGTCGCTCAGCCGGGAGTGGAGGCCTCGCAGGCCTTCGACGCTGTGATTCCAGTCAGGCTGTGCGCATTGACGAGGGGTGTTTCGATGGCCTACAACTGCCTCTAGGTTTGCGACTGTAAGGTCGAGCCAAGAGGGGAATTAGGGCATGGAGCAAGCTCGCAATTACGTCTGCACGGAGTGCGCAAGCGCAGTTCCGTCCGGACACAAGTTCTGCGGAGCATGCGGCGCAGGGGTACCGAGCGAGGCACAGACGCTCGAAACGAGATATTTCGGCGCCATGCAAATGCCGGGCAAGGCGAGGCTGATCGTGGTTCGAGGCGACGAGGCGATGGGAGAAGGGCTGAGCTACCTGCTGCAGGCCACCGAGCACGTGGCTGGTCGGGAGGCCGACCAGATTCCTTTCCCGAGCGACAACTGGCTCAGCCCGAACCACGCCAACTTCCACTACCGCGGCGACAGACTGGTCGTGCGAGACGAGGGCAGCTTGAACGGCGTATACATCCGCACGCGTGGTGCGACACCGATTCAGATCGGCGACCATTTCATGTGCGGCCAGCAACTCTTTCGAGTCGACGCAACCCCCAAAGACTCCTCGGGGCCAGAAGCCGACCAAACGTACTTCTATTCGTCTCCGCGGCGCCCGAGTGCGTTCCGAGTCACACAGATTTTGGAGGGCGGGATGGACGGAATCGTCTGCTGTGCGCACGAGCGTACGGTCGAAATCGGTCGAGAAGACTGCGACATCAACTTCCCGGACGACGTGCACATGTCTCCGCGTCACGCCAGGGTAGAAATGTCTGGCGACACGCTCGAGCTGGTCGATGCTGGCTCACAGAACGGCACCTACTTGCGAATCCGGGGCGAGCGCGAGCTCAGCCACGGGGACTACCTGTTTCTGGGAAGGAACTTGCTTCGGGTGGAGGTGACCGCATGATCGTCTGCTCCCGGTGCAGTAAAGAGAATCAGGATCACTACAAGTTCTGTCTGGGGTGCGGCGCGGAGCTACCGCGTGAATCGTCGAAGCCGAGATCGTTTTCGGCGCCTACGCCGCCCGGAGGGAGCCCAAAGGTCGGCACCGGCACGAAGCCTCCGCGACGCATGCAGGCGGCCGAGGCGCTGGCGGCAGCTGAGCCGGTTGCGCGAGCGGTAGACGTAGATCCTAGTCCGGTTCAGGCCGTCCGGTCCGAGCCAGCCGCGGCGGCGGCTCCACTTCCGCAGGAGCTTGCTCCGCTCGCAGAGGCGGCGGCGCCATGCATCAACTGCGGCGCCCAGGTGCCTGAGAACTTCCGGTTCTGTCACGTGTGCGGCCATGATCTCGATGCTGCGCCTGCGCCCAACCGCCGGTCCGACATTCCTGAGGAGCGAGTTTCAGCCCCGGCCGTGGCTGCTGCGCCACGACGGAGCGCCGCGCGGGCCAAGCTCATTCTCATCCAGCCAGATGGCTCCGAGGGCGAGGCGTTTCCGCTCGGGGATGGGCCTACGCTCATCGGACGGGGCACCGGCGGCATCTTCGCCAACGATGCTTATCTGTCGCCTGAACACAGCGAGTTCCGATTCGAGGGCGACCAGCTGGTGGTCAGAGACATGGAGAGCCTGAATGGGATCTATATCAGGGTCGAGGCCGAGGTCCCGATCGAGCTATTCGACGGGAGTGTGTTTCGGGTGGGCCAGGAGATTCTTCGCTTCGAAGCGCCGACCGCCCCCGATGCTTCACCCGATGGCACCCAGCTGATGGGGAGCCCGCACCAGGGCTTTTTGGGCCGCATCTGTCTCGTGATTGGCCGCGAGACGACGGGTAACTGCTTTCCGATTCCGCCCGCGGGTATTCATCTCGGAAGAGAGCGCGGCGACGTCGTCTTCCCGGAGGACGGCTACGTGTCGGGTCTTCACTGTCGGATTCACTCAGAGGTTGGCCACGTGTTTCTCACCGACCTCGGCAGCTCCAACGGTACATTCGTGCGGGTTCTCAACGAATCGTTCGTCCCGAAGAGCACGTTCGTGCTCATGGGTCAGCAGTTATTTCGAGCCGACTACTGACGAATTCCTCGATCCGCTCGGCGATTCGATCCGGCTGCTCGACAGGTGCCGCGTGACTGGCTTCGGGAATGACCTCGAGCTCGGCGTACGGAATGGCGCCCGCCATTTCCTCAGCGAGGGCCATCGGCGTGAAGGTGTCGTGCTCCGCAGCGATGACCAGCGTCGGAGCTCGTACCTCTTCGAGAAAACCTCGAGCATCGTGCTCACCCGCCAGTTGCAGCATCCGGAGAAAGATGTCTGGATCCATCAGCGCGGCATGCTCCCAGTAGCGCTGAAAGTCCTCTTCTTGAATGCGTTCGGCATCGAGCTCACGACCGGCGCACGCGACCCTAAAGGCAATCGCCGCCGGTATGCGTCCCCAGACCGCACGCGCCATTCCTGGAAAGGATTGCGCAGCACGGACGAGGCTAGGGAGCACTTGGTCGAGTAGGTCTGTGCCGTGAAACGTCGTTGTGATGCGCCCGAACGTCCCGCACATCAGCACCAGCCCGACGACGCGATCCGGGTGCTGACGGTAGAGCTCGAGGGCTACCTGGACGCCCATCGAATGCGCAGCGAGGACGGCGCTCTCGATCCCTAGGTGGTCGCAGACGTCGCGAAGATCGCGAGCAAGGTCCTCAATCGAAAGCTGATCGCGGTCGACGGGAGGCCCACTTCGCCCATGCCCGCGAAAATGCGAGTGAACGACCCGGTGGCGGGCCGCGAGCCTGGGTCGCAGATAGCGCCAGGCGAAGCCTTCACAACCGATTCCATCGATCAGGATGATGGCCGGTGTGCCCGTTCCAAGCGTCTCGACGAACAAACGCGTCCCGTCTGCCGCCTCGACGAAGCACTCGCTGTCGTACTCCACGCCTGGGAGCTTACTTCTTTGCTACGTCCTCGGGCGAGTCCGGGATATCGTTGACCGAGGGCAGCTTGCGAATCTCGGGAAGGGCGATCTTCACGCAGCGCTGGACGATCCATGAGAGCGAGCGGTCGAGCCTTGCCGATTCGTGCTTGATGTCGTGTAGCATCGATTCAGGAAAGTAGAGGCTTTGCTTGCGCTTATCAGTCGTCGACATCGTGAGAAACTCCATGCGAACGCGTACCATGTAGGTTGCGCCGCGCTCATGTATCTGGTGGTCCTACCCATGGATAGAAGTAGTGTCAATCTTTAAGGTCTGAAATCCATGTCCGGTCATAAAACCTCCCACAAAAAGCGGCTCGTCATCGTGGGCTTGCTGGCTTTGGCGCTCGTGGTGGTCACTGCGTCCGAGGCTCCAGCACGGCGGAGCCCGTTCCAGCCGCTCACGATCTTCGCTCGGGCTCTGGCGTACATCGAGGTCAACTACGTCGAGCCGGTCGATCAGAAGAGCCTGGTGTACGGAGCGATACGCGGGCTGACCGAGGCGCTCGATCCTCACTCGGTGTTTCTCGAGCCTGAGGACTACGTCATTCTCGAGAGCGACGCCGAGGGTCGTTTCGCAGGAATTGGAGTCGAGGTGTCGATGCGAGACGGGTGGCTGACGATCCTGACGGTGTTCGAGAGTGGCCCCGCCGACAAAGCAGGGCTAGAGCCGGGCGACCGTTTCCTCACGATCGAGGGCAAAGAGGCGCGCGACATCCGGCTCTACGACGCGGTGCGGATGATCCGGGGGGAACCCGGTACGGAAGTGACCGTCACAATTCGGCGTGAAGGCACAGAGGAGGCGATCGAGCGGAAGTTGCGGCGAGCCTTCATCGACGTCGATCCAATCGACCTCCGCTACCTCGAAAACCGGATCGTTTACGTTCAAATTCGAGCGTTCCAAGAAGACACCGCCGAGCTGTTGAGCGAGGCGCTCGACCAAGCAGTCACTGCGCTGCACCCCAGGGGCGGGATCGAAGGGCTACTGCTCGACCTGCGTGACAACGGGGGCGGCCTGCTTCGCGAAGCTGTGCTCGTAAGTGACGAGTTCCTATCTTCGGGTGTCGTTCTGACCACACGGAGCCGGGGAGGAGAGCTCATTCAGGAGTTCTCTGCGCGCAAAAGCGGAACGCGCCCAAAGTGGCCTATGGTCATCTTGATCAACGAACAGACGGCGAGCGCAGCGGAGATCGTCGCGGGCGCGCTCAGCGATCACAAGCGTGCCGTACTCGTCGGCACGCGTACGTTCGGCAAGGGAAGCGTGCAGAACATTTTCGAGCTTCCCGATGGAAGCGCGCTCAAGTTGACCATTGCCCGGTACTACACGCCGTCGGGCCAGTCGATTCAGGCGCAGGGCATTTCGCCCGACATCGTAGCCGAACAGCCTAAAGAAGAGGGCATGCCCGCGCCGATTCGCGAAGAGGAGCTCGAGGGTCACCTGGTGGCCAAGAAGACGCTCGGGAACCGCAGGAAGCAGCCCGCCACTGCGTCTCCGACCGGGCAACTACAAGCCTCCACCATCCTCGTCGACGACCCGCAAGCGCAGCGCGGATACCAAGCCCTCCAAGAACTCATCCGGCGATGAAATGGGGACTGTCTCCTTTTCGGCGGAGGAGGCGGAAGACGATGCCTTTGGTCGTGCCGGGACGGGTCTCGACTTCCTCGAAGGCCGAAAGGTCGCCCGGGAATTGCGTATCGCCCTCGACTTCTCTATCGATCGTCGTGAGATGGATTTCGGTCACCAGCGGCAGTGCCTCTTCGTAGAGGCTTGCCCCCCCGATGATGAACGGGCAGTCATCGGACGCTCGCGCGAGGTCGATCGCTTCGGTCAGGCCATTGGCCACCTCGCAGCCCGCGAACGATGCGCCTTCGCGTCGTGTGATGACGATGTTGCGCCTGTGCGGTAGCGGGCGTCCGATCGACTCGAAAGTCTTGCGACCCATGATGACGGCATGCCCTTTCGTCGTGTTTTTGAAGTGCTTGAGGTCCTCAGAGACATGCCAGGGCAGGGCGCCGTCCTTTCCGATGACGCCGTTCCGAGCGACCGCGACGATCAGTGCCAGCGGGGGCAACGTCTCGTGCGACTCGGTCACACTGCCACCGGTGCCTTGATGCGCGGATGGGGATCGTAGCCCTCGAGCGCGAAGTGTTCATATCGGAAGTCGAACAGGCTCTTCACGCTCGGGTTGAGCTCGATCGTCGGCAGGGGTCGTGGGTTACGGCTCAACTGCGTTCGAGCTTGGTCGAAGTGGTTCTTGTAGAGATGGACATCGCCGAAGGTGTGGACAAAGTAACCAGGATCGAGATTCGAAACCTTGGCCACCATGATCGTCAGCAGCGCGTAGCTTGCGATGTTGAAAGGCACCCCGAGAAACACGTCGGCGCTCCGCTGGTACAACTGACAGCTCAATCGACCCTCATGCGCATAGAACTGGAAAAGCGTGTGACAAGGGGGGAGCGCCACCTTCTCGGCCTCGAGAGGGTTCCACCCCGAGACGATGAGGCGACGGCTCTGCGGATCTTTCCGAATTTGCTCGATCACGTGGCTGAGTTGGTCGAACCCATCTTGCTTGTACGAACCGTCTTCGCCCAGGGTTGCCCCGAAGTTGCGCCACTGATGGCCGTACACCGGTCCGAGATCACCCTCCCTCCGACCGAAGCGCGCGGTCTGCTCGGCGGTTGCCCATTCGTCCCAAATCGAAACGCCAACCTCTTGGAGGTGACTCACGTGGGTTTGACCGCGGACGAACCACAGGAGCTCGTGAACGATCGACTTGAAGTGGACTTTCTTGGTCGTCAGCAGCGGAAAGCCTTCGCTCAGATCCACGCGCATTTGGTGGCCGAAGATGCTTCGTGTGCCGGTCCCCGTCCGGTCTTCACGGTCGACGCCGTCTTCCAGCACCTTCCGCAGCAGATCGAGATACACACGCACGGCACTACTCTTTTTTGATCTCGACTTCGACAGGCTCGCGTGGCTCGTCTCGGCGAATCGAATAGCGAACCAACGCTCGAAGGATGTCATTGCGCTCGAGGTCGCCCAAGAGTCGCTTGATGTCTTCGTAGACGGAAGGATCGGTGAGCAGGGCGCCGATGGTGCCTTTCCCCTCGCGCATCTCTTTCGTGAGAAAAGCGATGTCGTCGCTGGCGTTCTGGAGGTTGGTCATGAAGGAGTCGCCGAGCTCGCCGTAGATCAACTGGTTGATCGTCCCGTCCCCTTGGCGGACCTCCGTGAGGATCTCGTTCAGCTGCCCGAAGGTGTCTCGGATGTTTGCGATCGCCTCGGTTCCCTCGCTGCCATAGAAAAGCGCATGAGCGGTGCCGTCTCCGTTTTGGATCTCTTCGCTGATTTGGTTGAGGCTCTCACCGAGCTTAGTAACCTGGTTTCCGGCTGACCTCAGGTTCTTCACGGCGCCTTTGACGTCACGAGCAAGCTGCTCGTCGGTCATGAGCGCCCCTATCGTACCTTCACCGCTGGCGAGCATCCCCGAGGCCTTGGCGAGGTTGCGGGCCGTTTCCTTCAGGTCCTCGGAAAACTCCTGGTCGGCGAACGGGTCGGTCGCAAGTCGCAGGTTGTGTGCGGTGCCCTCGGCCTCGTAGAGCGTCCGCTCGGCGAGCGCCATGATGCCGCCACCGACCGAAGACGGAATCGGCGTGTCGGGGTCCCACTGAGGGTACGCGTCGGAACCCACAGTGACCTCGACGATGCGATCTCCGAGAAGCCCCTTGCTGCCGATCGAGGCGAAGCTCGGCTGGTCCGGTTCGTCCTTGTCCACCTGTACGTTAGGGTCGCCGCGCACGAGATGGGCGGCATCGTCGATGATGCGAAAATAAACCGCGATAGTCCCCCCTTCGCCGATCGCGACGTCGGTCACGGAGCCCACGTTGACGCCTGCGACACGGACGGTGTTGCCCTGTTGCAACCCGCCCACGTCTTCGAAGATCGCGTAATAGGTCGTCTTGGCCGAAAAGACGTTCTCTTGAGCCCCGATGGCAAAGGCGATCGCGGCGCCGATCGTCAGCGCGAGCAGGACGAATATGCCAACGCGAAGGCGAGTACCGGAGGTCGTCTTCATCTCTTGCCCAATCCAGCCCCTTACCCAGCACTCCTTAGCAGAGTTTCGGTGTCCTCGTCGACTGGCGCGTTCCCTTCGATGAAGTCGCGCACGCGGGGGTCATCCGAGGCCCTCACCTCGTCGGGCGTGCCGGAAAAAATCACGAAGCCATCCTGAATCATAGCGATACGGTCGCTGATCGCCAGGGCCGTATCCATGTCGTGTGTGACGACCACGGAGGTGACCTGTATGCGATCGTTCAAGTCGACTATGAGGTCTGCGATCCGCGTGACGTTGATGGGGTCGAGCCCGGTGGTCGGCTCATCGTACAGCAAGACCTCGGGCCGAATCGCGAGCGCTCTCGCCAAAGACACCCTCTTTTTCATGCCGGCCGATAGGTCGGCGGGCCATGTCTCTTCGGTGCCAGGAAGCCCCACGTGTGATAGCGATTCGCGCACGCGTTCCGAGACCTCTTTCTCGGTCATGTCGAGCTGCTCGCGAAGGCCGTAAGCCACGTTCTCCTTCGCGTTGAGTGAATCGAATAGCGCGCCCGCCTGGAACAGCATTGCGACGCGCCTTCGGATGGGGGCGTACTGCGCGTCGGTGAAGCCCGAAATCTCTTGCCCGTCGAAGAAAATCGAGCCCCCATCGATTTCCAACAGGCCTATCAGCATCTTGAGCATGACGCTCTTGCCCTGACCCGAGCCACCGATGATCGTCAAAAGCTCACCTTCCTCGATCTCGAGGTTCAGGTCTTGGTAGACTACCTTCGGCCCGAAGGCCTTCTTGACCCCACGGAATTCGATGAGCGACATCGAGTCAACTTTAGTTGGGGTTGTCGGGCGCGTCGACTAATGTATCGAACATGCGCCGAGGCCTCGCTTGTGTCCTCTTGGGTGCTTCGCTCCTCGGGGGCTGTAGCGGGAAGTCTAGTTGTCACAGTGCGGCGGCCCCGCATATCGACGAGTTCGACGAGCTCAGGCACCGAGCCCTAAACCTTCTCGAGTTTCGCGCGGTCGTCGAGAGGCGACGTCTGCTCTTGCGTGCGCAGGAGGGCGACGAAGAATCGCTGCCTCCGAACCTGAAGCCCGTGTTCAAGCGGATGCGCCAAGAACGAATCACTCTCACCGCCAAGGAGGTCGCCGAAGGTGAGGCGTCCTTCTGGAGAATGCTCGAGCTCATGTTCTCCGAGAACGAGAACATCCTTCAAGGAGAGATCGTTTTTATCGAGAAAGATGAATCGACCACGGTGTTCCGACATCCACCGAAGCGAGAAGTGCCGGCAGGGCTACGGTGGCACGGGCTCAGGCAGCACCGGACGTATTGCGCGGTTGCGGACTGTCTCGTCGACGATGGTATCGAGCCATGCGTGCTCGTGCAACTACGGCCGCGCGACTACTCTGGAAGCGCAGGGCTCACGGTTGGGTTCAAGCGCAACCCATGACGTTTGGGGCCATGCTTACTCGACGCCGATGATCTTGTAGGGAACGACCCCCGATTCGGCGTCTCGCTCGAAGCATCCGATGATGCGGACCGTCTCGGTCGCGTATCGGTAGCAGAGCGCCGGGTCCATCCCGAACTGCGCAGCCACGTCGGGCTCTCCGATCGCGGCCAACAACTGGCCCGTCACCTGATCGGGCGCTGCGATCTTTTGGATCGTTGCCTCATCGATGTTGCACAATCGGTTGCGTGCCTCTGAGGTCATGTTTGAATGAAACCATCTCTGGGCATCTTCGGTCGCCACTCCTTCGACGCAACTGGCCCGTATCCCCTCTAGGGCGCCGGTCAGAACCACCCTCGAGGCCCAGCTTCGAGTCTCGTCGCTCTGGTTCAAGATCCAACGAAAGCCGAAAGTCTGCGCCCAGTAGGACAAGAGGCAGCAGGATAAAATCACCACCCCGAGGCATCCGATGCCAACCCACAGACCGATGTTGCGTTCGTCTCCGGCGGGCGCTGTCGGCCCGGGAACGTTGGGAAGCTCGTTGGGGTCTTCTGGCATCGGTGCCGCCGCAGCGTGGTTCCGGACGGTAGCGGCTCGAAGCCCTACAGGAAAGCGGGTTCGATTCAGCTTGCTCCAGGCGCCGATTCGCGCGTTTGCCGAGCTTGACAGGGGGGTCGGTCGGGCCTAGCGTCCGGGCGCTCTGCCATGGCATTTGCGCTTACGCCGGAACGCGAACGAGAGGTCGACGAGCTATTGACCCGCTACCCCGAGCGTCGAGCGTCGCTGCTACCTTTACTCTGGTTGTGCCAGCGTCAGAACGGATGGATCAGTCCGGAGGTGGTCGACTATGTGTCACAACGACTAGACCTTTCGACGGCCACCGTTCGAGGCGTGGTGACCTTCTACACGATGTTCTTCGACGAGCCGGTCGGGGAGAACGTCGTCTGGGTGTGTCGAACCCTCTCTTGCGACCTCCGCGGCGGCAAGGCCATTCAGGATCACCTCGAGAACAAGCTCGGATGCACTGCCGGCCATACCAGCTCGGACGGCAAGTTCACCCTCCTCAAGGCCGAGTGTCTCGCCGCCTGCGGCCAGGCTCCCATGGTCCAGATCAACGACCGTTACTACGAGAACCTCGACGTCGAGCTCCTCGATCAGATCATCGACGCACACGTCACGAAGGGAGCCGAGGAAGCCGCCCGCGAGTTTTCCACCCATGCGACGTTCGGGGCACCCACCAAGGCACCGATTTCCACCGCCCCGCCACCACCAAGCCCGGAGGCTGTGCGGTTGGCCTCGCAGCCTCCGCCCGCGCCGGACCCCGTAGGTGACGAGTCATGAGTAACCCGACCAAGCCATTGCTGACTACGCGGTACGGCATCGCCGAGAGCTGGAAGATCGCCAATGCCGAGCGCGCCGGCGCCTACCGTGTCGCCAAGCGAGCCCTCACCTCGATCGAGCCGGCCAAGCTCAAGGGCGAGGTCAAGAAGGCCAACATCCGCGGACGTGGCGGGGCCGGTTTCCCGGCGGGTGTCAAGTGGGGGTTCCTCAATCCGGGGCCCGATGACCAGGTCTACCTCGTCATCAATGCCGACGAGAGCGAGCCTGGAACCTTCAAAGATCGCAGCCTCATGGACCTCGACCCCCACAGGCTCATCGAGGGAGCGATCATCTCGTGTTATGCGATCGGTTCGCACGTGGCGTACATCTACGTGCGGGGCGAGCTCGCGTTTTCGGTAGCACGTCTCGAAGAAGCGATCGCAGACGCGCGCCACGCTGGGTATCTCGGTGCCCGGCCATTTGGGATCGATCACGAGATCGAAATCTACGTGCACACCGGCGCGGGCGCATACATCTGCGGTGAGGAGACGGCGCTCTTGAACTCTCTCGAGGGCCGGCGTGGCGAGCCCCGGCTCAAGCCCCCATTCCCCGCGGTGAAGGGCGTGTTCGGCATGCCGACGATCGTAAACAACGTGGAGACGATCGCCGTGGTGCCCGACGTCATCGAGATGGGGGGCGACGCGTGGTCCGCGCTCAGCCGGCTTCCGGCCGATGGTGGCGTTCGGCTCTATGGTGTGAGTGGGCACGTGAGAAACCCCGGCTTGTTCGAGGCCCCCGTCGGCATCACGATGCGCGAGCTCATCTACGACTACGCCGGAGGCATGCTGGGCAGCCGCCCGCTCAAGGCCGTCATCCCCGGTGGCTCGTCGACGCCAGTCCTCGACCCGCGCCGCCTCGTGGATGCTCCCGAAGAAGACCAGCCACTTCATGCGTGGCACGGCAAGAGCGAAATCGACGTGCCGATGGGAGTCGACACCTATCGCGCTCTCGGGACCATGCTCGGCACTTGCTGCGCCATCGTCATGGACGATACCGTCAACATGGTCGAGGCGTGTCGCAACTTGATGCGGTTCTACAAGCACGAATCGTGCGGTCAGTGCACTCCGTGTCGTGAGGGCACCGGTTGGCTCGTCGACGTGCTCGACAACCTGTGCGCCGGGCGCGGTAAGCTCGAGGATGTCGACCTTCTCGTCGACATTTCGAATAATATGATGGGCAACACCATTTGTGCTTTCGCCGACGGAACCGCCATGCCATTGCTGGGTTTCGTTCAAAAGTTCCGTGATGAATTCATCGATGCCGCCCGTAACGGGCTGCCGGTCGATGTACGGCATGACGACAGCGTACGCCGCAAGGTGGAGAAGGTGGCATGACGGGCGCGGGCGCGACGTTGTTCGTGGTTACGGCGATCTTCGCGATCGTCGGTGCTCTAATCACCGTGGCAGCGCGTCGCCCATTGCGCGCGGCCATGGGTCTGCTGGTGCACATCGTTTCCCTGGCCGGGATGTTCCTGACGCTGAACGCGCATCTGCTCGCCGCGCTCCAGTTACTCGTTTACGCAGGCGCGATCGTCGTGTTGTTCGTGTTCGTCATCATGTTGATCGGGCCGGAGGCCGAGACGGGGCCGATCGAAGGCAGGCTGGTCTCGCGAAGCACGGCGGGGGCGCTTACGCTTGCCGTCTTCTTGGTCGTAGCCACTTCGTTGGGCGGCTTCGATGCGGCCTGGGTTACGGTAGATGCGGACTTCGGCACCGTCGAGGGGTTGGGGTTCGCGATTTATCGAAACGCACTCGTCCCCTTCGAGCTGATTTCGATCACCTTGCTGGTTGCCATCATTGGCGCGATCGCGATCGCGCGGAGCCCAACGGAGTAAACACGCGATGGGCATCAGCGCATACCTGGCTCTCGCCTCCGTCTTGTTCGGCATTGGCGCCGTAGGGTTTTTGACGCGCCGGAACATGTTGATCCAGCTCATGTCGATCGAGCTGATGCTCAACTCGGTCAATGTGCTGCTGCTCGCTTTCAACCGCGCTTACCCAGGCAACCACGACGGGCAGGCTTTCGCGTTCTTCGTGATCGCCGTGGCTGCAGCAGAAGCCGCCGTGGGCTTGGCTATCGTGATCGCCTACTTCCGAGTCCGCCAAACGATCGAAACCGACAGGGCCACGCTCCTCAAGTACTGACCGCGCCATGCATGAAGACGCCTCTCAGCAGCTCACGCTGCTCCTGATCATCTTGTTTCCGCTGGCCGGAGCGGTGGTCAATGGCCTGTTTGGTCGCCGTCTTCCTAGGAGCCTGGTCGGCTTCATCGGCGTCGGGTCAGTCACCGTGTCGTTCATCCTCGCGGTTACTTCTTTTGCGGAGCTGTTTGCCCTCCGCGCTGAAGACAGTCATAAAGCCGCGCTCATCTATCAGTTTTACGAGTGGTTTTCTCTGAAACTGCCTAATGGAGCCGAAGTACCGATCAACGTTCGGTTCCTGATGGATTCCCTCAGCGGTGTGATGACCCTGATCGTCACCGGGGTGGGAGGTCTGATCCATCTCTACAGCGTGGGCTACATGTCGGAGGACGACGGCTACCCCCGATTCTTCAGCTACCTCAATCTCTTCATGGCCTCGATGCTGATTCTGGTTCTAGGGAGCAGCCTTCCGGTGATGTTCGTCGGTTGGGAAGGGGTCGGCCTGTGCTCATACTTGTTGATCGGCTACTGGTACGAGAACCGCGACTACGCATCGGCGGGCCGAAAGGCGTTCGTCGCCAACCGCGTCGGTGACTTTGGTGTCCTGATCGGGATGTTCATCCTCGTCGGGGTTGTAGGATCGTTCGAGTTTGCCGACATCAATGCAGCTGCGGTGAGCGGTCAGTTCCGCCCGAATTTCCCGGTGTGGCCGTTTGGCGTGGTCCCGAGCATCGCAACAGTGGCGTGTTTGTTCCTCTTCTTGGGTTGCACCGGCAAGAGCGCCCAGATCCCCCTCTACGTTTGGCTTCCGGATGCGATGGCTGGTCCCACCCCGGTTTCCGCACTCATCCATGCCGCGACCATGGTCACTGCGGGCGTGTACCTGTGCTGCCGCCTCTCCCCGCTCTTCATCACCTCGGACGTCGCAATGTCGGTCATCGCGGTCACCGGCACCCTGACTGCGCTTCTCGCCGCTACCATCGCGGTCGCGCAGCGCGAGATGAAGAAGATCCTCGCCTATTCTACCGTGAGCCAGCTCGGTTTCATGTTTGCTGCGGTGGGGGTCGGGTATTTCGCCGCCGGTTTCTTCCACGTGTTTACGCATGCTTTCTTCAAGGCGTGCCTCTTCCTCGGTGCCGGCTCGGTGATGCACGCAGTCCACGCTCACGGCGACGCCGACATCTTCAAGTTGGGCGGCCTCAAGAAGCAACTGCCTACCACGCGGTGGACGTTCTTGGTGAGTTGCCTGGCGATTGCCGGCGTTCCACTCACGAGCGGTTTCTTTTCCAAAGATGAAATTCTGCTTGGCGCGACCGCCCAAATCTTTCGGTCGGACGATCGACTGATGGTCGCGGTCGGGTGGTTCACCCTGATCGGTTTGACGCTTGCCGCCGTGATGACGGCCTTCTACATGTTTCGCCTATACTTTCTCACATTTACCGGCGAGTACCGGAGCGCAGGGGAGTCGGGTGGCGGTCACGGCTACGATCCGCACCCGCACGAGTCTCCTGCCAGCATGAAGATTCCGTTGATCTTCTTGGGCTTGGGAGCGATCTTCGCTGGCTACCTCGGGATGCCACACATCGTCCCGGTAATCGGCAGCCACCTGCCGAGTTGGTGGGGTGAGTGGATGGAGGCGTCTGTCACCGGCCATGCGCATCCCGAGAGCATGAAGATCATCAACATCGCTTCGGGACTGGCGCTTGCGGCGATGGCGATTGGCATCGGCTCGGCGTGGGTGCTCTACCGCAACAAGAGTAAGGACGTGCTCGCCGAGAAAGTTCCTGCGAGGCTCTACGCGCTCGTTTTTGACAAGTGGCGGGTCGACGAGCTCTACGACGCGATCATCATCGGTCCCATCAAGCAAGTCGCCACCCTCGTGGGTCGCACTGACATGACATTCGTCGATGCGCTCCTCACCAGGCTTCCAAGCTTCAACGCACGCGAGCTCGGGCGGTTCCTGTCCCGGCTGCAAAACGGCGTCGTGCAGACCTATGGGATGGTGCTGGTCATCGGCGTCGTTTCTGTCATGGCCATGTTCTGGACTCCCCGCGCACACCTAGAAGGCGCGGTCGAGGGTGGCACGCTGCAACTCGTGGCCGCCCCGGGACTTGGATATGAGTACCGCTGGGACGCTGACTCTGACGGTGAGTTCGAGGGCGGTTGGAGTGCGAACCGCATTCACTCGCCGACCTACGGGTTGGAGGACGTCCGCGAGGTCATCCTCTACGTACGGAGCCCGCGGACCGGCGCGTCGCATCACTATGCGCTGACCGAGCAGTGGACTGCGCTCGATCTCGACAGGCTCGACACGGGATGGCGCCGAATCCGAAGCTCGCTTCCGATCGTGGCACGCCTCAGCGACGGCAAGGTGCAGCTCCGACTGAACGGCGCCCAGGTTTTCGGCAAGACCGACACCCCTGAAATCATCGAGCTCACCATGGGGAGGGGAACCGGCATCGAAAACGTGCTGATGGTGCCTCGTGCAAAGGTCGAGGCGACAGTCGAGGTGCGAAACGCCTTTGGCAATGTGTCGACCGCCTCGCGTGAGATGACGTTGCCCGATGGTTATCTGCCCGAGCGGCACGCGCTGTTCTTGGACGCCACAAAAGGAGTGTCGCGATGATCACGCACACGCTCACGTGGCTCTTGGCAATCCCTCTGCTCGGGTCCTTGGTGGTGCTAGCGATCCCGAGCTCGCGCGAAGGCGTCATCAAACGGTTTTCGATCGGCGTCATGTTAGTCGAATTCTTGCTCAGCCTACGGCTCTATTGGGTGGATTACTCGACTCCCGGATATCGTCTCGTCGAGCAAGTTGCCTGGGTGGAGTCTCTTGGGATTTCGTACAAGGTCGGCGTCGACGGTCTGTCGTTGTGGCTCGTGCTATTGACCACGGCGCTGACTCCGATCGCGCTCTACGCGTCCTGGGGCAGCATCGCGACGAAGATCAAGGAGTACGCGTTCTCGTTCCTGCTGCTCGAGCTCGGGATGCTCGGCGCGTTCGTGGCGCTCGACCTGTTCCTCTTCTACGTGTTCTGGGAGCTGATGCTGGTGCCGATGTATCTGATCATCGGTGTTTGGGGCGGCAAGGACCGTGTCTACGCGGCGGTGAAGTTTTTTCTCTACACCTTTTTCGGCAGCCTCTTGATGCTCGTCGCCATTCTGTACATCGTTGCGGCTTACAAAGAGCTGACCGGGCAGTACACCTTCGATCTGGAGAAGCTGACGACCCTGATGTTGCCGGCGGTTCCCCAGTACCTGCTTTTCAGCGCCTTCGCGGTAGCATTTGCGATCAAGGTGCCGATGTTCCCGTTCCACACCTGGTTGCCGGACGCGCACGTCCAAGCGCCGACGGGCGGCTCGGTCATTCTGGCGGCCGTCTTGCTGAAGTTGGGAATCTACGGGTTCATCCGGTTCGCGATGCCGCTGTTCCCGGTGGCAAGCCAGGTCATCGGTCCGACCCTGGCTGGGCTTGGCGTATTCGGAATCATCTACGGCGCGTATGCGGCGTGGGTTCAGCGCGATTTGAAGAAGCTGGTGGCGTACAGCTCGGTTAGCCACATGGGCTTTATCCTCCTCGGCCTGTTCGCGATGAACCGGCAAGGAGTGTCCGGTGCCATCCTTCAGATGATCAATCACGGCGTGTCGACCGGCGCGCTCTTCCTTCTCGTCGGGGTGATTTACGATCGACGCCACTCTCGTATGCTCGATGACTTCGGGGGCCTGGCGAAAGTAATGCCTTGGTATGCGACGGCGTTCGTCATCATCACGATGAGCTCGATCGGACTGCCTGGCACCAACGGCTTCGTGGGCGAGTTCATGATCCTCGGTGGTGCGTTTTTCTCTCGGGGCGCAGTCGGGCTCGGGACCCACTGGTTTGCGATGACCTTGCTCGCTGCAACCGGCGTGATTTTCGCCGCCGTGTATATGCTTCACGCAGTGCTCCGCATGTTCTGGGGCAAGGTGACCCATGAAGAGAACGAGTCACTGCCGGATCTGAACCGCAGAGAGGCATGGGCGTTGATCCCTCTGGTGGTACTGGTTTTTTGGATCGGCCTATACCCGAAATTTTTCCTTGATAAGATGACTCCCTCGGTCGACGCCTTCATTTCCGACTTCAGCATCCGGTACAGGCAGTCGCGGGGCATTTCCAAACCTCAGCTCGCCGACTTGAAGGCCATCGATCCGGAGGAGACTGGCTCTTACGTACTGGCGCACCACGTTGAGGAAGGCCGATGATCACCGAACTGATCGCCGACCTCATCGGAGTCGCGCCCCTTCTTCTCCTCGTCGCTGCGGGGCTCAGCATCATGATGATCGACGCCTTCTCGAAGGACCGATCCGGGCTCGCGTTGACGACCGCCATGTCTCTCTTTGCCGCCGCAGCGATTTCTGGTGCGGTCGCCGTCCGTGGAGATCTCGCCGCTCCGGAGCAGATCACGCGCTACTTGGCGGTCGATCAGTTTGGCTTGTTTTTCGACGTCGTGATCTGCGCGGGTGCGGGCCTCTCCGCCCTGCTGGCTGGAGGCTATCTCAAGGAGCACGGCCTCGAGCGAGGCGAGTTCTACGTGCTGCTCATCTTCACGGCGTTCGGTGCGATGGTCTTGGCGCGCGCGGTCGATCTGTTGAGCATCTTTCTAGGGCTCGAAACCATGTCGCTCGGCGCATACGCCCTCGTGGCATACCGGCGCACCAGCGCCCGAGCCGTCGAAGGGGCGGTGAAGTACTTCCTGCTCGGATCGTTTGCCGCGGCGATTCTTCTGTTTGGAAGCGCTTTGCTTTACGGTGCCACGGGACATACCGATCTGGCGGGCATTCGAGAGGCCGTCGCTTTCGGCGCGGCGGACCCCCAACTCACCATCCTCGCGTTGGTCATGATTTTGGTCAGCCTGGCCTTCAAGGTCGGCGCGGTGCCCTTTCACATGTGGGTCCCCGACTCGTATGAAGGCGCCGTCACGCCGGTCACCACCTTCATGTCCGTCGCGGTGAAGGCGGCCGCGTTCGCGGTGTTGGTTCGGGTCCTCGCGGGCGCGTTCGGGGACGAGGTCAGCATGGACCTCTTCACCGGGTGGACGCCCGTGGTCGTGATTTTGGCTGTCGTGACGATGGTATGGGGCAACCTGGCCGCGCTCGCGCAATCGAGCGTCAAGCGGATGCTTGCCTATTCCTCGGTAGCCCACGCCGGTTACGTGCTGGTCGGTCTGGCGGCCACTTACGAGTTGGGCCCGACCGCGGTGAGCTCGGTGCTTTACTACGTCGCCGCTTACACGGTCTCCAACGTGTTGGCATTCGGCTCCTTGGTTCTAATGGGGTCCAAGGGCAAAGAAGCGGTGAGCTACGAGGACTTGGCCGGCGCTGGCCGCCGGCATCCGGCGGCTGCGGCTCCATTCGTGATCGGAGTGCTTTCGCTCCTCGGGATGCCGCCGACCGCGGGCTTCTTTGGGAAGTACTATGTCTTTAGCGCAGCGGTTCAGGCAGGGATGACGTGGCTTGCGGTCGTCGGTGTGCTCGCAAGCGCCGTGGGCGCCTATTATTACCTCAAGGTGGTCGTCTACCTCTTCATGCGCGAGCCCGAGGAGGGCGCTTCCATCGCGGTCCCGATGCGGTCCGGATATGTCGCGGTCACCTTGGTCCTCGCCGGCTACTACGTCGTTCGCATGGGCGTCACACCCGGCCGCTACCTCGACTTCGCCATCTCCGCAGCCAGCACCTTCCTAGGCTAGGCGATAGTGTGGGGGGTTTCACGCCGTAGCCCGACCCAGGCGATTGCCGGGGCGCACCAGGGAGCGTCGAGATCTGTCGGCCGGGAGCGCATCGAACGCTCGTTTCCAGTCGGAGAAGCGACCCCCGGATTTGACCGCCTCGAGTACTGCCAGGCCTTCGGCCCGACCACCTTGGGCCAAGACGTATTCGACCCAGGCCCATCGCGCGCTCGTGGCGCGCACGTCGACCCGGCCTCGTACCCCGCGTCGTAGCCGTTGAAGCCTCCCATCGACGAGGTTGATGCCTGCAAAGGGCTCACCGTCGAGCGGTGTGTTGCGCTTGGCCACGAAAGGCGCGACCCCGAGCGAGAGCGGGATCAACGAGGAAAGCTCCTTCCCGAACTCGACCATTTCGTCGATGTCCTCGTCCGTTTCGCCCGGGAGACCGACCATCAAGTAGAGCTTCAGGCGCTTCAGGCCGTGACGTCGCGCCAAGAGGGCGGCTCGTCGCAATTGTTCCTCGCTCGTCCCTCGCTGAATCGCGTCCCGCATCCGTTGGCTCGAGCCGTCGCTGGCGGTGGTCAGGATCCGATGCCCCCCGCGCCGCAGAGCCGCAACCAAGTCGTCGGTCAGTCGGTCAGCCCGTAGCGAGGACAGACCGACCTCGCGACCTGTGTCGGCCAGCGCGTTCACAATCTCGGTGATCTGCGGATGATCAGTCGTTGCCGCACCCACCAGCCCCACACGTTTTGCTGCGTCCGGCACGAGCGAGAGCACGCGTTCTTTCTTCACGACGCGCATCCCATCATTGGTCGACCGTCGCATCACGCAATACGTGCATCCACGATGACACCCGCGTTCAGGCTCGACGAGAAACATGTTCCTCAGCTCGGTGTGCGGCGTGATGATCTGAGAAAACGCCGGGAGCTTTTGGCTGTCCGCTTTGTCGATCGGCGGAAGAATGTCGCCGTGAAGTCCTGAAACGAACACGTGCGGGTGCGCCGCCAGGGTTCGCAGCGCGCTGTCCCTCGAGTCGCAATCGAAAATCGCACGAAGCACGGGATGGATCGACTGGTCGGCTTCGCCCATGACGATCGCATCCACGAAAGGCGCCAGCGGTAATGGGTTGCTGAACGTCAGCGGTCCTCCGGCAAAGACGATCGGATGGCGCGACGTTCTGTCGCTTGCAAGCGGCGGGATCCCCGAAAGCTCGAGCGTCTCGATCAAGCCCGCGAGCTCGGTTTCGTACGCCACGGAAAAAGCGATGACCGGATAGTCCGAGACCGGACGCAAGCGTTCGTAGGTGACGAGCGGCATTCCCGAGTGACGCCAGGCTTCGATGTCATCCGGGAGAAAAGCCCTGTGAGCGGCCATGCCGTCGATCGAGTTGATCGTACGGTAGATCGTTTGGTAGCCGAGGGACGACATCGCGACGCGGTATGGGCTCGGATATACGAGCGCGACCGATTCGGGAGCCTCCTTGTCGATGGCGCCTATCTCGTCCCGAAGGTACGCGGTGATCTCGGCTCTCACACCCATGCGATTGAGAGCCTAGCGCCAACTCGAAGGGGGCACATTCCCACGCTCAGTCGACACTGATGCCCACGCGATCCCAGCGGATCCGCTCCCACAGCGCGGCTCGCGCGTTCTTCCAAGACATGTAGATGAATAGCGCCTTGCCTTTGATGCGAAAGGTGCTGACCGCGCCGATCAGTGGGTTGCGGCTGTCATTCGAGCTGTCGCGATGGTCGCCCAGCACGTACACGTGGCCTTCGGGGACCTTCACCGGCATCCGGTCGAGCGGGAAGTCGTGCCGGGAATGACTCATCCGGTGAGTGACGTCGCCGACCGCTTCCTCGTAGATCATGCACGTGCTGTCGAGGTTCTTCTGCTCACCCTTTGAGCAGGGACCCACCTCGACGGTTTCCAATACCTCACCGTTTCTAGAAATCTTGCCGCCTCGAATGGAGATTTCGTCGCCGCTGACGCCAATGACACGCTTGACGATATCCTCGTCGTCTGCGGGGCTGTGAAGGATGATGACGTCACCGGGTTCGGGTCCGCCCCAGTTGAGCACCGCCTCGTGCATGAAGGGTAGAAAGAGTCCGTATGGGTACTTGGCGACGACCACGCGATCTCCGTCGAGCAAAGTGGGCTCCATCGACGGCCCGTCGATTGCGAAAGCCTCGAACAGAGTCACTCGAATGAACAGCGCCAAGAGAAGCGCGCCCCCGATCGTCAGCAGATTCGATCTCCAACCGTCGCCCTTGCTGGACTTGCTTGCCTTCTTCGACGCAGGGCTGTCTTTTTGTTTGCTCATTCGTACGGATAGGCCGGCAAGCCGTGGCGAGGAGGCCGCTTTAGTGGCGCGGACGCTAGTCTGCGGCTAGGCATGCGTCAAGCAACCCATGACGACCCTCTGCATCGACACCGCAACCGACGTCGGTACGGTCGCGATCGCCCGTAACGGCGCGGTGGCCGCGGCCGTGACCTGGCGTTCTTCTTCGCGGCACGGTGAAAACCTGTTCGGGCACATCGACGCGGCCTTGAAACATGCGCGGGTGGCGCGAAGCGAGATCGCGCTCGTGGGCGTCGACATCGGCCCCGGCAAGTTCACCAGCCTTCGTGTTGGTCTCAGCACTGCCAAAGGCATCGCGTTCGGGTTGGGTCTGCCGATCGTCGGGGTCAGCTCTCTCCGCGTGCTTGCTCGGTCGGTCACCGCGGACGATGAAGTAGCCCGCGTCGCTCTGATGAACGCCTATCGAGGCGATCTATTCGCAGCCGCATACCTGCTTGGCAACGGCGTCGAACAAGACCTCGTACCCCCTACTTTCGGGCCGCCCGAAGAGGTGTTGCCGCGGATCCATGACGCCATTGGAAAACGGCGGATCGCCCTTTGTGGGGAGGGAGCGAAGACGCAAGCGGCGGCGGTCGAGGCGTTCCTTGGATCGGGCACGGGCGACTGGTCGGAACCGCTGGAAGCCCCGAGCGCCTCCGCCATCGCTTGGGAGATCGAGCATGTCATGCGGACTCGAGGTCCGGACGATCTCGCGTCTCTTGAGCCGCAGTACCTTCGGCCGAGCGATGCAAAGCTACCCCAGCGCGCGCTTCACGTTTCGACGAGGTCCTGAGCATGGCGCGAGATAGCGTCGCGATACGCACGCTCGTAGAGGCGTGTGGTGCGCTCCCACGAATGGTCGATGCGCATGACGCGGCTCTGCAGCTCGCCCAAGGCCTTCGTGTTGGCGAAGGCAGCTGCTGCGCGCTGCAATGCGCCGAGGAGCGATTCAGCAGTGGGGTCATCGTAGAGTAGCCCCGATCCCGTCTTCAGCGACGCTTCACAGTCCACGACTTCGTCCGCGAGCCCACCGTCTCGGCAGACGATGGGTAGGGCGCCATAGCGCTGGGCTAGCATTTGAAGATTGTCGGTGGGTGCTGCGCGCTCGGGAACGACCACGAAGTCGCTTGCGCCGATCAAAAGATGCCGAAACGCCTCATCAGTAGCGGTCTTGATCTGAATGCGGTCTGGCCATTGATCCCAAAGCTCCTCGTAGATCGCGACCAGCTCCCCGGCGCCATTGAGGCGCACCACCAGCTGCACGTCGTTTCGGAGAAGCTCCGGACCGATCTTCGCGAGCAGCTTCATCCCCTCGCTGTCCACATCGCCGAGAGCCCCGAAGAGTGGCACATCGCTTCGCACCGGCAGGGCAAGCTCCCGTTGCAGCTCGGCCTTGCATTTTTCTTTTCCGTCCAGGTCGAAGGGGTCGAATCGCGCTGGCAGATGTCGATCGGTTCCGGGGTTCCAAATGGCGGGATCGATCCCGTGACGCACTCCGATGAGCTTGTTCTGGATCTCACGAAATGTGTCGCCAAGCCCCTCGCCTTCGCCGGGACGTTGAAGACGATGTGCGTAGTTCGGGGACAACGTAGTGACGCGGTCTGCGGTGAGCAGCCCTGCCTTGAGCGCGTTGACGCCTCGCCCGTCGAGTGCTTCGTCGCCGAGGCCGAGCCATTTGGCGTCGCGAGAATCGAAACGCCCCTGTTGAGAGGCGTCGTAGACGGTCAGCACCGTTGGCAGGTCGGGTAACTCGGCGCGTACATGAGCGACGGTGGCGGCACCAGCCCACCCGTGGGCATGCACGACGTCGTAGTCGTTCCGGTGTTGGCGAATCAGCTCGACCGCTGCGGATGAGAAGACGCCGACGCGGGAGGCGTCGAGCTGCTTCCCCTCGCCCTCGAGGGAATCAGCCGACAGCAGAATCTCCTCGTTGCCGATGAAGGTCAGCCCTACGCCGTCTGGATTGCGTCCGGTGTAGATCTCGCAGGACCATGGGCGACCGCCGAGTTCGAACTCGAGCTTCGTCAGGCGGCGCGCAAGGGCGTGCTTCTTGGTATCGATGTGGCCATAGAGCGGGGAAACGACGTCCACGGAGTGATCGGCACGACGCATCACTTTGGCCAGCGTATTCACGTCTCGCGCATCTTTGGTCGACGTGAAGGCCTGGGGAGCAATGAATAGAACTCGCAAGGTGGTGGACCATAGCCACAGTTCGGGGTTCCGGCCACACAGAAAGCCGACTTGCGCGAGACTCTGGCTGGGCCACGCTTCGCGTCGATGGCGGAACGCGAGAAAATCGCCGTAACCGGTGCTTCGGGCTTGGTCGGCAAAGCGCTAGTGCCGGCCCTTCGCGCCAACGGGTTCGACGTCATTCGTCTCGTTCGACGGAGCGCGAAGTCGAGCGACGAGGTCCGCTGGGATCCCGACGCTGGGGCCATCGATGCCGATGCGCTCCGAGGGGTTTGCGGCGCGATTCATCTAGCGGGCGACAACATCGCCGAGGGACGCTGGACCGAGGCAAAGAAGGTGCGGATCCGAAACAGCCGGGTTCACGGTACCACGCTCATTGCCGGCGCGTTGGCCGAACTCGCACCAAAGCCTCGCGTTTTGATATCCGCCTCGGCGATCGGGTACTACGGAAATCGCGGCGACGAGACACTCGATGAACGTGCGGCGGCCGGGTCTGGCTTTCTCGCCGAGGTGTGTCGCGAGTGGGAGGATGCCACCCGGGCTGCGGAGGAGGCCGGCATCCGGGTCGTGAACGCGCGCATCGGCATCGTGCTCGCTTCCGAAGGCGGCGCCCTTGCCAAAATGAGGACGCCCTTCGCGCTCGGGGTCGGCGGACGTATCGGCGACGGCACCCAGTACATGAGTTGGATCGCCTTGGAGGACCTGGTTTCCGGCCTTTTGTTTGCTTTGCAGCGCACCGATCTGAGGGGACCCGTGAACTTCGTCTCTCCAGACCCGGTAACCAATGCCTACTTCACCAAGACCCTCGCCCGAACCCTCAAGCGTCCCGCCGTCATTCCGGTGCCCAAGTTCGCCCTTCGACTTGGCCTCGGCTCGGAGATGGCCGACGAGATGCTCATCGGAGGTGCCCGCGTGATCCCGGCGGCGCTTCACGCCAGTGAATTCGTGTGGGAGTACACCACTCTCGAGGCAGCGCTCGGGTCATTGCTGTAGGTCGCAGCCTGCTTGACGGTTTGGCAGCGTTTGACGAACACTAACGGAGTGTCTCGGGGGGTCGTGTCGTGGAGTGCATGGGGGTGTGCCCTTGCGTTCTTTCTTCTCGGCGCCTTGCCGCTCTACAACATCGATGCCTACGGTCATCTCGCTCAAGGGCGGCAGATCGCCGAGCTCGGCTACGTTCCTGAGGTCGACCTGTTTTCGTTCTGGCAGGCGACCCCACAGCCGTGGAGCAACTACGAGTGGGCATACGATCTGCTGACTTGGCTCGTGTACGACAGTCTCGGTCCGAATGCTCTCATAGGGTTGAAATGCCTCGCGCTTGCGACATTGGGCTACCTCCTAGTGATCGTCGCCTATCGGTTGTCCGACGAGAAGATTGTCGCTGCGCCTGTCTCTGCGGCGGTCCTGCTGTTTCTTGCGCCGATGGCGCGTCTCCGCTTCACCGTGCGTCCGCAGATCGTCGGGCTTCTTCTGCCCGCCGTCCTTCTCATGGGCATTCACGCGATTTTTTCTTCGGCGACGTCGG
Organism: Myxococcales bacterium; assembly: GCA_029863605.1. Classification (GTDB taxonomy): domain Bacteria; phylum Myxococcota_A; class Polyangia; order Polyangiales; family Houyiibacteriaceae; genus SG8-38. The sequence continues at coordinate 103,414 of JAOTVB010000005.1, read as the reverse complement.
CGCGTCACAGGACGTGGGTCGTCGCTGGGCTGGCCGCGATGCAAGTCCTCTGGGTCAACATGCACGGCTCGCACCTGTTGGGGCTCTTGATCACCGCATTGTTTCTCGGTTTTTCGTTTCGCACCCATGCGTTCAAGTCGATGTTGGCGTTATTGACTCTCCAGGTGGGCGCCACCGCATGTACCCCTTTTGGAGTCTCGATCGTGACCGACGCCGTGGCTCACGTCTTCGATCCCGCGTACCGAGACATCGTCATCGAGTGGGGCCCATGGTCTCCGGACCATCCGCTCTATCTCTTGCTCGGGCCCGTAGTCGCGGCGCTCCTGGTCTTGGCGACGATGCGGCCGGTGATCCGCTCGGGACGCTTTGGGACGGCATATGCGGTGTTTTGCGTCGTCCTGAGCGTCATGGCGTTTCGTTCGATGCGTTTCGTGGCGCACCAGCTGTTGCTGAGCACGCCGTTGATCGCCGCCGGGATCGCCCAAACGCGGTGGGCGCGGAACCTTCGCAGGGGGGTTCTCGTCGGGGTGGGCGCGGCGGTGCTGTGGGCTGCCTTCATGTCTCCGCGTCTCGAGCCCTTCGTTCCTTTTGGTTTTGGAGAGCCTCGCCTCGGCCACGCATGGGCAGCGGCCGACGTGCTCAACGATCACGTGACGGCTCCGAGGATTCTCGCCCCAATTCAAGATAGCTGGCCGCTCATGTTCGCCGTCCCGGCTGGGCGCTTCCTCGTCGACGGCCGGGTGCCGTTCTACGGTCCCGAGCTCATTCGCAAGGTCACCAACAGCTTCAGCGACCCCAGTGCCTTTCAAGATCTCTTGGCACACTACGACGTGAACGCCGTGGTCGTCGATCACACCCGGGCCGGGCAGGCGGCGGCGGTGGAGTATCTTCGGCGGTCGCCGGAATGGTCGCTCGGGCAAGTACAGGATCGGCAGTCGCTGTACGTCCGCAAAGACGCTTCGGAGTCCTTGCAGCCTCTGCAAGTCGTCGGGCCTGGTTACCACCCGGGTCTTCTTCTCGAGCCCTCGACATCCGACGTCGAGATCGAGCGCGACGTGCGCTTGGTCGGTCACCATCAGAGCTCGACGGCGATCGAGGGATGGATCGAGGGTCTTCGACTTCTTCGCCCGCTCGCACGAGACGGGGATCGAGCCGGCATTCGCCGATATCAAACCGATGATGAGCGTCAGGCCGCACGACGTGCCTATGCGGCGCTCACCAGAGCCGCAGAGGTCTACCCGGGCTTCACGTCGATCGAGCTCTACCGCGGGATGGCCGCACTGAGCGCCTGCGATCTCGACGAGGCCCGTGACGCGTTGGCCCGGGCAGCATACTCGGGCGAGACCCGCGGAACCGCCTTGGCCTCGCTCGAGCTTGTGTTGCGAGGGGGCGACGAAAGCCAGCGGAGCGCCGCGATCGCCCAGGTCGAAAGTCTTCTCACGCGTCCTCGAGGCCGGGACGATCCGTGGCTCGTCGCGATTCGCGAAGGGGCCGACGTCCGGTGTCCGTGACTAGGCGATCGATTCGTGCTCGAGCTCGATCAGGGTGATCTCCGATGGCGCGGCGATTCGCATCGGCGGACCCCAATAGCCGGTGCCGGAGCTCACATAAATCTGCGAATCACCGCGCCTGTGAAGCCCCGACACAAAAGGCTGCACCAGCCGGGTAAGAAAGCCGAACGGAAAGATCTGGCCTCCGTGCGTGTGGCCGGAGATCTGCAGGTCGACCCCGTGCTCTCTGGCCTGGTCGAAGTGCACCGGTTGATGCGCCAGCAACACAACGGGTTTGGTATCGTCACGCCCCTGAAGCGCACGGCTCATGTCGGCGCCGTGGCCGTTTCCAAATTGATGCGCCGTCCAGTCATCGACACCCGCTACGTGAATCGACGCACCGTTGTCGCCAACCTCGACATGCTCGTTTCGAAGCGGCCGAACGCCGATCTCGAGTAGAAAGGCGAGCCAGTCGTCGGCGCCGGAGTAGTACTCGTGGTTTCCGGTCACGAAATAGGTACCGTGCTTCGAACGAATCCGCTCGAGGGGACGCACCGCATCGCCGAGCTCCGCGACCGAGCCGTCGATCAGATCGCCGGTGATCGCCACGATGTCGGCGTCGAGCCCGTTGACCTTGCTGACGATGTCCTCGACGAAGTTACGGCCGATCGTCGGTCCGACGTGCATGTCGGTGAGCTGCACGAGTCGAAGGCCATGCAATGCCTCAGGTAGTTTCTTCAAACGTACGGTGAGCCGCTTGACTTCAACCGGCCGCACTGCCGACCAGACCCCCCAGCCAGAAAGAGCGATCGCCAATGTGCCCGCACCGCCCGCGAGCACCTGTGCCAAGAAGTCGCGGCGACCGGCGTCCACGGCCATGACATGCGCGTACTTGACCCAGCCCCATCGAGCCAACTCGCCACCCCATAGCAGAACGAGCGTCAAGAACATTGCGCCCATCCAAACGTAGCCGACCCATGCGATCGGGATTGCGAAGGTGCGCGGGAGGACCCGCCACACCAACATCGACGCGGGGATGCACAAACCGAGGACGATCAGACCGACCGTGGCGATTTGCCGCCAGGGATCAGGTAAGCCTGGGTCACGGATCAACCTCGCCCACAGGTAGTAGTGCAGGGCGAAGGTGAGGCCGAAGATGACGCCGAAGAATATGAGGATGCGACCGAGGGACATGGATATTGACTAAGGTCGCATAGGGAAGGGTTGTAAAGGCGTCAAGCGTTCCGCAAATACCGCCAACGAGCTTTTCCCTCAATGCGGGGGTTACCGTTTGCGACCGGGTCTCTTAGTGGGCTTCTCCGAGGCCTGGCCCGGTACGCTCGGGTCCGGGGAGTCGTATCGCTTGCGGCTTTCAGCCAGGTGGTCGCGCAGTCGGTCTCGCACCTCGGGGTGGCGCGCCGCGACGATCCGAGCGGCCATAAAAGCCGCGTTCTTCGAGCCATCGATGCCGACCGTTGCGACTGGAACACCGGGTGGCATCTGTACGGTGCTGAGCAGTGCATCGACGCCCTGAAGAGCCCCAGATGCGATCGGCACACCGATGACCGGCAAAGTCGTATGCGCCGCTACCACCCCCGCGAGATGCGCGGCCATGCCAGCACAGGCGATGAAGACCTCCACTCCCTCCCGCTCGGCGGCGGCGATGTACTGCGCCGTTTCTTTCGGGGTTCGGTGGGCGGACAAGACCCGCACGTCACTCGGGATGTCGAGGTCGTCCAATACGTCTCGGCTTTTCATGACAACCGGAAGGTCGCTTGGGCTGCCGGTCAGGATCGCGACGACCGGCTTGTCTCGTTTCGTCAGTTGAGTCTTTGGCAAGAGCCCTCCCCGGGGACTGCTATCTAGCAAAAAGCAGCCAGCGCGCCACGCTCTAGCGCCTTTCCCTGCGGGGCCGCGGCTCCTTCGCGCTCATCGAGCCGGTTTCCGCCCGTGCAACCGGGGTGCTCCCTGCGCGCTTTAGGTCTGGTTCTTGTTGAGCACGCGCTTCGAGAGCGGGCGCAGCAATAGCCCGTAGAACATCTCGAGATACCGCCGAGTTTCGTCGCGTTCGAGCGAAGAGATGTATCGCCAGAAGCCGTAGATGCGCGAGAGCTTGAGGAGAGTCGACGCGTAAAGGGCCCAGTTATAGCGCTCCGCCACGCGTTGGATCCCGCCGCGGGAGATCGCATCCCAGACGTCTGGGTCTTTTTCACAAGCACGAAAGAAGTCGAGCATCTTCTGCGCCGCATCCCCGCCTTGAGTGGGGTCGATGTGAAAACCGGAGGCGCCGTCTTCGACGATCTCGAGCGGTCCACCGTAACGGGTCGCAAACGTGGGGAGGCCGCTGCTCATTGCCTCGACCACCGTGAGACCAAACGCCTCGAACAAGGCTGGCTGCACAAAAGCGCCGCGCTGGTCGGCGGCGAACCGATAGAGCTCGCCGACCTTGGTTTTGTCGGTCTGCATCTCGATCCAGCGAACGTCCCCCTCGAGCCCATATTCGTCGAAGAGCCAGTGCGCGCGTTCGATTTGCTCTCGCTCGTCGCGGTCGTTCGATTCGTCGACCCGAAGCCTGCCGCCGACGATGAGTAGGTTGGCGGCCTTTCGCAGCTCGTCGTTCTGCGCATACCACTCGAGCAACCCCGCCATGTTCTTGATGCGATCCAGACGCGACATAGCAAATAGTAGTGGCTTGTCGTGATCGTTCAACAAGCCTCGGAATGCGCACCTTGGCGAGCCGTGGACCATGTCTTCGACTTCCCTACGGAGCTCTTCGGGACGATGTGCTTTGTCGAAGTACGGGAAGAACACCCGCGGGTCGGCGCCCGGCGAGACGATATTGAACTTCGGGTCGAAGCAGTCGATCCCCGAGACGACTCGGTAGAGCCTGGGCAGCGAAAACGAGCTGTAGCTTTCGTACTGGCCGACGCTCTCCGCGGTACCTGCAATCTCTTGGTACGTGCTGGTGATGATGAAGTCCGCGGTGTTCATGGCCATCAAGTCGGCGGTGTATTGCGCGGCGAAGTGATGATCGGTCTCGTGATTCTGCCAGTGCAGGTCCGAGAGCAAGTACTTCGTCTTTTCCAGCGCGTGCGCGATGTTGCACTGCGTCACCCCGAGCCGGTGCGCCAGTATGCTTGCGACAAGGTTACCGTCCGAATAGTTGCCGATGACGAAATCCGGCCTCACCCCGCCAAGTTCGGCAAGAAGCTCGCGCTCGGCGTCGACGGCGTAGCGCTCGAGGTACGGCCAGACCTCGAAGCGGGAGATCCATTGAGGGATGACCTCACCGCTGTGGTAGTCGCGAAATGGCACACGAAGAATGCGCGCGTTCTCCGCACCGAGGATCGGCTCGATGCGCTGGTCGCAAGTCGTTCCGTCTGCCTCGGGAATCAGGCGCGTGAGGACCACGATTTGGGGCGCTATATCGAGGCCCTGGTCGTGGATCGATTGGCGCATCTCCCCCTCCAATGCGCGCACCTGGTCGAGGATGTAGACGACCTGTCCGCCCGTATCGGGTTTGCCGAGCACGTTCGATTGCCCGAAGTAGCCATGCGGCGAGATGATCGCGATCGAAAAGATCATCGGAATACGCGCCAAGAATTTCTCCAAGTTTCTGGGCGACGGAGCCTCGAGAATGTCGAGCAGGAGCTCCATGGTTTCGCGGATCTGGCCCGGTGTTCGTCCCCACCCCGCCTCGAAGCCCAGACGACGGAGCTCACGGCTCAGGTCGTCGCTTTCCTTCTCATGGCCTTGCATAGCCTCCATCGCCTTGTCGATAGCCTCGCGGAGCTCGTCTACGTCCCGAAGCGTCTCGTTGAGCATCAGCTGCTGCCCTCGGAACTGGTGAACCTGCAGGAAGTCGAACAGGAGTTTCTGGCCGCGCCCGCCATCCAGGAAGAGCCGCCCCGAAAGATGCCGGTTCAGGAACTCCACGCCGCGCCCAATATTGCGGACGTCTTTGAGCTTTGGGAATCCCCGTTCGAAAGGGCTGAGGTCGATCTCGAGGACGTAGCGATCGCCCGGCGGAATCCCCGCGGCGAGCCGTTCCTTGAGGTCCAGAAACTCCGTCACCGAAAGCTCCCGGCAATACATCTCTTCGGTGTGCACCTGCAGGTAGTTCCAACGTCCCACCCGAACGCGCACTGCCAGACAGATGAAGGGATCATCGACCACGGCTTCCTGCACGTGGCGCATGATCCAAGACATCTTGGTGTCGCGGAGCGGCTGGGCGACCTCGGTTTCCGCGAAGTCCTCGTACTCGTGCACCAAGTCCGACCACAGCAGGAAGTGGCGATCGAGCGCTTTCAATCGCCTGAACAGGAGATAGATCGGTTCGCGATGCGCCTGCAGCAGCCCTTCGAGGGTTTCAATCATTCTGGTTCCTCGCGCGGGACTCGGATGTCCCCTAGGAAATCATAGCAATCGATGCCCTCGAGTATCCCGCGCGCGTGCGGACTCTTCGCGAAATAAACACGAGGCCGACCACGAAGCCGCTCGAGCCCCGGCGTGTGATTGCTCACGACCACGCCCAACGTGTCTCCTGAAAGCATGTCCCAGTCGTTTCCCGAATCACCTGCAACCAGCAGGCGCTGCGGCTCGAGGTTCCATTTGAAGCAGAAAAAACGAATCGCAAGCCCCGGCGAGGCGCGGACAGGTACGACATCGAGGTAGACCTCATGGTCCAAAATCGTCGTCACCCGGAGACCCTCCTGCCGAAGGCGGCGGCGGATCTCTCTCAGGCTCGGAGCGTGTCCTAGGTCGAGCCGATAGCGGAGCCGATATTTGGTTTCGGACTGGATCACGCGCTCTAGCCCCGGCATGGCGTTCATTACCCGCGCCACGTCGTCCCGGTCCCAGCGGTATCGAATCTGGCGTTCCCAGGAACGGTCAGGCAGTAGGTGGGTTCCGTAGTGGAGCTCGCTTCCCCCGGCCGTGATGAGGACATCGGGGACTCGCACCTCGAGCTCATCCATGAGCGTCAACGCCTCATTCAATGTCCGGCCCGTGGCGATGCCAAAGCCGACTTTGGCGTCCGTGGTGTCCAAGCGTTTCAGCAAGGTGGCCAAGGCTTCGTCGTCACCGGTCAAGGTGTCGTCGAGGTCGGTAACGAGCAGCCTATCCATTCCAGCGAGCTTCGTGCGCCGCCGAGAGAGCGGGGTCGGGTGCGTGCCCTTCACAACCTTGCGAGCTTCCTGCACGTAGCGCGTGGCATGGCTGTCCCAGGTGTAGTTCGCATGGACGGCTTTGAGCCCACCCTCTGACCAGCGGCTCCAACGTTCGCGGTCGCTGAGGGCGTCGCGAATCGCTTCCCCGATTGCTTTGGAATCGAGTGCATCGACGAGGAGACCGTTGTTGCACATCCCGATGATGTCTTGAGGTCCGCCATCGTTCGTCGCGACGAGCGGCACGCCCGTGGCCGTCGATTCGAGCAGTGTGAGACCGAACGGCTCGGTGAGCGCGGGGTTCACGAAAACACCCTTCGTCTTGGCTGCCAACCTGTACAGCTCAGGCACGTCGCTTGAATCGTGGTGCTTGGGATAGGCCACCGAGCCGTATAGGTCGTAGCGATCGATCAGTGTGAGGATCTGGGTCAGTACGCGGCGTGGCCCAGCGGCCATCTCGCCGATGTCGTCGCGGTTGCCGGCCACGATGACCAGGTTGGCGATGTCCCGCAGGCCTTCGGTTTCGCCAAACGCGCGGACCAGGCCCTCGAAATTCTTCCGCTCGTCGGCGCGGGCCAAAGCCAACACCATGGGTCTTCGCGAATCGGCGAGGAAGCGATCGAGCTCGTCGGCAATCGCCGGACGGCGCCAGGAGGGCGCGGGCGGGGAGAAGCGTGAAAGGTCGACGCCGGGCGGGATGACCTGCATGCGCTCAGGCTGGTAGTGGTCGTAGAGCTCGTACTGCTCGTGCACTTCCTGGCGGGTACTTGCGATCACGAGTGCCGCCATTTCCAGCGTACGTTCTTCGGCCTCGATGCGTTGCGCGAAGCGGTAGCTCTGCTCGCTGGCCTCCCCTTTGGACGCGAGCCTCATCTGCTTCACTCGGCCGAGCGAATGGCCCGTGAAAATGAAAGGAACGCCGAGTAGCTTGGCAAGCCTTGAACCGACATACCCCGCGTCGGCGTAATGCCCGTGGATGAGGTCAGGTGTGCGCTCCTGCATCCGGACGTAGCGCGTGAGCTGATCGAGAAGGCTGTCGAGATAGGGCCACAGCGTTTCCTTTCGAAGATAGCGTCGGGGTCCGAACGGTATCCGGACGATTTGAGCGCCCCGGCAGATCGGCTCGAATGCACATGCGTACCCTTCGTCCACGCGCCGGTCCTGGATCAAGCGGGTCACGACGTCGACACGCTCGATATCCGGATGATCGGCGAGCGCTTTGGCCTGGTCGATGACGTAAGAAACCTGGCCGCCAGTGTCCGCGTCGCGCCCGAGCTCGATATCGGTCGCACGAACGAGGCCATGTATGGTCAGCGATAGAACGTAGAGGCGCTGTGGCCCCGGGGCGCTGATCGTGCCGGCGCTGGTGTCCTTGGTCCATTCGGCGAAGTGCCGATCATAGAGCCCGAAATCGGTCGTGGTTGCGCCGCGAATGCCGCATAGGTCCGCAGCAAACGCAGCGGCCCGGTCGAGCGTCGTCTGATGTTCCCACTCCTGTAAGAGCCCGAGGCACACAACGGCGCTGAATGCGTCGCCTGCGCCAACGGTGTCGATGAGCTTTTTCACCGGAGCCGCCGCAGCTTCGAACACCTGCTTGCCACCGACGACCGAAAGCGCTCCCCGTGCACCGCGCGTAACGAAGATCCCTTCGATGCCGTGCTCTCGCGCGATCCCGAGTGCCGCATCGCGGCACTCCTCGAATGACCCGGTAGGCCTGGATGTGAGCTGTGCGAGCTCGGTGTCATTGAGCTTCACCCAGTGGCCGGTGGTCAGGCACCAGTCGATCCTGTCCTTTGTCCACCACGGTTCCCGCAGATTGATGTCGATGAACGAGGGCGCTTCGATCTCGTCTTGCAAGTTGCGAAGCGCGTTCCAGCTCTCGTCGCCGCGAAGAGCCAGCGTGCCATGGTAGAGGAGCCCGGCGGGTTCCTCTACCGCCGCCCGAAGAGCCGGCCCGAGTTGGATGAAGTCCCACGCCTGGCCTGGAGCGATTTCGAAGTGGTTATCTCCGTCGATGACGCTAGCGGTCACGCGGCCCGTCGGGTGCCCCGGGTCGGACTGGATCCCGTCGGTCATCAGGTCCCAACTCGTCATCCGCTCCAGCACTTCGTGGCCATCGGAATCGTCACCGACTGCGCTGATCACCAGCGGATTGGAGTTGAACCCCCGCAAATGCCAAGCGACGTTGAAGGGTGCCCCGCCCAAGACACGGCTGCCGTCAGGGAAGTGGTCAAACAGCACCTCGCCAAAAATGACAGGTCGTTTGTGGAAACGGTGCACGGACTCTCAGCTGACGCCTTCCTGGGTGCAGGCGGGTTCGGTCCTCGCTAGGCTCACGTTGGCATGAGCATAACACGCTACCTCCTCGCGTCAGATCTGGATGGCACCCTTATTCCACTCGAAAGGAGCGCGCAACACTTGCGCGACGTCGCCGAGTTGGTGACAGCATTCGCCACCAGCGCCAACCTGGTGCTCGCTTACGTGACGGGCCGCCATTTGTCCTTGGCACAGGAGGGGATCTCGGAGCTCGGCCTTCCGTCACCCGATTGGTTCGTCTGCGACGTCGGCACGAGCGTCTATCGAAAGACCAACCGAGGCTACGAGCCCGACGAGGCATATCGAGAAGCCATGAGAAACGCCTTCGGAGGGCTGAGCGGCAGAGATGTGCGCGCGGCGATTGGCGCGATCGAAGGCCTCGAGCTTCAAGAGGAGCAAAAGCAGGGGGAGTTCAAAGTGAGCTACTACACGGCCGGTCGGCCGGAGGCCTTCGAGGCAACCGTGCAATCGCGGCTCGATGAAGCGAAGGCAAAGGTGAAGCTCGTGTCGAGCTACGATCCCGTGGCCAAGCGTGGGCTCCTCGACTTACTTCCAGCCGGCGTTGCCAAGGACTTCGCAGTTCGATACCTGCACGACCACACCGGTATCGACGAAGAGCACCTCATCTACGCGGGTGACTCGGGAAACGACCGCGCCGCCATGTTGACCGGGTATCGAGTCATCGTCGTGGGAAACGCAGACGCAGCCCTCAAGCGAGACCTCGCGGCCGAGTCGATGGCCCGGGGGATCGACGAGCGGCTCTACTTTGCCACGCACCCCTATGCGCGTGGCGTGCTGGAGGGACTTCGTCACTTCGGATTGCTGAAATGAGGTCGCGGCATGCGGTGCTGGCCTTGACAGTCGCCAGAGGCGAGCTAAGCCTCCGGCCCTCATTCCAGCGTAGCTCAGTTGGTAGAGCGGGCGACTGTTAATCGCTTGGTCGTAGGTTCGAGTCCTACCGCTGGAGCCCACAAGTACGTTGTCTTCACTCGGTTTTTCTTTTTCGTCTTCTTGAGTGTCCGTAGCAGTGTCCATTCCGACCGCTATCGGGAGCGCGACGACGTTGTTCGTCGGCCAGGTGACCTTGAGACATTGCACGGCCTCGCACAATGCGGGCCAAAGCGCGTCAGGGTCCGGGTAGACGTCCACAATGGTGCCAGCGCTGTTATGGGTGACGCGCTCGAGCATATCGGCGCGCGCGCCGCCCCTGCGCGCGTAGGAAATGAAATAGCGGCGCAGTCCATGGTGGCCACAGTTGCGAATGCCCAGCGCCGCGGAGTCGAGCACAACCGTGCGCGTCCGCCAGACGTCGCCACGGGGATCAGCGGTCGCCCCATGAGTAACAGGAGGGGCACCTGCCGCCGGGTCGCAGTTCTTGCAGCTTCTAGCTGATGTGCGGGCGCGAACAGGCCGCGCGGCCTCATCGATTTCGATACCGCAGCCTCATTCGCTAGGACACGCCGGGTCGGTCGTCACTCGGACGTTGTCGATGAGCGCCTGCTCCTCGGGGAAAGTGTCCGCACAGAGGCCGCCTCCGGGGCTGATGGTGAAGCTGAGCGTCTGCGGCTTGGTCGCGTCTGCGGGGTCCAAGCACACCGTCTCCTCTGCAAACGCAGCTCCGCCTTCGGGCAGCGCTCCGTTGCCGGGGGTCGAGGAAGTCTCCGTCTCCGGGTTATTGCCGACTCGAAAGTAGTACTTCAGGGCTGGTCCGCCCGATGCATCGGGTTTGGGAACGACGAAGGTCGCTTGTGCGGAAACGCCAAAGCAGTCCTGTCGGGACGCCAATTGCAATGAGGCGCTGCCGCTTTGTGCGTCGCTGGTGACGATGCTGACAGTGCCCCAGGGCTCGTTGGAAAGCAGGAGCCATCCGCTCGAGACCGTGCCGGTCAGCGCCAGCTCGAAGTCGCCGTCGACGAGGTAGGGATCGTCTCCGCAGTCAGGTGCACTCACGACCTCCAGCGTGTCGACGATGAAATCGCGTACGTCTGGCGCTGCGCATGATCCGCCAGTGAACGGAATACCGAGCGAGACCCTTTGCGCTAGTCCTTGGGAGCTCGGGGGCAGGCACACCGTGCTGGTGCTCGTCGTACCGCTTGCAGTGAAGCTCGCCAGGGCGAATTCACCCACCGACACATCCAGCACACGACCCGTAGTTCCACTCCAGAAGAACCGGAGCGCGGGGTTGGCGACGCTGCTTTGCAGCGGCCAGGAGGCCAGACCCTCGAGTGAAGCGCTCGAACATAGGGTCTGCGTCTGCAGTCGCCCTGCCCGTGATCCGTTCTGGCCGATGCCGTCCTCGACGGTGGCATCGCCAGACATCTCCCAAGCGGTGCCGTCTCCGTCGAAGTCACCGTCCCTGACCACGCCTGGATCGGGACAGTCGAGCCCCGCGTTGGCTGCAGTCACCACCTCCAGTCGGTCCACGATCAGCTGCAGGTTGCTCGGGCAGGAGCGAGTAAGTCCCTCGACGCGGAACTCGACATCTCCGCCGAAAGCCGACTCCCCAAGGCACGTGGTGGTCGTGGAGAATGCGCCATTGCCGGGATAGCGAGTCCACTTCTCGTTAATCGCCACCATCGCTTCCGCCTCGTCGAAAAAAAGGAAATCCTCCTCCCCGTTGTACGTCAGCTCGAGGGCCAAGGGTTCGGCGGCAGCGTACGGCGGCATGGTGAATGTTTGCGAGACGCTAGAACCGTCGCAGAGCGCGTTCTCATCCACCCAAGTCACCACACCTGGATCGTCGAAGCCATCGGCACCAGGATCGAGAACGGCCCCGCCCGACGTCGTCCATGGCACAGCGTCATCGAATCCGGGCGCAAGCGGCGCCCCAGCGAACTCGCAGCCGCTCCCGGTGTCCTCATAGGCGGCGACGCAGATGCAAAGGCGTCCCGCGTCGGACGAATCGCAGGTTTCGTGCTCCCCGCAATCGTCGTCCGTGTCACACTCGCAGGGAAGGGTGTCGCAGATGTCGGTACCTCCGGTGCCACCGGCTCCGCCCATTCCGCCGACTCCGCCCATTCCACCTCCGCCGTTGCCTGAGGTGTCTCCACAGCCGATCGCCAGCACCGCGCAACCAATTAGCCAAACTCGAATCATCCGCGCCTCCGAGCGGCAGCGTATCGGAGGAGCCCGGTGTACCCAAAAAACAACCGAGCGAGACGAAGGGGCTGATAGTAACTACAAACACTCTCTCGGGTCTCAACAAGTCGACATAACGCTTAGTTCCGGGCAATTCAGTCCGCTAAGAGAGTGCGCGCTGCAGGCGAGCGTGGAACACTGATGATGCTTCCGACAGTGTCCACCGTCGACTCACTCGCGCGTCCGTCAACTGAGGCGCGCTCTGCTCCGAAACCACGACTGTTCACCGATATCTCCTTCCCGAGACCCTGTTATCGGTTTTGCCCCCTAAAAAGTTGCGCGGCTGAGGGACCAGCGTTCTCAAGGCGTCGAAACCGCTGAGGAATGCGGGAATTGGTGGAGGCAAGGCTTACGTGGTCGCGTTGGCCATCGTGCAGGCGCGGCCTCTCACGCCGGTAACGCGAGCGAGTTCGAACCTCGCTGGGGTCACCAGCAAAAAAGCCCGGCTTGGGCCGGGCTTTTGCATCGACTACGGCGTCTCGACAAATATCTCGAAGTCCGTGGTGGTGGCCGTTTCGGCGAAGACTGCCAGGTAGAAATCCTGGGTGGCCGCTGCCGTGAATGTGTAGACTTCACCGCCGGACGTGGTCTGGTTCGTGAGCATCGAAGTAAAGTCGGCGCCATCGGCAACGATGAGCCCCGGATTGCCCCGGCTGGTAAACACGGTGACCGTGTATGAAAGGCCACTGATGGCGGCAAAGGAGTACACGACGCACTGGTCCGGGGCGGCGCTCTGTCGAACCGAGGGCGCCTCAACCACCAGAATCCCATCGTCGAGCACGCTGCTGCATCGACCCGCAAGGCCTGCGGGGGGCGATGGGCTGACCATGACTTCGATGGTGTACTCGACGCTCTGAAAACCGTGAACCGCCAGGTAAAAGGGTTGGTCACCCGATGCCGTGAAGACGATAGTGTCGCCGTCGGGGGTCGTCGCCTCCTGAATGATCGCGGAAAAGGCCGCGTCGCTGGCCAGCGTGAGGTCCGGGTCATCATTGTCGACCTCGGTCAGACGTATCGTGTAACTCGTGCCGTTGGTGCCGCTGAACGCGTACAGGTTGCATTGGTCTGCCGCCGCGAAACCCGACGCCGGACCACCGTCCACGGTCAGCACGCCGGCGTCCACGGCAAAGTCGCAGTAGGACCCTACACCCGCGGGTGGCGCCGCTGCGGTTGCCGCGGAGACAGAGAACGCGGTGCCGTCGATTCGACCGGCGACCGCGATGTGAACTGTGCCTGTCGTGGGCGCGGTGAACGAGAGGCCCTGGGGGCCGCTGAAATTGACCGAGCTCCCCAAAGACTGCGTGTGCTCCGCGTCTTGGGAGGCGTAGAGAAAAACACTGCCAGCGTTCGGGAGCGCCGAGATGGTGTAGGAAACACCTCCCAGTGTGTCGAGAGTGAAGGTCGCACACTCGTTGGCCATCAACGTACCATTGAAGGTCGGACCGTCGGCAACTAAGCTGCCCGCAGCACGCGACCGGTTGCACGGAAAGGTCAACCCCTGCGGGGGTGGTTCGGATTCGAGGCCCCGTATGTCGTAATCGATTGTAGCGTCGAGCGCGGATGTCAGGACTGCAATGTGGAAAGTCTGGGCGCTTCCGGCAACGAACGCTTCGCCCGAGATGCCCTCGACGGGCTCCGTGGTTGTGGTCACCAGATTGCGAAAATCTGCATCGCTCGCGATGCGCAACTCGGGTGGCGTTCCGAAGCTCGATGTAGTCAGACCGATGACATAGAGCAGATCAGCGACGGAAGAGAGTGCATAGATGTGACAGGTGCGACGTGCCAGACTCGCGGTGATCGGGCTCCAATCGGTGGTGATGGGGCCGCTATCCTCCGCCATGTGACAACGATCGAATAGGCCGACCGGAGCATTGCCCCGCGTGAGCGCCAGCTCATAGGTCGACAACTCCGAAAACTCACCGACGAGAACGATGTAGAAGGTCTGGTCGGCATCGGTAACCGGGTAGAGGGTGGTGGTTTCCTCCAGAAAGACCCGACTATCGATCACGTCGGTTAGATCTCGATCTCGGGCGACATGCAAGGCGTCGGGGAGCGTGTCGCCCGCAAACGTCGCGGTTAGTTTGTAGATCGAATCGGCGTTCCCCTCGAAGGTGTAGAGCACGCAGGTCCGGGGAAATACGATGTCGGACACGGGGGTGCCGTCAGTGCTGAGCTCACCGCCGTCCACGGTGGCCATGCAGTCTCGCTCGCCCGTAGGCGAGGGAATATTTTGCACGACCCGAGTAGAAATATCGGAGGTCGACGCCCGACCGATGTACGCGATGACGTATTCCTGAGTGGCGCCGGCGGAGAAGGTTGCCGACTCGGGAGTATCGCCAAAGAAATTGGATGCGGTTACCAAGTCGATGAAGTCACCGTTAGAAGCGACTAGGACGTCGACATTTCCTCCAGCTGCGATGAGAACCTGAACCGAGTACTGGACGCCCTGCGTCGCATCGAAACGATGGATGAGGCACACATCGTCCGCGACTGTGGCGTCGATGAAGGTATTCAACGGTATCTTGCCACCGTCGAAGGCCGCGCTGCAGTGGACCGTGAGTCCGGCCGGCACGTCGATGGGATCGGGCAGGCCGCCTCCCCCGCCGGAGCCGCCCCCGCACCCAGCGCCGCTGGTCAAAGCCACGGCGCAGGCAATCAAAATATGCCGCCGCCATGACCATCTCAATTCCCCGCGAATCGGCAGCATGTCACCCCCCCTGGTTGCTGGTCAACGCGGCCAAGACCTACCCAAAAGTGTTTCATGGGATTATCGGAACGCCAAACCGCCCCGTCGTCCCTCAAAACGTTGTCCGTGGGGAGATATGAGCCGCGATGATCGCGCAGGTGACCCAGCGGACAGACCTCGGACCGTTCCGTACGTTGCCGACAGCTCGAGATGTGCGAGTCCATCCGCCTTAGCACCGCGCAGTGCGCGCAGCTGTGCATGGATTGCCGTCGTCGAAGCTCATCATGCTGCCATCCGAAGCTCGTCCCACTCTTCAATGAAAGCGGAAAACTGGTTCCAACTTCGCATCGTTGGGGTCACCGGCCCCGAGATCAAAATGGTCTCGGGGCCTTTCGTACGCAACGCTATCGAGCCCGGCTTCGGCCGGGCTTCTTCTATCGCGGGGCGCACTCGGGCATGGCTCTTCGTTCCGCACTACTACGGGAGCGGAGGAAAATACTTCATCAGCAAGCGCACGTCCCTGATGATCAAAGCGATGACTTGGGACCACTACGGAAGGCTCTACGAATCCTACGAGTACCTCTACCTCGAGCTCAATCCGGGTCTCGAGGACCGGGAGTTCGACCACCGGAACAAAGATTACAACTTCATGATCATCCGTCATCGGTAGCGCAGCCGCAGCTTGATTTCGAGGAAGTCGGCGATCTGCTGCGCGTACGCCCGGGGGATCAAGTCGAGGCGGCCCTCGACGACCGCACGGGCCCGCGCATGCGGCTCCCCCTCGAGCGCTGGAAGCACGATCTGGCTCCAGGCGAGTAGCGTCTTGCCGTCCGCGCCGTTAAGGGCGAGGGTAAGCACCGGCTCAGTCAGGGCACTCGAGCACATCGAGGTCGAGTCCGCGGCGTATCAGCTCGGCCCAGGTGCGATTGTACGAAGCGTTTGCCTTCCTCGGGCTGCTACTGAATCATGCGAACCAGGGTGTTCCGAGAACGGTTCGAGTCCTACCGCTGGAGCCCATGGCAGGGCCTGCTCAAGAGCTAGCGGGCCTTTTCGATTTTCGAGGCGTGGGCAGGAGCGGACTCGCTTGGCACTGGAACCAGACAGCTCCACGGCCTTCGTCCTCTCCGCGATGTCATGTTCCAGTACCAAACAAGTCCTACTGCTGGAGCCAGTGCGTTCGCTGCGCTCTGGAGGTTTGTGTCCCAGTCGTGAGTTTGTCCCTGGAGAGGCTCGCGGCTCAGCGTTTCCGGATCTGTGTGCCCAGTCCGGCCGTGATGAAGACAGCGGTTGCGTGTTGTTGCACATCGGCTGTATGCCAGATGCCCGGGTCGTTGATCGCGTATTCGCCCGTCCGAAGCGTCGTATGCACTTCTTTTTCGTCGACCTCCTGCACGAGCGTCATTTCGCCCGCAGTGCAGAGCACAATCTCGCTACCCTCGGGGTGCATCTCCCAGCTGTCCCATGAAGCGTCGAAGGAGTGCATCGACACCAGGCGACCCTCCCTGCCGTCGTCCGAGTGCCGCGCGCTGTAGTCTTGATACCAATCACTGCCCGTGAATTCAGGCTCACTCACGGCTAACGCCCCGAGGCCGAGATGAACAGGATGACGAGAGAGTCGTAGAGGCATCGCTTCGCTCCTTGCGACCGGATTATACAGCAAGGGACTTCGTCGAGGCCTCTTCTGCGGCTACGCATTCCTAGCCAGCCTCGTTGGTGGTGGCCTGACTGCTGTATTGATCACGCAGGTCGTGTTGACACTGGACCGCTGGTTATGAACCGAGTTTCATGATTCCGCTGAAGGCGCGCTCTCGACACACTTGAATGACTTCCTTTTCACTTTCCCCAATCGGGTCTAGCGACGGCGACAGCGCAAGGCGCAACCCTGGCCGTGTGTTCCGCTACGCTTCCGAGAAGCCAATGCCTGAGCTTGGAACGCCCATAGCTCCCGACGACGACGAGGTCGTAGTTTCCCTCTTTCAGCTTTTGTGCAATGCCGCGCTCGGGCGATTCATTGACCGAGGAGAAGGTGGCGTTCGGCGCGTCTCGTCGAAAGGACTCGAGCAGTTTCCGGCCACGTTCTTTCACCGAGGCGGCAACGGCGTCGATCACCAACTTGGAGTGTTCATCCGCGCGGGTAGCCTCCGGAACGCGCCAGCAGTGGACGAGGTCGATTTGCGCGTCTGGCGACGCCAACGCCAGGGCGAGCTCCATAGCTTTCTCGGCAGGGACGGAGAAATCGGTCGGGACTAAAATTCGCTTGTAGCCCGCGGCGGGCGGAGTCTCGCCGCGAGCAACCAGAACGTGCGCCTGCACGGTGCGCAGAGTTTTTTGGGCAGTGCTGCCGAGCAAAGCATGTTTGATTCCGGTCAGACCTGTGCTGCCCATGACGACCAAGTCCGCGTGATGCGAGTCGACCAACGATTGGAGTCCTTCCATCGCGGACGGCGCGTCGACAATCTGCTGGGCGACATCGAAATCCTTGGCCGCGCACGCCTCGATCTGCCGCGTGAGCCGCGCCTTGCTATCGGCATGCCAATGCTCCACGGCAGACTCTAGCGCCTCGCCATCCCCGGGCGTCTCCACGACGTGCACGACGAGAAGGGACGCCCCACTAGCGCGTGCGATCTCGATGCCGTGACAGATCGGTGCGTTCGACTCCGTCGAGAAATCCGTTGCGACGATGATCTGCTTCAACTTCATGTGCCCAAACCTCCTCTGTGGCCATGTTGTATGATGATCCGGAGCTCGTAGGAAGGACCATGGAACCCATACGGGACCAAAATCCCACCTTTGCGGCGAGATGGGGGTAGAGAAAGCCGCTTTTTCTGGGCAACAATGTCTCTCGATTGCGCTCAGGACGAGTGCGCCCTCATTCCCAGCTTTGCAGGATGTCGACGTAGTTGGCGCGTTCGTATCCCTGGGGCTCGGGGCAACGGATGAGGTTCATGCTTCCCTGAGCTTGTTCTAGCGATTCGTATTCGTGGTCTTCGAGCCATTGGGCCATCTCGGAATGCACGCGGTCGAGGTGCTGCGGCCCGTGCTTGAGCAGCGCAGAGACCATCTGCACCGCATGGGCGCCCGCCATCACGGCTTTGATCGCGTCGAGCCCGGTGTGGACACCCCCTGTGACGGCGAGTGAAGCGTCGACCTTCTCGGACAGAATCGCCAGCCACCGCAATCGCATGAGCAACGCGCCCGAATCCGAGAGCTTCAGGTGACGGGTCACCGCGAGCTCCTCTGGATCGATGTCCGCCTCATAGAACCGATTGAAAATGACGATGCCGTCGGCGCCGGCATGATCGAGACGACGCGCGAAGTGAGCCAGTGCCGAGTAAAAGGGTGAAAGCTTGATGGCCAGAGGAATCGAGACCTGCGCTTTGACTGCCTTCACCATCTCGACCGTCTGGTCCTCCACGGCGTCCGCGCTCTGATCCGGGTCTGTCGTGATGTGATAGACGTTGAGCTCGAGGGCGTCGGCCCCTGCGTCCTGCATCTGTTTGGCGAAGTCGAGCCAGCCCCCCGGCGTGTAACCATTGAGCGAGCCGAATACCGGAATCCTGACGGCATCCTTGATTTGTCGCAGGCGGTCCAAGTATTCCTCGGGGCCCAGGGAGAAACGGTTCGGGCCGGGGAAATAGGACTGCGCCTCGCTATGAGCGTCTTCGTGGGCGTCGAGGTGCCGTAGCGAAGCCATTTGCTCCATCACCAACTGCTCTTCGAAGAGGGAACGCATCACGATGGCTGCGGCACCCGCATCTTCGAGCTTTCGTACCGTATCCATGTCGTCGGCCAGGGGTGAGGCTCCGGCGATCAAGGGATGAGGTAGCTGCAGTCCGATGTAGGTCGTGGAGAGGTTCATCGTCCTTCCTCCTTCATGGGCGGGGGGGGCGTGGTCGACGTGGGCGGCTCTGGCGCGGGAGGCGTCGCGCCGGCAAGCTTTCGATACACCCAATAACGTCTCAAGGCATCCTCTTGGGCCATCCGCTGCAGATGCTTGGATCGCTTTGGATCGATCTTTTCGACCATCCGAAAGCGCGCCTCATTGCGCATGTAGTCCTTGACGGATCCCTTCGGCGCGCCCGAATCGAGTTGGAAGGGGGGCTCTCCTCGCTGTACTCGCCTCGGATCGAAACGGTATAAGGGCCACATGCCCGATTTGACCGCCAGCTTTTGCTGCTCGAGGCCCCTCGACAGGTCGTAGCCGTGGGCGATGCAAGGACTGTAGGCGATGATCAACGAAGGCCCTCTGAAAGAATCCGCTTCCACGAAGGCGTGCACCGTCTGATTGTCCTTGGCGCCGAAGGCGACCCGGGCGACGTACGCGTGCCCGTAGCTCATCGCTTCGAGCCCCAAGTCCTTCTTCGAGATCTCCTTGCCTGCGACCGCAAACTTGGCTGCAGCGCCGATCGGAGTGGCCTTTGACTGTTGGCCACCCGTATTGGAGTACACCTCGGTGTCGAGAACCAGCATGTTGACGTCGTGGTCCATCGCGAGAACGTGATCGAGGCCACCGAAGCCGATGTCGTAGGCCCAGCCGTCACCGCCCACGAGCCAGATGCTTTTCTTCACGAGGTAGTCGGCTGCCTGCTCGAGCTCGCGAGCCTCTTTTGTTTGGACTTTGGCTAGACGGAGTCGCAGCTCGTCGACGCGCTGACGTTGCGCCTGGATCTCGGCTTCGCCCGAGACCCTATCTTGCAGCAACTCATCGACTAGACCCTCTCCGATGTTCGAGGCAAGCGTGATCACCAGTCGGCGGGCGCGGTCGACGTGGCGATCCAGTGCTAGACGAAAGCCGAGACCAAATTCGGCGTTGTCTTCGAACAGCGAGTTGGACCATGCCGGTCCTCGTCCGTCGCCGTTGGTCGTGTAGGGCGTAGTTGGCAGGTTGCCCCCGTAGATGGAGGAACAGCCGGTGGCATTCGCGATGAGCGCGCGGTCCCCAAAGAGCTGGGTCAGCAGTTTGATATAGGGCGTCTCGCCGCACCCCGAGCAGGCGCCCGAATACTCGAACAGCGGCTCAAAGAACTGCGAACCCTTGATGTCGAGCTTGACCTGCGTGCGATCGGCTTCCGGAAGATCCAAGAAGAACGCGTAATTTTCGCGTTCCGTTTCGACCAATGGTCGACTTGGCGCCATGTCGATCGCCTTGTGCCGCGGATTGGATTTGTCTTTGGCTGGGCAGACCGCCGCGCAAAGCAGGCAACCCGTGCAGTCCTCCGGCGCGACCTGGATCGTGTAGTGGCTGCCGGTAAACTCGGCACCCCGGTAAGCGACGGCTTTGTACGTCGGCGGTGCGTCCTCGAGGCGCACCGGGTCGAACACCTTGGCGCGAATCGCAGCATGGGGACACACCATCGCGCACTTGTTGCACTGGATGCACAAGTCGGAATCCCAGACGGGGATCTGTTGTGCGATGTTTCGCTTTTCCCACTTGCTGGTGCCGACCGGCCAGGTTCCGTCGACTGGAAACGCGCTAACCGGGAGCAAGTCGCCCTTGCCGGCGAGCATTAGCGCGGTGACTTGCTTGACGAAGTCCGGGGCCTCCGCGGGCACGATGGGTGGCCGCTCGCGCCCGGTGGTAATCTTCGTAGGTGGACGAACCTGGTGAAGGTTGTCGAGGGCGCGATCGACAGCTTCGAAGTTGCGCGCGACCACGGCATGTCCCTTTGCTCCGTAGGTCTTTTCGATCGCCTTCTTGATCTGTGCGATCGCCTCGTCCCTGGGCAACACACCGGAAATCGCAAAGAAGCACGTCTGCATCAGGGTGTTGATGCGGCGTCCTAGCCCGAGCTCGTCGGCGAGCTTGTAGGCGTCGATGGCATAGAGCCTCAGCTCCTTTTCGAGGATCGTTTGCTGCACCTCGCGCGGCAGCGCATCCCAGACCTCGTCGGGCGGGTAGGGCGCGTTCAGCAGGAAGACGGCACCATGTCCCGCGTAGTCCAGGACATCGTATCGCCCCAAGAATGCGAATTGATGGCAGGCCACGAAGCTTGCCTTGCGAACCAGATACGCGGAATGGATCGGACGCGGTCCGAAGCGCAGATGCGAGATGGTCATCGCACCAGACTTCTTCGAGTCGTACACGAAATAGCCTTGGGCGTGGAGCTGGGTCTGCTCGCCGATGATCTTGATCGCGTTCTTATTTGCACCCACGGTGCCATCCGACCCAAGGCCGAAGAACACCGCACGCACCACATCATCGGGCTCGATGTCCAGCTCGGAATCGACGGACAACGAGGTATGGGTCACATCGTCGACGATGCCCACAGTGAAGTGGTTGCGTGGCCTCTCCGCACACAGCTCATCGAACACAGCCTTGACCATGGCGGGCGTGAATTCCTTCGAAGAAAGGCCATATCGGCCGCCCATCACGAGCGGGTCCACTTCGAGCGGGGAGTTGCCGGCATCTCGAAGCTCTCGGAGCGCGGCCACGACGTCGAGGTAAAGTGGCTCACCAATGCTTCCAGGTTCCTTGGTGCGGTCGAGCACAGCCAACCTGCGCACGCTGGGTGGAAGCGCCTCGGCAAAGGCGGATACCGAGAACGGCCGGTAGAGTCTGACTTTGAGCACGCCTACCTTCTCGCCATGGGCGGTCAGCCACTGCACCATTTCTTCGGCGGTTTGGGCGCCCGAGCCCATCAAGATCACCACGCGCTCGGCATCGGGGGCGCCCACATAATCGAAGAGCCGATAGTGGCGGCCCGCGCGTTCGGCAAAACGGTCCATTTGGGCCTGCACGATCTCGGGGCAGGCCAGATAGAAGGGGTTGCCAGCCTCGCGTGCCTGAAAGAAGACGTCCGGATTCTGCGCGGTTCCTCGAAGGTGCGGGTGATCCGGCGTGAGCCCTCGCGAGCGGTGATGCTCGACTCCTTCATCGCCGATGAGCCAACGCAGATCGTCATCGTCGACCGATTCGATTTTGGCGACTTCGTGCGAGGTGCGAAAACCATCGAAGAAATGCAAGAAGGGAACTCTTGTCTGCAGAGTCGAGGCTTGACCGATGGCGGCAAAGTCGTGCGCTTCCTGCACGGAGCCCGACGCGAGCAAGGCAAACCCCGTTTGACGACAGGCCATGACGTCGGAGTGATCGCAAAAGATCGACAACGCATGAGACGCGATGCTACGCGCCGCGACGTGCATGCAAAACGCATTGAGCTCCCCTGCGATCTTGTACATGTTGGGTATGAAGAGCAGCAGGCCCTGTGACGCGGTGAACGTAGTCGTCAGCGCGCCGGCCTGAAGTGAGCCGTGCACGGCGCCCGCGGCGCCACCCTCGGACTGCATTTCAACGACCTTTGGTAGGGCGCCCCAGATGTTGCATTGCCCGTGCGCCGACCACTCGTCGGACAGCTCGCCCATCGCCGAGGAGGGCGTGATGGGATAGATCGCGATGACCTCGTTGGTGCGATGGGCCACCATCGCAACTGCCTCGTTGCCGTCGACCGTCATGACGCGTGTTATGGACACTCAATCCCCCTTATCTCTTCCGCGGAGTATAGAGCATTGCCCAGCACTCGAATTGCCCATTACCTGTAGTTCATGGCAAAAAGGCACTGGAGCCGTTGGGCGGCTCCTGACACACTTGAACGGCTCCCGTTTCATGGACGCCCACCTTCACACTTTCGTCGTGTCGGACATGCATCTCTCCGAGGCCCAGGAGGTCGACCCCCAGCGGCCTCTGTGGATGGCGTACAAGCGCCGAGAGTTCTTCATCGACGACGATTTCGCGAGGTTCCTCGAGTACATTCAGGAACAAGCCGATGGGCCCATCGAGCTGATTCTCAACGGCGACATTTTCGATTTCGACAGCGTGACGGCTCTTCCGGACGATCGAAGGCACATCGATTGGCTCGAGCGGGTTCGCGGGCTCGGAAGCGAAGAGTGGAAGAGCGAGTTCAAGATGAAAGTCATCATCGCGCACCACCCGAGGTGGTTCGAGGCGCTCGGCGACTTCATCAAGAACGGACATCGTGCGGTCTTCATCATCGGAAACCATGATGTCGAGCTCTATTGGCCGTCGGTGCAACGCTTGGTTTGCAGCGCGCTCGGGGTCGACGCGCCCCTAGGGCTTCTGGAAGAGGGCGCGAGGCACCCGCAGGAAGCGGCCCCGCATGGTCCTGGCGAACGCCTGTACACCGACGATCCGGTCGTGTTCTGCAACTGGTTCTATCTGAGCGGAGACGACACGTACGTCAGCCACGGGCACCAATACGACCCGAACTGCGTCATCCATGACCCGATCGATCCCCTCATCGAAGTGCATGGTGAACCACGGGTGCGGGTCCCCTTCGGAGATTTGGCCGCGCGCTACATGCTCAACGGGATGGGGTACTTCAACCCCCATCAGTCGGAGAACTACATCATGAGCACGGTCGCGTACGTGCGGTTCTTCTTCAAGTACATGCTCCGCACCCAGCCGTTGTTGATCTGGACGTGGTTTTGGGGCGCCTACGCTACACTTTGGATTTCGCTTCGTACCCACTGGTTACAAGCAATGCGTGATCCGCTGCTCGTCGACGACAAGGTGCGGTCGATCGCCATGCGCTCCCGCGCAACGCCCTCCATGGTCCGCAAGCTGAACGCCGTGCACGTGCCCTCGGCCACCAACAACCCATTTCGAATCGCGCGCGAGCTTTGGCTCGACCGAGCGTTCTTTTTGCTTGTTGCGTTGTTTCTCGCCTGGCAGGTCGTCTTGCACATCAACATCGCCTGGCCGATCAGTCCCCTGTGGGTGTTCGTTCCGCTGGGACTTTTCATGCTTCCCTACGTCGCCTACGCGTCCTCCGTGAAGCCCACCGTCTTCGAGAACCCGCTTCTCAGCGAAGAACGAGCCGAACTGATCCACAAGATCACCGGCATGCGAAGGGTAGTGTTCGGTCACACACACCAGCCCAAGTGCGAGCAGGTCGGTTCGGTCACCCTGTACAACGGCGGCTTTTGGTCCCAAGCGTTCGCCGATCCGGAGTGCACGATTCGCCTGGGCGCACAGACCTTCGTGCGAATTCAGCCCAATCCGAGCGGGGAGGGCCGCACCGCGGAGCTATGCGAATGGAAGGCGACGGCGGAAAAGCCCTGCCGCTGCCTGTGTAGCGACCCGAGCACGCCTGCTGTCTACGCAAATCTCGAGGGCGCCCTCGTCGATGCCTGAGAAGTGGCCGATCCGGTAAGATGACGAGCTCGAGCTGCTCGCACGGGTTCTCATACGGCGAACCCTTTGAATGCGCGGGTTAAGAAGCCCGGCTCGGGGGTGGCGAAGGCATCGTAGAGAACAACGATGCTCGCGGCGACCGTTTCCAGGGCGCTAAATGCGAACGACAAGTCCGCGAACGACAAGGAATTGGTCAGCTCGTCTACGAAGCGTGCGAATTGGGGGTCTCTGATTTCGGTAGTCATGGTTCTCTTCCTTTCTTGCTTTGTTCATGCTGCGGCTTGCGCAGGACGTTCCTGCGCATCGATGAAACCCACAGCGAGATCGTTCACGTGCGCAGCCCGAAGGATCCTCTGATGCCCGAGGCCCTCGGTCGTGACGAGCGTTGCGCCCGGCCATGCGATGGCGATGCTTCGGCCGAACTGGACCGGAACGTGAGAGTCGTCCTCGTCGTGGATGACCAACAACGGAATGCTCATCCGACGAGCGATCTCGTCGGCACGCATCTGGCTCATGCGCCTCCCGACGCGTCTCTCGACTCGGTCTTGCACGCGCTGTCGAACCTCTCCCGAGATCCCGACCGCACGCGAGAAGAAGTCGAGGAAAGTTTGCGGGTTCGAGGGAGGCGAGATGAAAACCGCGCGTCCGATCTCCATTCCGTCGGAAAGCGCGAGGGTGGTTGCCGCGCCACCCATCGAATGCGCGATGACTCCATAGACATCGCCGAGCTGCGAGGCGACACTGCGAATGCTGTCCGCCATCTCGGGAAGAGAGCTTTGATGGCCAGCGGAATCGCCGTGGCCGGGGGCGTCGAACGCAACGACGCGATACCCGCGCTCGACGAGAGGGGATACGAAGCCGCCGAGTTGGGTCGCCCGGCCGTTCCAACCGTGGACTAGGAGTACGACCGGGCCTCGTCCCCAAGACCAGGCCGCCATTTCGTCGATTCGGAAGGAGCGCGCGTGGCTGAGGATCTCTTGCTCGCCGTTTTTGGGGGCCGTGCGACGGGTTGTGAAGAAAAGCCGCGCGGCGACCGCGGCCGTGAGGTCAGGGGCGAGGCGACTCCCCGCTTTGAATGCACCCGTTACCCAGCCGGACCCAGTCTTATGAAAGAAACGAACGTTCGTGCTTTTATTTGAGGTCTGTAGAGGGTTGGGGATTTGATCGGTCATGATTCTCTCCTAGCGTGAACGAGCCAACAGGGCGTCGAACGCCTTGAGCGCTCTCATTTCAGCGTCGGGCTTGCCCAACAGGCGCCCTGAGTAGTGATAGGCCGACGTGATCGAACCGAACTCGAACACAAACTGGTCGAGATCCAGGTTTTTGCGGAAGTGTCCCTCTTCAACCGCGATCTCCGCCGCTCGGCGAATGGTGTCCTGGTAGTCGAGCTGCGTCTTGATCAGGAAGTCACGGGCGGCGCCGGGTTGGTCATCGAGCTCCGCAGAAACCGCGTAATAGATGCAACCGCCGGGAAGCTCGCTCTCCCATTGCTTCATCGAGTTCTCGAACATTGCGCGGACACGCGGCTCGCCCCGGGGTTGTTTCAGGGCAGGGGCGATGACGATGTCGACGAACCGCTCAGTCGCCACGTGAAGCACGGTGAGCTGGAGTTGCTCCTTCGATTGAAAGTGTGCGAACAATCCGCTCTTCGACATGCCGGTCGCCCGGGCAAGCGCGCCGATCGAAAGCCCGTTGAGGCCGCCGGTGCTCACGAGGTCGAGTGCCTCGTCGACGATCGCGCGCTTGGTTTCTTGGCCTTTGCCCATAGAGAGAAAATAGCACGACCGTTCGTTCGGTCAACAGAAAAAATCACTTTTCGTAATTCCATAAGGAAATCAGAGAGTTTTGGCCATTCTCCCGACGAGGGGCGACCCGATCGTCAAGATTTGGCAAAAACCGGCCACTCGTTTAAACATCTGCTCCAAGGGGCTCGTCGAACGGAGACCAGGAGATGGGGACACCCAAACTGGCTTTGTGGACGGAGAGCACTCGATGGATGGCAGAAATACGACGAGCTGGGCAGTTTTCGTTGCGATGCTCGTTCTTCCGTGGTTGTCGCAACTTCCAGCCAAGGCGGAGGTCAACGATCCCGCGGCCGACAACACATTGACCATCAAAGTGAAGGGCATTCGCGAGGGTGAGGGCCGAGGCCGACTGGCATGCGGGCTCTTCTGGAAAAACAAGGGTTTTCCGCGAAAGCACCGTCGCGCGCTTCGTCGGACTTGGGTGGACGTCGAATCGGACACTGCGGAGTGTGTGTTCAAGCGTACGGGCCTCGGCTCATATGCTGCCTCGGTATTTCTCGATCGAAACGCCAATGGCAAGCTCGATACGAACGCCATCGGGAGCCCGAGGGAGCCTTGGGGTGTGTCCAAAGATGCGAAGGCGAAGAGGTTTGGCCCGCCGCTCTTCAACGACGCCAAGTTCAAATACGGGGGCGGCCCCGTCACCATAGAGATCAGCCTGGTCTACGAAGACTAAAAAAGATCAGAGCGATGCTTTGACTTTGGTTGTGTCCGACGATGGCTTTCCTGGCTCCCGTGACGGGAGGGAGCTTCGAGCGCGCTCTCGCATCGCTGTCAGAAATCGCAGTGCACCGTCGAGCATGCGGGCAGTACGCGGCGACGCAAAGATGTCGAACGCATGCTGAGCTCCTTCGAGCTCGGCATACATCACAGGTGCGTGCGAAGTTTCACGGAGGCGTTCCGCGAAGAGGCGAGCATCGCGCACAGGCGCCAACGTGTCCCGGTTGCCGTGGATGATCAGGAACGGCGGGGCGTCGGGATTGATTCGATCGAGCGGTGATGCACGGTGGAACTTGTGTGGTTCTCGATCGAAGAACGCCTTCATGACCCAGGGCTCGAGCAGAGACTTTCGCATCTGCGGCTGCTGGGTCCCGAGACGATTCGTGAAATCGAAGACCCCGTAGATGGGGATCGCGGCTTGCACGGTCGTATCCGCGTGTTCGAAACCCTTTTGGTAGTCAGGGTCGTTGGGTGTGAGCGCCATCATCGCCGTGAGGTGCCCCCCGGCCGAGCCACCGGTGCATGCGATGAAGTTCGGATCGACGCCGTACTCCTCGGCGCGATCACGAATCCATTTGAGCGCATATTTGAGATCTTCGATGTGGTCGGGCCAAGTCGCCGCCGGGCTGAGCCGATAGTTGACGTTGAAGCAGACCCAACCGTTAGCCGCGAGGTGTCCGATGAGTGGCCACCCCTGCTCGCGCTTGTCGCCGACGATCCACGCGCCGCCGTGGATCTGCATGATCGCCGGTCGATTCTTTCCCCGCTCGATGGGCATGGCCACGTCGAGCTTCAAAGACTTGCCGGCGATCTCACGGTAAACGATGTTTCGGGTGACACGCACTCCTCGCCTACGAAACAAAAAAGGCAGCGCGACCTGCAACAGCGGGAGACGGTTCGGATCGGCCGGTTCTGCGAGATTGACAAGCGCCTCGTCGAACGTGGCACGGGTTTTCCACCCGTCGCGGAAAAGGACGAGCAAACCAAGCCAGGAGGCCGCGGTGATCCCGAGGCCTACCAGCCCGGGCCATGCAGAGAGAGCGCCGAGCTCGACGAACAGCAACGCGACCAGCGCTTGCCAGACGATGTGGTGGAAGGCGAGCTCAGCGGTCAGCCACGATCCGAAGAAGCTCGGGACGAAAAGTGCCGGAATTCGGCGAACCGGCATGAAGGCGTTCAGGGTGAACACCGCGCCGACGAGGCTCATGCCGAAAAACAGCCACGCAATAGTCGATTCGCTAATCTCCATGCGCGCTGGTTTTCTAGCACGTTCCGCGATAAGCCGGTCCCCGATGGAGGATCCGAACATCTCCTATTCCAGGCTCACCGATCTTCCCGATCGGCCGATTCAGCGGCTCAAGCGTCCATTTGCGGCTTTCATACACGTCGAATCGGCGAGCGGCGTGTTTCTCCTGATTTGCGCGGCCATCGCCTTGATCGCGGCCAACTCGCCGTATGCGGATGCTTATCAACACTTCTGGCATCAAGAGCTTCGCGTCGCCATCGGCGACTTCGAGCTGCCATACCCGATTTCGCATTGGATCAACGACGGCTTGATGGTGATCTTCTTTTTCGTGATCGGGCTCGAGATCAAACGCGAGCTCGTCGTGGGGGAGCTCAGCCATCCCAAGAAAGTCGTGCTGCCCGTCGCGGCCGCGCTCGGAGGAGTGATCGCGCCTGTCGCAATCTACTTGGCGTTTCAATACGGCAAGCCTGGGCAATCGGGGTGGGCCGTGCCGATGGCGACCGACATCGCTTTCGTCGTGGGCTGCATGTCCTTGCTTGGCAATCGGATCCCACATGGCCTCAAGGTCCTCATGCTCTCGCTCGCGATCGTGGATGACCTGATGGCGGTTTTGGTCATCGCGATCTTCTACACGTCTTCGATCAGTGGAGCTTGGCTGGCTGGCGCGGTTGTAGGCTTGGTGGTGGTCGTCGCGATGAACCAGTTGGGCGTGCGGTCGGTGGGAGTGTATCTACTGGTCGGAATTGGGGTTTGGCTCTGCACCCTGAAATCGGGCGTTCATCCAACCATCGCCGGAGTCATCCTCGGCCTACTCACGCCGGCCAAACCGTGGCTTGGGGGCTCGAAATTCATGGGCTTTCTGAGGCACACCGACGAGACGCTCCGCAAAGAGCAGACGACCATGGACAAGGCGAGGGCCGCTGTTGCCGATCTCTCGTTTGCTTCAAGAGAGGCCGTGTCTCCCTTGGTCCGTCTCGAAACCATGCTCCACCCGTGGGTCGGCTTCGTCATCATGCCGGTGTTCGCGCTCGCTAACGCGGGCGTGCCGATCGAGCTCGAAGGCATCGCTGAGCCCGTGGCCGTCGCGGTGGCATCGGGGCTCTTCTTCGGAAAGGCGTTCGGCATTTTCGGAGCCTCCTGGCTCACCGTGCAGCTCGGGTGGGCGGTCCGACCCGCCGGCGTCTCCTGGCCGATACTCGGTGGCGCCGCATTTCTCGGTGGTATCGGATTCACGATGGCGCTATTCATCGCCTCGCTCGGTCTCTCTGGAGATCTCTTGGTCGCGGCCAAGATCGGTATCATCATCGGGTCGTTCGCCAGCGCGCTTGCTGGCATGGTCTTGCTTTCTAAGGTGACCAAGTAGAGTCCGCCGATTCCCCATGCGTACCCTTCTAGTCGTTGCAGCCCTGATTTTCGCGAGCACCGTGACCGCGCAGCACACCCCTGTCTTCTATTCGTACGTGGGGGACTCCGGCCGCACCGTGTACGTCAATCGGTTCTCGCTGATTCCCCCCGAGAAGCGGTCGAAGGCGCGAGCGGTCGATCTCTCGCAAGTCAGTCTCAACTCTGAGCTTGCCGAGGAGCTCTCAAGCGCGGTCGTGAAAGAGATTCAGCACCTGAAGGAGTCCGATCCTTGCGCCAAGGCGCGCAAGGAAAGCAAGGCGGGGGCGTGGCGTCACGTGTGGCACCGGCACGGGCCTTGGATCCTGGCGAGCTTGGCAGCGCTGATCCTGGTGCTCCTTTCTCCTTGGATGATTCGGCGGACGCCTCAGGGCGTATGGGCGAGGTTTCTCATAGTCGCTCTGCCGGCCCTTGCCATGACGGCCGTCCTCGCGATTTCTGCCGCTCGCGCCTCCAGCTCCCTCGAGGCCGTCAGCGAGCTCTCCAAGCTTTGCGATGCGAATGAAGAAGAAGCGAGCCCCCAAAAGCGGTTGATCCGTCTCAACGAGATGAACACCTACATCGACCAACTCTATCGGGAGCAGTATGAAGAGCTGGAACGCCTCGGAGAGATCAAGTGACTGCCACGTCCAACTTCATCGACACGACGAAGTGCCCGCTTTGCGGGGAGGCCAATCAGTGCGCGATTGCCGCCGGGCGGGACGCCGAATCCTGCTGGTGCATGTCGCTGACGATGACGCCCGACGTCCTGAAGGCGATCCCGCCTGAAGCTCGAAACCGAGTTTGCATTTGCGCGCGGTGCGCGAGAAAGGAGAACCATGAGCGGCAAGAAGGTCACCTATGAGGGAGCCGAGGCTGACGTCCAATGGGACGGCAGGCTTTGCATTCACATCGGCGAGTGTGGTCGGGCGAAGAACGACCTCTTCGTGGGGGGTCGCGAGCCGTGGTGTCAACCAGACCGCGTCAGCTCCGAAGAGGTCAAGGAAGTCGTCCTTCGCTGCCCGAGCGGAGCCTTGAGCTACACGCGAAAAGATGGCGGACCAGCCGAGGTTGCGGGGCCGGAAAACGTCGTTCGGGTCGTGTACAACGGGCCTTTGTACCTGAGCGGCGACCTCGAGATCGACGCCGCAGCCGCGGACATGGAAGGGGTCCGTTTCAGAGCCGCGCTTTGCCGGTGCGGACAGTCCAAGAACAAACCGTTCTGCGACAACAGCCACGAAGAAGCAAACTTCAAAGATTACGGCGCCGTTGGCGAAACGGGGGACGGCCCAGAGCCGAAAGGCGGGACACTCAAAGTGAGTCGGGCGCCGAACGGGCCGCTGCTTCTCAACGGGAACTTCACCATCGTCGCGGCCAGTGGCCGTAGGGCTTGGTCGGGCACCCGAGCCGCGCTCTGCCGTTGCGGCAATTCCCAGAACAAACCGTTTTGCGACGGCTCCCACAAAGACGCCGGGTTCCAAGCGGACTGAACCCCGCGCAAGGAGGCAATGGTGAGCTTTTCAACCATGATGGATCGGCCGCTCCTGATCTCGGATCTCTTCGAGCACGGCCGTAGGCTCTACGCGAACAGTCGGGTGATCACGGTAGAGGAGGGGGGCGATCGAATAGGCAGCTACGCGGAGATCGGCGATCGCACGGAGCAACTCGCGAAGGCCCTCGCGAAGCTCGGGGTTCGCCAACAGGACCGCGTGGGTACCTTTTGCTGGAATAGCCAGGAGCACCTCGAGGCGTACTTCGCGATCTCCTCGATGGGCGCCGTGATGCACACCCTCAACATCCGGCTGTTCCCCGAGCAACTCGCGTTCGTGATCAACCACGCGAAGGACAAGGTCATCATCGTCGACGACAGCTTGGTTCCGCTGCTCGGAAAGGTCGCGAAGGAAATAGCCACCGTCGAGCACATCATCGTCGTCGGCAGCGGAGACGACACGCCGCTTCGGGACGCCCCGAAAGCAACCCTCCACCGTTACAAGGATCTATTGTCGTCCGAATCTCCCGGCATCGATTGGCCGACCCTCGATGAGCGCGCGCCTGCCTCGATGGCCTACACGAGTGGTACAACCGGCAACCCCAAGGGCGTCGTCTACAGCCACCGCTCCACGGTGCTTCATTCGTACGGCATCACCTCGGGGGCGGTCGCGGGTCTCAATGAGAACGACATGGTTCTCACGATCGTGCCGATGTTTCATGCGAACTGTTGGGGCTTACCCTACGCCGGTTGGTGGGTCGGCACGGACTTCCTCCAGCCCACCCGCTTCCTCCAGCCCGAGCCGTTGGTGGGCATGATCGAGCGCAATCGACCCACGATCGCCGGCGCCGTGCCGAGCATTTGGACCGGCGTCCTCAACTACGGCGAAGGGAAGGAGATCGATCTTTCCTCTTTCCGGTTGGTGATCTGCGGTGGCTCGGCGGTTCCGGAGTCACTGATGCGGGCGTTCGAGGATCGGTATGGCGTGACCATTTTGCAGCTGTGGGGCATGACCGAGACGAGCCCACTCGGGACGATCGCGTCGCCGCCGAAGGGCGTGACCGGCGAGGATCGTTGGAAATACCGAAGCCGGACGGGGCGCGCCGTGGCGGGGCTCGAGCTTCGGATCGTCGATGACAAGGGCGACCCGCTTCCGTGGGACGGGAAGTCAGTTGGCGAGATCGAAGCGCGCGGACCGTGGGTGACCGGCAGTTACTACGGCGTAGAGGACGCCGAGAAATTCCACGATGGTTGGCTCCGAACTGGGGACGTCGGCTTCATCGATGAGCGTGGGTACGCGCAGATCACCGATCGGGCGAAAGACGTGATCAAGTCGGGAGGCGAATGGATCTCGTCAGTCGAGCTCGAGAATACGATCATCGCGCATCCGGAAGTGGCCGAGGCGGCCGTGGTTGGCATCCCCGACGACAAGTGGGACGAGCGCCCGCTCGCCTGCGTCGTGCGAAAAGAAGGCAGCACGATCAGCCCGGAAGACCTTCGCGCCTACCTCGAGGACAAAGTCGCCAAGTGGTGGCTGCCGGAGCGCTGGACCTTCATCGCCGAGATTCCCAAAACCAGCGTCGGAAAATACGATAAAAAGGTCCTCCGCCGCCAACACGCCGACGGCCAACTCCAAGTCCAAACGACTTAAAGGGGACTGCCCCTCTTCAACAGCAGTCGAGTTGGGAGCGGGTCTGCTCTGCGGCTTGGCGGAGAAGGCGGAGGCTTCGGATCGCTTGGTCGCGCTCCTCCTCAGGGATGCGGCCGAGGATCGTCGCGATGCTCTTTTCGGTGAGCTGGACGAGGCGCTTGGATTCCTTTTCGCCATCGGCCGTGAGGGAAACGACGAACCGGCGCCCGTCGTCGTTGCTTTGCTCGCGACTCACCCAGCCGCGCTTTTCCAATCCATCGATGAGCCGAGTCATCGCGCCTTTGGTCACGCGCGTCTGCGCAGCCAGGCTCGACACGTCCCACTCGCCCGAGCGGAGCGTCTGGAGCAGCACGCATTGGGCAGGCGTGACCGTGCCGCAACAGATCTCCTCTCGCTCGAAGACCGAGAACATTCGGCAAAACGCGATGACGTCGTCGATCACTCCCTTCATGGTTTCTTGGCTGTGATCGAATAGCTGAACACCGTGTCGGACAGCTCCTTGATGCGGTTCTCGCCGATGAGCTCGACCGCGGCCTTCCAAAGGGGGTCTTGCAGATCCGCGGTCAGCAGTATGCTCGCGGGCTTCCGCGTGTATTCCAAACCTTCGAATCCAGCCGCCCGAATGTACCCAAAGTACTCGTCTTCCGTCGACGCGCCCCCCACGCACGCGATCCAACTCGTGGCGAGCTCCGCTACATCACGGGGCAACGGCTGAGTCAGCAAAATGTCGCTGACGGCCAGTCGTCCGCCCGGTTTGAGAACCCGGTAAGCCTCACGAAAGACTTGGGGCTTATCCGGACTGAGGTTGATCACGCAATTCGAGATGATCACATCCGCGGTGTCCGATGCCACGGGGAGGTTCTCGATGAGCCCCTCGCGAAACTCCACCGTGCGCGCGTATCCAGCGCTGACCGCATTCGTTCGAGCGCGTTCGAGCATTTCGGGGGTCATGTCGATGCCGATGAAACGCCCCTCCGGCCCGAGCTTCTCCGCCGAGAGGAGCGCGTCGAACCCCGCTCCAGAACCGAGGTCGACCACCACTTCACCGGGCTCGAGACTGGCAAGTGCCGTTGGGTTGCCGCAGCCGAGCCCTAGATTGGCCTCCGCGGCGGGACCGGTGATGTCCTCTTCGGTGTAGCCGATGCTTGACGCGGTTTTGGCTTGCGTCGTCGGGGCGGCGCTGTCGCAGCAGGTCGTCGCCTTCACCGCAGGGCCGCAACACCCACCGCCTTTTCGAGCGATCTCCGCGTATCCGGTCTTCACCACTTCGTGTACTTGCTCGTTTTTCATGACAGTCTCCATTGGTTGTAGGATGCAACCAATTAGTTGAGGCTGTCAACCAATTTTGTCAAGGCCTCAAATTCGCTCTTTTTCACGCTCGCTCCCCGAGAAAAGCGAGCAGACGGTCGATGAACAAGGCTTGTTCCTCGCGATGCGGCCAGTGGCCTGCGTTGGGTACGACCCAGAGGTCCGCCCCTCCTTCGAACAGCCCCGCGGACTTCTTGTAGGGACCAATGTGGCCGCCGAAGTCTTTTCCGCCGGCGACCATGAGCCCGCGGCACCGAAGTTGTCCGATGAGGCGAGGATCGATCCGTGTGGAAACGGCTCGGTAGTAGTCGATCGCGGCTTTGAGCACCTCTGGATTACGAAACGCCGACTTGATGCGCTCGAGTGCGGCGTCTCGCTCGGGGCCTCTCCAGTCGGGACTCCATCGCTTGTAGAGCGTGTCGATGTAGGCAAAGTCGTCTCGCCTCGTCATGGCGTCGGCCCAAGGGGTCTTGAAAAAGACGAAGTGCCGAGCAAGAACCAGAGCGCCCACTGCCTCGAGGGCATTCTTGGGTCGGAGCGTTTCGGGATGCGGAATGGCGATGGGGACGATGGCTTCGACCCGTTCTGGCCCAATCGCTGCGGCACCCCACACGACCGACGCACCCCAATCATGGCCCACCAGGACCGCCGAGCTCAGCCCTAGCGCATCGAGCAAACCGATGGCGTCTTCCGCGATGCTCACGGCATCGTACGGGCGCCCAGGCACGATCGTGTCGGGGTGATAGCCCCGAAGGTAGGGAAGGATCGTCCGGTAGCCCGCGTCGTTGAGCGCACGCGCGATGATGGCGTACGAATGAGGCAGGTCGGGAAACCCGTGGATCAGGACCACCGCGCGTCCTTGCCCCGAGTCATGGTAGCGCCACGTCTGCTGGCCGAGAGTGGCATTCTGGAACTCCGATTCCACGTGCATCTCGATCCTCCCGAGCCGACCTACCGCCAGAAGTGGTGATACTCCTCCTATGCGGTTAGGCACAAGGGAGAGTTGACCACGATCCTGCCAGGGCGTACGAACAACGCGGTTGTGGATTTCACAGGAGATCACCGGCCGTAGCTAACGATGTCGGAGTCGGAGGAACACGGAGTCGTGCTCGCCGCGCACGACGTGACGAAGATCTACCGCATGGGCGACGTGGACGTGCATGCATTACGGGGCGTCACTGTCGGCTTGCGACGAGGCGAGCTCATGGTCTTGCTGGGCCCATCGGGCAGTGGGAAATCGACGTTGCTCAACATCATGGGTGGGCTGGACGTTCCAACGGAAGGGCGCGTGATGTACATGGGGCGTGACATCACGGCGGCAAGCGACCGAGAGCTCACCCAGTTTCGCCGCGACCACGTGGGCTTCGTGTTTCAGTTCTACAACCTGATCCCTAGCTTGACCGCGCGTGAAAACGTTGCGTTGGTCACCGAGATCGCGGACAAGCCGCTCGATCCCCGTGACGCGCTCGAGCTCGTCAGCCTGGCAGACCGCATGGACCACTTTCCGTCGCAACTCTCGGGCGGAGAGCAGCAACGTGTAGCGATCGCGCGGGCAGTCGCCAAACAACCGGACATCTTGCTCTGCGATGAGCCCACGGGCGCACTCGACTTCAAGACCGGCATCAAGGTGCTCGAGGTGATCGACGAGGTGAACCGTACTTTGGGGACCACGACTGCCATCATCACGCACCATGCGCCGCTTGCCTCGATGGCCGACCGGGTCGTTTCTCTTGCAGATGGTCGAGTTCATCAGGACCAAAGCAACGACACGAAAATCGCACCAAGGGAACTGAGCTGGTGAATCTCCTCGACCGAAAGCTGTTTCGTGATCTGATGCGTTTGAAGGGTCAAGCCTTCACGATCGCATTGGTCGTGGGCGTCGGTGTCGCGAGTTACATCACTTTGCGCACCGCATGGCGTGCTCTCGGTCAGTCGCGCGCCGTCTACTACGAGAACTACCGGTTCGCAGACGTCTTCGCGCCGCTCAAACGGGCGCCGAACTCGGTTGCCGACCGCGTCGCCGACGTGCCCGGTGTCTCCAACGTCTATCCGAGGATTACCAAGCAGATCCTACTCCCGATGGAGGGTTTGCTCACGCCGGCCCGTGGCGAGCTCATCTCTTTGCCGACCCACGGCCGAGCACCGCTCAACGACGTCTTGTTGAAAGCCGGTCGTCTTCCGGAACCCGGACGTGGCCGTGAGGTGCTCGTCTACGAGCCATTTGCCGAAGCGCATGGCCTCACGCCGGGTGAGACGCTCCCCGCAATCTTGAACGGGAAGCGCCAGGACCTAATGGTCGTCGGCTTGGCCCTCTCGCCGGAGTTCGTCTTTGCGGTGGATCCCGGCACCATCGTCGTCGACGACCGGAGGTTTGGCCCCTTGTGGATGGCCGAGGACGGGGTCGCAGCCGCCTTCCAAATGGAGGGCGCGTTCAACAACCTCGTGCTGAGGCTCGAGCCGGGAGCGAACGAGGACGCCGTGTTGAACGCGGTCGATGGGATTTTGAAACCGCACGGAGGTCTCGGCGCAGTCACCCGTGAGCACCAGATGTCGCACTTGATGCTCACCGGCGAGCTCCAGCAGATCGAAATGCTGGTGGTCTTTCTTCCAGTGGTGTTCTTGGCGGTCGCCGCGTTCTTGTTGAACGTGGTCTTCTCGAGGTTGGTGACCCTTCAGCGGTCGCAAATCGCGATCATCAAGGCGCTCGGGTACAGGAACCGTACGATTGCCCTGCACTATCTGAAGATGGTCTGCATCATCGTATCGATCGGATCGGTGTTCGGCTTGGCCCTCGGCGCTTGGATGGGAAACGCGATGCTCGACCTGTACGCGCAGTTCTTCCGTCTTCCGATGATCCGTAGCCGCGTCGACCTCCCGGTGAGCATCAATGCGATATTGGCGAGTTTCATCGCAGCTGTGCTCGGAGTCGCCATTGCCTTGCGACAAGCGGTGGAGCTTCCACCCGCCGAGGCAATGCGGCCGCCGTCCCCGGCGCGATACCATGCGTCCGTCATCGAACGAGTCCCTCTAATTGGTCGAGTGGCGCAAACCACAATGATGGTGTTCCGCGAGGTCTGGAGACGCCCCGTTCGAACGTTTCTCTCCTCGTTGGGAATCGCTTTCGCCGTAGGTGTCGTAATCCTGGGGCGCTTCGGGGAGGACGCGATGCAGCCGATCATCGAGATGGAGTTTGGCAAGAAACTTCGCGAAGACATCACGGTCAGTTTTGCAGACGCGGTTGACGACGGGAGTCTGAGTTACATCGGAAGCCTTCCTGGAGTGAAGCAGGTGGAAGGATTGCGCCAGACCCCTGTCCGAATGCGGGTTGGCCCGAGGTGGCGAGATACGATTCTCATCGGGATTCCGGGCAACTCGCAGCTGCGACGCCTCTATGACGTGAAGGCTCAGCCGGCGCACTTGCCACACACTGGAGTGTTGGTCACCAGCATCCTCGCGGAGGTGTTGGGTGCCGAGCCGGGGGATCTCATCGAGGTTGAGCTCAAGGAGGGTGACCGAAGTATCCGTCAGCTGCGAGTCACGGGTACCGTCGAGGAGTCGTTTGGGATTCAGGGATACATGCAAAAGCACGAGCTTCATCGAATCCTCCGGGAAGGGTCAGCGTCGAATGCCGCTTTACTGCGCGTCGATTCCAAGCACGAAGTCGAGCTTCATTCCCGATTGACCGACATTCCTAGTGTGCAGAGTATCGCTCGGAAGCGTACCGTGCTCGACAAGTTTGAGGAGCAAACACGTCGCACGATGAAAGTGGTCACCTTGATCCTGACACTCTTTGCAACTGCCATCGCCGTTGCAGTAGTCTACAACAACGCCCGCGTGAGCCTTTCGGTTCGGAGTCGCGATCTGGCTACGCTCCGCGTGATGGGGTTTACCCGAGGGGAGATCTCCTCAATCCTGCTGGGCGAGCAGGCCGTCCAAGTCCTGCTCGGCATTCCGGTGGGCATGGTTTTCGGGAACTTCGGCGCGCGAGCGTTGGCAGAGGGGCAAGCCGATCCCGAGCAGTTCCGGCTTCCGCTGATGATCTCGCAGCAAACCTACGCGTTTGCGATTTTGGTCATCTTGGTCTCTGCTGTGCTCAGCGCGCTTCTCGTTCGGAGGAGATCGGATAGCTTGGACCTCGTTGGCGTTCTCAAGACGCGAGAGTAAGGAGTGATCACGGATGAATAGGACTTCGACGCGCAGGAAGTGGATCCGCTGGTTGATGATCGGTTTCGCCGCAGCTTTCGTGGTGACGGTCATCTTGTTGGCTTGGATTCCGAACCCCGTCGACGTCGAGGCCTCTGAGGTTTCTCGAGGAGCGCTCGTCGTGACCGTCGATGAGGACGGTCAGACGCGGGTCATCGACCGCTATCTGGTATCGGCACCGATTGCGGGCAATCTGGGCCGAATCGAGCTCGATGCCGGGGACGCTATCAAAGCCGGGCAGGTTCTCGCGAGACTGGTACCGCTACTGCCGCCACTGCTCGATGCGCGCTCGCGGGCAGAGGCGCAAGCACGGGTCGATGCGGCGCTCGCGGTCAAGGCGCAAGCACAGGCTGCAGTGAACCGGGCACGTGTCGCCCTAGACTTCGCGGAGAAAGAGGCCGCGCGTGCAAGGGCAGTCGTCGAGCAAGGCGGCCTCGCTCTAAGCGATGCCGAGCGTGCAATTTCGGAGGAGCGGCGCAGCAAGGAGGACCTTCGCTCTGCGAATTTCGGCGGCCGCGTGGCAGAGCACGAGCTCGAGCTAGCGCGGTCGGCGTTCCTGAGGCTGAGTGGGAAGGGCGACGATGACGAGCAGATGGAGATCGTCTCTCCGGTCGATGGGCAGGTGTTGAGCATCCTTCAGCAAAGTGAAGGCGTCGTTCAGGCAGGGACGCCGGTCATCGAAGTAGGCGACCCGGCCGCGCTCGAAATCGTGGTCGACGTTCTCAGTCAGGACGCCACTCGGATCAAGCCCGGCGCCACCGCCGAGATCGTACGATGGGGAGGAAAGCGGCCGCTTCGCGCGCATGTCAGGCTAGTCGAGCCTTCGGCGTTTACGAAGCTCTCGGCATTGGGCGTCGAGGAACAGAGAGTGAACGTCATCATCGATCTCGACGAGCCTCGAGATGCGTGGGCGACTCTAGGCGACGGTTATCGCGTCGAAGCACGTATCTCGATCTGGGAGGATGAAGACGTCCTCCGTGTTCCCGCGAGCGCCGTGTTTCGCCACGACGAACAGTGGGCGACTTTCGTCGTCGAAAACGGCAAAGCCGTGATACGCGACGTTGAGCTCGGCGAAACCAATGGACTGGAAACCGAGCTGGTTTCCGGGTTAGAAGAGGGCGAAACCGTCATCGCGTATCCGAGCGACAGTGTGCGTGACGGCGTATCCGTTCGAGCTCGTTAGGTGATGTAGTGCCGTCAAATTTCTCCGATCTTCTTCAGGATCAACGGCTTCTGAGGGATATCATTGCCACGGTAGCACTGTTCACAGGGGTGTTTAGTCTTCGCTATGTCCTTCTGCGATTCATTCGCCGCCGGCTTCCAAAGTACGACCACCTGCAACTGCGGTGGGCCTCTCAAGTTCGGGCGTTCTCCTACGCGATCCTGGCTTTCGGCATTTTCGCAATCTGGGCGGCGCAGCTTCAGGCTTTGGCGGTATCTTTCGTGGTTCTCGCGATGGCGATCGTATGGGGCACCAAAGAAACGCTCGCTTGCATTCAAGGTGCCTTTTATCGGGTCAGCTCGAACGCGTTTTCGGTTGGCGATCGCATCAACATCGAAGGCATTCGCGGCGATGTCATCGATCACGGTCTGCTGAGTACGCTGGTGCTGGAAGTCGGGCAAGGCCACCAGCGTACAGGCCGCACGATCAGCATTCCGAACAGTTTGCTCATGACTTCTCCGGTCCTCAACGAGAGCTTGGCCGGCGAATACATGCTTCACGTCATGAAGATCCCGGTGGATCGCGATAGCAATCTCGCGGAGCTCGAGCAACGAGCGCTTGCGGCAGCTCAGGAAGCATGCGCGGAGTTCCTGAATGATGTGCGTCGCCCCATCGCGCTTCGGTACCGTCGCCATGGGTTGAATCCTCCGCTGGTCGATCCCCGGATCACCTATCAGGTCGTCGACAAGAACACCGTGAACTTGCTGCTTCGAATTCCGACTCCAGTCCGACTCGAACGCGACGTGGAGCAACGGGTGCTGAGAGCGGTGCTGGGAGTCCCGCAGGGGAGGGACACGCTGCCACCGCCGGCGCCGAGCCCAGGGCGACAGTGATACCCGCAGGCACAGCGCAGTGTCAGAGTCCGTAATGGTTTCGAATGGTTAGACCTTCTTGACAACTGACCTTGGGTCAGTCTAGTATGTGACCTAAGGTCAGTAATGACGGTGGCTACGCAGAAAAGATCTACGAAGCGAGCGCGGAGCGTCGAGGCGAGGGCGGAGCGGCGTGATGACATCCTCAGTGCGGCAGAGCGGCTTTTTGCTGAGCAGAGGTTTTCCGAGCTTCATATGGCCCGGCTCGCCAACGAGATCGGCCTCGCCAAGGGAACCCTCTATCTGTATTTCCCGAGCAAGGAGAGCCTGTTTTTGGCGGCCGTCCAGCGTTCGCTCGACGCTTGGTATGCGGCGATTGGGGGGCGGCTTTCACGCCACGCATTCATCGATCCCGATGCCCTAGCCCGTGAGCTCACAGACGCGCTCGTCGAGCAGCCGCGCCTCACCCGGTTGCTCGCCCTCTTGCACACGGTGCTCGAGCAGAACATCACCGAGCAAGACGCCGTCGCGTTCAAGGCGTTTCTTGCGCGGAAGATGGGTCGCACCGGAATCGAGCTCGAACGGCTGATCCCCGCGCTCGAACCTGGGCAAGGTGCTCGGCTGCTTCTTCAGGTGCACGCCGTGGTGGTCGGCATCGGGCAGGCTTCCGATCCTTCGCCGGTGGTGAACCGAGCCCTCGAGAGACCGGACTTGCAACACCTTCAAATGGATCTTCCAACCGAGTTATGCGTTGCGCTTTCCGCGTTGTTTCGTGGTTTTGCCGCAGCATTGGAAGCACAAGGAAACACACCATGAGCCAAACACCGTCTGGCGCCCTCGAGGCTCGAATCGCTCGGCTCGAAGCCATCGAGGCAATCAAATCTCTAAAAGCACGCTATTGGTATTGCTGTGACAGCAAGGACGTCGAGGGCGTCCGCGACTGCTTCCTCGAGGGGCCGATCGAAATTCACTACGATGGGCCGGTTGAGTTGGTGAATCATCGCGACCGACTCCATGAGGTGTTCAAAAACGTCGCATGCCAGACACACATCGTCGAAATGCATCACGGTGGTCCACCCCGCATCGAGATTCATGGCCCAAATGACGCAAGCGGACGATGGGGCCTCGTTTACCACTTGATGGACACCAAAGCTCAAACGATCAGCGTGGTCGGCGGCTACTACGACGACGAATACAAGCGTGTCGGCGATGAATGGCTCATCAGCAAGGCGCGCTTCAAAGTTTGCTCGGCCGTCACCTACGGCTGGAAGGACGCTGCTCTCCGTCTGCTCCACTCTGGCCCGTCTCTGCCAGCATGACGAGGTCATGAGGCGAGCTGGAACCCCTTCTCAGCGCGACCGGAAGCGCAGCAGTGACGACAGCTCGGATTTTTGGTAACACCAGCGCTCTTGACCCGTCTAGGGCTGTACCTATGAAAGGCGAGATGCACCTCGGTCGGCTTGCGAGCGATTTCGAACGAGTTCGAGCGCAAACCGAAGCGTTGGCAGCGCCGCTGTCGGCGGAAGACCAATGCGTTCAGAGCATGCCCGACACGAGCCCAACCAAGTGGCACCGTGCGCATACGACTTGGTTCTTCGAGACGTTCGTGTTGCGACCCGCGGGCGTCGAGCCACTTTCGCCCGAGCCGTTCGACGTGATGTTCAATAGTTACTACAACGCGATCGGCGAGCAATATCATCGGCCTTCGCGCGGCCTACTGACTCGCCCCAGCCATGATGAAGTCACCGAGTACCGCAACAAGGTCGACGATCACGTGCTCTCGTTACTCGACGGCGGCGTCGATGATGCCACGGCCAAGCGAATCGAGCTCGGCCTCCATCACGAGCAGCAACACCAAGAGCTCATCGTCACCGATGTCAAACACCTCCTGTCACTCAACCCAACCTTCCCGGCGTATTGCCCGAACGAGCTACCAGATCCGGAAGGCGCTCCCGCCGGGCCACATTGGACGAGCCACGCAGGCGGCGTGGCAACGGTGGGGGTTGCGGAGTCCTCCTTTCACTTCGACAACGAAGGCCCCGTCCACGACGTGATTATCGAGCCGTTTGGGATCGCTAAGCGACTCGTGACCAATCAAGAGTACCTCGAATTCATTGAAGACCGAGGCTACGAGCGTCCCGAGCTTTGGTTGAGCGCTGGTTGGAGCGACATTCAGCAGCACGAAAGGTATGCCCCGCTCTACTGGTACCGGGGCTCCGATGGCTGGAGTGTTTTCACCCTTCACGGGCTCGGGCCTCTGCGCCCCAGTGATCCAGTCACGCACGTCAGTTACTACGAGGCGGATGCCTATGCGCGATGGGCCGGCGCGCGCTTGCCGACCGAGCAGGAGTGGGAAGCCTCGACGACCGACCCAGAGCCAGCACCGCTCGGTGGAAGAGCCCCTTGGACACACGCGTCCCAGCCTCGCATCTACGGGGCTTGCTGGCAGTGGACGGCCTCGAGCTACTCGCCATACCCGCGTTACAGCCCCGCCGACGGCGCCATCGGCGAGTACAACGGCAAGTTCATGTGCGGCCAGTATGTCCTACGCGGCAGCAGCTTCGCGACGCCTGCCGGTCACGCCCGAAGGACGTACCGCAACTTTTTCCCCCCAAATGCGCGCTGGCAGCTCAGCGGCATCCGACTAGCGCATGACGAGGGTTGAAGACCGATGATCGCATTTGATCCGCTAGGCAATCGGGAACGTGTTCGCGTCGTCGATCTCCATCCCAAGCTCGGAGACCTCAAAGCGGAAGCGGTGGCGGGGCTTCGCCGCTCGCCCAAATCGCTGCCATGCAAGTATTTTTACGACTCTCTGGGCGCGCGCCTTTTCGAAGCGATCACCGAGCTTCCGGAGTACTATCCGACACGAACCGAGCTAGGAATCCTCGATGCAAGTGTCGACGAGATGGCGGAGGCGATCGGCGCCCATGCGACCTTGGTGGAGTTCGGGTCCGGTGTCGGGCTGAAGACCCAGAAGCTTCTCGACGCCCTCATCGACCCGAGCGGCTGCGTACTGATCGACATCAGCCGGGCCGCGCTCGAGGCATCCTCGGAGCAACTAGCGGACGGGTATAAGGATATGCAGATCCTCGCTGTCTGCGCGGACTACACACAGCCTCTCAGGCTTCCGAGGCCTCACCGCCCGAGCTCCCGGACCGTCGCGTTCTTTCCCGGGAGCACCATCGGGAACTTCACCCACCCGGAAGCCCAAGCGTTCCTTGCGCGTGTCGCCGAGCTCGTCGGACCCGGAGGCGGTTTGCTGATCGGGATCGATCGCCAAAAAGAGCCGGAAATCATCGAAGCCGCCTACAACGATTCGATTGGCGTGACGGCTGCATTCAATCTGAACATTCTCAGCCGGTTGAATCGAGTGGGCGCTGATTTCGATCTTGCCGCGTTTCGGCATTACGCCCCCT
Organism: Myxococcales bacterium; assembly: GCA_029863605.1. Lineage (GTDB taxonomy): Bacteria > Myxococcota_A > Polyangia > Polyangiales > Houyiibacteriaceae > SG8-38. Next base: position 60,216 of record JAOTVB010000005.1, on the reverse strand, counting down.
ATGTCGAGAGTGCGGGGCGCATCGAGATGCGACTGATCAGCGAGGTAGACCAAACGGCCCGCATCGGGAACACCGTCGTGACTTTCCGGAAGGGCGAGTTCATCGTCACCGAGCACTCTCACAAGTACGATCTCGGCGAGTTCGAAGCCCTCGCTCGGGCGGCGGGTTTTCGCCTCACCGGGCATTGGAGCGATGACCGCGACTGGTTCAGCGTCTGTTTCCTCGAGGTCGAAGGAGAGCGATCTTGAGCGACGCGGTCGAAACGCTCGCGGCTCTTTTCTTCGAAACCGGAAAGGCGCATCACGAGGCGTTCATCGCCACGGATGGCGCCGATCCCGATTGGCCGATCTGGTACGCCGCTCACGTCCACGCGCCCATCGCCAAGCTCCTCGAAGGCGATCACACGCGCACGGAGTTGGTCGTCGCGTTCGTGGACGCCGCCGCGGAACACGAGGCCCGTGCGCCCGACGAACCATGGGCGGAGTTTTACGCGAAGTACTTTTGCGAGCGCTACGTCTGCGAGCCCGACGAAAGCTTAGCGCTCTACTACACGCCCACCTGCCCCTTTTGTATCCGCGTCCTTCGGGTGATCGAACAGCTCGGGATCGACGTGGAGCTCCGAAACGTGTGGGCCGACGATCAGTACCGGGCAGAGCTCGTCGAGGCGCGCGGCCGCGCGACCGTGCCCGTCCTTCGTTGTACGAGCCGCGAGCGGGACCGCTGGATGCCGGAGAGCGCGGACATCATTCGCTACTTGGGGGAGCGGTTCGAGACGGCGTCGAACTCGGCCGAAAAGACCGTGTCGTGATGGCGAAAGCTCTCGTTGCCGTCGGTGTAGGTCAGCTCGAATCGATACGTGCCCGGCTCGGCCAGCTCGCCTGATGGTGCGGAGAGGTTGCTCAAGGTCTTGACGACGAAGGGTCGATCCTTGCCCGCGGGAATCTCGACGGCGCTGGTTTTGCATTTGCGCTTCGGAACGAGTTGATACGCCGTTTCCCATCGATCCTGCTTCTTGCGTGCTCGATAGAAAGGAGTGCCGCAGAGGGTCTTGAGCCAAACGGTTCGTTTCGACTCGTTGTGGACGCGTGCCTTGAGAGGCCGAGTCATCGCGATCTTAGGAGGCCGAACCTCGACCAATATATCCCTCGGCTCGGTCCGCACGACTCTTCGACACCCCTTGCTCGTCCACCGGTGGCTCGCGGGGCACTCGCAGGGAGCACATGACTTGCACCGCGCGTTTGGTGGACACTCGGGGCATCCGACGTAGCGCCCACCTGTGGTCTCGCAGGACTCACGGAGGCTCCGACCACGCTTGAAAAGCTCCAATGGCTCATCCGTGAGAACGCACGCTCCGTTGAAACATTTGGCAAAAGGCGTCTTGCAGAGAAAGTCGCAGACGGCGATTTTGTTTTGCCCTCGGCACTCCGCGAGCTTCTGCTGGTACTCGAGCAGGTGCTTTTCGTTGATCGCGACGCCGCATTCGCACCCTTGCGAATCACAGCTCGTCTCGACGACCCCGCAGGCCTCTCCCTCGACGCAAGAGCGGGCATCCGCGGCTATTTCGATGCGTTCTCGACGCGGCTCGGCCTTCTCGCACCCGGCCGAGAGCCCCAAAATCATCAACCAGCACAAAAATGCGCGCCCACCCATGAAACGGGTCCTACCGAACGTCGTACGTCATGGCAAGAAGGCGGATCCATGGCGAAAGCAATCTGGCAGGGGACGGTCATTGCGGAATCCGACGAATTCGAGATCGTCGAGGGGAACGTGTATTTCCCGCCCGGCGCGATCAAAGATGAGTTTTTCGAGCCGAGCGCTCACCAGACGGTGTGCGGTTGGAAGGGGACTGCCAGCTACTACGACGTCGTCGTCGATGGCACGCGAAACGAGAGCGCTGCCTGGTTCTACCCCGCCCCGAAGCAGGCGGCGGCCAACATCAAAGACCACGTCGCCTTCTGGAAGGGCGTCACCGTTAGGCGATAGCGCCTAGGGCGTTGGGGCCTGAAGGCGCGCGATTCGTTCTTCTAGGGGGGGGTGCGTGGCCATGAGCTTGAGCATCCCCTCGCCCCGGATCCCAAAGGCGGTCAGGTTGTCGGGGAGCTGAGAGGGGGCGTCCCGCATGGTGCGCAGTCGATTGAGTGCGGCTGCCATGGCCGCAGGGCTTTCTAGCGCTGCCCCACCGGCATCGGCCCGGAACTCGCGACGCCGCGAGAACCAAGCGACGATCATGCTCGCGAGGATCCCAAACACCATCTGGAGCGCCATGTAGATGAGGAAACGCCCTCGATCGAACTGGCTAGCGATGATTCGCGCGATGAACAGCACGAACGTATTGAGCACGCCCTGGATGAGGGTCAGCGTTACCATGTCGCCGTTTGCGACGTGCGAGATTTCATGGCCCAGAACGGCCTCGACTTCCTGCTTGTTCATCAGTCGCAAGAGACCGGTGCTCACCGCGACCAGGGCATTGTTTCGGAACATGCCCGTTGCAAACGCGTTGGGGTCAGGCGAGTCGAACACGGCGACTTCGGGCATCCCGATGCCAGCTTCTTTCGCTTGGCGCTCGACCGTGCTGACGAGCCACCGCTCGGCCTCGTTGGACGGCGTCTCGATGACGTGCGCTCGGGTCGACTTCTTCGCCACCCACTTGGAGATCGCGAGCGAGAAGATCGAGCCTCCGAAGCCGAATAGGGCACACCAGATCAGCATCTGCGTGTACGGGGCATCCGCCGGAATGAGCCCTAACGCGGTCAGGACGTACATGGCGATGGCCGCCATGACCAGAACAGCGAAGTTGGTGGCTAGAAACAGCAAAATTCTCAGCATTTAGGTTCTCCTAGACAGCAAACGTAAGGCTGGAAAGGGACGTCGACAACCTCCCCGCCACCGACCCGAAAAGAATGCCTCGATCCGGAAGCTAGGGCACCCGGATGACAGACTGGATGCCGTAGTGGTCCGAGAGCGGAACCATCATGCCGTCGACCGGCACCACATTCTCGTCAAACGTACGCGTCGTCGCCGTCACGGAGTCGGCGGACAAGTTGTGAAGCAGGATGTGGTCGATCCAGACCGAAGCGTCCGTGTCGGTAATCGGATTGGTGTCACAAAACGTACAAAGCGGCTGGTAGTCAGCGAGGCCAGCGATGAGAAGAATAAGGATTTTGCAATTCATCAGTCTCTCCTGGATCGAAAGCGCACCTCGGTTCGGTGGGTGCGCAGGGGGGTGAGTCTACGCGCGTGAGGCGCATCTCGGCAAGCCAGGTTTATGGCACATCTGCTATCGACCGGACGCCTTTGGCGGCAATTGGTCCCGCCCCACCGCCCCCACGCTATCGCCTACCCCACCGCCCCCACGCTATCGCCTAGCTCAGGTCCCGCCTGAGGGCTTCTCGCTGGGCGTCGGATAACTCGGTTTCGTCTTCGATGCCCGGCATGTCGATGCCGATGGCGACCGGTGCTTTGGGCCCGAGCTCGAACGTGAGGTACTGCACGGATGACAACCGTGCATCGCCCACCTGCCGAGGGTCCCACGTCGGCTTCACACGTATCCCGTTTGGGAGCTTCGCATAGATGTGGTCATTGAGCCCGACCCAAGCTTTGAGTTTATCGTCCCGCTCCTCCGGGTCGTCGATGCCGATCAAAAGAGTGCAACCGAGTGACCCTGCCGGATGGATGAGCTCGTTGTAGGTATCGATTTCGTGCCGGATGTCGTCTTCTTTGACGATCTTTTCGACGCGCATCATTTCTTGAATTTGATAACGCACGGTTTCGTGGTTCTCGAACAAGAAGGTGAAGTGCTCGCCCACGATGATGCGACGCTCGGACTTCGCGTTCAGTGCAGCGGCGCGAATCGCGTCCCGTTTTCCGCTGTAGGTGACGTAGTCGAGAATCTCGTCCCGTTCGACTGGCTTCATCATGATCATCCTTCAGGCGCTGTTGCCGCCGGCAGAGCTTTGGGGGACGCAAAGCCATCCTCCCGATAGGCGCGTGCGAGGATCGACATCGGGTGCATCGGCTTCACGCCCGCATGTTGCTGGAATTGAATCGCCGCCAGCGGGCAATCGGTCGACCATATCTCCGCATCGGCTTGTTTCATCCCGTCAAATGCCTTTTGTCCGGCCCGAATCGAGTACTCGAATCCCTCGACGGTCATCGCATGGGTGCCGTCGTGACCGCAGCACTCCATGATGGTTGCCGGGGTCACGCCAGGGATTTTACGCAAAAGATCTCGTCCTTTGAAGCCCACTCCTTGGGTCCGCAAATGGCAGGGTGCGTGATAGGCGACCGGTGTGCCCGGGGAGCTCTTGAAATCAGTGTTGAATCGCGGCTCGTTGCGAAGGGACCAGAGGAACTCATTCGGGTCGGCCACCGCTTCGGCGAGCTTCTTTGCTCTCGTTCGGTCTTCGCCTTCGAGGAGCTCGGGCCACTCGCGACGCAGCATCATCGAGCACGTTGGGTTGATGGCCACGACCTTGGCCCCCGCTTCGACGTACGGAAGCAACCGGTCGAGATTGACGTGCGCCTTCTTGCGAAGCAGCTCGAGGTTGCCTCCCTCCCAGGCGGGCATGCCACAACATTCGAGACCGCGTTCACATCGCACGTCGATGCCATTCTTTTCGAACACCTCGATGGTGTCCCTGCCGACCTGTGGCTCGTTGGCTTGCACGTAGCAGGTCTGGAAGAGCACGACCTCCCCGCCGACGCCTTTGTCCATCAGCCCAGCGCCGCGTGCCCACGACTCGAACGTCGTTTGAGCGAAGTCCGGAAGGAGCTTCCGACGATCGATCCCGACGAGCTTTTCCATGAACCATCGATGTATGCTCACGCGATTCATGACGTTGGCGACGCCGAAGCTCGCCCGGGCGAAGGCGCCTGCCCGATCGGGATCTTCCAACACTTTCAATCGCAACTTGTGCGGCTGTTCGTGCTTCTTGCGCCGGATCGCCGTATATCGGTGGACGAGCTTCGGGAAGTCGACTTGAAATTCGTGCCCGTCCCGCGGGGTGTACGGACACTGCACCTCGCAGAGCTTGCACTGATAACATGCGTCCATGACCCGCTGCGTGTCGAGCGCGGTGAGCATGTGGACGTTGCCATCATGTCCCTCGTCGATCGCCGTGAACATGATTGGAAAAGAGTCGCAGTACTTGAAGCACATGCGGCAGCCATGGCAGACGCCGAAGACGCGCTCGACTTCCTTATCGAGCGCGTCCTCATCCCAGTACTTCTCCTCGCTCGGGTCGTAACTCAACCCATCGGTTGGTAAGTACGAGATCTGTCTCCTGGGGGCTTCGTCGTTCACGCGTGACGTGGGCTAGGAGATGTCGTCGAGGAGAGACTGGAAACGCCCCGCGTGCGACTTCTCTGCCTTGGCCAAGGTTTCGAACCAATCGGCGATTTCGTCGAAGCCCTCCTGTCGCGCTGTCTTGGCCATCCCCGGATACATGTCGGTGTACTCGTAGGTTTCGCCGGCAACAGCGGCCGCGAGGTTGAGCGCGGTGTCGCCTATCGGCAGGTCCGTTGCCGGGTCGCCGACCTTTTTGAGGTAGTCGAGGTGACCGTGCGCATGGCCTGTCTCCCCCTCGGCCGTCTCGCGGAAGTTACCCGCAACGTGGGGGTACCCTTCGACATCCGCGACCTTCGCGAAGTACAAGTAGCGTCGGTTCGCCTGGGACTCGCCTGCGAATGCGTCTTTGAGGTTTTGGTGGGTCTTGGTGCCCTTGAGCTCTGACATGGCTTCTTTTTCCTCCAATGTGTTGCTTGCCCGCGGCAACACGAAGCACGCTCCGTGCCAGCCGGGAAATGGAGTTATCCCGGGTCTTGTGGCGGGCGTCAACGAGATGTCGCTGACGGCATGACGTCGAGCAACGGCATTTCGTTGCCAACTCCAAAACTGGCCTGCCGGATGCTACCTTCTGGCAGTGGGCATGACCGGGCTGCCGATGCTCGACGTTCTGATGGGGGACGCCGGCGCCGAGCGAAAACGAACCCTTCCCGAGGTCTGGGAGGCGTATGGACGGGAGCGCTCCTCGGGTGCTTCCCCGTTCACGGCAGCGGTCGTGGTGGCCTCGCGCGTGGACCGTCTCGGGTTTGCGTTCGCGGTTGGTTACCCGGCCGCCCTCGAGCACATGGTCGACGGTGTGCGGCTTCCCTGCGCGCTTTGCGTCACCGAAGCCAACGGGAACAGCCCGCGCGCCATCGAGACCACCCTTGAGCGCAAAGGCGACCGCTACGAGCTGAGCGGAACGAAAACCTTCGTGACCTTTGGAAACCACGCGGAGTCCCTCCTCGTCGTGGCAAGGGTGGGCGAAAAACCCGACGGCCGGCCCGACCTCGTCGTCGTTCAGATCCCCGCGAGCCGTGAAGGGGTCGTTCTTCAGACGCTTCCAGAAACACCCTTTGTCCCCGAAGTCCCTCACGCGAGCGTCCGGCTCGAGGGGGTCGACGTCCTGCAGAGCGAACGTCTACCAGGCGACGGCTACCTCGATTACGTGAAGCCGTTCCGGACTATCGAGGATATCCATGTCGTCGGAGCTACCTTGGGCTACCTCGTCGGTTTGGCCCGCCGAGCGCGAGCGCCCACGGTTCTGATTGCAGAGCTGAGCGCGGACCTCGTTGCTCTCGATCGCTTGCGGGACGGTTCACCGCTCGATCCACGCGTGCACATTTCGCTCCACGGCGTCTACCAGCGCGTGACACGGTTCGTCGCGGGCGAAGAGCTCGCACGGCTTTTGGACGGTGCGCCGGAGGACGAACGAGATCGCTGGGAGCGCGACCAGCCCCTATTACGCGTCGCTTCGAAGGCTCGCGCTGCTCGTTTCGAGGCGGCCAAGAATCTGATCCGCGCCCAAGCCTAGGCGGCGTCCGCGCCTTCTGTGACTGGCGCATACCCTTCCGCACTCCGATATCCGTACCCGCCCGCGCCGTAGCGATAGCGTCCAATCCTCACGTCAATGTCGTTCAAGACTGCACCGAGCAGTCGGCCAGAGACGCTGTTCAGCTGTTTCCGCGCCCCTAGAATCGAATGCATGGTGGTTTGTCCCGCGCGAACCACGAGTAGTACTCCGTCGAGCTGGGGGGCAAGAATTGCCGCGTCGGTCACGGCGCCCAGGGGCGGGCTGTCGAACAGGACCCAGTCAAAGTGGTTCAACAGATCGTCCCTGAGTCGTTCAAAGGCGGCGGAGTGAAGCAGCTCGGATGGGTTGGGCGGAATCGGCCCGGCCGTAAGCACGCTCAGCCCATCGATCTTGGTCTCATGGATGGCTTCGCTCAGCGTAGCGTGGCCTTCGACCAATGACGTGAGACCGAGCTCGTTGCGGAGCTCGAAGATGCGGTGAATCCTTGGTCGCCGCAAGTCCGAGTCGACGAGGAGCACGGAGCGGCCGAACTGCGCCAGAGTAATGGCCAAGTTGCTTACGACCGTGGTTTTGCCCTCGAGCGGCAGTGCACTCGTCACTACGAAGCTTCGGATCGGATCGTCCTGTGACATGAAGGCGAGATTCGTGCGCACCATTCGAAATGTCTCCGCCGCCGGAGACATTGGCTCTTCGAGGACGATCAGCTCTTCTGGCACTTGGGCAGGATTGGCGTGTTTGAGGCCCAGCTTGGCCTCGGGCTTGGGTCGCTCCTCTGAGCTGCTCAAGTGAGGAATGACGCCGAGCACAGGGACGCCCAGACCCTCGACTGATTCCACCGAACGAACGGTGCGGTCGAAACGGCTCGCAAAAAAGGCCACTGCCACACCGAGCAACAGACCGGCCAGCAGCGAGGCGCCGACGTTCTTGACGATGTTGGGGGTAACGGGCTCGACGGGTAGGAGCGCGCGATCGAGCACGCGAACGTGGGTGGTCTTGAGCATCCTCGTGAGGTCGGTTTCCGTGAGTCGCTGCAAGACAATCTCGTAGAGCTTCGCCTTGTTGTCGCGGTCACGATTGAGGCGTCTGTATTCGATCTCGCGGAGATTCAGGCTCAGGCCGGCGGAGTGCGCCTCGCTAGCCGCCGAGCGAAGCCCTGCCTCGACGGCCTTGGCCTGTTCCAGATCACGCTCGGCTGACGCGACGATCGCAGCCCTCTCTTGGGCGACCTGCGCCTCGAGCACATCGATTTCTTCAGCGAGCGACTTCATCGTGGGGTGCTCTTCGCCGTATTTCACCCCGAGGCTGTCGTGTTCCTTCTTCTTGCTGCGAAGCTCGGTCAGCAGGGCGCTCAACGCCTGATGCTCTGCGATGACGGCTGGATCGATTGCGTCGGAGCCCCTGCGGAGTGAGGCTTTGAGGCGTTTCAATCGCGCCTGAAGCTCGATGCGTCGATTGCGTGTATCAGTCAGCTTGCTGTGCGTCGTCTGGACATCGCTAGCGACGAGGTTCTGGCGGTCCTCCATCGAGACTGACAACACATTGTGCCCCTTCTTGAATCTGTGGAGCGCGAGCTCGGCCTCCTCGAGCTCTTCACGAAGGGTCGCGAGCTGGTTTTCCAGCCAATCCTTGGCGCGATCGGTCGATTCCAGTCGGTCTTCGATCGTCTTTTCGACATAGGCGTTGGCGACCGCGTCGGCGATGAGCCTGGCGCGCTCGGGACGGACATCTCGGGCATGGATCCGAACGAGTCGCGTTTCGGGGATGGGTTCGACCGTGAGACGAGACTGGAGCGCGATCGTAGTCGCCTCCAAGTCACCAGTGACGCCTAACGTATCGTCGTCTTGAGTGAGATAAGTCGGGTCTTCGTGCAATCCGAGTCTGCGCGTGACGCGACCGGCTACATCGCGACTGGCGATCACCAGATTTTGCGTTTCGAAAAATTCCCTCGTGGCCCAGAAGTTACCGATGGGATCGGCGACGTCCTCGACCTGCCCACCGAGCGGCTTGGAGGGATTGGGATCGTATTCGACCGTGCATGTCGCCTCGTAGATCTTTGGCGTCCGAATGGTCCAAACAACTCCCGCCAAAGCGACCAATGCTGTGATTCCGGCGATCAGCCACTTGTACTCATGGAGGACCTGCAGGACATCATGCAGGTCAAACTCAGGATCCTCTAGAAAAACACTTGTTCGTTTCGCTTCTCGGATGGCACGCCCCCCTCGGATAGCGTTCTCGATCTGGACGAAAGGGTCAAGGCATTGACCCTTCGGGCGGTGCTTTCCTGAGTTCGGTCGAAAGCCTGGCCTCCTGGGCGCACGCAGGTCCGCGAGGCCGACGTCCGCAGAGCGTCCGATAGATGCGTCGGGCGTGCGTGGGTCGTCCCGAGTCGAGCGCGAGCTGTGCGGCGTGTTGCAGCGCCGGTGTGTCAGGGCTCGCAGCATCTGCAGCCGCGTAGGCGGCCAGGGCCTCGTCAATATTCCCGAGCGAAGCCTCGAGCTCTCCCTCCACCAAGAATGACGCGGCGATCAGACGGACCTCCCCCCGGGATTGCCCGCGGAGGCGCGTGATCGTCGCCCGCATCTGGTCGGTTTCGCCGAGCGCGGCCTCGACGCGTGCCCGGGCCTCAGTCAACGATCGACTGTCGAGGCCTCTCGACTTCACTACGTTGAGCGCCGACCTCGCCGCCTCCGCATCCCCATCGCTCAGGTGCGCCCGGATGATGGCAGCCCAGAGGCTTGCGTTGTCGGGGTCGTGCTCCAGGGCCTGCTCGAGCAGAGCCTTCCCCTCGACGGAGCGGTCTTGCAAAGCGAGGCGGCGCGCCTGACGAAGGACTGCCGTCGCTCGCGTCGGCTCACTTTGCAAGATCGCCGCGTCGATCTCGGCCCGCAGGCTCGCAGGCAACCCTCGGCAGATTGTGGCGCGATCCAGGTAGGGCACCCGCAGGTCCGCGGTGGGAGCGGCTCGCTCGAGGTGCTCCATCAGCGGAAATCGCTCGAGCACTTCGCAAAGCGCCTTTTGAGCGCTGCCAGGGTGTCGCTGCTCTGCCTCGCGGATCTCGAGCAGCGCCTGGTCGAGCTTTCCTCGCTCCAAGAGCCATCGTGCAGCCACGGTATGTGGGGCCGCCCAACCTGGCGCTTCCTCCATCACGACCGAGAGCCAGCGCGGCGCGTCCTTGTATCCTTTTGAACCGGCGTACGTTCCGGCGAGCAGCGCAAATGCCGGCTCGCCTGGATGAAGCGCGAGCCCCCTGCGTAGGGTGGCCTGGAAGTCGCCTTCGTCATCGGACTCCATGGCTCGCGTCAACTGATCGACGATCGACTGCGCGTCGCTTTCGAGAACCCGCGGTCCCAAGACCCCAAGCACGAGCGTAAATACAAACAGGATTGCGGCGGACGGCCGTAAGGAGCGCTCGGAGCGCGACCCGCTCGACGCCGGCAACAGCGCGCCGAGCAGTGCAGCCACGACGACGACAATGCCGGCCATCTCGAGGCTGAAGTCGACGAGGTTCTGAACACTCAACGCGAAGATGGCGATACAGCTTGCGGCAACCAAGGGCCTGTGGGTCGTGCGAAGTCGTTTCCACAGCGCGAATGCCAAGACCGCGAGCAGCGCGATCCCGATCGGTACTCCCCATTCGGTCGTCCACTGAACCAGAATGTTCTCCGGATGGGTGTAGCGGGCCAATTGTCCTTCCTCGGCGACGAAAGCCGAAGAAAATGCACCTCGACCGATTCCGAGCCACCATGTGGCGCCATCCAACAGCCGAAAGCCGCGCGCTGCCACCGCGAGCTTGTCGAGACCTTGCACCTCGAAGCGGCGCAAGATCGGTTCGAGGTTTGCGAACGCCAAGATGCCGGCGATGGCAGCACCCACCACGGCGAAAGGAACCAACGCTCCCCTGCTCTCGGATCGCCTGCTTCCGGCCAACCAGACTGCGAGCAATACGAAGCCAAACAATAGGCTCCCAATCGCGCCGCGGGAGAGTGTCCACGCGACTGTGGTCGCGCACAGGACGGATGCGACGATCCAAAGACGTCGCGATCGTCCGCTGCCCCGTGCAGCGAGGCCGGCTGCGATCAATGCGCCCATCAACAAAAAGCCGCCAAGGTGGTTGTTATTCATCAACGGCGTCAGCAACTGCGGTTCGGTGAACCGCGGGGCGTAGATGCCGAATACGGCCTCTGCATTCGAGGCACGGTGAGCCAGGCCCTCGAAACCGATCAGCAAGGCGGAGGCTACTGCAGCGATCGCGATCGGTCGCAGCCCGTTTGGTCCAACGAGCCGTGCAGCAAGGAACGCCGCAATGATGACGATGCCGATCAAGATCTGGATCCGAGTCGAACCAGGGTCGTACGAAATCGTCAACGGGATAGACCCGGCCCACTCGAGGCCCTGCAGGCGCTGAGCGCTCTCCGCGGATTTCAATCCGAACGCCTGTGCTACCGCCGAAGGCAACGGCACGACCTGGAGGCAGGTCCAAAGCCAAGCCGCGACCATCACGATGAGCACGTGATCGACGACGGGGCGTGTCGAAGACCGTCGCACCCACAGAGCCGCTCCTAGAGCGACCAGCGACAGCGCCGAGATCGCGACCACCGACCACGGGAACGCTCCTCCGAAGAGCTGCGGTGCGACGATCACAAGCACGCAAAGAGTCGCGGAATCTGGCGCAATCCCAAAACGGGTTGGGATGACGAGCGCTTTCCTAGTCACGGGAGAGCTTCCCTCGCCGGGTGCTTCCCCGTACGGACGTAGCGGGCCACCGGCTCGAGTTTTGCTTTCCAGGTAAGCCGCTCTTCCGCGAAGCGACGCATGTCCATGCTGTAGTCAGGACTGCATTCACGCAGATGGTCGATGAAGTCGACCACGGCAGCCACGTCTAGAGGACTCTCATCCGCAGGAACCCGGTGCACGAAAGGAAGCCCCGCCGAAAAATCCGAGTCGTCAGTAGAAAGCACGAAGGGAATGCCTCGCGCACAATACTCCCTCGCCTTGAGTGAGCTCGAGCGGTGCAGGCCAAGGCGATGCATACCCAGGGAGCTCAGCGCGAGGTCGGAGCTCGAGAATATTGTGTCCAGGTCCGAACCCTCGTGCACCCCCCGAAAACGCACCGCATTTGCGATGCCGAGTTTTCCGCAAAGCGCGCTAAGCTCGGATCGGGCTGGTCCTTCACCGACGATGTTGAGCACTATCGGCCGGGCTCCTTCGCATTCGAGGTATTCCGCGAGACCTCGCAGGATTCGGTCGATGCCATGCCACCGCGCCAGATTTGCCACGACGATCATCGAGATAGCTTGTCCTGACCGGGATTTCGCCGTGAGCGGGATGGTGTCTACATCGACCCCGTTCTCGATTGGAATGCAGGGGATCCCGAATATCTTCTGCTGGCCGTAAAAGGTCACAATCGTGTCGACGTAGTCCCTTAGACGCGCTCGGCCCAGATCGTCGAAAACCAAAAGCACGCGTTGTTTTGGACCTCGTAGCTCTTGGCGATAAGGGAACGTCGGCACCTCGAGAATGATCTTCGTGTCCGGACTCGCCTTTTTGGTCTGGCGCAGGAACAGCAGGAAGCTCGGAATCGCCAGCGGATAGCGGATGTAGAGGAAGTCGTATTCGGCCGGTCGGCAGTGCTTCCAGACATAATGGTAGAAGAGGACGTAGTGGTTGAACGAGCTGAACGCACGTCCGGTCACCGGGTAATCAGCGATGCGCCGGTTGCCGAATAGCGGTCCACGAACACTGCTGCAAACGACGTCCATCGTTCCAGCAAGCTCAGCGAGTGCCGTTCGCTGATATTGCATCTTGTTGAGTATGCCCCGATTGCCTGGAAGGTCGGTCGAGATTGGGCATACCAGTAGGCCCCGCATGGCCGCGGTGTGACCTCCATGTTCCTAGAAAGCAAGTCAACCAGGCGTGAGGTAGTCGACCAACACTCGTGCGGCGCGCTCGCTTGCTCGCCCGTCCCAGAGATCGGGAATGGTGCCGACTTTGGCGCGGCCCTCGAGGATCTCCTCGATGTTGTGTCGAATCGCTTCCTGGTCGGAACCAACGACGATATTCGTCCCCACTGAAACGGTCACCGGGCGCTCGGTGTTTGCGCGAATCGTGAGACAGGGAATCCCAAGCACGGTCGTCTCCTCTTGGAGACCCCCCGAGTCGGTCAGCACGAGCTTCGCGTTCGCGGTAAGAGCCAAGAAGTCGAGGTACCCGAGGGGCTCGATGAGCCTGAGATTCGGCATCGCGATCGTCCTTTCGAGCAGTGAGAACTCCTCGAGCCGCTTCCTGGTGCGAGGATGGACCGGCAGGATCACCGGGAGCCTTTCTTGGATCCACTCGAGCGTGTCGAGTAGCGACTCCAACGCGACGGGGTCGTCCACGTTCGAAGGGCGATGAAGCGTTGCCAGCGCGCAGCTTCCGGGCTCGACCCCGAGATCCTCGAGCGTGGTGCGTCGTTTGGCCCGTTCGAGATGGCTGAGCAGCGTGTCGATCATCACATTGCCCACCCGGTGGATGGCGGCCTTCGGAACACCCTCTTCCAAGAGGTTGTGGTCCGCATCGGCGGACGGTGTGAGCAGCACGTCAGCGACTCGATCGGTGACTATACGATTGATTTCCTCCGGCATCGACCGATCGAACGATCGAAGGCCAGCCTCGACGTGCGCGCACGGGATGCCGAGCTTCACCGCCACCAGGGCTGCAGCAAGGGTGGAGTTCACATCGCCCACCACGACTACGCAATCGGGCCGAAGCTCAGGGAGCACTCGCTCGAGCTCAATCATCATACGACCGGTTTGTGCTCCGTGCCGGTCGGAGCCGATCTCGAGGTCGATGTCTGGACGAGGAATACGAAGCTCGTCGAAGAAAACCCGCGACATCTTCGCGTCGTAGTGCTGGCCCGTGTGAACCAACGACTGCTCCACGTTCGCGTACTCTCGGAGTGCGCTCATGATCGGAGCGATCTTCATGAAGTTCGGCCTCGCGCCGACCACGTGGGCGAATCGCATGTGGGTGCAGGCTAGACCATCTGCGTCCTCGACTCAAAAACACCCATTCGTTTGGGATGCCAAGCCCGCCGGTTGCGGCTATCTTCGAGCGATCGCAACCCAACTGGCTGTTTTCGGGGACGACGGACCGACATGTGCGGGATAACAGGATTTTGGTGCGCGGACTCGGTCGCCGAGGACAACGCCCATCAATGGCTCGACCGAATGACGGCGAAGCTGGTGCATCGCGGTCCAGACTCCTCAGGAACCTTCTTCGACCGTGATACAGGCGTCGGTTTTGGGCACCGGAGGTTGTCGATCCTTGACCTCAGCGATCGTGGGCGACAACCAATGTGGTCGCATTCTGGCCGCTACTGCATCAGCTACAACGGCGAGGTCTACAACGCGCCTGAAATTCGCACTGAGTTGGCAGGGCAAGGCCTACGCATCGAGTGGCGAGGGCACTCCGACACCGAGGTAGTGCTAGAAGCAATTGAAGCGCTCGGGTTGCGGAGGGCCCTGGAGAAGTTCCGTGGGATGTTCGCCTTTGCGTTGTGGGACAGCAGAGCCAGGTCTCTGTCTCTCGTTCGAGATCGCCTCGGGATCAAGCCTTTGCTATTTGTGAAAGGCAGCTTTGGTATCGCGTTCGCATCCGAGCTACAGGCGCTTTACGAGCTCCCCGCATTTCAGCCGCGTCTCAATCGAGACTCGGTCGGCTCTTTTCTCCGTTACGGTGTCGTTCCGGACAGCGAGTGCATCGTCGTCGGCGTCCAAAAAGTGAAGCCAGGAACGATTGTTCAGTTCGACGAACCTCGAACCGAGGGCACCCAACAGCATTTTTGGTCTGCGGAGCAGATCGCATCGGCGGGGCTGAGGCGGCCGTTCGAAGGAACCGAAAAAGAGGCGATCGAGGAGCTCGAACGAGTTATCCAACGCTCGGTCGCCCTGAGGATGCGCTCGGACGTACCTTTTGGCGCGTTTCTCTCTGGTGGCATCGATTCCTCCACAGTCGTGGCCATGATGCAGCAGGTCGCTTCGAAGCCGGTCAAAACCTTCTGCATTGGCAACACCGTTTCCGGGTACGACGAATCGAGTCACGCACGAGCGGTCGCTGAGCACTTACACTGCGAGCACCATACGCTGATCGCCGACCCCTCCGACATGTTGGCCGTAGTCCCGGAGATAGCCCACCACTGGGATGAGCCTTTCGCCGACTCCTCGCAGATTCCGACCTTCCTGGTGTCTCGACTGACCCGCGCGCACGTCACGGTGTCGCTCTCGGGGGACGGGGGCGATGAGCTTTTCGCCGGCTACAATCGACACGCGTGGGCTCCCCGGCTGTGGGACCTCGCCAATCTTTTGCCCTCAAGCGTGAGAAGGGCGCTCCGTGCTCTCGAGCTCATCCGCGTCGACGATTGGGATCGGGCGTTTCGCGCCCTTCGATTGGGTGACGCAGTGCGACTCCCAGGCGACAAGCTGCACAAGATCGCCACGCTCGCGGAGCTCGGTACCCCAAGCGAGTTTTACGAGCGGTTACGGTCGCACTGGGTGGATCCAACGGAGGTAATGGCCGGCGCTCCTGATCTTCAGGCATTCCGACAGACTGTTCGGTTTGATGCGCCATTTGCGGAACAGATGATGTTCTACGACCTCATTCAGTACCTTCCTGACGACATCCTCACGAAGGTCGATCGCGCCTCGATGGCCGTCTCGCTAGAAGCGCGCGTCCCGCTGCTCGATCACGAAGTGGTCGAATTGGCGTGGCGGCTTCCGCTCAGTTGGAAGATCCGGGGCCGAACCCAGAAGTGGATCTTGCGGGAGGTCCTCACCCGCCACGTTCCCGCAACCCTCTTCGAGCGACCGAAGACCGGGTTCGGCGTGCCCGTGGGACAGTGGCTTCGTGGCCCGCTCAGAGACTGGGCCGCCGATCTCCTCGAGGAGAGCTCGCTTGCCAGCGACGGCATCTTCGACTCGGGGGTCGTCGCGAGCACTTGGAAGGCGCACCAGGCGGGGCGTGGAAACCACGAGCATCGCCTCTGGGCTATCCTAATGTTCCAGTCCTGGTGGAGGGCCAATCGGCGAATCATCGCGGCCTAGTGTGCGTGGTGTTAGATTGACGATGGGGCGATGAACGACGTGCTTCCTGTATTGCTCGCAATCACAGCGGGTGCGGTATTGGCCACCGCATGCTCCGTCGGGCTCTCGCGGCGGGAGCGAGAATGGGTGTCAGCCTCGTTTCTCGTGCATGTGGGTTTCGCCTGTGCTCAGGTGCCGATCGCTCTCAGCTTCTACGGTGGAAGCGACATGTTCGCGTACTTCAGCTATGGAGAGATCCTGGCGAAGATGATGGAGCGCGATCCGCTTCACATCATTCCGGAAGTGACCGAGCTGCTGCTGCACCGGCCTCACCGTCTACCGCTGACGATAATTGGCTCAGGAACCGCCACGGGCACGATGTCGGCCTTGGCGGCCTGGTCGTTCTATCTCCTCGGCCCCTCGAAGTACGCAACGTGCATCGTCTTTGCGATGCTCTCGCTGTCTGGAAAGATCGCGATGTACCGCGTCTTCCGAGCCAACGTCACAACTTCGCTCCGATGGCCCGCGGCGATCGCGACCCTTTTCGTACCTTCATTCGTCTTTTGGTCTTCGGGCCTGATCAAAGAGGCGGTGGCAGTCGTGGGCTTTGGCTGGGGACTCTTCGGCATTCATCGGTGGATCGCCGAGGGCCCAACGGTTTCTGCCGTGGCGCTGATGGTGGTCGGTGCCATTCCGCTCGTGCTCATCAAGCCGTACATTCTGTTTCCGCTCGTGCTCGCGGGAGGCACTTGGTACTACTGGAGCCGCAGTCTCAAGCGAGGTCGAATACGCATTCGCCCGGCATACGTCGCCATTGCTGGGATTCTGGGCGTCGGTGGTATCGTTCTGCTCGGCCGGTACTTTCCGGAGTACGCTCCAGACACCTTCAGCACCCGGACCTATGAGCTCCAGCAGGTCGGGCGAGGTTTGAGCGGCGGTAGCAACTTCGTGCTGAGCGGCAAGATACCGACCACGCTCGGGGGCCAGCTCGCGTACGCACCGGCGGCCTTACTGACCTCGCTTTTTCGACCAGCGATCTTCGAGGTGCACAATCTGCTGATGTTTGCCAGTGCGCTGGAGACTACGCTGCTCAGCGTTCTGTTCGTGCGCGTTCTTTTCAGGCGGAACGTTGGCAGCCTTCGGCGTCAGATGCTAGATGACCCCTTCCTTGTGTTCTGCTTCGTGTTCGTGATCGCCTTTGGCATCGCCGTAGGACTCACTTCGACGAACATGGGGACACTGTCGAGATATCGAAGCCCCATCTTGCCGTTCTTCGCGATATTGCTCCTCGTGCTGGGTCGGTCGCATCGCGCTCGGGCTACGCACGAAGAGGTTCGCAGCACCGCAGAAAGGGTGCTAGGCGCGGCTTGATGGTGTCAGCGCTCGATTTCCGTGCAATGGAGGCTTGCGAGGACGACCTCAGTGCCTTCAAAGAGTGTTTCGAGCGCAACGGCACGCCGCGACAGCTCGACGCGCTTCGTTGGCAATATTTGGAGAACCCCACGGGCGAGCTGTTCGTCGCGCTGGCCCTCTCCGACGAACGGATCGCAGCGATTTATGCGGTGCAGCCAGCGTTCGTTCAGCTGCGGGGAGCTCGTGTGCTGGCGGCGCAGTCCGTGGATACGTTGGTCGATGTAGACTTTCGTGGCCGCGGCCTCTTCACCAAGATGGCAGAGGCGGTGTACCACAGGGTTCGCAGTGCAGAAGCTGCGTTCGTATATGGCTTTCCGAACGCTAGTTCGGCACCCGGCTTCTTCGACAAGCTCGGCTGGTCGTCGCTCGATCCCGTTCCTTTCTTGGTGAAGCCGCTACGCACCGGGTTCCTTGCGTCGAAGCTGCCCCTCGGTCGCTGGCTCCGGCGACTGCCCGATCTACGTCTTCCGATTGGAGGCCCGAGGCTGCAAGCGGATCAAGTGCTACGCCCTGTGACAGACTTCGGCCTAGATCTAGACGATCTGTGGAAGCGGTTCGCCTCCAACGTGAGGGTCGCAGTCGATCGAGACCCGCAGTATCTCCGCTGGCGGCTTGCAAAGCCTCAGCAACACTATGTGTGCCTGGGCGTTTTCGAAGGAGCTCGGCTCGTTGCCTTTTGCGCGTATACCACGCTCGACAAGCACGGGGGGAGGATCGGCTACATCCTCGAGCTACTCCACGACCCTGACCGCCACGAGACCGGGGCGGCGCTACTCGTCGAGTCTCTTCGTCGCATGGCTGCCGATGGGGCGGACGTCGTCTTGGCCTGGGCGTTTGGCCATTCCCCAAATGCTGAGGCGTATGCCAAAGCTGGGTTTATGCCGCTCCCCGAGAGGCTCCGTCCAATCGAGCTGCACATCGGAGTTCGGCCCCTGAATGAGTCGCTGACCGAAGTGCTGAGCGATCGACGAAACTGGTATGTCAGTTACTGCGATTCGGACACCGTGTAATGACGCAAGGCAGCTTCATCATCTCGCTCGATTTCGAGCTTCATTGGGGAGTGAGGGATCTGGTGAGCGTTTCGGAGAAGAAAGGTCACTTTCTTCGTGCAAGGGAGGCAATCCCCGAGACGCTTCGCATCTTCAAAGAGCACGACGTGCATGCAACGTGGGCGACCGTCGGGTTTCTCTTCGCTCGCCACAAGCGCCATCTCTTGGATCATCTGCCCGAGCTTCGCCCCAAGTACACGAAGCGCCGACTCGATCCCTATTCGTTTCTCGACGAGATTGGCCCCGACGAGCGGAGCGACCCGTTTCACTATGCGCCCTCGCTGCTTAACGCCATCGCGGAGGTTGCAGGTCAAGAGATCGGTTCGCACACGTTCTCCCACTACTACTGCCTCGAGGACGGACAAACCGAGCAGGCGTTCGAAGCCGATCTTCAAGCGGCGGCCGCGATTGGGGAGCCCTTCGGCGAGGTTACGAAGGTGCTGGTATTTCCGCGCGGGCAGCACAACCCCGCGTATGACTCGGCGCTCGGGCGACGTGGCGTGCGAACCTACCGCATCCCGCCCGCCTTCTATCCTTACCGGCCACGCCGGACCGACGAAGAGAATCTCGTCCAACGCGGTTTGCGGCTGCTCGACAGCTACGTTCCCCTTGCGGGGTCTTCGGGCGGCACGCCGAAGGCCGATCCGAGCGGCGCCGTGCCACTCCGCGCGGGACTCTTCCTCAGGCCGTACTCTCGATCCAGCCGCCATCTCGAACCAATTCGCGTGCATCGGATCAAGCGTGCGATGCGGGACGCGGCCCAAGAAGGTCGCGATTTCCATTTGTGGTGGCATCCCCACAACTTTGGCACGAACACCCGCGAAAACCTGGCCATCCTGCGTGACCTGCTGGACGAGTATCGCGTGCTGCGTGAGCGCCACGGCTGGCCGAGTCGCAACATGGGCGAGGCGGCCCAAGAGGCTAGAGAGCAACCGTGAGTCGACAGCCAAGACTTCTAGCGCTGGCCGCCTACCCGGAGCGTTCCGCTGCGACACGCTTTCGCCTGACACAAATGCTCCCGTACTTGCGCGCTCGCGGATGGAACGTGCATTTCATGCCCTTCGTCGAAGATGACTTCTTCAGCGGGTTTTACGCGAAGGGAAACCGACTCAACAAGGCAAAGTATCTCGCATCCCGTTCGCTCCATCGGCTTGCATCCGCTGCCGTCACCTCAGGTCTCGACGCTGTTTTCATTCAGCGCGAGGCTGCGTTGATCGGTCCGGCCTACACCGAGTTCATTCTCCACTCACTGAAAAGACTGCCAATCGTCTTCGACTTCGACGATGCCATCTGGCACTACGACCTACCGAGGTCCAGGCATCCAATCGCAGCGCGGGTGCTCAAGGACCCAAACAAGTGCTGGTACACGATGCGCCAGGCTGAGCTCGTAATTGCCGGGTCGATTTATCTCGCGGGACATGCGCGTGCGGTCAACAGCAAAGTAGAAGTCGTCCCTACCGTCGTTCCGTCGGCGACGTGGACTCCGTTACCGGTTCGACTCGACGGCGCATTCCGACGGCAATCAGCTCCGCGCATCGGCTGGGTGGGGTCACACTCGACGGCGCACCAACTCGAGCTGGTCGAGCCAGCTCTACGGCAACTTCGAGCAGACGGGTACGAGTTCGAGCTTCACGTGGTCGGAGCAGGCGATGACTTTGCACTCGATACGGCAGAGGTGCAGTCGCGGCCATGGCGACTCGATGAAGAAATTCAGGAGTTCCAACGAATCGATATCGGCCTCGCGCCCATGCACAGCGGGCCGGTGTACGAGGGCAAATGCGGTTTCAAGCAGATCCAGTACATGGCTGTCGGCGTGCCTTTCGTTTCTTCGTGGGTAGGGGGCGCGCGGGATTTTGTCGTAGATGGCGAAAACGGACTGGTCGCCCACGACGCGCAAGACTGGTACCGACACCTAAAGGCACTCCTCGAGTCCCAGGAGCTCCGCAGGAGGCTTTCTCGCAACGGACGAAGACTAGTCGAAAGAGAATATTGCCTCGAGCGGCAGGGGCCGCGCGTCGCCCAGTGCTTCGAGGAAACCCTAGGGCATGCAAGAGCGTCTTGACAGCGTGTACATCACTTATTGGAGTCTGCTCGACCCTTTGTGTCAGAGTCAAAGCCTTCCCTATCTCTTCTCATTGACTCGCGGCGGGTACAGGATCGGCCTGATCACGTTCGAGCAGCCGCGCTGGCGTATGACCCCGGAGCAGAGCGAAGCAAAACGCCTTGAGCTCGCGTCCCAAGGCATCGAGTGGCATCCCATGCGCTATCACAAACGGCCGCAGCTGTTGTCGACCTTCTACGACATCGCCGCCGGGAGTTTCGTCGCGGCGAGGTTGGCCAAGCGTTCGAGTGCATCCGTCATTCACGGCCGGGCTGCGGTCGCGAGCGCGATCGCAGCGATGGCGTCAGAGCTCGCCGGAACCCGGCTTTTCGTCGACGCTGACGGCCCTCTCTCGCAGGAATACGTCGATGCCGGCGTGTGGAAAGAGGGCTCGATAGGGCATCGGTTAACAGCATGGGGCGAACGAAGGGCGATGGAGCTCGCCGACGTCGTCGCCGTACTGACCACCCACCGCAAGCAGGAAGTCACATCGTGGCTATCTCATACACCGATCCACGTTCTGCCGTGCGCAGTAGACTTGCAGCGCTTCGAACCCTTACCTGGAAGTCGCCGGGCCCTTCGCGCCGAGCTTGGCCTGAAAGGTACGGTGTTCGTGTATGCGGGAAAACCTGGCGGCTGGTACGATACGGAGGAGATGGTGGCCTTCATGGTCGCGGCGAAGGATGTGTTCGATCCGCTCACATTGCTCGTGCTCACGAGGGAAGATCCCACGGCGTTCGCCGCATCGTGCGAGGACGCCCAGATTCCTTTGGTCGTGCGTGCGGTGAACCCGGCCGAGATGCCCGACTATCTCAGCAGCGCCGATGTGGGTTTGTGTTTCTTGCGGCCGTTCCCATCGAAGCTGTCGTGTTCGCCGATCAAGGTCGGTGAGTATCTCGCCTGCGGCCTGCCGGTCCTATCGACGTCTGGATGTGGCGACTATGACTGGCTCATCGAGACCGAATCGATTGGCGCCGTAGTGGCGAACTCCGAACGCGACGCGTACCCGGGGGCAGTCCGAGAGCTCGAGCGCGTATTGAAGGATCCGGGCATCCGAGACCGGTGCCGAGACGCCGCACGCCGATGGGTGGGTTTGGACGAGGTCGTGGCGCCGCGCTACCAGGAAATCTACCAAACGCTAACTCGTCCCGACGACTAGCCTGTGAACACGGGAACCGACCGTTATCGTGACGCATGTCGAAAGCACTGACTGAGGGTAGAGGATGACGCATTCTTCGAGGGGACCGATTTTCATTGGTGGTTCTGGACGGTGCGGTACGACGGTGTTGGCCAACACCCTTGGCCGTCATCCTGGAATCTTCACGTTTCCCGACGAGCTGCGAATGCTGACCGCCGGAAGCGAAAACCTCATCGACTGGATGCACAGCCCACAAAATCTCCATCTGAAGGCCGCCCTCCGCCAAAATCTTCGAGGCGGCTTTTTTTCTCGGGCGTCGCTCAGCGAGCTGGTCCGGAGTCCGCGGGGCGCATCTTTCGGCGCTCTCTACCGCAAGCTTCAGCTCGGGAGCTATTTCTCTCGACCGGTCGCGCGAAACGATGAGGAAGTTGGCTTGTGCCGTTCAGTCGACCGCCATCACTACCAACGTGCCGTAGATGAATTTCTTGCGACGTTTCCAGGCGGCTCGATCCAAGAGCGTCGCAATCAAATCCAGGAGTTCATCGATGCGTGCGCTGAGGACCCATTGCGCCGAGTCGGTGCCGCCCGCTGGTGTGACGGCACTCCGGACAACGTGTTCCACATGTTGGATCTGGCAGACATATTTCCCGGCGCAAAGTTCGTTCATATCATTCGTGAAGGCCGCGGGGTAGCCCGCTCGTTTTATCGACTCGGTTGGTCCCCGTCGACGACGGCTGCCTTGAGGCGTTGGCATCATGCAGTTGCGGTCGGACGTGCGCTCGGCGAAGAGCTCGGCCCAGAACAATACCTCGAGGTTTCTTTTGAGACTCTTCTCGCAGACGCGGAGCGAACACTTCGTACCATTGTCACCTTCGTCGGAGAGGACTGGAGGGCCGAGCTCGAGCAACATGAAATCACTCGCGCTGCCGTGACCCCCTCTGGCGACGACTTGGATGACGATCTCGATCGATTGTTCGCCGCGCTTGCCTCGGACCTGGCAAACGACTTCGGGTGGACGTAGGAGTGGCCGAGCCCTCCACACCCCCAGAAGCTTTCGGAAGCCAAATCCGAAGCGGGTTCAAATGGACCGGCGCAGAGCTCGTTCTGCGGCTCGCCATACGGATAGCCGCCCTCGCTTTTCTGGCACGGCATCTGCTCCCGGTCGACTTCGGCGTCTTTGCAGCGGCGATGACGGCCTGGGAGCTGCTGCGCCCCTTCAGCACGCTGTGTATGGAACAAGCCCTGATACAGCGCAAGAAGTTGACCGAAGGTGATGTCGGCGTGGCGTGCGGCATCGCGAGCGGGACGTGCGCCATCGCGACCGTCATCCTCGTGTTCGGTGCCGGCGCTATCCGCTTCGTCTACGAGGACCCCCGGGTGGAGCAGGTTCTTTTCGTCCTGGCCTTCTCGCTGCCTTTTCATTGCGCCAGCATGTTGACGCTTTCGGCTCTGCGCAGACGTCTCGCTTTCCGTCCGCTGTCGATCATCGCGCTCTGCGCCGCTGTCCTCGGAGCTGTTGTATCCGTCTTGGCGGCCCTCAACGGTGCTGGGGTTTGGTCTTTGGTGTTCGGCCATTACGTAGAAGTTGCGCTTCCCGGACTGCTCGCACTTTACTTGTTGCGAGACGAGCTGAGGTGGCCCCGATTCTGGGGGCAGTGGCGGCCCCTCACTAGGTTCGGCGCAGGCCAAACGTTGGCTCTGTTTCTGAATTACTGGGCCCTTCACGGGGACTACGTCATCATCGGCAGGTACCTCGGGTCGCGTCCGTTGGGCTTTTACAGCCGCGCTTATCAATTGATGTCGGTCGCTCCCAATCTTTTTGGTTCCTTGCATGCGACGGTGCTTTTCCCTGGGCTATCCCGAATCCAGTCGGACCCAAAACGCATGGCATCCGCAGTTCATGACGGTGTGGAGGTCATTGCGACGCTTACGCTTCCGGCGAGTGCTTTCGCTATCGTGGCCGCACCCGAGCTCGTGCGCCTGGTACTCGGTCCAGGTTGGGATCCCGTCGTCCCGCCATTTCAGGTGCTTGCCGCGGGTATCTACCTCAGAACCGCATACCGCTTGATGGCAAGCGTGATTCTGGCCACCGGGCACGTGTTTCGCTTGGCCGTGTGCCAAGGGGTGTACGCGGCGCTGGTCGTGGGCGGCTCGCTCTACGCTCTGCAGTGGGGCATCGCCGGAGTCGCCGGGGCGACCCTCCTCGCCCTCATCGTCTTCTACGCGTTGTTGACCATCGTCGCGATGCGTATCGCTTCGGTGCCGACGTTGGCCTTTTTCCTAGCGCACCTTCGAGGCGGCGCGGTGCTGATGGTGGCTCTAGCTTGTGGATGGAGCGTCCGACAGATCATGCCAGTGGATGTAGCCTCGCCACTCGTCTTCCTTGGGACGTATCCCGCACTGGTCTTGCTCGTCTTGGCGCTACTTACATTTCGGTTCAAAGAACGACTGTGGGGTAAGCTCCTTTATGACCTTGGTCGTCGCGCATACCTGAAATCGGTGCGCCACTAGTCATCGAGCTCGACCGTTGAATTTCGACACACACAAAGACAGGAACCCACTCGTGTTCGCGTCCGGCTGGAGCCTGGGCGAGCAGGCGTATCGAGCGATCCAGAAGGACCTAGTTCGGCATGATGCACGGACGATCGTAGAATTTGGGAGCGGCACCTCGACGCTTCGATTGAGCCGGGACTTCCCAGGCGCGACGGTTCTGTCGCTAGAGTCGGAGCCACAGTTCTGCGATGAAACACGCAGTCAGCTTAGCGAGGTTGGTGGCGGAGCATGGGTCGAGGTGGCCTTGCGACCGATCGTTTGGCAGCGTCATTCGCTCGGGTTCTTTCGTTCGTATCAGCCGGGCTCATTTCCGACAGATGTCGACGCGGTGCTGATCGACGGCCCACCCATCACCACGCGTCGTGGTCGGGAAGCTTGCTTATACCAGGTGTTTCGCTATGCACGGATTGGCGCCCGAATTTATCTTGACGACTACTGTCGTCAGGCGGAGCAGCAGGTCGTCCGCAATTGGTTGCGGGCCTATCCGCGTGAGCTGGTGTATCGCGAGACCTTCGCCGTCGATCACCAAGTGGCGGTGCTCGAAAAAGTCGGCGAGCGCCGTACGCCACGGATCAGCCCGCAGAACGCACTGGACTCCGCGATCCAGAACGGCCGTTCACTCCTCGGTCGTGTACGTCGACGCTGGAAATGAGTCAAACGCGGTGGATTCGACCGGTTACGGGGCGAAGAACGCAGATGTTTCGCCACGCCGCGGTGGTTAGGGCATTGTGTTGCGTCGGGACTGTCGCTATTGTTGGCGGGCATCACGGATTGCGCCGAAGAATGGGGCATGCGTGTTTCGGAGCGTGGCGATTTTGGCCAGAGTCGGCCTTTTTGATAGGGTGGTGACCACTATGGGGTGGAGTCGAGTATTTTTGGGTTGTGTTCTTGTCGGCGGCCTTTGTGTCTTCGGCGTAGGCTGTGGCGGCAGTAGCGTTCCAGTCGGAGGCAGTGGCGGGGACGGCGGCCAAGGTGGGATGGCCGGTACCGGTGGCGTTGGCGGCGCAGGCGGCGCAGGCGGCGTTGGCGGCGCAGGCGGCGTTGGCGGCGCGGGCGGTGTTGGCGGCGCAGGCGGTGTTGGCGGCGCTTGTTCAGCCGGAGCCGATTCGCCTCAGAGCGTCAGCCTCTTGGTGACGACGGGCACCGTGACGAGCTATGAGGCCCCGGCTGAGGGACTGCTCATCACACCTGGACCCGATTCCGGAAACCTTTTCGGCGATGCAACGGTTGGAATGGGAACCGATGCCATCGGCAATCCGCGTAGCATTGGCCCTGGCGTTCCAACAAATGAATCGGTCGTGTTCCAGATCTTCCAAACCGACGGAGTGACACTTGGCGTTGCCGAGGGTGCAACGGCCATGACCCTGTCTCTCGGCGGTGCCGCGAGCACCGGCTTTAGCCTGGTGGCCGAGGACAAAGATGGCGGCAACTTAGGGTCAGCGACCCCCACGATCGGAACGGGAACGGTCGATGTCAGCGCTTTGATCCCGGGCGAAATCCACAAGCTCACGATCGAGGCAACCGGCGACCCCGCAGCTATGCCAATACCCGCAGTTATCCTGAAGGGCATCGATTACACGCACGTGTGTCTCGGCTATATGCCCCCGCCCTAGGGAACCGCGAGCCCTTCAGGTCGCACGGAACAGAATGCAGGTTAGGTGATGCGGTTCGTTCACCGTGGTCGTCACGGGAGGACGAAGTCGCTCACCGAAAGCCCAGAGGTCACCCGAGAAGATTCGGTAGTACTCCTGGCGCACAATTTGGAACCCTTCGCGGAGCCACCCGTCTACCTCGCGGCGTGAGTAAACTCGGCAAATGTACGGCGCGTCGGTCCCATAGGATACCCCCGGTAGGGCATAGACGTTGTCGACGAAGCGTCGCTCGTCGTACGGAAAACTGAGGATGGCGTGACCCCCTGGGCTCAAGAGGCTACGAAGACCTCGGCCTGCGGCCTGGTGGTCTTGGATATGCTCGATCACGCTCAAACAGGTGATCGCATCGAACTTAGTCTCGAGTTTCGGATGGGTGATGTCGTCACGCAAGACATAGTGATGTCGGTTGGCTGGTCGGGTCCGCCAGTACGAATCGCCCTCATCGACCGCGGTTACGTTGTATCCGCAGTTCGCTAGAAGTTGAGGCCAAGCGCTCGTGCCCGGGCCTACGTCGAGGACGCTCGAAGGACAGAGCTCCGACAAGCAGGACAGCGCGAAGGGATACTCGATCGGCCGTTCATTGACGCGGCGCTGGTCGCGCCTCGACCACTCGTACCTGAGCAGCGGATTCACCGGCAGCTGCGCAGCCTTGGCGTATAACAAAGCGATTTGCTGTTTCAGGCGGAGCACCACGATTGTGTGCCACATGCGAGTCTAGACATCAAACCTCAAACCGAAGGCTTTTGAAGCCACGCTACGAGAGTATCCCCGAGACCTGCGCGCGAAACGGCGTGGTTGAGTAGCTGTTTTGAAGCCTCGAGCGCCTGGCTCCGGTGAACAGCACGCCGCAGCCTTTGGTCGAGACCTCGTCGCGTCTCGCGGTGCAGCTCGGCCACCGCCCCGGCCCTTCGAGTGCCTCTACGGCGCATCCAAGCGACGAAAGTCGAGGGCGCGATGTTGTTAGCTTCGATCTTGATCTCGCGGAGCCTTGTCTCGGCTGACGCCATTTTCCTCAGGGTCGACCGTTCGAAGTAGCCGATGTGCTCAGGATGAATCACCGACCAACTCTCACCCAACGCCCGCCTGGCCAGCGAGCCGAAGTTGGGAGTCGTGAGATACAGGATACCGTTTGAATCGAGTAGCTCTTCCGCCCGTTTCAAGAATCGCTGAGGAGACGGCACGTGTTCGATCAGCTCGGACATGACGATGACGTCAAAACGCCGCCCATCGAGAGAGACGTCGAAAAAATCGGTTTTAGAAGCAGCGAGCCCGCGTCTGTGACACAGCAAAATCGCCGTTCCGGACAGATCGATGCCAACCGCATCCCAACCTTCGTCCTTTGCAGTCTGCAGCAGTTGGCCGTCCCCGCAGCCCACGTCTAAAAGCCTTCGCCCTCGCGTGTATCCCGCCAGCGCCCTTAGTAGCTTTTGCTGCCGTGCGCGGTTCTCCGGTGAGTGCCGTTGCGTCAGTTCTTCTGCGCTGAGCCGGCCGTAGTAGTCGTAGAGCTCCTCGGATCTCGCGAGGTTCCGTTCCCAATTCGCAAGGTACACAAAGCCGCACGACTTACATCGGTTGACGTCGAGAGTTCCACGATCCGCGCAAAGCACGAGCTCGAAGCTCGGCGATGTACACACGTGACAGGTCGGCACAACCTACGCTTGCCAGACGAGCTCCGAGGCGGCAAGGAATCCGCCTACCGAGAATCAGTTTGTTCGACACACTATTCTTCGTTGCAACGTAGCCGAGGGGTACCCAGAAACGCATCGATCACGCGGCGTTGTCCGGCATCGGAGAGCGTCGAGCCGCTCGGCAGACAGAGGCCGCGTCGAAAGAGATCCTCTGCTACTGCGCCGCCCACCACACGAGAATCGCCATACACTGGCTGCAGATGCATCGGCTTCCAGACAGGCCGCGCCTCAATGTCATGGGTCTCGAGATGCTCGCGGACCTGCTCGGGTCCCACCCCGAGGCGGTCTTCGTCGAGCAATACGCAGGTCAGCCAGCACGTCGAGCGGCCGCCCGGTGCTTCTTGGAGAAAATCAATACCGGCAATTCGTTCGAGGGTTGCCCGGTACCTCACGTTGATCTCGCGTCGCCGTTCGATTAGCCGGTCCAGCCGGTGGAGCTGAGCGCGTCCAAGCGCGGCCAGGAGATTGCTCAACCGGTAATTGTACCCGACCTCTTCGTGCTCGTAGTGAGCGACGGGTTGCCTGGCTTGCGACGCCAGATGCCGGGCTCGTTCGACGAGCGTGTCGTCGTTGCTGACCAAGGCTCCACCGCCGCTCGTCGTGATGATCTTGTTGCCGTTGAACGAGAACACACCGACGGCCCCAAACGAGCCCGCCGGCCGTTCCCGATAGGTGGCGCCCAGGGCCTCGGCGGCGTCTTCGATCACGACGACCCCGTGCTCGTCGCATGCGGACAAGATCGCGTCGTAGTCGGCGCACTGACCGTAGAGGTCGACCGCAATCAAGGCTTTCGGGAGCGCCCCTCTTTGGGATGCTTCGCGCAATGCCCGCCGGAGCAATGCTGGGTCGAGGTTCCACGTCTCGGGGTCACTGTCGATGAAGACCGGCGTTGCGCCCACATAGCGAATGGCGTTTGCGGTCGCGGCGAAAGTCATGGTCGCCGTCCAAACTTCGTCTCCCGGTCCGACGTCCAATAAGACCAACGCCAAGTGCAGGGCAGCCGTCCCGCTGCTCAACACCGCAGCCGCGCTTACTCCGGCCCGCGCAGCAAGCTCCCGTTCGAACGCATCGACCTCTGGGCCGAGCGGCGCAATCCAATTGGATTCAAATGCCGCGAGAAGGGACTCACGCTCTCGGGCACTCATGTCGGGCGGCGACAGATAAATTCGCTCGCTCATTCCTTGGCCTCGACCGACCGCGCGGGCACGCCGACCACGGTCGTCTCGCGGGCGATGTCCACCACGCACACCGCGCCGGCCCCGGCCGTCGCCCAGGGTCCTATTTCGACGTTGGGAGCGATCTTTGCGCCGACACCGAGGAGCACGCCTTCGTCCACGGTGACGCCTCCGCACAAGCGCGCCCCAGGTCCGATATGGACGAAATCCCCGACGATGCAGTCGTGGTCGACACTCACGGCCGTGTTGAGTATCGAGTGGGCGCCGATCGTGGCGTCCGGTTGGATCACCGAACCTGCGAAGATCACCGTGCCGGGCCCAATGGAAACAGAAGGATGCACGGTCGTATTCGGATGACACGCTGACACCCACTGTGCCTGCAGGCGTTCCGCGATCGACTGACGTGTTCGGTTGTTGCCGACCGCGACGATCGCAGGGGCGCCCCCGATATCTTTCGCCGATATGGGCCCTTTGACCGGGACGCCCAAGATCTGCTGGCCCCAACGTGCTCGGTCATCGTCGTAGGCAGCCACGACCTCTCCTCCAGCCGCGCGCACGGTCGCGATCACGACCTTGGCATGTCCCCCTGCGCCCACGATGACGATATTATCTGGCAGACTCTTCATGGCTTCCCTCGAATTCCGGCATCGTTGCGTGCCCATCGGCGGAGATACCCCGTTGCCCCAGGACCTGCACCGCCGTCCGGAGAATTATCTCCAGATCGGTGCGGAGCGAGAGGTTTTCGACGTACCAGACATCGAGCTCGAATTTCTCTTCCCAGCTTATCGCGTTTCGGCCGTGGATTTGAGCCCAGCCGGTGATGCCCGGCGCGACTTCATGACGCCGTCGCTGCTCGGGGGTGTACCGATCGAGGTATTGAACGAGCAGGGGACGAGGCCCCACCAAGCTCATGTCGCCGCGCACTACGTTCCACAGGGTAGGGAGCTCGTCGAGGCTCATACGACGCAAGCGTCTACCGAAGGGTGTCAAGCGTTCTTCGTCTGGGAGGAGCGTTCCGTCTGCGTCTCGGGCGGTGCTCATCGTGCGAAACTTGATCAGTTCGAAGAGGCGATCGTTCTGCCCGGGCCTCGGCTGCCGAAACAAAACCGGGCCGCCGAGCTTCATCCGAATCAGTGTCCCAACCACGAGACCGAGTGGGGCAAGGACGACCAGGGCAGGCACCGCAAGCCCAAGGTCGAGCGCACGCTTCCCGATGCGTCGGTAAAAGGTCACCGGAGCAACCTCGCGTATTCGCTCAGAACTCGATCAAACACCTGTTGCTCGTCGAAGCGGTGCTCGGCGATTCGACGTCCAGCGATCCCCATCTGTGTCCGCCGCTCGTCATCTTGGAGGAGCTCGATCAAAGATCGCGCGAGTTGGTCCGCGTCTCCTACCGGAAAAAGCAGCCCGTTTTCGCCGTGGTCGACCGCCTCGCGACACCCACGGATGTCTGTCACCACCGCCGGTACCCCCATCGCCGATGCCTCCATGGGTGCACGCGGAAACCCTTCGCGATACGAGGGGAGCGCCAGGACGTCCATCAGCGCGTAGAGCTCGGGCATGTCGTCGCGCATTCCCACGAAGCGGCAATGGGCGGCAACGCCGTAACGCTCGGCGACTTTGGGACGCAACGCGTCTGGTTTTTCCTCGTCGTAGGGGCCTACGATCAGGAACTGGGCGTTCGGAATGGCTTCAACCACGGCCTTGGCGGCCTGCAGGAGATCCAAAATGCCTTTCTCCTCGACCAGGCGGCCGACGAAACCGATGACAGGTGCCGTTGCGTCGATGCCGATTTCGGTTCGCAGCGCATCGAGGTTGTCTTTGGAAATGCGCCGGCGATCGAATCGCTGCAAATCGATGCCGTTGCCGAGCCATTTCAGCAGGTCCGCACTGGCGATGCCCTCGGCCACCGCGGTGGCGATGTCTTCTCGGTTCTGCGACAGGATCGTGTCCGAGCACTTGGCGGCGATGCGCTCCATCCAGACGTAGAACCGCCTGGGCAATGGCTTCATGTCGTCGTGGAAGTAGAAGCCGTGCAGGGTGTTGGCGACGACCGGCACGCCGGCCATCCGTGCCGCCATCTGGCCCAACAATCCGGCCTTCGGGGTATGTGTGTGTACCAGGTCAAAGCGCTCGCGACGCATGACACGGACCAACGACCACAACGCACGCAGGTCGGCCAGTGGCGTGAACCGCCGGGTCATCGGGACGGCGAAGTGCGGAATCCCCGCGGCCTCGACCGCCATGACGTCGGGGCCGTCCGCACTGATCCCAAACACCTCGTAACCCTCTTGTTGGATTCGCTGGAGCTGGTTCAAAAGGAGGTAACGAAGCGAGAGGTCGACGGTCGTGACGTGAGCCACCCGAGGCTTGCCCGCATGTGTTCCCGTCGCCACCATATGAGCTCCCCGCCCGGTTCTGAGGTAGCACAGGCGAGCCGCGACCCACAAGATGGCCGGCGGGCGCCCCGGACGCCTTCGGCTGCAGTTTGTCCGGCCCCACCACCCCCACACTATCGCCCAACTGTTTGGACTCCCGTCGTCCGCGCTCTATGCTTGCAGCCGCGTGGGCTGGTGGAAAAAAGGCTGTCTTAGTGTCGTTCTTGGGCTGGTTCTTCTGGTTCTCGCGTTTTGGGTCGTGTACGGGGGCGCCGAATCACAGGTCGATGGCGAGATTGCCGTCGTCGCGCTGGCGCCGGACCTCGTTGCTGCTCGGATCCGGGCTCAAAAAGGGACGGTACCTGACACCGATAACCGAATTCTGTTCGGTGATCTGCATGTCCATACGACGCTCTCGGTCGACGCATTCATGTGGAGCCTTCCCCTGATGGGCGGCGAAGGCGTGCATCCACCGGCGGACGCATGTGATTTCGCCCGTTTCTGCTCTCAGCTCGACTTCTACGCCCTGACCGACCATGCCGAGGCGCTGAACCCTCGCACATGGTCGATGATCAAGGATTCTGTCCGTCAGTGCAATGCCGTGAACGCCGACGGCGACCAACCGGACACCATCGCCTTCACCGGATTCGAGTGGACTCAAGTCGGCCTCACCCCCGAAACCCACTACGGTCACAAGAACGTCATTTTCCAGTACGACACCGAGGATCAGCTCCCCGCACGGCCGATCGCCGCGCCAGGGATCGCAGCGCGCGCGTTTTCGAAGCTCAGCGCGCTCTGGCCGTTGCTGACGATCCCCGCTCGCGCCTTCCCCAATCAGCAGAGCTATCTCGATTTCGCTCGGCACATTCGCGAGAACGGGCGCTACCCGATCTGCCCGGAGGGCTACGATACCAAAGAGCTACCGCCTACGTGCCGCGAGCGAGCGGGAAGCCCGGACGTGCTTTTCAAAAAGCTCAACGAGTGGGGCCTAGACACGATCGTGATTCCACACGGCACGACTTGGGGCTTCTACACCCCGCTCGGCTACACCTGGGACAAGCAGCTTCGTGCAGACCTCGACGATCCGGAGCTCCAACGGCTAGTCGAGGTGTTCTCCGGTCACGGCAACTCCGAGGAGCACCGCGATTTTCGTTCTGCGATCGTCACCGACGATGGTCTCGAGTGTCCCGAGCCGGTCGAAGGTTACGAAGCATGTTGTTGGCGTGCGGGTGAAGTGATTCGAGAGCGATGCGAAGACCCCAGCTCCGATGCGTGCCAACACCGCGTCGAGAAAGCACGGGCCGACTATCTGCGTGTAGCCCTAGCGGGGCACGTCACATTGCCAGGTGAGGATGTTCCGGACTGGAAAGATTGCGGCCAATGCACCGATTGCTTCCTGCCGGCTTATCAATATCGCCCGGCTGGCTCGGTCCAGTACATGTTGGCCAAGGGCGACTTCGAAAACCCCGACGACCCGCGGCACGCCACGATGGGATTCATCGCTTCGAGCGACAATCACAGCGCACGCCCAGGGACAGGCTACAAAGAGTTCGCACGCCGGAAAATGACCGATGCACGGGGTGCCCCCGACGAATCGTGGCGAAAGGCGGTGTTCGGGGACCGCGGTGAAGCCGATCCTGAGTCGGTTTCGTTCACGATCGACAAGCTCATGGAGCGTCCGCCCTTCGAGCTGATGTGGATGGAGCGGCAAGCTTCGTTCTTCCTCACGGGTGGGCTCGTCGCCGTGCACGCCACGGCCCGATCGCGGGAGGCGATCTGGGAAGCGATGCAAGAGCGCGACGTCTATGGCACCTCCGGCGACAGGATTCTTTTGTGGTTCGATTTGCTAAACGGGCCCGAAGGGGTTCGACACATGGGAAGCGAGCTCGGATTCTCCGAGACGCCCAAGTTCGAGGTTCGCGCCGCGGGCTCATTCGTGCAAAAGCCAGGCTGCCCGCCTGACGTGATCGAGACGCTCGGTCCGGAGCGGGTCGAGAGCATCTGTGCGGGGGAATGCTACAACCCTGGCGACCGGCGCCGCCGCATCACGCGCATCGAGGTGATTCGCATTCAGCGTCAGCGCGCCGAGGACGAGCCGATCGCCGAGCTCATCGAAGACCCGTGGCTCACGATTCCGTGTCCCGAAGATCGAGAGCTCTGTACCGTCAAGTTCGAAGACCCGTCTTACGATGAGCTCAGTCGCGACATGCTCTACTACGTCCGCGCCATTCAAGAGCCGACGCCGACCGTGAATGGCGGCGGGCTTCGTTGCGCCGGGGGGTTGTGCGAGCCTTGCTACGGCAACTTTCGCACCGGCGAGGATGATGATTGCCTCGTCGATAGCGAGGAGCGCGCGTGGTCGTCGCCGATCTTTCTCCTGGCCGGTCAGACGCCATGACGCGACCGCGGCTGCTCGCCGGCGGGATGCTGGTTGGGGCGGCTGCGGCCGTGTTCTACATCGCTCGCGTTCCCGATCGTACGGTGCAGGTCGCCGATGTAGCGGTCTGGGTGAACGAGCGACCCATCTCCCACGAGGCCTACGAGCAGGCCCTTGCGGCGGTCGCTGGCGACCGAAAAGACGGCAAACTCCGCCCAGAAGACCGGCAGCGCGTCCTCGATCGATTGGTCGATCAGGAGCTGCTCATCGACCGTGCGATCGAGCTCGGTTTGCACGAACGCGACCCACAGATCCGAAATCAGCTCACGACCGCGATGATCGACTTTCTCGTGCGGCAGGCCGAGGACGACGCCCGGATGGCAAGCGAGTCGGAGCTTCGTGAGTTTTATCAAAGCGAGAGCTTTCGGTTCGAGCGAAATCCGCTCTACCGCATCGACGTCGAAGGCTCGGCCATTCCATTGCCTGATGGGTTTCTGCTCGCCAAAGAGATCGAGCAACGCCTCGGCCCCACCGCAGCCAGCGAGATTACCGAGCTCGAGGTCGGGACCTCCTCGACGATCGGAACGCCGTCTGGCGATCTCGTCGTGACCCTCCTGGAACGTCGCCGGGGTGGAGTGGCTCCATTCGAAGAAGCACGCGAGGCCGTGGAGGCCGCCTACCTTCGGGCCCGAGGCGAGGCCGCTGTGCGGGATTTTCTCGACGCCGCGCGTAAGCGAAGCGACATTCGCGTCGAGGTTCGGCCGTGAAGGCCTGGGTGCTGATCGCTGCGCTTGGACTGGCGGCCGTTCCTTCGGGAGCCGCCGCCCATCAAAAGAGCGTCTCGTACTCGAAGTGGACCCTTCTCGACGGTGGCGCGCTCGCCCAGGTGAAGGTCAGCTGGCTCGATCTCACTTCGCTCCGGCGTCTCCAAGACGCCGCCGAACCCCCGGTCGAACCGACGACAGTGTTCCGCTATCTACAGAATCATCTGTTCCTGGAGACCGATGATCGACCTTGCGAGCCGATAGAGGCGAGCGGCGCCCTTCTTCCCGCAGAGCGTGGCTGGATGCGGGTCGAATGGCGGGTTCGTTGTGACGCGTCGCCCACGGCCCTTTATAGCGGCCTCTTTCGATCGCTGACCAACCACGTCCATCTCGCGACGATCGTTGGGAATACATCGATGGATTTGGTCCTCTCGTCCACCTCGCCGAAGGCTCGGGTCGCCTCTGCGGAAGGCGCCCACGAAACCGGCATCGCGGAGTATCTACGCCTCGGGGTCGAGCACATCCTCACAGGCTGGGACCACCTTGCGTTTCTCTTTCTCTTGATCGTCATCGCGCTCCGTCTCCGCGAGGTGGTCGTGCTGGTGACGGGCTTCACGGTCGGCCACAGCGTCACCCTGGCTGCGGCCTCGCTCGGCGCGGTCGTGCCGCACCCGAGAGCGGTCGAAGCGATCATCGCGGCGTCGATCTTGGTCGTTGCGCTCGAAAATGCCGGTGCAGAGCGCACGCGTGCGGGAAGGCTCGTCATCTCGGCCGCGCTCGGCATCTTCGTCGCGAGCGCGTGGGCCGGTGGGCTTTCCGCGTTCTGGGGGTTGGCTCTGTTCACGGCCTGTTACTTCGGCCTTCTTCACACCTTCGCCGGTACCGGACGGCTGCGGTGGGTCATCGCGTGCCTCTTTGGGTTTGTTCACGGGCTCGGCTTCTCGAGCGTTCTCTTAGAGCAAGAGCTGCCACGCACCCAGCTCGTCGGGGCGCTCTTCGGGTTCAACGTGGGGGTCGAGCTCAGTCAGCTCGCGATCGTCGCCGCTCTGTGGCCGCTGCTCCAATGGCTCCGTCGTCGTGACCTCGGGACGGCCGTGGTCGACGTCACCTCGTTCGCCGGCGCAGCGGTGGGGACGTTTGCCCTTCTTGCTAGAACATTCGGCTAGCAGGCTTCAGCTGAAGAACGGACCGCTCACCTCGTAGGTGACCCCGTCGACGCCCGTGATGAACCCCAAGGTCCCGCGCTGAGAGCTGAAGTAGAGCCTGTCGAGGGAGGGTCCGAACGCAGGGCCGGTAATCTCGGACTCGTCCTGTCCGGTCACCTGAAGGAGAGGAGCTATCGCGCCGTCGGCGGCGATCGCGACGATTTCCATGTTGCCGCCGTCCTCCGCCACCAGCACATCGCCGGCCGGCGACACCGTGACGTTGTCGACGCCGGTCAGGATCGGCGTGCTCGAAGTTGCGGCGTCGTAGAGGATCGAAAGAGCGGAGCTGCGTGTCTCGTGAGCCCAAATCCGGTTGTCGCCTTTGGTCGAGAAGTAGACGATGCCGCCGTAGTACCAAATCCCCTCGCCGCCGTCGAAAGCAGTGCTCGAAGAGACTTGTCGGCGCGTCGGTGTGGAGCTGGCCGAAGGGTCGGGCACCGTTCGCCATTCGATGATGCCCTCGGGGCCTTCGCCGACCACTTCCGCAATCTGTAGCTCCCCGGCGGTTAGGTCAGCATTTGCATCCGCCAAGAACCGATAGAAGCCGCCGTCACCCACGTCTTCGGTCAGGTAGGCGACTTGGCCGTCGAGGTCGATGGCGACCGCCTCGTGCTGGAATACCCCGAGTGCGGGTCGCACGGCCGCGGCGGTGTTCCCCAGCGGGTCGCACTCCCAGACGCGTCCGTCGTCCTTCTCCTCGCAGGAGAGCCAGGTGCCCCAAGGTGTCGGACCGCCGGCGCAGTTGATGCTCGTCCCGCTGAGAATCGAGTACGCATCGACGATCTCGCCATCTGCGGAGAACCGAACGGCGCTCGCCCCGCCGCCGATCTCGGCGGGCACCTCGGCGTTGGACACGTAGATCCATCCTCCATCCTCGGTCGTGAAGACGGCGCCGCCATCGGGGGCGGGGTGCCACCGGTGTCCCGAGGCTCCGACCAGCTCGCTAGAGCGTGCGATGACCCGGCTCGTAAAGCCCTCCGGAAGTCGAATGCCGTTCTCGTCGGGGTCCTGCAAAGGCCCAAGCGCCCCGATGTTGCTCACGGAGACCGCCTCGCTGCCGCCGCAGCGGGTCAACACACCGCCTGACAGCACCCAGCCCATGCCGACAAAGCTCTTCTGGAGAAACCGACGGCGCGTCGGATCGAGAATCGCTGCTGGTTTGTGGGTCGACATGAAACTCGCTCAGCCTCTCAACCATTCGGTAGCACTTTTTGCCGAGGGAGAATAGTCTCCCTCACCGGTTCGCAATCGGTGTCACAGCACCGTCACCGTGGAACCGGCATTGGTATGCGAGAAACGCCCTGAAACGGCCTGGAAGAGGAACGATGAAATTCAGTCGTAGAGACGTGATCAAGGGGATGGGGGCAGCCGGCCTGACCCCCCTGTTGGTGAGCAGTTGCGGCGATGACAGCGGCCTTCCGCCTCTTCCCGAGCTCCCCGAGTACGAGTTTACCGGCACGCCCGGCCCCGCGACGATGTTCGAGCACGGTGTGGCCAGCGGCGACCCGTTGCCCGACGGCGTCATCATCTGGACGCGGGTTAGTCCGGAGGCCGACGGCGAGATCGAAGTCTGGTGGGAGATGTCTCTCGACCCGGAATTCACCGAGCGTACCGCTCAGGGAACGCAGACCACCGATGCGTCGGTGGACTACACCGTCAAAGTCGATGTCGCGGGTCTCATCTGGGGCCGTGAATACTACTACCGCTTCTTCGCGCAGGGGAGACAAAGCCCGGTCGGGCGGACGCGGCTTGCACCCATGGGCGATCAGGCGAGCCGACTTCGCTTTGGGGTGTGCTCCTGTTCGAACTACGGCTTCGGGTATTTCCATGCCTATCGCCACATGGCGGCGCGCGCCGATCTCGACGCGGTGATTCATCTCGGCGACTACTTCTACGAGTACGGCAACGGAACCTTCCCGGAGCCCGAGGAACAACTTCGG
The DNA here is from genome assembly GCA_029863605.1 of Myxococcales bacterium. Taxonomy (GTDB): domain Bacteria; phylum Myxococcota_A; class Polyangia; order Polyangiales; family Houyiibacteriaceae; genus SG8-38. The sequence goes on along the minus strand of JAOTVB010000005.1, from coordinate 22,867 downwards.
ATGCTCGAGCCGCCGACCGAGACCGTCACGCTCGAAGACTACCGAATGCGCTTCAGCCAGTATCGGCGCGATGAAGACCTCCGAGAGCTACATCGTCAGCAGCCGTTCATCGTGGTTTGGGATGACCACGAGTCGGCCAACAACTCGTGGATGGGGGGCGCCGAGAACCACAACCCGGACCCGCCGGACAACGAGGGGCCTTGGGAAGTCCGGATCGCCGCTGCGCGTCAAGCCTTCTTCGAGTGGATCCCCATTCGCGAAAATGCGAACCGGCGACTTTACCGAACGTTGAAGTACGGGGACCTCGCCGACATCATCATGCTCGACACCCGCATCGAGGGCCGGGAGGAACAGTCTACAGCAGCCGCGTACCCGCCCGATGATCCTTCGCTCCCCGACGACATCCTCGGCTCCGAGCAAGAGGCCTGGCTCCAGCAGGAGCTCTCGAACAGCACCGCCAAATGGAAAGTCCTCGGCAACCAAGTAGTCATGGGTATCTGGAACTTGGGCCCGGACCTCGTTGCAAACCAAGACCAGTGGACCGGCTATCCCGGCTCGCGCGGACGGCTGATGAGCTTCCTGCGGGATAACGCCATCTCCAACGTCGCGGTGATTACGGGCGATGTGCATTCCTCCTGGGCGATCGATGTGACTGTCGGCGATGGAAGTTACGATTCGGAAACCCAAGACGGCGCGGTGGCAGTCGAATTCGTCGCCCCCGGGATTACCTCACCCTTTGAGCTCGGCGGCGTCGCTGCAGCGTTCAAGCGCGCCAGCCCGCACATCCAGTACCTCGATGAGGATCTCAACCGCGGGTACCTAGTCCTTGACCTTCAAGCGGACAAAGCCCAAGCGGATTGGTTTTTCGTTGAGGGCGTGGCCCTCGAGGAAGGCGAGCAGTTCTTTGGCGCTGCGTGGGCCGTCCAGGACGGCGAAGCCAAGCTCATTCCGATGAGCGGACCCGAGACGGACAACGAGGACACGCCCCCGCTCGCTCCAGCTTAGCCTGAACATCGAGGCATGAAGCATTAGGGGTTGATCAACGATCACGGGGACCGTAGAACAGGCCCCTGGGCTGAGGAGACAGCCCCCAAGCGACGAGGGAGATAGACATGGCGATCGAACTGCCCGCCCTTCCGTGGGCCCAAGATGCGCTGGCGCCGCACATCAGCGCCGAGACGATCGAGTACCACTACGGCAAACACCACGCGGGCTATGTCAAGAAGCTGAACGCGGCGATCGAAGGTACCGACCTTGCGAGCAAGTCCCTGGTGGACATCATCCGCGCCGGTGGGGCGACCTTCAACAACGCGGCTCAGGTCTGGAACCACACCTTTTACTGGAACAGCATGGCGCCCGGCGGGGGCGGCCCGCCGAGCGGTGCAATCGCGGACGCGATCAACGGCAGCTTCGGTAGCTACGACAAGTTCCGCGAGGAGTTCTCGAACGCTGCGGCGACCCAGTTCGGCTCCGGCTGGGCCTGGCTCGTGGCCGAGGGCGACAAGCTCGTCGTCCAGAAGACCAAAGACGCCGAGACGCCAATCACGTCGAGCGCCAAGCCGCTTCTCACAATCGACGTTTGGGAGCACGCGTATTACATCGACTACCGCAACGCGCGTCCCGACTACATCAAAGTGTTCCTCGATTCGCTGATCAACTGGGACTTCGCGAATCAGAACCTGAGCGGCTGAGGCCGGTTACATGACCGCGCCGCGCTGGAGCCGCCAAGCGTCGTTTGGTTGGGTGGCCGGTGGCTACGCTGCGGCCTTCGTCGTGGCGTGGATCACCGTCGCCTTGGTGCCGAAGGACGTGTCTCCGTTGTGGACCGTGGCGATCGCCGACGTGGCCGCGACGCTAGTCATTTTCGCCTTTTCGCGCGGTCTCAAGTGCTCGAGCATGTACGACGCGTATTGGTCGGTCGCCCCGGTCGTGATCGTATTCTACTGGGCCTTTCACGCCGAAATTGGCATCCAGCCGATTCGCGCGGGTGCGGTCCTGTTCTTGGTGACCTGGTGGGGCGTGCGGCTCACCTACAACTGGGCTCGGAGCTGGCCCGGGCTTCACCACAGCGACTGGCGCTACGAAATCATGAAGGAGAAGACGGGGAAGCTTTGGTTCTTCAGCGACCTCTTCGGGATTCATCTCTTCCCGACGGCGCAAGTGTTTCTCGGGCTGTCGGGCGCCTGGGTCGCGCTCGTCGTCGGCACCCAGCCGCTTTCGTGGCTCGATGTGGTTGCGCTGGTCATCACCGCGGGGGCGATCAGCATCGAAATGGTGGCCGACCAACAACTGGTGGCGTTTGCGAAGGTGAAGAAGCCAGGCGAGATCCTCGAGACCGGGCTTTGGAAGTACTCGCGCCACCCCAACTACTTCGGCGAGATCTCGTTTTGGTGGGGCTTGTATCTCTTCGGCCTTGCCGCCGATCCGACCAACTACTGGACGATCGCCGGCCCGATCGCGATGACTTTCATGTTCGTCACGGTGTCGATCCCATGGATGGACCGACGCAGCTGCGAACGACGCCCCGAGTACGCCGAGCACATGAAGCGAGTGAGCGGGCTGGTCCCATGGTTCCCCAGGGGCTCGTGAACGGCTAAAACCCGGGCAGTTCGGTCACTGAGACCCGGGCGTGCAGAGAGCCTGTGTGTCCTCTGGGGTTTCGCCCATGGTGCAGCCGCTCAAGCTTGGGTAGCTGCACACACCCGCGCCAGTTGCCTGGTGCACATCTGCATCGCCCGGAGCGCAGTGATTGGTTCCGGTGCCATTCCGAAGGAACTCGTCGAGTTGCTTGCGGGCCGCCTCGCGCCGGCGGGGGTACTCGTGTGGGTCCTCGCAGAGCGACATCGGCACATTGCAGAGCGGCTCCCCGGGGACGCCAAAGTCGTACTCGGTGTAGAAGCTGCCGCTCGTGGTCGATGTCACTGGCGTGAGCCCCCAGATTTCGCGAAGGCCCGTCGTCAGGTGGGGCGCATTGAGCGTCCTAGCCATGATGTGCCCCGCGTAGGTCGTGACCTGGTGATCGCCGATGGCAACCCGGGTCAACACCTCCTTGGTGTTCGTGGCGGGCAGTGGGTTCTCGCGGATGTGGTGGGTGTAGCCATTGGGCTCGACCCGGTCCCAGAGCATCTGAAACAACGATACGACGAACTGCTGCTCGCGAAAATCGGTGTACGTCATCTTGATGACATCGAGGAACTGGTTGAAGTCGACGCTCCGGAACAGGAGCATGCTGTACGGCTGTCCCATCACCCCAAGCGCACCGCGCTCGACGTCGGGACTCAACGCCATGAACACCGAGCCCATGATGCCGCCCTGACTGATGCCGTAGTAATAGGCCTCGTCTCCCTTGATGTACGGACCGTAGGTTGGATCGTTGGCAAACTGGGTCTTCATCATGCGCATCAGGAGCACGTAGTTGAGAAACCCCTGGTGCAGCCGATCGAACATCGTTTGCAGGTTCGAGATGTTCCCACCGGCGAGCGTGAGCCCAATGGTCTCGAAGTCGGAGTCGGACATTCCAATCAGATCCGTGGCGCAGAACGCGTAGTTGTACTCGTTCATGAAGGTCGAGAAATGACCATCGCCCGGTGAGTGAATCTGTTCCTTCTCGCCGAGGAGCCCGTGGCCATACTCGATGATCGCTGCCGGGCTTTGGGCGGTTGCGCTCTTCGGGATCATGACCTCGAAAGGCACATCCGCCCAGGGCGTGGCCTCATTGATGGCGGGAAGCCCATCGTCGCCAAAGACTAACACCGACCCAGCGCCCGCGGAGGTCATGAAGAGCGGAGCCCGGAACGTCCCAAAGATCCGAAACGCGATGTTCTCGCGAAGCGCAACTTGTCTGGGTTCGTCGCCGGGAAACTCTGTCTCCACCGTGTCGATCGTGTATTCGATCCCGCTTTCTACGAGCGCGAACGCCGTATCGCGCATGTGGACGAGCCAGGCCGTGTTGTTGGCATCACTTGCGGTGTTGAAATCCCAGGCGATCTGGATCTCGCTTCGGTCCCAGCCCTCATCGGCAAGGCGAGTAAAGATATCGTCGTAGAGCGCCCGTCGAGCTTCGATCGAATCATCGGCGCTCGAGGTGCCGTCGCGAAGGGCGACGAAGCCCTCCGATGGCTCGATGGGCTCGTCAGCTTCGTTGCGCAGACCGCGGAAGGCGACGATGTATCGAGTGTTGTCTTGGAGGCGCACCACCGGCCGAATCATCGTAGAGCGCTGCTCTGCAGTCGGGGCGCGGATGTCGATCTCGGCAAAATGCGGAACGAGCTCGCCGCTCTCGGCATTGAGCAGAATGCTTGGCGAGGTGTCCGACAGCGACTCGTCGATGTTCTCGGGACCGCCGAACTGCCCAAGCGCGATGCCAGGCAGGTAGGTCATGACCGGCGACCCCGCGGAGAAGCCATCGCTCTTGTTCCAGGGCGCTGGGTCGTTTCCGAGCATGAGCCCGCTCCCAAACGACACGCGGCGGCCTGTCGGTGTGCTCGAGTCCTCAATTGTGTAGACGTTCGAGGGGAACGGGTAGCCGCAGAAATCTGGGACCAGCGGGTCGCAATCGAGGAGTGGATAGGTGATTGGGGCAATGCCGCCGGTACCGCCGCCACCTCCGGCGCCCCCAGTGCCGTCCGGGTCACTGGTTTCGCTACAGCCAAAGAAGAAAACCGCGAGTGCCGGGATAAGCCAAGTGCGCTTCATGAAAACCTCCGGAAGGCGAGGCTAGACCGGAAGAGCGCGAGGCTCAAGCGCCGATCGAAATGGTCGACGGGCAGCCCGTTGCCCCCGCTACGGATGAAGACTACAACCGCCGAATGACTGCCCGGAAATGGATTTACGTCCTTCGTGGGAAGGGCGAAAGCCACGCGGCTTTTGCCGACCGGATGCGCGGGGAGGTCAGCAACCGGCTGTTGGACCTGAGCCCTTCGAAGCTGTCGCTCACCTTGACCGAAGCGCCGCCGCCGAAGGTCGCGCTCTTTCCGTTCAAAACCGGGCCCACGGCGGTTTTTTGCATCCACGACGAGCAAGGTGATCCCGCGCGCTTCACTGAGGCCCTGTCCGGTGCCGCGAGCGCGCTCTCGGGCTACGAGGTCGAAGAAAGCTATCCGGTGGCTTACGACAAGTCATGGAGAGACGGAGAGCCGACGCCGAGCCCGATTCTGCTGACCGTCCTGCACAAGAAGCCCGGACTCGACTTCAACGAGTACCTCGAGCGTTGGCACGGCGGCCACACGCCGCTCTCGCTCGAGATTCATCCCCTGTGGTACTACCAGCGCAATGTGATCCGCGAGCACATCACACCAGGAGCAGACGCCTGCGATGGCATCGTCCTCGAGGCTTGCCCCACCAAGAGCGACCTTTTGAACCCCGCTCGCTTCTTTGGGGGCGCCCTCAAAATGGTGCCGAACATGTTGCGGGTCGCCAACGACATCAAAGGCTTTCTCGACATGAAGAAAGTCGAAACCTTCTACTGCACCGAATACCACCTTCGGAGCTGAGCACGATGAGCGTTCGCTACGAGCTCCGAGGTCGCATCGCCATCGTCACGATCGACCGGCCTGGGGTGCGAAACGCGGTCGACTCGCCAACTGCCAACGCACTCGCCGACGCGTTTCGTCGCTTTGATGATGACGACCAAGCAGACGTTGCCGTCTTGACCGGGGAGGGCGGTTCCTTCTGTGCCGGCGCCGATCTCAAAGCGCTCGCCGCCGGTGAGCAGCGCGACTTCTCCGCGGAAGCCGATGGCCCGATGGGCCCGACCCGCATGCAGCTTCGAAAACCTGTCATCGCCGCGATCGAAGGTCACGCGGTGGCGGGCGGCTTGGAGCTCGCCGTCTGGTGCGACCTCCGGGTCATGGCCGAAGACGCGGTGATGGGGGTCTTCTGTCGACGCTTCGGCGTGCCATTGATCGACCTCGGCACCATTCGTCTGCCTCGTTTGATAGGTCACAGTCGCGCCATGGATCTAATCCTCACGGGTCGTCCCGTATCCGCCCAAGAAGCTGCCGACATGGGCCTCGCCAATCGCGTCACCCCGCCCGGGAAGGCCCTCGAAACAGCCGTTCAGCTTGCCGAAGAAATCGCACGCCACCCCAGCCTTTGCATGCAGAACGACCGCCGCTCCGCGATCGAGCAGTGGTCGCTCACCGGAGAGCAAGCGATGCGCAACGAGCTCGCCCTCGGGTTAAGTACCATCCAAAGCGGCGAAACTGTATCAGGCGCCCAGAGCTTCCAAGCCGGCGCCGGCCGCCACGGCAGCTTCGACGATGAATCTAAATGAATTGCAGGCGCGGAACGGGTCGTAGTACCGTCGCCGAATGCTCTCGCAACCCAGCCCGCGCTCGGACTCGTATCGGATTCCGAAGCACCAAGTCTCCGTCGAGATCGCGCTTTGCGGAGGCGAGCCGGAGGAGGTCTCCGTGTTCCTGCATCCGAGGGCAGCATCGCACGCGGGCCAAGAACGACCAAGTGAGCTCCTGCTCAACGACGAGCCTTTTCTGACGGTCGTCTCGGGCGATGGAAGCGTGCGGTTCATCAACAAGGCTGCCATCGCTTGGATGACGGTTGCGCTCGAGCTGGAGATGGGCGGTCGATCCGACATGGAGGCCCAGCTCGCAACGGATCGATGCACGCCCATCGACCTGACTCTGGACGACGGCAGGACTTTCGTCGGCGAAGTTTCGATCCTACTTCCGCAGGCCAACAGCCGGTTGCAGGACTTCTTGAATGGCTCCGATCGGTTCTTCGAGGTCCGCGACGCCCGCGCCGCCCATTTCGTCAACCGTGACCGAGTCGTCATGGTGAAAGTCACGGAGTGATGCCATAGAACGGGCCCGTCCATTGACGCCGACCGCCATTGCGGAGTTCTTGGGTCGCTCGTCACTGTTTCATGGCTGCCCCCCCGAGGTCGCCCAGAAGGTCGCGCCCCACATCGAAGCCATCGAGGCGCCTTCGGGCACAGCGTTGGTGCGTGCCGGCTCCCACGAGCACGACATCGGCATCTTGATGCACGGCAAGGCATCGGTGAGCATGCTCGATTCGGCTTCCGGATCGAGGACGACACTCTTCACGATCGGCGTGGGTGATCATTTCGGCGAGCTCGGGACGCTGTTGCATGAGCCGCAACCTTACGATGTCGTCGCGGAGAGTCCGTGCGTAGTGCTCACGTTGCGTGGGAGTGCGGTGGAGCAGCTGTGTCGCAAGATCCCGGCGTTTGCCCAGGCGCTCGCGGAATCACTCGCCGACCGGTTGGTCAAGACGAGCACCAGTCGTCCGCCCCCACCCCCGTCTTCTGCCGTTCACCCCGTCACCAGCGATCGCCCCTCGGTGCTCACCCGTGCCGGCGAAACCATTCCTTTTGTGCGGGTCTCGTCGTACGAGCTCATGGACGCAGTGATCGAAACCGTGCCGGTGCAGATTATCCAGCAGCACCGGATGATCCCTCTCGACCTTCGCGACCGCGTGCTCACCATCGGCATGGTCGACCCCTTCAACGAGGCGGCGCTCCGAGACTTGCGGCGTGTGCTGCACAACGCTGAACCCAAAGTCGTTGCGATTTCCACCGAAGACTTCATCGCAGCGACGCGACGCTTCAAACTGCATGGCTTTGCACACCGCGCCCGCCGGGGTCAGCGGTTAGACCCCAACTCGGTGGTCTTTGACGAAACCGACTCGAAACGCGATTCGGAACGCTCGCTTCAAAGCGCGGGGGAGCAAATCGTGGCCCTGGCGTCCGAGGTGGTGGCCACGGGCCTCGAGCGGGGGGCGAGCGACATCCATTTGGAGCCTGAGCGCGAAGGTGTGCGCGTTCGTTTTCGCGTCAACGGAATGCTGTTGGATTGGGAGCAGACCGTTCAAGCGCACCTTGCCAAAGCGTTGATCGCTCGATTCAAAGTTCTTGCGGGCCTCGACATTGCGGAGAAACGACGCCCCCAGGACGGGCGTATCGGCGTTAGGGTGGGACGGCGTGACGTCGACCTCCGCGTATCGACCTTGCCGGCGAGCGAGGGTGAGAAGCTCGTCATGCGCGTGTTCGAGGCTGCCGCGATGCTGCGCCCGTTGGAGCAGATCTTCGTGGAGGAGGGGACCCTCTCCGCGATGCGAGACGTCTTGCAGCGGCCTTACGGGGCGATCGTCGTCGCCGGGCCGACCGGTTCCGGCAAGACATCGACCCTCTACGCGGCTCTTCACGAGCGACAAAAGATCCGCCCAGATACCAACATCATCACGGTGGAAGACCCGATCGAATATCGCCTCGACGGCGTCACCCAAGTCCAGGTCCATCACGCGATCGGGCTCGGCTTCGCCCAGGTGCTGCGTGCGATGCTCCGTCAGGACCCCGACGTGGTGATGGTTGGCGAGGTCCGTGACGAGGAGACGGCACAGCTCGCGCTCGAGGCCGCGATGACGGGCCACCTCGTCTTCACCTCCATCCACGCCAACAACGCGGGCGCCGTCATCCAACGTTTCGAGAACTTCGGCTGCAATCGCACCGTGATCGCCCATTCGATGGCGCTGGTGCTGATCCAACGACTAGCGCGCCGCCTTTGTCCACGGTGCACCGTCACCGGCGATGTTCCCGAGTTACTTCGGGACTCGCTCATCGCTCGCAAGCTCTACGATCCGGCAAGTCCGGTCCCGCTCCCTCGGGCACCCGGCTGTGATGCGTGCGATCAGACCGGCTTGCTGGGGCGCGTTGCGGTGATCGAGTCCATGCGCCTCACCGACGAAATCCGATCGATGCTGATGGCCAACCGCCCCCTCGGTGACGCCATCGCCTTAGCCGAACAGACCGGCGCCCTCGTCCAGTTCCCCCGTTACGCCTCGTTCATGATGGGACAGCGCCTCATCGGTCCGGCGGAAGCCCTTTTGTCAGTCGCGTCGTAGGTGCGCGCGCTTCGTGTTCTAACGGGTGTTCGCGAGCTCGCCCATCGTTGGTAACAACGACGACCATAGATTGTCGTGGCGCGGGTCGTTGCTGTGGATGGCGCGCAGGATGCCTTGGCGGTCGATCAAGTGGAAGCCTGGGATCAGCCGGCGGGTCTCCGGGTTGATGAAGCGCGCATCGCCGACCAAGACGATTTCGTTGCGGTAGCGGTCCATGCCGAAGTGGCGCGCCCAGGCTTTGACGTCGTCGAGGGTGGGTGGGCTTTGTCCATCCATCCCGTACAGGGCGAGCTGAACGAAGACGATGTCCGGGTGGTCGAGCGAGAGCTTCGCATACTGGCGCGAGTACTTTTCGATCGAGCCGAGCCCGTCTTGCGGGGCGATTCCGCGAAAGAGGCCGATCGACGGTTCGTTTCCACCCGCGAAAGCGTGACAAGCGCGGCAGGTCAACCCAACGAGCTCGACGAGCACGACCTTGCCGCGAAACTCGCTCAGCGAGGTGACGCGACCGCTTTGGTCGATGAGGGCGATCTCGGGATACGGGCGACCCACGACCGGCGGCCACCCTCGAAGGGGAGCGTCCGGGTTGTGCTTTGCAATCGCAGGGCCGGGCCGAAACTCGGGCATCGGTTCTTGGGGCTCGGTGTCGTTCGACGGCCGCGTCCGCTTTGGCTGGAGCGCACCCGGGTCGAGCTTCTTGAGCGCGGCGATCGGGTCCTTTTCGACTTCGCGAAGCCATGCGTTCGGATCCGCAGGCGGCGGTTCGACCCGTCGTTCGGCGATCGGCTGCGGAGCCGGCTCGGCAGGCGATTGAACAAGCGGGGGCGTTGGAGGAGCCGCCTCGGGTTTCGAGCCGAGGTTACAACCGGCCCAGGTCGCACATGAGACGCCCATCAGGAGCATCAGGCCGGGCCGAGCGGTCACGCGCCGAATCACGCCCGGATCGTATCAGAATCGACCGGGCGCCGTGGTCTTCTCGCCAGCCGATTTGGGGGTCCCGTCCCCGGCTCGCTATTTTGGGGGCATGGAATCACACCGCAGAGTTCTGTCGGTCGTGCTGGGGGGCCTACTGGCCGCGTCGATCGGGTGCGGCTCGAGCAGCTCGTCCGCGACCCAGCCGACCGTTGGCAGCACGCAGGCGATGCTCATCGCCTATGACGAGGCGATGCAGCAACCCGTCTCGATGGGAGATGTCACCAAGGGGTGCCCGGAGAAGCAGCTCAGCGATGAGCAAGTGGTGGCAGAGATGGACCGCCACCTCGACGAGATGTACCGCGAGTGCGTCGTGCGTGAGTACAAGCGAGGCGGCAAGCTCGACACGGTGACCATCGACATCGCGATCCTCGGCGACGGCTCGGTTCAAGGGGCCACGGTTTCGCCGGGAAGCAGGCGCTTTCGGTCGTGCATCTTGAGCGTCGTCGAAGACGTGAAGTTCCCGAAGTTCGAAGCGCCGAGAATGGGCGCGCGCTACCAGTTCCACACCGGGTAGCCGAAAAAGGGGCCTGTCCCCCTTTTGGGCACGTGCTAGCGTCCTCTGCACCAACTCCCGGAGGTACTCATGCATCCCCTCGAACGTGTCATCAACGACCCTGCGCCCCTCGTGTTGATCGGTAACTCCTCCGAGGATCGCTTCCCCGGCATGTCGTACAGCGTGTACACAAACACCGGCAAGAAGTTCTACTGCCTCGACATGGGCGACCTTCCCGCATCACGGGGCCCGACCAAGGGCGGCAAAGTTTATCATTCGGTTGAAGAGCTTCCGGATGACCGAGGCGACCTTGCGGTGATCTGGGCGCGTCCGACGACCGCCTCCGCTGCAGTGGATCTTGCCCATCAGGCCGGCTGCAAACGCGTTTGGTTCTCGTTCATGACCGGGCATCGCGACGCGGTCGCCAAGGCTCGAGAGTTCGGGATGGAAGTCGTCGAGATCGGTCGATGTCCGGTCCTCTATCTCGATGACAAGCCAGCTGCGTGTAAGGCACACACGCTCGTCACGAAGGCGACGGGCGCTTACCGACGACCCCCGCAAACTGACCCCAACGCCAAGCGCCGCGAGATGTACTAACCTGCTAGGGCATCGGGTGTTGTTCGAAGAAGCGCCACATGTGGTCGGTGGCCTCTAGGTCCATGGTGGTCTTGCCTTCGCCAAACATCTCGAAGATGTCGGCGAAGGGGCTGCCAGGCCAGGTGTGTCCGCCGCCGTCGACCGTGCAGAACTCGACATCGCTTCCGTCCTGGCACGCGGTCCAGGCGTCGCAGGTGCTGTCGCCGTTTTGAAATGTCTCTTCGGTTTCGTCTGAGCAGCCGTTGCGCTGCGACCAGGCGAGCGCGCTCGTTTGTCCGTTCGCAAAACTCTGATCCTCGGTACCGTAGTACACGATGGCCGGAACACCGCGGATCAGTGGGCAGTCCATGGGCAGGCTTCCCGCAACCGGGCCGATCGCGGCGATCACGTCGCCGCGGCTGCACGCCAACGTGTACGAGAACGCGGCGCCGTTCGAAATCCCTGCAGAGAAAATCCGCCTTTCGTCGAGGCCGAACTCTTCATCGAGCTCTGCGAGCATTTCATCGATGAACGCGATGTCGGGGCTTTCGGGGTCGGTCTCCCACCCTTGCCGGTCACCGAGCATCCGACCCTGTGGGTAGACGACGATGTAGCCGTGCTCCTGCGCGTGGTCATTTGCGGCAGTGAGTCCTTGCTGCAACGTGGAGGCGCTCAGCTCGCCGGGGGTCGAGCCGTGAAAGCTCATCACCAGCGGCGTCGGCTCGTTGAGGTCGATGCCGGACGGCACATAGAGCAGATAGTCTCGCCCCCCGACGGTCCGGCCTTCGTCGATGGGCGCTGCTAGAATTCGCGGGGAAGTCGCGCCGCCCGACCCACCGGCCCCATTGGCGTCGCCGGAAGAGGTTCCGCAGCCCAGAGCGAGGGGAAGAGCGAGCATATGCGAGCAAAGTCGAATATTCATGGGCGCGGAGTATACGGGATCTTGGCCCCTCGTGTTGAGAGCAGGGTCCGTGGTAGGTTTTCGAAACGAACGCGAGGTGTTGAACCGTGTGTGACACTGTGGTCGTCGTCCCCGACGAAGGGCCGGTTTGGTTCGCCAAAAACAGCGACCGCGAGCCGAGCGAAGCGCAGTTCCTCGAGTGCCATGAAGCCAACGCAAACGCCGAAGGAATCCCCGAGGGGTTACCAGAGGCTCACGGTCATGCGCGCGTGCTGGTCAGTCGCCCCGCCTGGATGTGGGGTTGCGAGATGGGGGTCAACGAGCACGGGGTTGCCATCGGCAACGAAGCGGTGTTCACCAGAGTGAGAGTCCCGAAGAGCGGCTACTCCGGGATGGACTTTCAGCGGGTCGCTTTGGCGACATCACGGACGGCCGACGATGCGCTCGAGCAACTCATCGAGCTCACCGAAGGCTTTCCACAAGGTGGCCGGATGGGGCATCGGCATCGGTCGTTTCGTTATCACAGCTCCTTCCTCGTAGCGGATGCAGAGACGGCCTGGGTATTCGAAACCGCCGGAGAGTATTGGGCAGCCAAGCGCGTTCAGGGTGTCGCGACGATCTCGAACGCGCTCTCGATCGAGGACGACTTCGACCGCATCCACGATCGCGCCTACCGATTTGCAAAAGATCGAGGTTGGGTGCGCCCCGGCGAGGGCTTCGGCTTTGCGCGCGCATTTTCCGATCGAGCCATCACTGCGTTGGCCGGGGCAAAGGTACGCCGCGCCTGCACGGCTCGTTCGCTCTCGGGCATCCTCGAACCGTTGCCGCGTCACTTCATTCGAGCCCTCACCGACCACGGCGACAAAACGCCCGGGAGAGCATGGCGAAGCGAATCGCCGTGCGCGCATGCCTCTTGGTTGCCCACGATGACGGCTGCGCAGACCACGTCGTCGATGATCGCGCGCCTCGACCAAGGCGGGGCGACGGTATGGGCGACCGGCACCTCATCGCCATGCCTGAGCGTCTTCAAGCCCGCCCCGTTTCGCCCGCAACTCTTCGCGCCGCGCCCCATCGCGGAGGCGAGCTTTGATGACCGTGAAATCTGGTGGGCACACGAACGCCTGCACCGTGCGGTGCTCGCCGATTACCAGCGTCGCCGCGTCACCTTTGCCGACGATCGCGAGCACTTTCAAGCGGCCTGTCTCGAGCCTCGTGTCGACCCCGAAGAAGTGTGGCACGAGCATCGCGCGCACATCGACGACTGGCTAGCTCGCACTCGGGAGGTTGACACGAGACGCTTGCCTCTCCTCACGCGCCTCTACTGGTCGAGGCAAGCGAAGGTGGGCGCGGTGCCGACGGGGTAGCCGGAAAGCTGCGAGTCGCTAGCGGCTGTGGCGGAACAACCAGTCGGTCGTGACGTCCGCCCAAACCTCCGTGAACACCGGGATGTGCGGGTTGCATGCGGTTGCGGCGCACTCTAGCGGAAGGAGGGTCCAGAGCTCCGCGTCGAGCCCGGCGTCGCATCCGGTCGTATACGCGACTCGTTCGGTTTCCGCGCCGTCGTAGTCATTGGTCAGATCGATGCTTTCGAGCATGGTCGTAGAGCCGACGTCGCATCCGGCCTGGGCGGCGAATCGTTCCACTGTCTCGACCGCGCCCGGGTAATCCCCTCCGAACACTGTCGTACCGCCATCGTAAAAGATCGTACCATCGTTGGTGCTGTGGACGGCGAGCACACTGACAGGGAGCGTTGCCGGCTGGCAGTCGGCCGGGTCGTCGAAGGTCGAGCCCGCCAGGCTGACAATTGCCGTGATCAGGTCCGACCGCTCACATGCCATTCGAAACGACATGAACCCGCCGTTCGAATGACCCATCAGATACACGCGATCCGCATCGATGTTGTAGACCTCTTGCGCCTCTTCGATGAGACCGCTGACGTAGCCGACATCGTCGACCTCACCGGTCGGGTCACAGCAGGCCTCGGTCGCATTCCATGAGGCGTCGATGCCGTCCGGGTACACCATCACGAACTGCTTTTCGTCGATCGCGTCGAACATCCTCCAAAAGCCTGCTTGGATGGCACCCGTCACTCCAAACCCATGGAGAACGATCACCAGTGGATACGAAGTCTCCGGGTCGTAATCGGACGGGATCGCCACCATCGCGGGTCGCTCGTCTTCATCGAGGACGAGGGGCGGGTCGGCCGAAAAGACCGACCCGGTGCCGCCTGCGCCACCCGCGCCCGCTGTGCCACCTGCCCCGCCGGTGCTTTCGTCGCCGCCGCAGGCCAAGGTCAGGGGGAGGGCCAGAACAAGGAGAGAAGCCAGGTTTTTCATGCCGCGGACCGTAGAGCTATAGGCGCCGTCCGTAAAGCCTTAGGGTCTAGGCGTCTCCGGTTCGACCGTATAAGCTCAGCGCCATGGCGGACACGATTTTCACCAAGATCCTCCGCGGGGACATCCCCTGCCACAAGGTCTACGAAGACGAGCACTTGCTCGCTTTTCTCGATATTGGGCCTTTGAGCTACGGCCATACGTTGGTCATTCCAAAGGAGCCGGCCCCCACCCTCGACGAGCTGTCCGACGATGCCTCTGCCGCGATCGGGCGCGTGCTCCCCCGCCTCTGCAGGGCGATCAAGGCCGTCACGGGGGTCGAGCAGTTCAACGTGCTACAAAACAACGGCCCGATGGCTCACCAGGCCGTGTTTCACGTGCACTTTCACATCATTCCCAAGCCAAGCGTCGATCAGGGGCTCGGCATCGAATGGCCGGCGGGGAAGGTCGACCCACAGGAAGCCGCCAAGCTTGCTGCGGCGTTGAACAAGGAGATTGGGGGGTAGAATGTCCGGTCCGAGCTTCGACGAATCGATTCCCTTCAAGGGGCTTCGCATCGCCGTCATGACGGTATCCGACACGCGCACCGAGGAGACCGACAAGTCCGGCGCGCTGTTGGTGGAACGCGCGCTCGAGGCCGGTCATCATGTCATGGACAAGGTCATCATTCCCGATGACCGCAAGCGCATCGAGGTTCAGCTCCGCCGCTGGATCAACGAGCCCAACGTCGAAGTGGTGCTTGCCACGGGCGGTACCGGGGTGACCGGGCGCGATGTGACACCCGAAGCGTTCGAAGCGGTGTGGGAAAAGTCGATTCCAGGCTTCGGCGAGCTCTTTCGAATGTTGAGCTACGAGCACATCGGGACTTCGGCGATCCAGTCGCGCGCGGTCGCGGGAGTGGCACGGGGCACGTACATGTTTGCGCTTCCGGGGTCCACGGGCGCGTGCAAAGACGCCTGGGATGGCATCCTTCGCTATCAATTCGACATTCGCTTCCGCCCTTGCAACTTCGCGGAGTTGCTTCCGCGGCTCCAAGAGCACTAGCCGCTACGGAATGGCAACGGCGTCGACCGGGATCGGCATGATGTTCCAGGTGATCTTCGACATCGCGACCTCCCGCCTCTGAATCACTTCGCGCTTCGGCCGACCGCGCACCCACACGTACCGCCGAAGCTCGCCTTGGTTGTCGGCTGCGACGTAGAGCTCGTCGGTGCCGTCGCCATCGAGATCCGTGAGAAGCGCCGCGTGCTCAAACCCGCCCGAGTCGCGGTCTATGCTCTCGATGCCCCACTCGGATTTCGGATCCTTGCCGGGGCGGAGCAGCCACAGCCCCTTGCTGAACGACGCGACCACCATTTCGTTTTTCCCGTCCCCGTCGACGTCACCCACCGTCAAGAAACGCGAAAGCCGATCAGGAATCGTGGCAATAACAACTTTGGCGTCGGGCGTGGTGCCGGCGTCGTAACGGCGAATCTCGACAGGCTCGATGATCTCGAGGTCGGCGCCGCGTCCTTTGGTGAACGCTTCGACGGCGACGTAGAGTTCGTCGGTGCCATCGCCATCGACGTCACCTACGTAGATCTCTTTCGCGTGTCGGTTGCCGAGGTCCGCCACCACCGCACGGCCTTGTTTCTTCTTCGGAACGTAGCGGACGACCTCGCCGTGTTGCGCTTCAGCATCGAGTTTATTGGGGTCGCTCGGTGTGGCATACACCTCGAGCACGCCGTCGCCGTCGAGATCCCCGATCTCGATCTCGTGCACGAAGGTGTCCTTCTCCTCGTCGATCTGCGCCACTTGCCAGTCGGCGTTCGGGCGTTGTCGGAGGATCGCGACGACACCCTGATCGTGGGTCGCCACCGCGATGTCGGGCGTGCCGTCTCCGTAGAGGTCAGCCACCTCCGCATCGCGCATCCGGTTGAACTTGCCACCGAACTCCGCATGCCAAAGCGTGGTTGGCGCGAGCTTGCCCTTCGTCGCGCGCCAGAGCTTCACCGCCGCGCTCGAGCCGCCGAGCGTCAGGATACCCGGCGCCTGGCCCTTGGGTTTGAGAAGCATCGCTTTGTGAAACACGTTGCTATCGGGGTCTTCGATCACCTTGGTCGTCCAGTTGCCTCCTTTGCGGGTGAGGAGGTCCAAGCGCGCCGGGCCGGGCTTCGCGGTGGCCTTGCCATCGACGACCTCGAACTGCGAGTACGCCAAGAGCAGTCCATTCGGGAGGGCATCGGGCAAGGCTTGTGCTTGTGTCGTCGGAGGTTTCGCGGCCGCCTTTTCCTCGGGGCTGTCGGGTGCGATGGACCCCTGCGCTTCTGGTGGAGGCGCTTCGGCAGGCGTCGCCTTTTCGCTCTCACAAGCCAGGAGGAAAACCACGGCCCAAAGCCCAGTTCGTATCGCGGCGGAATGTCGCATGATGCGTCGCTACCAACCACGGCCGCAGGGCGCAACTAAGCGCCTCCTGGCGAGGGAAGAGTCGCCAATTTGACCCTTTAGCGTGCACCGGTTACGGCAGCCGGACGGGGGGTATGTGCGCTCGAGTCCCAGGAAAATCGCGTTCTTT
The DNA here is from genome assembly GCA_029863605.1 of Myxococcales bacterium. Lineage (GTDB taxonomy): Bacteria > Myxococcota_A > Polyangia > Polyangiales > Houyiibacteriaceae > SG8-38. The sequence continues at coordinate 6,155 of JAOTVB010000005.1, read as the reverse complement.
CTGCTGAAGCTGGCCTTCTCGGTGGGCATGCTGGCCTTCATCTTGCGCAAGGTGATTCGGCGTGACGGGGCCGAGGATCTCCTCGGTCGGCTGAGCGATTTGCACTGGGGTTGGGTTGCCGCCGCGATCGGCATGCAGCTCATCGCCATCGGGTTCAGCACCGTGCGGTGGCAGCGCCTGCTCGTAGGGCAGAGGATTTTCGCGCCGTGGCGCTTTCTCGGTGGTTCGATCATGATCGCCCGGTTTTGGGGTGCCTTCACGCCGGGCGGGTTCACGGGATTTGGCGGCTGGCGCATCTACGACGTCGCCAAGCACACCGGAAAGACCGCTCGTGCAACCGCCACCATCGGCGTCGAGATGATTCTCGGGCAGCTCGCATTCGGGGTCGTCGTGATGCTCGGAAGCATCTTCGGGATGCGCTTCATCGGCACCGATGGGGTGTTGCTCGTCAACGCGGTCTTCCTGGGGGTCATCGTCGTCGGCCTCGTGTTCTTGGCACAGCCCCAGCTGTTTTTGTTCTTTGCTCGCTTCGTCCCGGACGGGATTCGCGCGCGCATTCAGACGCTGATCGACGCCGTCGCGGCTTACCGCGGCAAGGCTGGATTGCTTCTGCAAGCGGCTGCGCTCGGCGTCGGAACGCATGCCTTCAATAATCTGATCTATGTATGCGCGGCCCGTGCACTCGGGGTCGAGCTGAGCCTCGGCGAGGTGTTCTTTGCATCGTCGCTTCAGATCTTGGCCACCTTGATTCCAGCATCGATCAACGGCATCGGGCTTCGCGAGGCGGCGGCGGTTGCGCTTTACACATCGCCTGCGGTGGGTTTGCCGCTTGCGGTCGCCGTGCTCATCCCGACCCTCGGCTTCGCGTGTGAGATGTTCGTGTCAGCCTTTGGCGGTGTGATCTTTCTCGTGCGAAAGTCGGGCTACGATCCCAAGATCCGCGTCGAAGACCCGGACCGCGAAAAGCTCGCGACCGAAGCGATCGACAAGGCGCCACCCGAGGCCTGGCCGAAGCCGTGGCGAGGGCTTTGGGTTGGGCTCAGCGCGGGCGTTCTTGCCGGGTTGCTAATCGGGCTCGCCGAGGCGTTTGCGATCTCGTTTTCGTCGGCGGGCGCAACGGGCGCTCGCGTGTTTCTCTACGGGCCTTTCGCCTACGGCGTGTTCTGCGCGGTGTTTGGCGCGGGCCTCGGGTTTGCCACGGCGCTCAGTGGTCGGTGGATGAAACGCTACGCCCTTCCCGAAAGAGAGGCCTTTGGATACTTCGTCGCCGCGATTTTCGGGCTCTTCGTGTTGGCGCTCGGCGCCTTTCGCATTCGACGCGACTTCTTTCATGAAGAGCTCGTTTGGAAGAGCGCGATCGGACTGGCAGTCTTGCTCGGCTGCGCGTTCGTGGTGTCGGGGGTGACCGCCATCCTCGCGCGGGGCATTCGCTCGCTCGTGCAACGGGGCCCGTTCGCGCGGCTGGTTGAGGCGCCGACGGCCGTCGCGTTGTTGGCGTTGGTCGGGCTCGGGCTGGTCGCCAACATCGGCGTGGGCGATCGCATTTCTCGTGCCGGAACGACCGGGGATGCCGCGCCACACGCCGGCACCGCCGACAACATCTTGTTCATCGTGGTCGACACCCTGCGGGCGGACCACTTGCCCGCCTATGGGTACGACGCGGGCTCGACACCGAATCTCGATCGCTTGGCCGGCGACGCGGTGCGCTTCGACCAAGCGTTCACCAATTCTAGTTGGACCCGCCCGAGCTTCGCTTCGATCCTGACGGGGCGACTTCCCTCGAGCCACGGTGTCATGGCCAAGAGCGATGCTCTCCCGAGCTCGCTCACGACGCTGCCTGAAGCGCTGAAGCCCCAGGGTTATCGCACGGCCGGTTACGCTACCAATTTCAATGTCGCGCCCTACTTCAACTTCCAACAAGGCTTCGACGACTATTACTATCTCGAGCCCACGTTCGTTCTCGGCGCGGATGATGCCAGTGCAAAGCTCTTGTTGATGCAGTTCATACGCCAACGCATCGAACGCTTCCGGGCGGCCAAAGGCGATGTGCTGCCGGGCACCGCATACCAAGATGCCAAAACCGTCAATCGTGCATTGCTCGGTTGGATCGACGCGGAGGCCGTCGCTCCCTGGTTTCTTTTCGTCGGCTACATGGATCCACACGATCCGTATTTCGTGCATCCTTACGATGGAAGCGGCTATGCGCGCGCGGCGCATCAAAAGCCCGACCCGTCCGAGGCTCCGACCCTACGCGCGCTTTACGACGGGGAAATCAGCTACTGGGACACCGAGCTCGGAAAGCTCCTCGACGCCCTCGAGGAGCGGGGCCTTTATGACAACCTCACGATCGTCATCACCAGCGACCACGGCGAGGAGTTCGACGACCACGGGGGGTTCTGGCACGGCACCACGCTTTACGACGAGCAGGTGCACGTCCCGTTGTTCATCAAGCTTCCGCAGAGCAAGCGTGGCGGGACGGTGGTGCGGCACTGGGTGCAAAGCATCGACTTGATGCCGACGGTGCTGGGCCTCATCGATGCCAAGGTGCCTGAGGGCGTGCAAGGGGGCGACGCATTTGCCGGCACCGATGTGATCTACGCCGAGGAGAGTCACGAGGGCAATGTCCTCGAATCGGTACGCGAGCTGCGCGGCACCGACGAGTACAAGCTCATCACCGCCAATCCGGAAAACCCGCGCGGCCTCAGGCCTCTCGAGCTCTACCGCGTCGACCTCGACCCCGGCGAAACCGAGAACCTCGCGAACGCTCAAACCGACGCCGTCGTCGCTACCACCAAGACATTGGTCAAGCAGCGCGCCATCGCCCACGAAGATGCGATCTCCGCCGACTCCGTAGAACTCGACGAAGACGTAGCCGCCCACCTAGAAGCCATCGGTTACATAGAGCGCTAAGAGGCGACAAGCCTTTCACACGTTGGCGGTGCGGGGAGTGGGGGCTCGGTTGGGGTCGCGGAGGGTGCGGTGGATGAGGTAGGCGAGCGCGCCGACCGAGCCGGCGGTCAGGATCGCGATCAGGTACGGCCAGGCGGGGATGCCGCGCGCTTTCGCGTCCCCGAACATCCAGAATGCGAAGAGGATGAGGGCAATGCAGAGATCGATGAAGACCTGCGTCGCCCAGGCCCCGCTCATCGCAAGGTCCATGAACCCGGTGTAGCCGTGGACGAGCACGACCATCGTCGAATAGACCGCAAACACCGCAAATACCGTTACCAGGGAAAAGAGTCGTAATTTCATGGCGACCTCCTTGTGACGCCCAGCCTGGGGCCCGCCTTGACCCCGGGCCATTACCTCAGAGGTCATGGGCAGCATGAAAGCAGGCGGTAGACTCTCCCTATGTCGTCCGCGTCCGTTGCTCCCGCCGGCTTCGGCCCGTTGCTTCGCCAGTGGCGCACCGCGCGCCGCATGAGCCAGCAGCAGCTCGCCATCGAGTCCGAAGTTTCCACCCGCCACATCAGCTACGTCGAAAACGGCAAGTCCTCGCCTAGTCGAGAAATGGTCCTCATCCTCGCGAGCGCGCTCGACCTTCCGTTGCGCGAGCGCAACTCACTCCTTTCGGCTGCTGGCTTCGCTCCCGTCTATCGCGAGAGCCACCTCGGTGCGCCCGAGATGCTGCCAGTGCGTCATGCCTTCGACACTATCCTCGCCCACCACGAGCCGTACCCTGCGATCGTGCTCACCCGCACTTGGGACCTCGTCAACATGAACAACGCTTTCGCGCGTTTGTTCTCGCTGCTCTTCGAAACACCGCCCGTCGATCCGATTGTCACGCGGAATGTAATGCATTCGTTGTTCCATCCGGGAGGGGTGCGCCCCTGCGTCGCCAACTGGGAGGAAGTCGCTGGCATCTTGCTTGACCGCCTGTACCGAGAGTCGATCGTCGAGCTCGAGACCAGCGAGAGTCGCAAGCTCATGGATGCGTTGCTCGCCTATCCCGGTGTGTCATCGCGCCTGCGCGAAGTCGACCTGGCTGCGACGCCCGAAGTCTGCATCACCGTGAAGCTCAAAAAGAATGAAATCGAGCTCGAGTTTTTTACGACGCTCACGACCCTCGGCACACCGATGGACGTTACTGCGCAAGAGCTACGCATCGAGTCGTACTTCCCCGCTGATGAACCGACCGGCGAATGGCTCCGAAAAGCCGCAGCCTCCGCAGCAAACTAAGGTAGAGTATACGCGGGTCACCTATGGAGTCGCTCGCCGCCGTCGACCTCGGGTCAAACAGCTTTCACATGGTGATCGCGCGGCTCGACCACGACACTCTGCAGATCGTCGACCGGATCCGGGAGCCCGTGCGCCTCGCCGCCGGTCTCCAAGACGACGGCTCGCTCGACGAGCCATCCCAGGCCCGCGCGCTCGAAGCACTGGGTCGGTTCGGACAGCGGCTCCGCGATTTCGGTGCCGAGCAGGTGCGCGCAGTCGGGACCAACACCCTACGAAAAGCAAAGAAATCCCGCCCCTTCCTGCACGCGGCCAGCGATGCGCTCGGCCATCAGATCGAGATTATTCCCGGCCGCGAGGAGGCTCGGCTCATCTACCTCGGCGTCTCGCATGGCGTTGCCGGCGCACCCGCACGCCGTCTCGTCGTCGACATCGGGGGCGGCAGCACCGAATGCATCATCGGGGACAGCTTCGACGCCGTTGCGGTCCACAGCCTCTACATGGGTTGCGTGGGGTTCACCAAGCAGTTCTTCAGCGACGGCAAGATTAGCCGCAAGCGCATGAACAACGCCAAGCTCGCTGCGAGCCTCGAGCTTCAGCCGGTGAAAGCGGCGCTTCGAAAGAGGGGTTGGGAAAGAGCGATCGGGGCATCCGGCACTATCCGCGCCGTGGCGGACATTTTGAGCGAAGCCGGTTGGGCGCACGGCACCATCACCGCCGAAGGTCTCGCCAAGCTCGAGCAGGCGATGATCACGGCGGGGCGGTTGGAGCAACTCGACCTGCCCGGCCTCGATCCCGATCGGCGCACGGTGTTCCCAGGCGGCCTCGCGATCCTGAGCGCCATCTTCGACCGGCTCGCCATCGACGAAATGTGGGTGTCGCCCACCGCGCTTCGCGAAGGCCTCATCTACGACATGGTCGGCCGGATCCACGACGAAGACCCCCGCGACCGCACCATCGACATGCTTTCGACGCGCTACTCGATCGACCAGGCGCACGCCGATCGCGTCCAAGAAACCGCACTCGGCCTCCTCGGCCAGGTCGCCGACGCCTGGGATTTGAAGTCTCCGGACGACGCGCATGCTCTGATTTGGGCCGCTCAGCTCCACGAGATCGGCCTCGCCGTAAACTACACCGGTCATCACAAGCACGGGTCGTACTTGGTCGCGTCGTCCGACTTGTCTGGTTTCTCTCGGGACGAGCAGCTTCTCGTCGCCACCCTCGTGCGCGGCCACCGTCGAAAGCTCGAGAGCGGTTACTTCGATGCGCTGCCCTCCGAGCTTCAGCTCGACGCCAAGCGCCTCACGGTGTTGCTGCGGCTGTCGGTGCTTCTCAACCGCAACCGCGACCCGGAAAATGTTCCCATCCCCAAGCTCGAGGCCGACGACAACAGCCTGCTGCTCACCTTCGACCGAGAATGGCTCGAAGCCCACCCGCTCGTGCACGCCGACTTGGAGCGCGAGCAGAAATCACTAAAGCCGATCGGGTTCCGGCTCGATGGTTTCGAGCTCGAGTGATCGACGATGGATTTGTTTCTCATTCGCCACGCGATTGCAGAAGAGAGGAGGGCAGGACTCCCCGACGCGGACCGCCAGCTCACCGACACTGGGCGGCGACGCTTCGAGCAGATGGTCGAAGGCCTCGAGCGCGGCGACATCCGTTTTGATCGCGTCTACACCAGCCCATGGACCCGCGCGGTCCAGACCGCCGAGCTCCTCGCAGCGGCGACTGACGGCGAGCTCATTTCGACCGAAGGCTTGGCGCGCGCCCCCGACCCTGCCTTCTTCGCCGGCCTCGAAGGGCAAACGATCGCCTGTGTCGGTCACGAGCCCTGGATAAGCGATACGCTCGCCCTGCTCACGACGGGCGATCCAGACGGCACCTGGGTCCGCTTCAAGAAGGGCGCGATCGCCTGGCTCCGGGGCGAGCCATCCCCGGCCAGCATGCACCTCCGCGCGCTGTGGATCTGGAAGGGACAT